>JAUHYD010000003.1 GCA_030426665.1 Bacteroidia bacterium | reverse complement strand
AACTTTTCGTATCAAGTATATAGTTCCGGAATTTCCAAACCACACATTGCCCAAAATTCAATATGCCGTGCCGGTCAGCCCACGCACTCTACTCACAGGGCAAAGCTAAGTTACATAACGTGTTGTTATGTCCGCCGAGGGGATACATAACCATATTATGTAAAATAGCCGCACAGCCAACGCTTCCGCCCTTAACGCCGGACAAAGCCACTTACACCCCTCCGCCCTTTCATTGGTACTGTTACGGTCCGACAGCGACTACACACCGCTACGGCAGGATGCCACACAGGCAGCACAGGTTGACACCATGTACATGCCCGGCACCACCCGCCTAACACTCCGCTCATAGCAGGTAGATACCCGCTATCTCAACCCAACCCGATGCACCGCAGCCGTTCCTTCACAGCGTATTATCTACCCCGTCTCGACACGAATATTACACGACAACAGCAGACAAATCTCATGCGCGTGTGTAGATAGTTGGAATGACCATATATGTTACACAAGTAATACACTTGAATTATGTACAGTAAATAGCGTTAAATTATGTAATAGGTATATCGGGTGCACACCTCACCCCCAGACCCCCTCGTAAACTGATTGCTTCAGGCGACCCACGCTCAGGTGGCTGTCTCTTTGCATTGCCGGTAGTTTTGCGGTATTGATTTTGACAACGGTTATCCATCGTGCGAATGGGCGTTGTCTAGTGTGCGGTTTGTGTTCACCTCCGGCTTCCTGTTGCCGTTACCACTTGGTAGTGACACGAAAATAGGAATTGAGGCAATACACCGCTACAAGTTATATTTACTTCTGTAGCCGGAATTGGCTACACTTTTTTTATTCAGAATTATTTCCAACTTTTTTTAAAAAAGATTTGGTTTAAAACAAAAAAGGTGTATCTTTGTGAAACAAAAGGGGCAATGAAGCACCTTTTACAAACAGAGAGCCACCGACCAACTGGCAACAATGTTATGACACAAGTTATCAATATCTTGGCACTTGCAGACAAAGTAAACGAAATGATTGCATCGGTACGCAACGGAGCAGCATCAAAGTATCATACATTCACTATTAACGAAGATACGGACGATGAAGAAGATGTTACAATAAGAGTATCTGACCATAACGCTAACCCACAAAGAGTTAGTGGGAAAACAATAATATTCGTTATCCCTGTTGCCGAATGTGACGAGAGAGATTTTAACAGCGCATTTCATATAGCAAAAAAGTCTTTCCAGTCAGTAGCAGGGCAATATATACTTGACGAGGATAACTGTGTTGCTGACGATACAAGTAGTCAATATGGGGATGATGTAGAGACTATACTTGATTGGGAACTTAATTAATTCACCCGAACGGCGTACACGTTGCGCCGTTCATTTATATTGCATATATGAAACGAGCAAGATTTGAAATTGCAAACAATCCACTACGTCCGCATGAGGTTAACAGCATCGTGCATCGTGGCAATCCGATAAGCATTATAGATGTTTATCCCGGGCATATAGTGCCGGATATGCCGCATGAGCATTATAGGCATTACGACTACACCGCACCTGATGGCACTATACAGCCGTACACCTTTGTGCTGTTCCATTGTTTCACTACACTGGTAGCAAGTGACGAAGAAAATGCAAGCATGGTAAACAAACTATTCCGTAACGCATGGCACTACTACATGGAGTGTCTGAAAATCAAATAATGGACGTACAAAAAGCAATCGATCTGGTAAATGAGTGGAAGATAAACAAACGGCTACTGGCTGAAAGGATGGGTGTAAACGCCTATACTTTGAAGATGAAGCTGGCAAGGAAGCCCAACTACACATTCACCGATTCTGACACAGAAGCTTTAAAAAGAGTTCTGGTTGAATTGAAAGAGGAGATTAACTCCCTCTAAAGTATGGTTGGGGTTTTTGGAAAAAAAAATAAGACGTATTTAAAAACCGTATGGAAAAATCGGTTTTCCCGACATTCAGGAAAATCGAAAAAGCCCCGTAGAAACGAGGCTGATTCTGTGAATTTATGACGTTACAAAAGTAGGGGAGAGTAGTCAGGAGTTGTCCACAATCGGCAATTTGTGGATATCTTTTAGCCTTCCGTATTCGTCAATATCGCACCAGCATCTTACCAATGCGCATTTGTCTTTTCTTTTAAAAGACGGTCTTTTGAATTGAGTCGCAAACCTCTTAGACCATTCGTCAAAGTTATCAATCATGGGTATTACACCACACGGGTACAACCCCATAACTTTTTGTATAAGCTTTCGGTTAAAATCTCCGTCACGACCAAATGATATACTGAAATCACGTTTCAGTGTTTTTACATACAGGTACCAACCGCCAAATATCCATCCTTTGTTATAAAATACCCATATAAATCCAGCGACTCTCTTGGTGTGAGCACGCTTACACTGTAACTCACCGTTTTGTTTAGCAATTTTCTTATCAAGTATTTGTCTGTAAGTAGTTGCTACCCATTCGTCGTGAGGATGGTTTTTAGTTAGGTAAGCGACATCTGGCGGTAATTCTTTTTGCCACCAAAACTTAGCTGCGCCCCTCGTCATTATTGTCATAGACTAATATTTATGCGGTGTTTTTGGCAATTTGTGGATATCTTATGCTTTGACCGCCAATCCGGCATCTATCAGGCTCGGCACTCCCATAAATCCGCAATCGTAACCTTTGGAGCGTAGGTAGTCGATAATATGGGTGATTAATGTTGCACCTAAGCCTATTTCTTCTGGGTCGTAATAATGACAGAAGATATCACTATCCCCATCAAATTGCCCACATATACCTAAGCAAACATCAATTATAGCTTTTTTCAAATCGTCAGAACCAACCCAATCGCAATTTGTATTTTCTTGCAACATTTTCGCCACCTCGATAGCATGTTCGTCCGAAATTGCGGATAGGGGGGCGAGTAGGGGTTTTAATCTTGATGTGTGTACTGTCTCTAAAACATCCTTAAAAAAAACATAATTATTTACTATACCTGTAACCTTAGATATTATTTTACCATTTTTAGATGTAAATGTTGTATCGCAATCACACCCCATATAAGCCGCAAACATTCGGGCTAACCACTCATTGCTGTACTCTTTTTTTTGTTCCATTTTGGAATATTATTTATCGTTTTTCTGGAATATTATTTGCTGTTTTTGAAAATTATTCCCCTTCAATCAGTTCAGGGTCTACCTGTGGCTGTTCCACGTAAGGGATGTACTGCCCTTGGTTGTCAGGGTCTTCTACATACTCCTGAGTTGTTTTCAGGTAGCCCTCGCAGATATCGCACACTCCTTTGGTGGTAGAGCCGTCGGCGAGTGTTACTGTTATCCGTCCTGTCGGTTGTGGATCTACCTCGATGGTGTCCGGGACGCATTTCGGGCAGGCGTAGGCCAATAGGTTTTCTGTTTGGATTGCTTCTATGATTTCAGAAGCTGTCAGGTCTCCGTAGCGTTCTTTCGCTTCGTAGAGGTCCCACGGCCGTAGCCTGGTAATTGTTTGGTTTTCGTTTGCCATTGTTTATGTTGTTTTGATTTTACCTTGTTGTTTTAATATTTCGTATGCTGATTGCCACGCGTCAGAAACCCAATAACTGCTCGCTATTTTATTTCTATATTTGGTGCCATCACTAATTACAATATCGTAGATATCGGCATATTCAGCCATTACCGCTTTTGCATCCGGGAACACCGCCTTGACCTCTGCTTTGTAGTCTATTTTTTCAGTCATATTAATACTCCGCTTTTACATCAGTGAAGAATATTATTTGCCCGGAGAAGGGGAGTGACGGATTGAACCAGTCTGCAAAGTCTTTAAGGGCGAGACCGTCGTTTTTTGCAAGGGTATCAAGATAACTTGAGTAAGCAAACAAACTCCAATAAGTTGTACCATCAATCTTTACGTTTCCATGTATATCAATCTCCACATCCGCCACCCTCGGTATCTTGAAGTCAGGCGCAATCGCCACCTGCTTGCTTCGGTAAGGCATCCCGCTCCAAACACGCAGGCTCACCATGTCGCCAGCCTTCCACCGCTTACCGGATCGGATGGTGTGGTGCTTGGGGTCGTATTCCTCCCTTTCTGTAAAATCAGGAGCTTTTGCCCATGTTAGAGAAAAGAAGAAGTCAACAATAATATCAGGATTGCTATTAAATATCCCCTCATTAGATTTATATAATATGTCTTCCAATGAAAAATCAATATCATCCTTCCTTTCCACATACAATGCCATGTACACCTTCTCCACGAAGTACGTAGGCTCTCCCGCCCTCGGGTGTCCTTTCAGGAACGTTCTACTTAGCGTTATTACTCTTGCCATGATTATTTTATTTTTGAATATTAGACAATTCCAATACTTTCCCTTTTAACCTATCGAGGTGCTGCCTTGTTTTTACAGCTTCCTTATTAGCCCCAACCTCTTCGCCATTTACGCCCCAACTAAGCCCTATTGATTTAAGGTGTTGCAGCCAACCGCCATACTCCTCGATAAATAGCAGCAACAGATCTATTTGCGTTTCCCGACAATCAACAGTTTCAATTATTTCGATTTCGTTGTACATAACCCTAATTTCATTTCAAAATATTTACATTAAACGTTTTATAATTCCATGACGTGTACCTATACACACGCCATCCCATTTCTACTGCCAAATTGTATTTTTCACAGTCCTTGGTATAGTGTGTTTTGGTCTGATGCCCTCCCTTCTTACCAGTAGCCACCAACCCCTCATACTCAATAGCTACCATCTTTGCCGGTATGGCCACATCGAACCGGAACCGCCGTACCGGATGGAAACGATGCTCCGTGACATACGGTATCTTCTCTGCCTCCAACTGCCGCATGATGTACAGCAGCCCTTCCGGAACAGAAGACGGCATTTGCACCTTGTCAGGCTTTTTTCCCTTTGGTTTTGGGCTGGTGTCTTTCCACCCTCGTATTTTTCCCTCTGCCTTTAGTCGGTTTAGTTGAGCCTCTGTTAGTCTTATTCCTTTCATTACTTCTTTATAAATGCCATCCAAATTGTGCGACCATGCTTTCCGGACGTATGCCCGAACAATGGCTGTTGAGGCAGTACTTTCAATACATCGGTCAGCTTTATTTGATGCTCATTCCATTTGAATATGAGCGTACCGCCTACCTTCAATACACGCATGCACTCACTGAACCCCTCTGCGATATCCTGCTCCCATGTTGGTAGCAGAACACCGTACTTCTTTGCGAGCCAAGTTTTGCTACCAAGTTTATTCAAGTGCGGGGGGTCAAATACAACCATCTGAAAACTATCATCAGGGAACGGCATCTTTCTGAAGTCTCCAACGACATCAGGACTTACTTCCAGTTTGCGACCGTCACACAGTATGTGTTCCTCATCTCGTATGTCCATGAATAGCACATCCGGGTTTTCTTTGTCGAACCAGAACATCCTACCGCCACAACACGCATCAAGTATTGATATGTTTTCTATGCTTTTTTTCATCGAACGTTACTACTACTACAATTTGTTTTCCTTTCATCAGGAACAGTAACTTTCGCAGGTCTTTGTATGTATCAAACTCACCCTGCCATACTTGCCGCGGGAAGTACTCCCTGCTATCGTATATAGCTACTGTTCCAGGCATACTTTAAAATGGTAAATCGTCGTTTGTCTCATATGCTGCAGGTGCAGTATATGCAGGCGGTGCCGGCTGTGAACTACTCGCATACCCTTGCGGTGGCTGTTGTTGCGGTGGTGCAGCTTGCTGCTGCGCATTCTCTATACGCCATACGTCCAGATTAGTGATATACTTCGTCTCACCGCTCTTCTTGTCAACGTAGCTGTTGCCCTTGATGTTGAAGTTTACCTTCAACATATCACCGACGTTGTACCTGTCTAACAGGTCACACTTATTCTGTACCAGCTGCATCTTTGCAAAGTTTGTGTACACATTGCCGTTGATTTCTTCCGCCAGTTCCAATACGAACTCACGCTTCTTGAACTTCTCAGACACTTGTATTGTGTCGTTTTTCTCGATTAGCTTTCCTGTTACTTCCAGATTCATTTTGTTGTTGTTTTATGTGATAAATAATCTTAAAATGGTAAATCTGTTTTGTCATTAGGGTATGGATCCCGCCTCATTCCTGCATACGGGTTCTTTGGCACAGGAGAAGTAAACGATTGCGCAGATTTATTGCTTATTGGCACCGGAAGTTCGTGGCGCTCCCATCTCTGGATGTCTTTGTTAAATTTCAACTCAATATCACCAGTGGCACCGTTTCTGTTCTTTGCGAAGATGATTGTGTGTTTCTGGTCATCGCTTTCAGGCTCTTGCTCACGCCATATCATCATCACAACATCAGCATCCTGCTCAATTGCACCGCTCTCACGTAAATGTGATAGTTCAGGCTTCTTATCTGATCTACCCTCGCTCACCCTGTTAATCTGCGACAAGGCAATTACTGCCACATGCTCGTCTTTGGCTACTGCCTTTAACTCCCTGCTGATAGCCGCTACCTCCTGCTCTCTGTTTGCTCCTCTGTATACTGTAGCCTGCATTATCTGCAGGTAGTCAATGAAGACAACCTTTAGGTTAGGGTGCTTTTTCTTATGGGCTTTAATTTTCGCCACCACTCGTTGTATGTGCTTCGTCCTATCATCTATGTAAAAGTTCAGCTTGTTGAAATAGTCAGTATTGCTGTATAGTTTATCCTCTTGCCATTGCTCCACCTTACGTTTGTTGATGTAGTACAGAAACACCTCTGACTTGATGGCTGCGAGTCTGCTTACAAGCTGATTGGTTGACATTTCAATGCTGAAGAACAGCACACCCACACCGCTGTCAGCTGCGTTAATGGCAAAATTTAGTGCGAGAGCGGTCTTGCCTACTGATGGTCTTGCTGCGAGTATTATCAGGTCTGTAGTATTCCATCCGTTGGTAATCTCGTTCAATTCCTCATATCCGGTATCAACCCCAAATACACCTGACTTGCTCTCTTTCTGCTCTTCAATCTCCATCAGCACATTCATATGAGCTTCGCCTACCTTGATGGATGACCCCTCTCCTGATCCGTCTGAAATATCCCTTACTGCCTTCTCGTGATGACTGAGGATATCGAACACGTCCATTTCATTTTTCAGTATCATCGATACTGTATTCTGGCATGTAGCGAGCAATACCCTTGCCTTATAGTGCTCTGCGAGTATTCTTGCATGGTTCTCGATATGGGCACTGCTCATTACCGCCTGTGTAATCTTAGTCAGGTAGTATGCATTCAGCTCATCATCAATCTTATTTTGCTTACGCAGATGGGCCGTTACCAGCAACAGGTCAATTTTGCTTCCAGACCGACTCAGCTCCATAATCGCACCGAATATGGTAGCGTTATTGTTGTCGTAGAAGTAGTCTGGCGATAGGATTGTCGACGCTATTTCATCGTAGGCGTCTCTTTCCAGCATACACGCCCCGAGTACGGCTAACTCCAGTTCAATGTCGTTCGGCGGCACGCCCAACAGTGTTTCTATTTTTTTGCTACTACTCACTTGGCCTTTGTTGTACAGGTTTTACAAATGGGTTTCTTTTCGGCTGCGGATCTTCTTTCGGCTGTGGTTTATTCTTGGTATTAGCAATCCACTTGTTCGCGATTGACCTCCAGCTGAATATCGCGCTGAATCCCTGCATCCATCCCAGCCCCTCGTAGTGATTGAAAAAGTTCTTTGCTTCTACTCCGTCCTTCTTTCCCTGAGCCCAGAAAAATTCGTTTACAGCCTCAAACGTTGGGGCGTGTTCCGGTCTGTTGGGAGCGTACAGGATTCCGGTTGCGTCTACCTGAATAGGCTCCTGTTGTTCGGTTTTAATTTCCCCCACACCCCCTTTTTCTTTATCCTTATCTTTAGCTTTATCTTTAGCCCCTTGCAAGGGGCTTGGAAGTCCCTCTATCTTTTCAGTTAGATTATATTTTGTCAAAATATTTAATACGGAATTGTGCACCTTGTTTTTCGGGTTCAGATCCCCATATTGAAACGATATGAAGCTGGGAATAAACCACTTCGTGCCACCATCAAACGGTATCACCTTATCTCCTAACTTTTCCAATGCTGCATCTTCTGACAGAATTATCCCTAGTCTGGTTTCAGCTATATCGATTTCAACATCCCATATTCCGGCATGATCACACTGATCAGTGATGTACAACCATAACAACTTATACTCAGGAGGTAATGACTTGAGTAGTGGCTTTTTCCATTTGTCAGTGTCGGTCATTCTTTTTGCCATGTTATAAGGTGCTTTTATCTTTGTCGCTTTAACGTTTCTTTTGTCTCTGTTGGCATTGTTTTTGTCTTAGTAGTGATATGTCACCCACTACCGGAATAATTCAGCCTGCTGCGCCTCCTGCTCTTTCTTTGCGGTCTTACCGCTCAGGTAGTCATCCAGGTTCCTCTCTGCCGCCTTTGCAGCGCGCAGTACTAAAACATTACGGCTACTGAAGTACTCAGCCTGCAGGTTCCGGACTTTAGCAGCCAAATCACGCAATCTGTTATACTCGGTCGTTGCCTTCTGCATCGTTTCGTAGTACTCCTGCATGCGAGCAACAACATCTGAAGGCACATCGTAGTGCTTGTCGTCTATTTTTATATGCGTTATGTCCATTACTGAATCATTAATGGGTTAGTCGTTCGATTTGTTCATTGCCTCGATACGTTCATGTACCCTCGCAGATCGCTTATTCGCTTTCTCCTCTATTGTCGCCATTGTCTCGTCAACTTGCTCCGGATAGTATTCTTTCGCTACGGTAAAGCCTGCTATATTGCTGATGCTATTGTCATGGCCACTTCCGGATTTGTATAGGTTTTGCTTTACAAGCATTCTTACAAGTATGTGCCTTTCGCTACTGCTCAGATTAAGTAAGCGTGCTGCTATATCCTTTTTTGAGTCCTTATACATATCCATGCCCAACACTTCTTCCATGAACTGACTCTTTTTGCTCCATCCTAAACATTCGTACAATGCAACACCGACAGCGTTGTATTCAATACTTGTCAGATCACCCCCTGATTTAAACTTCTCTTCCGGATCCTCGGTAGTATACTTGCGTACCTGCTCCCATATCTTTTCACCATCCAGCTCCTGAGCGCGTTCCTCTCTTAGCTTGATATCTATAATAGCTTGACTTGTACCACCTGCAGAAGCATCGGAAACAGCACTTGATTTCAGTCTTATGTACACAATTTCACCGCTGCTATACCCAGCAACAACAAACCCGCGCTTAACATGACCATTCGCCTTATCCTCAGCATACTTCTTTTGGTTCGCTTCCCATTTAGCCACGTCCGAGTTAAATTCTTTTTCCAGCTCCTTCAGGTCTTCTTCGTACTTCTGCTCCAGTTCCTTGAATCCAACCTTACACTCAGCTTCGAATACTTCTGCATTATATTCCCAGTTAGGTGAATCTTCTTTCTGCTCCGCTAAATATTCCTCCAAATTGGGCTTGCTGCCAATGTTATCTTCGATGTATTCCGTATCGAATACGGGCTTTTTATCTTCTCCGTAGTCGAATATCCTGTCGAAAGACTTTTCGGTCAGTACCGACACGCCTAACTCCTCAGCCATCTTCAACCGTTGCTCATCTTTACTGTCATGTGAGTATGCAATGTCTATAAGCACAACATCCGGATTCTTTACAGCGTCTTCCAGTTTTCTTCTGAACGCATTCTCCGTTTTCATGCTGTAACAGACGCCATTATTGCATATATTCGTTTTATCCTCAAGGAATAGCGTCAGCTTATTGGCGCTATTGTGTACACAGGTTGCACACGCTCCGGAAGCTACCACGAGCGATGTATCCTCTATATCAAATTGTGCTTTCGTTAGGTCATGCTCATAATCGCGTACCCACCAGTCAACATTATTCAAACTAAAACGACTGTTTGTTTTCCATCCCTCACACCTTTCTTCCAGGATTACTTCTTGCGACTCCTTTGATACCTTGGCAAGGCACAAGGCCTCTTTCATATCGAGTATGCCCTTGAAGAACATCTCCTGAAAGTCAGGCAGCAGGTCGTTCAGCAATAGTCGTTTAGCGACATACTGCTTACTACGGCCGATGCGCTCTACCATCTCAGCAAACGAATAACGGCTTTTCATTTTCAGGAACGCAGCCGCCTCTTCCATCGGATGCGGATCATGGCGCTGCAGGTTCTCAGTAATCTGCAACTCAAATGCGTCATCATCATTTAGCTCACGCACCATACACGGTATTTTCTCTAATCCAGCCAACTGTCTTGCACGATATCTTCGCTCACCAAATACTATCATATACTTTGTCCCACCCTCAATTGGTCGTACAAGTATGGGAGAGGTAACTCCATACTGCTTGATGCTTTCGGCCAGGTGACTCAGTTCGCTTTCGTCAAAGAACCTTCGTGGCTGGTTTGGATCAGCAATAATATTTGAGATGCTGATATTGGTAATAAGCCTGTCTGCTTTTGCTTTTGTAGTCATAATAACGTTTTTTACACTTTTGAAAAATTTACATTAGTTAATTGCCTTCCGTTGTTTGTGATGTAGTACAGACCTTCTTCAGTCTGCTCTATCTTCATAGTCTCTATCTTCCCAAACATTGGGATGTTGCCCCCCAAGTCCACCACCCAGCCAGATGCCTTATTCTTATGCGGACGCATCACACGCCCTATCATCTGGTAATACAATGCCAGCGACATTGTCGACCTCGATATCAATACACATTCCAACTCCGGATAATCAAACCCTGTCGTCAGTACACCCACATTCACTACACACTTAATGATACCCTTGGTAAACTGCGACAACGCTTTCTCTCTCGCTGCCTTACTGGTTTCACCTGTAATGAGTACAGCCCCCGGTATTCTCTTTACCACCTTCTGTGCGTCCTCAATCAACGAACAGAACACAAGCAGGTTCTTCCGCTTAACGAGCAGCCTGTTAGCATACTCCACTGTCTGCCCTGGCATATCTATTTCCCTAGACAATGCCCTTACGGAACTATCAGTAAAGTCTGTTCCCGAATTATTCATTTGCAGCTTCGTGCGGTCGATAATAGTAGGGGAGAAGTATTCTAGCTTTGCCAGATGTCCGGCATCAAACAGTACATCATTCTGTACGTAATACAGCACCTTGCTGAATATCCTTGGTCTGGTTCTGTTAAGGAACTTCAATATCGCACCCTCAAAGCTTGCATATAGCCTGTATGGCGTAGCTGTCAGCCCTAACACCTTTGCCTTAGATAGACTCCTGAAGAAGTCAGCATACATGCCTTGATCAGGGTTAACCAGATGGCACTCATCTACTATTATATTACTGAACTGCTCAAAGACGTGGTGCTTCTTGGCTACACTCCCAATAGTTGCAAAGGTTACATCGTCTATGTACTTCATGCCTGCTGAACTGGAGTACACTCCGGCCCGATAGCCATAACTCATGAATTTCTTTACATTCTGCTCCAGTATCTCTTTCGATGGCTGAAACACTAATGTCTTTCCTTCCAACGCACTAGCGATGTTGGCGATTACAACAGACTTGCCGGAGCCGGTAGGCAGTATCTGTAAAGCGTGATACTGCTTCTTTTCCTTGAAGAAAGAAACCCCGGCATTAATTGCCTCTACCTGATATGGACGTGGAGTAAAGCTCACTATACTTTTGATTTAGCTAAGGTTTCGTCAATAGCGTCACCAATAGTCATTTGCCGGGAATTACTTACAGGCTCATCATCGTCGTCGTCATCTGTCTGCACATACTTACCCTCTTTGTATAACTCCACCTCATGACGTACATCTTCCACCGCTACAATCAACTCATTGTACCATTTGTAAGACGACATACTATCAAGAGGTATTTTAGGCGATGCCAGTTCTATTCTGCCACCGGCTGAGCTCACATACTTGTTGCCGATGATGATAACACTCTCGTTTTCTTTACTGCCCTTAATTTTGATGCCGGTAACATTGTACAGGCCTGTGAGGTCGTGAGCGTGATACCTGTCAATATCCTCAATCTCTATACCGCTGTGCTTAAATACATCGTCTATTACTGCAAGGTGCACATTCAATATACCCATTGCTTTACGTAGGTCGTCTTCAATCACACCACTTCCTTTCACGTTGTGTGTGTCTCCGAACCCTATGCCGTCCGTGATTTCGTAACTGTAGTTACAGTAGTCGTCTTTGATTGTTGCGTCCTTAATAATGTAAGGACGCATAGCTGCTGTGTCTTGTTTCATATTTATGGTTGTTTTAAGTAATGATCTATTGTTAGTTGCTCATTCGGACTCGGGATATAAACTCCGAGTACCATACTCGCAAACTGTTGTATCTGGTCTATGTACCCGGCAAACTCTGCCGTATCTAATCCGGACGTTGACATTGGTAGCTGCAGGTAGTTGCCGTCGCCGACTTCTACATCTTTGCTGTTAAAGCGTGACTTCAGGTACTCATGCGTATCGTCATTGCTATACTCGTTACCGTAACTGTTAATAGCTTCCGTCACCATCGGCACCACTACGCTCCAGTAATAGCCGTTTTGAGGGGTACTCCTTTGCTTGCGCTTCACTTTCACAGACAGCACAATATCCTTTCCGGAGTTCTTTTTAATCCACTCCGCAAGCACAGGCTGCTTATATACAGTCAGCTTGTTGTTATTGTCGATATGTCCCCCGAAGTCTGGCATTATCCCTCTTGTGTTGGTATTGCACCTATTGCTTTTAGTCGTTGTTCGTAGTAGTAAGACTCCATTGGCGTCCATACTGCTTGATTCTCGGTACTTATAGTTTCCACTGTTTTCTTTTTAATGAGACAATAAAAAAAGCCAGCCGTAGACACGGCCAGCCGCTATAATCCTAACTCTTTACCATCTTGAAATAACATCTTGCGCACGCTTCCACATCTGCCATGGCATCATGCGCATTGTCAAACCCTTCACCAAGTAGATGCCTATGTAATTCTTCCAGTGATGGCCACTTATATCTTCCATAACTGCCCGGCAGCTTACAAATACTCGTGCCATGCTTCATAGTGCAGTACTGCTCCAATTTCCTGCCTACGGTCTTATTGTAGCGTAACATTTCAGCGCCTAGTACGTTGTAGTCGAACTGTATGTTATGTGCAGCTATAGCACGACAAGCTCTCGCTGCAGCAACGAAGCTGTCAAGAACAACGTCCATAGGAGTGCCTTCTGCAGCATTCTTTTCTGTGCTATACCCATTGTCAATCCAGAACTTTTCTTTTGGAATCTCCCATCCGTCAGGTAGTATCAGTTCACATCTGCTGTCCAGCTTATCACCGGTGTCGCTGTACACGGCCCATGCCAGTTGTATCACGCGCGGCCAGTTGTCAAGGTCACGCATACTACCTTGGTAGTTCTTTGGTTTGCCAGTCGTTTCTGTATCGAAAAATAATATCATGATTGTTGTTTTATGCTGCCGCGAACCTTCTGCCTGATGTTTCGCCTCTGCTTTGTTTTGAGTACTATTTCATACTTATCTTTTGTCACTACTTCGTATCCATCCGGAATGATGCCTATTTCTATTCGCTCTAATCCTATTCCGTAAGGCACTATCTCCCAGGTAATGCCGTTTTCTTTTTGCTTTATTTCGTAGAAGTCCGGGAATCGCTCCCGGTAATTCTTAGGCTTTATTGTTAGTGTTATGCCATCATTAGCATAAGCATGCTCTACTACCATTCTACTATACGCTATCATGCTGCAGAATTGAGGGCTTTAATTCTGTCAACGACATACACCTTCAATTCCTCGTCACGGTCTATAATGAATGAATTGTTTTGGTGCAATTTCATTACCTGCTCGGCACAGGTGCAAGCGTCAGCAACGTTCTTTATGCTGGCCGGCTTGTCATGCTTCTTAGCTATTTGCTCCGCAACCTTTACCTGATGTATATAGGCGTTTTCAAGTTTCGTTATTTGAGCGTCATCTAGCAGATACACGTTCAGCGATTGCTTATATATCTCCTTATCCCCTTTATTAAGTCGGGCGATAACTTCATCCAGTTGCTTGTCGGTAATTATCAGCTTACCGCCGTTCTTTATCAGATCCTGCTTCTTTTTCAATGCAGATTTCATCGCATCGTCATTATCTATCAACGCCTTATTGGCATTGTACAAGATCTTCACCTCTCCTGCCACCTTGGCTGTCTCTAATACTGCCAGGATTGCTTTCTTATCGGGATAAGTCTTATTGAATGGTGTTGTTTTCGGTGGAGGCGAAGGCAATGCTGTTGGATTTGGTAAAATTGCAGTCTCGGCTGTTGTTTCATTTTCAGATTGTGCCATTTCATCGGTGGTATACAGTCCGCTCAAATCTTGTGGGAATGCTTTTCTAAGGGCAAGGGCTTCTGCCACCTTTGCAAGCATTGTGTGAGGCATCTTTGCCCACATATCACCGATTATTTTGTTTCCTGTTCTCTGACCGCCTACCCATTCATCTTTTAGTTGCACGTATTCACGGAAGAACGCAACGGCTACTGCAGCTTCGTACCTTACCCCACCTTTGAATTTATATACAGATATGGTGCATTTGGTTGGATATCCGTCTTTTCCTTCTTCCCATATAGGCGCACTTTGACCTCCATAAAGACCAGTACGCTCGGCAACTACACGGAATCCGTCTATTGACGTTTGTACACTCATCTTTTTAGTATTCCCCGTCTTTCTGTGTATGCAGTATATCTGCCTTGCCATTGGGTCAAGACCCGTACGCTTGCACTGGTAAAGGAATAATTGTAGTTCGCTGTCTGTTGCTTCTGGAGCAATTTGCGATTTAATAAGTTCCACCTGTTCTGGTGAGAAGTCTAGCTTTTGTAATTGAGTTGTTGACATATAGCTTTTATTTTTAGGATTACATTTTACTTTGAATCTGATGCTGCTTCCTCTCCAGCTCCATCATTATGCTGCCTACGCAGCCTTTCAGCATGGCATTATTGCCTGTGTCTCTGTGCCGGCGCAGTAGTGCCATTACCATCTTAATGATGGTATACGTCTGTGGTAGCGTCTTGCAGCTTTTGACACACATCTGTATTTTATTCGCTTCCTTTTCTATGAGTAGCCGGTACTGCATGCGCTCTGTGTGTGCAGGAGTTGTATCGTTTGGGGCAGGAAAGATGTTGGCATCAAGCCAGTCGCTCGCTCTTATCTCCCATTTTGGAATTGAGAAACCCATTTGCATAGATTGAAGTTTTAGAATTGAACTAATTGCATGAACTTTTCATAACCATACGCATCTGTCTTTTTAAGTAGTGGAGCTAATTTAGATGCTTTCATATCTGTTACGCCTGAGAGTCCGTTGCTTTCAAGCCATGACTTACACCCAAATTCACACGCTCCGGTAATCGTTCTGTAATGATTTATACTGACAATAGTATCGGCATGTATTGGCTCTTTCTTCAACTTCTCCGCAACTATTTTAAATTGCACGTCGCTAATAGCAGATTTAACGGTATCTCCATGCGCTGTAAAACCTTCTTTTTCCGCAACATAACATGGGGACATTCCTATTTTAGAATCTTCTACATTAGTAATATTATAACCTTCATAAACCACGATCCCTTTTGCGGTTCGTTGTCTCTGAACTACAAAACAGTATCCATCAACATGTTTCACATTAAGTTTCTTTTTGCCAATTTCCACCTCTGTAAGTGCCTCATTGTATCTGAAGCAGTACGAACCTGCTGTTGTAAGTGCTGGTAGGCTCACCTCTGTAAGTGCCTGATTGGAGCTGAAGCAGTCCGAACCTGCTGTTGTAAGTACGGGTAGGCTCACCTCTGTAAGTGCCTGATTGGAGGTGAAGCAGTACGAACCTGCTGTTGTAAGTGCTGGTAGGCTCACCTCTGTAAGTGCCTGATTGGAGCTGAAGCAGTACGAACCTGCGGTTATAAGTGTGGGTAGGCTCACCTCTGTAAGTGCCTGATTGGAGCTGAAGCAGTACGAACCTGCGGTTATAAGTGTGGGTAGGCTCACCTCTGTAAGTGCCTGATTGTAGCTGAAGCAGTCAGAACCTGCGGTTATAAGTGTGGGTAGGCTCACCTCTGTAAGTGCCTGATTGTAGCTGAAGCAGTACGCACCTATCTTTTTACAATTAGGCAATATAACCGCAGTTAACTCCGGCATATCCCAAAAGCATTTGTCAGCAACTTCTTTTACTGTTTTGTTTACAAATCTCCCATCTTTGTCGAGGTCGGAAGCAGATACGCTTAATAGCACTCCATTTAGTATTTTCATTATATTTATTTAAAGAATTAGAAATAACATGATCACATACGCCAGCACGCCGGCCATCAATATCCTGTACACTATTTTCGGACTGCAGGTCATAGTAGCGTGTCTATTAAGTGCTGCATGTAAGTGAAGTATACCAACAGCCCGAAGAGCAACACCCACAGCATCCAGTCATTACCACCGCCCATGGCCAGTTGGTATTTGTATCCGTAAAACTTTATGTTAGGTTTGTAATACATAGCTTAGTTTTTAAAAGCGTTTACATCATAGATATAGTGTCCGGAAGATGTCTTTTTGCTGTTGTGCTCATTTTTGCGATACCTTATAGCAGCCCTTGTAAGTCCGGTTCTTTTCATCAACTCACCTGCTCGCACCCACCCGGCAGTAGCGCCACTCTCATCACTAAATAGTTTTTTGTATATTTTATCTATTTTGCGTTTATGAGAATTCCACTCGCTTATCGGTATTTGCATTACTCCGGTGCTGCTCATTGTTAAAATCCTTTAGCTTTTTTTGGCAAGAGGTTTGATTATGCTGTTTGTACTTTCTGATTTGCGACATACTGCTCCATGTACTCCGCTAAGTGATTAGCAGCGACAAGTGACGGTACCGTGCCTTTCAGCCAGTAGTGAAGTGTGGAGTGACCGATGGCAAACGTCTGTCGGTATTTGCTGCGCTCTTCTAGTGGGAATTCAGAGGCAAGTGTCTTGATTTTTTCGTTAGCTTCTATTAACGTGTATCTGCACTTTATCATTTGTTTTGTATTTTGTGTTTCAGATATTGAATTTCAATACAAAACTATACATTGTATAGGACAATGACAAGAAAAACTATACAATTATTTAAATAATTTTATTTAGTATGGCTAAAGCGTTTATTTTAAATGATTTAATTGATGCTCTTGATGTCAACATAAGTAAGTTTGAGCGTAACATTGATGTTGGTTCAACAACAATACGCAATGCCATAAAGAGAAATAGTGAAATAAAATTGGACATTGTAGAGAAAATTGTCACAGCTTATCCGCAGGTAAATAAAGAATGGCTGTTAACCGGAGAGGGCAAAATGTTTATTGAAAGTGCCGTTTCGGAGGGCTCGTCAAAGGAGGTAATTCCCCTCGGCAAGCACGTACATACAAGGTTGAAGCCCGAAGATTACAAAAGTGCTTTTGAAGGGTGGGAGGGCGTACCAATGTACAATACGCCTATCACAGCATCTTTTATTAATTCATACAGAGACGATGCAGTGTTCATTCCGCAATACTACCTATTCGATCCTCGTTTCCGGGATTGCGATTTCGGTGCCATCATTACCGGAGACAGTATGCACTCAGAGATAAGGCACGGAGATTTTATTGCAT
Source organism: Bacteroidia bacterium (assembly GCA_030426665.1). Classification (GTDB taxonomy): domain Bacteria; phylum Bacteroidota; class Bacteroidia; order Chitinophagales; family Chitinophagaceae; genus Nemorincola. Next base: position 349,285 of record JAUHYD010000003.1, on the reverse strand, counting down.
GCAAGGAAGTAATAGATAAGGAGTTTGTAGTGTACGGCGATATCTATTACATAGTAGCGAAGAATGGGCTGGAAACATGTAAGTACCTAAACGCAGACCCGGCCAGTCGTGATAACTTTCTCCTGGTACCCAAGAACGAAAAGATCAGCCCCTCCCCTATTAAAAAGGGCATGATTGATAAGCTATATAAAGTGCGTGGGATTATCAGAGGTTATTAGTTATTATCTCATCAAAGCAATAACATCGGAACAATTAACCGACAAAAATAAATTACAATGGACAACGAAAAGAAAGAGGTATTGAAGCCCGACAAATCTGTATTACCAGCCGTAGTTGTTGTAATAATTGTGGCAACAGTTATTTTCTTATCGGTTAAAGCAAACCAAGACATAGATAAAGACACCTACGAATACGCCCCAAGTGTTTCCGATTATGTGGCACCTTCACCGCCCAAAAGTTCTGAAAACACGGCCAGTAATAGTTTGGGGAGTGCTTCCTTTAGTTTTAAAACAGGTACAAGTCTAAGCGACAAAGAAATAGAAGCAGTATTTGATTCAAGATACTATGTAAAATCGCTACTCACAGCACCCGGCTCGGCTGAGTTTCCCAATAGCTACGATGCTTATGTCTCTTATGATGGGAGTGGCACTTATACAATTCGTAGTTACGTAGATGCAGAGACTCCTATGGGCGGTCACTATCGCCATAATTATTTGTGCGAACTGAAATACACTGGTGGCGGCTCTGCTCAGCTTGTGTATTGTAAGCTTCTTGACGAATAAAACATTTTTCAATAATTATGTTTTAAATGCTGACCAGCAACACCTATATGACCATGAGATCTGATAATAGTAATCGTGCCGATAAGTGACAACGAAGCACCGCCAGATAGTAGAACAACCCTTGCTCCACCTTCTGTATTAGACGATATGAGAGAACCAAAAACAATAGCACCGATGCCAATTAATTGTTCCGCTATACCAACTTTATATGACTTGGCATGTCTGATAAGGTTCACACCGGCAAGGTTTTGCTTTTGTTCTATTTCACCTACCCGTTTCAATAACATCCTATTGTCCCATTCTAAATTTCTGATGGTAGAGTCAGAAACCTGTGCTTTCGTTGGCGAAGAAAGGATAATAAAAAATAGAACGATTGTTAATCTTTTCATGTGTTATATATTAAAATACAGATGCTATAAAGTTCGATGTTTTTTTTAAACAACCAAATACTATCCACATGATTGACCTTACAGACCTGATACCAGAAGACGAGTTTTCTGACGATGAGCCGAAAGGAGAGTATATCCCTGACTACGAACCACCCAAGAGCCTCGGAGAAATAATACTGGCAAACAATGCCCACCTGAAGGTGATACTAGACAACCAGGCAGAGATATACAGCATGATGTACGAGTTACTTTCAGATAGGGTAGTGGCTAACGCTATTGACGTTCACCCGGACTCAACAACCGAGCAAAAACGTTACATAAAATCAAAGGAAGATGCACGAAACTTATTCACACATACCAAAGCGTTGCAAGATAGGTTACACGTTCACAAGCAGTATTTAGAGGTATTGGTTGACAAAATGAAAAACTCATGAATTACCAGACAGACGTTTCAAAGAGGTTTATTAAAGCCATAAAGTACATCATCGCTGAGGACTTAGCAGGCAGTAGCAGCGAGGTTGCAGAGCGTATCGGTACGCATCAGCCCACCATCAGCTTCATCAAAAAAGGGCAAAGAAGTCCTACTGTCGATATGATTTGTAACCTGTGCGATATATACAACATCAACCCCTCTTGGTTGCTTCTTGGCAAAGGCGACATGTTCCTGAAAAGCCAATAGTTTGCAATTCAATTAGCAATAAATCCGTCATTTAGGTTTAAAATTGCAGTCCCAACGGGATCACAAAGCCTCCGCATCTGCGGGGGCTTTGATTTTTTATACTATTTCCTTTCGTGTATATTTCTTTGAACTCCTACCTTTGCCTGCTATGAGCCAGCAATTGTTTGAACAGGTAAGTAATGTAATCAACAGCCGACGTACGGTTAGTCGGGCAAAAATGAATGGTAATGCTGTTCCTGATGAGCTGATAAACAAGCTATTGCAGTTGGGTAATATGGCACCTAATCATGGCCGTACACAACCCTGGCAGTTCTTCGTATATACCGGAGATGCCTTAGCCCAATTCGGTAAGACGCACGGAGCCTTGTATTGGAAGCATACAGATCCGGAAAAAAGAATGGAAGCGACTGTCGGAAAGTTGGAAAGTGGTGCCGGGAATGCTTCTCATCTCGTTATTGCAGTTATGAAGCGTGGTGCTAACCCGAGAATTCCTGTTATTGAAGAAATTGCAGCAGCTTCTGCCGCCGTTCAGAACATCCTGATTGGCGCAACGGCCGCTGGCATTGCCACATTCTGGAGTACCGGTGGTATGACCCACAGCCCGGCACTAAAATCACACCTTGGTTTAGGCGACGAAGATATAGTAATGGGGTTGCTCTATTTTGGCTACTCTGATGAGCCATTGGCGGAAGCTGTGAGGAATATGCCCATATCTGAAAAAGTGAAATGGCTATGATTTTTAATGTTATGAACGTATCTTTCCACTTTAAAAGCGAAGTATGAAAAAAACAGTATTGATTTTACTGGCACTTTGTGCTGTGGTATTGTCCTGTCAGAAAACCCCTACCAGCGTAAAGGTACCTGTGAGTTATGTAGTGGAGACGGCAAAAAATGAACCTGTCAGCGAAATATTTATACCCGATAATGGAACATATACGATGTCTTTATTGGTGAAGTATCTTGGTGGGTTTCAGGAAGACGATGTAATGATCGCGCTTTCAGGGTTGCCCTCTGACGTTACGGTCAGTCATGATACATTCAGCAAAGTGCCTACTTATCAGGCAGACTTTGTATTTACAACAGCCAATGCAAGTCACGGTACCTATCCGATGACCATTACATCAAAGGCTGACGGCTCTGACGCAAAGACATATAATTTTAACCTTACAGTCCGCGCGGCAGACTGTGCTTCGAGTCTTCTGGGCGACTTAAGCGGTGCTAACGAGTGTAGCAACCGTGACTATACCTATACTGCAACGGCTGTGGCAACGGGTATTACCGACAAATTGCAGATTATCAACTTTGGTGGCTACGGATCCAATACTAATACTACAGTTTATCTGAACTGTAACGAAAACACGCTAACCATTCCTTCTCAGAATATTGGCAATGCCACCATCCTGGAAGGTAGTGGCACATTTACCGGAAACTCTATGACCATTACCTACACCGCATCCAACACTCCGGGTGGTTTCCCCGAAACTTGCAATGTAACATTGACCAAGTAAGGTCGAAACAAGGCGGTAGTAGGCATTTTTACATTCTGAAAATTCAAAAATTTAACTGACTATGTCAAGTCCATCATTTTATGCCCGCTTGCAAGGGGAGATACAGGAGATAAAAGATGCCGGTCTCTATAAGCAGGAGCGAATTATAGAGTCTGTACAAGGTGCAGAAATAACCGTAAACGGAAAGACAGTACTCAACTTTTGTGCTAACAACTATCTCGGCCTTTCTTCTCATCCTCGTGTAATAGAAGCAGCACATCGTGCTATAGACCATCGCGGTTTCGGGATGAGTTCTGTACGTTTTATTTGCGGCACACAGGATATTCATAAAGAACTGGAAGAAAAGCTTTCCAAGTTTCTCGGGGCAGAAGATACCATTTTGTACGTTGCTTGTTTTGATGCAAACGGAGGTGTTTTTGAGCCATTGTTGGGTGCCGAAGATGCAATCATTTCAGACGAACTGAACCATGCTTCCATTATCGACGGTGTACGGCTGTGCAAGGCGCGCAGGGGGCGGTACAAGCACAACGATATGGCGGATCTTGAAGCTCAGCTGCAAGCGACTATGGATGCTCGTACGCGACTTATTGTGACCGACTCGGTATTCTCCATGGACGGAACCATTGCACAGCTCGACAAGATTTGCGACCTCGCAGACAAATACGACGCACTGGTAATGATTGACGAGAGTCATTCATCGGGCTTTATGGGTGCAACCGGAAGGGGCGTTCATGAGTTATGTGGTGTTATGGATAGAATAGACATCATCACTAGCACCATGGGGAAAGCCCTTGGCGGTGCGTCGGGTGGCTTTACGAGCGGCAAGAAAGAAATTATAGATATGCTGCGTCAGCGCAGCCGCCCTTACCTGTTCTCAAACTCTCTGGCGCCATCTATTGTAGGTGCAACCATTGCTGTGCTGGATATGCTGAGCGAAACAACAGAATTAAGGGATACTCTGGAAGACAACACCATGTATTTCCGCAGCCGAATGACAGAAGCAGGATTCGATATCAAGCCGGGTACACACCCTATCGCTCCCATTATGCTGTATGATGCGGTAATAGCACAGAAATTTGCGGCACGCATGTTGGAAGAAGGTATCTATGTAATTGGCTTCTTTTATCCGGTAGTGCCAAAGGGGCAGGCTCGTATCAGAGTGCAAATATCGGCAGCACACAACAGAAATCATCTGGATACAGCTATCAATTCCTTTATCAAGGTTGGTAAGGAGTTAGGAGTTATTAAGTAGTTATTAAGACATCTAAATTAAAAAGAGCATTGCGAACTATACGGCAATGCTCTTTTTATTATCGGTACTAATTCATTGGGTTATTTGGTACGGGTATAACCGGCATCTATCAACAATTGCACGACCCGTGCTTTGTAGTCGCCTTGTATCAGTATAAGGCCATCTTTTACGCTTCCGCCGGTGCCACATTTGGTTTTCAGCATCTTGCCAAGTGTACTCAAATCATCAGCAGTGCCGGAAAACCCTTCTACCAGAGTAACGACTTTTCCTGCACGTTGCTTGGTATCTAACTTTACTTTTAGTTTTTGTTGCCCTTCGGGCAAAGTCTCATCCGGTGCTTCGTCAAGATAATCGTTGAAAAAATCTTTATTTGTTGAGTAAGCAAGCCCGTCCGGGCGTGCCTGGTGCTTTTTGGACATATCTAAATGCTATTTTTCCGGTCCCTGCTCCGGTGTCGGTGCAGAGTCACTATCAATGGTTTCCTTCTCTACTTCTACTTCTTTCTTAGCTTCGATCGGGGAAACTTTCTCCTCTGCCTTCTCTTCTTTTATTTCTGAGGGCTTCACTTCCGCTTTCTCCGCTTCTTTCTTGGCTTCCTTTTCCGCTTTAGCCTTTTCAAGAGATTTGCCGTACTCGTCTTTCAGCGCAGCATGTTTCTCTTTGAATCGCTTTATTTTCTGTTCCCCTTCTACCAACAGATTTTCTAAGTGTTTCCTTAGTTCAGCTGCTTTTTTTCCGGGTGTTATGTTGCCAAGTGCCTCTTTGAAGTCTACCAGCTTGTTTTCTTCTTCGGCAATATCTTCGAGCAATTTATCGAGTGCTTCTTTTGCCTGTATTATTCTTGTTTCCTTCTGGGTTTCGTAGTATTCTTTTCTTAGCTCCCTGTTTTCATCCTTGCGGGCGAAAAAATGTTTGCGGGCTGCCAGAAACTCATCCCATATCTTATTGGAAATTTCTCTCGCTACCGGTCCTATGGCTTTCCACTCTTCCAGCAACTCATTCATCTCTGCAGTAGTGTTTCCCCAACTCGATGAGTTTTTAATCTGATGGGCACGGCGAATAAGTTCTTGCTTCAGTCCCAGGTTTTCTTCGTGCATTTGCCGTATATCCTCGGTATGTGCTTTCTTGGCACTAAAGAATTTTTCTTGTGCTGCATTATATCTATTCCATAGTTCCTCGCCTTTTTCTCCTCCTACACGTCCGGTCTTCTTCCACTCTGCCATCAGCGTGCCAAAGGCCTGTGCAGTTTTACCCCACTCTTTACTGTCTTGCAAGGCCTCTGCCTGTTCAACGAGCGATAGCTTTTGCTGATAACTCTCTTCCTGCTCTTTTTGTATCTTATCGGTATGTTCTCGCTTCCTGTCAAAAAAAGCACTTTTGGCGGCTATAAAGCGTTGCCAGAGTTCTTCATTTTTCTTATTAAGCGTGTGACCAATGGTTTTCCATTCTGTCGTCAGCCGGTGAAAAGTTTCAGATGTCTTTTTCCATTCCTTTGATTCCGTTAGTGATTCTGCCTGCTCCACCAAATCCAGTTTCAAATCCAGATTTACGAGCAGGTCTTTCTCCTGTTCTTCAAAAAACTGTTGCTTGCGTTCATTAAATTTTGTCCGTGCATCTTCTATTCTATGCCACAGCTTGTCGCTGCGTCGTTTGTCGGTGTGACCGGAAGCTTTCCACAAGTCTACTACCTCTTTCATGGCGATGCTTGCCTCTTTCCACTCATCACCATTTGCCAGGGCTTCGGCTTGTTCGGCCAGCTGAAGTTTTATGGCATAGTTTTCTTCATAAATGGAGTTGATGGCCTGCTCCCACGTTGCAAGTTCCGGTTGCAGGAGGTTAAGGTCTCCTAGCATAGCAGTTTCTGTAATTTGCCGTTTTAGCGAAAACACCTTGTCGGCTATAGTCGTTTTGTCTTCAATTGTTGCCCATTCGGCTGCCAGCTCTGCCACTTTTGATTGTAGCAACGCATACTTTTCTCTCAGCGCATTGAACTCCGCTTCACAGTTTTCTTCGGTAAAGGAGGCAATCAACCGTTCCTTTTCTGCATCGCCGGCATGCAAATACAGTTGCCCGTCGTCATTAAGGGTGAATAACTCTTTACCATCAAATGCCAATCCATTCCACCACGATACAACATCAAAATTCTGTTCCTGAGACATAACTACTTTCCACTTTTATACCAACAATAATAATACAATCGAGAGCCACCTTGATTCACACTCCCGTATTCAATTTAGTGCAATTTAAGGGTATTTCGGGTTAAGCCCAAGCCTAAGACAGGGGAAAACAACCCCACCCGCATTTTTTATCCGAATACCTTTTTTAAGATGTCAGAAACCCTGGCTGCAGGGTTACTTCTTATTTTAGCTTCCTCCTGTGCCACGTTTATAAACAGACCATTCAGCGCCCGCTCGGTAACATACCCTGTTAGGTCAGGGTTTAGCTTGGTGCGCGTTGTCGGTAGCTTGTTATAAATGGTTACAATTTCCTTCCAGTATCTGGTAGCATGTACTTTGTCCAGAGAAGACTTTATTACCGGCCGGAATGCGGTGGTTAGTGAAGATGATGTTCTTCCTTTCAGATATTGTGTGGCTGCATCGTTACTGCCCTTCAAGATAGATAAACCGTCTTGAATTGTCATGCTGGTGATGGCATCCCGAAATATCGGTAATGCTTTGTTTGATGCATCTTCTGCTGCACGGTTCATAGACAAAATTGCTTTGTCTACCTGTGCGCCCATTCCTATGCTGCGCAATGTTGTTTCTATCTTTCTGGCTTCCGGGGGCATTAATACTTTAATGGCCTGATTCCCGAAAAACCCATTTGTCATAGAGAGCCTGCTTGTAGCATTTTTTGCGCCCACATTCAATGCCTCTTTCAGCCCTGCAGTTATTTCGCTCTGCGATAAACCAGTTCCGGTACCTCCGGTCTTAGTTTTCTCTTCAACGGTTTTCTTAGCTCTCTTGAACCAGGAACTGAACCCCTGTGCGTCCACATTACTATTGACCAGCATCGCTAACAATAGCACCAACGCAGTCTTTGATAAAAAATTCATACACATACATTTAGCGAATAAAGATACGGCATTATCGGCCGTATAGGGAATCGCAAAACAAGGTTAGCCTAATGTTTGTCTTTCCTTAACAATGCTGTTGCAAAATACAGCATCGTAATTGTCGGGTCGAACGCTGCGAAAACTAATATAAAATACTTAATCATAATGAGTATTTTTAAACCAATGATATCTTCGGTCATGTTCAAAGTTTCATCTCATATCCTTACGCTATTATTGGTGGTTGTCGCCCCGATTTGTAATGCACAATCCAATGCAGGCAGTGAAACCTTGATCGATACCTTTGACTTTGTACCCAGAACTCACGTTTTCTTTTCCGATGATTTCAGCCAGTATCCTACCGGAAGGTTGCCCGCTGAGCGCTATATAGTTAAATGTGAATGTCCCGACGGTAGCATCTTAGTGAAAAAGTCGGAACACTATAGCTGGCTATATTGTTACACGCATTGTGCTCCCTATTCAATTAAACCAATTCTGAATAATACTGACTTAATTAGAGATAGCTTCACAATCGAGTTAGACTACGCATTTGCGTCCGCGACATTGGCACCTGACAAAAGTTGGCATTTTGTTTATTTTCATCTGCTAAACCCAACAGATACTTCTCTTGCATATATTACCGTAAACAAAGACGGAGAATGTTCCTTCGGGCACACGTGTCCGGGGCGGGAAAAATACAATAGAGAACCTACGGTTATATCTTCCCATATCGCAAAGTTCGACGGCAGAGGGTGGCACCATTTAGCTATTTCATACCAAACCGGTAACGTCAGTATATTTATTGACAAACATAGATTGGTAGCATATTCCGGGTGCAGTATTTTTCCGTCCGAGTTTCGGATTGGAGGACGGGATGCCTTTAAAATCAGAAACCTGAAAATGGCAACCGGCCCGCTCGAAAGACCGTTCAGCGATATTATTACGCAGGATAAGCTCGTAACCCACGCCATCAACTTTGAGGTAAATAAGGCGGCAATAGCCCTAAGCGGCAAACGCTACCTGAAAGAACTGGCGAACTTCCTGTCCGAACATACAGATATCAAATTAGAAATATCGGGGCATACAGATAATGACGGCACGCCGGAGAACAATCTGAAACTGTCGCAAGCAAGAGCTAATGCGGTCAAAAAGCACCTGACATTGCTAGGTATAGACGAAAGTAGATTGACAACTAAGGGTTATGGAGAAAGCAGACCACTGAAACCGAATTCCAGCCCGGAGGGGAAACAAGAGAACCGGCGAGTGGAGTTTCGGAAGATTAGAATGCCCTAATGGAGTTGAATAAATTTTAGGTGAAAGACAATAGCACCAACACAGTCTTTGATAAAAAATTCATACACATACATTTGGCTAATAAAGATACAGCCCTATCGGCCGTGTAGGGAATTGCAAAACGAGGTTAGCCTAATGTTTGTCTTTCCTTAACATGCTCAGTGCAGAATACAGCATCCGCATTGCCGGGTTGAACGTTGCGAAAGCTAATATGAAATACTAAATCATAATGAGTATATTTAAACCATAGACATCTTCGGATATGTTCAAATATAAATCTCATTTACTGATTCTGTTATTATTGGTGATTATAACACCAGTTTGCAATGCACAAACTAAGGCAGGCAGTGAGATTCTGAGAGACACTTTCGACTTTGTTCCCAGAACTCATGTTTTCTTTTCCGATGATTTCAGCCGGTATCAGACAAATGTGTTACCTAAAGAGCTTTATAAAACAGGAAAGGGAGTTACTGTGCAGAAAACAGAAGATTATGCCTGGCTAGATTGCTATGCTCCATCATGGGTGTCCGGAGTAATTCCTGTTTTGAAAAACCCTGCTGACCTTAGAGATAGCTTTACGATTGAATGTGATTTTGCATTCGGCAATAAGTCGCCTCGTTCGGTACACGACTTCCATCTTTTTATCTCCGGCGAGAGGAATACGTCTGAGTCAAGTCTCCGTGTATGGAATGATGGTAAATATATGTTTTCCCACAAGTGTGACGAACGGCAAGGCATCAGACGTAAACCAATTTCCATAAGCAATGTAAGAATCCCAACACTATATGAAAAAAGAAAATGGCATCATTTCGCTTATTCTTATCGACTGGGAACTGTCAAAATATATGTTAACGGACACAGACTCATATCGTACTCCGGTTGCCCCATTATGCCGACTGTGTTTGGTTTTCAAATCTGGTATCCATTAAAAATCAGAAACCTGATAATGGCAACCGGTCCGCTCGAAAGACCGTTCAGCGATATTATTACGCAGGATAAGCTCGTAACCCATGCCATCAACTTTGAGGTAAATAAGGCGGCAATAGCCCTAAGCGGCAAACGCTACCTGAAGGACATGGCACTCTTCCTGTCCGAACATACAGAAATCAAATTAGAAATATCGGGACACACAGATAATGACGGCACACCGGAAAGCAATAAAACCCTATCACAGGCACGAGCAGATGCCGTCAGAAAGCAATTGATACTGTTAGGTATTAATGAAAGCAGACTAACTGCAAAGGGTTATGGAGAAAGCAGACCACTGAAACCGAATTCCAGCCCGGAGGGGAAACAGGAGAACAGAAGGGTAGAGTTTAAAAAGCTTTAATTTCGGCATATGAGACTGTTTATTAATCTGACCATGTTCGTCACATTTACTTTGTTGTGTCAGGTGTCTGTAAGTTATGCTCAGTTTGACTTAGAAAGGGGGAAAGTACACGGATATTTACCGTTTAGAGAAGAGTATCAGGGTCAGGATACTTTCGATTTTGCCCCGAGAAGCCACATTGTTTTATTTGACGATTACAGCAAATATCAGAAAGGTGTTTTTCCGGAAAGTGGCTATAAGCATTATAGAGATAGGCTTCCGAATAACATTACGGTACAAAGGTCAGAGCAATATTCATGGTTAGATTTTTACATCAAATTGCCCTACCAAACACTTAGTCCAAAACTTGATAACAATACCTGGCTAAGAGACAGTTTCACTATTGAACTTGACTTCGCTTTTAATACGCCGTCCGATGAATTTAAATTCAAGCATTTTAATGCCTATTTCGAATTTAAAGACGCAACAAATGCCTCGTTTACCTGTTTCGACATTAACGACCGCGGATACTTTATATACAACAACCAATGTTTTAATCGTTCAAGTTCGCATGATCGGCGAACAAGTGCTTTTGAAGGGCGACATCCCGAAGACTTCAATAATCAAGCATGGCATCATCTTGCAATTTCCGTTCAAAAAGGTGCGTTCAAAATATACGTTGATAAACATAGGCTGATTTCGTATTCAAAATGTAGGCTACGTCCGGCTGTATTTCGTATGGGTGGCGCCGGAGCATTGAAATTTAGAAATTTGAAGATTGCAACCGGCCCGCTCGAAAGCCCGCTCTCCAATATCCTTACTGACGATAAACTGGTAACCCATGCCATTATTTTTGAGGTAAATAAGGCGGCAATAGCCTTAAGTGGCAAACGCTACCTGAAAGAACTGGCGAACTTCCTGTCCGAACATTCAGAAATCAAATTAGAAATATCGGGGCATACAGATAATGACGGGACGCCGGAGAACAATCTGAAACTGTCGCAAGCAAGAGCTAATGCAGTCAAAAAGCACCTGAAATTGCTTGGTATAGACGAAAGTAGATTGACCGCAAAGGGTTATGGAGAAAACAGACCACTGAAACTGAATTCCAGCCCGGAGGGGAAGCAGGAAAATCGGCGAGTGGAGTTTCGGAAGATTAGAATGCCCTAATTGAGTGGAATAAATTTTAGGTGAAAGACAATAGCACAAAATCGGTTTTCTGTTGCTTGCTCCTGTTACTAGGGGCCTTGGCCTCCATGGGACAAAGCGAAGCCGCACACTCTGGTCCGCAAGCTAACGACTTTGCAGGCACAGATACTTTTGATTTTGTGCCGAATACACATGTTTTCTTTTTCGATGATTTTAGCAACTACCCTACCGGTCGATTACCGGCAGCGCGTTATAAAATCAGATATGAAGGCAATAAGCAGGGAATTGCAGTAAGCGACTCAGGAAAATACGTATGGTTACAACATTATAATGGTAACTCTGCCTATTCTATTGCACCGATTATGAATAACCCTGATTTACTTTCTGACAGCTTTTCGATTGAGCTGGAGTTTGGAAGTGGGCTATCACAAGTGGCAGTTGATGCGCCTTGGGATTATTTCTGGTTCAAATTGCTGAACTCAACGGATAGTTCATTTGTATACATCTCAGTAAGGAAAAACGAAGGATATACCTATAAACACAACTGTCCGGGTCGAGATAAAAAACATGAAAAATCAACAAGTTTCACTACTCAAATAAATAAAGTCAACAGCAATGGCTGGCACCATTTTGCTATGTCTTACAACACAGGTACTACCAAAGTATATATTGACAAACACAAATTAATTTCATTTTCCGGCTGTAGTATTTTCCCGTCCGAGTTTCGGATTGGTAGTGATGATAAATTTGTAGTCAGAAACCTGATAATGGCAACCGGCCCGCTCGAAAGCCCGTTCTCCAATATCCTTACTGACGATAAACTTGTAACCCATGCCATTATTTTTGAGGTAAATAAGGCGGCAATAGCCTTAAGCGGCAAACGCTACCTAAAGGAAATGGCGAACTTCCTGTCCGAACATACAGAAATCAAATTAGAAATATCGGGACATACAGATAATGACGGCACGCCGGAGAACAATCTGAAACTGTCGCAAGCAAGAGCTAATGCGGTCAAAAAGCACCTGACATTGCTAGGTATAGACGAAAGTAGATTGACAACAAAGGGTTATGGAGAAAGCAGACCACTGAAACCAAATTCCAGCCCGGAGGGGAAACAGGAGAATCGACGAGTGGAGTTTCGGAAACTTTAGCAACATATTTTAAAAGGTAAGTCCTTCTTTTTCTCGTTGTTCCTTTACGAATTCCGTTCCAAACGTCAGCTTTTTTGCAACCGGGGCTTTTTTGTCTATCATGCGCCAGAAGGGTGTTAAGTCTTCAATCGGCGTGCCGGCGGTGTAGTCTTCATAGGCAGCTTCAGATGCAATACGGAGGAAAATACCCGCTGTTATTGGGCAGGTAAATTCGGTGTGGTATTCTGCCGCCAGGTCGTTACGCATTTGCTGAATTGTAGTATGCGTGCCGAGGGGTATACTGCGTATGTATTCATCAACAATCTCCGGTGTCGGGATAAAGAGCATGGCACCCTCAGGCACGTCGGCATATTTGCGCCCGTTACGCACCGTTTTGTGGGTTAGCCCGTTGTGCAGCTTTTCTTTCCATGTTTTGCGTTTATATGCCATTGTCTGTTGATTAGCCAATGCAAATTTAAGAAGTTATCGGTCTGGTGGCATGGTCGGAAAGCGCTAACTTTACCAATGCATGAATGCAAGGTGTATAATAGGGGTTTTGTTATCGATTGCTGGCAGTGTGTCTGCTTCGGCGCAGACAGGCGTATCGCTGAGCGATTCTGCAAATGCCCGGAGCAATATTCAAACAACGGAGTATAGTCAGTTGCAGGTACAGAGGTCAATAATGACGACGCCAAAACCTGTTTCTGAAAATTACTACGCAAAGCATCTCGGCTTTTTTTGTCGTCAGGAACTGAAATTGCAGCAGAAAAAGATACCGGTTACTTTTCGGGTGGGTAGCATGGAGCAGTGTAACCGACTGGAGCAGAAGCCGGGGTACAGGTGAGATGACCACCATGCACACTTTAACATCTTCGCCGCTATTAGCGGTATACAGTTGCCTAACTTCGGGTTTTATTAAGATAATTTACTATTTCTATGAATATACAACTACTAACCGTCGCAATAGCTGCGGTATTATTGACTTCCTGCAACAACGAACCTTCGGAGGTATCGGTACATAAAATGCCTACAACAGATACAATATATTCCAGAGCTACACTTCAGTCGGACCTCGATGAAAAGAAAGCAGCATTTGAACAAAAGGCATCGGAAGAGAAAAAGAAGTTATATGCCGAAGGTATAAAAGCTGTTGCGGTGTCAGGTATTCTGGAATCTGCAAAACAAGTGAACGATAAAGCTCCGGATTTTGAACTGCAAAATGCAAGCGGAGAGGCTGTGAAACTATCCGATTATCTTAAAAAAGGACCTGTTGTGCTTACCTGGTACAGAGGTGGTTGGTGTCCTTACTGCAACCTCACGCTGGCCCGTCTTCAGGAGGAGTTGCCGAATTTCAGGGCTGAAGACGCCAACTTGCTGGCACTTACCCCGGAATTGCCCGATAGATCTATGACCACAGCGCAGAAGCACCAATTAAAGTTTGAAGTGTTAAGTGATGTCGGAAATGTTGTGGGCAAAAAATATGGAGTTGTTTTTAGGTTGATGGATGAAGTTGCAGCGGCATATCAGAATGGCTTTGACCTGCACAGCTATAATGGCGATGAATCTAATGAACTACCGCTTGCTGCTACCTATGTTATTGACAGAAATGGCATAATACGGTATGCGTTTCTGGATGCAGATTACCGAAACAGAGCCGAACCTAAAGATATACTGGAAGCACTAAAGGGGTTGAAGTAGTTGGGGGCTGTTAAGCAATCTCCAAGTTTGTTACATTCTGCCGAATTGCACATTGTACTATGTAACTCTTTGCCTATGTGGGAAGGGCGGGTTTACTGGTATGCGGTAGACAGTTGTAACTTTAACTCATAATGTCTGAATGACATAAAAGAATTGTAATTTTGTTTGTTTTACAGGCCAGTCACTATTGAACTAAATTACGTATGAATAAAGTCTACTTATTACTGTTGCTTATTGGCATAAGTATGACCGGTTACGGGCAAACTATCAGTTCGTCAAAATATGCTTTTTCGACAGCGACGGGTGTATCGATGGAGGACATGAGTTCCGGTACGTCTGAGCTATTGGGTGTAAATCTTGACGATAATGCTTCATCGGTTACAGATATAGGGTTTGATTTTTGGTTTAATGGCGACAGGTACACACAATTTTCTGTTAGTTCAAACGGGCTTTTACGGCTTGGATCGTCTGCAGTAAATACTGCCTATACAAATGACCTGACTATGTCTGGCACAGACCCGAAGATAGCACCTATGTGGGATGACTGGCATACGGGGTCTGATGGTGGTGTACATTATAAAGTAGTCGGAACAGCTCCGAATCGTAAGTTGGTTATAGAGTGGTTCAATGTGCGGTCGTACTATGATTCCGGTCCGGGTAGTGTGAACTTCCAGGCATGGCTGAGTGAAACAAGTGGCGCTATTGAATTTGTTTATGGAAGTGGGGTAGTGCCTAATTCAAGTGCTGATGGCTACACGGTTGGTTTGGCAGTCGGCTCGTCGCCTTACGCATCTGTTACTACATCTTCTAACAGTTGTTCTTACAGTAGTGGCGAGAATAATAGCAATAGTACCACGATTGCCAGCGGGCGTAAGTATAAATTTACTCCGATTGTTCCTGCTGCTCCCACAAGTATGACTTTTTCAAGTGTTACCAACACTTCGATGCGGGTTAACTGGACAGCAGCCAGCCCAACGTCGAATATTTACGGATATGCTCTGTATCGCTCTACTGATGGTGGTATCACTTACACATTTGTGAATACGTATTCCGGTGCAAGTACAACTACGGCCGGAACCCAGTCAGGTCTTACAACCGGGCAATCTTATAAGTGGAAACTCCTGGCTTACACCGAGGGTGGTCTGAGTAGCGAACTAACCGGTGTGCAGATTGCGAGTTCATCTACGTGCTCCGGTACACCTACAGCCGGCACTGTGAGTGCTACTGTATCGTCTGGGTGTGGAGACTTCTCATCTATTTTGTCAACGACCGGAACTACTGCTACTTCGGGTATTTCTTATCAGTGGCAGTCATCTACGGATAATTCTACCTACAGCAATATTAGTGGTGCAACCAATAGTGTATATGCAGCTTCTGTTACATCGACACTTTATTACCGGGCAAGAGTAACCTGTGCTAGCAGTTCCTCCTCAGCAAATACAGCGGGAGTGTTGCTTTCGAGAAATGCTATACCCGCCACCATAACCGGAACTGCTTCCGCCTGTGCAAGTGCCGGCTCGACATTGAGCTGCGCAACATCCGGCGGAACATGGAGTAGCAGTGCGACATCAGTTGCGACAGTAGCTTCGGGTACGGGTGCCGTTACGGGCGTTGCCGCCGGTACTGCAACAATCTCCTACACAGTTACGTCAACAGGTTGTTATGTCACCAAAGAATTTACAGTAAACATTGGTCCGTCTTCGTTCACAATTTCACCTTCATCGGCAACGGTATGCAGCGGTTCTTATGAGACACTGACTGTGCCGTCTATCACGCCGGTTGCAGCAACTAATTCGTTCAATTCCTCCGGCTCTTTTGGAGTGCCTGACAATAGTTATTCAGGAGCGACTGACAATATTACGGTAAGTGGTATTCCTTCGTCTGCGACTATTACGGGAGTGTCTGTTGTGTTAGACGATGTGGCTATGACCTATGTCGGCGATTTGATGTTTAATATCAAGGCTCCTAATGGTCAGATACTGAATTTGTTTGACAGGGTCGGAGGTTCAGGCGACAATCTTACGGGAACTATTATTAGTTCTGCAGGTGGGGCAACTTTGTCGTCTGCACCCTTTACCGGTACGTTTGATGCATCCTTATCTATGGGGGTAGGTCCGGGCGGATATTCCTCCAACACTACTTCTTGGTCATCATTATATTCTGTTCCTAATGGAACCTGGACGTTGGCAGTTAGGGATAATGCCGGTTCTGACGTTGCGACAGTTAATAGTTGGTATATAGTTATCGAGTACACCGTGCCGGGCGAATACACTTGGTCACCAACAACAGGGTTGTATACAAATACAGGGTTGACGACATCCTATTCCGGTGGCGATGCCAGTACAGTTTATGCTGCGCCATCAACGGCAACGACCTATACCGCCACGGCAAGCATGTCAGGTGTTAGTTGTACTTCCAGCGCTACCAGCGCAATAACGGTAAGCCCTGTGCCGACAGCAGCACCAACGGTAAGCGGTGTAATATGTTCGGGCGGTACGATAACATTGACAGCAAACCCTTCGGGTGGTGTAACGGGTTATAGTTGGAGCGGGCCTTCCTTGTCTTCTTCTGTAGCTGCTAACCCTACCGCTACCCCATCCGTGACATCTGTATATTCCCTGACAGTTTCCAACAGTTGCGGATCTTCGGATGTCTATACGGTTTCAGCTACGGTAACACCGGCTACGGTTTGGTACAAAGACTACGACGGCGATGGCTGGGGAAGCCCGACAAATACGACAACTACTTGTGGCAGTACGGCTCCGGCTACGTTTGTCTCAAATAACGGAGATTGCAATGACTCCAGTTATTCATCCACAACTATTGCTTCCTTGGGTAGTTCGCCTTCCGTCTCATACAGCGATAGTTGGGTTTCTGTGGCGGTAGATGGAAGTAATGTGCCTTATATGGCTTTTTATGAGAACTATGCAAAAGGTTCAGTAATGAAACATAACGGAAGTTCTTGGGAGTATGTAGGAAGTGCCCAGTTTACGTCCGGTTCTACACGTTACAATTCACTTGCGATAGATAGTTCCGGAACCTTGTATATGGCATATCAGGATGGGTACTCAGGGGCCTCTGTTATGAAGTTTAATGGCAGTAGTTGGGTAAATGTCGGCAGTACAAACTTTTCGTTGGCTGGTGCTACATTAGTTTCGCTGGCAATTGACCCGTCTGGCACACCGTATGTAGCCTATAAGGACGCTTATTACTCTTACAGAAATAAGGCAACGGTTATGAAGTACAACGGAAGTAGTTGGGTGGTAGTTGGTACACCCGGCATAACTCCGGGAGCGGTAAACTCACTGTCTTTAGCTATCGATGGGTCCGGTACTCCATATCTAGCTTATTCCGATGGAACCAATAGTAATAAACTTACAGTTGTAAAGTATAATGGCAGTAGCTGGGTTGGTGTTGGTAGCGGCGGTATCTCGTCAAGTGCGGCAGTAGATATATCAATGACTATCGATGATAGCGATGTGCCATATATCGTATATAGTGATGCCGGTAGCAGCAACAAGGCAACGGTTAAAAAATACGCCGGAAGTAGTTGGACAACTGTCGGTAGCACCGGATTCAGCACAGGCGCAGCCACATACACATCTATCGACAAAAGAGGCGATGAGTTATTTGTAGCCTTCCGCGATGGTGCCAACAGTAACAAGGCAACAATGATGCGGTATAGCGGCGGTAGCTGGAGCGTGTACGGTAGTGCGGGTTTCTCAATTGGTGCAGCTTCCTATACCTCAATTGCTCTTGATGCATATGGGTTGCCTGTGGTGGGTTATCAGGATGAAGGTTCCACAAGCAAGGCGTTTGGTTCTAAACCTGCGCCCGTCACCACCATTGCTACAACGCCGGTATTAACTTCATCGCCAACCACGTTATGTAGTACGGGTTCTGTAACATTGAACCTGACCGGTACGCTAAACGACGCTAAGCAATGGAAATGGTATACCGGTAGTTGCGGGGGTACTTATATAGGCTCGGGTACGAGCATTTCTCCAACTATCAGTACCAGCACCACATTTTATGCGAGGGGCGAAAATGATTGTCCTTCAGCCGCAGGGTCTTGCGGTGCAGTTGCCGTTAGTGTGCAAAGTCCTTCTACGTGGTATCAGGACAGTGATGGTGACGGGTGGGGCAACCCGTCAGTTACTACTACATCCTGTACAAGACCATCCGGATATGTTAGTAATACTCTTGATTGTAATGACGGAACGTACACAAACACTTCATTTCATACATTCGGGTCATCACCTTATACTTCCTATGGCGATTCGTGGGTGTCTATGGCTATGAACAGTTCAGACATTCCCTACATGGCCTACTATGAAAATAGTGAGAAAGGCTCCGTTATGCGATATGTTTCCGGTAGTTGGGAGTATGTAGGTAGTCCACGATTCACAGCTGGCGCGACACAATATAATTCCCTCGCGATTGATGGTTCGGGTACACCCTATATGGCATATCAGGATGCTTATGCAGGTGTTTCGGTTATGAAATACAATGGCAGTAGCTGGGTAAATGTGGGTAGCACAAACTTCTCTGATGCGGGAGCGTCTTACGTTTCACTTGCTATTGACCCATCCGGAGTGCCATATGTTGCGTATAAAGATGCTTACTGGATGTATAGCAATAAGTTGACGGTCAAGAAGTTTAACGGCAGTAGCTGGGTAACTGTTGGTACTGAAGGTTTTTCTGCCGGAAGTGCCGATTATATATCATTGGCATTTGACGATGCGGGTGTGCTGCGCGTTGCTTTTTCTGATGGTGCAAATAGTAGCAAAGTGAGTGTGATGGAATACTCCGGTAGTAGCTGGTCGCTCTTGGGTTCCGCTGGATTCTCAGGAGGCTCGGCTAGTTATATTTCATTGAAAGTTAAGGATGGTGTTCCATATGTTGCATTCAGCGACGGAAGTAATAGTAATAAGGCTACTGTAATGAAATATACGGGAAGTAGCTGGACAACGGTTGGCAGTGCAGGCTTTACGTCAGGCTCAGCAGAGTATGTATCGCTGGGTATTGGTGGGGGAAATATGTTTGTTGCCTATCGAGGTGGTGCACACGGCAACAAAGTGAGCGTCGACAGATACGACGGTAGCAGTTGGTCTGCTTATGGCTCAACGGGTTTTTCTACCGGTACTGCCAGTTATACATCACTAGTGTTAGATTCAGAGGGTATTCCGGTTGTAGGATTCAGGGATGATGGCGGAAGCAGTAAGGCATTTGCGGCAAAGGCAGGCCCGGATGTTACTGCACCTACCACCCCTTCTGTGTCGGCATCGGCAAATCCGGTAAGCTGCGGCAACCCTACGGTACTTACCGCGTCCGGCACTTTAAACGGAGCAGATGACTGGTATTGGTATAGTGGCAGTTGTGGTGGTACATTTATTGGAACAGGTAGCACAATTACAGTATATCCTACTACCGCAACAACATATTATGCCCGTGGTGAAGGAGGGTGTCTGACAGTTCCGGGTAGTTGCGGTAGCGTTGCCGTTACTGTATTGTCAGGAGGCCCCAGCGCAGGTACTATCACAGCACCCTCCTCTATATGCGAGGGTGATACATTGACATTGACAAGTACTATTCCCGGTGGAACATGGAGTAGCGACAGAACTGATCGTGCGACAATAGATGCAACTTCGGGATATCTGGAAGCCGTAGGAAGAGGAAGTGTGGATATAACTTATGAAGTAACGAATGCGTGTGGAACCGGTACTGCAACGGTTTCAATCGATATCGATCGAGGTCCGGGTGTGATTACCGGTACGTTTAGCGCCTGCGAAGGAGAATCGGAAAATTTAAGTTCCGGTGGGGGTGGCCCATGGGCAAGTAGCAATTCGTCGATCGCATCTGTTAGTAGTTCGGGCAACACTACGGGTGTGTCTGCCGGTACAGCTGTTATTACCCATACACGCTCGTCAACGGGCTGTTACAGAATTGTTGTGTTTACTGTGAATCCTATGCCGGCAGCTATTTCCGGCAGTTCCACTGTTTGCGAAGGATCAACAATAACACTTACAAACTCTGTAGCCGGTGGCACCTGGACGAGCAGTATTACCAGCAATGCAACAATTGATGCCACTACCGGTGTTGTTACCGGTGTGTCTACCGGAAGTACGTCAATTGAATATACACTCGCAGGAGGTTGCAGTGTGTCGCACGCTTTGTCTGTAGACGGTAATGTAGGTGACATTTCCGGTACGTCGGAGTTATGTGTGGGTGGCACATCCGCCTTGAGCTCTTCCGGGACAGGTACGTGGTCAAGTAGTAATGCTGCTGTTGCTACCGTTACGAGTGGCGGAAGTGTCGATGCGATTTCTGCCGGAACGGCAACTATCACACATACAAGGTCTACCACAGGGTGCTACAAAACTGTTACCGTAACTGTTAATGCTGTGCCTTCGTCTATTACCGGAACTTTAGATTTGTGTATGGGTGGAACTACGTCGCTTAGTAACACTACTTCTGGTGGTACATGGGTCAGCAGCAACACAAGTAATGCAACTATTAATTCTTCAACGGGGTTAGTTACGCCGGTGTCAACCGGAACCAGTACTATTACATATACTGTTCCGGGTGGCTGTTATGTAACTGCAGTGGTGACGGTCAATGCAGCACCTGCTCTTTCGGGAGTGGCTAATAATGGTCCTATATGTGCCGGGGCAACACTTACGCTTACTTCGTCGGGTCCGTCTAATGTAACAGGGTACTCGTGGTCTGGTCCTGTGTCGGTGACAAGCAGTACCTCTGCATCGGCTACTGTACCGTCCGCTACCACCGCTGCCGGAGGAGTATATACATTGACCGTCAATAATGGCAGTGGCGCAGGATGTACAACGAGCTATACAACTTCTGCTTCTGTAAAACCAACACCTACTGCTTCGCCGTCATCTGATGGTCCGATATGTGTCGGAGGTACTGTGACCCTTACTGCTAATCCCGCAGGAGGGGCAACCAGCTATACCTGGTCGGGTGTCGCATTGTCATCGGGTTCTACCGAAAACCCAACCGCAACACCTACTGTCACGGGTACTTATTCATTGGTAGTTAGTGATGGTAGTGGCGATGCCGGATGTAGTCCTGGTACAATATATACAACTACAGTAACCGTAAACCCTGTTCCCTCTGCCGCTCCGACCAACGACGGACCGGTATGTAGTGGTGGTACGGTAACGCTAACTGCAAATCCGTCGGGTGGTGCTGATACATATATATGGAGTGGACCCGCATTATCATCAACTACGGTTGAAAACCCAACCGCAACACCAACTGCTACTGCTGTTTACTCGCTTACGGTGAGTTATGGTACGGGGCATCCGGGTTGTAGTCCGGGTACTGTGTACACGACAACAGTTACTACATCAGCAGGTAAGGAGTGGTTAGGAGGTGTGAGTACCAATTGGTTTGCAACAGGAAACTGGTGTGGTGGTAGTCTGCCTACGTCTTCAGATAATGTAATAATTCCTAATGGTACGACGTATTACCCGGTAATTACAACGGGAACAGCTTTGGCCGGAGATATAACTGTTCAGTCATCTTCTTCTGTCACCGTATCGGGAGGTACCCTGAAAGTTGCCGGTGCATTAACAAATAGTGGTGTTTTTGCGGTCAATAGCAACGGTACTATTGAGTTGAATGGGTCCTCGGCTCAAACAATTCCAGCTGCTACATTTGATAGTAGCAGGGTAAGTAATCTGACGATTAATAATTCAGCAGGTGTTTCCCTGTCAGGCACGCTACAAATCAAGAAGGTACTGAAGGTTACGTCCGGAACGTTTGCAACAGGCGGATACCTGACTTTGTTATCCGATGCTACTGAGACTGCATTGATTGATGGTAGTGGTGCGGGCAGTGTTACCGGAAGTGTAGCTATGCAACGCTACCTTCCCGACGGATACGGTTACAAGTATATCAGTTCTCCTTTTGCCGGAACTACCGTAGGCGATCTGGCTGCGTTTATCGACCTTTCTGCTACATTCCCCACGTTCTATTCTTATGACGAAAACCGGTTAACTGCCGGATGGGTAACAGATACCGCATTGACAACAACTTTAAATCCTATGGAGGGGTACTCTGCGAATTTTGGAACATCAACCACACCATTCACCATGTCGCTTTCCGGAACTGTGAATAATGGTGCCCTGTCTACTACCCTATACAACCATAATAAGACATACACATTGGGCTTTAATCTTATGGGGAATCCATATCCATCACCGATTGATTGGAATGCGTCTTCCGGTTGGACTAAGACGAATATTGATGATGCGATTTATTACTTTAATGCAGGCGATACAGACCAGTATCTCGGTACCTACAGCTCATATGTATCGGGCGTTTCCAGCGACGGTATTGCTTCGAATATTATTCCCGCTATGCAGGGGTTCTTTGTTCACGTTTCTGACGGCTCTTATCCGGTGACCGGTACGTTTGGAATGACTAACAGCGTAAGGGTAAATAATCTTTCTCCTGCGTTCCATCGCCCTACGTCAGAATCGGAACGTTCATTGCTACGGCTTGAGGCATACTTCCGGAACTCTTCCCGACACGCTGACCCGACTGTTATATACTTTGATGATAATGCAACCGGTCAGTTTACGCAGACATTAGACGCGCTTAAGCTTATGAACACGAGCACAATGACGCCTAATTTGTATAGTTTGTCAGGTGATGCACTCAAAACGTCGATTCAAGCAGTGAAAGACAAATGGGAGGATAATGTTATTCCTTTGGGTATAAAAACAGAGTCAGATGGGGAAGTAACGTTTTTTGCACGCACCATCGCGAATATGCCGAGTGGCAAACACGCGTATTTTTACGATGTAAGAGCAAATACAATTCAGGATTTGGAGGAGCAGCGGGGATACACAGTTTACCTGAATAAGGGACAATATGAAAACAGGTTCTTCCTGATGTTTAGCGACAAAACAAGAGCCGAAATTCCCGCACTTAATGGTGGACTAAATGTATACGCTTCGGGTAGTGACTTGTTTGTTTACTTACTTAACGGAACCGGCGATGTAGCAATAACGGACATGTTGGGTCGTACGTTGGTGAAACAGGAAATTACCGGAAATGGCTATCACAAGATTAGCGTTCCGGTTAGTCCGGGTATTTATATTGTTACCTTATATTCCGAAATTGGCAAGCAATCAGCAAAAATATTGCTGGGAAATTAGATGGAAGTGCTCCCGAAAGCAGTCGCTTCGGGAAAATATGCCCGTATTTCGATAATTATTGCCTGAAAAAGAAGGAATATTCACAATTTTCAAGAATTTTCAATATATATTTTGATATTCTGCCGTAACAATGGGAACTTTACACGAATCAAAAATATAAATAGTAAGTATGGGTCAAGAAACAATGAGTAAAAAAGAAAAAGAGAAAAAAAGAAAAAAGAACAAACAAGAGAAGGCAGAAAAGAGGGCAGAGCGAAAGCTAAGTAACAACAAAGGAAAAGGGTTGGACGCTATGACGGCGTACATTGATGAATATGGCAACATAACATCTACTCCTCCGGATCCGAAAAAGAAGATAGAAATTGATCCTGAAACAATTCAATTGGGAGCTGCGGTACAAAAGCCGATAGACCCTGCTGATTTGATAAGAACGGGAGTGATAACTTTCTTTAATGAAGCTAAGGGCTATGGTTTTATTAATGACCTAAAGAGTCAGGCAAGTGTATTTGTACACATTAATCAAATGTCAGAGACGCTGAAAGAGAGAGATAGGGTAACATTTGAGATAGAAATGGGGCCGAAGGGTGCCAGTGCAGTAAACGTGAAGAAAGAAGTAAAGAAATAGGCCGACAAGCATATCTTTAAGCTTAAGTAGCCTAAATTATATAATATATTAACAGTGTTATTTTGTTGAACACGGTTAAAATTCCATTTAATTACAAGGAGCTGCCATATGGCAGCTCCTTTTCTTGTTTGTAGTATTACAGAATATACGGCTGATAGGTACCGTAATTCCCCATTACGCACTCGTTATTTCACCCAATCGGTTAATGTAGTTCTCACTAAGGCTGAGATTGAAAACAGAATGGTCCTTCTTAACAATGTATATATTCTGAACAATGTTCATTATATTTGCATTGTTAATAATTCGAAGATATGGATAAGAAGGAAATTCAGGAACAAAGAATGAAGGAATACTTTGTTCAGGCAACAAAAGATATACTGAAAGCAGAGGGTATACATGCGGTAAGCGTACGCAACGTGGCTGACCGGGCAGGATATTCGTTTGCTACAATGTACAACTACTTCAAGGATATCAAAGAATTGATATTTTACTGTGTTAGTGATTTTTTGGACGAGTGCGAGGAATATGTTCAGACCAGCATCAAGAAAGGAAAGGTTGGCCCAAAGAAAATTAAGGCGATGATGGTAGCCTATACAGAGTATTTCGTGCAATACCCGGGTGTGTTTGACCTGTTGTATATAGAGAAGCCCGCTGCATTGGGTAACAGCAATGGATATAGTCAGCTCATAACGGATTTTCCGGAGAAGCTTTGCGCAGAAGAGTGGAATTATTGCCTGTCTGAAGGTATATACCATGAGGATGAACTGAGTATGTTGAAGTCTGATGTGCTCTACACGGTAACGGGTCTGCTGGTATTGTATATGAATCGGCAGTACCCACAGACACACAAGGAGTTTGTGCGTGAGCTGAAAAGACATCTGGACCGGATTCTGAAACTAAAACAACAGAACGAAGAGCAGTAGTTATTAATTATCGATGTTGCCAAAAACTAAACCTTATGGAAATGAAGACAAAAAGAGCATTGAAAGAACAGTATAAGGAGATGAAGTTTAAAATGGGTGTGTATCAGCTAAGAAACACAGCGAACGGAAAAATATTTGTGGACAGCGGCACCAATGTAGATGCCCGCTGGAACAAGCACCGGTTTCAGCTATGCAATGGTGTTCATCCTAATACCGAACTTCAAGCGGACTGGAACGAGTATGGGGAAGCAGCTTTCGTTAACGAGTTTCTTGAAGCATTAAAATACTCCGACAAGCCCGATACCAACTACCAAAAGGAAGTAGCTACGCTAGAAGAGATGTGCCTTGAGGAGTTACAACCGTATGGCGACAGCGGATATAACAGACGCAAACGAAAATAGAGGCCTCTGGCATGAGCAATACTAATGTTAAAAAAACGACGCTTCGACGCTGTTGGCAGTTATGAACCCAAATATCAGTAACTTCGTAACACAAAAACGATAACTATGAGAAACGTCGTTGTTACCCTGTTGTTGGTATTGGGTTTTTCGGGTGCGATGGCACAGGAAGTTTATACGAGTTCCGGTAAAACGAACTATAAAAAGAAGGAACATACCGGATATGATCCGGATAAGTTGATTGTAGGTGGCGGAATGACGGTTGGGTTTAGCACAGGTTATACAAGTTTAGGTATTTCACCAATAGTTGGTTACCGACTTACAAAAAATTTCTCAACTGGTGTTGGGCTTGGGTACCTGTACAGCAAGCAGCCGTCGTTTCGTTTTGCAAATGCAAGTGAATATCTGAATTTGGTTTACCCGAATATGTGGGCAAGATACTTTGTATATCGGAAGATGATCTTTATCAATACTACTTTTGAATACGATTTTATATCCGCAAAAGTGCCAACATTAGATAATACCGGAGCATTGCGTCAGGCAAAAGTCAGTTTAACCAATCAGTGTTTATTGTTAGGTGTAGGGCTTATGCAGCCTTTAGGAGGCAGAGTAGGCTTTTATGGTGAGTTGTACTACGATGTATTGCAAGGACAGAACAGTCCGTACCCCTCCGGCGCTCCCGGTATGCGGTTTGGTATTGCAGCAGGTTTTTAGAAAAGTTGACAAAATAAATATAATTTCAGGCTTTGCACATGTCCGCAAAGCCTGATTTATTTTAAGCATGAATTCAGCCATACTCCTTTCCATTGTATTAATCTATTTCGCGGTATTACTCGGAATAGCCTATTACACATCCCGAAACTCAGACAACGATTCGTTTTTTATCGGCAACCGCAGTAGCAAGTGGTGGTTGGTGGCATTTGGTATGATTGGTACCTCGCTATCGGGTATGACGTTTATATCGGTTCCCGGCACAGTTGGCAAAGCAGGGTTTGGGTATTTTCAGGTAGTGATTGGGTATTGGTTAGGATATTTTGCAGTAGCCTATATATTACTGCCTGTGTATTACCGGATGAACCTGACCTCCATCTACACTTATCTGGAACGACGGTTGGGGATGAACGCTTATAAGACCGGCTCATTGTTCTTTATACTTTCCCGGACACTGGGTGCTACACTCAGACTCTACCTTGTCATAAAGGTATTGGAGTTGTTTGTCCTGAAACAATTGGGCATCTCTTTCGAAGTTACTTCTATTATCATACTCGGACTGATATTGCTATACACATACAAGGGTGGCGTAAAAACCATTGTCTGGACTGATACATTACAGACCACATTTATGCTACTTGCACTCGTGATATGCGTCGGGTGGATAATGCACTCGCTACACCTAAGCCCGGCGGGTACCTGGCAGGCGATGAGCGAAAAAGGCTACACAAAAATGCTGACCCTCGACCTGAACAGTCCCGGTTTCTTCCTGAAACAGATATTGGGCGGAGCATTTATTACTATTGCCATGACTGGTCTTGACCAGGAAATGATGCAAAAGAATATTAGTGTCAGCAATCTGAAAGATTCGCAAAAGAATATGGTGGTATTCTGTTTCGTGCTATTGCTGGCAAACTTCATCTTTCTGTTGCTGGGTGGTTTGTTGTACTTATATGCCGACGCAAATGGAATAGCCACTGTTGGCGATGACCTGTTCCCTACAATTGCTATCAACAGCGGGTTGCCGTTTTTTATCACCATTTGCTTCATGGTTGGTCTTATCTCTGCGGTATTTCCCAGTGCCGATGGTGCCCTCACTGCGCTTACCTCTTCTTTCTGCATAGATATTCTGGGAATTAAGCGAAACCCCAACCTTACGGAAGCGCAACAACGAACAACAAGGCTGATTGTACACAATTCATTTGCCATCGTGTTTCTCGGCTGTATTTTCTTTTTCAGGGAAATAGATAATGGTTCCCTCATAGACATTCTCCTCAAAATGGCAGGCTTCACTTACGGACCGCTGCTCGGGCTTTTTGCATTCGGGATACTGACAAAGAAGCAAATTCCGCCCCAGCTACCAATATGGCTATGCCTGTTGTCTCTTGCTGCTACCTTCGGGCTGGACCTGGTGAATAACTGCAGTTGGTACATCACTAAGATGAACATCGGCGCCGATATGGCTGCATCATTGACGAGCCTTTCAGAATCTGTATTTCATGGCTACAAGATAGGTGTGGAGTTACTTATCATTAACGCAGTCTTTACTTTTTTCCTCTTACTTTTATTTGCACAAAAAAGAACAACTGCACAATATGAAAGAACAACTGAGTAGCATAAAACATCGCGATTGGACAGAGACAAAAGCACACTCAAGCTGGCAGATTTTTAAGATAATGGCCGAGTTTGTGCAGGGGTTTGAGAGTCTTGCAAAGATTGGTCCATGTGTATCAATTTTTGGCTCGGCAAGAACTAAGCCCGGTCACAAGTATTATGAACTTACCGTAGAAATAGCCAAACGGCTTGCAGTAGAAGGGTTTGGTATCATCTCCGGAGGAGGTCCGGGAATAATGGAAGCCGCCAACAAAGGAGCACATTCTGTGTCTGGTGTGTCAGTAGGCCTAAATATAGATCTGCCTTTCGAGCAACAAAGTAATCCATACATCAACAAAGATTCTTCAATTGATTTCGACTACTTTTTTGTACGAAAGGTGATGTTTACCAAGTACTCACAAGGTTTCATAATGATGCCCGGAGGGTGGGGGACAATGGATGAGTTTTTTGAAGTGGCAACACTCATTCAGACCCGTAAGTTTATTCAGACGCCAATGATTTGTGTAGGCTCCGCATACTGGAAAGGCTTGTTTACCTGGATGAAGGAAACCATGGAAGAGGGAGAGCATAACATAAGCCCCGGAGACCTGGAAATGATAAAGATATTTGATACTGCCGATGAGGTAGTCAACTACATTGCTGAGTTTTATACACACAACAAGCTTCAGCCTAACTTCTAATTGCATTATGACCATAACATTGCTGCCACAGGAAATAGAAAACTACGCAAACGATTACACTACTCCGGAAACTCCGATACTAGCCGCGCTGAACCGGGAAACGAACCTGAAACGGGGTGACGCTGTCATGCTTTCGGGGCACCTGCAAGGTGGTGTATTGCAAATGCTGAGTTGCATGATACAACCCAAAACCATACTGGAAATAGGTACATATACCGGGTACTCTGCTATCTGCTTAGCACAGGGGCTTACCGAGGGTGGGCAGCTCCATACCATAGAGATAGACGAAGAGCTGGAAGATATGGCAGCTAAATACATTACACAAGCGGGGCTGCGCGACAAGATAACGCAGCACATAGGCGCAGCTGCAGAGCTGATTCCAACCCTGCCGGAGTCATTCGATGTAGTGTTTATAGATGCCGACAAAAGCGGTTACGAAAACTACTATGACCTCGTATTTGACAAAATACCTGTTGGTGGCTACATCATTGCTGATAACGTACTATATGACGGAGAAGTAGTACTACCCGAAGACAAGCAATCCAAAAACGCAAAGGCCATTCAGCGGTTCAATGATAAGGTAAAAGCGGATAGCCGTGTTCAACATTTATTGCTGCCGGTACGTGATGGGCTAATGGTGGTAAGAAAGGAGAAGGGGTAGAGAGCGACTGCAACTTTGGTACCGGTAGCATGGAAAATTTGTTGCAATATAAAGCTGTCAGTCCTCTTTCTTACTGCCTCCACGGGCCCACCACAACATCCCGATGAATGAAAATATAGCGACGGTCAAAGTAGCGAGTAGCACTGCTAATTTCACCAGTATCTCCCACCAGGTATCAGACGGGAGATCTGCAACAAAAAAGCCCGGTACAGAAAAAACAATTGCCCACGTTGCATAACCGATATACATCCTTTTGTAAAGCACAGCTACTTCGGGCTTCACTAAATCGTCGAAATTTATTTCATCTCGCACTGCTACGCCCTTTGATGCTAATACAGTTTTAAATGCCAACCAATCCTTATTGCTGAGAGAAGCTCCGGGGATGCGCTTTGGCGCGTACTTTTCGAACAATATGGTAGCGCATTTATTATTTCTTGATTCCTCAAATACCACTTCGCTGATGTCTGCTAACAGGTATGCATTTGTTCGCCAGAAGAAGTGATGATTTTTCACTACCAGGTATTTTTCTGTTAATCCGAAGTAGTTAAAAGAAAAGGATAAAGCAATTAGCATTGGAAATGACAATACCAATAATAGAATAATTGTAAGTGCTGTGTCTTGAAGAAACAAAAACAAAGCAATAACAGGAACAAACCCAACCACCCAAATGAGGAATCCATTCATAGATAGTACAGGGTTGCCCTTAAAATATCGGATATTCTGGTACTTTACGTCATGGGCATCCTTTCTGTATTTTGGTAGATTCTTGTTTTGAGCGATGATTGGAGTAACTGGCTGTGGTTTAGTAAGGTCCGCGGGGGTGCCCGGGGGAAGAGGCGTGCTGCTTTTTGCCTGCACTTCAGCTGGTAGTTGCCGGATGAATGTCCTTAGTGCCTGCAAGTTTTCATAGCTGACGTCATACAGGCTGAATGCCGTTTCTCCATAAGGTTTAAACAGTATATTGTTCGGACTAAAACTATAGTTGATTTCCTTCCATTGGTATGATTTGTTGTTGAAGGATATTGCCTCTTTGGTAGCAACAACAAAGGGCATGTTGCGCTTGAATGTACGCAACAAAAAATACCCTATCCCGAAACCGAAAGTCGACAAGAATATTACTAAAACCATACTTTCGTTGCTTAAGATAGCCCCAAAGGGCAAGAACACGCCAAAGAACCCCCAAAAGAGCAACAATAACACGCTAAGTAATATAGCCCTTCCTTTGCTCCTTTGCACTGCTACCATATCCGGTTGGGAGGTGTTTTCAGCAGCGATGGCATCATTGCCTTGAGCGGCCACAGTAGAATTTAGTAAGTAAACAGCATTCAGAAAAGAAGGGTTAGGGGCGAGGAAGTGTGCGTTTTTTCGGAGTATAAGTTTCTTTCCATTTGCAAGCTGCAATTTTACATAGTTACCGGTTAGCGCGTTGCCACTAAGTGTCACAGTTTTTATATCCTTAGCCAAAACTTCGGGTGGCGGACATGATAAAAAGAAATTGTGACGAGGGACTTGCAGGTAAATAATGCCTTTATCCACCTTCAAATCAATTCTTAATCTTGAAGAAACCTGAGCCAGAAAATGATTGATAAACGGACCGGCACATACCCACAATCCGGGTATCCAGGTGTCAGCGTACTCAGGTAACCTATCTGTAAGTGTTACTGCTACAATCAGTATCAGCATAAAATACACAACCAGAAATATCAGGTAGGCGGTCCAGGAGCGGGTATATACAGTATAGGTGTCCATTTGTATAAAGTTCGTAAATCATTCAGATTTACTCAACCTGTATTTATTACATTTCCCTATTCAGCTTCTTTTTTCCTCTTCGCTTTCCCGTTTCGCAAGGGAAATTATCCGGATGTTGACGAAAATAGATGCTGCAACTAAAGCTATTAGCAGCCCGTCCTTTAATAGCGTTTGAGAAGTAGTATCGGTAGGCATATACGAAATAGGAACGGCTACTACCGTAAAAACAAGAATCTGGACAAGAAACCATATTGTCACTTTGCGCATACGGTGCTTTGTTTCCGGTTTAATCAGATTGTCATAGCCAACCGTATCCTTCACATTAACATCTATTTCCGTCAGCGCATTCTTAAGTGCGAGCCAGTTTTCGTTTTTGAGTGAAGCGCCCTGAAACCTTGTATGCCTGAAATCAGTAAAAGATATAGTAATGAAAGCATTTCCCCTATCGCAGGTCAACAACACTTCGCTGATGTCGGAAAACTTAAACGCCTTATGTCGCCACACTAAGTGCTGATTCTTCACTACAAGATAATCTTGGGAAACACCAAAGTAGTTAAGTGTATAAGATAAAAGTATGAAAAGCAAACAGAACAAGAGCAAAAACACTAATACGAAAGGTGTTAATGCCACCCCATATAGTATTAGTAAGACTACCGTCACTATACCCCAACTCATAATGCCAGGGATGCAAAGAAACAATGAGCCCTTATAGAAGGTAGTGTTCTGACATTTTGCATCGGATAAGTCGACTTGAAATTCGGGCTTACCTTTCTTTGTATTGGGTATGTTTTTCGGTGGGGCATTAGGCTCGTCAACAACAAGCGGCGTTTGCTGCTTCTGATGGACGCGAGAGGCAACATATTGCCTGATTTCATTACCATTATGATACATTGTATCAAAAATGCATAACTCTGTACCGTTTTCAAAATAAAGCGTCATCGCACCCAATGGCGACCCTCCCCCAAACATAGGAAAGCGTTTTTGACCAATATAGTCCACCGATGTAACTTCACCCCATCCATGTCGTTGCCTTGCATACATAATTCCTTCGTCGTTCAATCTAATAATAGGTGTATTTATCGCATATCTTACAATTGCATAGACCAATATCAATAAAAACAGGGGCGCAAAACATATCATTTCATAATCTATGGGTTCTTGGGAAAGCGCAACAAAAATAATTATAGACGCTAACCCAACACACACCAGCGTCAATAAAAACAAGCTACCATAGAACCTTATACCTCTTATGCCCTTTATTCCTATCCTATTCTGTTTCTTAAAAGATAGTCGCAATATACAGCAAGTTCGGCCACCGCTGACAAAATACATGAGAGATTCTCTTGGTTAGGAGAGGTTATGGTTTACTGGCTACAAACGATGACGAATGAGGGGTATAGCGGTAAAGGTTTTCATTCGGATAAAGTTCGCAAATCATTCAGACTTACTAGTTTAACGGTTGATGCTGTATTGCGGTTAGTCTTTTTTGCGACTTGTAAGGGTGCCAGCAGGCTCTGGTTGCAAACCGGTGAGATTCTGTAGGTCACGGGTTTGCTAGCACTCAAGGCTATGCTACAAACCCGCGCCAGTAGGGAGTATTTTTGATTTGTAGTGCCTACCGTTGGGCGAATTACACTACCGTACCCTCGCCAATACCTACGATCGCTCTTACCGCTTCGGCAATAGCCGCTGCATCGTAGCCACATTCTTTGTGTAGCTCGGCCGGCTTGCCGTGCTCTACTATGCGGTCGGGTATGCCCAGCATTTTCACTTCGGGGGTGTAGTTGTTGGCTGCCATAAACTCCAGTACGGCACTACCAAAACCACCCACTATTGTGCCATCCTCTACTGTTATTATTTTGTCGAATTTGTTGGCCACTTCATGCAGCATTTCTTCGTCTATCGGCTTTACGAAACGCATATCATAGTGTGCAGGGAAACAATCGTCGGCAGCAAGCATTTTGCAGGCAGCTACAACAAAGTTGCCGGGATGTCCTATACTGAGAATGGCAATGTTTTGTCCGTCGGCTATTTTGCGTCCGGTACCAATGGCCACCTTTTCCATCTTGGTGCGCCACTCGGGCATAACACCTTGTCCTCTGGGGTAGCGTATCACAAACGGAGACTGCTGCTCCGGCAGTTGTGCAGTGTACATCAGGTTGCGCAACTCAGACTCATTCATAGGTGCGCTCACTATCATATTGGGGATGCAGCGCATATAGGCTATGTCGTAAGCCCCATGGTGTGTAGGTCCGTCATCACCTACAAGGCCTGCACGGTCCAGACAGAAGATTACGGGCAGCTTTTGTATAGCTACATCGTGTATCACCATGTCATAAGCCCGCTGCATAAACGAACTATAAATGTTACAGAACACCCGAAGCCCACGTGTAGCCATACCCGCACTTACCGTCACGGCGTGCTGCTCTGCAATGCCCACATCTATTGCCCTGTCGGGCATAGCGTCCATCATTATCTTCAGAGAACTGCCGGAAGGCATAGCAGGTGTGATACCCAT
This sequence comes from Bacteroidia bacterium, assembly GCA_030426665.1. Taxonomy (GTDB): domain Bacteria; phylum Bacteroidota; class Bacteroidia; order Chitinophagales; family Chitinophagaceae; genus Nemorincola. The sequence continues at coordinate 315,977 of JAUHYD010000003.1, read as the reverse complement.
AATATCGGGATTCTCCTTTGCCAGTTCCAGTATTGTATGTCCGAACACATCCTGATACTTAGGTGGCTCGGGTACGGTAATTACTTTCTTGTTTATTTTGCCGGTTATCTTGTCGAAAGTGCCCGGTGCGTGCCATAGCGTCTGGTCTTGCTCTGCGAGACCATAGCCCTTTCCCTTTACTGTCTTTATATGCAATAGCTTCGGGCCGGGTATATCATGCAGCCCTTTCAGGGTTTCGGCAAGTTTCAGCACATTATGACCATCTATAGGGCCAAAATAACGTAGCCCCAATGCTTCAAACAGGTTGCTGCTCTTAGAGACAACACCCTTAAGCCCGGCTTCTACTTTAGAAGCTAGTTTCTGGAAGTCTTTTGACGGCAACATGCCCAACAATTTCCACACATCGTCTCTGAACTTGTTGTAGGTATGAGATGTGGTAATGTCGGTCAGGTATTCTTTGAGCGCGCCCACATTGGGGTCGATACTCATATTATTGTCATTGAGTATTATCAGCACATTGGCATTGCTGACACCTGCATGGTTGAGTGCCTCGAACGGCAAACCGGCCGTCATGGCTCCATCTCCTATTACGGCTATGTGCTTGCGGTGTTCCTCCCCTTTGTACTTGGAGGCGATAGCCATACCAAGAGCAGCAGATATAGAGGTAGAGGAGTGTCCTACGCCAAACGTATCGTAGTCGCTTTCTGAACGCTTTGGAAAGCCACTCAGTCCGCCGTATTTCCTGTTGGTATGAAATATTTTGCGTCTGCCGGTAAGGATTTTGTGTCCGTAGGCTTGGTGCCCTACATCCCATACTACCTGATCGTCGGGAGTATCGAAAATGTAATGCAATGCAACGGTAAGCTCCACTACTCCGAGGCTTGCACCAAAGTGACCGCCATTTACGCTCACGCAGTCAATAATGAACTGCCTCAACTCATTACATACCTGAGGCAACTGACTTTTGTCCAGCTTTTTGAGGTCGTCAGGTGTATTGATATTAGTTAGCAGTGGTCCTGCCGCTATTTCTTCCATGCACTTATATCAGATTGTAGTAGACAAAAATAGTAAATTAATAACTTCTATAATTATATGAGGGTAACTAAAACTGATAATGTAATGTAAAAGTCGTGATAGTGGAAGTATTATGCAATATATCTCCTGTGCAGTTGCCTCGTGTTGGTCAATACAGTTTGACCATAAACAAAGAGCGGCTACGTTTTCAGTCGCAGCCGCTCTCTATTATTTTGTGTTGTTTTTATTTACAACGTACGTTTTACTTCTATTTCTTCGAAGCCTTCAATTATGTCGTTTACTTTCAGGTCATTGTAGTTCTTGATTGCAAGACCACATTCGTAACCGGCATTTACTTCTTTCACGTCGTCTTTGAAACGTTTCAGTGAGCTTAATTCTCCGGTGTGTACCACTATACCATCCCGAACGATGTTGAGTTTTGTCTGTCTGGTCATTTTTCCGTCCAGTACATAACAACCCGCGATGGTTCCGACACCGGTAATCTTGAATATTTCGCGTACCTCGATATTGCACACGGTTTTCTTCTCGACTTTCGGTTCCAACAGACCTTCCATCGCGCTCTTGATTTCCTCAATAGCATCGTAGATGATGGAGTATGTGCGGATTTCGATATTCTCCTGTTCTGCGAGTTTGGCCGCTTGTAGTGCAGGGCGTACCTGGAAGCCCACAATGATGGCATCAGATGCCGTTGCCAGCAATACATCGCTTTCTGTAATCTGTCCAACACCCTTGTGTACTACATTTACAGCTACTTCTTCAGTAGATAGTTTCTGCAATGAGTCACTAAGTGCTTCTACAGAACCATCAAAGTCACCTTTGATGATGATACCCAGTTCCTTAAAGTTACCCAATGCCAGACGACGTCCGATTTCATCGAGTGTTATATGCTTGCGTGCACGGATACCCTGCTCACGCATTATCTGTCCTCTGTGATTGGCTATATCTTTTGCTTCTGTTTCCTCAGCGTAAACTTTGAACTTCTCACCCGCTTGTGGTGCGCCGTTCAGACCGAGTACCTGTACCGGAGATGAAGGTGTTGCAGTTTTAACACGTTGTCCGCGCTCATTAAACATCGCCTTAATCTTTCCGTAGTATTGTCCGCAGAGCGCCATGTCGCCCTGATTAAGGGTTCCGTTTTGAATCAATATTGTGGATTGGTAGCCGCGACCTTTATCAAGCGAAGCCTCAATTACACTACCTATTGCAGCACGGTTAGGGTTGGCAGTCAGTTCGAGTAACTCAGCTTCCAAACCAATTTTCTCCAACAGTACATCTATGTTCAACCCTTTCTTCGCAGATATTTCCTGACATTGGAATTTACCACCCCAGTCTTCAACCAATATATTCATACCGGCAAGCTGTTCTTTTATCTTTTCAGGGTTGGCACCTTCTTTATCAATCTTGTTGATAGCAAATATCATTGGCAGACTTGCCGCCTGAGCGTGCGATATAGCTTCTTTGGTTTGTGGCATTATCGCATCATCTGCAGCTACCACAATAACAGCAATATCGGCTACTTTCGCACCACGGGCACGCATCGCAGTAAAGGCTTCGTGACCCGGAGTATCCAGGAATGTGATTTTCTTGCCTGTTGCAGTTACCACACGGTAAGCACCAATGTGCTGTGTGATACCACCTGCTTCACCTGCTATTACATTTGCATTACGGATATAATCCAGCAATGATGTTTTACCATGGTCTACGTGACCCATAATGGTAACAATTGGTGCGCGTGGTTCTAAGTCCTCTACTGCATCTACTTCGTCATCTTCCTCATCGTCATCTTCCTGCAGATTGATAAACTCTACATCATAACCAAACTCACTGGATACCAATTCGATAACTTCTGCATCCAGACGCTGGTTAATAGAAACCATTATGCCCAGACTCATACATTTACCGATAATTTCGGCAAAACTCACATCCAGCAGACCCGCCAGTTCACTTACAGAAATAAACTCAGTCACCTGAATTACGCTGCCCTGCTCTGCATTTTCTTCTGCTGCGCGTTTTTCAGCCATTTCATCGCGTTTGTTCCGACGATATTTGGCTTTCAGGTTTTTGCTGCGGGTGTTTCCCGTCAGTTTAGCCTGTGTTTCGCGTATTTTATCTTGTATTGCTTTTGTATCAATTTCCTGTTGAGCACCATATGGTCCTGTTCCGGCTCCGGTACGAGGGGCACCTCTTCTGTCGCCGAAACGACCACCACCACCGCCACGTTGACCAGGTCCTCCGGGGCCTCCCGGTGGTCGACGGTCTCTTGCACCCGGTCTTGCGCCCGGTGCACCGCGTTGGTCTGTTCTTGCCGAATCCGGCTTTTTATCAACAGGTATGCGTTTGCGTTTGCGTTTTTCTTTGTTATCGGGTTTGCTGCTTGCCGGTTGTGGCTTAGGCAGGTTGATTTTACCGATAATTTTCGGGCCTTCCAGTTTCGGAGCCTTCATTTGAATGTGCTCACGCTGCTTTGCCTCTTCTTCAGATAGTGGCGCCTTGGGCGTTTCCTGAATTATATGCAAGGCTGGCTTTTCAGCTTCCGGTTTAGCCGGGGTGGCAGCAGGTGCTTCCTGCTTCTTTTCTTCTTCTTTCTTAGGGGTTTCTTTTTTCTTAGCTGCGCCTTTCTTCGGTCTGGATGCCAGGTTCATCTGGTCCAGATCAATTTTACCGAGAATGTTAGGTCCACCTATTTTCGGTGCTTTAACGTTCAGGTGTTCTTTTTCGGCAACAGGTTCCGGCGTAGTGGCCGGTGGTTGTTCTGCTTCTACTTCTTTAGCCGGAGTTTCTTCTTTAGCTTTCGCTACAGGTTCTTTCGCAACGGGCTCCTCCACCTTCTTATCTTCTACAACCGGTTTTGCTTTTTCTTCAGCCACGGGAGCTTCCGGAGCCGGAGTCGGCTCTTTTGCAGGTTCTTCCTTTTTAACCGGCGCAGCAGGCTTTTCTTCAACTACTTTTGGCTTGGCTTCAGGCACGACAGTTGGTTCTTCCTTCCTGTCTTTTGCCGTAATGTCCAGCTCTTCTTTCGTAATATTATTATTATCAAGCAAGGAGCCTTTCGGCAGCGCTATGCGCTCACTCTTAATCTTATCCTTTTTGTCCTGGGCAAACTCCACCTGCAGGGCATCATACATATGCTCTGTAAGTTTCGTACTAGGGCTACTGCTTATTTCAAATCCTTTATCAGTAAGGAAAGCAACCAGTGTTTCTTTACCAATGTTAAATTCTTTCGCAGCAGCCAGCAGCCTGGGTGTGTTCGTTGTTTTTGTCATTCTTCTGTTTCCTTGTCAGATATTTTTTTTCGAAATTGCCCTGCGGAAATTGCCCTATCCACAAACCTACGCCATTTTTTAGTGAAAACAGCATTGGAGGCGAGTGTTGTCGTCTATCTCATCATAACAATAATTATTTTTTAATCGTTATTGTCTTCGTTAAACTCTGCTTCCAGTACTCGTCTTACGTCGCGCACTGTTTCTTCTTCGAGGTCTGTTCGTCTTACCAGCTCGTCGGCCGACAATTCCAGTACGCTTAACGCAGTATCGCATCCTACACGCTTGAACTCGTCAATTATCCAGGCCTCGATTTCATCTGTAAACTCTTCTAAATCAATGTCATACTCCACATCTTCATTTACATCGCGGTATACATCAATGCTATATCCGGTCAGTTCCTGAGCCAGTTTTATGTTTACACCTTTTTTACCAATTGCAAGGGATACCTGATCCGGGTCCAGATATACATCTGCACTCATTGTTTCGTGGTTCAGGTCCATTTTGTTGATACGGGCCGGTGTCAACGAACGCTGCAATAATAACTGTATGTTAGCAGTATAATTGATAATATCTATATTCTCATTGCGTAACTCTCTTACGATTCCGTGGATACGACTACCTTTCATACCTACGCAAGCACCTACCGGATCTATTCTGTCGTCGTAACTTTCTACGGCTACTTTGGCTCTTTCTCCCGGCTCTCTCACAATCTTCTTCACAACAATCAGACCATCCATTATTTCCGGTACTTCTATTTCCAAAAGTTTCTCGAGGAATGATGGGTGTGTTCGGCTAAGGATAATAATAGGGGAGTTATTTCTCATCTCCACCTTCTTTACCACTGCACGAACTGTTTCGCCTTTTTTGAAAAAGTCAGTTGGTATTTGCTCAGACTTGGGCATAATCAGTTCGTTACCCTCGTCATCGAGCAAAAGAATTTCTTTTTTCCAAATCTGATAAACCTCTCCATTTATTATATCACCAACTCTGTCAGCATATTTTTTAAGCAGATTGTTCTTTTTCAGGTCACCAATACGAGCGGCAAGTGTTTGCTTAGCAGCTAATATAGCTCTGCGACCAAAGTTGCGAACGTCTATCTCTTCGTATAACTCTTCGCCTACACTATAATCAGGCTCCACCTTTATGGCTTCTGAGTATTCTACCTGCAGGTTTTCGTCTTCTACCATGCCGTCTTCCACTATATCTCGCCTACGGAAGATTTCAAGGTCACCTGTCTGGTCATTAACAATTACGTCGAAGTTTTCATCTGAAATATACTTTTTACGAAGTAATGTCTTGAACACATCTTCCAGTACTTTCATCAGGGTGGGCCTATCAATGTTTTCGGCGTCTTTAAACTCCTGAAAGGAGTCAATGAGGTTAATACTTGGCATAATACTCTCTTTTTCAACACGTTGCCTGTTCGAAGGAATGTGCTTTAATTAAAAAATAATTTGAACAACTGTTTTTTTAATGTTTGCAAATGGTATTTCTACTTCGGTTATATCTTTCGGTTTCTTACCTTTTACTTCCAATTTAATATAGGATTCGTTTGCTTCTTTCATGATACCGGTCGTTTCCTTGTCTTCGGTATCTGTTATCGTTACTTTTCTGTTTATGTTTTTTACGTACTGTCGTATCTGCGTAAGCGGCTCGTCAATGCCCGGGCTTGAGACTTCTAAGGAGAAATCGCCATCCGGAAACAGCTCGTCAGCCTCTATGGCTGCATATAACTTGCGATTGACTGAAGAAGACTTCTCTACAGAGAATCCCTCATCGGCATCAATAAATACCTTTATGTTGTTTGTGGGTTTTATCTTAATGCTAACCACAAACATATCCGTGCCTTCCAGCAACGGTTCCAGGTAATTTTGTATTTTTTCTATTAGCTCAGACATATACTCAATAAACGAGGGGACAACCAGTGTCCCCTCTCTCTTTTGATTTCAAATCTGATGCAAATATACAACTATTTCTCATTATCCAATATTTGTGTTGGACTCATTAAATGAATTATTTGTTAATACCATTTCGCTTGATTTATTTAATTCACAAAATCTGAAGTTGATTCCATGTATAATATGTGACAAAATCAATATGCTTGATGAAAGGCGATTCCGGAAGTTAATTAAATAGGTGTTATTCGCTTACCCTTCCCAAAATCACATTTAATTTAATTAATCATTGTTTCGTGCCAATGTTATAATATTATTAATAAGCCCCGAAATCGTCCAAACATTCGTCATATTATGAAAAAGAGCAACAAGTAAACGCGCCGACGCTATAAAATGATTAATGTTTCGGATGGCTAAAACAACATTTTATAGGCGTCTTCCACCTTATTTACTGTCTTTATTTTGATTGAATATTTTTGGGTGTCAATACCTTTTGCGTTTACTTTCGGAATGAATATTACATCCATCCCTAGCTTGTCTGCTTCTGCAATTCTCTGGTCTATTCTGTTGACTGCACGAATCTCTCCGCTCAATCCTATTTCACCAACAAGACAAATATTGGAGGGTAATGCTTTGTCTTCGTACGAGGATAGTAATGCACATACAAGTGCGAGCTCAATGGAAGGGTCTTCGACCTTGAGGCCGCCTGCAATATTTACAAAAACATCTTTTGCTCCGAAATGGAAACCGCCGCGTTTTTCGAGTACTGCTAATAGCAGTTGCAGTCTACGAAGGTCGAGACCACTTACTGTTCTTTGAGGTGTGCCATAAACCGCTTGCGTTACCAATGCCTGCACTTCTATCATCAGTGGTCGGGACGCTTCCATGGTAGCAGCAATAGCGATACCACTTAATGGTTCGTCGTGTTGTGACAAGAGGATTTCTGATGGGTTACTGACCGGTCTCATGCCTTGTTGCACCATTTCATAAATGCCAAGTTCTGCTGTAGAGCCAAACCTGTTTTTGAGGGTACGTAGTATACGGTATGCATAGTGTCTGTCTCCTTCAAACTGTAGTACGGTATCCACCATGTGCTCCAGGACTTTGGGGCCGGCAATAGCTCCGTCTTTTGTGATGTGTCCGATGATACAAACGGGGATGTTAGTTGCCTTTGCAAACCGCTGTAACTCCGCCGCACACTCACGTACCTGCGATACACTACCTGCTGCAGACTCTACATAAGGTGACTCGAGCGTCTGTATAGAGTCGATAATCAATAATTGCGGACGTACCTTTTTTACTTCGTTAAAAAGAGTAGCGGTATCGGTTGCTGTCAGCAAATAAAGATTGCTGTTGCTGATACCGATTCTGTCTGCGCGCAACTTAATTTGCTGTGCACTTTCCTCACCCGATACGTATAGCGTTGTGATACTATTCCACTGCAAAGCACATTGCAGAAAGAGGGTACTCTTACCTATACCGGGGTCGCCGGCAATGAGGGTCACTGAGCCGGGAACCATTCCGCCGCCCAACACTCTGTTTAGCTCAGAGTCGGGTGCTTGCATTCTTACTTCGGTGGTTTGTACCACCTCGTCAAGTTTATGTGCTTTACGTTTTTCTTTACCCGACTCTTCTTCCCAATTTGTCTTTCCCGGTTTCCCTTTTTCGTCTCTCTGAATTACTTCTTCGACAAAAGAATTCCATGCCCCGCATGATGGACACTTGCCTGTCCATTTTGGCGTTTCATGTCCACATTGCTGACAGAAAAAAGCAGATTTTATTTTTGCCATTTGTGGTAAAGATACAACCACAGTTTGATAGCCGTATGTTCATTTTACGTTGCAGGACGACAGCAAGTGCCTATTGTAAAATTCCGGAAGCGAGAGAACGAGTGCGGCCGAATAACTCAGTAATCAGTAAAAAAACAGAGCCGCCGGAAGAATCCGGCAGCTCTTACTTACTAACCCATTAAATTCACAACTTATTGCAAATATACTATCGGGCAGGGTAGGAAAAAAATTGAATTCCCAATGTATGCAATCATTTTTATAGATATAATCAAAAATGTCATTCAACTTAGTGAGGGTGTTCAGAATTGGCGACTTTCAAGACCGGTAGTATGCAATTCACAGAGATTTTCTAAAAATTATTAATATTATCTTATTTTTATTTATGTGAGCGTTTACATTGCATATGTGAGCAATATGAATTATATTATAGATATTAGGTAATAAGGTATAAGTAGGCAATTACTTAATTAGTATGCTATTGCCGTAACTTTGTACCAACAGGTAAGCCGAAAAATATGAGTACAATAGTCAATAAAGTAGCAGAGAGTGGTATCATCACATTGGACATGGCTCCGTTTTTACCAACAAATGTTGTTGCGTTTGATATGAAGCCGTTTTTGTTTCGGGAGATGATTCTGAAAGAAAAAGATTTTCGTGCTGCACTACCGGAACACGACTGGCTGCAATATGAAGGTAAGCATGTGGCGGTGTACTGCAGTGCCGATGCAATTGTTCCTGTATGGGGGTATATGCTGGTTACCTGCTTTCTGGAGCCCGTTGCTGCGTCTGTATATTTCGGTGATGCAGAGGAGTTGACCAAGGTGCTGCTCACACAGAAAATCAATTCACTACCTACTGACGAATACGTGGACAAGCGGGTAGTAATAAAAGGTTGTGGCGATACACCAATACCCGATGCCGCTTACCTTGCTATTACCGCCCATCTTCGCCCGGTCGTAAAGTCTCTAATGTATGGAGAGCCATGTTCTACGGTGCCTATTTACAAGAAGAGATAGGTATCGCAGCGCCTTAGTAGCTTATTATTTATAAACCATTCCTGTCTTACAGCAAGTACTTGCCAGATACAGCTGAATCTGTGTAATATTGTTGAGCAATGCCACATTTGAATACATGTGACCGAGTTTATGGGCAGGAGCGTCTAATATGGAGTTAGCGATTGGTAGTGGTGCTTTTGCGTGTGTTTGATTATAAGCGGTCGCTGCGGCACGTAGTTCTGCTATCAATTTTATACCTGCACCATCGCCAAAGAAAGCTTTTGATGGGCTGCCTTCTCTCAGCACATAGTCTTTTGGGTAGTCATCTTTTTCGATTGATTTTATTTTTTCGCATAAGGTGTTGATTTTCTCTATCTGTGCTTTTGTTTCAGCTGGCAGCTCCGATGTCAACATTTGCTGTTTCATTTCTGATAATACTGTTTCGTTTAGCTGATAACTGTTTACTCTGATGTCTTCATAAACTGTGCTAGGCCGAAGATTAACCATGGCAAACAGAAGGCTGGTGACCCCTGCCAGGATAACAGAAGTCATAATGGTGTTGAGTCTGGTTTCGGGGTTGCGAATACCTGTAAAAAAGTATAATGGCAGCAGTATAAGAGCAGATATACCGATTGATAGCAACCGCATAACGTTTGCGCCGGGCCAATGCATAAAAGTAAATAGGGTGGCGATGCAAAAGAGGATACCTACGACAGACGATAATGCAATAACGGCCTTGTCTCGTGTTGTTTTTACTTCTTTTACTTTCAGTAAGAACAAAATCGGCAGAAACAATAAACTAAAGAAAACAATGCCTGAGAGCAACAGGACATTTGCACCCGGCCAGTGCATTACTTTGAACAGAGAACCAAAAGCGAGCGTAATTACGGATATTGCTCCGGCAACAATCATTGTCTTTTTCATGGCATAATAGTTTTTGAATGTTAATAGATTGGTTGTTTCTTCTTCTAACTCCTTTATGTCTCGGGTATAGAATCGGGTTACTACTGTATGGTAGTACTGTTGAAAGTCTTTGCCGTCGGCGAGGTCTTGCTCAATAATAATGCATATATGATCGAGCAGATTATTTAGCAAATCATCCGTTTCGATGCCGTTTTTCCTGAGGTCATCGATGATATAGTCAACTTGTTCATCAGATATCTGATACATCTTATGCCGGCTTTACTTGCAGGTCCAACAATATTTTCATGGTTTCAACAAATTCTGCGAATTCACTCACTCTTTCCTTCGATTTCTTTTTTCCGGAATCACTGAGCCGATAATATTTTCGAACGCGCTTACCGATGTATATGGTTTCTGTTGTCAACAGGCCTTCTTTTTCTAAAGCATGCAGCGTGGGGTATAGCGCACCTTCAGATATTTGAATTCTATCTCCGGTAAGTTCCTTTACTTTTTGAGTTATCTCATATCCGTACATCTTATTGCCTTCGCTAAGCTGCTTCAGGACGATTGTTTTAAGTGTACCCTTTATTAGTTCTGATGAAAATATCATGGTGTTTTATCGTTTGCCTAAGACAAAGATACATAAGAAACCAATGCATTGTGCATTAATGCAAAAAAAACTGCCTCAAAGAAGCAGTTTTATACAAAAATATTTGAAATAGTTTATTTACTTTCCATGCGTACCACCGGTACAATCATCTCTTCGAGCGAGATGCCACCGTGTTGGAATGTGTTTTTATAGTAGTTCACATAGTGGTTATAGTTGTTGGGGTAGCAGAGGAAAACATCGCCTTTGGCAAAGATGAATGTAGAGCTGACATTGGGTCTTTGCAGTCCTGCCATCATCGGGTCACGGAAAGAAAGTACATCTTTCTTTTCGAATTGCAGATTACGACCGTGTTTGTAGCGGAGGTTTGTAGTTGTATTTCTGTCGCCGACACACTTACTCGGAGTCTTGACTCTGGTGCTGCCGTGGTCTGTCGTCAACAATACTTGTATGTCTTTATCAGCAATTCTGCGAAGCGCCCTGAATAGGGGTGAGTGTTCGAACCAGCTAACCGCCAACGATCTGTAAGAGCTTTCGTCGCCGGCAAGCTCTTTCAGGACCTCCATCTCTGTACGAGCATGGGAGAGCATATCTACAAAGTTGTAAACAATCACCGTCAGGTCATTGTTCAGACAATTGTGAATGTTGTCTTCCATCGATTTAGCGTCGTCGTTGTTGGTTATTTTGATGTATTGCGTTTTCAGGTCGTTCATACCGAGATGCTTCAGCTGGTTGTGAAGGAAGACCTCTTCGTACAAGTTTTTTCCACCGTCCTCGTCGTCATTTTTCCACTCTACCGGAAATAGACGTGCTATATCCATGGGGAGCATACCTGCAAACATTGCATTTCTGCAGTATTGGGTAGCTGTTGGGAGAATACTATAAAACATATCCTCATCAACCAGCTTGAAATATTCTGTAATTATGGGCTTAAATGCTTTCCAGTGATCCAGCCGTAAGTTGTCGATAACTATCAGAAAGGTTGGTTTGCCGGGCTTAAGGTATGGGGCAACTTTGTTTTCAAATACTTTGTGAGAAAGCAATGGCGTGTTTTCTCCGGATTGATGGATCCAGTTTTCGTAGTTTTTTGAGACGAACTTAAAAAACTCGGTATTGGCTTCCGTTTTCTGCGTTTGCAATACTTCCATCATGTCGTCACTATCGCTTTTGCTTATTTCCAGTTCCCAATAAACTAGTTTTTTATATAGCTCCATCCACTCCTTGTGGTCGGGGTTGTTGCTAAGCGCCATAAACAGATTTCGGAAATCTTGTTGGTAGGCAATATTTGTTTTCTCTGATACCAGCCGCTTGCCATCCATTATTTTTTTCAGAGAAAGTAGTACCTGATTCGGGTTGACAGGTTTAATAAGGTAGTCAGTTATCTGTGAGCCGAGGGCGTCCTCCATGATATTCTCCGCCTCGTTTTTGGTAATCATCACCACCGGTAGTTGCGGGTAAATTTCCTTTATTTGTGCCAGTGTTTCCAGACCGGTAATTCCGGGCATACTCTCATCGAGCAATACAACGTCTACTGTCTTTTCTTTGAGCAGTTCCAGGGCATCATGTCCGTTGCTCAATGGTGTTACCTGATATCCTTTGTTGGTAAGAAACAGAATCTGAGACTTCAACGACTCGATTTCGTCGTCCACCCATAATATTTCGCCCTGTGTGTTCATTCGTGTTGGTTTAGATATGCTGATATAAATGTATCACAATTTGTACGCAATTGCACAACGGGTAGTCTTAGTTTAACTGAAAATTGGCAGGAGAAACAGTGCCGCTCCCGTTGTGCGTTTCATTTGGAATAACGTGACATAGACCTTAGTATTGTACAACAAAAAGTTAAACACTATGGATACGCCGATAATAATCAGAAAAGCAACTGCCGAAGATTGTCCAAGAATGTTGGAATTGGTGCTGGAGTTGGCTATTTATGAGCGGGAGCCGGATGCGGTGACGGTAACTGAAGCACATTTTACTGAAAGCGGCTTCGGGGAGCATCCTGTTTGGTGGGCGTTTGTAGCAGAGCAGGAAGGTGTAGTTGTAGGTATGGCGTTGTACTACATTCGGTTTTCTACATGGAAGGGGCAGCGTATGTATCTTGAGGATTTGCTGGTAACTGAGAAAGCAAGACGACACGGTATCGGGACGATGCTGATGCAGGCACTTATAGATGAAGCCAAAGAAAAGCAATATTCGGGCATCGCCTGGCAAGTGCTGGACTGGAACGAACCTGCTATTAACTTTTACAAGAAGTTAGATGCGTCGCTGGATGGCGAATGGATTAATTGTACCCTGAATTTTGACAACTAATAGGTGCTTATCAATTCTCTGTCCATAAACGCCGGGCAACGATAGGTAGTAAAATGCCAGGAAATACTGAGCATACCCATAAGGTATTGGTCGTAGGTGCTGGAGTTGCCTCTTTGTTTTCCTTTTCTTCCCAATGGCATATCTGGTTTCAGTTCTACAGAGCGGTCCTGAAGCATACGGGTAGGTGTTTTGGGGTCGAGCGGAAAATTGCTTGTACCAATATATGCAGTACTTACGTCGTCCATATAGTCTGTCAGCGTTAGCCTGTTGGCAATTTCGAGTGTTAGGTTAACGCCACCGGTAACCCAAAATTTTACACCTGCGCCTATAGGGAAACAAGCACTGAAATTGCTATACTTTCTTTCCGGGAAACCAAGACCCTGCCCTTCTGTCCCCAATGGCCTCAACAGGTATTTTGCTCCGTTGTAGGTCGTGTAGGGGTCATACATAAAAACACCGATACCTCCGGTGAGGTAGGGCGTGAATCTATGGTAAGGGTCGCCTGTTACAAACTTAAAGAAGTTGAACTCTGCCTGAGCGGAAAGCTCGATAATATTGCTTTTGAAATCCAGATTTCGCATATTCTGAAATTCATCTTTGTTTAGCTTATCTGAGTAGCCGACCTGGGTATAATAGGCACCGGCCTTAACAGAGATATACTTATTGAGATGTTTTCTGGCGTATATGCCACCTCCGAGATTTATTGTTTTGAACCCGTAACGGTCATTGAGATCTCCGAAATATTGGGAACCGCCAAAACCGATACCTACTTCTGTGGATGTATAATAGGTTTGCGCCTGTACCCCGATAGCGGAGCACAGCATCCCGATCAGTATGGATACTTTAGCGAATTGGCGCATTGAACAGAAATCGTATTTTATATGGCCTGAGCGACCTCTTTGGTTCATTAACGACAAAAATAGGCATTTATTGTGCCCGTGTTTCAGATTTATTTCAGATAGGTTTCAATCAATTCGTATGAAAGATTTATTTCTTCTAAAATGGTTTTCAGCAGTGCATTCAATTCATTCGCATCAACCTCGGTGATATGCTCTAAGTCTCTCGCAAGGGCGGAAAGTTTAATAAGTCCGGTAGCCGAAGCAGTACCGAAAAGCTTGTGACCGATAGCATTCCATTCATTGAGTGATGTTTTAGACTCTTTTTTCTCTGTAATTCTTTTGCCTAAAACTTTGAGTTCCTCTATCGTCAGTTGCAACACCTCTGCTACAGATTCCTGATCGGCAACATCGCCGCCCAGGTATAATTTTAGTTTTTCTATGTCAAAGTGTGGTATGTCATCGATTTTTGTAGAAACAATACCGGGTTCGTTATGGATTTTCCATTTTTCCAAAACCTGTGCTATTGTTTCTTCCACAAATGGCTTGGCTACAAAGTCATCCATTCCGGCGTCAAGGCATTTTTCTTTTTCGCCTTTCACGTTTCCGGCGGTAAGCGCTATTATAGGTATAGGTTTCCCCTTTTCCCGCAATCTGATTGCTTTTGTTGCATCGTAACCGTTCATCTCCGGCATCTGAATGTCCATAAAAATGATTTCAGGATGGAATTCATCATATGCCTGAATAGCCTCATGTCCGTCATAGGCTGCCTGAATTGCTGCGTCAGGCAGTATTTTTTTCAGAATGGTTCTTGCAAGCAGCATATTTACCTTATTGTCATCAGCTACCACTATTCGGGAATATCCCGCCGTCGATAGCTTTTCGGCAGCCAGTTCCACCGGGTCAGCTTCTTCTTCCTTTTTAAATACGCGAGACAGGATATTGTACATGTCTTGCATTTTTATGGGCTTCATTATCCTATGTTCTATCTGCAGCTCTTTTGCAGTCTTAAGGAATTCTTCGTCTTCAGAGGAGCTATGGAATAGAATGATGGGAAGTTTGTCTTTGTCCATTTTCAGGTTTTCCCTGATCTTCCTGACGGTATCAAGCCCATGCATATAGGGCATATGATAATCCATCAACACAACGTCATATTGATTGCCGGCGGCGAGCAGCTGTAACGCCTCAAAGCCGTTTTGCGCTTCTTCGATTTCAATATCTTTGAGGGCAAGCATTTCTTTTACAATCAATCGATTGTTATAGTTGTCGTCCACCACCAGTACTTTGTGGATACGGTTGATGTTTTCCCAAATGAGCGGGTCTCCGTTTTCTGCCTTTACGGTAATGTCAAAGTAGAAAGTTGTTCCCTCACCCGGAGTGCTATCAAGCTGCAGCTGAGAGCCCATTAGCCCGAGCAGGTTATTGGAGATAGTTAGTCCCAACCCGGTGCCACCATACTTTTTTGTTGTCGAGGGGTCTTCCTGCGAAAATGCTTTAAATATCTTTTCTTGGTTTTCTTTTTTGATTCCGATACCGGTATCTCTTACAGAAAAACGAATTGTTAAGTTGTCATTCCCGACAGTAGCCATTTTACTGACCTTAAGCTCGATCTCGCCTTTTTCGGTAAACTTAACAGCGTTGCCGAGCAGATTTACCAGAATTTGTTTCAAACGAACGCTGTCTGTCCATATAAACCTGGGTAAGCCGGCTGAAATATTCAACAGCATCTCAAGCCCTTTGCTCTGGACTTGATAGGTAATAATATCGCTCGCCTGGTTTGATATTTCGAAGAGGTCGCTTTTGTCGATATCTAACTCAAGTTTGCCAGCTTCAATTTTCGAAAAGTCAAGTATATCATTGATGACACTTATCAGGACGTTTGCTGACTGATTGACTATGGATAGATACTGATGTTGGGTTTCGGTAAGTGACGTTTTTAGTAAGAGGTCGGTAAATCCAATCACACCGTTTAATGGTGTTCGGATCTCGTGGCTCATATTAGCCAGAAATTCAGACTTGGTTTTGCTGGCCTGTTCGGCAACCAACTTCGCCTTACTTAGTTCCTGCTTTTGTAGCACAGATTCTGTAATGTCCTGTGTAAACATCATCATGCCGCCAACATTGCCGTCGGGCAGATACCAGGGGCGAACTTCCCATCGAAGGTACTGGTCAGAATCCCAGCCTACAGGTCGCCAGATGTCTTCATCTTTACTAATTACTTCTCCGGCCAGACAACGTTGGTGAATAACTTTCCAATCGTCCGAAACGTTTGGAAATACATCATAGTGGCATAGCCCGGTTATGTCCGGTATCTGTATGTGATATTCTTCTTTCCACCTGTTGCTATAAGCCACATATCTCATTTCGGAGTCGAGCATAGCAACTGCTGCCGGTGCGTGGGAAACAAACGATCTCAGTTTTGATTTTTGAGCTAACAGCTCCAGTTCGGCTTTCTTTTTTTCGTCAATGTTCTGAAATGTGCCGTAAAGTCTGGTACACTTACCTTCATTAAACTCAGGATTCATTAGTAGCCTAACCCATATCTTTTTTCCTTTGGCAGTTATAAGCTGCAACTCCAGGTCTGCGGGTGTGCCGTTTTTTGTTGCGTTTTCCTCAGCCGCTAAAATCATATCACGGCTCTCTTTTTCATAAAAATCAAAACCCGCATTTATTTGCGGTTGATAATCAGGAGGAACCCCGTGAATTTCTTTCGTAACGGCAGACCAATAGACCTTTTGTTTAATAAAGTTCACTTCCCAGCCGCCCACACGTGCAACGCTGTTGGTGCGCTCCAGCAACTCCTTGGTCTGTTGTAATTGTTGTTCCAGCAGATATTGGTCGGTAATATCCAATGCGTTACCTATTACCTGTGGCTTTCCTTTCCTGTCGGTCGAAAGTTTGTTATTGAAGAGCCATATACGGGGAGCGCCACTTTTGTGGATCGTCTGCATTTGCCCGCTAAAGCTGCCTGTTTCTGCTATAGCTTGTAAGTAGGCCTTTATATTCTCGTGCCGTTTTTCCGGTATGATGTCATATAACGATGCACCTTCCAGCTCTTTTACTGTATAGCCTAATGCGGCGGCGCTGGAATTATTCATGGTCAGGAATGTGCCTTCAAGGTCATGGGTACACATGAGTCCCTGTGAATTCTCAAAGAACTCTCTGAAATGCCGTTCACTGTATGAAAGCTGCACTTCTCTGTTTCTTTCAAATGTAATATCTCTCCCGATAGCAAAGATGCTCGCGGTTTCTATTTCCGGCGTGGCTGTCCACTCCAGGTAGAGGTAGTCGCCGTCTTTTTTTCTAAGCCTGTGTACAAAATTGATTGTCGGGTAGCCGGCTGCCAGTTTTTCAATTTCTTTTTGGGTCATCTCCAGGTCGTCCGGGTGCACAAAATCGAGGATTGAGCTGTCCAGCAGATAGGAGTTGGCGTAGTTCAGCAGGTTTTTGAAGGCCGGGTTTACCTTTTTAAAGCGCCCATCAATGCCGGATATACAAATCAGGTCTCGCGACTGACTGAATATTTTTTCAAAGTGCTTCAGTTCTTCCTTGAGCCGACGTTCTTTTATTAGTTCAGTTACTTCTTCCGCCAGCAGCTTCAATGCTCTTTTTTGTTTGTCATCGAGTTGCCGGGCTACTGTGTCTATTACGCAAAGTGTTCCCAGAGCATATCCGCTATTATCAACAAGGGGGCATCCGAGGTAGAATCTGATATCCGGGGCGCCGGTCACCAGTGGGTTATCCCTGAAGCGGTCATCCAAAAGTGCATCCTTAACTTCAAACAGTGCGGTGTCCTGAATGGCATGATGGCAAAAGGCAATATTTCTATCCGTTTCCCGCACATCAAGCCCTTTAGCAGATTTAAACCATTGCCGTTTTTCATCTACTAATGACACAAGAGAAATTGGTGTTTCGCATATCAGCGATGCGAGTTCGGTAAACCTATCAAACTCCTTTTCCGGAGGCGTATCAAGAATATGGTACTTATCCAGCACACGAAGCCGTTCTGCTTCATTTTTTTCATGTGGCATCCTGTCTGATTTTTTTGACATTCAGATTTTACAATAACCAGTCCGCATGCATTTGCATGTGAACAGCAACAAGGGGAGGGGTCTCTGTATTATACACAGTTACTGCGTAACTACGATAATACCAAGGTAAGATAAAAAATCAGGTTATAGAAATTAAATTGCATATAGCTGTCAGCTTCACTCTTAATTCACATTTCCTATGCTAATTGCTTAACATTTGCGGACTTTAGCGAAGTCGATCAGTCGAGCGGACCAATTTTTCGTCTTTACGGATACCCGCAATGGCGAGTATAAGAAAAACGACACTAACAGCAGGGAGCACAGCACCTATCCAATAGCCGCCGCCTGATGGAGCAGGCACCTGTTTCATGATGGCTGTTACGCGCCAAAGCATCATTGATAGAAACAGAATGGTACTCAAGACACTAACCATCGCCATTTTTGCTTGTCGTTTTCTATTGCGAAACATAAATATGGAAATGAATGGCAATGCAATCATTATAAGTGCCAGCAACAGGTGAGGGAAGTGGTCAGCTACTCTCAGAACTTTCTTTTCTACTAAATCGCCGGTAGCCCGGTACAGGTCAAAGTAGAAAACCCCTGCACTAAAGATGCTGGCCAATAAAAGCCACAAAGTCTGTTTGCGTTGTATCATGTTACTCTGTAAGTTAAACGTAAATGGTGTTTATTTAATAATGTCCTTTCCGAAATATGGTTGCAATACTGCAGGTATGTTTATTCCCTCTGTTGTCTGGTTGTTTTCGAGCAGACAGGCTATAATACGGGGCAACGCCAGTGAGCTGCCGTTAAGTGTATGCAGTAGTTGTGTTTTTCCGTTTTCGTCTCTGTGTCTTATTTTCATTCTGTTTGCCTGAAAATTCTCAAAGTTTGATACTGAGCTTACTTCCAGCCAACGCTCCTGTGCGGCACTATACACCTCAAAGTCATAAGTAAGCGCAGCCGTAAAGCTGATGTCGCCCCCACATAAGCGGAGTATGCGGTACGGTAGTTCCAGAGCTTGCAGTAGCTGCTCTACGTGTGCTACCATTTCTTCCAATGTTTGGTAGCTGTCGGTAGCTTTTGTAATCTGCACAACTTCTACCTTGTCGAATTGATGCACCCTGTTGAGCCCGCGCACATCCTTGCCATAAGAACCGGCCTCTCTGCGAAAACATGGTGAGTAAGCTGTCATTTTTATAGGCAGGTCACTATCTGCAATTATCTCGTCACGGTATATATTGGTTAGCGGTACTTCTGAGGTCGGGATGAGGTATAGCCCATCTGCCGTAACATGGTACATCTGCCCTTCTTTGTCGGGCAGTTGACCTGTACCGTATGCAGAGTCTTCGTTTACCATAAATGGCGGGCAAATCTCTGTATAGCCCGCGTTCACATTATGGTCAAGGAAATATTGTATTAATGCGCGTTGCAGGCGAGCCCCTTGTCCGGTAAATACAGGGAACCCGCTACCCGTTATCTTGTTGCCAAGTGCCAGATCCATGAGCTTGTATTTTTCCATCAGCTCCCAGTGTGGCAACTTTTGTTCTGCAAGTTGCGGCATTGTGCCACCCGAGCGAACTACCTCATTTTCCTCCGGTGTTTTACCGAGGGGAACACTCTCATGCGGCAGGTTCGGGATACGTACTATATCATTATGTATCTGCTGTTCCAGTTCAGCAATTGTCTGAACGAGTTCTTTTATCTGCGTTTTATAGGAAGCGACTTGCTTTTTTTGTTTTTCGGCGGCTTCCTTTTCGCCCTTTGCCATCAGTTGGCCTATTTGTTTGGAGGCACTGTTTACTAAGGCGGCTACATTGTCGTGTTCTACCTGCAGCTCTCTCCGACGTTCGTCTGAAGCAATGATTTTATCAACAAGTTCAGTCTCCCGGAAGTTCTTTTTCGCTAATCCCTGCAATACCAGCTCTTTGTTCTGCCGGAATAATTGTATAGGTAACATAAATATTAGATATAATTGAGGGCAAAGATAAACTTAATCCCACAACAATATTAGTTCGTAATCGTTTTCGTTCGTTCCTAATAGGCTTTAACCTTACGATTGAACGTCGGGGTAACTGGAAAGGTAGTGATGGACGCTAAACGGTTTCGTTATTGAGTATTATGTAACTTTAACTCAACCGTCAATATTTTTATGAAACAAGCCATTATATGTTTAATTGCAGTTTTGTCGATTGCGTTTACATCTTGTGACCATGAGGCAACGCTGACATACAGAGTGAAAAATAATGCAGATGATACCATTACCGTCGTGAGGACAAAAGTAGATGGTGGGGAGATAACTGATACTTTCTGGGTAGGCTATAATACAACCATGACCATTGCCGTAAATGGCGAAGGTCTAAATCACGTGAGTACTTATAAGGAAACGGGTGAGACGCTTCGTGAATTCACGAGAATAGATATATATAATCACGCAGGGCAGCAGTCTGTCACAAACTTTTTGCGTACGAAGGAATGGGTTTACAAAGAAAACGGTGCCCATATGGCAGATTATACTGCGACTGTGACGAGTGATGATTTTTAGGGGTGTGAAGCGAGACGCTTCGGTGGGTTGGGAGACGTTTACGACCAGGGGGTTTGCAATCAGAGAACAGGCTTGCTACAGATGGTCGAATCGGACGATTTTAAAATTATTTAGAACTAAAAGACAAAAACTACAACGTTTTACGTTAGAAATAGATAGTAGTCCAGTTGTAACTCCTTCCAAAACAGATTAGAAATGCGAAACGTGTTCTTTTTGCTTTTGTTTTTCTTTTCAAGTTGTGTTGCGAAAAAGAAATGTCATGAAATTGTCTATTTTTCAGATTTTTCTATTTTGGTAGGATCTGGGTACAATAAAAAGAGGGTAAGTAGATTAGAACACAAAACGAAAATTAGGCTTGACGGTAAGTCAAGCGTTAAAATTGTTTTACATGAATGTCAAGGTAAGGCAGATGTTTGGGTATTCTCAAAGAGAAAAATAGTTTCTAAACGGAGTTATCTTAGTAGCGAACAGATGTCAACCGATGTTTTGCGTATAAAAGAATATGATTATGTAGTTGGTCACTACGATCCTATTAAAGATGGCATTTGGAAGTACTATGACTCTGATGCCAATGTAACAAAAGAAGAGTATTGGACAAATGGCTTTTTAGATAGTGTCGTCAAGCATTAGTATTTAACCCTCAGTTCGAAGTATCGCTCCAAACAAAATAACTATCTATGAAAGAAAACAGTGAGTTCGTCACTAGATGTTTTGAACGAGACGCCTCGACCAGTTGGTGATTCAAAAAAGGGCAGTCAAAAAGAAAGAAGAATAAAATAATTCAACATTATCTTATAACCCTATAAATCGATTCCGTGATTTCTAAAGAAGGGGTAGTAGTTGTTTCTCTGGTCATTTTTACCTTTTTGACAGGCTGTCGTTTTTTCTATCATAGTCATGAGAAAGATTATGTGAAGTTCTATGAAAAATTTAATATTGAGTACATTGATTCACCTGGACTAAATGATGACTCTTCTTTGACGACGGTTCGCATAATAAATCATAACAATACACCAGTAAGGGATGCATTAGTTGGTATCGGAAATATTAAGACATGTAATTTCGTTTTCACGGATTCAAGCGGGGAAGCTCAAATTCTTGTCAAACGTGGGAAAGGCATAGTTAATGTTATAGATGGAGGTTATATAGGTAAGTTCGATGTGTGTTTTAGACGTGGAAAAGAAACAATAGTAACAGTTACTCCTGCTTGTACACTTATCAGATAGCAAAAAGGGTAATGGTGCCCAAAAATGTTGGTAAGCCCTAGGCAGATATTTGTTAATATTTATCCGCCATTCAAAAGAGGACGTAGGCACTCCCCCACTGGTCGAAGCGTCTCGCTTCGTCCTCACCTACCGAAGCGTCTCGCTTCTACAAAAAAGCACATAAACTATTATTACTTTTATTATGTGGGACTAAAGTTTGCAATCAGAGAACAAGCTTTCAGGGCCTGTCTTTTTTAGTTATCTTATTAAATAAACCTCATGAAAAAATTAATCTTATTTATTGTTTTTGGAATTGCATTGCAGATGGTGGTATTATGCCAATCATATAGTCAGGAGACGGTTGCATTCAAATTTGATACGGCCGCAGTTACTCACGATTTACAAGTAGCGTTCGAGTCCCAAAGAAAAGCTGAGGAGTCCCAAAGAGAAGCGGAGAAAAAAATCCAGGAATCAAGAATTAATTATCTAGTAAGTGCTATAGCGCTGGAGGGAATTCTTATTATAATACTTGTTCCTGTCGTTCTTGTTCAAAAAAAGAAAATTAATAGATTTAGAAATAGCTAGTTTGGAGTGGCTTGTGACGAAAATAGTGCTCATATGGCAGACTATATGGCGACGGTGGCGAGTGATGGTTTTTAGGAGGCGGGAGTGCTACTTTGGTTTTAACGATGCAAATACCACAACTTGCCTAACTTTATCGGCTAATTGAGACAATATTATGGAAGAGAATAAAAGGCAGAAGCAGGTAGGTAAGGTGGTTTTGGAAGAGATGAGTGACATCTTTATGAGGGAGGGTATGAATATGGTGGATGGCGGAATGGTGTCTATCTCAAAAGTGTCCGTCACCCCGGATCTGATGGAGGCCCGAATATACCTTAGTTTTTTTCAGGTGCGGGATACCGAAAAGCTGTTAGAAGAAATAAAAGGGCGCGGATGGGAATGGCGCAAGCTGTTGGGAATGCGGGTGAAGAATCAGTTCAGAAGGGTTCCTGAGCTTACATTCTACGCAGATGATACGCTGGACTACGTGTTCAAGATGGAGGAAATTTTTAAAAAAATTCAGGAAGAGCGGGAAGCCAGAAACGCCAACAAAGAATAGATGAACCGTATATTAATATGGCAACTTGCATTCCGTTACATCCGCGGTAAGCGATCAGCAAACGCAGTGCCGATACTATCTCGTATCAGTATGGTGGCTATTGCTGTAAGTAGTGCTGCCATGATAGTAGTGTTCTCTGTATTTAACGGAATGGAGGGGCTAGTAAAAGACCTATATACGGGCTTCTACCCCGACATGAAAGTTACCGCCGCAAAAGGGAAATTCTTTGCCGCAGATAAAGCGATGCTCACTAAGATAAAGCAATTGTCGGGTGTAGCAGTGTTGACTACCGTGATAGAAGATAATGCAATCGTAAACAATCACTACAATAAGGAGCAGAAGGTAATTACCCTGAAAGGGGTAGACCGCAATTATATGCGTGTAAACGACATCAGGGAGTCAGTAATAGGAGAGGATACGGTATCTGCCGGTATTCCGTATACGGCTATCGTTGGAATAGGAATTCTCAACGATCTGGGTACCGACATAACGAACGCGTACAGCGTATTTCAGATGTACTACCCTAACCCTGATAATATAAATGTATTTGCCAATCCAACGGAAGCCTATCGTAGCCTGAAAGTACACCCTGCCGGAGCTTTTCATGTATCGGACGATTTTGATGATAAGTACGTATTGGCTGCTCTCCCGCTTGTTCAGGAGTTGTTGCATGAAGAGGGAAAGGTATCATCTATCGAGTTGAAAATAGATGTTGACCGGGAGGAAGAAATTAAAGAGGAATTGCAGCAATTGCTGGGTAGCGACTTTGTAGTAGCTACACGTTACGAACAAAATAAGACCATGTTTATGGTCATGCGAACGGAGAAGTGGGTGATTTATGCGATTTTGATGATGGTGTTGCTTATTGCGTCGTTCAATATGGTGGGTGCCTTGTCGATGTTGGTACTGGAGAAGCAAAAAGACATCGCCATACTTAAGGCCATGGGTGCGCTCCCGGCTACCATTAGGTCTGTTTTTTTACTGGAGGGTATATTATGGAGCCTTGTTGGTGGTGTGTCCGGTATGCTGTTAGGGGTATTAGTTTGTGTGGTGCAGCAGCAGTTTGGAGTTGTAAAACTTGCAGGGTCTATGTTGGTAGATGCATGGCCGGTAACGATGAATATTGCTGATTTTGTACTTGTGATTGTAACAATTATTGGTGTTGGGATGCTGGCGGCGTGGTTTCCATCCGTTCGTGCAGCAAAGGCTCCGGCTCCAGGGCTTAAGAGTGCGTAATATTGCTAACTGTCCCTTTGTTGGAGTTCACGATATACGTTCAGGTACTGTTCGGCAATAACTTCATGATCGTATTTTGCCGCATTTTTACGTCCTTTTTCTACTAACTCATCGTAGTACGTTCTGTCAGATACAATGGCAGTAATTGCGTTTTTTATTTCTTTGGGCACAAGCGGATCTACTAATACGGCAGAGCCTTCCCCCACTTCTTTCATGGCACCTATCTTACTCGTGACAACCGGTCTGCCTACCGCCTGCCCTTCAATAATGGGCATGCCGAAACCCTCGTACAGCGAGGCCATAAACAGCACATCGCATGCTGCATAGCGTTCCTGTATCTGTTCGTCGGAGAGGTTGTTATATATGGTATGGGATATACTGTACTCTTTTAGTTTTGCTAACTCGTCTTCTGCCGGCCAGCCGACTATATCCAAGTGGAAGTTGGTGTTTCTGGCAGCTTCTATCAGGTTGTCTAAGTTTTTGTGTTTGCCGGTGCCCAGCATAAGTATTACAGGGTTGTCGGAGATTGTAACTTTCTGTTCGTAGCGGAAAACCGGTTTTACCGGGTCCGGGATTACTCTTATTTTGTTTTTGGGGAAATCGAAGTATCTGATAAGCTTCTCTCTGGTAAAGCCCGATACGACCGTTACCATGTCTACACACTTAAGAGGGAAATAAAACCAGAATAGGTGGTAGATAAAGTGCTTTAGTGTACCATGAACCGGGTTTTCATAATAACCAAAGTCGTGAATGGTAAGTATCGTCTTTTTTCGGCATAGCCCCATCGCAAGGAAATTAACATCACCTGTTATGTGGTTAATGTCGCTGGCATACCGGGCGGCGTGTAGTGTATTTTTGAACCTGGATAACTTACCGTCGCAGTAGGATTCCTTTATTTCCGCCGCTCCCTCTAGGTCTTTTTTAACCGTTTTGAAAATACCCTCTATAGAAACACCCGTGTCTCTGGCTTCCCTGTAATAATGTGTGACTTTTATCATTCAGCTGCAATAGACATTAGTAAATTGGGATAGGTACTTAAACTGCTTTTCTGCTTTCTTTTCCGGTCTGCTCCATAAAGGTAATTAATATGCTGTATCTGTTACAATTTGCAGCAATCGTAGGTGGTAATATTTGGTTGTTGGGTGCTTGCAGGTGTTTTTTTGTCGTTGAGATTTAATCTTACCCGGCTATTCAGGATTGGGTAGTATAAGTAATAAATAGGTAAAAAGTACCACAGAATCAACAAAACCGTCCGTTAGCCCATTGAGGAAGTACGTAAATTTGCATAGTGAAAAAAGGTAATAAAAAAGCGATTCCTGTCTATGATATACATGCATTGTCTGATGTGCGGCATATGCGTAGAGATATTACGGCCGAAGGGTTTGCTCACTACCTGTCCCGACATCCTGATTTGGAGTTTCCGCATCGGCATTCATTCTTTCACTTGGTGTACTTTACGGCAGGAGGTGGCACTCATACCATAGATTTCAGGACCTTTGATATTGTGCTAGGTCAAATATACTTTATGGCACCCGGTCAGGTACACACCTGGAACTTTGAAGGAGATATGGACGGCTACCTGATAAACTTCAGTGAAGAGTTAATGTATTCTTTTCTGAGGGAGGAGCGTTACTTAGAGCAGTTCCCGTTTCTAAGCGGTATTGCCGATGACAGTGTAGTACAACTGAAGGCCGCCAGAGCCACAGTTGAAGCAACAATGAAGGAAATTATTAAAGAGTCTGTCGGAAATGCTCCAATGGCAACAGAAATGATAAGAATAAAGTTGCTGTCATTGTTTATTCATGTTTTGCGGGAAATTGCACCTGTATCGGAGCGAATGATACCGGGAACAAATGCAACAGTGATGCACAATTTCAAAAATCTGGTTGAGCGAAATTATTCCAGAATAAGGTTGCCAAGAGATTATGCTGCCATGCTGTATGTAACGCCCAACTACCTGAATGCGCTCTGTAAGGATGTGGTCGGCAAATCGGCCGGTGAGATAATACGAGACAGATTGCTGCTGGAAGCCAAAAGAATGCTGGCAGCAACTAATATCAGCGTGTCTGAAATAGCCTGGCAGCTACACTTTAAGGACAATTCCTATTTCACGAAATTTTTTAAAAAATATGAATCTGTAACTCCGGAGCAGTTTCGGGAGCAGTCAAAACAAAAACAATAGCAAATGTGTGCACAGAAAGCAGGTAAAGGACCCGGGGTACTATGGAGTGTATTTAATAATAAATGTCCGAGGTGTAGGCAAGGAGACTTGTATTTGCAGAAAAACCCATATAAGCTAAAAACTACTACTAAGATGCCGGAGACTTGTCCGGTTTGTGGTCAGAAGTTTGAACTGGAGCCCGGGTTTTGGTTTGGGACGGGTTATGTAAGCTATGCGTTTGCAGTAATGCTTACCGGTATTACGTTTGTGATATGGTGGTTTACAATCGGGATTTCTATCAGAGATAACAGCATATTTTGGTGGTTGGGTGCAAATGGGGTGGTGCTTGTTTTGTTGCAGCCTGTTATTCAAAGGTGGTCAAGGTCGGCTTGGATTTCATTCTTCGTGAGGTATGAAAGGCCGGTAGCAGATAGTGAAACTGAAGCCTGAAAAATGCACGTTGGGTGTTGAAGGGCAATTCGCGCAGGTTTCTTATATTCGCAATATGAAAACCGTAGAATACGCTTCGGTCGGTCAGGAACAGATTGCCGAGAATATAGAAACGGATGTGGTAGAGCAGGAGCTTCACAATCTGATAGTGTGGAACGATGATGTAAACACCTTTGACTGGGTGATAGAGTCTTTGGTGAACGTATGTGACCACGAGCCGACACAGGCAGAGCAGTGTGCAATGATTATTCACTTCAAGGGTAAGTGTGGCGTAAAAAAAGGCAGTTTTACCTACCTCAGACCGAGAGCTGAGGCGCTTATAGAACGGGGTATTCAGGCCACTATTGATTCATAAATACAGGTTTTGCCGGGCTTCTATTAAGCAATTAACCCTTTTTTCTCCCCCTTTTTGACAGTGGTTTATACCCGAATTGTGCGGATAACGTAGTATTTTTACGCCAATCAATTTAATAGTTATGCGTATATCTGTCTGGCTGCTTGCAGTCGTTTTTGCTTTAAACTTTACTGCTTCCGCACAGAGTGGTACTAAACAAATCACTCTTGAAGATATTTGGAAGGACAACACTTTCAGGATGAAAGGTGTGCCGGGGTTCAATGCTATGAATGACGGGAAAAACTATACGCAGATAGACAGAGAGGGGAAACACCAGTACATACGGGTGTATAGCTTAGAGACCGGAGATAAGGTCCGCACTATTTTTGATAACGCTACCAACAAGTTTGGAGGTACAGAGCTAAGCGTACAGTCTTACACATTCAGTAAGGATGAAAAGAAAATGCTACTACGTACAGAGGGAGAGCATATTTATCGTCGTTCAGAGCTGCAGCGCGTATATGTGTTTGATTTAGCTTCCGGGGCAATTTCTTTGCTGGACTATGAAAAGGTATTGCATGCCACGTTTTCTCCTGATGGTACAAAGGTTGCATTCGTAAAGGATAATAATCTTTATTACAAGGACCTGCTGAAAAATGTAGTTGTTCCGGTAACTACAGACGGTGAGCGGAACAAAATAATTAATGGTAACTGCGATTGGGTATATGAAGAGGAGTTTTCTTTTACACGTGCATTTGATTGGTCTGAGGGTAGCGCTTATCTGGCATACTATCGGTTCGATGAAAGTATGGTGCCCGAATACACCATAGCAAAATACACAGGATTATATCCTGAGCAATACACTTATAAATACCCTAAGGCCGGTGAACGCAATTCTGTGGTTCAGATAAAGATTTATAATCTGGCAAAGAAGACAACTACCATCGCTGATATAGGGCGGGAAACCGATCAGTATATTCCACGTATAGCATGGACAAAAGCGCCGGATAAAGTTTGTATTTATCGCATGAACCGACTGCAAAACAAAATGGACTTTTTGTTGGCCGATGCGACTACAGGAAAAACATCTGTGATTTTTACTGACAAAAATGACAAGTACATAGAGATTGGTGATGCTGCGACGTTTTTGCCGGATGGGCACACCATGATTATCGCCAGCGAGAGAAGTGGCTATAACCACCTGTATTTGAGAGATTGGAAAACAGATGAATTGTTTGACCTGACTGCAGGAAACTTTGACGTTGAGTCTTTAATAGGTGTTGATGCAAAGCGTGAGTTGATGTATTATACGGCTGCGCAAAAGTCTTCTCTACGTAGGAACTTGTATGTTGTAGATCTGAATGGGAATAACAAAAACATGCTGACCGAGGATGGTGGAACACATGATATCACACCTTGCGAGGGTTATAACTATTTTCTGGACAGACATTCGTCGCTCAATTCTGTGCCAGTTTATTCGCTGATAGACGCTAAGGGAAAGGTTGTAAGGACACTTGAAGATAACACAGAGCTAGCCGCAAAAATGAAGGAATATAATCTGGGTGAGCTTACGCTTACACGGCTTCCCGGGGTGAGCGGTCAGTTAAATACCTGGATGATAACCCCTCCGGGATTTGACAAAACCAAGAAGTATCCTGTGCTGATGTATCAGTATAGTGGTCCCGGTTCGCAGCAGGTTGCCGATAGATTCCCGTTAGGCAACTACTTCTGGCATCAGATGTTGGCGCAAAAGGGGTATATCATTGTATGTGTAGACGGAACAGGAACCGGCTTCAGAGGCGAAGAGTTTCGGAAGAAAACGTACATGCAATTGGGTAAGTACGAGAGTGACGACCAGATAGCGGTAGCTAAGCATTTAGGTACGTTGCCCTATGTTGACAAAGACAGAATCGGTATTTGGGGATGGAGCTATGGTGGCTTTATGAGTGCTACCTGTATTATGAAGGGTGCCGATGTGTTTAAATCTGCTATTGCCGTTGCCCCGGTAACCAACTGGAGATACTACGATAATATATACACAGAGCGGTACATGCGCACGCCACAGGAAAACCCTAAAGGCTATGATGAAAATTCACCGGAAAATATGGTAGCCAAGCTGAAAGGTAAATTCTTGTTGGTGCATGGTACTGCCGACGACAATGTACACTTTCAGAACTCTGTGAGCCTTACTAAAGAGTTGATAAAGGCTAACAAGCAATTTGACAACGAATATTATCCTGATAAAACACACGGCATTTCAGGAGGGAACACCCGCCTGCATCTGTTTACTAAAATGACCAACTTTATTTTGGAGAACTTGTAGTTGGTTTATTTAATTTGTAGCACGCCCCGGTGACATTAATGTCGTCGGGGCGTGTTGATTTTATTTTGATAAAATTTCGTAATTTTTATCGCTAAATAATAGCGTCAGTTAGTGATGGTTGCGGAAAAGAACAAAGGGAAAAGCTATGAGTAATATACTAAAATATGGAGGCTATGTAGCGGCTGTTCATTACAGTTCAGAGGACGACGCTTTTTATGGTAAGCTTATCGGCATTAATGACCTTGTAACTTTTGAGGGTAGCTCAGTTACCTCTTTGAAAAAGGAGTTCAAGGTAGCTATTGATGATTATCTTGAGACAAGTTTGGAGTTGGGAAAGCAACCAGACAAGACATACAACGGAAATTTTAATGTGCGGGTTCCTATGAGTATGCACAGGAAGGCTGCACTTATAGCCGCACAAAAGAACTTGACACTAAACGAGTTTATGAAACTGGCAATATCCTATACCATTAAGCACGAACAGGAATTAGATAGCGAACTACAACAGATGTAGCAGTTGGGCGACTGCATGTGAAAGTGCAGTCGCTTTTTTTTGTGCTATGCGTGGTGAAGCGATAACTTTATTGTGTTGTTACTGCTTTAAAAATTTTCGCACGTCGCTATTATTGATTTTTACAAAATACACCCCTGCTGTCAACATCGATACATCCAGCTCAATAGATACACCATTATAATTGTCACGGTACACTATCTGACCCATCATGTTGTATATCGATACATCATTAATTTTCGAGGTGGCCTCAATCGTTAGCGTTCGATTTGTTGGGTTTGGAAATATATTAATCTCTTTTTTTGCCTCGACTTCAGCGATACCTACGCTCCATGAAGGACGCGAACCGCAAGGGACACCATTCTTTTTCGAAAACACCAAATACGCTGTCGAAGGGTAGCACCCACCATCGCCGCTAAAGAAATTGGCTTTTCTATGGTAGAGTTGCTTGAACCCTGTTTTATATTCATCTGACTCTTCGCAACCTTCAAATATTATTATATTTTTTACCTTATAGTATGGGCTTGTAATACAGTTAGAAGTGTCATTTTTGATAAAGTAGGAAGCGATTAATCGAGTGCTATAATCTTCTGGTTTTCTCGGGACATTAAAACCTAGTGTAGAAGTGTCGGCTAATATTCCACCCGGCCCGGAACTGTTGGAGTATATATTTGGGCCACCATATGGGGATATTGTATTTTTTCGCTTTGTGTATGTGTCATATAGCGTACTAAACGGGCTAATTATCGTTTTGCCAACTATGCTATCATAGGATAGTGAGTATGAATTATAGCCCGGGCTTTCTGAGCTAGAACTGCTAACAAATACGTCTCCTATATTAAAGTCATATATTTCGTGTTTCGTAGGTATATGATAGTCTACCATCGAAAACAAAAAACGTGGGACACTCGCTAGGTTAGGATAATCACCTGCATATTCATTGAGATAGGGGTCAATCCACATGTCAATTACAGAAGTATCACGGTTGCGAAATGGGAATAGGTAGAGCTCAAATGTTTGTACAAAACCGTGGTTTTTGCTTAGTATTATTTCGAAATGCCCGACTATGTCTATTGTGTCAATTGAACTTCCTACATATGGTGCGATTTTTATTCTTTTTACAGAATCTGTAAAGCCCATAAATGTTGCAGTATCCACACTGACTACCGTAGCTTGATACCACCTCGAAGATGTGTCCGTATAAAACGTCCAGCTTTCTCCGGAGTCTGCTTGTGTTTTTATAAACACAGTATCATTCCATGCCGTGTGAAACAAGAATGTGCCATTATTTTTCTTTACTATACGGCTACTCACCCAGCTCCCGTGAGTCCCATCCGGTAAAGTATGCAATCGATACGTTTTAAAAGGGTAGTACACTGTATCGATACCTTCTGTCTTTACGGAGTCAATGGTTATCCTTCGCAGGTACCCGGTACTATTGGTGTAGTAGCGAGTAGTGTCTGCTTGCACGCAGTTGTAATTCTGAGCACTACAGAAGTGAGTGCCCAATAGCAAAATAAAAAATAAGGTTCTTCGCATAGGGTATTCATTTGTATCATAAAGATAACAATATAAATCCATTGTATCTGTCCGCTGTAGTCATTAGGTGTACGTTTTGTGTAGTTTTCGTGGTGATGCGATAACTTTATTAGGTTGTTGCGGTTGTAAACCCGAAAAGTTATGGATGTCATGGGTTTGCAGGTGCTAAGTTTGGCGACATACCCTGTCATTAACTATAGATATGGTTGCTTTCGTATTTTATATTGTATATGCTTTACAGGCGTCAAGTTCTACCCCAAAGGAAGAAACTAATGTCAGAACGTCCAGTAGAGATATTGCATTGTTTATCATGCTGACAAATGCATTTACGGTATTTATAGTTGCATATAGTGTAGCGCTATACATTGGTATCCCAGAGTCTGTACAAATAAAAAACTATCATTTTCCAGTCTTTTTCTTAGGTGCGCCCTACATATTTTTGGTGAGGTATTTGTTACTACAAAGGTTTAAGAAGGGGTATGAAGAAATACTTGTTGAATATGCTGTGCGTAATTATTCAGCGATAAAGATTCGCATTTTATCGGTACTTTTTTCGTGTTTACCTTTATCTTCTTTACCTTTTCTACGGCGTTTGTTTTCTATCTCAGAAGTGTTTAACTAATGGCAACGGCAGTTAGTGGCAGGGGTTTGTTTACTAGGATTGTACGCTATTTAACTCATGACCTATTTAGTATGGCGGGTTTGTAAACAAAGCAAGAAAGTATGAGTTATTCCAGAGTAACACTTACCTCCGTATAATCCCACCACCTATTACATCATCACCTTCGTAGAAAACTGCTGATTGCCCGGGTGCGATGCTATTAACAGCATGGTCGAATGTGACTTTTACAAGGTCGCCATCGGGTGTCAGTATGCTGCTGGAGCCGGGGTCACGGTAGCGGATTTTGGTAACAGCTTCCATGCCGGGAGTGATGGTGTCATACTTTATCATATTGATGCCTTGCACGGTCATTTCGCTTTTCTGCAATTCGTCTACTTCTCCGAGTACTACTGTATTTGTTTCGGGTATAATGTTAGTAACATACACAGGTTTGCCCATAGCGAGTTCAAGCCCTTTACGCTGCCCGATAGTATAAAAAGGATAACCTTTGTGCTTGCCCACTTTTGTTCCATCCGCCAGTACAAAGTCGCCACCATTCACTCTTTCTTCTAACCCGTCAACGTTTCGCTTCAGGAAGCCCCGGTAATCGTTGTCCGGCACGAAGCATATTTCATAGCTTTCAGACTTAGTGGCAAGTTCTTTATAGCCCATATCGGCCGCCAATTGACGTACTTCTGTTTTCAGCATGTCTCCAAGCGGGTAGATGCTGCGGGACAGGCAATCTTGTCCCAGCCCCCACAGCACATAGCTCTGGTCTTTGGTCAGGTCTTTTGCCTTAGATATGATTTGTCTGTTATTTTCCTCTCTTACTTTCACATAGTGTCCGGTAGCTATATAGTCGCAGTTAAGGGCATTGGCACGCTTAAGAAGTGCAGCCCATTTAATATGTGTGTTGCACAGCACACAGGGGTTTGGAGTACGGCCGGCTATATACTCTTCCACAAAGTTATTGATGACAAAGTCTCCGAACTCTTCTCTTATATCTAATACGTAATGCGGGAAACCATGCTCTACTGCAGCCTGGCGTGCATCATTGAACGAATCCAGATTACAACATCCGGTTTCCTTTTTTCCTCCGCCTGCCTGAGCATAGTCCCACGTTTTCATGGTAATACCCACGACTTCATAACCCTGCTCATGCAATATGAGTGCGCTCACGGTACTGTCTATACCGCCACTCATAGCTACCAATACTTTACCTTTTTTACTCATCAGGGTGCAAAGTTACGTATAAGTGCAGGATTGCGATTGAAGTCGGTATCTATACGGGTATAAGTGGATTGCTGATTGTCGATAACAACAGTCTGGGGTTTGCCTGTAAATTTAAAGTCATGCTTTTGAAAGTTTATAGGCTACCTTTAAATTTACAGGAATTCCATCTTCATAAGGGGGCAATTAGTATTGTTCTATTATCAGGAAAACTATGCAACAAGTAACATTCCCATCCGGGTCGGTCGACTACTACTTTCAGAGTACCGGGGAGGAACTGTCCGCTGTCCTTGAGGGAAAACCGGTAATTTTTGTTACTGATGAAAACGTCTTTCGTTTACACGCAAACTTTTTTGACGGAAAGGATACATTAGTAATTCCTCCGGGGGAGGGCAGCAAGCGTATGGAAACAATAACGCACCTTGCCGGAGAGTTGTTGAACAGGGATGCCAACAGAGATGTTACTTTAGTAGGTGTTGGTGGTGGGGTAATCACAGATATTACAGGTTTTCTGGCTTCGGTCTATATGAGGGGCATTAGGTTTGGCTTTGTACCTACTACCTTGCTGGCTATGACAGACGCAGCAGTTGGTGGCAAGAATGGAGTCAATTTGGGACTGCACAAAAATATTATTGGTACTATCCGTCAGCCGGAATTTATACTATTTGATTCTTCTTTCCTGCCGACACTGCCTGATAGTGAGTGGAGCAACGGCTTTGCAGAGGTGATAAAGTATGCTGTAATTTTTGACGCGGAATTATATGCCGAGTTGCAGCAAAACGACTTGAAATATTACAAAGACAATAGTAGCGCATGTGATGCGGTTGTGAGTAAGTGTGTTGCGTGGAAGAATAAAACAGTAATAGAGGATGAGCGGGAGCGGAGTGTGAGAAAGCTACTCAACTTTGGCCATACCGTAGCACATGCCATCGAAAACCTGTATGAGCTGTCGCATGGGGTTGCGGTAGGAATTGGTATGATTGTCGCTTGCCGGATATCGGAAGCCATAATAGGTTTGGAGGCAAAGGCAACAATTCAATTGCAGGATATGCTTGTGAGGTATGGCTTGCCCGTACATGTGCAGATAGATGTAAGTGCGGTAATGGAGCTATTGAAGTCTGATAAGAAACGAAAAGGAGATACTATAGATTATATTTTGCTGAATCGAATCGGTAGTGCGGTCATACATCCGTTACAGTTTGCCGTAGTAGAAAAAGCCTTAAACATTTATGCAAGCAACCATCCACCCGGGGAGCATTAGCGGGAAAATTGCCGTTCCACCATCCAAAAGCTATTCGCAACGTATTCTGGCGGCAGCTTTGCTGCACCGTGGGACTACTGTCATACACAACTTTGGCAATAGCGAAGACGAGTTGGCAGCCCTTGAAGTAATACAACAGTTAGGCGCTACAGTGGTTCAGGAGCGGGATATGCTTATCGTTACAAGCAAGGGTGTCGCTACGATAGCAAATGAAATAAACTGTGGTGAAAGCGGGTTGGCAACGAGGCTGTTTACGCCGATTGCTGCATTGCACAACGGGCAGATAAAAGTAACCGGCAGAGGTTCACTGTTACAGCGTCCGATGGGTTCAGTAGCCATCGCTTTAGAAGCATTAAGTGTGAAAGTCAGTAGCAATGCTGAGCGATTGCCAATGACGGTATTTGGGCCGATTCATCCAGCCTCGGTGCATATAGATGCAGCAGGTAGTTCTCAGTTGCTCAGTGGGTTGTTGTTTGCTCTGACGGCTTGTGCCACAGAAGCAATTACAATAACCGTAGATGGCTTGAAAAGTAAGCCCTATATAGATATGACGCTCGATGTGCTGGCACAATTTGGCAGGCCGGTAAAGCATGATTCCTACAAAAGGTTTTATATAGACCCGGCTATATTTACTCATACTGATACCATAACCGCACATATAGAATCTGATTGGAGTAGCGCCTCCTGCTTGTTGGTGGCAGGAGCTATTGGCGGAGCGGTAACAGTCACCAATCTCAATAAAGACTCATTGCAGGCAGACAGTGCCATTTTGCAGGTTTTGGAAGAAGCCGGTGCAAAGATTTCGATAGAAGGTGATGCCATATCTGTGTATAGAACAGGGCTTAGGGAGTTTGACTTTGACGCTACCGATTGTCCTGACCTTTTCCCTGCGTTGGCTGTTTTAGCAACATGTTGCAGAGGAGAGAGCTGTATCACAGGTCTGCACCGACTCTTTCACAAAGAAAGTAATCGGGTAGAGAGTATAACAGAGTTGCTTTGGAGTTTTGGCGTTACGGCCTCCGCTGCAGAAGATACTTTGTATGTAGAAGGTGGCGCACGAATGAACGGGACCATAATTGATGCCTACAACGACCATCGTATAGTTATGGCATCGGCGGTATGCGCACTTCGGGCAAGGAGTCGGGTAGATATTGAAGGAGCAGAAGCTGTTAACAAGTCTTACCCGGGATTTTTTGATGCATTGATGGCATGTGGCGTGAAATGCGAGTTCGCATAGATTATTGGCTATAGAAACCTATACTCTGTTAGCCTTTTATCTCCGGATTTTAATAGTATTCCATTGGCTACGGCCCACTTCAAGTCTCTGCTGGCAGTAGGTGCGCTTATCTCCTTAAAGGCTTGCAAGTAGTCTTTTCTTGTAAATGACATTGATTCATGATTGTCTTTGAATAACATAATTCTGTCTTCGACGCTCAATGACCTGTTTTGTGTGTGTAACAGCGCTTCCAATGCATGAAAGATAACCGACAGCATATATTCGATAAACGGAGTTGCACTACCGGTATTGTCAGAGGTTGACAATGCTTCATAGTATTGGCTTTGACTTTCTTTTATCAAGTACTCAAGGGGTAGGAACTCAAAAACCGGATATTGTTGCATTAGGATTAGGGTCTGCCATAGTCGTCCCATTCGCCCATTACCGTCCATAAATGGATGTATAAATTCGAACTCATAGTGAAAGACACAGCTTTTGATCAGCAATGTTTCTTTATCTTTTTTTAAGTAGGCAAAAACATCATTTACCAGTCCGTTTACCATATGGCCGGACGGCGCAAGGTGTGCTACTTTCGAGCCCTTAACAATACCTACATTTTTGGTGCGTAGCTTGCCGGCTGACGCAATGAGACCAGACATCAACATTTTATGCGCTTTCTTCATGTCTGCAATGCTGTTCGGACTGAAAGAGCGAAGTTGTTCGTAGACTGCAATAGCATTGCGAACTTCTTGTATGTCCTTTTCCGGAGCTAATACTCTTTCGTTGTTTATCAGTGCCGTTATTTGCGCCTCGGTGAGCGTATTCCCTTCAATCTCTAACGAAGACTGAATTGTTTTTATTCGATTCTCTTTTCGGAGTCTTGTTGGTTGCTTTTGCAAATGCAACGCACTTACTGCTCCGAGTTTCTCGGATATTGCCGCAACAAGGTTGACTATATTATTGGTTATTTGGTATGGAGGTTTCACTTTGATAGTATCATATGATACTATCAAAGATAGTATTTGTTGACAATAAAGTGGTTTTTGCTCCCCTTTCTGTCTTCAGTAGGTACGTACTAATGTTGCTATGGAGGCATATCATGAAATTGCTACATAAGCTAATGATATAGCAAATTGATTGCGTATGTTTTAATATTGTACTGCAACCAAACGATATTATCAAATGCATTCGGGACGTAATTACAGTTTTAAGGAGTTTCTTTTGTGGACCAGACGAGATATATACTGGTTGTTTCTGCTGGCAGTTATTCCGGTCGTTTTATACAAATATGCCGGATGGACATGGTTGGGGATACCTTGGGTGCCGGTTGCGCTTGTGGGTACAGCGGCAGCATTTATTGTCGGTTTTAAGAACAATGCTACTTATGCTCGTGCCTGGGAAGCCCGGAAAATATGGGGTGGTATCGTGAATAGTAGTCGCACCTGGGGTATTATGGCAAGAGATTACGTAAAGGGTGATGTAGCAGAAGACATGGCTGCAATACATCGGGAGATTATATACCGTCATATAGGTTGGTTAACGGCGTTGCGATTTCAACTGAGGCAGCCCAGAACCTGGGAAAATACCAATGTTCAGGAAAACAACAAAGAGTACAGAGACTTTTACACGATAGACGAATGGGACAGTAAACTGCCCGATGAGTTGGCAAAGTATATAGGGCCGGAAGAACTGGC
Source organism: Bacteroidia bacterium (assembly GCA_030426665.1). Classification (GTDB taxonomy): domain Bacteria; phylum Bacteroidota; class Bacteroidia; order Chitinophagales; family Chitinophagaceae; genus Nemorincola. Next base: position 278,886 of record JAUHYD010000003.1, on the reverse strand, counting down.
GTATGTTTTAGGCAAGAAGAATGTGGCTACACAGCTTGTGAGCATGCAGTCAAAACGATTGAAGGAATTGCATGAGGCAGGCAAAATTGACTTATTCTGTTATATAGAGTTAGAGAACTTACTTAAGGAGTTTTATGAACTGCAGGGCAAGAGCGAGCGGATAAAAAATTTCCCCTACCCACGTCAGTTTGCGACTATCAATCTGTTCTTTGTACGACTATTTGTTTTTATGGTACCGTTCGGGATGTTAAGAGAGTTTGAGAAGCTGGGCGAATATGCCATCTGGTTGACAATTCCTTTCAGTGTGTTGGTGTCATGGGTATTCACGTCTTTAGAGCAGATAGGTAGCAGCACAGAAAACCCTTTTGAGGGAGGTGCCAACGATATTCCTATTACCGCACTTAGCCGTACCATAGAAATTGACCTTCGGGAGATGCTGGACGAAACAGATTTGCCGCCGGCGGTTCAGGCAAAGAACAATATTCTGATGTAGGCTGAATGTAATTAATCACAATTATTTAGGATGTTGCACTGCTCGGGTTAATTGATGTATGTATTAACTTCGCGTCATGCTGGAGATATATACAGAGTCGCTTGCCAACTACAAACGACTTATGACTCGGGAGGTGCGTGTCGGAGATTTGCTGATTGGCAATGGTCATCCTATCCGGATTCAGACTATGACTACCACCGACACTATGGATACAGCTGCTACAGTGGCGCAGACCATACGTTGTATTGAGGCCGGTGCGGAGTTGGTGCGGATAACAGCACCCAGTAAAAAAGAGGCAGAAAATCTGCGTGCAATAAAGGATGAATTGCGTAGCAAGGGGTATAATACACCGCTGGTTGCAGATATTCATTACACTCCCAATGCTGCAGAAATTGCAGCACGCATTGTAGAGAAAGTACGTGTGAACCCCGGCAACTACATAGACAAAAAGAAGTTCGACTTCATAGAATATACTGATGAACAGTATGCTGCTGAAGTAGACAGAATAAGAGAGCGGTTTACACCACTGGTTCGTATTTGTAAGGAGCATGGTACTGCTATGCGTATAGGCACCAACCACGGTTCGCTCAGCGACCGGATAATGAGCCGATACGGAGATACGCCCATGGGAATGGTGGAGAGCGCCATGGAGTTTCTGCGTATAGCCAGAGGCGAAGACTATCATCAGATAATTCTCAGCATGAAGAGTAGTAACCCACAGGTGATGGTACATGCTTACCGCCTGTTGGTGCGCCAGATGGACGAGGAATTTGGTGAGTGCTATCCATTGCATCTCGGTGTAACTGAGGCCGGCGATGGAGAGGATGGCAGGGTGAAGAGTGCGATAGGTATCGGTACCTTGCTGGAAGATGGTATTGGCGACACAATCAGGGTGTCTTTAACTGAGGAACCGGAGCTGGAGATACCGGTGTGTAAGGATATCGTTCATAAGTATCCACCATCTGATAGGTTGAAAGGAGCTGATGAAAATTCATTCAGACCCACGCGGTCGCTGCCTTATGACCCATTCAGTTATAAGCGGAGAGAGACTATACCCATCGGTAACGTCGGAGGTTCGAATGTGCCGGTTGTGGTGGCGTGGCACTTAGATAAAGACGGACAGATAGCGCGCGAAGATTTGAGGCCACACGGATATACCTATAATGCAGCTACCGATAAGTGGCATATCAGTGACGGAGCGGCTGACTACATCTATACCGGCGATAGCGTGCCGGAGTTTGCCCTTCCCGGAACACTTCAGGTGTTGTGCGAATACGAGTGTTGGCAGAAGCTTAATGATAAGTCGAAGTGCCATCCGATATACAAGATACACGAATACATGAACAACCTGGTAAGTATCGGGCCAATGCATTTTTTGAGTGTTAGCATCACCTACGAAAACGAGGATTTTGAGCCATTGCTAGATTTGTTGGAGAAAGACCAATCGCTGATACTTGTTTTGAGTGCTGGGTGTAAGAACAGTATGAAACCTATGCGGCGTTTCATTGCAATGCTAATGGAGCGGGGTATTAAGTGTCCGGTAATAGTTAATGAAGAGTCGTTGAGCAAGAGTACAGAAGGGCAGCTTATAGACTATGCCATAAGTTGCGGTGGTTTGTTGCTGGATGGTATGACTGACGGAATAATGGTGCACAGTGCGAATAGAAGTAACGATGATATAGTAGTTGAGAACAGCAGTTCGAATGGAAATAGTTTAGGAAAATTTCAGAACGATGTTGCTTTTTCTATTTTGCAGGCAACCAGAACCCGTATCAGCAAAACGGAGTACATCAGTTGTCCGAGTTGCGGGCGTACATTGTTTGACTTACAGGATACTACTGCCAAAATACGAGCAGCGACAAATCACCTTAAAGGTGTCAAAATTGCCATTATGGGCTGCATAGTAAATGGTCCCGGCGAGATGGCAGATGCCGACTTCGGTTATGTGGGAAGCGGACCGGGAAAGATAACTTTATACAAGAATAAGGAAGTAGTTAAGCGAAACGTGCCTGATGCAACCGCAGTAGAAGAATTGATAAACTTATTGAAAGATAACGGGGCCTGGATAGATAGAACCGACAATTAATTCGTCTCCGTACACTAAACATACATACAGATTTGAGTTTGCCTGATAAAAAATTGATTTTCGATATTTGTCTGATTGTCTTCACATTTTTCGGCAGTGTGGTGTCTGCACAACCGAAAGAGTATAAACTTACCGGTACGCTGAAGATGGAGACGGGAGAGACATTTCCTTACAGGATTGAATTTGAAGAGGAGAATGGTAATATCAGAGGCTTCTCTTATACTTATCCTCCGCCCAATGAAACCAAGAGTGCCATAATGGGGGCAGTGGATGCTTATGAGCATAAATTAAGTTTTAAGGAGATGGAGATTGTAACCGCTCACGTAGTGCGTACCAAGGCATATATGTGTTTGATAAATGCCAGTCTCGTATATGATAAAAGTTATAAAGGGGTAATGCTGAGCGGCCCTGTGACCAACAGACAAACAGATAACATTGCTTGCACACCGGGAACTGTGACTTTTGATAATCCTGAGGAACTGCAACCCTTGTTTGAGCCAAGGAAGCAGTTTGATACATTTATTTCCATGAAAAAGAGAGAGCCCGGCGAAAAGCGTGGAGGAATAAAAGTGGCTCAGGTGGTACAGGAGCCTGATCCCATACCCGAACAAACTAGTCCGGATAAGATTACGACAGGAAAAGGGAAAATGTACTATTGGGAAACCGATAGTCTTGTTTTGGAAGTATGGGACGGAGGCAATACAGATGGCGATATGATAACTATCAGCTACAATGGTAAGGAGGTTTTAAGCAAGCATCGTCTGAATAAGGTCAGGAAGCGAATTGTACTTTCTGTGCCTGCCCACTCAGAGCATGATTTAGTAATTTTTGCCGATAATGAAGGTGCTGATCCGCCCAATACTGCGACTCTGCTGCTAAAGGACGGCAGTAAAAGGTACAATGTTGTAGCATATAACAAGATGAAAGACAGTGCTTTGATAACAATCAGTAGAGACTGATTGCCGTGTATTACCTGTTTTCTATAGCGTCACTTACGGCTAATATCAGGTCATATGGAATTTCAGGGATGTCGTCCCCGGCTATGTCATAGCGGTCCAACGCAGACCATGTCATGAAAAATCGGGGGAAACCCTTGATATTCACTTCATAGAACATTCCACTTTTTCTGGCTTGAGGAACAACCACCGCTAACAACGATTTCTTTTCGAAAATCACTTGTTTCGAGAAACTTTCAGGCATACAGCAAAGGTAGTGCTGTCTGCTTTTTAACAAACGGCAATATTTTACTAAAATGAAAATTTGTTTTTTCTCCAAACGTTTTCCCCAAAATATACGTCTTATATAGCAGTACAGTGTAAAAAACGAATTTCTAAAACCCTATTTACCTATTAACTCTATTTTTTACTTTATAAACATTTCTAAAATGAACATTGGATCTGCTATCAAATCAATCAGAAAAAAACTGGCGATTACCCAGTATGAGTTGGCTGAAAAATGCGAACTATCCCAAACCTCTCTATCCCAGATTGAAACCGGGATAAAGCGACCCAGCCAAAGAACCATTACCAAGGTTTGTAATGTATTAGACATTCCTGAGTCAATCATTTATATTGTTGCTATGCAGCAGTCAGATGTTTCGCCGAGTAAAAGAGGTGTATACGAACTGGTTTATCCGTCTATTAAGAGTCTGGCACTTCAGATGGTGAGTTCAGAACATTTAGATTTGGTATCTGTCAAGCCCGATTAGTTTTTAAATAAGGAGTACTGTTGACAGCGCAGGGTTTTGCGCATTATATTTTCGAATTTATGTGAGTGAGTGTTAATTGATGCTACCGGTTCTCCGGTAGCTTTTTTTTATGTGATGACGCACACAAGAGGTTGTTGATGTTTGATAGTTTCTTTTTATTTATGTATTTTCAAAAAAACATTTTGTCGATGCGGACTTTAATTCGGCTTTTATTGTTGTCTTTTCTTTTACCAGTCTGGCAGGCAAGGGCAGAAAGTTATGAATTAAGTCTTGCGCTCGGGTTAGGCGAAGTTGGAATTAATAAAGTATTGTGTTTACAAGATGGCCGTACCATGTTGTTCCACTTTGAAAACAACAAACCTATGCGTGTGATGGTGTTTGATACCAGTCATAAGAGAGTCGCAAGCAGGGTTATTGATAATAAAGTGTTAGATGTTTTTCAGCTTTCCATCGGGTTATTTAAAGGTTTGTATGAAATAGCTGGAGAGGGTGTGTTGTTTCTCGAACAAAAGCGGTCGGGCAGGAGCTCGCTGATAAGGATACGCTTCGACCCTGGCAGCGGTGCTATGATAGATGAGAAAGTAATTGCCAGATCGAAAGGCGTCCTGAAGCCCTCTCGGTTTTTTGTAATGAAGCATAATAAAGAAAGTGGTTATGCTATTCTGGCCAGCCAGGAAGTGCGTCAGTTCCGAAAATGTAAGAATCAGATATATTATTACAACGAAAACCATGAGGTTTACAAAGAAGTTCCATTAATTTTTGACAGAAAGAAATATGATTACATGACGGTGATTGGTGCCGAGTCCTCCCCGGTGGGGATATTTGTATCCTTGGGATTGTCAGACATGGTGGTCAACGGAACAGGTAGTACCATCGCTACCAGACCTATATACAAGCATGATATGCATGTGTTTTTTGTGCCCGAGGGGAGTGATAAACCAATACATAGGGAGGTGGGGTTGCCCACAGAGTTAATGCCTTATTACACAACATACACCTATAATGAATTTGCAGATAACCTCAATGTAATGTTGTTAAGTTTCAACGATGCGCTTGTTCGGGATGGCGTCATTACCCGGCCTGTTGCTATTATCAATAATATGTTTTTCCGATTTGATAGGAGTAGCATGGAGGGGCGTTATTCCTGGATGTTAAACAAGGTTGCGAATAAACAATTGGTCAAAGTTTCCGGAGATACTTCGAAGGTTTTTGAAGGTTTTCCCGTAAAGTTTTTTACGAACAGAAATGGTTTGTCTACACTGGTTTCAGAATCATACATCCGTAATCTGAATACAGAGAGCAGCTACCGATACAGAGTCTATGAGACATTTCTGAGTAATATATGTATTACGCAGTTTGATGATTTCGGAAATGAAATATGGGCTGCCGTTTTACCCAAAACGGCGCTATTTCGTAGTTACAACAATTATTACAGCCCTATCAGCCTTGCTAAAGGCTGGCAGGAGCGAAGTATGTTTAACGACAGACCGCCTCAGGTGTTCGACAGGCAGTTTATGTCTATGAATGTTTATGAATCAGGTGACAATTTCTACATGATTTATAATGATGGATTCAACAATGCTGAAAATAGTCTTGCCAATCCCGGCGACACGGTTTTTAATACTTCCCTTACCAATGCATACTATTATAAGGTCAATAGGAAAAAGGAAGTTACCAAGCACATTCTTTATGGACTTCCTTTGAAAAATGAGTACCGTAGTAGTGCAATTGAGGGTGCAGACTTCGATGAAAAGCGGGGGGTGTATGCCTCTGTAGTCCGGTATAAAAGGGGTAGTTATGTTTCTATGCGGATGGCGTGGGCAAAGCTGGAGTAGTCATGATACAGAAGTGTTGCCGATTGCCATTGCGTCGTTTGGGCTGCCACAGTGCAAAATGCCGTACTTTTGGGCAAAATTTACAAGAATGGTAATGCGAATTAGTTTGTTGGTAAGTCTTTTAGTGGTATTCATTTCCGGCAATGCTGTCGGTCAGCATACTCCGGAATATGGATATTGTAATTCAGCGAAAGGCAATATTAACAGTCATGAAACCGGGCAAAAGACTACTGTCGATGATGTAAGGGAAGATAATTACGACATGAAATATGTCAAGCTAAATATTTCAATGACGAATGTGGCAACTACAATTAGCGGAGATGTGATAACTGTAGCTCAGGTCGTAAGCGACACATTTTCAGAGTATGTGTTTGAAATAATGCAACCTCTTTCCGTAGATTCAGTTCTGATAAACGGGCGAAGTCAATCTTATGATACCGCTGCAGACGTGTGTACGGTTATGCTGGACACTGCACTGGTTAATGGTGATATGTTTACTGCACAAATTTTTTATGGTGGTACGCCGGTGTCAGGTACAAGGTATAACACAAAAGGTATATCAACGCTTAACTCACCAAGCTGGGACAATTGGGCAACGTTTACGCTGAGTGAACCTTATAGCGCAAAGAACTGGTGGCCATGTAAACAATCCCTGAGAGATAAAATAGATTCGGCCGACATATGGATTACTGTCGATGATTCGCTCAAGGCCGCAAGTAATGGTACGTTGACATCTATCACCACCGTTGCTCCGGGTAAGAGTAGATACGAGTGGAAAGAGCGTTATCCCATCGATTACTACCTTATTTCCGCGTCGGTAGCTAAGTATGTCGACTACTCTTTTTACATGCATTTTGATGAGAGCGTTGATACAATGCTGATTCAAAACTATGTATATGATAATCCTTTGACAATGCTGGCTTTCAAGAATGTTATAGATAGTACCGAACAGCAGGTTAATTACTTCAGTAGCATATTCGGCAGATACCCGTTTTGGAAGGAAAAGTATGGTCATGCCATGGCGCCGTTGAGTGGTGGAATGGAGCACCAGACAATGACAACGCTCGGCTTTTTCCAGAGTTGGTTGGTAGCGCACGAATTGGGTCATCAATGGTTTGGTGATCATGTTACTTGCAGCAGCTGGGGCGATATTGTAATGAACGAAGGATTTGCAGCATATTGTGAGTACCTGTATTTAGATCATTTCCGTTCTCACGCAGTGGCGCTGGGAGATATAGTAAAGCGTCAGGATACTGTAAGAAACCAGCCCGGAGGTTCTCTGTTTGTTGCAGATACATCGGATGTTGGCAGGGTGTTTAGCTCAAAAATTACTTATGACAAGGGTGCATGCGTGATACATGCTTTACGTCATGTCTTGAACAACGATACTTACTTCTTTGACCTATTGCGTGGGTGGCAGGCCCAAAAAGCCAACAGCACTGGTTCGATACGTGAGTTCAGGGACCTGGCAAAAACTATGTTTGGCGCAACCGTAAACGGTATCAGTATGGATGCATTTTTTGACCAATGGTTTTTTAAAGAGGGTTTCCCTATATATGATATTCGATGGAATCAAAGTGGGGAAGATGTATTTGTAGAAGTAAAGCAAAGGCCGTCAATTCCTGCCTCTGTTTCTATTTTTACTGTGCCACTGGAGTTGAAGCTACAGGCAGCGGTTTCTGATACGGTGATAAGAATTGTAAATAATGAAGCCGTTCAAATGTTTCATTTTAAGTGGGGGAAATCAATAATGGGGGTACAAGCTGACCCTAATCAGTGGTTGATTGATAGTGTAGCATCAAGTTTAAGAGATGTTAGTCTGAGTCTTGTAGATGTTGAACGTTCCGCAATTTCGGTTTTTCCAAACCCTACTTCGTCAAACTGGACCGTTGATGGTATTACTGCCTCTGCAACGTTGTCGTTAACAGATATAACAGGGAAGGAAGTTTGGACGAAGAAGGTGGACGGAGAAGCGCGCCCTATTCTGATACCTTCAGCAGATTTGTCTGGTGGCATTTATATCTTAACGATATATGATGTAGCAAAAGGTAAAAGTGTCTACAAATTGGTGAAGAATTAATATTAATGCAATTTGTGCGTTAGGTTTTGCTATGTGTTGCAGGTCGTACCGCTGTTTTGTATGTTATTTGATAATAATGTAATTGGGCGACCCATCCTTTTTACGTTTTTTGCTGTCTTAATAAGTAGCGTATTTTTGTTAACAATTAAATATTGTCTATTTTTATTGTCCGAAAATATCGTCAAGTGAAGCGTTAACGAATCGATGTAGCACACGAAAGTGCTACGTTTGTTCTTTTATAATATAAATCTATGAAACTCAATAAGTACATTTTATTTTTGTTGCTGGCTGCAAGTGGTGTTAATAGCGCTAGAGCTCAGTTAGTTACAGATAATATATTTTTGCAAGGGCGCTGGTTAGAAGTTGCCGTTGCTCCCAACGGTGCATGGGGTAACACCGTGAATGTGCCGGCCGGCTATCACGCACATACAGGGTCTACTTTGGCGTACACAGATCCGGTTACAGGAGTGCGCCCAACGGGCAATGGAATGGACTTTTCTACTGATATTGGACATGACGGGTGGACAACCGGCTCTCCGGCCGATGCAACGAATTGTTGTTTTTATGGCGCGTACTTTCTACCCGGTACCCCTTTTGATGGTTGGGCCATCCAGATGAATGGTGTGCGGAGCGATGCGTATTACACATCGTCCGGGTTTGCATTAGGTGCGGGTGCAACGGCTTTTACGGGAACAAATGTTGCCTACAATTATACTCCCGGTTCCACTTTTGGTCCGTACATGGAAAGCACAATGGCAGGTACCTGGTCCGGAAGTTACTCAGCCGGTGGAGGGACAATTTCCATACGGTCGACAAATCGGGTAGATACAAATGCTACCTGGGATAAAGTAAATGTAACATTCAAGAATACCGGTGCTACTACCGTAACAGGACTCTATTACCTGGTGACAGGAGACCCCGATAATGATCAGGTAACGACCGGCGGTAGCTTCCCCACTAATAACCATATATCCTATCAGGGGGATGCGCAACACCGGGTAGAAGTAAATGCTCGTCCTCCATCATTGCATCAGGATGCATTTTCCGGTTTGGCAACAAAAGATTGTCGTGCATTAGCGATAATATATCAGAGCTGGCCTTCACCAATTACTATACCACTTAGCGATATGTGGGCGGGGACTACCACCGGAACCGGTTGGTACACTTCGGTTTTAGATACAACAACGTTAAGTCTGGATATTGCATACGGTTTGGTTTATAATTTGGGGGACTTGGCTCCCGGTGACAGTACAACTATTGCGTTTGCATGGATCTTTACTGACACTTCGGCCATTGATAGTGCATTTCCTAGACCGCAGTTGAATGTGAATGGCAACCTGATGAATGACATTGATACTTTTGATGGTTGTGGACTTGTCGATTTCCCGGTCAATATTGTAAATGGCGAATGGGGTGTTACCAACTGGAAATGGTCGCCGACAACCGGTTTGGCAAGCTCCACTGGAATTTCCAACACTATTACCATGTCTGCACTTTCTGGTGAGACGGTTTATACGATTACCGGAACCGACACCGGTTCATGTAATAAATTCGAATTTTTGTTGACAATTCCTTCATGTTTTTACACAACAAGCAACAGTCCTGACACGAATAGAATTTGCGTCGACGATACCCTAAAGCTAAAAGCCAGAGGTGATTCTACCGGTGCAACATATGTCTGGTATGGACCTACAATTGTAGGGCCTCTAAGAGGGTTTATGCAATATCAAGACATCCCTCATATATCTATGGCAGATACTGGATGGTATTATTGTATTAAAACGGTTGGTGGTGTAAATGATACAGACAGAACACATGTGATGCTTAAGCCCAAACCAATCATTAATGCTACTTACAATGCACCGGTTTGTTCGGGCAATACGTTGTTGCTATATTCTAATCCGGATTCTGTTGGTGAAACATGGCAGTGGACCGGTCCTAACGGGTTTAGCTCTACACTGTCTGACCCCGGTAGACCCTTTGCCCCGACAGCATATTCCGGCCTGTATACTGTTGTTGCAACCTTTAACGGGTGCGTTGATAGCAGTATTGTAAATGTTGTGGTTGATTCTACCCCGGCTGTACCTACACTTAGTAGTAACAGTTTTGTGTGCGAAGGCGATACGTTAAAGTTATTTGCAGATTGCGTGACTCCCGCTATTACCTATAGTTGGGCAGGGCCTTCGGGCTACACGTCCTTCGATCAGAATCCGGTTATTCCCGTGGCCCCGTTAACGGCTAACGGAACCTATACGGTAACCGTGAGACGAGGTACTTGTACCAACTCTGCAACAATATTTGTTGATGTCAGACCTACGCCTGTTCCGGTATTAGGCACAAATGCTCCGGTTTGTTCCGGTACGCCGCTAAATCTCAGTACAACAGCTACTGCCGGTTCTACTTTTAGTTGGGACGGGCCGTTGGGATTCACTTCAGGAGTGCAGTTCCCGACGATAGACCCTGCAATCACCGCAAACAGCGGAACCTATTCTGTGGTTGTTACACTAAACGGATGTCCGTCAGATTTAGCAACTATTACTGTTGCTGTGGATAGTACGCCTGAGGTTCCTGTTGTAAGTTGTAACAGTCCGGGTGTACCTGGTCCCACGTTATGTGAAGGTGATACGCTGAAGTTGTTTGCACATTCAGCTAGCGCAGGAGTTGGCTACGAATGGGGTGGTCCGAGCTCATTTACTTCAACAGAGGCTAACCCTATTATAGTACCGGCAACTCCGGCATCTTCGGGATTATATTCTGTCGTGGTATCCATTGGAGCATGTTCGGTGTCAGCATCAACAACTGCCACTATTACACCTACACCATTGCTTACCGTTTCGAGCAATACACCTGTATGTTCGGGAAGTGGAGACTCTATACTATTAACTGCAACCAGCAACCCTGGTGCCGTGTTTAACTGGACCGGACCATACACGTTCTTCTCTGCTGCACAGAATCCGATAAGGACACCTGTGAATACGGAATATGGTGGTGTATATCATGTGACGACTTTCTTTAACGGTTGTTATAAGACGTTAGACCATACGGTTGTGGTGAACCCTACGCCATCTACACCGTGGGTTAAGTGGTTGACCTATTGCCAATATTATGATGCGCCCTATTTGCAGGCCGGTGGCGATAATATATTGTGGTATTCAACTTCTGACCTTTCAGGAACAAGTACTGTAGCAGCACCAAAGCCGCAGACAGACGCAGTAGGTGTTACATATTACTATGTTAATCAGACGGTGAACAACTGTCCAAGTGCAATGGACTCAATTAGAGTACGTGTTGACCCGGTACCTCTTGTAACAGTAAGCAATGACACAACGGTTTGTCCTCGCGACTCGGTGGTATTAACTGCTGTAAATACTGATGCTGTTGCCTTCTTCAGGTGGTATCCGGATATGTATTTGAGCGATACAGGTGGTGCTGTTGTTGTTGCTCGACCCGAAACAAATACAAGATATGAAGTAGTAACTACCAATATGTATGGTTGTACAGATACTTCAGCGGTTACGTTAACTGTTAAAGCCGATGCGGTAATTCACCTCGAGGATTCGGTGATGATTTATCCTGGCGAAAGTTATCAGATAACCCCTACAACTAACTGTACACAATTTAGCTGGACACCTTCCGGCGGATTAAGTGCCAAGTTTGTTTCCAATCCGTTGGCTGCACCGCCTATCAGTACGAAGTATGTAGTTACCGGTGTTACCGAGTGGGGCTGTATCGCTAAAGACTCAATTAATGTAAATGTGAACACAGAAGCAATTTTGTCGCTTCCGAATGCTTTTGCACCGGGTAGAGGTATCAATGATAAATTCAGAGTGATACGTAGAGGTTTGGCAACGTTGCGCTATTTCCGGATTTACAATAGATGGGGTAACCTCATATTCGAGACAACCAATATCGATGAAGGTTGGGATGGTACCTTGAATGGCGAACCGCAGCCGGTAGGGGTATATGTTTATGAAGTAAGTGCAGTATCTAAAGCGGGAACTGTATTTAAAAAACAAGGTAATGTGACATTGCTGCGGTAATGTAGCTTAGAGGAATAATCTTTAAATTTGAAACCGCTCCGATAACGAGCGGTTTCTTTTTTTGTTTATGGACAAGATAAATATTGCGGAAAAGCTTGCGCTTTTTTCAGATTATTGGAATCCGAGAGTGGTAGCAGAACTTAACGGACAGCATGTAAAGCTTGCTAAGTTAAAGGGGGATTTTGTGTGGCACAAACACGACCATGAAGACGAACTCTTCTACGTTATATCCGGTGAATTGAAAATCGAATTTAGAGACAAGGCTGTTTGCCTGAAGCCCGGTGAAATGTTAGCAATACCAAAAGGTGTAGAGCACCGACCGGTTGCAGAGGAGGAAGTTTGCGTAATGTTATTTGAGCCGGTATCGACAATAAATACGGGCGATGCAGGAGGTGAGCTTACCAGAACCGACTTGGATATTTTGTAGCATGCTACCTACGAGTTGCAAAAAAGCAAAACGGATTTATGAAAGGAATACACACATATAGTTTATCAGTAGAGTGGACCGGCAATACAGGTGTCGGTACTGCAGATGCGCAGGCATATCAGCGAAGCCACAACATAAACGTACCCGGTAAGGGTGTTATGGAATGCTCCTCAGATCCCGCATTTCGAGGAGACAAATCTAAATACAACCCCGAAGAGTTATTCCTGGCTTCACTGTCTTCCTGCCACATGTTGTGGTATTTGCACCTGTGCGCCGATGCGGGTATTGTGGTGGTAGCCTATAGCGATGAGCCCAAAGGGGTTATGACAGAAGAGACTCCTCATGGTAGAGGTCGGTTCACAGAGGTAACACTGTATCCAAGTGTGACAATCAAGGACAGTTCATTGGTAAACAAAGCAATATTGTTACACGAAGCAGCTCATCAAAAATGCTTCATAGCCAATTCCTGTAATTTCCCGGTGGGACACTCCCCGAAAATTATGATTGCTGAATAGGGTAAATATTACCCGTTAGCCAAGCTTTCTTACAGGCTCTCTAAGTATGGTTTTTAGTTTTTCCGGAGCAGTTTTCCTGAAGTCAGAAAGGTAAATCTCATGATGGAGTCCTGCCCTTTCATAGCCGTGTTCAGCCATGTATGCTTTAAGCAATAGCAACGATTCGGGTTCCGTGTCAAAAGGGCCGACATGTAGCATCTGAACTGCGGTTAGCGGTTCCGCAGACATATGAGCGACCGAAGCTGCATTCTCGATTCCTTTTTTATCTACAGCTGCAACTTTTGCGTCAGCAATCATTCCGGGGGTAACTTCCGCAGGCATTCTAATGAGTAGCCTGTACTCCCACTCATCTCTTGAGACTTTTTTGGGTGCTGTTTCGATGGATAAATCCGGATACTTTTTTTCGTCATACCACCACTGTGCTTCAAGTTTCGGAACAACGAAGTCAGCATTTAATTCCTTTGCAATAAACTTTGCTACGTAGGCGACAGAATACAAGGCCTGTATATTGTCGGAGAATTCAATCTTTGAGGGGTCGCCTTTTCCGTTGATCGATATATAGTGTGCCCCATCCAGCGTCACAACTTCCGGTTTTGTTTTAGAAGAGTAATAAGTTTTGAAAAGCTTCTTTAAATCTTTTTTCATGTTTAATTTGATTATGCTGCTTTTTGCAAAATAATTCTTTCATATGTTTAATTGAAATTTTTAACTAAACTTTGCCATTCGAAACGGACCTTATATTTAATTTAGCAAGATTCCGGATTTGTTTTAGTATTAAATGGTATGACAGGAAAGCGATTGTTGGTTTTGTTTGTTTTCTTGTTCGGGTTTTCGACCGCGAAGTGTTCATTTAAAAGGGAATGGCGGGAATTGTACTATGCTGCGTATGAAAGCAAATCTGCAGCAGAAGAATTTTACCGGGTAACTTCTCATGCAACTGTAGAAAACCCGAAGGCGTTTGCCTACCGGGCAGTTGCTGAGATAATGATGTGCAGGTATCTATGGAACCCCTATACAAAATTGAAATACTTCAGAAGTGGGACAAACAAGCTTGAAAATGCTATTCGGCTAAGAGACAGCGATATAGAAATACGTTATTTGAGATTTTGTGTGCAAAACAATGCCCCGCGCTTGCTTTCATACTATGAAAATCTGGCTGACGACAAAGCGTTGCTCAGGCGCTATTTAGAGGATTCTGAGAACTTATCAAGCGATGAGGACCTATATCGCAGAATAGCTAACTGTCTGAATATGAGATAGTATTGAATTTTTCTCGCTAAAAAATAATCATCTTATTACAATTATGTCAGGCATAAGAAAAAGTGCAATAAATTTCATATCTTTCGACTTAATATTTTTTCGACAGGGAATGTAGCGTTTGGAAGGTTGCTTCATACAGCGTTTACTGGCATATAATAGATTTAACAAAAAAATATATGCTTGAAAATAAAATGACACCCAACCAGATGTAATATTTCGGCTGTCTTACAAGTGAAAGGTCAAATAAAGAAAACATATTTTTTTTATTGACTTTGCAAATAATTTAGTTTATTTGTAGGAGAATGGTTATCTCTGATAATCATGCTTTTTCAAATAATATTTTCAAGAAACGAATAATAAAAGGTTGGTTATGAAGAAAAATTACTTTTTTTTATTATTACTGTCCCTCTCTTTACTCCCAAATGTGCAGGTTTCTGCCCAGATTGTGGGTACTGATTGCTTTTTGCAAGGCCAATGGCTGGAAGTTGGTATAAACCGAATGGGAGGTTTTGGAACTTGTTCGTCACCTGCAACCTATCACCCTCACCTATGTTGTGGTACGGGTACTGCTTTTACGCCCGGTGGTGCGCTGGATGCGGCTTATGACTGGGGGCATGACGGATGGTCTGCTGGTATGCCTCAGTTGATGGGAAACTACACGCAACCAGGGTTTCCTCAGGAAGGTTGGAGCGTCCAGATTGGTGCTACCGAGTACAGAAATGGTGCTTGGGGCGGCCTGTGCACGGGTGCTACAGCTATTGCCGGAAGTATCACTGGATACACTAACGTCGGCGGTAGGGCAACCGGTACCTGGTCAGGAGGTGTTGCCGGGATGAATATAATTCAGGAAACAGTAGTTGACACATATTCTTCGTGGGCGGTTATTACTACTCGTCTTTACAACACGACTGCTGCGCCAATGACAAATGTGTTTTATGAGCGTACCTGCGACCCTGATAATGTTTCCTATTGGAGTGGTGGTTCTACTACAAGGCAGGTAATTGTTCACCAAAATGAAGACGCCAGGCACTTGGTACAGGTAAGTGCTTATGGTGACAGACCCGCTTCAGGTAGTACTCCTGCATATGATTCTATTAATAGTTATCTTGGATATGCTGCCAGAGACTGTAGGGCAAGAGTTGGTGAAATTTCCGGCCTGTCACCATCAGGCTCAAATCCACAGGCATTATGGAACGGAGCAGGGCCTGCAGGGCCGACCGCACCGGTAACATTGTCTGTTTTGGGAACCACATCGCTCAGAGACAGAGGTATTTTCATAGTATTTAATATAGGTACTATCGCACCCGGCGATAGTGCAGTTGTGTCATATGCATATATCTATAACGGTAATTATGGCTTGGATAGTGCATTGCCAAATCCACAGTTGGTTCTTAATGGTGTGCCTCGTGTTTCTCTTGCGCCACCGGCTCCCAATTTTGATACATTTGATGTCTGTGCCAATCCCGGTATGATTTCCCTTCCAGTGGACATTCTGCATGGCGGTTCGACTTCATGGACTTATAGTAAGTGGACTTGGGCGCCTAGTACAGGATTGTCTGCAACTACAGGTTTGCACGTAAATATCAGTACAACAGTATTGCCTCCGTCTATAACTTATACAATTACCGGTGTTGATACCTCGGCCGGATTAGGGTCTTGTCTCTCAAAAACTTTTTATCTCACCATACTTACATGTAATGGGGCAGAGGCAAATAGTCCTTGTGCCGGAGATACTCTGTGGTTTAATGCACCAGGGGACTCTACTGCTGCAACTTATCAATGGATAGGACCGGCTCCTTCTACGTCGGTATTTGCGACAACACAAAAAGCGTTTAAGTATCCGGCAACTGATGCCGATAACGGAATGTATATGGTTATTAAAACCACACC
The DNA here is from genome assembly GCA_030426665.1 of Bacteroidia bacterium. Lineage (GTDB taxonomy): Bacteria > Bacteroidota > Bacteroidia > Chitinophagales > Chitinophagaceae > Nemorincola. The sequence goes on along the minus strand of JAUHYD010000003.1, from coordinate 262,552 downwards.
ATCAGGGTCTGATACAGCATATACACCGGCAATTGTACACCATAAACCGACAGTCTGGGCATCTAGCAATTCGCCGCTCTGTATCGGTGCGGCCAATACATTGCTACTTACTTCGGTCTGTGACTCGCCGGGGGTAACATATAGCTGGACGGCTAATCCGCCACCATTTACATCTACATTAGCCAATCCGTCAATTGTTGGGTTTACTGAGTCTGACACAGGTATGTATCAGGTAGTTGTGACATCTGTGTTCGGGTGTAGCGATACCGACCAGACCCATGTGGTATTGGCTCCGGTACCAGATCCTCCAACGGTGGTCGCCGCATCCCCTTATTGTCAGGACGATACATTTATTCCATTTACTATTTCCGGAATCGTTCCGGGTGGTAGTGCACTTTGGTATCCTTCTTACACAGGTGGAGTAGGTGTTACTACAACGCCAACAGTCAATACTGCGGTACCGGGTGTGAACACATATTACTTCAGTCAGATAATAGGAAGTTGCGAAGGTCCGAGAGACTCTGTGGTAGTGTTGGTTAATCCTAAGCCTGCGGCAATTGTAGGCCCAATGGGACTCTGTCAATACTTTACAACAACTTTGTCTAGTCCTACACCGGGCGGTGTATGGTCTTCCAGCAACCCTGCTATCGCTACAGTAGATGCATCTACAGCCGTTGTTTCCGGTCTAAATGCAGGTACTGTGTTGATATCATACACATTGCCGACAACGTGTAGAAGAACTACAGTGGTAACGGTACATCCTAAGCCTGCACCTCCGGTGGTATTGCCACATCGTGAATGTCAATTTACTATTCCGACAACAGCTTCGGCCACAGGTACCAACCTTACCTGGTATGGTTTAGGAGTTACTGCAGGTACACCACTTGCCCCGGTTCCTAACACAGATACTGTGCCGGGTATATATAACTACTATGTTACGCAGACATCTGCATTCGGCTGTATCAGTGATAGTGCGGTATATCCTGTCAGGATAGTACCTGAGCCCACACCACCAATGGTTGTTGATACAGTGTACTGTCAGAACTTTGATGCACCGAGACTGACCGCAGTTGGTTCTAACTTGTTGTGGTACACAACACCTACAAGTACACCGGGTTCTTCAACGGCACCGAAGCCGAATACCGATAATCCGGGTATTACAGGCTATTATGTGACGCAGACTGTTGATCAGTGTGAAAGTCCGAAGGCAGAACTTAACGTAACGGTGCTTGTATTGCCTGACTTCAAAATCACACCTGATAGACCTTGGCTTTGCCAGTTTGACTCAATTGGGTTGGAGTTTGATGGAGCGACGCTTGTAGATCCCGCCTATCATTGGGAACTACCGGAAGGGGCATACTTCGTTGACGGTACAACTATGAGTGACGAAAGGGTGTTTGTCAAGTTTGACAAGGCTTTGGGTAAACATACTGTAAGGTTAACAGCAACCAACTATAAAGGACGTTGCTCGGCTGATGCGGAAGTTGACATTAAGGTTGTTCCGGCACCGGATGCACACGCATATGTGATGCCTGACGTATGCCTTGGAGATACGATCAACATGGCAATTTCGAGCAGATCAGACAATTCTTACAAATTTGTTTGGAATGTAAATGGTATACCTTTATCAGCATCTAAGGACATTGATATTGTGTCTTATAACTCTAATAGTGGCGGACCATACGTGGTAAGCTTCCCTAAGAAAGGATTGCATATCATAAATATTCAAGGGTTTACTGTAGAAGGTTGTAAATCTTTGATTACTGCCGATACTGTTCTGGTACACGAATTGCCGGATGCGAGGTTCGACTTTGTTACTGACTCTAAGAGGTTGTGTATAGAAGATAGTGTTCTGTTCATAGCCAGAACTCAAGACTATGCAAACAATTACAAGTGGGAGCCTGAGCACTTCTTTGTAAATCAGAACAAACCTAAAATAAGTGGACGTGTAGAATTGTCAAGCAGCATGGTTCGATTGACTGTTACTGATCCGTTTGGATGTCAATCATCATATGTTAGGCAGATTAACCCTGACCAGTGTTGTACCGTTCAGTTCCCGAATGCGTTTAGCCCTAATGGTGACGATTTGAATGACTTCTTCCGTCCTGTGTTTGCGGGTTATCATAGGTTCCATATTTTCCGCGTTAGCAACCGTTGGGGACAAACAGTCTTTGAAAGTGCTAACAGCAACCCAAGGTGGGATGGTACTTACAATGGCATTCCTCAGGATATGGGTACTTACTTCTACTACATTAAGTATGACTGTGGAGGAAAAACGCTCGAAGCGAAAGGTGATATAACACTTATTAGATAGATTCTGTTTAAGTGAAAAATAAGAAGAGGGTGTCTCGCTAAATTGAGACACCCTCTTCTTATTCGTACAATCTCATGAAATTGGTTATCCAATACTCATTTGCAATTACTTAAACTTGAATTTATCGTTCCTAACGAATGGAAGGTATTCAACCAATATTGGTCGTGTATATACAGAAGTCTGCGTTGTTCGTGACCGCTTTTACTATTCCGATAGGATTACATAATTTGCGGACAAGAGTAAAAGATATACCAATCAGAGTATGTTGAAAAGCAGTTATTCTAATGGAATTATTGAGGCAGGTTGCGACGAGGCCGGACGGGGTTGCCTCGCTGGTCCTGTTTTTGCGGCTGCGGTGGTATTGCCCGATGCTTTTTATCATCCACTTCTGAACGATAGTAAGCAAGTAAGCGAAAGAGATCGGGAAACGCTTAGGCCTATTATTGAAGAAAGTGCGCTTTCCTGGTCGGTTGCGCATATATTACAGGATGAAATCGATAAGATAAATATATTGAAGGCATCGTTTAAAGCAATGCATTTAGCGATTGATGGGCTGAAAACAAGACCGGAACTATTGCTAATAGATGGGCACATATTCCCCCCGTATTTCGGAATTTCGCACCATTGTATAGTAAAAGGGGATGCAAAATATACATCCATTGCAGCAGCCAGCATCCTCGCAAAGACCCATAGAGACGCGTATATGCACAAAATTCATCATGATCATCCACAGTTTGGGTGGAATAAGAATATGGGTTACGGCACTGCCGCTCATCGGGATGCCATACAGAAATATGGCGTTTCTCCTCATCACAGATTGACTTTTGGCATTTGCCGAAATGTTAAGTGATTTTATTTACTCAATTCTATCGCCATCCCTATGGTTACAACGGCTATTGAAGCGGGCGATGCAGCCTGCAACGATATGAAATCGGTAATCAAGAGCAAAATGCATATGAAATAATATTATATTAATGTCCTTGGAGCACTTCGGTACAAATCATTCTAAGTTAACCACGCCGTAATATTCGCATAACATACAGGCTCTTACTTTGCATTTAAATAAAACAAAGAAAACAATGAACTACGTTATGAAATCAACTTTGGTGCTAGTTGCATCAATCTGTTTGTTCTCTTGCAAAAAAGAAGACAACAACAACAATGGTGGTGGTACTACGGTAACTCCTACTCCGGTGAACACAATCACAGTTTCACAGAACATCTCTTCTGACACTACCTGGACTGCCGACAAAACATACATCCTTGCTGGAAGAATTGCTGTGTTGGAAGGTGCAACATTGACAATTGAGCCGGGAACAGTTATTAAGGGTAAGGCAGGTACAGGTGCCAATGCTACTGCTCTGCTGATAGCAAGAGGCGCAAAAATCATGGCTGAAGGTACTGCCACAAAGCCGATCATTTTCACTTCAGTAGCAGATGAAATTACAAAAGAAGACGTGGCAGCAGGTAATTTTGCCAGCCCTAACTTAGATCCGGATCAAAGCGGTTTTTGGGGTGGTGTATTGATATGCGGTAAGGCTAAAATCTCTGCTTCTGCTGATGAAGTACAGATAGAAGGTATCCCGACTTCTGACCAAAATGGTCTGTACGGTGGTAGCGACGATGCTGATAACTCTGGTGTAATGAAGTATGTATCTATACGCCACGGCGGTACCAACATCGGTGCAGGTAACGAAATTAACGGTCTTTCTCTGGCAGCTGTAGGTTCAGGAACTACTATCGAAAACATTGAAATAGTAGCTAACCAGGACGATGCAATTGAGTTCTTTGGTGGTGCGGTAAACGTTAAAAACGTTGTATCATGGAATGTAGGTGATGATGGTCTTGATGTAGACCAGTCATATGGTGGTACTATCGACAACGCGATTGTAATAACACCGGCAGACCATTGCTTCGAGTTGGATGGCGCAGAAGGTACAATGGAAAGAGCTTTTACTATCAAAAACGTTACAGTAGTTAACGATTATGGGGGAAGAACTACTGGTGGCGATTTGATAAACACAGATAAGAACACTTGGGTTAATCTTGAAAACATATTTTTCACAAACACTGTTACTGATCAGAAGATTAACAGGACGGTAGATAATCCACATACTGTTTATACAAACATCGTGATTAACGGAACTGGTTCTGCTGATGATTATATCAAGGATGGTCCTGCTCCATCGGGCGTAACTTTGGGTAGCTCTTCAACAGGTAAAGCTGACGCAAGCGGGTTCGGATGGACATGGGCTTCAAAAGCTGGCGCGCTTAGCGGTCTTTAATATCAGAAATATTATATCTATCAAACAAAAAAGACAATAATAGGGAGTTTGGGGGAAGTTTTACTTCACCCCAAATTTTCTTTTTAACAACTTTTAAATGAAACATACTTTAGTTTTTGTTTTAAGCTGCTTCTTCACTTTCGCAGCGTTTGCAAAGGGAACCATTCGTGGCACGGTTATCGATGAGGGAGGTGACCCGATTATTTCCGCAGTAGTCAAAGTTCAGGCAACTGCCTATGGAATTGTTACGGATATCGATGGCGCATTTAGTCTACAGATAGACCCCGGCACATACACAGTCGAAGTTACCTTCCTGGGACACAGTCCGGTAACTATTAAAGACGTTGTCGTGAAAGAAGGTGAGATAAAACTTTTACAAAACATCCAGCTTAAATCTGCAGCCAACGGAATGGAAGAAGTGGTGATAAAAGCAGAAGCGTTAAGGATTTCTGAGTCGGCTTTGATAGCCCTCAAGAAAAATTCTACTGCTATTATGGACGGAATTTCTTCAGCCCAAATGACATTGGTGGGCGACGGTACGGCTATCGAGGCATCCAAAAGGGTAACCGGTGTGAGCATCGAAGACGGAAAGTACATTTATGTAAGAGGCTTGGGCGACAGGTACACCAGAAACACATTGAATGGCATCCAGATACCTGGTCTTGACCCTGATAAGAATAGCCTGCAGATGGACATTTTTCCGACAGACCTTATAGATAACGTGATTGTAAAGAAAAACTTTTCGGCAGAATTACCAGCTGATTTTACCGGTGGTCTGGTAAATATTGAAACAAAAGCTTTCCCGGAAAAGAAAATATTTAAGGCTTCGGTAAGTGGCGGGTATAACCCACAAATGAATCTGAATTCCAATTACATAACCTACAAAGGTGGAAAAACTGACTTTTTGGGATTTGATGATGGCACAAGGGCGCTTCCTGCCGGTACTGATCCTGTAAATATCCCAACGCCGCTGAACGGAGCAAGTTCAAGTGAAGTAAACAGCTTCGTAAGGAGTTTCAACCCGACACTGGGTACACAAAAAGCTGTTAGTCCTTTAGATTATAGTGCAAGTTTGAACTTCGGTAACCAATATCAAGTAGGTGGAAAGAAGAAAAATACGTTGGGTTATATCTTGTCTTTATCCTATCAAAGAACGTTTAAGCTTTATGATGATGTAACCTATAGTGAATACCAGAGATATAGTGACCCTACAGAAAATGAACTACGTTATGCTACCATTCAGAAAGGTAAATTTTCTGAGGAAATGGCATTGCTTGGCGGGCTTGGCGGCGTAGCCTTCAAAACACAGCACTCAAAATTCAGATTTACAGGCTTGAGGCTGCAAAGTGGCACAAGCAGCGCTGGTCAGTTTTCAATTGATAATGATGGACAAGCTGTAGGGCAGTCAGGATATAAGGCAATTTCCGAAAACCTGGTGTATAACCAACGCTCGTTGTCTAATTTATTATTAAGTGGTGACCATTCGTTGGATGATGGTAAATGGGACATAAATTGGAAATTATCCCCTACATGGTCTACGTCTGATGACCCGGATATTCGTAAAACAGCTTTTACAGTAACAAACCCGGATAAGCCTACGTTTGCGGCGGGTGCCGGAGGTAATCCCAGCAGAATATGGCGTTACCTTAATGAGTTGAATGCTACCGCTAAAATAGACGTAGCTCGTAACTATAAAATAATGGACAGGGATGCGAAGTTGAAGTTCGGCGCAAGCCATCTGTATAAGAAAAGAGATTATGAGATTTTGTTTTTTGACGCACAATTCCTGAGTACGCAAGCCTGGTCAAATACAAATGTTTCTCAGGTGCTTGATCCTTCGAACATTTATCCTAATAAGCCAAATAGTATCTATTACCAATCCGGTAATTTGGCACTTAACCCCAATGCTTATACTTCAAATGTCAATAACACGGCTTTTTATGTTTCTAACGAAATGTCTCTGCTACCCGGACTTAAATCAGTATTGGGTGTAAGAGCGGAGAATTATGTACAGAGATATACCGGGTCAGACCAAAAGTATGCAAGCGGAGATACTGTTAACGGTTCTTATCTGAAGAATGAAAAGGTGCTATCTGCTCTTGACTTTTTCCCGTCAGCAAACTTGATTTATGCGCTCGATGAGCGTCAGAACTTAAGGTTTACTTATGGTAGAACGATTGCCAGGCCTTCGTTTAAGGAACTTTCTTTTGCACAGATTATTGATCCTATTACCAACAGGATATTTAATGGTAGCCTCTTTACTTACCCCGATTGGAGTGGTAGGTTGGTTGAAACCAGAGTCAACAATTTTGACCTTCGTTGGGAGATGTTTACAGGACGCAATGAGCTGATTTCAGTTTCGACTTTCTATAAGACATTTGAAAATGCCATTGAATTAGTAAGGATACCTGCGCAACAAACAAGCACAGAGTTTCAGGCACGTAACGTAGGTAATGGTAAGGTTTTCGGAGCTGAAATAGAACTTAGAAAGCAATTGACCTTCATTTCTCCTTTCCTTTCGAATTTTCATGCTTCCGGTAATCTTACGCTCGTGAAATCACAAATACAGATGACAGATCTTGAGTACAATTCAAGAAAGTCTTATGAGCGGGTAGGGCAAACCGTTAAAAATACCAGAGACATGGCAGGACAGTCTCCTTACGTTATCAACGCGGGGATTAGCTATTCAAGCTCTAAGACCGGTATAAATGGTGGCGTATTCTATAACGTAAAGGGGCCGACATTATACATCGTTGGGGTTGGTCTTTACCCTGATGTATATACCGAACCGTTTCATAGTCTGAATTTGAGTTTCAATAAGACTTTTGGAAAAGAGGACAGAACTCAGGTTGGGTTTAAAGTGGCCAACCTTTTGAATGACCGTTTGGAGAAGTTCTATCAATCCTACGACGCACAGCAGCAAATCTTTGATAGTATGAATCCCGGGTTGACATTAAGCTTCAGCGTGAGTCATAATTTCTAAAGAACTAACTTGCTTCAGGGTACTTTAGTTTATTCAGGCTATGTGCAATCGCACATAGCCTGAATAGTTTTATGGCATTCTGCAATTCCATACAGTAGCCGTATATTTGACGAGCAATAAAACCAACAATAAGTAAACCAGTGACAATATCGATAAGAGCTTTTGGGGTAGTTAAAGAGATTTTTGGTGCAATTAGTGTTAATGTGGATTTGCCTGAAAATGCAACTGCAAAAATATTGAAGGGCCACTTGCAGGAGATATACCCGGCATTGAGTAAGCTGACTTCATTTGCCCTAGCGGTAAATAGTGAATATGCCAATGACGAAACCGTGATTAGCAGTAAAGACGAAGTAGCAATAATACCACCGGTAAGTGGTGGTTAAACGGCATTGTGTGAATTACGACATCAAAATATCATCTGATAATCTTAATGTGGCATCCTGTATCGAGTGGGTATCAGCCCCCGGGTGCGGTGGGATAGATGTGTTTGTCGGTACTGTAAGGTCTGAGACCAAGGGTAAGAAAGTAGTGCGTCTGGAGTTTGAAGCCTATGAGGCAATGGCAGTTAAGGAAATGGAGAAGATCGCACAGATTGCTATTGCAAAGTTTTCTGTTCACAAAGTATTGATACACCATAGAACAGGAGTGCTCGATGTGGGCGATATTCCCGTCATTATAGCCGTTTCGGCAGCGCACAGGGGTGCTGCCTTCGATGCTTGCAGATATGCCATAGATACCCTCAAAGAAACGGTCCCGATATGGAAACGGGAAGTTTTTGAAGATGGTGCCGTATGGGTAGCGGCACATCCATAATTGGCTTACTTCAGTTTTTCGTTGTTCTTGTGGCGTTCAGCATCCCGTGTCGTCTTTTTCTCCATATTTTTCTTCAGGGCGTCGTCGAGGTCTACGCCTGTTTGGTTGGCAAGGCACATAAGTACCCACAGTACGTCTGCCATTTCATCTGATAGTTCTTTCTTTTTGTCACTGTCTTTGAAGGATTGCTCTCCGTAGGTTCGCACCATTATCCGCGATAACTCCCCCACTTCTTCCATAAGAATGCCCAGATTTGTGAGTTCGCTGAAGTAACGAACACCGGTTGTGCGTATCCATTCGTCTATCTGTTGTTGTGCGCTCCTGATTGTTGTGTCCACGTAATTTCTATTTGTTTGTTTACACAAAATAATGGAACTTTCGTGTTTAATAGCGGTCTCTGTGGGAAAACAATAAAACCCCTGCAGCACCGTTAAAAAAGGTAATAGAATATCAATGTACGCAACAGATATAGAAGCCGCAGACGCGCTTAAAGAGAAAACCAAAGAAATAAGACAAAGTATAGGGAAGGTAATAGTAGGGCAGGATGATGTAGTAGAAAAGCTGCTTGTTGCTATCCTGTGCAACGGACATAGCTTACTGGTGGGTGTGCCGGGACTTGCAAAGACGCTCTTGGTAAAGACTATTTCTGAGGTATTGGACCTATCATTTAAGCGGATACAGTTTACGCCCGACCTGATGCCCAGCGATATAGTAGGGGCAGAAATACTCAACGAGCAGCGTGCTTTTCAGTTCATCAAAGGGCCCATATTCGCCAATATCATTCTGGCGGATGAGATAAACCGTACACCTCCTAAGACACAATCGGCATTGCTGGAAGCAATGCAAGAGCGTAACGTAACTGCAGGAGGTATGTTATATAAGCTACCTTCTCCGTTTTTCGTATTGGCAACACAAAACCCGATAGAACAGGAAGGTACCTATCCGCTCCCGGAAGCGCAGCTTGACCGTTTTATGTTTCAGGTAACGCTGGATTATCCCAGCTTTGCGGAAGAGGTAACGATAGTAAAGAACACTACAGGCGCGCAAAACGTACAATTGTCGAACGTAATGAGTGCCGATGATATATTGGCATTTCAGGAGCTGGTAAGGCGTGTACCGGTGCCGGACAATGTGCTGGAGTATGCAGTAGGTTTGGTGCAAAAGACACGCCCCGGAAGCGTAGGTGCAGCAGATGCCGCCAATCAATACTTATCTTATGGTGCAGGGCCTCGTGCCTCGCAGTATCTGATACTCGGTGCAAAGTGTCATGCGCTGATAAATGGCAAATACTCTCCGGATATTGAGGACGTAAAAGCAATGGCAATGCCTGTGTTGCGTCACCGTATACTACGTAGCTACAAAGCAGAGGCTGAAGGTGTGACACAAGAAGCACTGATTAAGGGATTGTTGTAGCGAGCATCAATGTCTCCAACTGAAAATGAGTTCTTTAACTGCTAATCGAATCTAATGGAAAATATTCAACAGAAAGCCGATTTTCTAAAGAAGGAATTTACAGAGTTACTGCGTCAGATAGACGCCGATACACCACAAAAGTGGGGTTTGATGAATGTGCAGCAGATGATAGAGCACATGAGTTATAGCATGCGGATAGCAAGTGGTCGGCTGCCTGTAGAGATAGTAACAGCCGATGAATACATGCCACGTATGCAGGCATTCCTGGAATCAGAGAAGCCATTTCGCGAAAACACACCTAATGCGCTCCTACCCAATAACCCGCAAGAGGTAACACAACCCGACAAAGAGGCAGCAATAGTGGAGTTGCAACAGGAGATTGATTATTTCTTTTCTGTGTATGAGCAGGACAAAGCAAAATCCCTGAAAAACCCGTTCTTTGGTGTGCTCGATTTTGAGCATCAGATACAACTGTTACACAAGCACAGCCTACATCATTTGCGGCAGTTTGGGGTGGAGGTGTAATCGCATCATTTTGAAAGGTTGATAATAAATTCAATATACGTTCGTTATATTAGTGTTGAATTTATTGCCTACTAATACCTTTAATATGCTCCGCTCCTTTATTACACTTGCTATACTATGTGGCATTGTGCAACACTCATTTGCTCAGGATATATCTCCGTCACAATTTTTTTCGTATCCATTGTCTAACAATCCGGCAAATACAGGGCTTATTAATAGTAATGTGCGTGTAGTTGCAAACTATAGTCAGATGTACACGGTATTCACACCCGGTGCTGAGCGTCATGTTGCGTTTTCCTGCGATATGCCCGTATTAAAAAAGGCCTTGCCCAAAGGCGATGCAATGGGAGTTGGCGTGTTTTTTAAGTATTACAATCACTATCTCCTTAGTAGTTATATTTATGAACGAGATTATTCAAAAGGCTTATCTATAGCATATCACAAGGGGCTTGGTAAGGCAAAAAAACACATAGTTTCCGCAGGTGTGCAGGGGGTGAGTGTCGCTAATGAATTAGGGTACAAGGGGACTAATAACGGAATGCCCAGAAGGGGACGTTATGTGGATATTGGTTTTGGTGTTAGGTACTCCGGCAGTCTATCCGATCACTTGTCTGTATATGCTGGTTATGCGGCTTACAATGTTACGAGCCCGGTTGTGTTTTCAAGAGATAAAGATGTGAGTTATGCTCTTCAACCTCGTGGCGTTTCATGTATAGGAGGTGCTTACAAGGTCACTTCCAGAACTACTCTGTATGGTGGTGCGCAGTATATCAGGCAAGATACCACGAGCAATACACTCTTAGCCTGCTACAGCAGGTTTTTATTGAACGGAAGTAAGAAAAAAGCAACTAATGATATTGCGATATATACCGGAGCCATATATCGCCACAGCAGGTTTGTAGCACCTTATGTGGCATTGGAAATTTTAAAGACAAGAATTGGTTTCAGCTATGACTATCCTGTCAATAATAAGTTAGATAGCCGGTTTGCCAACAGGTATGAAGTGTCCGTTATCTTTTCGGGTGGTTCTCATAGAAAAGATAAAGGCGCAGGGCTGTTACCTCAACTGTATTAAATGTTGTCTTGCATATTTATAAGTAAATTCCCCTAAACGCTTGCTTTTTACGTTTTGTAACGTATATTTACGTTATGAAGCGGAAAAAGACGATACCAACACTAACAAAAGCAGAGGAAGAAGTAATGCAGATAATATGGCGACTGGAGCGTTGCCTGGTGCGTGATATAATAGAAGCCCTTGGCGACCCGGATATGCCACACAGTACTATTTCATCGGTAGTGAGGATATTGGAAAAGAAGGAGTTTGTATCTCATAAAGCCTACGGCAAAACCCACGAATACTTCCCGATAATCACAAAAGAAGAATATGCAGATTCCGGAGTGCAGAGTTTGGTAGAAAAGTACTTCGGTGGCTCGCCCAAGCAGTTGGTGAGTTACTTAGTAAAGAGTGAGGACATAAACCTGAAAGAACTGAATGAAATGATGAAGACATTGGACAATTCCAAAAACTAATGATATGCAACAATACCTGATTAATGCTACTGCTATATGGCTGCTGAGCCTTCTGCTATATGATGTATTGCTGCGCAAGGAAAGCTTTCATACCTATAACAGAGTGTATCTTGTAGGCACGCTGCTATTAGGAGCATTGCTGCCGCTGTGGGAGTGGCAGGGAGCTATGCATATCTTGATGACTGACACTACCGTTACAGTTCAGAATATGCGGAATGCAAAACATGCTGTTGTTGCGACAATGACACCCAATGTTATTGTGCCTCAGTCGGGCATCAATTGGCAACTATGGCTGACAGTACTCTATCTATTGGGGGCAGTAGTTGCGGTGACAACATTGTTGGTAGATGTCGTGCGCCTTATTGCTTTTACCCGAAAGGGAAGTCGCAGCTTCGAAGACGGGTGGACTGTCATTGAAACAGCCGGCAGTCATGCCCCATTCTCTTTTTTCAGGACATTGTATGTAAGTAGCCGTGCGCAATACAGTATCGCGGAGTGGCAAATGATATTGTCACACGAAGGCAGACACGCTTCGCTGCTACATGTTTTAGACTTGGTGCTGCTTCAGGTGGCGAGGATAATATTCTGGTTTCACCCGTTGGTGTACGTTTATAACAAAAGGTTACTGCTTGTACATGAATATCAGGCCGACGATGTGCCTGCCGAACGCCTGCGCGAATATGGTACATTCCTGATAGAGCAGGCCCTGCTGCAGTCAGCCCCTGTAATCACCCATGCATTTAACAGCGGCTCTGTCCGTTATCGCATTTCGATGCTATCTAGAAAGTCGTCCGGCAATGCTAAGGCGAAGCTACTGCTGGTAGTGCCGTTGGTAGTTATTTGTTTGGCATGTTTTACCAAGGATGGTTATGCCAATGGTCCGCACAAAGAGGGTAGCAAATGCACGTGGCGAGGAAATGTCATAGAGTTCAGAAAGCCGAAGCAACCTGACAGTTATATGCACCGGAACGAAAAGACGGGAAAGTTAGAAAGAATGCCGATAGGGTGGCCCGAACCTCCTGAGCAGCTAAATGGGGAACCGATATATGATGGTGAGCGTAAGGATGTGATCTCTTCATCGCTTGTCTCAAAAGAAAATGGATTGGCTGCCCGGATAATGAAAGAAATACAAAAAGAAGTGGAGCAGCTGGAAGACGGCGAATACTTCATACTCATCAGCGATGTAGTAGTTGACAAGGGTGGTAGGGTAGCCTACTATGAAAATAAGGGAATACTCAAAAATGGCGTCGGTGATGGTTTTGAACTTAAAAATAAGATAGACGAAAAAATAAGTAGCATGTTGCAGCAGAGCACGACTTACACTCCGGCAAACCTAAATGGCTCTGCGGTTGCATGCTATTACAGAAGCCTGTTCCCGGACACTTATGGCTATGGCGGATATACAGAGATTGAAGTACGGAATCATACAGTTAAGTGGATAGCAAAACGGTAAGTTCTAAAAAACATGGACTATGGAAATGCGTAACCTTATTGCAAAGAGTCTACAAAGGTTGATGGCATGTACTATACTAATGCTTTCAACTAATTCCTTTGCCCAAAATGGTACTTTGGAACCAGGTGTAAATGCATTTAATGACAATGTGGTTTGGTATGAGCATACTGATACCTATGCACAATTGATGGTAAAGGACGGAGCGAATATCGGCTCATTTAGCAAGCATGAAGTGCCGGCAAAGCTTAACGGGGAGGAGATTTTCAGGAAAAACGAGTTGACGGAAGAGCCGGGATTAACTGAAGAGAAAATAGCGGACGTTATTCTGAAAGGCCTACCGGAAATGCTGGATGGTCTACCTGACGATACATTTCAGATTTACTTGTGCGATGTTGTAATTGATAAACAGGGAAGGATTGCGTGCTACTCAAATTCGATAGGTATTTCTCACGGCATGCGATTTGGAAACATTAGCAGCTTTGCAGAAAGCCGCATACTAGACATGATTAGAGACTTAGTTAAAGAAATCCCCGCAAGGCAGCCGGGACGTATAGGAGGTGAGCCGGTTCCTGTGTTGTTGGATTTGTTTTTTAACGCCTATGAGATACGCATATTAGACCATCAGGTAACAACATTAAAACTGTGGGATAACAAGCCAAAAGTGTAGTACTGCGAGGGGGTAACTCCATCATTTTTTTTAACCATAAAACACACATTTTATGAATATGCAAACCAAAACAATGAAGACACGATTAATGAAATGCCATACGTCTTGCTATGGAGCTATGGCATTGATGATGTTTTTTACATTAATCGCTTCCGGCAGTGTTATTGCACAGAGCAATAGCAAAGGAAAAAGTGCAGTTGCTTTTGTAAATAGTGCAAGCGACCATACCGTGCCCTTGGGCGAATTAGTTAAAGAACCCACGCTCGTTTCCCGACTGCCGGGTTGTGAGGTGTCAAGGTTTGCTGTATCGTTTTTGCCTAAAGAGGGTAACCTTTTTGGTCCGTTCAAAATAGAGGGTGCTTCACTCGGCGAAAATCAAGTGAATTTTTTGAAAGCGTTTACAAATATGAAGGTTAGGATTTTCGTTGAGGATATTCACCTCGATTGTGCCGGAAAGGATTCGATAGCTATGGCAGCCATTTTTACCAGTATTCCGTAATTTGTCAATGTACTTAAAACGTTTTCTATGCTACAATACAGATTAAAAGCAAAAGTTGTCAGGCTGCTTATACTGGTTCCAATTGTGTTTATAAGCTTCGGGGGGTTCTCGCAAAAAGTTGAATATAGAAACTACGACCGCTATGACGATACCTACATAATTGGGGGGGCAAAGGTTACATACTCCGACAAGGTTTCTGATACCATAACAATGACGGACGACGAAACGGGCGAAATATCGATTCAGATCAACAATTCCGGAGGAAATATCAAAACGCTGAACGGTAAACTCATTCGGCAGGCTACAGTGGATGAGCATGGCACTCATCCGGAAACTATTGCGAAGAGTATGAAGAAGTTTAGTGTATATCTTACCAAGGGTGTACGTAATCTTTTAGAAGAACTAAAGGATGGTGAATACACTTTCTGTCCGGATTACCCTACGATTGATGAGCAGGGAAGCGTCGCTTATTTCGAGATGTGGGGGCTAGTTAAAACGGCTAAGGTGTTTCCGGGTGCGACCGCCGCACAGATGAAAGCTTCCCAATACATTGACCCTGCGCTAAAGAAGCAAATAGATAACAAGGTTATCAGACTGATGTTGGGTGCCCCGAAGTTTGACGTGCTGTACGAGAATGGGAAGCCTGTCCCCTATTCGATAGGTGGTTTCTCGGTAAAGGTTAAGGGGCATAGGGTAAAAATGTAATCACAAAAACCGGACAATATGCAACAATACTTATTTAATGCTACTGCTATCTGGCTGCTGAGTCTGTTGTTTTATGATGCGTTTCTGCGTCGGGAGAACTTTCATGCTTACAACAGGTTTTACTTGCTGTTCACGCTATTGTGTGGTGCATTGTTGCCATTAGTTCAATGGTCGTCGGGAGTAGCAGAGCGTGCTGGTAGTGTAAGTATATGGAAGGAGCCTGCGCAGCGTATCGCCACGGCCAGACAAACGGTTATAACCGCTGCTGCACCGGAAAGCAGTATTAACTGGGCACAATGGATAACGGTAGTATATGTAGCCGGAATGACGGTGGCGATTTGCCTGTTGCTGATTGATATTTACAGAACAATACGGCTGTATAAAGGAGGTAGTATTAGCAGTTTCGGTAATTGGACAATTGTAGAAACCGGAAAAGATCATGCGCCATTTTCGTTCAGACATTTTCTGTTTGTAAACAGCACGGCACAGTATAGCGACGCAGAGTGGCAGATGTTGCTGGCACATGAGCAACGGCATACATCATTGATGCACATAGCAGATTTGTTGGTACTACAAATCGCCCGGGTTGTATTCTGGTTTCATCCATTAGTATATGTGTATAATCGGCGTTTGCTGATGGTGCAGGAGTATCAGGCTGATAGTACCGCAATAGACAACCATGCGGTTTATGGAAAATTTCTTTTGGAGCAGTCATTGTTAAACACGGCTCCTTCAGTTACCCACTCATTTAATCGTTCACCCATAAAAAGACGAATTATTATGCTCACACAAAAGTCAACGAATGCGTCGAAAATAAAGATGCTGTTATTAGTTCCTATTGTTGCTATTGCAGCCGGATGTTTTACAAAAGAAAAGGAAATGGTTGCACCTGCAGAATTTGTAAAGGATGGAAGTTTTGTAACCTATCGAGGAAATAAGTTTGAATATTCAAAACAAAAAGACCCCGACACATTATTTAGAACTAATCCGACAACCGGTGAAGAAGAATCGATGGTAATGTGGACGGATCCGACGCTAATAAAGATGAACGATGCAAAACTGTACAATAGCGATGAGTTTACCACACCGCAGCAGCCAATGGAAAACGAAAAATCGATTGAAGAATATTTGTTGTCAAACATCAGCAGCGATATCGCAACACTTTCCAATGGGCTGTACAGAATAAGCATGAATGAAGTAATAGTAGATGACAAAGGGAAGGTTGTATTTTACAAGTACAATGGTGTGTTTGGTAGAGATAAGGATGGGGAACGCATCGAAATTGATTCTGTGATACGACAAAAGTTAGATGAGAAAATTAATCTGCTAATGTCTAATGTTCCGGATAGGATACCTGCAAAGCTGAATGGGAAAGCGGTAAATGCAAATACCGATGTATATATGAGCAGTTATGCTATTGAGGTGAATGATAAGAAAGCTACGTATCGAAAAGATAGATAGTATAATGATGGGTTGCTGATAAATAGGGATGGAAGTGCTGTAGCAGTGTTAGTTTACAAATCGCTGCATATTTATTATATTTATACTGCACATCCGTTTACTTACATTGAAAACGCACCTCTATGCAGATAAGAAAAAATAACCTTTTAAGGTCGCAAGTCGGGTTGTTATCCCTTGCATTGTCAATAGTGCTTTTGGGTTGTGCTTCGGGCACAAAGGAGGGGCAACAAGCTGCTACTATTGTTGAGGGAGACGTAGTTGCTTACAATGGAAATACCTTTACCTTGTCGGAGGCAATGCCGGATACTATTATAGTCTTTGACCCGATAAAAGAAGAAAATGTAACAACTGTCGTAAATACCCATCAGATACCGATAGCCGTAAATGGTAAGCCAATATACAAAATTGCAGATGTGGCCTCGCCGTCGGTTACGGATCCTATTGTTACCTACTTGATGGACAACCTGAAAGATATGATAACGACCTATAGAGATTCAAATATAGTGTCTTACCGGATTAACCTTCGCGACATAGTGATAGGTGAGGACGGCCATGTGATTTATTATAGCCTTGAAGGACTTCATTGTACTACAACAGGAAATCAGCACCGCACCTTAGCAAGTGATTATCTGAAGCCCGGAATTGACAGTGTCTTGATGCATGCACCGGCAATAACGCCGGTAAAAGTTGATGGTAAAAATGTTGCTGTCCTTTGCGATATATCTTTAAGTGACGGTGCAGTCGTAGTTAAGGACGGTGTTGCTAAATGGGAGAAGTAACACGAATTACGCTGCATGGGAGCGGTGCGGTAAGCTGAAATTATACTAACTTGTAGTGGAACAAACAGGAATAAATGCAAAAGTATATCCTGAGTATCTTATTGGTGTTGTGTGGTCATGCCGCAGACGCCCAAATCATTACCACGATAGCTGGTGATGGTAGTTTTGTTTATAGTGGTGATGGTATCCCTGCCACAGATGCTGCACTAATCACACCACATGGCATCGCTGTAGACCCAATAGGAAATGTGTACATCAGTGATGGTGCTCAAAGTGTCAGGAAAGTTGATACTTCCGGTATAATCACCACATATGCAGGTACTGGCAGCGGTACAGACAGTGGCGACGGAGGACCTGCTACTGCAGCAGGCATTTCGTCTTTATTGGGTATTGCTCTTGATACAGTTGGGAATCTGTATCTGGCAACTACAACGTGTAAGATACGAATGGTAAATACCATGGGCATTATCAATACTATTGCCGGGACCGGGGTAAGCGGATACTCCGGAGATGGAGGTCCGGCATCTGTTGCACAATTCGGACCAATTCTTGACATTGCTACTGATAAGCATGGTAACATATATTTATGTGATGGCGTTAATCACTGTGTACGGAAAATAGACCCTTCCGGTATAATATCTACGGTAGCCGGTACAGGTGTAGCCGGCTATAACGGAGATGGCATCCCTGCTACGGCAGCCCAACTGAAGGGGCCTAGAAGTATATGCACTGATTATTTGAGCAACCTGTATATTGCCGATTATTTTGACTATAGAGTGCGAAAGGTAAATACGGCAGGTATAATCAGCACAGTAGCCGGTACCGGCACATTCGGGTTTTCCGGTGATGGGGGGGCTGCCACTGCAGCACTGTTAGGGCCGAATGGATTAGCCGTCAGCGGAAACTATATATATATATCTGACGTTGGTAGCCAGAGAGTTCGCATGATTGACCCTAGTGGTATAATCACCACTATTGCAGGTAACGGTACACCCGGCTATAGTGGTGATGGAGGCCCTGCAACCGCAGCGTCAATAAATTACTCTAATCATTTAGCCCGCTATGGAGGTGGCAATCTGTATTTCTGTGACCGCGATAATTACCGGATACGTATGGTAACCATGCCCAATGAGGTGCCTTATTTTGTACAAGGAGATACGCTTAGTCGCAATCTTTGCAGCGAGTCATTACAACTCGATACGATGCTACAGGTAATGGATAGAGATACTGCACAACCAATAACGTGGCAGATACTTTTGTCTCCCGCTCACGGCTCACTGACGGCCAACTACTTTATGTACGCTTCCGGAGATACGCTTACACCATCGCTATTATCTTATGTTCCCTATTTCGGGTATGTAGGGTCAGATACGTTTAGTGTCTGCGTATGGGATGGAGGAGGAGCCGACACAATTGTTATCGCCATAGATGTACAAGTTTTTCCTGTTGCTGCACCAATAACGGGAGATGATACTATATGTGTGAGCAATACAGTTAGCTATACTGTCACAACCACAGGGGGCATATGGAGCAGCCATGATGCTACTGTAGACGTAGATGCTAGTACGGGATTTGTAACAGGAGTTGTTGCAGGAACAGCCATTATATCCTATACCGTAACTAACCCTTGTGGGTCAGATATCACAACACGTACCATAACTATACTACCGGAAGCAGGTTGCCCGACATGGGAAAACACGTTGTCACAAACTGACATCAGGATATTTCCTAACCCTGGCAATAGCATGTTTGCGCTGCAACTACCGCAGGGTATGCATGCTGCTGTAAGCATAAGCGACGTCACAGGACGAGTGGTACAGCAGTTTGCTGCAAACACTTCTGCTACGTTTTCGTTAGACGTACCAGATGGTGTGTATCTGGTATCAGTACAGACGCAGCACGGTGTATGGAACGGGAGGTTGGTGGTGCATTAGGGTGGCACGTTACTCCGCAGCCTTCCAGGCATACATGCCGCCCATCAGGTTAATTAGGTTGTCAAAGCCTGCACTTTCTAGCCGTTGTATAGTTATCACACTTCTGATGCCCTTTTCGCAATAAACAACTACGTCTTTGTCTCTTGGTATTTCGTTCAGCCTTGATGGGAGTTCGCTCATGGGTAGCAGTTGGCCGCCTATATTAAAAGCCTCATGTTCCCATGCCTCACGTACGTCTATCAGCAACAGGTCTGTACCCGATGCCAACTGCTGTTTTAGCTGAGCAGGAGTGATTTGTTTCATGGTAGTGACTTTTCTAATCAGCTGTTATTGGTAACTGTCAGCGCACGCCATAGTTCATCCTTAAGCGCAACAAGACCTTGATTAGCCAATGACGATACAAACACATGCGGTACTTCTGTCGGGAGCAGCTTTGCTATTTCCCGCTTCAATTCATCGTCCAGCATTTCGCTCTTGCTTATAGCAAGCACGATGTTTTTGTCGAGCAGTTCAGGATTATACTCCTGCAGCTCATTCATTAGTATTTCGTACTCCTTTCGGTGGTCTTCGCTGTCAGCTGGTACAAGTAGTAGCAGGGCTGCGTTACGCTCTATATGGCGCAGGAAACGATGTCCCAGTCCTCTTCCTTCGGCAGCCCCCTCAATAATTCCCGGCAGATCTGCCATGCAAAAAGATTTATTGTCCCGGTAAGAGACAATACCCAATTGGGGAGTTAGCGTGGTGAAGGCGTAATCGGCTATTTTGGGTTTGGCAGCACTTAATACAGATAGCAATGTTGACTTTCCTGCATTCGGGAAGCCCACCAGCCCTACATCTGCCAGTATCTTCAGTTCCAGAACTTTCCAGCCCTCATGACCGAGTTCTCCCGGTTGTGCATGCTCGGGCGTTTGGTTGGTGGCAGTAGCAAAGTTGGCATTACCCAGGCCTCCTCGTCCACCCTTTATCCAGATTACCTCTTGCCCGTCTTCTAGTATTTCTAACTCCTGTTCTCCCGTTTCCATATCCTTGGCAACGGTGCCGAGTGGTACCTCCAAAACTATATCTGCACCATCGTGCCCGGTCCGGTTATTCCGGCTTCCGTTTACACCATCCTTTGCCAATACGTTTTTGTGATAGCGCATGTGCAGCAGCGTCCACAATTGGGAGTTGCCTCTCAATTTGATGTGTCCGCCCCTGCCGCCGTTACCTCCGTCGGGTCCGGCCATGGCATCCATCTTGTTGCGCTCAAAGTGAACACTGCCCGCCCCTCCTTTTCCGGAGCGAACGAAAATACGTATATGATCTACAAAGTTTCCTTTTTCCACTAAGCTATTGGTAACAAGTACTTGTTAATGTGCTTTCCCAGCACATTGAAGGTATCTTCAATTGGTCTGTGCCCTTCGACACGTTCCAGTTTTTCCTGATGGCTGTAATATTGCGCAACAGGTTCAGTTTTAAGGTAGTATTCCTTAATCCGGGCAGTTATCACTTCTTCATTGTCATCACTTCTGCCGGAAGTTATGCCTCTTTTTACGAGTCTTTCTATTAGGTCCTTTTCCGGAACTTCAAGCGCAAGTACCAAATCTATTTTTGTATTCTTAAACTCCAATAGTTTGTCTAACGCTTCTGCCTGTGTTCGGGTGCGTGGAAAACCGTCAAAAATAAACCCGCGGGCATCTTGTGCTTCGTCTATTTTTACACTTATCATGCCTATCACCACCTCGTCGGGCACCAGCATGCCCTGATCCATATATTTTTTCGCCTCTGTTCCCAGCGTAGTCTGACGGCTCACCTCATCCCTAAGCAAATCGCCGGTAGAAATGTGCTGTAGCTGATATTTCTTTACAATATTTTCTGATTGTGTTCCTTTACCACTGCCCGGAGGGCCGAATAACACTAAATTGAACATGTACTTATTGTTGGTTAATATGATGTAAAAGTAACTATACTTGCCCAATACTTATTAGTATTTTAATTGCCGGGGAAGTATCAATTGTTGTAATGCTATGATTTTTAACTATTTATCACCACAGTATTATAAAATCATTACCCGATTATTTGTCGGAGTCTTTGTTTTCTGATTTACGAGGATTGCGGTCCAGTACTTCATCAACCATGCCGTACTCTTTCGCCTCAATTGCCGTCATCCAGTAGTCTCGGTCACTATCTTTCTCCACTTTGCTTAGTTTCTGACCGGAATGCAACGCAATGATTTCATAAAGCTCTTTCTTAAGCTTGCCGATTTCTCTCGCAGTAATTTCTATATCACTTGCCTGTCCTTCTGCACCACCTAATGGCTGGTGTATCATTACGCGACTGTGCTTCAGCGCAGTGCGCTTACCCTTTGTGCCGGCACACATCAGCACAGCACCCATAGAGGCTGCTATACCGGTGCATATAGTTGATACATCGGGATTAATAATCTGCATGGTGTCGTATATACCTAGCCCTGCATATACACTGCCGCCCGGTGTATTCAGATACATCTGTATATCACGTGCACGGTCAGTGCTTTCCAGAAACAGAAGCTGTGCGGTCACTATATTAGCGACATAGTCATTGATTGGCTCACCCAAAAAGATGATACGATCCATCATCAGACGCGAAAAAACGTCCATAGACGCCACATTCATAGGGCGTTCTTCAATAATATAGGGAGTAAGCGCCTGCGGCATTCTCAGTGAAGAAGTGTAGCTGTCTACAGTAAGGCTGCTAATGCCATGGTGCTTAATTGCGTATTTACGAAACTCGTTTTGGCTCATTTATTAGTATGTTTATTTACAGTGTTACAAATTTCAAACCATTCTAAAGATAGTGCCATAACGGCATAAATGGTGCAATAAAGCCGTAAATTAGCGCATAATTGGCATTAATTTAAGACTTAAAAACATGGCGAAATTAAATCAAACAGAACTACTTGAGATATTTAATTCATTAAAACCGCTCGTCCAACCCTATGAAAAGGGGACGATAAAGGCAAAGATAGACATCGAGGGTAGGTACGATTTATGGTCGATAAAGAAAGTAGAAGCACATGGAAAGATGAGAGATGAGGTCTTTTTTGTCGGGCTTATTCTTCAAAGCAGCTACGTAGGGTTTTACTTTATGCCTGTTTATTCCAATCCCGAGGAAGTGAAGCCGCTACTCGACCCAGCATTACTGAAATGCCTGAAAGGAAAATCCTGTTTCCATATAAAAAAGGCTGATGCAGAAATACTTAAACAAGTAAAGGCTGCACTGAAAGTGGGGTACCTGCAATACAAGATGAACGGGTGGGTGTAGTGTTGATGTTTTGTCAATAAATCACGGTTTACACAATGTGTTTATTCTTTCCAACTTTTCCTGAAAAGATGGGAATAGAAGTTTATTTTTGCCCACAGATACATTAAGCATATGAAAAACACTCCGTTTACAGCAAAACACGAAGCTCTAGGGGCAAAAATGGCAGAATTTGCAGGCTATAACATGCCTATCTCATACACAGGTATAAATGACGAACATCACTGTGTTCGTAACAATGCCGGAGTATTCGATGTGAGTCACATGGGCGAGTTTATCCTGAAAGGACCGGACGCTCTTGATCTGATACAAAGGGTTACTTCGAATGATGCTGCAAAGCTGACTGACGGCAAAGCACAATATTCTTGTCTGCCTAATGAGCAAGGAGGCATTGTAGACGACCTGCTGGTGTATTGTGTTGAGGAAAATAAAGTATACATGCTGGTTGTAAATGCTTCCAACATAGAGAAAGACTGGAACTGGATAAGCAGCCACAATACAAAAGGAGTGGAAATGCACAACATCTCAGACAAGACAGCATTGCTGGCAGTGCAAGGCCCCAAGGCTACTGAGTACATGCAGCGGCTTACTGACATGGATATTACCAACCTGAAATATTATACGTTTACAAAGGGCAAATTTGCCGGAGTAGATAATGTGCTGGTAAGTGCTACCGGCTATACTGGTGCAGGTGGTGTAGAGATATATTTTGAGGATGAAGGGGATAATGCAGAAAAAATCTGGACAGAGATTTTCAAAACAGGTACTCCGGACGGCCTTAAACCTATTGGTCTGGCCGCCAGAGATACGCTTCGTTTAGAAAAGAGTTTTTGCTTGTACGGCAATGATATAGACGATACCACCAGTCCGCTTGAAGCAGGGCTGAGTTGGATAACTAAATTCACTAAAGACTTTACAGCACGGCCTATTCTGGAAGCGCAGAAAGCAGAAGGCGTTACGCGTAAGTTGGTGGGCATAGAAATGGTTGACAAAGGCATACCACGTCATGGATATAAAGTACAGAATGCAGCAGGCGAGGAAATAGGAGTAGTGACATCCGGTACTCAGTCGCCAAGTTTGGGAAGACCAATAGGTATGGCTTATGTTACCAAGCCAAATGCTGCTGCAGATACTGAGGTATTTGTGATGATTCGCGACCGGGGCGTTAAGGCCAAGGTGGTGAAAATGCCATTTATGTAATTGATTTGAAAGGCGGGTTTGTATACCCGCCTTTATTTTATAAGTTAGACTACGTTTACAAAACACAGTGATAATTTTCATCTTTTCCGGCTTGTGTAGTCCAGGTTTGGTAGAGGTTTAGAGTAAAACAAAAAAACATGCTTCAAAAGTACAATCGCATTCTGTTAAAGCTTTCCGGTGAGTCGCTGATGGGTGACCGCAATTTTGGTATTGATGCCCATATGCTGGAGCAATACGCAAAGGAAATTAAAGAAGTAACAGACATCGGTGTACAGGTGGCGATAGTGATAGGCGGCGGCAACATATACCGCGGTATGAATGAGGCAGAAACAGGAATAGAAAGAGCTCAGGGTGATTATATGGGGATGCTGGCAACCGTTATCAACGGCATGGCATTGCAGGCGGCACTGGAAAAAGCAGGAGTCAAAACCCGCCTACAAAGTGCTATTAAGATGGAACAGGTGGCAGAACCGTACATCCGCAGAAAGGCAATTCGCCACCTCGAGAAAGGTAGGGTAGTTATTTTTGGAGCCGGTACCGGAAACCCATACTTTACTACGGATACCGCAGGCTCATTGAGAGCCGTAGAAATACAGGCAGATGTAATATTGAAAGGTACCCGTGTAGACGGTATCTATACCGCTGACCCGGAAAAAGACCCGACTGCTACCATGTTCGAATCATTATCTTTTACTGAAGTCATCAGCCGTAAACTGAAAGTTATGGACATGACTGCTTTTACCCTTTGCCAGGAGAATGCATTGCCTATTATCGTCTTTGACATGAATAGGCCCGGCAACTTGCTCAATGTTGTTACCGGTAAGCGCGTAGGAACTTTGGTGAGTTAATAAAGGGTTAGTTTGGATAAAATTCCTGCCTTTTCTTTTGTACAAAGTAATTGAGCAGAAAGGCAACGTTCGTAGCAGGAAGCAGCCAAAATATCCGGTATGAAAACCTGCTTTCCACTGTTGAAACAGACGCAGTCACAAAAGAATTGATAAAGTAAAACAGAAGCAGGAACAAATACACTCTTGCTATGTTCTTCTTGTTCATTTTCGGATAATGCCACAGCATTGCCAATGAAGTAAAAATAAAGAACAGCCCGTTTAACTGATTAAATGGTGCGTTGTTCAAGGCTCCCTGGTTTTGCTTCGATCTGATAAACTCTTTTTGTTCTATAGGGTAGTATTGTTCTACAAACCGCATTTCCCCCGGCCCGGACCTCGTGACATTACTTGGAGATTGTATTTCTGAAAGCTGTCGCATTGTAAAGCTGGCAGACTTAATCGAGTAAAGCTTCAAGTAATGTGGGTCCGTCAGGACATCGTGAATTATAGTTTTGAATTCTTCATTGCTACCTTCATATCCGCCCATCTTACTATAAATGCTGTTGCCCCCAAACATAAAGTCCCATGGGTAAGGGCTGATTTCATTTTTGTATTCGCAGATTTTCAGGTTCTTATTTTCACAATTATTATTGAGATATTCATCAAGGATGCCGGTTTCGGCAAACTTTGTAACAAGGAAGAGGTTACTTCCACGTGAGAATATAAAACCCTTGTCGTTAGCAGCATTTATAGCACACATTGTAAAGTAGTAAATCACACCGGTGAACATAACTAACAATGCTTTTCTGGTCATCACTTTCACCCTTTTTATCAAAGCATAAACCAACAGGGCCAGCGCAACCAAACACAGTATCAGAAAGTGCGAGTTGTGCATAGAAATAGAAATGAAAATCAGAATGAGATATACAAGTTGTCTTGGTCTCGCTGTGTTTTCCTCAAAGAAGTACAACATTGTCGTCAGCAACAATATAGGTGTAAAAACATCAGACATCAGGCAAGACATTACCCAGGTAACATAGGTAAAGCTTACCGTCAATATCATGAAAATAGCCATGTCCCTGATTTCCTGCGCACCGGATAACATCCTGTAGTACCGTAACAGCACATACGACAATATTAGATTTTGTGCCAATATAGTCAGCCATAGTGACTCCCTGAGGCTGGTATGCTTAATAAACCATCCGTAAAATGGGCTTCGGTCAGCGGGAATCATACCAGTGCCAGCAACAGAAACATAGGCATGCGTATCGCCCATATACAACGGATATCCGTTGTAAAAGCACAGTGCCATCAGCATTAGTGCTCCAACAATGTATATGAAGTAGGGTTTGCAAATGGAGAAAAGTCTATCCATAAATCATTGGTTGTTCCCAAATATACGATATACTATTCTTATCATATTATAGCTCATCTTTCAGGAACCGACCGGTATGGCTCTCTTTTACGGAGGCTATCTTTTCCGGTGTTCCGGTACCTACTACGGTGCCGCCGCCGCCACCACCTTCGGGCCCCATGTCTATTACAAAGTCTGCAATCTTTACAACGTCCAGATTGTGCTCAATCACTAATACTGTGTTGCCCCTGTCCACCAACCTGTTAAGTACCGAGAGCAGATGTTTTATGTCTTCGAAGTGCAGACCGGTAGTTGGCTCGTCCAGTATGTAAATTGTTTGTCCGGTATCCCGCTTAGACAGTTCTGTTGCCAGCTTTACACGTTGAGCTTCTCCGCCGCTTAGTGTTACTGCGCTTTGTCCGAGGGTCACATACCCAAGTCCTACATCCTGCAAAGTTTTTATTTTACGATGCAGGAACGAAACATTCACAAAGAACTCCACAGCTTCTTCTACGGTCATGTTCAGAATGTCATAGATAGATTTTCCCTTGTAGCGAATCTCCAACGTTTCCCTGTTGTAGCGCTGTCCGTTACATTTTTCGCAACGTACATATACGTCCGGCAGGAAGTTCATTTCTATTGTGCGCATACCACCTCCACGGCACTCTTCACATCTGCCGCCTTTCACGTTAAATGAGAACCTACCGGGGTTGTACCCTCTTATTTTGGCTTCCGGTACTTGTGAAAAAAGCTGTCTGATTTCATTGAAAAAACCACAGTATGTAGCCGGGTTGCTGCGCGGAGTCCGCCCGATGGGGCTTTGATCTATTTCTATTACTTTATCTATATGCTCCAGCCCCGTGATTTTTCGGTAGGGCATGGGTGTTTGCTTGAAAGTAGGGTAGCAATGCTTTGCCAGCAATGGGTAAAGCGTTTCATTGATGAGCGTGCTCTTCCCGCTACCGGATACTCCGCTAACACAAATGAACGTGCCGAGGGGTAGCTTCACAGTTACATCTTTCAGGTTATTACCGGTGGCTCCGGTTAACGCTATCTTTTTACCATTCCCTTTTCTTCGCTCTGCAGGAACTTCTATCTGCAGTGTCTTATTCAGGTACTTGGATGTAGTTGTGTTTTCCTTAAGTATGTCTGCCGGGGTGCCCGCACTCACTATTTTTCCACCATGAAATCCCGCTGCCGGACCAATATCTATCAGGTGGTCCGATGCCAACATAATGTCTTTGTCATGCTCTACTACCAACACCGAGTTGCCACTATCTCTCAGGCTTTTTAGTGCCTGTATCAGTTTCTGATTGTCTCGCTGGTGTAGCCCGATACTCGGCTCATCAAGTATGTAGGTGATGCCCGTTAGTTGAGAGCCTATTTGTGTTGCCAGACGTATCCTTTGCGATTCTCCACCACTAAGGCTGCGTGTAGGCCGGTCTAGCGTGAGGTAATGAAGACCCACATCAAGTAAAAAGATTAACCTGTCACGTATCTCCTTAAGAATGTCTTTGGCAATCGTGTTTTGCTTTTTGCTCAGGCTATTCTCTACATCTACAAACCAGTCAGAAAGTTCCTGTAGCGACTTGTTTGCCAACTCCGCAATGTTTTTGTCTGCAATTCTGAAATACAGGCTTTCCTTTTTCAGTCGAGTGCCATTACATTCGGGGCATGCATTCAACTCCATAAAGCTTTCTGCCCATCTTCTTACGCCTTCAGATTTAGTTTCGTTAAACCATCGCAGCACCATATTTACAACACCTTCATAGTTGTGTTGTGTCAGGTCTTCGGTTGTTTGGCTGCCATCATCATCGTTATAAGTAATTACGCCCTCTTCGTTGCCATAGAGAAGTATATTCAGGTGTTTTTCAGAAATATCTTGTATCGGTTTGTCTAATGGGATTTTATTCTTTCTCGCTAGTGTCGTCACCATCTTAAATGACCAGGAATCCCTTTCTTCACCAAGTGGAGCAACGCCACCTTTCTTGATGCTTTTTGTTTTGTCCGGCAGCACTTCCTCCATATTCACGGCATAAACCTTGCCGAGTCCCTTACATCCCGGACAAGCACCGTAGGGAGAGTTAAAAGAAAACGTATTTGGAGACGGCTCTTCGTACGATATTCCGGAGTCTATACACATCAGGTGTTTACTGTACTGATGTATTTTATCGCTCTCCGCTTCCGCGACAAACATGAGGTCTTTCCCCATTTGCAGACACTTTTGTATGCCTTGCGACAGCCGGTTCTTGCTTGTGTCCTGTACAATTATCCTATCTACCACCAACTCTATTTCATGGATTTTATACCGGTCCAGTTGCATTTTTTCTTTCAGGTCGGTTATCTCTCCATCAATACGTACTTTCAGATAGCCCTGTTTCCGGATTTGTTCAAATAGCTCCCGGTAGTGTCCTTTACGCCCCCTCACCAATGGCGCCAGAAGTATTATCTTTTTCCCGGAAAAGTTTTCATAAACATGCGAGGCTATTTCATCCTCGCTGAACTTGACCATTTTCTTGTTGGTATTGTACGAGTAGGCATCTGCTATACGGGCATACAGCAATCGCAGGAAATCATAAACTTCAGTTACAGTACCAACGGTCGAGCGAGGGTTGCGGTTGGTAGTCTTTTGTTCAATAGAGATGACAGGCGAAAGTCCCGATATTTTATCTACATCCGGACGGTCAAGGTCACCCATAAATTGACGGGCATAGGCGGCAAAGCTCTCCATATACCGCCGTTGTCCCTCGGCAAATATGGTATCAAAAGCCAGCGATGATTTTCCGCTGCCGCTGATTCCGGTTATTACTACCAGCTTGTTTTTTGGAATACTTACGTCAATGTTTTTCAGGTTGTGTACCCGTGCACCCTGCACCGTAATAAACCCATTTTTAGGAGTTACTATACTACTCATCTCAAGTGCAATTTACGGGAAATAGGTACAAAGTAACATGTGGAAATAAGAGTTCACTATAGGAATTTACTTTTCCAAATACTCTTTGCCACTTTTGCCATTCGTTTCTGTCTGTTAGTTAAGGTTTCCGGATTAAATTCGTCATACAAACAGTACTCATTACTTAGCTTGTAATTTGTCTGTTTATAGTATTCAAGCTTTGACTGAAACGAGGTTTCATTGTCCAGTTTGTTATTGATATTTGCAGGTAAAAGTGTATAGTTGCCAACTCTGTATATGTATTCGTCCTGCGTTTCATGTGGGAAAGCAACCTCCCATACACTTCCTGGGTTTACTGGTAATATGTGCTCAATGGTTGCTGTTGCTTCTTCGTATTGAATATCGCTTCCCGATATCTGGTTCTCAATTTTTACAAGCAGGTATTTAACAAATTCTTTTTTGCGTCTGGTGTTAATTGACAATGTGGTAAAAGCCGATTGAAACTGATCGTCGTCCACATAAATGGATTTCAGGGAGGATGTAATACTCTGGGGGGTAGTAAGCTTTCCGTCACTTACTTCATTTGCTGTATTTGAGAATTGCCGCTCAGCTTCATTCGGGTTAAGACCGCTCAAGTTGTACCGCAATGTAATTGCAACTATTTCCCGTAATACATCTTTGAACTGGACTCTGTCTAATTTATCAATAACAGCAAGCATCAATGGATAGCAGGTGGAAACTTCCAGCAGTTTAAGTACGCTCAGGAGTGGTGTTTCTTCAATAGTCCATACATCGTCATGTGGCTTTTTGAAAGCAGCATAGAAAGCAACCTGATTTTCTAAGTCGTTCAGTAAGTCCAATGCATTTTTACTTGGGTTATCACCTTTTGATACATGCTTCTTAATTGCCTTAAACAGTTCCGGCTGTCGTCTGATTTTATACTTGCTATTCCAGAAATAACGCAGATAGGTTGTTAATTCGTTGTTTTGTAAGCTGTCACTGATATTTTGCCAACGCCGCTCAGCTTCTTCCAGATCCAGTTCGCCACTTTGTGCTACCTGACTGAAAAGAAAGTTTTTTAGCAGGTCGGCTGGAGATAATTTTACACCTCTTGCATTTAGCGTTTCAAACACTTTAAATGCATCGAGGTCATTTTTAACATGTATGGCTGTGAACTCAAGTCCGTTCCCGACAGTTTTCTCTAAAAAGTCGACCAACTCTGCACCTGATTTCAATTCGCCGAATTTCTCAGTTAGTCTTTCATGAAAGTAATCAAATGCTTGTTGCAGTAATTTCTCAGAAGGCTTCAGCCTCGAAATAGCTTTGGGTCTGCGTAGATTTAGTAGCCAACTTTTGTAATAGTCGTCATTATTTTTATTGAGAACTAACTTAGAGCTCATTGTCAGTTTAGATGCAGAAAAGTTCCCTAGATAACGCTCCTTCTCTACCTTATATCGGGTTTCATTGTCTTGAGTATCGATTCCCATTTCTGACCACTCTTTTAACAAAGCCGTTACTGCCAAAGCAATTAATGAGCAGGTTATGAGGCGTTGTTGCCCATCTATTACCCAGTAGCTTTCTTCACCATTGTCTATAGGCTGTAAAACGAGGTAACCCAGATAGTGGTTCTTATCCTGAGGAATTTCCATAATGTCATTCCAAAGATCTTCCCAATCATCCTTTCCCCATGAATAGTCTCGCTGATATTTTGGAACTACATAAGATTTGCCATTTCCTATTACAGTGTTCAATTTGATAAACTCACTCATGTCATCGTGTTTTCTTATAAATATGTTTCTACAAGCACAGATACTATCAATTAATACGCTCAGTACTTAGTATTCCAATTTAAATAGTACAATATTGAAAGATACAATTTTAAGGTCTATCTGCAATAAACACAAAAAAGAAGTCACGCCCAGTGGGTGCAACTTCTTTTTTGAAGAAAATTTTTATGAGGCTTACTTCTTTCTTGAGTAAATCTGATCTTCGTTGAACTCGTTCATCGCCTGAAGTGCAGGGTTTGCCATACGCTCATAGATACGAGAAATTTCAATCTGCTCCTTGTTTTCGTGCACCTCTTCAAGGTTGTCGCCATGTACGGTAAACTCATCCAGTTTGCGGTGCAACTCTTCCTTCATAGTTACAGAAATCTGATTGGCGCGACGCGAAATAATAGCGATAGATTCGTACAGGTTACCTGTCTTGTTTTTCAGGGCTATTACGTCACGTGTTTCAATCAATGGGCTGAGAGATGTCAGCACTCTTCTATTTGTACTCATTGCGTATTTTTTTTACGTTATTATCTGTTTCGGTATATAACTTCTCTGCATCCTCCATATAAGGCGAATCAGGGTAAGTATCTTTTAGTTCTCTGTAAGCGCTGAGCGCAGATGCATATCGTTCTTCCTGCTTCGAAGATACGCTTGCTTTTGCATATTTGTAGTTTGCCTTCATTATCATGTACAGATACTTATCCGCATGCTTGGATTCAGGATAGTTACGCATTACACTCTTATACGTAACAGTCGCGGCTTTGTACTGACTGATATTATAATATAGAAGGGCAGCATTTGCCTGCTTTTTTTCCAGTTTTTCTTTTGAGGCATCTACATACTTCTGCGCCTCGGCAGCCCTTGGCGATTCAGGGTGTTTTATAATAAACGTCCTCAGGGCTTCCAATGACTTAAAAGTGTTTGTTTGATCCAATGTATATTTTGGAGAGTATTTATATAGTGCAAGTGCGCTCATATACTCGCATTCTTCGCTCTGCTTACTGGTAGGAAAGTACTGTGAAAAGCTCTTAAAGTAGTATGACGCTTCGATGTAATCTTTGAGGTGATAAAACGTGTAGGCATATTTATAAAAAAGGGCTTCGTAGTTCCGGGTGCTCTTCATTATGGGCAACAGTTCATTGTACAGCAAATTTGCATGCTGGTAGTCTTTCTTGTCATAATACTCATTTGCGCGTGTCAACTTATAGTTTACATCACTGCTCTTGCGGATTTTTTCAAACCCACCACATGAGTATAGAGACGTTGCAACGACAAATAAATAAAATAAATTTTTCAAGCGTAAACTCATACAGGGCGACAAAGGTATTAAAACTACATTGTACCACCTAATATTAAGTATTGAATTTCTCTGCATGTTTGGTAAATATTTCTTAATAAATCAATGGCTCAAACCGGCATTTGGTAACAATTGATTGTGAAAATCTGCCTGAATAATTTTATACCTTGCGGAGGTTAAAGACAAATTGGTGCGTACATATTCGACAGAGCGGTTATTGCAGGCACTCAACCATTTTTTTGGGTACAGTGCATTTCGTCATACACAATTATCAGTCATACAAAGTATCCTTGGTGGTGGGGATGCTTTAGCTATAATGCCGACAGGCGGAGGGAAATCTGTCTGTTATCAGTTGCCGGCTGTTTTACAACCCGGTATCGCAATAGTTATTTCGCCGCTTATAGCATTGATGAAAGATCAGGTTGATGCGCTACTCGCCAATGGTATCAGAGCGGCATATCTCAATTCTTCGCAATCTAATGAAGAACAGCAGCAAGTAATTATAGATGCACAAAACGGTGATTTGAAGTTGCTTTATATAGCACCGGAACGAATCCCGGCTGGTAGTAGGCAGTTTTTCGATTTTCTCCGACGTATCAACCCTTCTCTGTTTGCAATTGATGAGGCACATTGTATTTCTTCCTGGGGGCATGATTTCAGACCGGAATATTTGAAGTTGGCAGTTCTTAAGAAGGAATTTCCAACCGTACCTATAGTGGCATTGACTGCCAGTGCCGACAAAGTAACGCAAAAGGATATCGTAGATAGGTTAGAGCTACACAACCCGAATATTTTTGTATCCAGTTTCAACAGGCCCAATATTCACTATCATATTCTTCCCAAGAAAAACGCCGTAGGCAATATCATCGAATATATTAAGCGCAATCCCGATGATTGCGGTATCATATATGCATTATCGCGTGCGTCGACAGAAGAGATTGCTTCCCGATTGGTGGACAATGGTATTAATGCGGCTGCTTACCACGCCGGTATGGACGCAGTAGAGCGTAGTAGAGTGCAGGAGGCGTTTCAAAAAGACGAATATAAAGTCATTGTCGCAACCATAGCCTTTGGTATGGGTATCGATAAGTCTAATGTCAGGTTTGTCATTCATCACGATGTCAGCAAAAATATAGAAGGCTATTATCAGGAGACCGGACGTGCGGGTCGTGACGGATTGAAAAGCGATGCATTACTGTTTTACTCTCCGGGCGATATCATGAAGTTGCGGCGTTTTGCACAGATTGATGATAATCCGCAGCAATCGGCAATCTCATTGCGGAAGCTGAAACTTATGCAGGAATACTGTGAGCAGGAGGGGTGTCGCAGGCAGTACCTGATGCACTATTTCGGAGAGCAGTTCCCGGCATATTGTGGTAGTTGCGACTATTGCCTCAGCTCATTGGAAGAAAAAGATGCCACCATCGACGCTCAAAAGATTTTGTCGGCGGTAGTACGTACAGGGGAACGGTATGGTGCAAACTATATCGTCGATTTTCTGAGAGGTTCCGCAGCAGAAAAGATAAATCCGGCGCATAAAGAGCTGACTACCTATGGTATAGGAAAAGGCCTTAAAAAGGACCAGTGGTTGTGGATAGTCCAGCAATTGGTTAATGGTGGTTATGTTTATAAGTCTGAGGACCAGTATGTGACACTAAGCGTTACCGAAAAAGGATGGAAGATTCTCAGAGGAGAGACGCAACTAAGACTTGTCATGAAAAAGGCGGTAAAAGAAAATCAGGTTGCAACCGAGCCTGACTATGACATCCGTTTACTGGAACAGTTGAAGAGCCTGCGCAAGGAAATGGCGATTGCCGAAAATGTACCTGCTTATGCAATAGTAGCAGATAGCTCCTTGGTTGAGTTGGCGACGTACCTGCCTATGTCCTTTGATGACATGAAACTGATTTCCGGATTTGGCGACTACAAGGTAAGCAGGTACGGTGCACGGTTTCTCGATGTAATAGGAAAATATGCGACAGAGCACAACGCGCAGTCTAAGATGTATTTTAAGAAACCCAAAGCCGCAAGAAAAGAAAAGTCAGCAAAACCCGTTGTCGGTAGCACAATGGATGTTTCGTTGGGTATGCTAAATGACGGACTGACCATTCAGCAGATTGCCGCAGAACGTAATCTTGCGGAGTCTACAATAGAAAGCCATCTCGCTGCCTTTATAGCTGCTGGTGAACTCGATATTGACAGGGTTGTAACCACAGAGAAGAAGAACGCCATTATTGATATTATCAAGGTCACTAAGCAATATGTAGCTGCAAAACCTATCAAAGACCTCCTGAGCGACGAGTACACTTATGGTGAGATTCGCATGGTGCTGGAACATTACAAAAGGCTGATGCGTTAACCACTTGTACTCAAAAAAAATGCCCCGTTACCGGAGCATTCTATGTCTTTATCTTATATATAGTTTTATGCTTTCACTTTTTGCGCGCTATTTTCAAGTGCTTTCTGAGTAACGAAGTAACCACCAAATAGCAATACACTACCCAGCATATCCGATAGGAAAGCATTTCTGTAGAAAGGAATGGCGTCTATATAGGTCTTCGTAAGACCGGAGAAGGTGTACCCGTTCCATCCCTGAGCGAAATAGCCAAAGTTTGAAACCAAAAAGAATAATGTAGAAGCGCCTAATGTATATCCGAAAATGCGAAGTGCCTTCGGTTGCTTCATGGTAACCCCCAATAATGTGGCACCGCAAATGGCACCGTATGTAAACAGTTGAGCTACAATAGAATAAAAGCCAGGAACATTAGTAAATAGCTGGAAATAAACATCTGCTAAAAACTGCCCTAACAGCGGAATAAGGAAGGCAAGAGGACGATTATCTTTCAGAATAGCTCCGCTAAACAGACCGATAGCCGCTATTGGTACAAAGTTAGGTAGATGCAGGCTTGCATTAACTACTCTGGAAGTTGCTGCTGCCAAAACCAAAAATACTGCGATAATGATATTGATATTCTTGTTATTCATGTCGTTGCTTGTTATGGCAAAAATAGGGAGTTATTGTGTAAAAGGGAAATACAAATCCTTCGGGAGGTATTAAGTCGTTAAGTTGCTCCCCCAATTACCTTCCCACTTCTAATTTCCCGGCCATACCGATGCCGTTGTTGGTTCTTATTACATAAAGGTATTGTCCGGTAGGTAAATCAGCAACTGACACAGAAATTGTGTGCTCACCTTTCAAAAGTCCGATTGAACTTTGTGTTTTAAGTTGCTTTCCGGTCATATCCATTAACGTCAACGTTATGTTTGCCGATGATGCCAGAGAAAAACGAACCGTCGCCGTATTGGTGGCAGGGTTTGGATAGGCACCAAACAAAGTAAGCTGCTTGCGTGTGACACCCTTTACGCCTGTCGGGTCACCGATAACCACTATCGGAAATATCGCCAGGTGGTTGTAAAGCGAGTCGTTTTGAGAGTAGTTGTCCCGCCATTTCCCGTCAGACCATTGTGTTGCATTTTGTACGACTACAAAGGTGTCAATAGCTGTTGTGTCGCCGGTGGCATCTGTTACATATCTGAGCTTGTAGTCAGGAGTTGTGCGGCTGCCGTCAGCAGATGTCATAAGCGCAACGGTATCGCCGTTCAGCGTGTTATAGTCATATTCTATCGTATACCCGGCATAGAACGGTCCTGACAGATATCCCGTAGGGTTATCAAACATAAATGTTTGTGCGGTACCGCCACTGCCTGTAATGCCCAGGTCGGTTATGGGCACCGTAATGCTATCAATACTCTCTGTGGGATACCCAAGATAGTACAGGTTTGGTGCTACATACTGAAGGTCGCCATGTTGCCAGATTTTCAAGGTGACACTTTTGGTTGATGATGTGGTGACTGTCCCTCCGAATTCTGCCACTACGCCCAATATTTTTACCGAACTGTCGTTCCCGTCAAATTCATATCGTTCCGCGAATGCTATGTCTCCAAATGCGTTTGTACCGGTGGTATATCCGTTGCCGTCGGGATGTTGATACAGCATCCTGACAGTATCTGATTCCGGAATGTTCGAAAGCGTGAGTGTGTCACCCGTAGCTGTCACTTTAGCGCCTTCGCTTGCATGCTGGACAATAGACCGATGGCCGTGCATACTTCTCTGACCGAAACTGCTACCGGCGATTGCTATTGCTGATATGAATAATATTATGTGTTTCATTAATTATCGTAGATGGGCTGTAAAAATACATTTCCCCTATTACTATCCGTCATAAAAGGGCGTTAATATAAAAATAAAGCACTTCTGCATGCGCAGAAGTGCTTTATAGAGTATTTCACAATGATATAGGTTTAGGGGTAGGTTATTTTATTACGACGAATTTGCTGGCAATACCTGCTCCTGAGCTGGTTCGCACAGAGTAAATGTATTCGCCGGAAGCAAAATCCGAAGTATTTACCGGAATCGAATGTTCGCCGGCAGTCAAATTTTCTTTATTAATTGTACTAACGTGCTTACCGGTAAGGTCCATAATTTCAATGGTTACGTCTGAGGTGTGCGCAAGTGCAATTTTCACATTAGTGCTGTTGTTTGCAGGGTTAGGGTAGTTGCCGTAGAATGTAAAATCTTTTCTTGTGATACCGTGTACAGAACCGGTTCCGGCTCCGATTTTTACGATTGGGAAAATGTACAGGTTGTTGAACAAGCCATAAAGCCCGCTACCATTGTCACGCCATACATTGTCTGAGCCCTGAGTTACGTTTAGGTTGTTGAGCGTAGTGTCCGACGCTGATACAACGGTATAGCCTACTTCGTCTCTGTCATTATCTTTATTGGTATACAATCCTATTGTATCCCCTGCAGTACCTGCCCATGTGTAGCTGATGGTGTAGCCTACAAAAAAGTTATCTGTAAGGTATCCTGTCGGTGTTGCGAATACATGTGCTTTCGCAGTATCCGGATCAGAGCCTAATCCAATTCCCAATTGAGTAATAGACCTTGAACCTGATGTCAGTGAGGTGCTGGGTAAACCGCTATTGAAGATTGTTGGGCGGAAAGCACCTGATTTTGCACCTTCAGACCAAACATGGAATGAAACCGTTTGGGTAGTAGATGGCATAAATGAACCGCTGAACAGAGCTACAACGCCAAGTACTTTTATTGTGCTGTCGACAGGGTCCACGTCGTATCTCTCCGCAAATCCTTGATCTTCAAATGCATTCATACCTACAACGAAACCGCTGTCGTTCAAAAAGCTATACACTGTGCTAGTGTCGCCCGAGCTGAAATGTGATATCGAAAAAGTATCACCTACCGCAGTAGACTTCGCTGCATACATCTGATTCGATTGCTCGTTCAGGTTTTTGTATGCACCAAATTCAATCGCCGATTTGTTGGTGTTTCGTTGGATGTTGTACTGCGCGTAAGAAGAAAGGGTGATAAGGGCAGCAATAGTCAATAGTAATGTTTTTTTCATTTGTTACGTTTAAAGATGTTTGATTAAAACCTTTTAAGCGCAAAAAACATGCCAACTACGGTGGCATAACCATTAAGTTCACGTTAAAATATTGGTTTTGGGGGTATTTACCGCCGAAGTTGGAGGTCGGCAAGGGCAATAGCTGTAACAGATTCTACAACTACCGGCACCCTTAGCGCAATGCAAAGGTCGTGGCGCCCCTTTACTGTAAACGGTGCCACAGTACCTGATTCAGAGTTCCACGTATGCTGTGTCTGAGGTGTGCTGCTTGTTGGTTTAACAGCGACTCTGAAATATATTTCATTTCCATTCGAAATTCCCCCGTTTATTCCCCCTGCGTTATTCGTTTGGGTGGCGCCTTCTGCATTAGTTATCGCATCGTTGTGTTGACTGCCTGTCATACGGGTGGCAGCAAAACCAGCCCCGAACTCGATACCTTTCACGGCAGGAATGGAAAATATAGCATGACTGATAACCGATTCTACCGAATCGAAAAAAGGTTCGCCAACACCAATTTGCAATCCGCTTACCCGGCAACTGACAATGCCACCTATACTATCCTGCTTTTCTATTGCCTGCTCTATTGCTTCTTCTATATCACTATTTCCACCGGCTTCCGATAAGGTGGCTTCAATCTTAACTTCATTAAGTAGTTTTTTCGCGATTACTCCAGCAGCAACAAGCGCAACGGTGAGCCTGCCCGACGAATGTCCGCCGCCCCGATAGTCATTAAACCCATTGTGCTTTTTTTGTAACACAAAGTCCGCATGGCCGGGACGAGGTGTGTTTCGGATGGCATTATAGTCGGCAGAACGTGTATTATTGTTTTCAAAAATTATTGTGATAGGAGCGCCGGTAGTGTGGTTGTTGAAAACGCCGCTAACAAACGTCGGAATGTCTGATTCTTTGCGGGGGGTGGTGCCGGCAGCGCCTGCTTTTCTTCGCCCGAGGTCAGGCAATAAGTCTGTTTCCGTAATCGGCACTCCGGCAGGGCAACCATCTATTGTAACCCCGACCCACTTGCCGTGAGATTCGCCAAAGATGCTTACCCTGAATATTTTGCCGAATGAGTTCATGAATATCTTTTCGTAAAATTCTTTGCAGGGTAGTCCTGCGTTAACTTCCGAACCGTCGCGGTACTGTTTTTTCTACGCGCAGACCTACATGTAGCACTTCCGGTAAGGGATTGATGCGCATGTTTTGTTCTACTTTAATTTCGTAGTCTCCGTATCTCGATAAGTTTATAGAGTCACCGAGTTCCAGTGGCATACGCTGTTCATATATTTCACCCATACCTCTACCCAACCACTTTCCACCAGCCTCCGCTAACACTACATCTACCCGTACTTTCTTTGCTATGGTGTCTCCGGGCCCTTTCACCGAAACCCACACCCATATATTGTTGTATGGGTATGCCTGCGTATGTCTGAAAATGAAGTAAGGTTGATACACCGCCGTTGTATCCGAAATACTATAGTTGAATTCCGGAATAAAGTCGTACGCCCAGGCATTATCCGGAATGGCCTCCTGCTTTTGGTAGTGGGGGGCAGGCATACAAGCTGCCAACAGGCAGCAACTCAAAAATGAAACAATGACAATACGATAGATGCGCATATATACCTTTCAGGTCGTGCAAAGGTACAAAACCGCAATCCTAATTGGGCAACGAAAAACAGAGTTTTCTCGATTATTGATACTTGCTTTTAAGTATTTCTGTCGATTTCTGTTAATTTTAGGCAATAACCAGATACAATCCTTTATCATGAGATTAGCCAAATTGCTTTTTGCTGCGTTGCCGTTCGTTTTGTTTGTATCATCATGCGGAGAGGCAAATCACGAAGAAAGCCAGGAAAAAACTGATGAATCTGCAGCGCAGGTATCCGGAGAAGATATTTATAAGCGTAAATGTGTGTCTTGTCACATGGGGGGAGGGGATGGTATCGCAAATGTTTATCCACCGCTCGCGGGGTCTGACTATCTGGCAAACAAAGAAGGAACAATACTTCAGGTTCTGGCCGGTAGTAGTGGCGAAATAATTGTAAATGGTAAGAAGTACAACAATACCATGCCGCCTCAGCAGCTTAATGACAATGAAGTTGCCGCAGTACTAACCTATGTATACAATAATATGGGCAATAAGGGAGGAACAGTAACCGCTGAAGAAGTAAAAGCGGTAAGAGCCAAGCAGTAATCGTACCTATCTTCTCCTTAGCCGTTTACAGAAATTTATCCCCTTTGTTGCGTTTCACCTCGGCGACGTATTCCTTTATTTGTTGCTCACGTGTCCTTTCACAAATCAACAACACATCAGGGGTGTCTACCACGATGAATTTTTCAAGACCCTGCAGCACTACCAACTTGTTATTGGGTGCTTTTACCATGCACTCGGTAGCGTCTATAACCATCACATTATTACCAAGAACGGCATTGCCCAGATAGTCTTTTTCGCTATTGTCGTATGCAGACTCCCAGGTGCCCAGGTCGCACCAACCAAAGTATGATGGTATTACGTACACATTGCGCGCCTTCTCCATAATACCGTAGTCTATAGATATATTGTTGCAATGCGGGTAGAGGCGTACAATGGCATCATGCTCGGCAGGAGTATTGTACAGGTATTTTGCTTGCGCAAAGACTTCGTTCATTTCCGGAAGATGCTTTTCCAGCGCAGCCATAATTGTCTTTACATTCCAAACGAATATGCCGGAGTTCCACAGGAAGTCACCGCTCTTCAGAAAAGTTCTGGCTAAATCCAGATCAGGCTTTTCAGTAAATGTTTTTACCTGATATGCTTTGCCTATTTGTTTTTCAGTATTGTATTGTATGTACCCATAACCCGTGTCAGGGCGTGTAGGCTTGATGCCGAGCGTTAGTAAAGAGTCGTTTTCTGAGACAAACTCCAGCGCGTCATGTGCCGCTTGCTCAAATGCGTGTTCATCCATTATCAGGTGATCCGCAGGCGACATAATTATGTTGGCTTCAGGGTTGAGCGCCATTATCTTATGAGCAATGTAGGCTGCGCAGGGCGCCGTATTCTTGCGAGAGGGTTCACTGATGATATTGTCGTCGCTAATTTCCGGTATTTGCTCTTTTAGCGTTGCCATATACTGTTCATTAGTAATGAAGTATATGTTCTCTTTAGGGCATATATGCTTAAAGCGATTGTAGGTCCATTGTATCAGCGATTTACCGGTACCAAGCAAGTCCAGAAACTGCTTCGGGTGACGCGTACGGCTCTCCGGCCAGAAACGACTCCCGATACCTCCCGCCATGATGGCTACATAATTATTTTGAATGTTCATTTTCTGACGATAGAATAGTGAGCAGATAGCGATGAGTAGTTATTATTCTAAAATCACTTCTCCCCGGCTTTAATGAAGTCAATTATTGACGAATAAGCTCGTCAGGGCATAAAATTAAGGTAAATTAAGGTCAATTTTTAATCACAAAAAACGGCGACCAAAATGGTCGCCGCAATATTCAATATTTTAACAGCATATTATTCTGCTTCTGCCACTACTTCTTTTACTTCAGGTATCATACGCTTCATCATTCCTTCTATGCCCGTCTTTAGTGTAATCATAGAGGAAGGGCAACCGGAACAAGAGCCTTGCAGCATCAGTGTAACTGTACCATTGTCAAAACCTTTGAAACTGATAGCACCACCATCCATTTCTACGGCCGGCTTCACATAATTCTCTAAAAGCTCCTTTATCCTTGCCACTACATCAGTATCGTCTGCATTTACGGTATTAGTGTCCTTAGGTACTACCACCTGATCTTCGTTAATCACCACACGACCTTCCTCCAGATACTCTTTCAGGAAGTCACGAACAGAAGGGATAACATCGTCCCAATTGGTTTCAGGTGTTTTGGTAAGCGTCACAAAGTTGCTTGCTATAAATACGCTTCTGATAAACGGAAACGCAAACAACTCTTTAGCCAATGGCGATGGAGTTGCCGAAGCCTCCTCAGGGAAGTCAATACTTTTGCCCGGATACAATAGTTTGTTAGCAACAAACTTCATGGTTTCCGGATTGGGGGTCATTTCTGTATATATGCTTACTATAGCATTGCCTGTCTTCAACATGTCAATATTATTTGTCACAAAATTACTGAAATATTATCGTATACCGAATTGTTTCCAATGATACTGATAGTGATATTGGTGATATGGTGGGTTGTAATTGTTTCTTTTCACAAACAAAAATTTATACAATCAGATTTTTACACTACTCAAAAGGTGTGTTTCCGGGAAGCATTTCAATAACCCAACACCAATCACCTCCTTATTAATCACAAAAAGGGGTAGATAAAGGAAGCAGTATGGCAATGTATCTAATCTACCTATTTAACCACAGATAGCTGTTTGCTTACTGTTCCGCTTTTGCCATGCAGTGTTACTATGTAGCTACCTGCCGATAAGTCGTCCAAAGAGATGTTTTCAGTATAATCCCTCATAGCTGGCATGTTCCAGGATACTAAAGCCCTTCCCTGCATATCTGTAATGGACATACTGAATGGCTGAGCCACATCCCAATGAACAGAAATGGTAGTATTATTCGATGCCGGTACAGGAAAGACAGACAAGGCACTTGTTTCGATTGATTTTATGTCTGAAAAGCCTGTTGCGGTTACTGGTTCATAGTGGAACCGGATGGCCCTGTTCGATGTGGTTGCTTCCCAGCTACTTGTTGTGCTGTTCCAGTCTTGTTCCTCGTAATAGTCCGGCTTATCATAGGAATTGTAAGTGTACTCTTCCTTCGAGCTGTTGTCATAGGTAGATGTACTGCTATTCCAATCCATATATATTATCTTTTTGGGCTGATGATATCCGACAAAGTCGCTGAAATCTTTTCTAGAATAATTAACCCATCCCGGAACAGATGCATCCCAACTTTCATCTAATTCAGTCAGACGGTTGCCCGAGGCATTGTAGGTGTATGTATAGCGGTGGGAGTTTTCCCAAGACGGAGTAGCGCCAGCCCATAATTCGTATAATGAGCTTATAACGTTATCGGATGCATCATAGGTGTTAGTATAGATATGACGGTTTACCCATGCAGCGGTTGGTGAATTCCAACCTTCCCACAGATACGTTGCCACTTTGCCCGAAGTTGTATAGGTATAGGTGGCCTTGATAGTGTTTTCCCATGCAGCAGTCGAAGTGTTCCACGTCTGACTAATTTCCGATGCCACCCTGCCCGACGCATCGTAGCTGAAGAAATTATGATAAACGTTATCCCAACTACTTGATGTTGTGTTCCAATCTTGTAAAGACATTGAAGTTACTTTGTCAGATGCATCGAATGTTTGTGTTATTTTTTCATGGGCGGGGTCGTAACCGGTACCGTTATATATAAAAAACTTAATTTCGTCATACTTCCACTTCCAGCTATCTTCCCATGTGTCAAAATAGCCACCCATAGTTCCGGAGTAAGAGTAATTGACAGAATCAGTCTGTAAAAAGGATGACCCATCGTATCCTAAAACTCCCTGCGACTTTAGCCGAACATCAGCCGCAGTTGTTTTTTTCGCATTCTCTTCGACAAACATTAGTCCTTGATAATTGACGTTGGTAGTCATACGTCTGAAATGTGGTATTGAGGGAAGGCTATGTCGGTGGAGGTCTTGTGCTATGGCATACCCGGGAAACAGAATTATGGTGGTTATGGCAAGGAGCAAGAATTTTAGCATGTTGTTTATTTTTCTATATAAGGCGGAGTAAAAGTAGGATATTCAACATAAATATATGCGAATCTTTTGAAGGGCGATTTGTAAATATCTTTCTGAAATCTTTGAGGGATATAAACAAAACAGCTACATTGATAAATGCAGCTGCCGGTGTTAAGTGTTTTGAAAAGCGGTTAGGTTCTTATCCCTCCCGCAACCATTTCTTCTCATTCAGGTGGGTTACCGCCACATCTATACCATATCGTGCTTTCAGGTGCATAGCTAATTGGTTAGCCGCATATACAGAGCGGTGCTGTCCTCCGGTACAACCGAAACAGATAATCAGTTGCTCAAACCCTCGTGCGATATAATTCTCTACGTTAATAGATATTAGGGCATACACATGGTTCATAAAATCAGGCATACGGGTTTCGCGCTCCAGAAACTGGCAGACCATCTCGTCATTTCCCGTTAGGTATTTGTAGTCGTCATATCTGCCGGGGTTAAGTATGCCCCTGCAGTCAAAAACGAAACCGCCGCCATGAGGGCTGGCAGTCTTAGGTATACCTGCTTTGTAAGAGAAACTGCAAATCTGAATTTCTAACTTATTGGCTGCATCCGGCTCCGTAGTTGCGTACCGCTCCTGCATGTCTTTCGACGACACTTTGTCTAATAGCGAGCGCAATTCCGGGTAGGCAGGAGTCTGCGGGTGGTTCGATAAAAATGAACTCAGGTTCTTAAGTGCGGGCCCGATACTTGTAATGAAGTGTGCCTTGTGCTGCAACAATCCCCTGAAGCCATAAGACCCTAATACCTGTAGCAGCCGTACTAATACAAACTGTACATAGCCTCTGCGGAAGTGAATCTCATCCATGCGAGGGACATTGAGCTCCGATAGGCTGCTGATATAGCCATTCAGCAGATCTTCTTTCCAGTTATCCGGCAGCTGTGCTCTTGCCTGCCACAGTAGAGATGCCAGATCGTATTGTGGCGGCCCCTGCATACAGCCCTGAAAATCAATAAAGTATATTTTGCCCTCGTGTACCATTATATTCCGGCTCTGGAAGTCACGGTACATAAGTGTTTGTGGCTGCACGCGCCCCAGGTCTTTACTCAATAGCTCCATTTCGCTGATTAGTAGCGAGCGGTCATAGGTGATTCCCTGTAGGTCGGCAAAGTAATATTTGAAATACAGAAGGTCAGACATAATAGCCTTCTCATCAAATTGCTTAGAGGCAAAGCATTGTTTGTAGTCTGCTTCTCTGCCGGCAACCCACTGCACTTTGGCCAGTTGCGCCAATGCTTTGTGATAAAGCGCCCGTACAGGCTCCGTATAGCCTTCAGTAGTAATAAGGTCAAACAGAGATTGTTTTCCCAGGTCTTGCTGTAGATATGCCCTGCGGTCTTTATTGATATTGTAGACCTCAGGTACATTTATTTTATGCTTCCGAAACAGCTCCGTAAAATAAAAGTAAGTGTTGTTTTCGGCGATATTGGTGTTGTATGTGCCGATAGCCGTAATGTCGTCAGCTGTCAGGCGATAGTATCTTCTATCTGAGCCTGACACTGCCAGGGCTTCGATAGATGAAGGTTTTTTTTCAAAGTGTTCTT
Organism: Bacteroidia bacterium; assembly: GCA_030426665.1. GTDB lineage: Bacteria > Bacteroidota > Bacteroidia > Chitinophagales > Chitinophagaceae > Nemorincola. The sequence goes on along the minus strand of JAUHYD010000003.1, from coordinate 217,856 downwards.
CAAAAAGCTCTTCCAGTACAGAGGTCACCTGCACGGCATTTTTGTTAGGAGTCATGTTCATTTTTGGGGTAGTCAAATAAAAATATGTTTTGTTTTGCCATCGAAAATCCACTCCATCCTTCAGCTTCAAAATGTGTGCCGGCGATACAACAAGTTGGCATATTGCCGGTATTGAATGCCGATGAAAGATTGTTCACAAATTCGGTTATTCCCGGGTTGTGAGCAATAATAAAAACTGTTTTTACAGCGTCATTGATTTCATACAACAGTTCATCAAAAACCGAAGGTATACAATGATACAGTTTTTCTTCCCATTTGATGTCTTTAAAATCGTAGCCCGTTGCTTCGGCTATATGTTTGGCTGTTTGTCTGGTACGCTTGGCAGTGCTTGAAATTATTAAATCCGGCTTCAGCCCATTATCCTTCAGCCTCTTACCCATAATAGGGGCGTCGTGCTGTCCTCTCTCATTCAACGGTCGCTCAAAATCGCTTTGCAAGGGGTTTGCCCAACTCGATTTTGCGTGCCGTATCATTACCAATGTTCGTTCCATAGTGTTGGTATAACTAAAAAAGTATCAGGTAATTGTGGAGCGCAAAGTAAAGAAAAACACAGGAATAAGAAACCAATATTAATCAGGTAGCTACATAATGCTTGTCGTCACGTCGTAAACTTTAACGGGTTGGTCTATATTCTCGTTTACTTGAGATTAATTTCTATTGCGACCGTCGCATCGCAATAGTGACTCGAAACCTCCGCTCCTACAATTTCTGAATCCGGCTGATTAGGGACGTGGTGGAGTAGCCCTCTACAAACGGAATGATGCTTACTTCGCCACCATAGCTTTGCACAAAGTCTGCTCCTACTATAGTGTCAATGGTGTAATCGCCACCCTTAACCAGCACGTCAGGTTTTATAAGGTTTATCAGCGCTTCCGGGGTGTCTTCATCAAACAAACAAATAGCACTGGTACAAAGCAAAGATGCCATCTGAAACAGCCTGTCTTGCTCATGAGTAACTGGTCTTGCATCTCCTTTGAGTCTCTTTACCGAACTGTCGGTATTAATTCCGACTATCAGTTTCGTGCCAAGGCTGGCTGCTTTGGCCAGTAAATCGAGGTGCCCGTGATGGAGAATGTCGAAGCAACCGTTGGTAAAAACTATCTTTTCATTTCTTACCCTCCAGCCATTGCACTCTTTTATGAGTGCTTCACGGTCATATACTTTATGCTTTATCCATTGAAGTTTGTCCATTTCTTTTGCGGTTATATGTTTGAATAGATAACAGAGAAATAAGACCCAAAATGATGATAACAGCTGTCTGTGCTACCCAGGCTATCCATCCGAACGCCTGTGCAGGTACCTCGCTGACGCCGTACGCAACCAGCATTTGTGCCACAAGCAATGTGTACAGACCAATGCCTCCTGGTGTTACTATCATGCCTAAGCTGCCATATACCAGAACTACCAGCGCAGTAGATAATGACAACTCCGCTGTCTCGGCAAGGCACCAGAACCCAATGTAAAGTTGCAGCAGGTAACACAGCCATATGAGTGCAGAATACGCAAGAAAAGGCCAGCGTTTCTTCATGTATATTATCGAAAAAATGCCCCTGCCTAGCTCTTTCACAAACTTCCCCACCTTGGTTTCCTTATTCTTTTTGTACAGCATTATACCAAGCGGTATTGCCAGTGCTCCCACCGCCAATACTATCAGCAATATCATTTTGCTGTTCTGAAATTTATCGTTAATCGCACCGGTAGCCGAAGCAACGTAGCTGCCCAGAAACTGAGCCTGCAATACGAATGCCAGCAAAGCTATCACCACAAGGCTCACCATATCAAAGGCACGCTCTGCTACAATAGTACCAATCATCTTATGTGCCGGCATTTTTTCGTACTTGGCGAGCACCGTACACTTGGCAACCTCTCCAGCACGAGGCAACGCCAGATTGGCAATATACCCTATAAGCACTGCAAAAGTCGTGTTTACAACGGACGGTTTCAGGTCTACTGTCTCCAGTAGATACCGCCAGCGAATGGCCCGGAAAAAGTGAGAAAGAAAACCGATAATAAACACCGGTATCAGGAACCATACATTAGCATTGCTTATTGCATTACCCAGCTCTGTAACCTGCTTGTCGGTAAGCTGGTGCAGCATGTGATAGATAATCCAGATGCCCAACCCCAGAAACAGCATGTATTGTAGTATGGTCAGGATGGTTTTCTTCATGAGCTATTAAAGATACTAAAGAACGTGTACGAAAAATACTAAATATTTATTAAGAAAACCGGTTAGCAGGTAATTAAAGACTATTGCCCTCCTTCGGGAATATCACGGTAGGTTTATGTGTTTTTGCATCCTCAAACTCCATAGTCGCATACGATATAATAATAACGGTGTCACCTGCCGTTATTTTTCGGGCGGCAGGGCCATTCATACACACCATTTTAGAGCCACGTATGCCCTTAATGATATATGTTTCTAATCGCTCACCGTTTTCTATACATAGTACCTGCACTTTCTCGTGCTCTATCAGGTTAGCTGCATCCATCAGGTCTTCATCTATAGTGATGCTGCCTATATAGTTCAGGTTAGCCTCAGATATTTTTACCCTATGTATTTTAGATTTTAATACTTCTATCCGCATTGCGGCGCAAAGGTAGGCAAAAACCATTTGCAACAAGCTTGCTACGTGTATAGCGAATAGTTAAATAAAATACAGCGGTGGCGACCTGTATAGTTAAATTGAGTTCAGAGGAAACTAAAATAGTCTATAGCCTATTTTCTTAAATTATACTCTGAAAGCTGTGTTTTAAAACAAAAAATATTTATACTTGCTAAAAATATTTAACAAATGATTGATAAACACGGTGCTTTCATTGGTTTAGTAAATGCACCTTTAGGAAAAGAAAAAGCAACAAAGGAGAAAATAAATACAACATTTGAAGATTATATAAAAGTTCTAAATCGGTTTAGAGAAAAGTATATAGATGAGAATTCAAACCTATTTAGGCCAACGTTTTATGCATTACTGGGCTGCTATGACCTTGCTGTAATTGCTAAAGTGGATGACTTTGTTTTTGGATACCAAAAGTTTAATCCGAATATTTCTTTTGGCGAACAGGACATAAATGATGCAGAAGATAAAAAGGTTAGATCCTTTAATTACCATATTTATAACTGTACATTATCCGCAAAAGATACTACTTACAAGTATGGATATGATGACCTTTTCCCCAAAAAGGAATCAGAAAGTACTTCCACTTTAAGTACTCCATCTTTTTGCACCATTACCTCTTTTAAAATAAAAAACAGTTTGCTAATCGGGTCTGGAGTAGAAATAATAGAAGCGATAAAAAAAGGCATAGCTAGGAGGATAAACCATTATAATGCAACACCAGACTTACATGTTGATAAGAAAGTAAGATACTTAATACTTGATACAACATCGTGGCATGAGATAACTGTATTGATTCTGGGAGACTGTCTTAGTATCTTGGGCAATATTTTATATCGAATACGAGAATCTATATCAATTGAAGATATTGAAGACATATTAAACCCGAACAAAGAAAGCATTGAAAAAGATAAGTCAATTTCGGACGATGAAAATATTGTGAAAAAATCTCTATACTATAATTGGCTTGAGGACGAAGACAAAAAAAATTATCAGAATACTAATGTGTTTTCAGCGAGTAATACGTATTTTGGTATAGATTACGATAAGTTAGATGAAAAGAGCAATGAAACCTTTAATGCATGGGTTGCCAACAGTATTACTAAACATAATGGAAACGTTGACGCTTTTGCTAGAATAACTACAATCCCAACAGCACATACCAATAGTCCCGACGGTAAAATTGGAGACTTCGAGATGGGATATGTATTGTATAATGATGCAGATATTGAACCAGGTTCATATAAAAGTGGCAGCCATACGAATGGTGCCGTCACTGTAGAAAACACACTTGGGAAGATGGTTCGTTACTATCGGGACAATTTACTAGCAAAGGACGCCAATGCTACTGTGAGGAATGGTATCAGGCGTACTAACACTACTCCTAAAATAAGAGAAGATGTAGATATCAAAACAATCTTTTCTGGTTCAAATGAATCAATTGTTCGGACAAATATAGCCAAAAAACTAGATGAAAAACTGCAATTTAATGCAAATGAGGTTGATGAAGTATGGCATAATATGACTTCGCTCCGCGTATCGAAGGCAGTGCGGCAAAGAGTATTAAAAGTATTAAGCAATTATAACGATATTATTTCAGATAGGCAGCTATATATATACATTATAGGCGTGCACCCTTTTATTATGGCCATGATTGGTTATCTAAAGGATGAAGCAGATAAACAAAAAAAGCCCCTTCATGCAGCAACAGATGCGCACCGCTTAATGAATAAAATAAATGGCTTTGCTCGTTTGTTCGAACGTGTTCATTTCAACATAATGCAACATAGCCTAAGGACGATGGATTTGTCGGAGTTCAATCTAGATTTTAATGGTGGTATTCAGCAAAACTCAACGGTAGCAAATTTTGTATTTGGGCTATTCCGCAGTACACTTGGATTCTATGAAAGCGATTTTGCATATCTTAAATGGAAACCGGTATTTCATTCCCCCAGTGTGGCATACTTGTCAAACACGTCAGGTATAAAATCTTATGAGTATAGTCTCCAGTTAAACTATTTTCATATTACAGAGCCAGCAACATTTTTGGTAACTATTTTTAAAGAATCGTTTAATATGTTCTTTGAAAAAACAAGGCATACTGTAATAGAAAGAGCCGAAGACGTATGTGATTACCTTCTAGCATGGAAAAGTGAAGAAATAGTGAAAATAAAAAAGGACTATTACCAAACACATACTTTGGATAGTAAACAGAAAATTGAACTTGATTTTGGTATGTTGTATTACCTATTCAAAGAATATCCACAACGAGGCTCCCTTCATCTTCAGCAAGAACTACTAGGGGAAATACAGAAATCGAAAATATCAGAAAATTTAGATGTTTTAGTTCAAACTTACCAATATTTGAAGTTTATCGATGATGAGCTGATTCAATATGTTTTGGTTGATTATAGTAATTTTTTATTCTATTTTAATAAAGACATAGGATTATATTCTGACTGGTATTGGATACATTTTTTTCAAGAGCCTGACGTATATACGACTAACGGAAAAATAAGCCACATCATGTTTTTGAAGGCTATCTTCAGAATCACAATGGTTTATATTCTTGTAGCCGATAATGGGACAACCTGTGACTATGAGAACCTATTTGCAAACATGGGAGAACAGATGTGGTATAGAAAACTGAAAGAATTTAAACCTGAATTGTATGAATTACATCATGAGAGCGCATTTGCTATTTGCCGCCTGCTTCATGAGAATTCATTTTTGTCAGGGTTCTTAAACATGAAGGACATAAAGGAATATGCCCAAAGTCTGACCCCTAATGTTGTACAGACAGACGATGTATTTAGATATAGTGAAAATTGTTACAAATTATTTTCAAAAATTTTGATAAATGGAAAGTGTGATTCAACACTCTATTCCGAAATATTATCATCAAAAAGTTACTTAAACGTTGGCAGGCACAAGCGTCTTGTTGGAGATAAAAGTGTCCTTTTCGGATTTGTTAGCGGGGCATTCATGGGTTATTTGAAGGCATTGTTAGAATATGTGGATGTGCCAATATTTAGAAATCGTATTGATGAAGATAAGAGTGGACAGATAAATGCAAGTAGTATCAAAAGTGACAAAATACAGCCTGACCCGAATGGTGGTTTTTTTGTAAACGGTCAACTTAAACAGTATTACTTCCACGCAAATAATATATTATTTAAAATGTTGTATAACCATACTTTGGTTTGCAAAATAGAATATTTTTACCATATCCAGAATTGGAAAGAAAAAAATCAATAATGAACAAAAAACCAAAATACAAGATACTGCATTTGAGCGATCTCCATCTAATCGAAACTGGTCTTGATTTTTTAATCAAAGAAGAGAGTTATTCTGAACAACTGAAACGTGATATTGAACAAATTATCAACGGCGATAAAAGAGGACTCACTAATATCGTCAAAAGAATAGTTCTAGATGGAACTGCAGAATCTGAGACTTATAATTTTCAGGATAGCGAAGTTGTATTGTCAAATTTTGCTGATAATAGGTGTTTTGGCAATGATTATAAAAGTGCTATTAGTTTCCTAAAATCATTTTTAGATTCAGAAGGAGGATTCAAAACGAAATATAACGACATTAAGACAGAATATTTCATCCTAACAGAGTTGCATTATAAGTCACGCCTTAAAGATATGATATCGTCTTTTGCTGAATTTGCAAATACAAAATATGATGTAACGGTAGTTACTGGCGATATTTATGATTTCGGAAAAATAGATGTATCTAAAGATGAAAATGTGAAAACGCTTTTGAGTAAAATTGTCGAAATGTCAGAGGGGATATTTGTAGCGTTTGGGAACCATGATATGTGTTATCATCTAAAAAAAGGGGTGATATGTGCCTCTGTTAATGAGTCTTTAAACGGTGGTTTTTTCGATATTGTCGGTAAAACATATCGCGAATACAAAGAAGTAATAGCTGGTGTTATAAGTCCAGAAAGCATTCCTGACAAAAGCGAGATGTATTCAATAATTAAAAAATATGAAAATGCATTATTTATTGACAAGAATGTAGGTTTTGAAAATGCATCTATTAATGAGAATTTTTTAAATTTTGAAAAAACAACCTTATATACAACTGGAGTTTCGATTGTTAATGAACATATTGCAGTCGTCGTGTTGAATAGCGCATGGCTTAACGTAGATTCAAAGGAATGCCATGGTCAACTAGTAGTCGGTCAGCCTATCGTGTCTGCTATTTTAGATCAGCTAAAAGCAAAAAAGTATGTTGGGGACGATGGTAAGTCGATAGACGGGAAATATATCATAACGATGTTGCATAACGATTTCAATTGGCATTCGATAAAAGATCACCATTTCAACAATATCAGTAATAATAAGGATAGGTCTTCTATTCAGACGATAATAGATTTCTCGGACATCATATTGTGTGGGCATGAACATAAAGAAACAGAGCCTACTTTACTAGGGTTAGAGGCCTATCTTTTGAAGGTTGGTGGCACTTTCAGAAATAGAGATTTATTTTCGGATAATACTTTTTCCGTATATTCGTTAGATTTTGGGTTCAATACTCTGTCAAGGGAAGTGTATGAGTTTAAAGAAAATGGAAATAAGGATGGCTGGCTATGGCAACAAAAAGAAAATATCTTTATCACAGAGCTAAAACCAAAGGACGCAAAAGGGAAGTTTTATTTACCCCACAGGTCAGAAAATGAGTGTTTTCAGATAATGAAGAAAAACAAGTTATTGAGAGAAGATGGCGGTTTTGGAATGGCCAATTCCGTTGATGCATATGTTAGTATTCTACACGGTCAAAAATAAACGTTTGAAAAAATTCATGATGCAATACCTCTACTCTATAGGTAAAAATTTACAATATGCCGGTTAATTGTTTGTTTTTTAACATAATTTTAGTATTTTTAACAATATTTTTCATGTTTATTATGTGTTTTATGTGATAAGATATGCTATATTTGGCGTCAAATTCAAAGTACCGCCATGTTGCAAATTGAAGTTATGAATTCAAACAGCATAATCAAGATTTCAGATCGAAATATTCCAAGTAAAGAATCGAAAGAGTGCTTGAACTCTACGACTATAAAGAAATACTCTGTTGATGTTGATATTGAATTAGATTGGGGAGTGTTTCTGAATGTAGTTATGGAATCTTTAGGTGAAAGTCAGAATACATTCTTTTCGGTTAATGCAGACGTGTTACGAATAACACCTCTGAGTACAATTGGAGACGAATATAAGTCGAAATTCGTTATGCTTGTTTTGAAAAAATTAAAACAGATTAACGAGGAAGGTAGCTCAATGGAGTTCAAGGCAGAAGTTGAAAATGGCGATATCCCTTTGTTTTTTTCAGATCTATTTAGGCTTATGAAAGCCATAGTTCATGCACACAATATTTCTATAGATAGAGGAGAATATGGAGTGGTAGCGAATGACGTGGGAATGGCGATGTGGTCAACACGTCCACCCATTAAATAGTATTCAGCTTTAGAATACTTAATACATTCCACTTCTCTTTTGATACACTTTTTGACGAATGTGATTTTCGAGTCGGTCGATATTATTTTAATTATCTGAACAAGTGCAGTTGTTCCCCAATCCCGCTACCAATCAGCTAACCACAGCTGCACCCGTCAAAATAACGGAACTCAGCATTTACAGTATTATGGGCAAAGTGGTTTATGCTCGTGACCATAATGACAAGAGTGCGAACGTAGATGTCAGTAACCTTGCTGCGGGTATCTATTTCGTTAAGATAAACGGTACTGTTGTACGAAAGTTTGTAAAAGAGTAGCCAAACCGCTATCAGTTTACTAACACCTTTTCCGAGGCAATATAACTTGCCGATACCACTCTGATAAAATACAAACCCGTCGGTACATCAAGCAAAAATTGCGTGTGGGTGTTGCTATAGGTATTGAACGATTGTATCGTCCGACCGTCGGATGCCACAATGGTGACAGCAATTAACTCTCGTTGTGGTAAATCAATGTAAATAGTCCCCTTGCCGCCGGAAAGTGGGTTGGGAATGATTTGCATGAATCCACGTTGCGATGCGGCGCCATTACTGACAGATGTACTGCATTCATCGGCACTAATCACAGCAACGTCTTTGACAGACGTAGTAGTGCCACAACTATTAGTGGCAGTATAGCTGATTGTTGAAGAACCCACTGCCACCCCTGTTGCGACACCGGTACTGCTGATGCTGCAAACCGCAGTGTTGCTGCTGGACCATGCTCCCCCGAAAACAGCATTGGTGTATCCTTCTGTTGTTCCTATACATACAGTATCAGCTCCCGATATTGTGCCTGCATCAGTTGACGCATCAACTGTTACACAAATGGTGGTGGTGTCGCTGTTGTTGCCGCAGTCTGTTGCGACTACCCTGAGTGTATCCATACCGGAATAGCCAAACAAAGGGTTATACAGCAAGCCGGTCGGTACAACAATACTTCCGGTACTGGTAGCAGTATATGCAACAGATGCAGCACCATGCGACGGAGCAGCTAAAAGACTCCATTCAATACCCTGACCAATATCTGCATCTGATACCGAAAGCAACGTATCTATTCCAATGCTTCCCTCGCTACATACATTCAGATATTGGATAGCTCCGCCTGTGAACACAATCGGGTTGTCGGGGGATATTTTGCGTATCCGGTAGTTGAGGTTGTCTGCAATATAGAGTTGTCCGTCAACCGTATTTAGCACCACATCACCAGGGCTGTTTAATTGAGTTGAGTCAGCAGCACAGCCATCGCCATTATACCCTGCAATGCCTGTCCCTGCTATAGTGGTTATAATGCCGGATGGGTCAATCTTTCGAATGCGGTGGCTAAAGTCAGGGAAATAGATATTTCCCGCAATATCTACATGTAGCTTGCGAGTAGTTAATGCGGCAGCAGTAGCAGGCCCACCGTCCCCTGAGTAACCAGCCGTACCGATGCCGGCAATTGTTGATATAATACCCGAGGTATTTACTTTTCGGATATAGTTGTTACCAGAAGGTCCCCAACATGCAATAAAAATATTGCCTGCTGCATCTATCGCTACATCATAGGGTGACAATGCTGCCAATGTAGCTGCTCCGCCATCACCACTATACCCTAAAGTGCCATTGCCTGCTATTGTGGTAATAATACCTCCTGCACCAGAATTTATTTTTCTGACTCTTCCATTCGTAGCATCTGCTACATAGATATTTCCGGAGGCATCAACGGTTAGACCCATCGGCAGGTTAAATACAGCACCTGTGGCAGGTCCACCATCGCCGGCATAACCGGTTGTAATAGTGCCTGCAATAGTACTGATAGTACCGGAAGCATCAATTTTACGGACTCCACTAAATACAGTTCCTTGCTCCGTTACAAATACATTGCCATGAGTGTCAGTGACAATTCCTTGAATAGCAGTAAGCTCCGCATCTGTTGCCGGCCCGCCATCGCCGCTATGTCCGATTGTACCAGTTCCGGCTATAGTGGTAATAATCCCCGATGTGCTTACTTTTCTGACTCTCTTACTTCCGTATCCCGCAATAAAAATATCCCCGGCGGTATCAATGGCTATCGCAAATACATTTCCAATTTGCGCAGCCGTAGCAGCACCCCCATCTCCGCTATAGCCGGATATACCTGTACCTGCAATGGTGGTTATAATTTGAGCGCGTGCATTGGTAGATAATAGGAGAAATGTAAAAATGCAGGGTATAATATAGGGTTTCATGCTTGCTACTTTTTGTGAATATACAAAAACCTTTGCCAAAGTGCTATATCAGGGTGGTGTCATTTGTGTTTGCTATCGCACGTTTTCTGGATTTCGGCAACTACCCTGCCAATCTGAAACTAATGCCCCCCTCGTGTGCCGTCACCTCTTTTATAGAGGTCGAATTTCTTTGTTGGCAGTGCAAGCTTTGTATAATTTTCGGGTATAGTATCAACCATGTTTTTTTCAATCAGGAAGTAGTCATACAGTTCATACGGACTGATACTGATATTATCATAGCGCATCAGGAAACCATGTAACACAAAATCATACTCGTTATACATTTGTCGGGGGACAGTCATGGTTGCAAACTTCGGAACTACCGTTCCCAACACCCTCACATCGTGTATAGTATCCTGCTCCCTGTGTACCCCTCCATACCGGCAACCAAGAAAAAATAAAGAGCTTACAAAGAAGACAACATTCACAACCAGCAACGCTTTGTAGGTGTTCCTTTTGAGATTTATTGCTTCCACCCATTGCACTATTGCTGGCAACACCATTGCTGCCATCCCTATGGCGAAATACGGAAATGATGGAATAAGGTAGATATCCTTCTGTACCAGCGTCAGGACCAACGGTGCAGATGCCGAAAGTCCGACCGAAATAAAAAACCACGCTTGCCTGTCTGACCACCGCATTTTATGTTCTGTTTTTTGCTTGCGTGCCGCTACATACAGCAGCAGCATAATCACCAGTGGTGGAATGAGCTGACAAAAAATTCGATACAGTATATCCAGACGATATTCTACCGTCGGGTCATTGCCAATTCTATGGAAGGCCCGCTTGAACAGATAGATGGACAGACTTTCTCTGCTTACCGGTATACTGAACAATATTGCATAAATAAGCAGAGGTACCGCTACAAGGATAAAAGAACTGCGGATTGCCCTGGAAAGCTTACCGGTTTTGACGATAAGAAAATATAGAAGCGGAACACATACCGGAAAAAAGGCCGGAAAACCCTTTGTAAAAGTTGCCAGAAATATAAATAATCCCGATAACAACCAGTTTGCCGTTCGGTCATCACCCCGTTTCAGGGTCGTGTAGCTTATCAATACTGAGCCGAGCGCAAATATCCCCATCGTGTTTTCACACATATTGTTACTGTATGCCCAATAGACACACGGTATCGAAATCCATAAAACAAACGATACCCATACGTACTTCTTCAAGACAGGTTTGTCATTATATAGGTTCCGCCAAAGAGCAGCCATCAGCCACATAGTAATGCACAACATGAGGAACGTATATAGTCGCTCTACATAAAGACTGTCACCCAACACCCGATAGAACAGCGAAACAATTCCAAACATCAATGGTGGCTGTTCATGAAAGGAGGGTAACTGCGCAATATTGAGTGTACTATACTGGGGAAACCAGAATGTGCCAACACCAATACTCTGATTGTGGGCAACACTGGAGTAGAGAACAGCGTCCATAAACATGCCATCCTGAATCAATACCGAAAGGGTAAGGCATAGAATACAACCAGCAGTAAATAACCAGAAGGGCAGGTGCCTGCTATTTTTCAAATGAGGTGTTTTGTAATAAAGGTATATCTGAAGAAACCTAATTACAAATATATAGTAATATCGGACAAACTGCTCTCACTCAATTTCCGCCTGTATCTACTCCGATAGGATAAAGGGGACGGGAGCACCGAAGCCCAGGAAGTACTAACGTTGCTCTAAAAAGTGTACCGGAACAATGGCACGGGGAAGAAGCCTTGCTGGTAGTTGTATACGATGCGGTTGGTACGGGAGTCGTAAGTCTGGTTGAAAACGTTTTTATGGTTTGTTATGTTTTGCAGGTCCAGTGAGAATTCCATCGTGCTTTTCTTAAATTCCTTTCTATAGGCTATCCTGAAGTCGGTACGGAAGTAGTCGGGTTGCTTTACAGAATAGGCCTTTGTAGTGTTGAACACGGCATCTCCCACAGCCTGCGATGCCACAGGGTCTATAGGTGTCAGGTATCTGCCGCCTATTGTTGATACTCTAATGTTGAGTGCAAGCACACTTCCCTTCTTCCCAACCTTAAACTCCTTGCCGGCAAGTACATTCAGTACATGGCCGGTATTAAAAGCTGTATTGCGTTCTACGCCATCGCTGCCGGTGTAACGGGAGTTGATTAGCGACCCGGTAATCAGAAAGTAAAAACCCTTACTCAGGAAGTGTTCTATTGTTACTTCGGCCCCGTAGTTAGTGCCGGTTCCGTTATTGACCAGGCTGTCTTCATTGTCTAATTCAAAGCGCGCCCCGGAGTTCAATACAGAATAGGACGATGCTCTTGATTCTACTGGTACATTACTTATCGCCTGATAATAGCCTTCTGCTTTCACTCGCAGATTGCGGGATATGTTCAGGTCGTAGGAGGCGATGAAATGATTGCTGCGGGTAAAGCCTAAGTTTTCATTGGTGCGTATGCTCCCCATTGCCGTCGGTGTCTGTACAAAGTAGTTATACACGTTTTGCGCCTGACTGTGCAGTCCATAACCAATACTTACTGAGTTTTTGTTGTTGAGTCTGTATCGGAGAGCAGCACGTGGCTCAGCTGCAAAACTGCCATTGAGGTCCAGGTACTGCAAGTGCATACCTCCTACAAATGAGAGGTCGTTATTGAACCGGTGCTTCCATTGCATATACCCCTGTTCCAGATTCATGTTTCCCTGTTCATCAGAATATACCCGTGTAGGTTGCTGCGGGAACAAGCGTTTAAACGAAAGGTCGTAGCTGATGTTTTCATAGGTCAGCCCTGCTTGTATGTTGTTTTTAGCATTGAACTTGTGGCGGTATATCCATTGTACAGACAGCTTGCCCGTTCTGAAGTCGGCATCCTGACTGGGATAAGTTGAGTTGTCGACCTGACTGATTGAGTCATTGGTGTAGCGTTGTTTTGTGGTTGAATAGCCGACTATCAGTTTGGTAGATGATTTCTCTGACAATTGGTACTCATACGACGCTCCTGTGATGGTAGTTGCGAAGTTGGCTCGCTGGTCTTCAAACGGGTTGCCACCGTACAGGTCTGGTTTGGTAGTGTCTATGTCTGCGCCCAGGAAATTAACGCGACTGTTACCGGCAATTCCGAATACAGTAAGCTTACTTTTTTTACTCAGATCCGACATCAGCTTGTAGTTAACATCCTGGTAGATGGGTACCGCTGTGCCGGCACCCAGGTTAAGCCCCAAAGCCTTGAATACACCCAATGTACTATAGCGGTAGTTGATAAGGTAAGACGTCTTTTTGTTCTTGCCGATCGGCCCTTCTGCACCGCCTTCAAATCCGTTAAAGCCGATTTGACCAACATACTCTGCTTTATCTCTGTTCCCGTTGCGCAGTCGTATATCGAAAGCCCCTGCCAGGGCATTGCCGTATTGTGCCGGGAACGCACCCGTCAGGAAGTCGGACTTGGCAATGTTGTTGTTATTCAGCATACTCACCGGCCCGCCTGTACTGTTTACTGTCCCGAAGTGGTTGGGGTTAGGTGCATTCAATCCTTCTACCTGCCACAGCATACCATTGGGCGAGTTGCCACGTACCACTATATCGTTCCGGCTGTCATTGCCTGCCACTATACCCGCAAAATTGGCGGCCATGCGCGATGGGTCACCGAGGGAACCTGCGTATCGTTTGGTTTCATCTACATTGAACGAACGTGCACTGATAAGTGCCATGTCATTGATTGTGCGGTTCTTGTCCTGACTCCGGTCGTAACTAACTGTTACCTCTTTCAGGCTATGTACGGCCTCTTGCATGGCAATGTCTAATGATACCTCCTTACCTGCGGTTACCACCAGATTGCTGAGCACCTTATTTTCATAAGACATGTAAGATACTACCACGGTTTGTCTGCCGATTGGCACACTATCTATTCGGAATCGGCCATCTGCATCTGTTACAGCTCCTTTTTGCGGAGTGGTGTTCATTACAGTAACAACAACCCCCGTAAGTGGCGCGCGCGATGCGTCGTCATATACATAACCGGAAATGGTTTGTGTCTGTTGTTGGGCGTTTGACCCGATAGTATTTATGAGTAGTGCAACAAGTAGTATCAGACGTGTCATATTCGTATGGTTTGATAAGACAAAAATCCATACAATGAAACAAAAATCCATTGACCTGAATCAATAAAATTAAAAGCCAGAAATTTCTTGATCCGAATCAATATACTAGCGCAGATTGCAATGGCCTTTTATTGACACGCGCTTTTATGCGGCTGAGAGCTTCGGGTGTAACGCCGAGGTAGGATGCAATCATGTATTGCGGTACTCGCTGTATCAGCCAGGACCTGTTATTGATAAGGCTTTGATATTGCTGTTCAATGCTGTCGTTGGCTTGCACTTCTGAGCGGGTGCATACATCAATAAACAGTTTTTCAGCAATCAGCCGACCGAGAATGTTTGCGGCAGGTATTTCCCGGTAAAGCATTTGTAAGCCGTCATACGGTGTTTCCACTACTTCAGTATCCTCCAATACCTGAATAAGAGAAATAGATGGTTCTCGTGTTAGAAAGCTCCGGTAATCGCAGGTATATTCGCCTTCTTTGAAAAATTCAGTAATTTTTTCCTTCCCATCCGATAGATAGTATGTCCGCACCAGACCGTAATTCACAAACGAAACGTAATTGCAAACAGTACCCTGTTGTTGCAACATAGTTCCTTTCTTAAGCGTTCGCACCCGAAGTTGTCCTTCACACAGTTGCCATTCAGCTTCAGTGAGCGTTGGCATTAGAGCTTTGTAATAGCTTTTGAGTTGGCGATATGCTAATGGAGTTTCCATATATGTAATTGTTGCTGCAACAAAGTAAAGTTAGGTAAAAATGACAGGACGTTAACCACACAAAAACGCCCCCGGGACCGGGGGCGTTTTGATAGGGAATGAAAAACGAGTTATAGCCTGTTTATCATTATGCGGCTTTATGGTTTATCATAGTGATTATTAGTTATAGTTAACTGTTACCGGAACACCAGTTGCATTGGTGTAAGTTCCTGAAGCCTGACCGGCAGATACGTTAAGCGTAGCACCTACATTCAGTGTTTGTGTACCTGAACCACTCAATGTACCGGTAGTAGCCGGAACACTTGTGAAGTTATCAACAGTCATTGTATGAGATGCACCATCAGTGATTGTAGTAGAAGATGGTAAAGTGATTGCATATGTATAGCTTGCTTGTCCTGCTACATCAAAGCTGGCAGCAGAAACAGTTCCTGTAGTTGCTGGAAGTGTTACACCACCTGCACCACCTGTAGTACGAGTACCTGCAGGAGCCAGAACAGCAGTACCTGCTATTGTAGCAGAAACGGCAACATTACCGAAGTTCATGTCAACTGTTTTTGCAATGGAGATTGGAGTGATGATGTTAGCAGAGGCAGAAGCAGTTGCTGTAGCCTGAGCGAAAGAAACGTTTGAGAAACCTAATACTGTTACTGCGATTGCGATTGACTTGAAGATGTTTTTCATTTTGTTTGGTTTTTATTTGTTTAAGTTTTCGATTTCGTTATTTGCTTAGTATAATACCAACGACGTGCCAGTATTGTAATTAATTGATAATCAATTAATTGTGTTTTGGCAAAAGTAAATTTATTCCATGTTGTGGACATTAATTCCGCCGTGCGGAAGACCCCAGGGTTTTGACGCCTCCGGCAAGTGAAATCGATACGTTTTGTACTACCGTACTTGCGTATCGCCCGAGTTGCGCGGCTTGCATATATTTGTATATAAGAGGCAGCGACCCCTGAGTAGTTGTAAAGACGTTTTCAATCTAATAGGCGACAATATGTGTTACAAAGTTTCAACTCCCGGTAGTGACCAGCTGAAAGGATACTTCGACAAGCAGGAAGTTGATCAAGGTGCACTCATTAAATTGGGTGACATTGATGAGTTCTTTCATGTCGACGGCTTTACACGGCCTCTTTTGCCTTTTACGTCGTCCGAAGATCCGGCTTCGATAGAGTTGGCGCAGTGGAAATTGCTCCCTTTTTTAGTCAAGTCAGATGCGGATGCCTGGAAGTATGCCAACACCCTTAACGCACGGAGCGAGGATATCTTTTCTAAATTTTCATTCAAAAGTTATATCGGTAAAACCAGAGGACTTCTTTGGGTGAATGGTTTTTACGAACCCAATCATCCTGCACCCAAGAAAACCATACCCTACTATATAAGAGCCATGAATGGGGAGCCATTTACATTAGGCTGTGTTTACGCCAATTGGGTAAATCAGGATACAGTTGAAGTTATAAAGACCTTCAGCGTAATAACTACACCGCCCAACACACTTCTGGGAAAAATTCACAACGATGGGCAAAGAATGCCGCTAATCATCACACCTGAGAACAGGTCAAAGTGGTTAGGCAGCCTGACTCAAGAACAAATAGTTGAACTCATGCAACCGCTTCCGGACGGCTATCTCGAAGGTTATCCGGTTAGTAATCTGGTGTATAAGAAGGGGGTTGAAACTAATGTCCCGGAGGCACAACAGAGGGTAGATAATATTTAAATTGTAGGGGCTTGTACACGTGATGGGTTTTTATTATCTTAGTATTGCTGTCTTCCGGAATGGGATGACAGCCCTTTATTGACTGATAACCTAAACAAAGAGAAATGAGCACATCTAAACCCGAAGTGACCCTTGTTGGTCCCAAGACAGCAATTGTCGGATATTTCGTGTTGTGTGCGGGCTGCTTATTGCTTGGAGTAATTTTACTTTACAGGCACACAAATTCCGATGGTAGACCTGCAAGCGGAGTGGGATACCTATTCTTCTGGATGGCTATTAATAGTCTGGTTACAGGCATCAATCGAATCCGAAAATATAAAAGAGCGCATAACGAGTTCCGGTGATAATACTTACGCTCGTATCCGTTTGTAACCTTTGGTCTCTAATCTCGTTTTTTATAGACATATTATGGGTCGAGTGAACCTGCTGAATTGTTGCCGTCATTAACGGCGTTCAATTGATTTCAAAATTTATTACTGATGTGCCATAAATAGGTATAACAAGGCACAATTGGCTTACAAACGACGCTTCGACAAAGCTTACTGCTTGTTTTGAAAACGATTCCGATAAACTGTCATCAAATGATTTAGCTTTCTGGGCGTTATGTCAAGGTGCTCTAGTTCATAGCGCTCGTCGCCACCATTAAACTGGTAAACTAAATAGTATCTGCTATGCTTTCCCAGACCCTGAAGCTCCGCCTTTTCACCCCTTATTTCTTTCCAGCTTTTGAACCCTGACGAGGATGTCTCAATGCCTTCGGAATTCAATACTATTTGGGGGTTGTTATCTGATAATTTATTGTAGTAATAAATAGCCAGCCCGATGGGAAGTAAAGCCATTAAGGATATTAGCATTTCTTCAAAGTAGATGGCGCTATATATTATGAGAGCTACTCCTAAAAAACAGACAATTACCAGGAATGTCCGTATGGTTATTGAATAATAAATTTGCGTTTCATCTGGTATGGTTAGGTCATCGGAAAAGATATATTGCTCATTGAATCTTTCCTCAATCTGCGATAATGCCTCCTTGTCGGATGCAGTTCTTATTTCAATTTTTTCCAGCCAGGAACCAGCTTTTGGAATATATTTTTCTATTATCGCTGCACGCTTCAACTCATGTATATCTGTCACATTGCCAAAAGCCCAGATGCGCCATTTGGTAGTCATATAGGCTGAATATAGAAATCCGAAAAAACCACCAAAGACAAAACCGGCGAGCATACCCCAATATACTTTAACGCCAATGTTTACGGCAATAATAGGACTTGCAACAAAAAGGCCTAAAAAGATTAACAAGAAGGGATACTTTAACATCTTATCGGCCCGCCTTAACGCATTTTCCACAGTAATTGTTCCTTGCATCGCACTCTCTGAATTGAATCTGACAGCAATTTACTGACAATTTAAAATATGCTTGGCATAGCGTCCGTTTGACGCATGGTCATTTCCCGCTCGTGTCTACCTCATTACCAGACTTTTCGACTGGCGAAGCCACCCATCCCTAAAATGTGGATATCTAACGAAGTAAATTCATTTTTTGGCTCACTTTTTGTGGGGTTTATACTGTGTCGGCATGGTATTTATAATGACTATAACCCTACGCTAACCCTGTCATACTGTAAACTTATTTCAGGACGTTGCATTGGGTAAGAATGGTAACAATTGCGCAAAAAATGCGCAATTTTATAGGGCATTTTTACGTAACTGATTGATTATTATTGATTTAGAAAAAATAGAAAAACCCTTAGAAAAATGCGCAATTTTTATGGGTGGCTTCCGGTCTCTGGCGCAGGTTTGCAGCAAGGCTTTGTGCGTGTGCCAACTCGTGACAAAACAGTCTAACTGGTTTGCGGCCGGAGTAAATAGAGCTAAACTGATTGCGAATTATTAAAGTGCTAAAACTTGTGCTTTGCAGGTGTTGGTCATGTAGGTAATGCCGATAATGCCGTAACTTTCAGATTATAAACAGATAGTGTTATGAACAGGAGTATTCGTAAGGTAGCGGTAATAGGTAGTGGTGTCATGGGGTCGCGGATTGCGTGCCATTTTGCAGGTATAGGTGTGCAGGTTTTGTTGCTGGACATAGTACCGGCACAGCTGACAGATAAGGAGGAGGCAAAGGGCCTTACTCTTACCGATAAAGTTGTTCGGAACCGCATAGTTAATGACGACCTTCAGGCAACACTGAAGAGTAAGCCATCGGCAGTATATACTAAGTCAGTTGCGGCGCTTATCACTACGGGTAACATAGACGACGATCTTCCCAAAATAAGCGACTGCGACTGGATAGTAGAAGTAGTGATAGAGCGGCTGGACATCAAGCAGCAGTTGTTTGAAAAGGTGGAACAATACCGCAAACCCGGTACGCTGATAACTACCAATACCTCGGGCATACCCATACACCTGATGACAGAGGGACGCAGCGAAGACTTCCGCCGGCACTTTTGCGGTTCGCATTTTTTCAATCCGCCCCGCTATCTGCGTTTGTTAGAGATAATACCCGGACCGGATACCAAGCAAGAGGTACTGGACTTCCTGATGGACTACGGTAGTCGTTTCCTCGGAAAGACGACGGTTCTCTGCAAAGACACGCCGGCGTTTATTGCCAACAGGGTAGGTGTATTCGGGTTTATGGCGGTCTTCAAGACTATGCAATCTCTGGGGCTGACTATTGATGAGGTAGACTCGCTCACAGGTCCTGTCATGGGTAGGCCTAAGTCGGCAACCTTCCGGACGGGAGATGTGATAGGGTTAGATACACTAGTGCATGTAGCGAAAAACCTACCCCCCAACGTACCGAACGACGAAGCAAAGGAAATATTTGAGTTGCCGGATTTTGTGGAGACTATGATTGCCAACAAGTGGCTCGGCGACAAAACAGGGCAAGGCTTTTATAAGAAAACAAAAGTACCGGGCGACATGCCGGGTGCTGCTCCCGTAACGCAGATACTCACGCTGAACCCGGAGACAATGGAATATGCGCCCAAGGTAAGGGCAAAGTTTGCGACCATAGATTCCGCCAAACAGGTGGACAGCCTCCCAAAACGATTGCGGGTGTTGTGCAAGGGCACTGATAAGGCGGGAGAGTTTTACAGGCAGTTTCACTATCTGTTGTTTGCATACAGCTCCAACCGGATTCCGGAGATAGCAGATGAACTATACAAAATAGATGATGCGCTGAAGGCGGGTTTCGGCTGGGAGATAGGTGCTTTCGAAAGCTGGGATGCGCTTGGCGTAAAAGAGGTAGCTGAGCAAATGACAACTGCAGGCATCAAGTATGCATCGTGGGTTCAGGAGATGCTGGATAGTGGCATCACCTCTTTCTACAAAACAGAAAATGGCGTACGAAAGTATTACGATATTCCGTCAAAGTCGTACAAAGCAATACCGGGTGCAGGTTCGTTTATTTTCCCGGAGCAACTGGACGATAAAATAGTTTGGAGCAACAGTGCTTGCAAACTTCGTGATATAGGAGATGGAGTGGTTTGCCTGAGCTGGGATACCAAGATGAACACCATAGGCGGCGAAGTGCTGGATGCGGTACAGAAGTCCGTAGCGATAGCGGAGAAAAGCTATAAAGGATTGGTGATAGCCAACAGCGGTGCCAACTTCAGTGCAGGTGCTAACGTGGGGTTGATATTTATGTATGCCGTAGAGCAGGAGTATGATGAGCTGGATATGGCTATCCGCATGTTTCAGGGAGCAACCATGCGTATGCGCTACAGCAGCGTACCGGTGGTAGTTGCACCTCATGGACTCACCCTCGGTGGTGGCTGCGAGATGTGCTTGCATGCCGACGCCGTACAGGCAGCAGCAGAGAGTTATATAGGATTGGTAGAGGTAGGAGTGGGACTGATACCCGGTGGCGGTGGCACCAAGGAAATGGCATTGAGAGCTAGTGACCGCAACATAAAGGAGGACATAGAAGTGAACTACCTGCAACAGCTGTTTATCAATGTAGGCACTGCCAAGGTATCTACATCGGCACACGAGGCGTATGACAACTTTATACTACGCAAAGGGTATGATAGTATATCCATCAACCCCGACAGGCGCATAGCAGATGCCAAGCGTAAAGTGCTATCGCTATGGGAGAGTGGCTACACACAGCCCGCACCACGTACCGACATTAAGGTGCAGGGGCGCGGTGGTTTGGGAGGTTTGATGTCCGGCATACATGGTATGTGGCGCGGCAACTACATCTCTGACTACGATAAACACATCGCTGAAAAGCTGGCATGGGTCATGTGTGGCGGCGACCTCTCACAAGCGACAATGGTTACAGAACAATACTTGCTGGATATAGAGCGTGAGGCGTTCCTAAGCCTATGTGGCCAAAAGAAAACACTCGAGCGTTTGCAGAGCATCATACAAACCGGAAAGCCATTGAGGAATTAGGGACGGAGGGAGCGCTGTATTTCCGTTTGCAACTTGTTAGACTGTTGATGTCACGCGTTTGCTAGTGCACGATGCCTGCGGCAAACTAGGGCTAGTGGTACGGCGAAAAGTCAATTTAATATATTAGCTTATCATTAAATCAAGGAGATAATGCGCTTAGCCCCAAAGGAGGTTTTTATCATTGCATATTTATTTTACTCGACATCCAGCATTGGTCAATCGAGTAACATAAAATCAGAAAACGCTAGTGCAATTGAAGGTCAGAAAAATGTAGACACTTTACAGGTGTTGGATATAGAGAATGGTTATAAAGTCTTTCATTTAAATTTTGTAGATGGCTTTGGTGACAAAATTCGGTTGATTAAATACGGAAGGGTTGTGGCGGATATTTTACTGCCAGTGGCCGATAATGATGTAAAGAATTTTTCAGTAAACAAAATACAAACTATCAACAATGGGCTTAAGCTATCAGTAAGCTGGGGAGGTGGAAACTATTTTTATGAAAGAACTTTCAATTTTGAGTTTAAAGATGCGACACTTTACCTAAATAAATTGCAGAAAAAATGTTACAGACTTGATTCTGAACAGGAAACAGTAAAAGATGAGGACGTTGTCTCGCCGATAAAAATAGACATGTTCATTCTCTCAGACTATATTGAGAACGAGTAGGATTAGCGTTTAGTATCAGGAATCTCGCGCCAATATTATGCTTTCAGAAAGTATGCAACGGCATAGCGTTTGAAATGCAAATAAACATCGCTCTACCGCTAACTCATTTTCCGCCGTTGTTGGCCTTCCTGACCAACAACACAAAATACGCAATACTTATATATGCTGCATTATTCGTATCTTTGAACAATAAATAAGCTGTCCTATGACTGTAGCTGCTATCAGGGAAAAAATAAAGAATTATGTGGATGATGTAGACGACAAGAAGGTCAAAGCATTGTACACATTGCTACAAGACGAAATAGAGGAAAGTGCAAGCTTTTCACTCACGAAAGAACAGCTTCAAATCCTAGACGAAGAACATGCTTTGCACATAGCTGGCAAATCAAAATCTTACAGTTGGGAGGAAACTAAAGAAATACTAAGGGGCAAAAAAGCTATGTAATGTATCAGCTTATTATTAAGTCGAGAGCTGTACTGATGCAGCAAGAAGCCTACTACTGGTATGAGCAGCAAAAGCAGGGTCTAGGCGAGAGATTCATTAATGAACTTGAAGACAAATACCATAAAATATCAAATAACCCAACAGCATACGGCAAGAGAAACGATAGCTATCGTCACATAGTACTTAGGAAGTTCCCCTATGTGATTGTGTTTAGAATAATTGAGAAAACAGTAGTTGTGTACGCTGTTTTTCATACAAGTCGCAACCCCAAAGACAGGATTGGCTAGTGTAGTAGTAAGGGGGTATAGACGGATTCTTACAAAGTTTACATACGCTGTCATATGCAACCCAACTGGCGCGAGTTCGCACACGCTCGATGCTAAGCGGCAAACTCGCGCCAGTGGGATAAATTTTCATATTAATTATCTGACAAAAACTGTGCCATGCAATTGGCGTGAGCAATGGGTTCCAAACGCCTATTCATGGCATCGCCATTACCAACGGCGACGAGTAGTGTAATTAATATGGACACAACATAGCTATAATGAAGGGATAAAGGTATTTTTGCGGCAAATGAAATCTTATGAAAGCCACTTTCCCTCTTTTAGTATTTGCGATTCTTGTGTCTGCCGGTGTTGATGCTCAGGTGTCCGTTGGGCCTGTAGCAGGCTTGAACATTACTGTGTTCCACCAAGGTGCCAGGCCTATCAAAGACGACAAGCTGGTTATTGACCCCCGAGCAGGTGCACTTTTCAATGTTCCGTTTGATGTTCATTGGCATTTACAACCCGCCGTCATTTTTAGTAGCAATAGTTACAAATGGGAAAGTACCCATGAGGGATATAAAGAGTCCTTCCATTTGCATGTTATTGAAGTTCCTGTATACGTTACTTATAAAACACAACAGAAGAATGGTAATCATATTTTCTTTAGTGCTGGTCCGTATTTGGCAGTAAATGTCGGTGGGAAATTTGAAATAACTGATTATTTATGGGGAACAAGAAAGGGTAAAATACAAATAGGCAAACCTGTGAGTAGTTGGAAGCGCTTCAGTGCAGGTGCCGGAGTAAATGTCGGATATGAATTTAAAAAGGGTTTTTCAACAAGAGCCTATTTTCAGAAAATATTTACAAACCTCAATAAGGCCGAAGGTCCCACGTCTCGCCTCACTTACTATAACTACGGTGTCGCATTTTCTTATCAATTGCCATTGACAAAACGTAAAGTACCCCAAAAGGAATAATGTGCAAATAAAGACCCCCGTGTTTCTGCTTATGGTGTTGTCGTCTGCATCTGTTACATAATGGTTCAACTTTTGAATCGCTGGCGATATTCCCCAAACCCTAACCCACCTTCGCTTTCACCCGTATCGGTTGTTCCTTTTTCTCGAAATCGACAAGCATTGTTTTAAGGTCGAGGATAATTTTTTCAAGCGATAATTGTTGGACTTCATTAAGTGCGAAGTTGCAGTTTGCCAGCTTGTCGGCGGTAACAGCAGTATAGCGGTAGCCGGGGCGCAGGTGATGCATATACCCCATAACGGTATTGAACAGCTCCAGACACTCCCATAGCCTTCCCATTTGCTCATCCGTTGGAGGTAGCGTGTCTGCAATCTCTTTTTCCTCTTGCTCTACATGTATGTTATTGAGGTTACGGGATATGCGCACATTGGTGTTTATGAGTCCGTACCATGCTTCTGTCTTGGCTTTACCCGGCTCTTGCAGGTATCGGTTGAAGGAGTCAAATGCGTTGCTGTTGTCTGACTCTGCTTGTCTTTTAAGTTTGGTCCAATCGCTGGTTTCGGGGGAGCAGAATGTCCCTGTGAAATAGGCGTAGTTTGCCGCAACAGCATTTACCATGTGCCGGGGCAGCCACTTTTCGTCCCAGGTAGGTAGCACCAACCAACCCGAAGCGATAGCCAGTAGCGAACCTCCTACAGTACAGATTACTCTCGTAGCCATGATGCCATCCCTGTAATCCGATTCTATGTTAAGGAGCAACAGGAGGTTTAGCGTGATGAAGAACGCAGATATGGTGTAGTTCTTGCGGACGTAGTACACCATGAGAATGAACGTCACAAATAGGATACTGTCTTGCACGTACCACCGTTCGGGTAGATAGAGCAAAGCACTACCTCCTATCACACCGAGCAATGTGCCGGCAATGCGCTGTACCGCTTTCTTGAAAGTGGCTCCAAAGTAGGGCTGAATAACAATCATCAGGCTGAAAGGCAACCAGAAGCCATGATCTATATCGAACCACTTAGACACAAATAGAGCAGCCGTAGCTGCAATGGCGGAACGTAGCGCATAGCGGAAAGTGAACGTATTGATATTAAAAAGCACCCGTATGTTGCGTATCAGGTATTTAGGCTTTAGTACGAACGAGGTTTTGATTAGCGAATAAGACTTAAACACCGGTGTATCATTGCCCATTTGTTCTATCCTCAGAATGGCATTATCCAGCAACCTTATAGTACGCTCTATGAGTTGTATGATTCTCGCTAGCGCGGCAGCCTCGCGCTTATCCTCTGGGAGCTGGTACTCTTTAATGATAGTCGTGAGTTTGCGCAGCCGGTTGATTTGCGATATGGTGAGCATCCTGTCTTCCGGCTTCATCACCATAACAAATATGGTCATACGGCTTGTAGCCGATTTCAATGCGCCAAACATTGTCTCGATTTTCAGCTGTAGCGTTTTGTCCTGTTCGTGGATGGAAAGGTGTTCCATCTCATCACCCATCGCAATGACATTTACCGCAACAAGCGCAGCAGTTTTTCGAAGGAGTGTTAGTTGATATTTTCGATTGTCATTCTGATTTGCTTGATGCGTCATCTCGCCATGAAACTCATACGAATTGTTGATGGCGGTACGCACCGCTCGTTCTCTGTTATAAACTTCTGCAAGCATTTCGGAAAAGCCGGCACGCGTGTCAATTTTTGAAACCGCCTCCGTAAGGGCAGATACAGAACGCCATATCAGCGCAATTTGTCGCCGAAACGGTTCCTGCACCGGCATCGTTCCCGAAACGGCCAGACCCGCTACTAGCGGCCAGAGCGCCCCGATAGCTATAAGCAGCGTTCGGTGCTTTACCGCGGCAAATGTATCAACAGGGTAGGCATTGCAGATAATAAAAAGAAGGTAGAGTACGATTGCCAATCCGCTCGCCCGGTCTCCGATGCTTTTTAGCAGTGTAGCTATAAAGCCTATTACAAACATGGCCATGCACCCAAGCACCAGATTGCTGCCGGTAACTGAGCCTGTTATTGCAGCCAGTACGGCCAATACGGCGGCTGCCAGTAAAGAGCGAAAACGCCACGAGAAAGAACCCTTTAGCTCCAGCCAGGAAACACCCTCAGCTGTCAGCGCTATCCATACCGCGTCAGACAAGTGATTGGTAACAATGCCCCAGATTACCGGTACGGTCCCTGCTAATGCCATACGTATACCCCAACTTAACAACGGCTCGAAACTCTCGTTCCGAAATATTTTGTTCAGTCGTTTATATGACTCTAAATACGTCAACAGCCTGTTTTAGGTGCAAAGCTACACAATGCGACGTCGGGTAAGGTGTTTTGAAAACGTGAAATATTGCCACCAACAAAAAAGCCCTGCGATTGCAGAGCTTTTTTGTAATATCATCTAGGAACTGACGTTTACGGATATTTAATACCCGGGTATCTGTTTGCGTCTGTTCTTGGAATAGAAGATTTGTAATAATCATTAATGGTATTGATGATGTGGTTGGCAACCAACGCATTACCACGAGCATTGAAGTGAACGCCATCAAGAGAGAACGCACCACCCGAAACAAACTCTGCTGTGTAATCTATGCCATTGTAGGATATACCTGATGATAGCGATTCCATAAAGGCATTCATATCTACGTATGCCAGTTGACGAAGCGTACATTGCTGTTTAATGTATGCATTAAAGCTGTTTACCGTATTTCTTATGTTCTGTAATTCACCGGTTGTCAGTACATACTCTCTTGGTATAGGTGTAGTACTACCCCATCCTGCACATTTGATAGAGTCTATCGGAATAGACATAAGTATTAACTCACCCGGAACAGCTTGCCTTACCTGATCGTTGTGATCTCTTATAATAAAGTAGTTGTAGCCTTCCTGGAATACCTTATCGAATTTGGAGTTTGCATAAAGCGCCTGAAGCGTATCTGCCTGACCTTTTCGTGTCAGGTACAATCCGTTTGCAGGGATGGCTGTGAAGTAAGGTAAAGCCGAAATATCCGGAATGTTGAGCAATGCACCACTACCGGAAACACTTGCAGCAGCATTGACTATACTGTCGTATATGTCTGTAAATACGGCTGTCGGTGTAATGTCCTGTGGGTTGTAGTAGTTCAGCGAAACCGGAGTTGCAAGACCTGTACCGTCGCCCTGGCCACCTGCTGCTGCATACCCGAATATATCATACATGCCCAGCCAAATGGTAAAGAATGTAGGGTGTAGGTTAAATACACGAGAATACAGCTCATCCATCGGGCGAGCTGCCGGGTCATAATAGAATCTATTGCCGTAGTGATTAATGTTAGCGGCATAGCCGGAAACACGGTAGTCAGCAACACGGATATAGGGAATAGAAATATTGTTTACCTGTCCGTTGTTTACCGGGCTGATATATTGCCAGCTGCCATTAGAGTCTAAGGGAACAGTGGTAGGTGATGGCGCCAGTTTCATTGTCCCGTCACAGTATGTTTTGGTGCTCAACACAAGTTTCGGGTTCGGATAACCATTGTCGCCCGTTACCAGTGGTTGGATGAATGGACCTACAGCGCGTTTGTTATCCGAGATAATCTCGAATTGTTCAAACAGCCTTTGAGGATAAGAATTAAGCTGACCCGATACCGTAAGGCTATTGTCGGCAAAACCGGCAGTATAGGAGCAACCGATAGCCATATAATTGGTAAAGGTGGCGTTGCCCGAAGATATGGGTGGTGTTATTTTAGCATTGGGCGTACAAGATGCAAATGCAATTGCCAACGCGCCAATGGTATATATCTTTTTCATCATTCTCGTTTTATTCTGTCTTTTAGAAATAATAGTACAAACCTACTCCGGGGTTAACAACGCCGGTTTTATATACGCCGCTGAAGCCTGCGAAATCGTAAGTTCCTGTGCGCTTAACTGCATTAATTGATTCCAAAGCTGCCATTACAGTAAGCCCGCGAAGCGGCTTAACGCTAATACCACAAGAAAGTACTATTCTGTCAGCATCAGGCAAATCAGGCGATACGTAGCCATTTGTAACAGGCGTTGGGTCGTAAGCGCCACCGCACATCAATGCTACTGATCTGCTGATTTTATAATTAAGACCAAAGCGGGTAGTCAGTGTGTTGCGATATTTTCTCGGAGCGCGAATGTTATCGAGCGTAGAGGTAGTTTGTTTGAAGTCGAAACGAAGTGAGTCATAAGAATTCCATCCTGTGTAATTTAGGTCAAGCTGCAATGTGACATCGCCTAAACGCCAGCCCATTCCTACAGATGCAACTTGTGGCAGTGGCAAACGAGAGCGGAAAGTGGTATTCGGAAATGAGTCTGTGAGCGAAGCCGGTACATTGAATGTTGCAGATCCGCCGTCAACATCCATGTTTACCTGCGAGCGGTAAGTCAGTCCGAACTGAAGATTGTGTCTTGCACGGAAGTTAACGCCAAGGTTGAAGCCAACACCGGTACCGTTTCCACGTAGGTGCGCTTGTCCGTCATCATTATCGGCTCCCAACGAACCATGTATCGGCATTGCGCGACGGAAATCAACTGTTCCCGTTCCGAATACAAATCCACCTCCGAAAGAAAGAGCTTCGCTTGCTCTGAAGCTGATAGTCGGTTGAAAGAATACTGTTTTAAGGTCAATAGACTGAACGATGTATTTACCTATCCAGTTGTCATCCCAACTAACACCCGTACCAAATGGTGTATAGATGCCAAGACCTACCGCAAAACGGCTATATTCCTGAATACGGCCACCCACGTAAAAGTTAAAGGGGGTGAACGTTTGGCGAGTTGTCTGGAAACTTGCCGGTGTTGTACCGGAGTTATCTCTGTTCCCGTAGGCAGTAACAGGCATCACAAAAGACGCGCTACCATAAATCTGAATGCCATGCAGGCGGGCAAGCCCGCCCGGGTTATAAAATATAGTAGAAGCATCCCATGGCCAGGCCGTTCCCGAACCACCCATTGCCAACTGCCGCAATCCCTGCAGGTTGAGTTGGTACCCACCAGCAAATGACGCCATTGCCGACAGCAGAAATGATGCCGTTAATACGTGTTTCTTCATAATCATTCTTGTTAAAAAATTCAATGATTCAGTTTTTGATTTAGATAATCGGGTATTAAGGTATAGTGAAATAACTATAAAAACAAATACCACGATTAATTTTACTGCAAATATAAGTGTTAAGATACTGCAATTCCAATGGTTACGACGCTTATTTTTAGGTCAGGAATAGCCGAAAATGCTGCTGCACACGCTTCGATAGTGGCACCGGTAGTGAGTACATCGTCCAGCAAAAGGATATGCTTTCCGTTTAGGGAGGTTGCTTCTGAAAGACTGAATGCCCCCTGCATATTAGCAGTTCTTTCGCTACGTGTCTTTTTGGTCTGGCTGTCCGTTTCGCGGGTTCGTATTAGTATTTGGTCAGATATCGGGATGCCGGTGGACTTGCCGATTGCTTTGGCGATAACGGTACTTTGATTAAAACCCCTCAATGCCTCTTTAGAGGGGTGGAGCGGTACCGGGATAATGACATTAATGTCTGATAACCAGTCTGTTGTGTTAAGTGATTGAGCAAGTTGCGTGCCCAGGTAGGTCCCGATATTCTTCTTTCCTTTATATTTTAATCCGTGCATCAGGTGTTGCAAAAGGCTGTCTTCTGTAAAGAACGCGAAAGAAGAGGCTCGTACAAACGGTACCCGTCCGGCTAAACGCAGCGTTGTTTCATTATTGTTTTGTGCATGGTAGTTGGTCAACGGAAGCATATCTTCACATTCGAGGCAGAGGACTATTTCACCTGAAATGAGGGGGCGGTTGCATCCTTCACAGAGTGTGGGGTAAAAAAGGTGAACTAAACCTTCGTGGATATCCGATAAATTGGGTATCTCCATACTTTGACAAATTATCAGCAATTAAATTAATAACCAACAATCAGACTGTCACTTATTTAATTTAAAGAAATATTTATTGCCGTTTTCCTCCAGTATCATCTCCCGGTCCTGACATCTGAGTACTTTGAGTGTACGCAATCCTTTGCCGTCGCAGTTGAGGGACTGGCCGGCACCTAATTCTGTAATATACCAGGAAGGTCTGTTGTCGGGGTCTGAACCACTGTAGAGATACCCTTGCTTGCCATCGGTAGATTGTCCTGTAATGTAGGCAGACCGGATATTCTCGTCAGCGCTAATCTTTCCAAACCCCTCAGATGCTCTCTTGTAGACTGTCCACTTACCAATCATCGAGTCGATGTGCGTCACGGGGCGGGCAGTATCATTTTTGTCCAGAACAATCACCTCTGCCGTATCTGAGTGGTCCACGTTAAAGTGGTAAACACCTTTTGAATTCATAAAGACCAGCCGATCGTCTTTTGCTTCTAATACTTTATATCTGACGGTACCCAAATCAAGTATGCTGTCTTCGCTCAGCCTGAAAACACCCTCGTAAACAAAGCCGTTGCGGTGGTGATAGGAAAAAGAATCTTTAGCCATAAATCGCATGTACAAAGTATCCCGAAACATAAGGGAAGTACTATCGGGCAGCATTCGTACAGTTTCCCGCCATCGACCCGGCTTTATCACCTTCCGTTTGTACTTGCCGCCGCAAATCGCAATGAAGGGAATAAGCACCAATAAGAGAACCAGTATTTTTTTCATATTTTCAATTGCCCCTGTAGCGTTCAATACTTTTTGTGTGTGTATTGTAGTTTTGCTATTGGTAGCATTCTGTACAAATGTAATTTAATCGTAGCTTCATAACAAAATATGGCATCGTCTACACTACACATAACGCTGATACAGCCCGATATAGTATGGGAGAACAAATCTGCCAACCTCCGGCAATATGAGCAATTCATAGCTGGAATAGGCAATAAACGGCAGGTAGTAGTACTACCGGAAATGTTCAGCACCGGTTTTAGCATGGCACCGGAGCGACTGGCAGAGACAATGGAAGGGGATACAGTAGGCTGGATGGCATCCATGGCTACCCGGCACAGATGTATACTTACCGGCAGCCTGATTATTGAAGAAGAGGGACGGTACTACAACAGAATGCTATGGGTGCAGCCTGATGGCAAAATAGGATACTATGACAAACGGCATCTGTTTGGATATGCCGATGAGGATAAACACTATACAGCAGGTGACACCCGTACCATTGTTCAGGTAAATGGCTGGAAGATAAACCTGCAGGTGTGTTATGATTTGCGTTTTCCGGTGTGGGTTCGCAATCACAACGAAGTGTACGATGTGCTGTTATATGTTGCCAACTGGCCGGAAAAAAGAAATCTGGCATGGAAGACTTTGTTGCAGGCACGGGCAATAGAGAATCAGTGTTACGTGGTAGGTGTAAATCGGGTAGGGAAGGATGGAAAAGAAATTAATTACTCCGGAGACAGCAGCGTGTTTGACCCTTTGGGAGCTATGATATGGCAACAGTCGAATGAGGTGGCGGTACATACTGTGACTCTGGACAAAGACATGCTGCAGGAAACAAGAGAAAAATTGCCTTTTTTGAAAGATGGCGATAAATTCTTGCTACTGTAAGAGTTGTACAAAGTCTGGCTTATCCGTTAAGGCTAATCTGTTGATTCCGCAATAATAACAATGACAATAAAGGAGCGACTATATAAGGTAGTTTTTGAGACGGACACAAGGGGCGGCCGGCAGTTTGATGTCGTGCTGTTGTGGACAATACTGTTGAGTATAGTGGTAGTGATGCTGGAGAGTATTCCGGAGGTAGGAAAACAGTATCATGAAGTTTTTGTTGCAACAGAATGGGTCCTGACCGTATTGTTTTCGATAGAATATCTACTCAGAATACTGATAAGCAAAAAGCCCGTCCGGTATCTGTTAAGCTTTTGGGGGCTTATTGACTTTCTGTCAATCTTACCGACATACCTGAGTTTGTTCATCGTGGGGTATCATTACTTTCTGGTGGTTAGGGTATTCCGCTTGTTGCGCGTCTTTCGCATTCTTAAGTTAGTGAGGTTCAATAGGGAGGCGCAAGGTTTGGTAGCGGCATTGCGTTCCAGCGTCTATAAAGTCAGTATATTTCTGTTTTCCATTGTTGCCATAGTCATTTTTCTGGGGACAATAATGTACGTGGTAGAAGGAGGCGAAAAGGGGTTTACCAGTATTCCGCAAAGTATCTACTGGGCTATTGTAACGGTTACAACCGTTGGTTATGGGGATATGGTTCCGCACACTACATTGGGTAAGCTAATTTCGTCTGTTGCTATGATACTTGGTTATGCAGTAATAGCTGTACCTACCGGCATTGTAACAGTAGAAATGGCAAAGGCCGGCAGAGAAAATAAAAAGTGCAACGTTTGTCGGGCTCAGAACGATGATAACGCCCTATATTGTAACCAGTGCGGAGTACCATTGGTAAAGGATGTGTAAACTTGTCCTGACCGGTGTGCCGATAGCACGTTTTATACCCAATCCAACGTACTTTTGGCGCAATGACAACCCAGCAGCACCGCTACTTTATTATCAACAAACCATACAACATGGTTTCGCAGTTTATAGGCAATGATGCGGTTGATCTATTAGGCACGTTGGATTTTGAATTTCCGGAAGGCATTCATGCGGTTGGCAGACTCGACAGTCACTCTGAGGGGCTACTGATTCTAACCACCAACAAGCGTGTAACTAAGTTATTGTTTCAGGGGAAAGTGCCGCACAAACGGACCTACGTTGTACGAGTAAAAAATGAAGTATCTGCTGCAAAATTAGAAAAACTGCGAACCGGTGTGTCTTTTCGCATTGGCGAAGAAGAACACTACACAACACCACCATGTATCGTGGACATTATAGAACCACCCGCAACGCTGTTTCCGCATCAGCTGGATCAGCGTGCTCGTGCGCCACATACGTGGCTACGCATGTCGATGTATGAAGGGAAGTTTCATCAGGTCAGAAAGATGGTATCTGCCATAAATCACCCATGCCGTAGATTGATACGCGTTTCGATTGAGGATTTAGAATTAGGCGATCTGGCTCCGGGATGTGTACGAGAGTACGAGGAGGAAGATTTTTTCCGATTGCTAAAGATAGAAGACTGGCGCAATTAGCAGCATATATCGATAGCGAAAAAAAATTTTCTGCTCAGGCAACCTTTCCCACGCAAACGGCATATATTACTGTAAGCAAACCCATTGATAACGGTTGATGACAGGGCAAAAGGCAATAGACGGCTGCAAACGACAGGACAGAATCTGCCAGAAATACATCTTCGACAGGTGGTCGGAGGGTATGTTGCTACTATGTATGCGGTATGTAAAGAGCCTGCCTGATGCCGAGGAGCTGATGCTAAATGGTTTCTTTTCCTTTTACAAAACAATCGACCGGTTTGTATATAGCGGAGATAGCAGTATAACAGCATGGCTCAAACGGATAATGGTAAATGAGTGTCTGATGTTTCTGCGTAAGAAGGGGAGCTTACAAATAGTAGAAGAACAAAGTGCAACAGAAGCAGGTGCAGATGAGACAACAACGGCCAAGATGAGTGCCGATGAGATATTCCGACAGATACTGGCATTGCCGACAGGGTATAGCACAGTGTTTAACCTGTTTGTAGTGGAGGGGTATAGTCATAAGGAGATAGCAGGTATGCTGGGCATAACGGAAGGGACATCTAAATCGCAGTTGAGCAAGGCCAGGGCATTGTTGCAAAAAACGGTAGTACAGCACGTACAAAAGTAGTAGTATGAAAGACAGTCAGATAAAAGAAAAGATGGAGTCGCTGGATGCATTGTCCGGAGGGGTTGTCTTTGGCAAGGAGGAGGCGTGGGAGCGGCTGCAGGAGCGTATGGATAAAAAGCCTGCATTGCTTTTCCGGTTCAGGTATGCTGCAGTAGCTGCTTTGTTGTTGGTGCTGATAAGCATTGGTGTGATACGTTATGATTCGCAAGAAAAAATTGCCGATAACCTGCCCTTGAACAATACTACGACGCCTATTGTGAGCGAACAGGGGACGGCAGTATATAATACGACAGATTCACAGCCGCGGGTAATAACAATGCCGACACCTATGGAGTCGGAACCGGCATTATTCGTACAGCATGAACCGCTGCTGGACAAGCTACCTCAGGGTGTCGTTGTACCCATGCCTGTTGCGCAGTTGCAATTGCCGCAGATAAACCCAACCGTTGCCGAAGTTAATATTGAACTTCACCCGAAGCTCAATCTTAAAAATATGCGCGTGGTGCATATTAATGACTTAAACGCAGGTTATACGCCTGAGCAGGAAGATATGTATGTGTATGATGGGCCTAAATTAGACATCAGCAAAATGAAAGTGGTGAGCATCTACGATATACAACAAGAGGGGCAGACGAGTGTGTACGAAGAAGGTATGTTGACTATGATGCGCATCAACAGACCGCACGGAAACACTTTTGTATTTCAGAACCCATTTCGTAGAAACTATGGCACAAGTGGCAGGCTTTATGCACGAAGCCCGCTCAATATAAACTTCAACAGAAACAACTAACGTTATGAAACGGATTATTTTATGTATTGCACTGCTGATAGCAGTCGCACATGGGGACGTTTATGCTCAGGAATATCTTGCCAAAAGATTTAAGGAGTATCATAGCAGTACGCCAACCGAGCAAAGGTTTATGGGATCAATGTATGCTAATATCAACGACTTCCTATACCTGAAGAATGGTAAAATGATATTCGAGTTGGTGGACCTGAATGACTATAATAGTATCAGGGGTATAGATACTGTAATGGAGCAGTTGCTCGAAGACATTTCTTTTTACAGGGACTCCTTAGAGAATGGCTCAGAGAATGTGCGCATAGACTACATAGTCAATAATCCCGGAGCGCATCGTGAGATGCGATTTATCAAGTACAATCAACGAGGTGAGACTTTTGTCAAACGAGATGGAAAAACAGAACGGCTGAAAATAGAGCAGGATACCGTTAGGATTATTTACAACCGGGTCAACTATAAAAGTGAAGGAGAGGGTGTAATGTTTGGCACTGACAAGTCCGGGAAGAAGGCAAAAATAAGGCTAGGAAAAGCTGCGTGGATATACCCTGTACAGGTAACGATACTGGTAAATGATTACAGGGATATCAGAAAAGTATTAACAGAAAGGGACGTCATTAAGAATTCAATGGATACGCTGATAGCAGCACGAAGCAAGAAGGAGGCAGACATGCCAACTTTTCAACCGACTGCATGTATATTTCATCCTTACACGACCAATTATCGGATAAAAGAACAGAGGCTCGTAAAGTTTCCACACTTGTTGAAAAAAGAGTATGGTCAATACAATGACTGGAGAACCCCGGCTCAACTTTCTTTCTATACGAATGGTTGTGTGGGGGTAGTCAGAAACACACTATCCCCTTTTGCTGAGGTTGGCATATCCTTAAAAGATAGAGTTTACGAAAACAGAAAAAGTAGCTATTTCTTTACTTTGCTCTCTGTCTCTCCTTTTTTCTTTTTTAAGCACGATGATAAGGATAGCTATTGGGTAGAAGACAACTGGTTTATTAATCTTGAAAGAGGTGGCTCATTTAAGAATGATATTCTGGGCTTTAAGTCAAAGCAATACTCATATGGTCTTGGCTATCTTGCGATACAGAAGGGTGATTACTTTAAGGGTACTACCGTTAAGTTTTTTATTTCCGCAACAATACTCAATGGTGTTACGCTATCGCCGGAGTTGATTGCTACGGACACATTCAGGCAGATATTCCCGGGAATGACTATGAAGATAAAAGTGATTTAAACTAACCATTAAAACCAACCAAATGAAAAGGCTAATAGTGCTTGCTGCTATATTAATGAGTGTGTCAAATGTCTCTTTTGGGCAAGACGACGACGCCACGCCAGCGCGCAAAAAACGTACCGTTACTGAATCGAATTTTGAGATGCTGTCGGGGTTCATCAATATTCGCGACTATGTATATCTGCAAAACAATGCAAAGATGATAATAGAGTTGAATAATGTAGAACAGTACAATGAACTCAAGCACCTTGATACGGTGCTATATCATTTTTTAGATGAGATAGCTTTTTACAGAGACTCACTAGATAATTACAACGGAAACGTTCGAATAGACTATACAATAGATGAAGCGTACCCGTTCAGTAAAATCAGGTTTAAGAAGCACGAAGCAGACGGTGAAGTATTTATGAACAACGGTAATGACGCTGTTGCAAAGCTAAAGTTGGAGCAAGACACAGTTCGTATATTTGTCAGACACAACCCGGTTGTGAATCTGCCTGAAAATATAAAAGGCAATTGGGCAAAGGAAAGTCGATACAGCTTGAACAATGCGGAGATGTACCAGTTAACATTTTGCGTGAACGTTTATACCGATTTGCGGAAGATAGCTGATGACAAACGAACCTTGAGGCATGTCATAGATACGCTCACAACAACCAAGAAAAAGAATACTAAGTTAAATCCTAATAAATATACTTCTTCGACATATTACCACCCTTTCGGGATAGATACCGCAACGTCAGAATTATGCAACGTTAATCATGTTTGTGGCTCTTGTCGTAAGCAAGCTCGTTATAGACAATATAAGGGATTGGCAATAATAGACAACTCGAATGGAAAGGATCTTATTCCTCAATGGGATGAAATTGAACTGGGTGGTAATATTGGAGCTGGCTTGGTAAGAAATTACCTTGCCCCATACGCAGAAATTGGCGTTACATTTACCAAAGATGGTCGCAGGATATATCAGAATCGCTATTCCAGTACGAGTTTCAGTCTTTTGGTGGCATCTCATTTTTTGTTTGAGCAGGGTGCACAGGGGGAGTATTATACCAAGCCTAACTGGTTTGTAAATGCACAAGTTGGAAACGCAGATGGCTTAAGTATGGGTGCCGGTTACTTGTTTAGTAAGAGTGGCTCTTACTTTAGCGGTACGACTGTAAAAGCATTTATGAACATTTCAGTGTTTAAGGGCAAAGGCTTTACCCTGTCTCCCGAATTGATTATTACGGATGATTTCAGGCAGGTGTTTCCCGGACTGACGATTAAGGTGTTTTAGGTTTGATTTTTAAAACTAGCCCAATGAAAAAACTAATGATACTTGCAGTGATAGTATTGTGTACTGCGGTCACTGCTGCTGCACAGGAAAAGTTCAACAGTGGTAATAATCCGGAACGATCGGTTTACGAACGTAGCTTCGAGATGCCACAACAGTATGTAAATGTGCGTGATATTGTTATACTGCCTAACAAAGGCAAGATGATAATTGAGTTGAATAATGCTGCCCAATACGAGGAATTGCAGCATATAGATACATTGCTGGAAGCGGTACTGAGGAATATTGCGTTCTACAAAGACTCTCTGGAAAGTAGTGGCAGTGTGCGTATTGACTATGCTGCAGATGAAAAATATAAATTCAGCAAGATCAGGTTCCAAATTCATCGACCAGTGGGCGCTATATTCATGAATGAGCCTAACGAGATATCAAAGCTTAAACTTGAACAGGATTCCATACGGATATACGTGAAGCGAAACCCGGTTTTTGAGCGAGACGTAGAAAGCGGAAGCGGCTTTCGTTATAACCTGACTCATGCAGGTATGTATCAGGTTACATTTTGTCTGAACAGTTATACAGACCTCGCGAGTGTACTTGCTAATAAGGGTTTGTTGCATCATGCAATTGACACATTGCTGTCCACTAAGGGAAAACGAACGCTACGAAACCCTTTCCGTAGACCTTCATCAACACGTTTTGACCCTTCAATACAAGAAACTCCGGATAGTAAAAAGTACAAGAATACGGCACTAAACCGATTCAGGCGTTTTGAGGGGTTGATAAGCTATAACTCAGAGGGCAGGTGGTCAATTACACGTTCTTCCGATATTGTAGAGGTGACAGGTAATGTAGGTATCGGACTCATAAGAAATACGTTTGCACCTTATGCGGAAGTTGGGTTGGATTATGAGCGTCAACTCAAACCCTCTTGGTGGGATAATAACAGAAATGTTACCTGGTCTTTATTTGCCTCGTCTTATTTCTTCTTTGAGAAAGGAACAGACAACACTTACTATTCCAAACCCAACTGGTTTATAAATGCGAAAGTAGGTAGTGGTGACCGGTACTCCGCTGGTCTTGGCTATTTGTTTGACCGCAGAGGTGACTATTTTAAGGGTACTACATTAAAAGCATTTATGAATATCAGGATGTTTAAGAGCAAAGGACTTACCCTTTCGCCGGAGCTGATTATCACAGACGACTTTAAGCAGGTGATTCCCGGGCTGACTATTAAGGTATTTTAGATTCATTATCTTTAGTAAAATATCACGTTTATGGAAATTGCCCCTCAGTCTGAACAATGGAGTGTTATTAAGAAAGTTGTTTTTCGGTTTGTCGCAGCATACCTTATTGCCTATTTCGCATCTTCTGTTTTAGACACGTTGGGCGAAGCTATAGGCAGTGGCTTTGCGGAGCCACTTATACGGTGGGTGGGTAGTGATATCCTGACCTTGAAGGGTGACCTGAAATATGTCGCTAACGGAAGCGGAGATACAAGCTATGCATACGCATCTACGTTTACCTATTTTTTGTTGTCCGTTTTTGCTGCACTCATTTGGTCAGTAGCCGACCGGAAGCGGACTAACTATAACAGGGCACTGTATTGGGTAACGGTACTGGTACGCTACTACCTGGCTTTCTTTTTGTCGGTATATGGTTTTTCAAAGTTTAATCATGGTCAGTTTCCGGAGCCGGGTTTGTGGCGATTGCTGGAGCCTTATGGCGAGTCGTCGCCGATGGGATTGGCCTGGACATTCTTAGGTTTTTCTACAGCGTTTGGCATATTTATGGGACTCTTTGAGACGTTGGGCGGGCTGCTGCTGCTGTTCCGTCGAACGACTCTGTTGGGTACATGCATCGCAACAACGGTAGTTACCAATGTTGTTGCGATTAACTTTTGCTTCGACGTACCTGTAAAGATATTTTCTTCTCATTTGCTATTGATGTGTATTTTTCTCTTGGTGATAGAAGGAAAGCGGTTGCTGGCTTTCTTCTTCCTCAACAAAACCATTCCTCCTGCAGACTTTTCTCCGATATTCAGGAAGAAGAAATGGCTCATAACCAGAAAAGTGCTGAAGGGTATTTTCATTTTTGTTTGTGTGGTTTTTCCGATTGTA
This sequence comes from Bacteroidia bacterium, assembly GCA_030426665.1. GTDB lineage: Bacteria > Bacteroidota > Bacteroidia > Chitinophagales > Chitinophagaceae > Nemorincola. The sequence goes on along the minus strand of JAUHYD010000003.1, from coordinate 179,029 downwards.
TTGCTGACATACGAAAGCCGGGAATATGGAGAAAGTGACCTTTCTCCGCTATACGGAGTATATGAGGTGCAAAGCTTTGTAAGGAATGGCGAAAACATCCCGCCATTAACAACGGACTCTACCCGGTGGAGCAAGTTATTGCTGGAGGATGAGGGCTATATCACAATTGCCGATATGACAGGTAAGCGGAGGTACGGCGCCTTTGAAATTGATACAATCAGTAAGACAGCGGTCATGTATTCGTACAGGGATACTGCCAGAAAGTATGTGTTGAACTATAGTATGGCGGATAGTGTACTGACACTAAACGGCGTTTATAAAGGGGATACACTTGCCGTAACGCTGCGGCAATGGGGTGCTGATAAGTTCCTTCTTGTTGGCAGAGGCTTCCACTGGATAAATGAGGTGCCATATAATCGTTAATACGCCGTAACTATATGGAAGCAATATATTCAGGCAGCAGTTGGGGAGTAGCACAACGAGTAATGTTGCGTTTTGTGTTGTTGTACATACTGCTGTACATAATACCCTTCCCTTTATATTTTCTGGATGAGCTTGATGCGTGGAATGCTATTGCCGGCTACTTTGATTCTGTTGTTATTTATGTAGCGAGGCATGTTTTACAGTTTAGTCAGGAGGTTGTTCGTATAGATGGGGGTAGTGGTGACACCAGCTATGATTATGCCCAGGTGGCCACCTACCTGTTGGTATCTGGGATGGGGAGTACTATATGGTCGCTGATTGATAGACAACAGCGCAACTACGATGAGCTGCTGTATATGTTGAAGGTGCTTGTTCGTGGGTATCTCTGTTTCTATCTGATTGGTTATGGTATTAGCAAATTGCCGGAAAGCCAGTTTAAAAGTCCGGATGCTAACCACTTGTTGCAGCCCTATGGAGAGTCTTCACCTATGCGTTTAGCATGGGTATTTTTCGGCTACTCTCCGTTTTTTACTTTGTTTACTGGCTTTTTCGAAGCTATTGGTGGTGTTTTTCTTTTGTTTCGGCGAACAACGCTGTTGGGTGCATGTATAGGAGCCTCTGTTACTTCCGTGATTGTGATGGTAAACTTCTGTTTTGATGTGCCCGTGAAGTTGTTCTCCATGCATCTGTTTTTGATGTGTGTTTTCGTCATTGTCATAGATGGTAAGCGGTTTCTAAATTTCTTTCTCTTAAACCGGACGGTTTTGCCGGAGGATTTTTCGTCTGTATTTCACAAGAAAAGTTGGCAGGTAGCTCAAGTGGCTTTTAAGGCATTCATTGTTTGTTCCATGCCGCTTTTGCTAATTCCTATTTTTGCTTTTAAGGGAGAGAAGTACTCTACAACGAGACGTTGGAGTCTTGCAATGGATACCGTAAGGGTGTTGTTGATTTTAATTATGGGCTTGTACTTTTGGTCTGCTACTTATAGTGGGCGTACAATATTGGCAGCGGGGATACCTCGGCCAAAGTATACAATGTATAAGGTGGAGCAGTTTGTCCGAAATGGAGCGGTAGTCCCACTATCGAAAACGGATGATACAATATGGGACATGGTAGTCCTAAGCAGTGGCGGTAGTGGCCAAGTGCGATCGATGACGGGCTGGGTGCGTCACATAAACATTGAGTCGAAAAGCCCGAATGATTCAGATACTCTAGGAAAGGTTTATGGGTTTGGGTCGGGTGCTATGTCATACAGAATTAGCGGAGAAGTAATGATGATATCCGGAGTTTGTAAATGGGTTAACCCGGACAAACCTAAAAGCATGTTGTTCCGTGATGTTAAAGCAGACACGATTGAAGTAACACTACGCAGGGATACAAGTAAGTTGCAGCTTATTAATCGTGGCTTCCATTGGATAAACGAGTATCCGTTTAATCGGTAGCGTGGTTTCAGTTGAACTTACATGTATAAGTACTTTTACTCTGCTTTTTTACTTCATAACCTCAGAAAGAAAACAGGCACATAAGCATTTTTACATTTTACAAAACTTGCCAATGAGTATATTGCCATTCACCCACACCTGAACCATATAAAACCCATTTGCTAATGCCGAGACATCTATATCTATCACCTTATTTGTTGACATCACCGTTTGTCCAAGCATGTTTTGAATGGTTACATCTGCCTTTTGAATATCGGGTATTTGTAGATTAATTTTAGTTGTAGCAGGGTTAGGGTATAGCACTAAGTCCTTGCTTTGTTGAAGTTGTGGAATGCCCGCAGGAAAAGGACATCGGTGAATGGAGATAATGTTCATGTCTGATATTGTTGTGACCACATCACTCAAGCTTATAGACAATGTACTTTCGGTATACAGGTAGGGAGAGTCGGCATAGCTAAATGATGTAGTGAATGGATTATAGGTAGTGTCGTTGCAGTATACTCTTTCGGTAGCGTCTGTTTTAATGATATTTATCGTGTCGTTTGCACTTTTATTGAAGAAGTGTATCGACTCGTCGGCGGCATTAATATAGCCGTAAGCAGAAACAGCAATAGAAGACGTTGGGATATTGTTGAAGTATGCAGCACCCGTTACATTCAGTGCAGTATCCATTCTTACTGACCGAAAGCCGGGCAGCGCACTTGCCACCAATGCCTGTCCCGAAATGAGCACGGATGTACCATTGGTTGTTATACTGCTTGGTGACATGCCGGAATATATCAATTCATGCCTTGTAGCCAAATTTGAATCTAATACTCGCACCAGTACAGGTCCCGGGTCTGATGGGCCCACTACAGTCTTGTCTACCAGATAGATGTTACCATTAGCAATACACGACTGGCCACCACCCAGTCGTGGTCCAATGCTGCTTTCAATTGAATTCGTATTCAGAATGGCGCCGTTGCTGTTTAGTCTGATGGTGACGGGTCTTCCATACATAGTCAGATAACCCGTGCCGGTAACGTATAACTCCCTGTCACCAGCAAAATGAATATTTTGCGGATACTCATCCATAGCATCGACACCTATCCCTTTTGCCCATACCAGCGCACCAGAGGTGTCGAGTTTTATTATGGCCATATTTTGATTGTCGCTTATGGAGACCCTACTTCCGCATAGCATGTATAGGTTCCCTGCATCATCTCCGGTTATGGCCGTTGCTCTGATTATGGCTGCGAGTGATTGTATTTTCTTGTACCAGATTACAGCGCCCGAATTCTTGTTATACTTCAAGACGATTGTGGTGTCTTGCGAAAACCCGCGTATGCCCGCCATGTAAAGCATGTCTCCGTGTTCGTATACGCCTGCAATACTAAAGCCTACTGAAGAGGTGTCAATGGCTTTTGCGCCGGTGATAGCCCCGGTATTTGCGTTGAAGTTGATGATGCCCTTATCTCCAACAACAGTGATAGCCGAATCATCACCGGACACATAAACGACATTAGACAGATTGTTACTGCCGCTTACCGACACAAACTGCTTATGATAGGGCTGAGCAATGCCGGCATAAAACGAAAACAGGAGGAGTGTAAAAAGGGTGCACTTTGCAGATATTCTATCCAAGATGATACCAAAGCTTTCTGCCATAGTTATAGACGGTTTTACTAATAACGGCAATAAGTAATAATTGTTATCTACACTGGAATCTAATTATCAAATAATCGAGTTGACTCCCCGACGCCCGGTTGGCTTTTGGGAAGTAGTAAAACGGCAAGTCCGGAACGTAGTCTTTAATCTTCAGGCCAAACGTATTTCTTCCTGACTTCCTTTCTTACTTTGTTAACTAATGAGTAGGTTGCCGGGCAGTATTCAATATTGGCCTTGTAGGTGTCGTTATACATATCGAACGGCACTTTGTTGTGATGCGGAAATTCGGCACAGTCGGCAGGTCTTACATCGTATATGGAGCACTTATTGTCTTGCAGAAATTGGCAGGGTTGCGATTTGTTTACCCAGTCGCCGGTATCTTCTTCTTTGTTAAGCCACTTTTCTTTAAAGTCTTTGGCGGTCATGCCCAGATGACGTGATATGCGGGTTATATCTCTCGTGGTGAATGTGGGAGTCATTTTCTTGCAACAGTTGGCACAGGTAGTGCAGTCTGTTTTCTGCCACACTCTGGCATCTGCTTCTACTACAATTTCCTGCATATCTTCAGGGACAAGGTCGTTCAGCTGGTCAAGAAAGCCGGCAAGCAACTTCTTTTTCTTAGCACCTACTTTTTTAAATTTTTTCAGATCCATACGATATGTAGTTATAAGCGGTTGGGGATGGCGTTAGTTTTAATATCGTACAATTGTTTCTGAAACTACCTCTGAGTTATATGCCGTTAAGAAATAGCTGCGGAGCAACGCCTAATAGAATAACCAAAGCGCATGTAAACAGGAGTAATACTTTGTCGGTTCCTGAAATCTCTGAATTTAGTTCCGGAGTGCCTTGTTTGAAATACATTGCTATTATCACTCTGAAGTAGTAAAATATACTTACCGCAGCCATCAGCAAAGCAAATATCACAAGCCACATCAACTGCCCTTGCTGAACTACTGCAAGCAGCACATAGTATTTTGCCATAAAGCCACCTGTAAGTGGGATACCAGCAAGAGAGAATATGAAAACAGATGCAGCGAATGCCAGCAATGGCTCTTTCTTGGCAAGTCCGTTAAAGCCATCGTAGGTATAGTCCTTTAGTTTTACAAGCACTGAGAATATACCTATGGTCGCCACACTGTAAGCAACGGCATAAACGATAATGCCCTGCCAAGCAAACTTATTGACCGCCAACACAGCAAATAGCATGAAACCGGCTTGTGCAATAGACGAGTAGGCGAGCATTCTTTTGACGCTTTGCTGGAATACAGCTGTAATGTTTCCGACGAGTAACGTTGCGGCCGTAATGATAGCAAGAATAATCGTCCAGTGTTCGCTAAGTCTGTTAAATGATACCTGAAACAACCTAAGGAATGCAAAGAAAGCAGCTGCCTTAACGACAGTACTCATAAATGCTGTGAATGGAGTAGGTGCTCCGTCATACACATCGGGTGTCCACATGTGCATAGGAGCTGCAGAAACCTTAAACGAAAACGCTATCATAATAAACATGATACCCGCCAACGCAAGCGGGTTGAGAAAGTCTGCGTGCAGCATTGATGCAATCTGCATGATGTCGAAGCTGCGAGCCGCTCCGTAAAGCAAAGTTATTCCCATTAGCAAAATGCCCGTAGAGAATGCACCCATCAGGAAGTATTTAAGCGATGCTTCGCTACTTTTTAGGTTGCGTTTGTCTGAGCCGGCCAAAATATACTGCGGAATAGATAGTATTTCTATGCCTATAAACATCATAAGCAGGTTATTGTAGCTCGACAAAAGGTACAAACCGCATAGTATGAAGAAGATAAGCGCAAAGTACTCAGCAACATGCATACCTACTTTCTGGATTTCTTTTGATAGCAACAATACATAAAGCAGGGAGCAACCGGTCATAAGTGTATTAAACCAAACCGAATAATGCTCGATGCGCAGCATTTTATTGAAGTATAGATTATCGGTAACGTTGGGAGAAGTAGTTGCAAGGTCCCAAACATTTACGCCCAACAATACCGCAAAAAGAACGGCAGCAATAGCTGCTACGCTTTTCTTGTTGTTTACCACCAGACCGGCAAACATCATTATGATACCAAAAACTGTTGTAGCAATAATTGCCTTCATGTTTCAAATTCAAATGTAAATACTCAAAATACTAACACCAATTTTTTAAAATAGGTCTTAGTGTACTATCATACCTGCAATTTCTGATGTAAGGTCCAATAAAGGTTTTGGATAAACACCAAGGAAAATTATCAGGCTGATAATTATTGCCAGACCTGCATATTCATTTATTGTCAGGTCTTTTGTTATTTTCATTTCCACCACTTCGCCATAAGCCGTTTTCTGAATCATATTAAGGGTATAGACTGCACCCAATATGATACCAAGACCTGCTACCACCATCGTCATTATATGTTGTGCGCTATCGCCACGGAATAAGCCGTTAAACAACATAAACTCACCTACAAAACCATTGGTAAGCGGTAGGGCAATGTTTGCAAGAGAAATAATTACCAACATTATCGCCATTGCAGGCGCAGCAGTAGCAATGCCACCAAGCTTTGTCATGTCTCTGGTACCCCAGCGGTTTTCAATCATACTTACTATCAGCCACATCCCGGTAATGTTGATACCATGGTTAAACATTTGTACCATAATACCATGCATACCAATGTTTGTATTTGTAAATGCCACAGCACACATAAGCCCCATATGGGCAATAGATGAATAAGCTATCAACCGTTTGATGTCAGTTTGCTTAATTGCTATAAGAGATGTGTATACAATTCCGATAACAGAAAGAAGAATTACCGTATCAGACCAGTATTCAACACCTGATGGCAGAACCGGCAGCAACCAGCGAAGTACAGCATAAAGTCCCATTTTTACCATCAGCGCACTTAGGATGATAGTAACCGGGGTAGGTGACTGCTCATAAGTATCCGGTTGCCATGTGTGGAACGGGAATATCGGCATTTTGATAGCAAACGCTATAAACACCAACCAGAACAGACCTTGCTGCTGTGCAGGAGGTAGAGATGAACCGGCACGTACGATGTCGGCCCAGGCATAACTGTTGATGCCCTGTGTTTGCAGAGAAAGATAAATAAGTGCCGCAAGCAGCATTAAACTACCTACAAATGTGTAAACAAAGAATTTGAATGTAACCGGTATGCGCTTTTCGCCACCCCAGCGAGAGCAAAGGAAGTAAACAGGTATCAACGCCAACTCCCAAAAGAAATAAAACAATAACGCATCAGACGCTAAAAAGACGCCCATCAAACCTGCCTGCGCCAGTAACAAAAAACCATGAAATGAGCCGGGGTTTTCTACTTCCTTATTGAAGTTGGTGATCATCACCACCATTGTTACGATACCGGTTAGCAGGCAAAGCATAGAACTCATACCGTCTGCCAGCAAGCTAAACTGCGTTCCCAGCATTGGTATCCACTCATGGCTATAGGTAATCGGTTCCGGGGAGTTGGCTCCGCTTACGTACGCAGAAACAATCATCGTAACCACCGAGCTGATTAGAGCAAGCATTTTTGCACCTTCACCTTTTATAGAAAAGGAAAGAACGCCTGTTAGCAGCGGAATGAGAATAAGTAATATTAAAATCATACTGTCAATTCAAAAGTAAAAATAAACGTTCGAAATACTGTTGCTGTCTCCGAAGCCGTTTAGTGATTTTTAGCCTGTTTTTATTTTACCCAAAAAAAACTGATTGTGAACAATACCACAATACCCAATACCATAATAAAAATGTAAAACCCTACCTGTCCTGTTTGTAACAGCCTCAGTCGGTCGCCACCCCATCTTACAGTTTTACCTACACCATTTACAATTCCGTCAATGCCCCGTCGGTCTACAAACTTGTCCAGTACACCGGAAAGTGCGTCGATAGGCTTTACAATCAAAGCATCATAAATCTCATCTACATACCACTTATTTTCCAACACTTTTGCCAATCCTTTGTTTTCCGCAAAGTTTGGTTTGCGGTTTAGAGACCAGGCGAATATTATCATTATTACCGCAGCTGCTACCGACAAGCCCATCAACATCCATTCTGTACTATGGTCTAAATGGTGTTCACCGAGGTTAGTAATTACCGGGCTCAGATAGGAGGCCAATACATTGTGCTCGCTCATCACCGCCGGCAGACCTACATAGCCACCCACAATAGAAAGAATAGCCAATACTATAAGCGGTATTGTAACTGCCGCCGGGCTTTCGTGCAGATGGCTTTTTTGTTCTTCTGTACCTCTGAAGCTACCATTGAAGGTAAGGAAGTACAGGCGGAACATATAGAAAGCAGTCATCATTGCTGCAACAATGCCAAGCGCATACATAATAGTGCTATGCCCAAATACGCTTGCAAGAATCTCGTCTTTTGAGAAGAACCCTGAAAGGCCGGGAATACCAGATATAGCGAGGCAACCAATAAGGAATGTTGCTTGAGTTACGCGCATGTGCTTGCCGAGACCACCCATTTTGCGGATATCTTGCTCGCCACCCATGGCATGAATAACGCTGCCTGAGCCAAGGAACAACAAGGCTTTAAAAAATGCGTGTGTCATCACGTGGAATACCGCTGTGGTATATGCACCTACACCCAATGCCAGAAACATAAAGCCCAATTGGCTGACGGTAGAGTAGGCAAGTACTTTCTTAATATCGTATTGAAATATGGCAATTGTAGCGGCAAGAGTAGCTGTTGCCAACCCGACAATACCTATCACATGGAGTACTTCGGGAGTAAGGTTGTAAAGCGCACCACTACGGGCAATCATATAGATACCTGCGGTAACCATGGTGGCAGCATGTATCAATGCCGATACAGGAGTAGGACCGGCCATGGCATCCGGTAGCCAGGTATAAAGAGGTAACTGTGCACTCTTACCTGTCGCACCAATAAAGAAGCACAGGGCAATCCAATTATATATGGATGACGGAACAACTGTAGACGCATCATTTATCTTGCCAAAGAAGTCCATATACGACAGCGTACCAAAGTTGAATAATACTAATAGCATACCAACCAGGAATCCAAGGTCACCAATACGGTTCATCACAAATGCTTTCTTAGCGGCATTGGTAAATTCCCTGTTCTTGAACCAGAATCCGATTAAGAGGTAAGAGCATAGTCCTACTCCTTCCCAGCCGATAAACATAATCAGGTAGTTGGCACCAAGTACCAGCAACAACATTGAGAAAACAAAAAGATTGAGGTAGGCAAAGTACTTAACCATGCCTTCGTCGTGTGACATGTAGGACGTAGAGTATACATGTATCAGGAAGCCCACACCTGTAATTATTAGTAGGAACAACGAGGAAAGCGCATCTACCTGAAAGGCAAAAGGAACCTGCAGCGTGCCTGAGTTGATAAAATCAAACAGCGTTACAATAACCGGACCGTGGAATGCTTCGCTCTTTACTTCGAAGAATATGCCCAATGAAACAATGAAGGACGCAAGAATTGCGACAGTACCGATAATACCCCCGAGGGCTTTCGGCATTCTCTTCCAGAACAGTCCGTTTATAAGGAAGCCTATTAACGGAAACAATGGTACTAAATAAACAAGGTTAGCCATAACGCTTATCCCACCAGGGTGGCAACTTTAGTGTTTTAATCTATTTAAAATATTAATGTCGACTGAGTGTACTTTACGATACATCATTACTATGATGGCAAGACCGACAGCAACTTCTGCTGCAGCAACCACCATGATGAAAAATACAAACAACTGAGCATCGACATCTGCATACATTTTCGAAAATGCGACCAGCAACAAATTCACGGCATTAAGCATCAGCTCAATACACATGAATATGATTATCGCATTGCGCCTCATCAACGTTCCCATAATCCCGATTGAGAAAAGCAGGAGGCTTAAAAACAGATAATATGTTGAATTTACCGGCATATCGTCAAAATAAAATAATTATAATTTTAAAGCTCTTTATTCAATGCACATAAAGTGTATTTACTGTTCTTCCGTATTTGGTGCCGTGTCTTCCTTCTTCCCGATTACAACAGCACCTATCATTGCGCTTAAGAACAAAACACTACTTATTTCAAATGGCAATACATAATCTTTGAATAATACCTTTCCAAGGTTTGATATCAAACCGATGTCTATTGAAGCTTTGTCTATCGCAACAGGAGACGCCGTTTTGATACCAGCCAGAAGTACTAAAAACAAGACTCCACCGGAAATAACCCCTGCGAACTGTACTAATTGACCTTTTTGTGGCTCTACATCGGCATTGAGATTCATGAGCATAATAACAAAAAGGAATAGTACCATGATGGCACCCGCGTAAACAATGATGTTAACGATTGCCAGAAACTGTGCATTCATCAGAATGTAGTGTCCGGAAATAGAAAAGAACGTAAGTATGAGAAACATTACACTGTTCACAGGGTTGCGACTGAGTATAACACCCAAGGCGCAACCAACAGACATAACAGAAAGTACCCAAAATAGTATATCGTAGATGCTCATATTTATTTACTTTCCTTGTTTTTTGGGTTAGCGATGAGCAGGTCTTCTTTTTTGTAAATAAAAGCCTCTCTGTTATAGTTAGTCGGCATCACCGTTTCCGTCAGATAAACAGCATCTTTAGGACAAGCTTCTTCGCAATACCCGCAAAATATACAACGCAACATATTAATTTCATATTTTGCTGCATATTTTTCTTCCCTGTAAAGGTTTTCTTCTCCGGGTTTCCGCTCTGCTGCTTCCATTGTGATCGCTTCTGCCGGACATGCTAATGCGCATAATCCACAAGCAGTACAACGCTCCGCACCATTTTCGTCGCGATTCAGGATATGCAATCCACGAAACACCGGGCTGAATGGTCTTTTTTGTTCGGGGTAGCGAACAGTAGCTTTTTTCTTAAATATGTGACCGATTGTCGTTCCCAACCCTTTTGCTATTGCGGGCAGGTAGGCACGTTCCGAAAATGTCATCGGACTCCGGTCTATCTCTACAGCTTTATCAGTCAGTTTTTGCATTATTTTCTTTTTCCAGAACTTCTATAATATGTTCAATTTTGGGTTTAAGAGTAGGTAATACAGTTACTATTGTGTCCCAAACTCTTATCCAATCTGTATTGTCATATGCGTGTGCATAAAAATTTCTCGCAGCCTTCATCAATTGCCATTCCACCTCCTTAAATCTCACTTTATTCTTATCTGACACTTTCCCGCCATTTTCGCCGATTACCAATAACTGCATCAGGCAAGCATCCCGCATCATTCTGTTTCTTAAAAAGCCATCCTCATCTACATCACTAATAAATTTTGAAATCAGATTAATAGACTCCACAATTCTTTCCAAGTATATAGTATCATCTTTTACTATGCCCATGATTATTTTGAAAATAGCAAGATTTTATCTCTATCGATATACTTTTTCAGTTTAGGATAAATTTGCTCCTCCTCAACCAAATCGACCTTATTAGCTAGCTTCTCTTCAAGGTCTACCAGGTATTGAGCCAATCCAAAATAATTTATTCTAGTGTTTTCAACTAATGAAAACAATACATCTATATCACTTTCTTCGTTTGCATCTCCGCGCGCATACGACCCGAACAAATATACTCTTTTCACCGGCTTATCTTTAAAATAGTCGGTTACAGTATCCTTTATTTGTTTTACGGTCAACAATTCAGTTTTCTAAGTTTGTTACTAACCTTTAATGTCCATGCCCTTTAAAAACCCACAGTATCAAAACACCGGTTACCAGCATATTTGCCAGAGCCAATGGTATTAATGTTTTCCAGCCCAGATTCATCAGTTGGTCGTACCTGAAACGTGGAAGCGTCCATCTCACAGCCATAAAAAACAATATCATGCCTACAACTTTTGTAATGAGTACCAACATGCAGATAATACTGAACAAAAGTGGGTTTACAGCTGTTGCCACCTGATCCATGAACGGGAAATTATATCCGCCAAAGTAAAGTGTAATGAGTATCGCTGAACTTATAAACAGATTAATATATTCTGCAAACAAATAAAACCCGAGTTTCATTGAGGAGTATTCCTGGTGGTATCCCATGTTCAGCTCACTCTCACATTCCGGCAAGTCAAAAGGTGCGCGGTTGAGTTCGGCGAACGAACAGGTTAGGAAAATGATAAACCCTACAGGTTGTTTGAAAAAGTTCCAGGTGAAATATCCGTCGCCCCAGAAGCCGTGCTGTTGTTCAACGATGTCCCTTAAACTAAGAGAGCCGGTCATCATGAGCAATGCAATAAGGCTGATACCCATTGCCAATTCATAAGATATAGCCTGAGAAGCGGCACGAATACTACTAAGCAGAGAGAATTTGTTGTTGGATGCCCACCCTCCGAGCATTATTCCATAAATACCCAGACTTACCACCCCAAATACGAACAGGATGCCGATATTAATATCTGCAACCTGAAATTCAACACGGTGACCACTCTCCATCACAAAGTCGGGCGCCCACGGTAGTACCGCACTGGTCATCAATGCGGTGAGCATTGCCAGGCAGGGGCCAAGAATAAATATAAATCGGGTAGAGCGGTCAGGAATAATCTCTTCTTTAAAGAAGAGTTTAAGCCCGTCGGCTAATGGCTGCAGCAACCCCATAGGACCGGCCCTGTTGGGCCCGACACGGTCCTGCATAATGGCGGCTACCTTGCGCTCTCCCCAGGTAGCATACATTGCAATGCCAAGTGAACCCATCAGGATAACAGAAATGAGTATCACTTTTTCTATGATAAGCGCTGTGTCAACTTGTAATAACAGCATGGTGACGCAAAAGTAGTTTAGTTAGTTAAAAGTTTTTAATCAATTCAGTGTTTAGTGTTACTTTTCAAATATTAAACTAAATCACTGATGTATGTTACTTCTTATTAAAATCGTCTGAATGTGCAGGACCCTCAATTTTTGACAAATCAATTTCCGGTTTATTTACATCACTTATGTTATGAATTTCCAGCGTAAACTTAGGCTCCTTGCCGATAACTTTATCAATTAGTATCGGGCTTGGTGTGGTGCCCACATTACCGGCATAATGCCCCTGCGCAATCACACTACTGCGAGGAATAATAGAAGGACCTTCCACTACCCAGTCTTTCGCATCTTTTTTGTGGAACCTGCAGTCATTACAAATCCATTCTTCTACCTCTCCCCATTTGTCTTTACGAGCAGTAACTCTGAACACCTCGTCACCGCGCATCCACAATCTGGCTTTTCCACTACAAGTAGGACAATCTCTATGTGCATCCAATGGTTTGGTGAACCAAACACGGTTTTTGAAGCGGAATGTCTTGTCGGTGAGTGCTCCTACCGGACAGACGTCAATAACGTTACCAATATAGTCATGTTCCAATGCTTTCCCGAGCATGGTACTTATCTGAGCGTGATCGCCTCGCTCCAGAATGCCGTGCTCTCTGGTGTCTGTAAGTTGGTCAGCAACATAAACGCAGCGGAAACACATAATGCATCGGTTCATGTGCAGCGAGATGTATGGCCCGATATCTTCTTTTTCGAACGTACGACGCTTAAACTCGTAACGAGTACCTTCGGTACCGTGTTCGTAGCTCAGGTTTTGGAGGTCACATTCGCCGGCCTGATCGCATACCGGGCAGTCCAGCGGATGATTGAGTAATAAAAACTCCACTACTCCTTTTCTCGCTTCCAGTACTCTTTCAGAGGTAATATTCTTTACTTCCATGCCGTCCATTACCGTCGTGCGGCAGCTTGCCATCAACTTTGGCATGGGACGAGGGTCTTTTTCTGACCCTTTGCTAACCTCTACCAGGCATGTACGGCACTTACCGCCGCTGTTCTTAAGCTTGCTGTAGTAGCACATAGCAGGCGGCGTGATGTCGCCGCCTATTTGCCGGGCAGCATTGAGAATAGTAGTACCTGCCGGCACTTCTATGCTCACATTATCAATCGTTACTTTAAAATTTGGTGTTTCAGACATCTTCTATAGTTCTAAAGTTATTTTACGCACCTGCCGGTACATGAATCGGGTCGGCATAATGTGCCAGTCCGAAGTTACGATTTTGAGATTCTTCAGGGTTAGTAACATGCCACTCAAATTCATCACGGAAGTGACGAATAGCTGCGGCCACAGGCCACGCTGCTGCCTCTCCGAGCGGGCATATAGTATTACCGTCAATTTTGCGCTGGATATCCCAAAGCAAATCGATATCACTCATTTTTCCTTTCCCTGTTTCTATGTTTTTCAGGATTTTATACATCCAGCCGGTGCCTTCTCTACACGGACTGCACTGTCCGCAACTCTCATGGTTGTAAAACCTTGCCAGCGTCATGGTATGACGCACAACACATTGGTTGTCGTCCAGAACAATGAATCCTCCGGAGCCCATCATACTGCCGGTAATGAACCCACCATCATTCAGGCTTTCGTAGTTCATATATCGTGTTTCGCCTTTTGCAGTTTTGAGCAGCAGGTTGGCTGGCAGTATCGGTACAGAAGACCCTCCGGGGATGCAAGCTTTCAGCTTACGACCGTTAGCTATACCTCCGCAATATTCGTCGCTGTATATAAACTCCTCTACAGAGCAGGTCATATCTATTTCATAAACACCTGGCTTGTTCACGTTTCCGCAAACAGACAAAAGCTTTGTCCCTGTAGATCTGCCAACACCAATTTTAGCATACTCTTCTCCACCAATGTTTATTATTGGTACTACCGCAGCCAGTGTTTCTACATTGTTTACCACTGTCGGACGCATCCACACACCCTGTACAGCAGGGAACGGTGGTTTCATTCGTGGGTTACCACGCTTTCCTTCCAACGATTCTATCAGCGCTGTTTCTTCTCCGCAGATATATGCTCCGGCTCCGCGATGTACATAGATTTCGCAATCAAATCCGGTGCCCAATATGTTTTTTCCAAGCCAGCCATTGTTTTTAGCTTCAGCTATTGCCTGTTCCAGAATATCGGGAATCCAAGCATATTCACCTCTGATATATACATAGGTAGTATTGCTCCCAAGAGCAAAACTGCTAATCAGCAACCCTTCGATAAACAGGTGCGGATGAAACTCCATCAGGTACCGATCCTTGAACGTACCGGGTTCAGACTCATCGGCATTACACACCAGGTGGCGTGGTACACCATCAGGTTTTGCGAGGAAACTCCACTTCAATCCAGTTGGGAAACCGGCTCCTCCTCGTCCTCTGAGTCCGCTTTTCTTTACCTCTTCCACAATCTCCTCAGGTGTCATCTTCAATGCCTTTTCGGCAGCACGATACCCTCCGTTTTTACGATAAGTGTCGTAATACCGGATACCTTCTATGTGGTCGTTTTCTAATAAAAGTTTTCTAGCCATTTTCAAAACCAAAAAACAACAAATAGCGTCTGATAGTCCGACACCCAAATGTTGTGTATAAAATTATTTTTCTTTTCCCGCTTGTACGCTCTGCCTTGCAAATAAAACCCAATGGTTATTCTCCCATAGCCAAATTTGTAACACCTTCAGCTTGAAGTTCATGGACTTACCATTAAACAGAACGTCGATACTTACTGTATTTCTTACTGCGGCTACCTTTCCATCTGTTTTAACGGTCTGGTCGTCAGCCTTAATTTTTTTATAAGTCAGTTTTCCATTGAAGAGGTCTTCTACGACCTCTTGTTTCGATTCCACCCATCCATTAGAATGACCATACTGCAACTTGTCGCTCATAAGCCACTTAAGTGCTACGGTGTCTTTAGTTTCGAGCGATTTATCGAAATCGGCTACGGCATGGATGATACTACCATAGTCCGGCTGCTGCGCAAACAATGTTGCACAGAATAGCAGGGATAATATGGTTAACAAATACCGCATCAGTTTTTTTCAAAAATCATGATATAGTCTTCCAACGGTTCAAAGAAGTAATCGCTCCAACCATTCTTATGACTATTCATTTCGTCTTCGTCTGCAAAGTTATTATGATGGACACTCACACTCGTACCGCCATCTTTTTTCTTCAACATATAGTGAACCTCGGTAGGCTCAGTGCCTTCCGGCCAGTCAGTAGTTATCCATGTATACGACAGTTCTGTATCAGTAACCTTCAATACGTTTCCCGTAGCCCAGCCGTCAAACATGGAAAATGTTCCGTTCTCTTTATTTTCGAAAATGGCATCCCCTCCGCTCCATCTCCTTATCAGTGCAGCATCCGTAAGGAGCTGCATCACCCTTTGTGGGGTGGTTGACAGGTGAAATTCAAGAGAGAGGTCGTATGCCATATATTAGTTGCTTGATTGAGTTCTTAATTCTTCAATCAGTTTGTCAATTTTTTCTTTTGTCAGATGTTCGCGGTAGGTTTTTCCTAACTGCATCATTGGCGCATAACCACATGCACCCAGACACTCAGCAGGTTTAAGTGTAAACATGCCGTCTGCTGTCGTTTCTCCGGGGCCAATTCCGAGTTTTTCTTTGATATAGTCTATGATATCGTCGCTACCATTGAGCATACAAGGTCCCGTATGGCACACTTCTAAGAGGTGTTTGCCGACCGGTTTCATATTGAACATGGTATAAAAGGTAGCTACCTCATACACCTCTATCGGCAATATGTTCAGGATTTCTGCTACGTAGTCCATCACAGGTGTATCCAACCATCCACCGAACTCCCCTTGTGCAATATGCAATAGTGGTATTAATGCGCTTTTCTGCTTCCCTTCCGGGTAGTGCGAGATTAGCTCATTAACCTCTTTTAATTTTTGTTCTGAAAACTTTATTTCCATTTTGATTCTCAAATTATTTGTGGTTCAACCAGTGCCTAAGCATCTAACTCCCCGGCTATTACGTTCAGGCTACTGAGTGTTACTACAGCATCACTAAGCAATCCTCCTTCCACTATTTCAGGGTAAGCCTGGTAGTAGATAAAGCAAGGTCTGCGGAAGTGCAACCTGTATGGTGTGCGTCCACCGTCACTTATCAGGTAATACCCAACCTCTCCGTTTCCTCCTTCTACAGAATGATAAACCTCTCCGGGAGGTGCGTCTATTTCACCCATTATCATTTTGAAGTGCCAGATTAGCGCTTCCATTTTGGTGTACACGTCTTCTTTGGGTGGTATGTGGTACTTGTCGGCATCTTTTGCATAGAATATGTCCTTCTGCTCAGGGTGCTCAGTTTCTATTTTATCAATCTTCTGTATAGCCTGCTCTATGATACTCATACTTTCCCATATCTCTCCGTTTCTCACCATGAAGCGGTCGTAAACATCGCCGGTTGTACCTACAGGAATCTTGAAGTCAAAATCTTCGTAAGAAGAATACGGCTGTGCGACCCGCACATCGTAGTCTACACCTGCAGCACGTAGATTAGGACCTGTAAATCCATAGTTGAGTGCTCGTTCTGCGCTTATCGGTCCTGCTCCTATACAGCGGTCCATAAAAATGCGGTTACGGTTGAGCAGCCCTTCAAACTCTTTCATTGCTTTCGGGAAGTCCTTCATGAACGCATGTAATTTTTCGAAAAATGCTGCGGAGAAATTGCGTTCAAAACCGCCAACTCTGCCTATATTGGTTGTAAGGCGAGAGCCACAAACCTCCTCAAACATTTCATATATTTTCTCTCTCCACTGAAATACATAGGTAAAGGGAGTCAACGCACCGGTATCAACAGCAATAACAGAGTTACATACTAAGTGGTCAGCTATACGCGACAATTCCATTACAACAATTCGTAGATACTCAACACGCTTAGGGAGCGTGAGTTTCAAAAGCTTCTCAATAGTCATGTGCCAGCCCATATTGTTGATGGGAGCAGAGCAATAGTTCAGTCGGTCGGTGAGCGTTGTTATTTGATAATAAGGGCGACGTTCTGCTATTTTTTCAAAAGCACGATGGATATAACCTATAGTCGGCACGGTTTCTAAGACGCGCTCTCCATCTATCTCCATGATGTTCTGAAATACACCATGTGTGGCCGGGTGTGTAGGTCCCAAATTGAGGGTAGTCGTCTGTTTCTGAAGGGACTCTTCAGAAAGCTTTATGTGGTGTTGTTGGTTTGTTTGTAGTTCCATTTATGCCTCCTTGTCTCTTATCGAGCAATTGTATTGCACTTATTCTGATAATGTCAGCCTCGTTATTCAAAAAGCAGGAGAAGTTATCTCCCGAACATTTCATCGTCTTTGTCTCTTCTTGTCGGGTCTTCCATCGGGTATTCCTTGCGCATCGGGAAATAGTCCATCTCATCAACATTCAATATACGGGTCAGATTTGGGTGTCCCACAAAGTTGATACCGAAAAAGTCGTAAGTCTCTCGCTCCATCCAGTTTGCAGTAGCATACAGGTTGGTCGCCGTAAACACATCCGGCTTGTCTATTGGTACATACACTTTCAGTCGCATCCGCATATTGTCAGACATATTATGAAGGTGATATACGACACACAGCTCTTCTCCTTTTCTGTCAGGATAATGAACACCGGTAAGGTCGGTCAGAAACCGGAAGCGTAATGACTCATCGTCATACAGATGTTGCATCACCTTAAGGTTCATCTCTGCAGGAACTGATACAGTAAGCATTCCATACGGCTCCTCCCAGTTGGTGAGCTGATCGCCGAATTTTTCGGTAAGCTTTTGTTTCAGTATTTCGTTTGTTAGTCCCATTTTTATTAAAATTCCAAAGTCAAACGACTCAAATTAGAGGCATCTGACTTTGGTATTGATTATTTATTGTATTCCGTAACTTTCCATCAACTCTTTATACACGCCACTATTTCTTCGTCTGAGGCTCTCATTGTGAACGATGTCTTGTAACTTAAGTATACCATCCAGAATGCCTTCCGGACGAGGTGGGCAACCCGGAACGTAAACGTCGACTGGAATAACCTGATCAATTCCCTGCAATACAGAGTAAGAGTCGAATATACCACCACTACTGGCGCAGGCGCCGATGGCAATCACCCATCTCGGCTCAGCCATTTGTAGGTATACCTGACGCAAAATAGGTCCCATTTTTTTAGCGATGGTTCCGGCAACTAAAAGCATATCGCACTGGCGGGGAGTGAAACCCATTCGCTCAGAGCCAAAGCGAGACAAATCATAGTTGGCACCCATGGTTGCCATAAATTCAATGCCGCAACAAGATGTGGCAAACGGTAATGGCCACAAAGAGTTAGCCCTTGCCAAGCCTACTACTTTGTCAAATGATGTTGCATGAAATCCTTCACCGGAGTACCCTTCGGGCATCTCCACCATCTTTATCTTCTCATTATACTGTACCGGACGACCCATATTCTAAATCAAAAATTAAAATTCAAAAATTAAAACTAACTCAAGTTCCAAATCTCAGGAGTGTAGTTGTTTTTCATTTTTATCATATTGCTTCCTGTGCCGTTTTAGGCATTAAGAACTCCCTCTGCCACACTTTTTTTAATCTTCCCATTCCAAGGCACCTTTCTTGACAATATATATAAAGCCACACAAGAAAAATGCAACAAAAAGTACCACTTCCATAAACCCTTCTTTTCCCAAATACCTGAAATTTACAGCATACGGGTAGAAGAAAATCACTTCCACATCGAACAGCACAAAGAGTATAGCTACCAGAAAGTACTTAATACCCATCGGTTGGCGGGCATTACCTACAGATGGAATACCACTTTCAAAGTTTATGAGTTTGTCTTGAGTTTTTCTTTTTGGTCCCAGAAGGTGCGTGACAGCCATCATCACTACTACAAAGCCTATGGCAATAACAATCTGCAACGCAATAGGAAAGTAATTGAACGGAGTATTTTCCGAAGCGGCCTGCAATAGAAGATTCATATACGGATGCCCTTATTTGCTATAAATTGATAAAATAGAATAAAACAAAGTTACAGTTATGGAGCGAAAATACAATAAGCAATTGTTGAACGCACATACCTATTTAAAATTGGGTAATATTCACTTAGATTATTTCCAAGATATTAAAAAGTGCTTCCATGTTTTGGTGCTTTCATAAAGGTGCTGTAGCGGGCTTTCAGTAGATGTACTTGTGCCGGGGTTTCCCATTGGCATACTGTTAAGCCTACCATTGTTGTTCGCGCCACCCATTCCTCCACCCATAGTGTTGTTCATTGGGGCGGGTGCTGCAACTTTTCCTGAAGTATTCTTAAAGCCTTTAACCGAGTAGCAGACAATAATATCCCTTTTTGCGTCAGCTGCTGTAATTTGCTTTTTGTTGTATATAACGCTGAACGGAACTACAGCTTCCCAAACCAGTTGTTTATAGTTGTCGATACTTAGCGAAACAGATATGCCGCATGGTAATGTTTGTGACACTACAAAGCCGCCCGAACATTCAGGAAAACCCTCCAGCGTAAATTGATTGCAGTCTTTTGCAGTTTTAGCAATATTACGGTCGAAGAACCTGCTTAATTGCATGGATTCACCGGTTCCGGTGAATAGGTCAGAAAGGTTGGTTTCGTTTTGTAAAGGGAAGTGGATGTTGTATTGCGGTACGCTGCTTCCCCCGGTATCTATAGAGACGGTCATGCCTTGTTTCAGGATTTTTACCTGCGTCAGCGGATCTCCTGTCTGCATGGTTATGTATAGGTTTTCTTTGTCGTTTGAGGTTGCATAGGCAACCATTGCTTTTGAGTCGTAGTTTGGGTAAGGTGATGGCCAGTCGGTACAATCACCATCAATAACAATGGGTGTTGATTGCCAGGTGCCGGGCATCAGCGGCGACGACTTTCCGGAGCGCTTTAGTGTGCTACATCCGGTTGCTGTTGCTAACAGAGCTGCAAATGCAACAATTCTTATTACTTTCTTTCGTCTCAACATAGTTTGCAAAATAAACACATTAGATGGTGTTAATGGCTTAGAAACATGCCTTTTCCCGAATTATGCCAAAAATATTTCCCGCATCATTAAACAAGAAGCAGGTTTTATTCATGTTCGATGTTGACTATTGTATATTGATTAATGTGTCTGTGTAAGTATTTTGTTTATAGCAACTTAAATGTAAAATACTGACCTGGTTTCTACTGTCAGTATTCGTTTTAACACAATGTTCTTAAAAAATATTTTCAAAAAAGCAAACTTCTGGCATAATTTATGCGTCTATATATGTAGAGAGAGTTATTGTTCACCTTTAAATGAATCCGATTATGTTTTTCACAAGAACACAGAAGTATCAGCTACAGATGCCTAAGGATGAATTGAGTCAACGCCTTATCGGTAGTCATGTAAGCATTCATGACCTTGACTTTGAGGTTTATGATAATGGAGAATCAATTGAAATTGCTCCTCATGCAGAAAATGTTACGGACTTAAAGACTCTTCCGGTAACAGAGGTTTCTGTAAAAAATGATGGAAGGGTATCAAAACTGGTTATCACTTCGCGTATGCGCAAGATAGATTCCGGTGGGCCTATGCTGATAGTCCTTTTTTCCGGATTTCTGATAGTTGCATCTCTGATTTTGTTACTGGTGGGCAGGGAGCGCGAGGCAATTTATACGCTACTGGGCATCAGTTCTCTGATTCTGACCATATTTTGGGTTCGGATGGAGTTAGGATACTTTGATTATGTGCGTAAAGTACAGCACTTTGTGAAAGCTCGTTTGGGGCTGGTAAATGATGCAGTTGGCGCAATGCAAGTTGGGTAAATTACGATTAGAACGTCCCCTGTAAACCGCTTATATATAAGAATGTGTGTGTGAGTGCCCTCGTCCCGATTTGGAGGCGAGGGAAAAGTAAAAAGGATTCCAGGTTGGAATCCTTTTACTTTTTAGTATCGTGTCGTTCTCAAGTTGACTATTTGAGAATACTTAGTTTCGTAACGCCATACTTTATGTTCCCGTCACCAAGTTGTACCAATACTACCGATTGGGCCAGAGAGGCAGGTAATTGTATCGTTAACTTGTTCTGACCGATTGTCGCGGCAACACTTTGCTTATAAATTACTCTTCCGGCGACATCTGTAAAAGTTAAGTCCAGATTTCGGTCAGCTTCACTCGCAAAGCCTAAGTTGAAGCTTCCTGAAGTTGGGTTTGGATAGATGGTTACTTTTCTATTCGACAGTGCCTTGATACTGTTTACAACAGTAGGTGAGAATGATTGCTCATCCGCGTAGAAGTGAAACTCTGTAACAATACCATGGAACTCGAAAGTATAAACAACTGCCGTAACATCCGAAGGGTCAAAGGGAGCTTCCAGGTTGTCTGAAGTAAAGTCGTCAAAACTTATTTGGTAGTTTTTACCGTTTGGCTCTAAGGTCACGTTTGTTTTATATTGGTCTGCAAACTTCGTTACAGATTCTTTTATCAGGCGAACAATCATCGTTCCATTTCCTTCGGCGAAGAACTTGTAGGAATGGAAGTCTGATAAGTCTGTTTTTTCCTGACCGGCTCTGATAAATTTGTAAATAGAAATGTAGTCCTTGGTAGTAGCATTGACCATTACATTCCGGTACAGCGGAAGCTCATCATTGTTATAAACCCTGTTGAAGTTGTTGTTCGGCTTGTAATTCAGGATACTCGTATAGGTCTTGTCGAAGTCAAGGCTCCATGCGCCATCTGCCATATACACGTCGTCTACCAATGTGTCGTCCAGGTAAAAGTGGCCTTCGTATTCGTATCCGTCAAAGATGGGTATGCTGAAATGGTTATTTCGTCCTGCTACAAGGTTAAACGGAATGATTAACGAGTCTTCTGAAGCCTCTTCGTTTATTTTCTGAATGAAAACAACCTTTGCATTGTTGGACGATCGCACCGCAGCAATATTTACTTCCAGATTCTCTTTGTTCCGTTGGCCGATAGCGATATAGGCCGGAGGCAAAGTGAAATTAACATCCGTCTGTTGCAGTGGCATGGTAGCGCCGAGGTTATTCAGCAAATCTGCGGTCAGTTTTTCTACGCTTGCCGGAGTAGTCCCCCAAACCTGAAAGTTAAAGATAGAGTCATCGCCGGAATACTCAGATATCAGCCATTTGCTTTGCAGGTTGAAGTGGTTGGTGCCGGCTGTCTTACCTGTTGCAAAAGTTATAGAGTGTTCCACTTCTCCATTGCCTTGTCTTAAAGCAAACTCGATAAACTTGTAGCCGTTTATAGTTACTTGTTTTGTCGTCAACAGCTCAGCACCTCTGAACCTGTCGCAGATAGATTTTGTATGGTTGTATGCTTTGCCTGTTGTAGTAATAGCAAGGATTACAGCCTTGGGTGTATTGTTTTCTGTATAGTCAACAGAGAAGGCGTCGACAGCTTTTGTTATTTTAGTGAGGTCTTCCGGCGATGTTATTTTGGCGACCGTAGTTGCGTTTAACGTTTCCGGGATAAACCGCGAAAGAGAACTACCTATTTCACTCGCTTTTGCTGCAGCATACGCGGCTTCTTTATGAAACAGCGGCAACGTGCTATAGTCGACCCGGGAGCTGATGCTGTTTTTAATTTTGTTGTAGGCTCGTTTACTTACCAGGTCGCCAAGGCTTTCACTTTCCAGACCGCCGCCGCCACCGCCGCCGACACTATCGCTTTCCACTACGACTGTGTTTACGACGTCCACTGTACAACCACCCGAACCGGTTACTCTTTGCGTCACTGTATATACCCCTGCCGTTGCGTAGGTAGTTGTTGGGTTGACGTCTGTGGACGTTGCACCGTTTCCAAAATCCCAGGAGTATATATTTCCTGTGGTTGGAGGCACGCTAGTAAAGGTGAAGCTGTTGCCGGTCAATGCCTGAACTGTATCATTAATTGAATATCCGTAGACAGGATTGCCACTGACAATTACAGAATGGATGACAGAGTCAACACCCACTGAGTTTGTAACTCTTAGCTTTACATTGTAGGTGCCTGTTGCTGTGTAAGAAACTGAAGGGTTAGCAGCGGTACTGGTTGTACCATCGCCAAAAGTCCACAAATAGGTTAGTGGTCCCGATCCGGTAGACCCACTTGTGAAAACGAAGTTGTTACCTGTCAGGCATTGGTTATTGTCATTCACAGTATAGCTTGCATCAGGTGCTATAGGGCCTCCGCAGCCCGGAATAGTCGGAGAAAATACTGCGTAGTGATTTTCGCCGCCCGCATGATGATAAGATTTTGCAATGATTTGCCCTTCCACGTTAGCCGAGTTGGAGGTCTTTACAATGTCGGCATAAGGCGCAAAGACGGTTCCCTCGATAGCCCCGTACCCTACAATGTTGAGCGTGGTTGTGTTATAGAAATTGTACAGGATGTACGGGCATTGCGCCAAGCCAATAGCCCCCGAGTTATAGACGCTCCAATTGAATGTGCCAGGCGCGTTCACATTAATAATCAGGTATTTGGTCGGGTCGGGGTTGTTGTTGTATATAAAGTCGTTAACAGCATTTAAATCAGCACCCGAAACGTTCAGTACATTCAAACCGGGGTTCACCGTTAGTTTAACTTGTGTAGGTAGTCCTGTATGCGGGATTGTTGCTCCGGCAGAGTTGGTCAACGATGCATTGTCAGTGAAATCTTTCATCACATCTGAATAAGAGCGCATGGCCGTAAATGCCGAGGCAAAGTCAATCACGTTTGGTTGGCATACCGGGTTGTACGATGCGCTGACGCCCAATGCAGTCGAACTGGTTTGTAAAAGTATTCGGGGAGAGCTATTGTAGTTTGTTGTAGGTGTGATGCGGATAGGTGGGTGTGCACCATTGGGGTCAGTATACCATACCGTTGATCCGATGCAGTTCCCGATTTTTATATACCCGCTTTGGTTTACTTGCAGGCCGCCACTGGTATAATTTATCCTTCCTCCTACAACCATCGTTACTCGCACGCCGCCAACATAAAAAGTGCCCGGATCGTTGATAGACACCTGGTAGCTACCGTTGATGTTGAGGTCGCCGCCCAGTGCAAACGGACCTTCCGTTTCGTTGTTTACCAATTGAGCATTGTTTTCGAGAAAAACGTTGAAGTCAAGTGCGGGTGAGGTCGGACTCTGAGCGAAAGTGCCAACTGATGCGACTACCAAAGAGGCAGTTAGAATGCGGTTTAGGAAATTTTTTTTCATACCACGTAAGTTGTGTAGTTAGTAGATAGCGCCTACCCCAAAACGTATTAAGGGCAGGATTTGAGTTTAGTTAAACAAAAATACACGAAAAACGCACACTTGAATAATGTATGTGTTTCATTAACAACCCTGTAACCAAACGATTTCCCTCCGATTTCGATTGATTACCCGTTGACTTTCCTGATAATTCGGCAAAATTTATTTCAATAGCTACTTTTGTGGCATGTTATCAATGGATTTAACCGGAAAGACAGCCCTTGTAGGGGGCAGCACGCAGGGTATAGGGTTGGCCGCTGCACAAGCAATGGCTTCTATGGGGGCCTTGTGTGTATTGGTTTCGCGCAACGAACAGAAGTTGCAGGCTGCGGTAGCAACATTGCCAACGCCGATAGGGCAGGTGCATGCATACATTGTGGCCGATTACAGCCAGCCGGAACAAGTTCGCGAAGCTGTCTCTAAGTTTTTGGCAGGTAAAACAGTACACATACTGGTAAATAATACTGGTGGACCTCCCGGTGGCCCGATTGTCGATGCGAGCACCGATGCGTTTTTAAGTGCTTTTAATCAGCACCTTATATGTAATCATATTTTGGCTGGTTTGGTTGCAGAGGGGATGAAATCAGCGGGATATGGACGTATCATCAATGTGATATCGACTTCTGTAAAGATTCCGCTCAATGGGTTAGGTGTCTCTAATACCGTGCGTGGCGCGGTAGCTTCATGGGCTAAGACCATGGCAAATGAGTTGGGCAAGTATGGAATTACTGTAAATAATGTGCTGCCGGGAGCAACGGCTACAGAGCGTTTGTCGGGCATAGTGAGTAATAAATCTGCCAAAACCGGAAAAACGCAGGAAGAAGTAGAAAAAGAGATGATTGGGGCTATTCCGGCAGGTAGGTTTGGTCAGCCGGAAGAAATTGCATCGGTAATTGCGTTTCTGGCGACACCTGCAGCAGCTTATGTAAATGGGGTGTCAATACCTGTAGATGGTGGGCGTACAGGAAGCATATAGGTGGGGTATGTAGTCAGAATTGTTGTGTAATAGGGGGTTAGGTATATAAATTGCTGACTGTTAGCACTTTTATATTTTCGAAATACGAGTTATATCCTGCCAGATAATGCACAAAAGTCGGCAAAGCGGGTCATTTGGGTTTTATGAATCGGAAAAAGAATTTTAAGAAACGGGAAAATGTTCAAAATTGTGGTTGAGGATATTAACGGAGGGTTATTTGTTAACTCAATATTGCTTTTTACCCACCTTTTTAAGCAGTTTTCGTGACAAAAAAATGACATTAAAAAAATGTTTTATAGTAAAAACACCCCTGAAAGCCGCGCCAGTATTGAAAAACATTTTTTAGAAAATGTGTACAAAATTTGCAGATTGTGTTGTAGTTTTGCCTCGCTTTTATATAAAGGAAAGTTAATTCTCAAATTTATTCCTGTGCCAGAATCATTAAAGCCAATGTTAAGATTATGCTTCCGTAGCGCGCTTTCGTTATTTATACTTTTGCTATTAAGCAATGTGTCTGCTATTGCCGCTCCAGATGGTAAAGCACTGTTTATGTCAAACTGTGCTTCATGCCACAATCCAGTTAAAGAATCTACCGGACCAGCACTGAAAGGTATACGTGGAAGTTTGCCCGGTGACGGATGGGTGTACAAGTGGGTACACAATTCCGCCAGCCTGATAGCTTCAGGTGATGCCGAAGCAAATCGCGTCTACAATAAATATGCGAAAACGGCGATGACTGCATTCCCTTCTCTTACAGAAGAGGAGATAGATGCGATACTTCAGTATGCTGACGATTATAAAGCTCCTGTTGCTGCAACCCCTGCCGGAAATGCTAATAGTGGCGCGCCGGCAGAAAGCAACACGTGGTTGTACACAGTTATTACGCTTTCTCTGTTAGTACTGGTTGTTATCCTTTGGAGAGCCAATCAGGGTCTGAAGCGTGCTGCCAACGACAAGGAAAATATACCTAACGAAAAAGAAATTCCACTTTACCGCAGCAAACTGGTAATTGCGGTTACAGCAATATTGATTTTCATATTCTCAGGATACTGGTTGGTAAACGGAGCGATTAACGAAGGTCGCCAGCAAAACTATCAGCCATTGCAGCCTATTTTCTACTCGCACAAAGTGCACGTAGGTATCAATCAGCTAAACTGTCTTTACT
Organism: Bacteroidia bacterium; assembly: GCA_030426665.1. Taxonomy (GTDB): domain Bacteria; phylum Bacteroidota; class Bacteroidia; order Chitinophagales; family Chitinophagaceae; genus Nemorincola. Next base: position 152,369 of record JAUHYD010000003.1, on the reverse strand, counting down.
GTCACGCAGGTGCAGAAAAGAGCCGTCAGGCGATGATTCCTTCTTCTAACGTGTGTATGAACTGTCACAAGCAGATTAACGAATACACAGGAGCTGAAGAGCATCCGCTGAAAACTGCTGAAGGAAAAGAGATCGACGGTACACAGCAAATCCAGCTATTATACAAATATGCCGGATGGGATCCTGTTAAGAAAGCTTACAACAGAGACGAAAAAGGCAACATTCTTGCTACCCCGATTCAGTGGGTTAAGATTCATAATTTGCCGGATCACGTTTATTTCAATCACTCACAACACGTTAAAGTTGGTCAGGTACAGTGCCAGCAGTGTCACGGAAGTATTGAAGAAATGGATGAAGTGTATCAGTTTGCACCGCTATCAATGGGATGGTGTATCAACTGTCACCGTCAGACAGAAGTTCAGTTTACAAACAACAATTATTATAGCATTTTTGAAAAATACCACGAAGAGCTGGAGTCTGGCAAGCGCACCAAGGTTACGGAAGCGGAACTGGGTGGCTTAGAGTGCCAGAAATGCCACTACTAATTTAATAGCTGTCTGTTGACGGGTAGGAATTAGTAGTAAAACAAGGCAGACCTTAAAAAGAGAAATCGCCTTCTGTTATTTTTTGAATTTGAATTTTGAATTTGCTTTATGAGTCAGAAACAATATTGGTCGGACCTGCAGGATCTCAGTAACATCACGAATAATAAGGAAGTGGTGGAGCAAGAGTTTAAAGAAGAATTGCCCTTCGACTTGAGCGACAATGTGTTTAATGCAACTACTCCCCGCCGCGACTTCTTAAAGTTTGTTGGCTTCAGTACACTTGCTGCCACATTGGTTTCAAGCTGCGAATTGCCGGTAAGGAAAGCTATTCCTTATGCAATTAAGCCGGAAGATATTACACCGGGAGTACCTAACTATTACGCATCTACTTTTGTTGATGGTGGTGAGTACTGCCCGATTGTTATCAAAACAAGAGAAGGTCGTCCTATCAAGGTAGAAGGAAATGAGTTGTCTGCAATCACAAAGGGTGGTACTTCTGCTCGTGTTCAGGCATCTGTTCTGGGGCTTTATGATAAGGCTCGCCTTACTCACCCGATGGCAGATGGTAAAGAAGCAACATTCGAAGCCGTTGACAGGTTGGTAAAAGAGGGATTGGCAGGCAAGAGTGGTTATTTGGTTACAGGCTCTATACTTAGCCCTACAACTAAAGAAGTAATAAAAGAGTTTTTGGCAAAATATACAGGCATGAAGCATGTCGTATATGATGCAATATCATATTCCGGTATGCTACAGGCCAACGAAGCTTGTTATGGTCAGCGTACCTTACCAACTTTTCATTTTGGTAAAGCGCGTACCATAGTTTCTCTTGGTGCTGACTTCCTGGGTACCTGGTTGTCGCCTGTTGAGTTTTCTAAAGGTTATGCCAGCGGACGTAAAATTAGTGCCAAGAATCCGGAATTGTCTAAGCACTATCATGTAGAATCAATACATACTATTACCGGTGCTGCTGCCGATGAGCGTGCTACCTGTCGCCCTTCTGAATTGGGTTTGGTGGTAAATGCGCTATACAATGCAGTTGCCAACGGTACAAAACCGTCTTTGAGTGCTAATCTGAATAAGTTGATAACTAGTGCCGCTGCCGACCTTAAGAAAGGTAACGGTATGGTAGTTTGCGACAGCAATGATGTAAATGTTCAGATAGTAGTTAATGCTATTAACGATAAGATTGGTGCTAACGGAACTACTGTAAACTGGGTAACAACCAGTAACAACAAGCAGGGTATTGACAAGCAGGTAGCTGATATGGTTGCCGATATGGAAGCTGGTCGTGCGGGTGTAGTGCTGATGCACGGAGTAAACCCGGTATACGATTATCTGGATGGCAAAAAGTTTGCTGCTGCGCTTGCTAAAGTTCCGGTAACTGTTTCGTTTGCAGAGCGTTTGGATGAGACAGCACAAAAATGTAAATATATTATTCCTGATCACCACTACCTTGAAAGCTGGGGTGATGCCGAACCTAAACCAAACTATTACAGTTTGATGCAGCCGGGTATCAGTCCGTTGTTCAAGACTCGTGCTTTTCAGGATTCGCTGATGGTATGGATGGACGCTAACCAGCAGTATGGTGAATACTGGAAGCAATACTGGGAAAGCCGCATCGGAAGCAGTGCAGGTTTCGACAAAGCATTGCAGGACGGTGTGATTCAGCCAGGCGGGGAAATGGCAAATGGTGCTGTTCCTTTTACCGGCAATGTGGAAGCTGCAATGTCTGCAGTAGGGGCGAAGAAAAAGGCTGGTGATGTTGAGTTGGTAGTTTATCAGAAAGTAGGTATCGGCTACGGTGGCGCCTGGAGTAACAACCCTTGGTTGCTGGAGATGCCTGACCCGATAACCAGAGCCACTTGGGATAACTACCTGTGCGTTTCTCCAAAACGTGGAAAAGAATTGGATGCCGAGTTGACCGGATTTACAGAAGTAGAAACACATAAGCGTGTTGCTAAAGTGACCGGACCAAATGGATATACTATAGAACTACCGGTGATTGTGGTACCTGGTATGCACAATGATGTTGTTGCGATTGCAACAGGATTTGGTAGAGATGCGAAAGTAGGTAGGGCTGCCGCCAGCGATAAGACTAAAGGTGGAAAGAATGCGTATCCTTTCACGTCGTTCAACGGTAACAACATAGAGTACTATTGTGGTGTGACCGTTGCTAAAACGGAAGAAAAATATGAAGTGGCACTTACTCAGACCCACAACAGCTACGAAGGTCGCCCTGTGGTACATGAGTTTACACTTGAAGAGTTTAAGAAAGACCCTAAAGAACTACAGAAAGAGCGTGGTGCTGAAATAGGTCACTATACTTCGTTGCCTTGGGAAGAGGGAGAAGGACATCATGAAGGAGAGCATCTTGCTAATCCTGAAATGGAAGAAGGATACCGTAAGAACGGTACACTTTATCCTAATCACCCTTATGAAGGTATCAAATGGGGTATGTCTATAGACCTTAATACCTGTACCGGTTGTGGTGCATGCGTAGTAGGCTGTATGGCAGAAAACAATGTATCTGTGGTAGGTAAGTACCATGTACTTAGAGCGCACGAGATGCATTGGATAAGAATTGACCGCTACTACAGTGGTATGCCGGAAGATCCGGATTCAATTCAAACGGTATTCCAGCCGATGTTGTGCCAGCATTGTGACAACGCTCCTTGTGAAAACGTTTGTCCTGTGTCAGCTACCAACCACAGTACAGAAGGTCTTAACCAGATGGCTTATAACCGTTGTATCGGTACTAAGTATTGTGCGAACAACTGTCCATACAAAGTGCGTCACTTCAACTGGATGGATTGGAACGGTGCTGACTGTTTTGAAGACAACTTGTACGAAGATGGTCGTCGTGATGACTTGAATGACGATTTGACACGTATGGTGCTTAATCCGGACGTTACAGTACGTAGCCGTGGTGTAATGGAAAAATGTTCATTCTGTGTTCAGCGTTTGCAGGATGCGAAATTGGCAGCGAAGAAAGAAGGTCATCCGATGAGAGATGGTGCTGCACGCACTGCATGTCAGCAAAGCTGTCCTACGGATAGTATTACTTTCGGTAACGTGAACGATAAAGAAAGCGAAATATATAAGATTCGTCATGAGGAGCAGCAGGAGCGTACGTTCTATGTGTTGGAGCATATTCACACATTGCCGAACATTAACTACCTGTCTAAGATCAGAAATACCGAGGAGATTGTGGCAGGTGACGAGAAGAAAGATGGTATGTATGCAGAGCATATATAACAGTAAGAAAAGAGTAAGCGTTTTGTAAACAGTTAATTATAGAGAAGAAGGAATGGCGGTAAGTGCAGTTATAGTCGCACAAAGCAAAAGGATAACTTCTCAACTTAAATTAAAATACTAATTACGTGCTATGCATATTAAGTACGAATCGTTTGTAAGGGAACCGCTAGTAGATGGCGACAAGAACTACCACCAGGTGTCGGAAGACATCATTAAGCCTATCGAGGGAAAGCCCGGTAGAATGTGGTATGTTGGTTTTTTCTTCTCTATCATACTGCTATTTTTCGGTATTTTTTCCGTAGCATGGTCAGTGTATTGGGGCCTCGGAACATGGGGGGTAAACCGTACGATAGGATGGGGATGGGATATCACCAACTTTGTATGGTGGATTGGTATCGGTCACGCCGGTACGCTGATATCGGCAATCCTTTTGCTCTTCCGTCAGGGATGGCGTACAGGGGTAAACCGTGCAGCGGAAGCGATGACGATATTCGCGGTAATGTGTGCCGGTCAGTTTCCTATTTGGCACATGGGACGTGTATGGGACGGTTTCTGGGTACTTCCTTTACCCAATAGTCGTGGTCCGCTATGGCCTAACTTCGACTCTCCACTTCTTTGGGACGTATTCGCGATATCAACTTACTTTACAGTATCCTTATTATTCTGGTATTCTGGCCTTGTTCCTGACTTTGCCCTGATTCGTGACAGAGCGAAAACAAAATTGCGCAGACTGCTTTATGGTGTAGCTTCTTTTGGCTGGACCGGAACTGCAAAGAACTGGCAGCGTATGGAGGCCTTGGCATTGGTTCTTGCCGGTCTGTCTACACCACTGGTACTTTCTGTACACACTATTGTATCTTTTGACTTCGCCACTTCTGTAATACCGGGATGGCATACTACTATCTTCCCTCCTTACTTCGTGGCGGGTGCGGTATTCTCAGGCTTTGCGATGGTGAATACGCTACTTGTAATCACACGTAAGATTCTGAAGCTGGAAGAATACATCACTATTGGTCACTTAGAAGCGATGAACAAAGTAATCGTACTAACCGGTTCTATAGTTGGTGTTGCATACCTTACTGAGTTGTTTATATCTTGGTATAGCCAGTCATGGGGCGAGATGGCAGCATTTAAATGGCGTATCATGGGACCATACTGGTGGAGTTATTGGGCAATGATGACCTGTAACGTGGTATCCCCTCAGCTGTTTTGGTTGAAAAAACTACGTCGAAATATTCCATTTACATTCGTTATGTCGATTGTTGTGAATATAGGTATGTGGTTCGAGCGTTTCGTAATCATTGTTACTTCTACTTACCGCGATTGGGTACCGGGTAGCTGGGCCTACTATAGCCCCGAGTGGCCGGAGGTTGGTTTCTATCTGGGTACGTTCGGCTTATTCTTTACATGTTACTTCTTATTTGCTAAATACTTCCCTGTTATTGCCGTTGCGGAGATTAAGTTTGTACTGAAAACTTCAGGCGACAACTACAAGCGCGACATGCAGGTGATTGAGGATAAGACAGAGGAAGAATTTGTTCGTGAGATAGAAGCAGCACATCATGAAGATCATGCTGAAGCGGCACATAACTAAGTTATTGAATTAAGGAGACAGGAGCATTAATAACTCAAAAAAGAGAACAACAGGTAAGACGGTTTAAGAAAGTTAGCTTATATCTGATTACTGATAATTAATACTAATAAAATGGCTATAAAGAAATTTGCGGTAGCAGCGTATGATGATGAAGCGGTTTTGTTTCCTGCTGTAAAGAAGGTACGTAAAAGCGGATATAAGCTTCATGATGTTTATACTCCGTTTGCTGTACACGGTCTTGATGAAGCTATGGGGCTTAAGGAGACTGACTTGCATATTGCGGGCTTTATTTACGGTCTGTGCGGTACATCAACTGCTGTTGGTTTTATCTCATGGATATTTACTTCTGATTGGCCAATAGTATATGGTGGTAAGCCTCACTTTGCTTTGCCGGCATGGATACCAATTACCTTTGAGTTGACAGTATTATTTGCTGCTGTGGGAATGACAATGACATTTTGCTACCTCAATCAGATAATGCCCGGTGTAAAGAAACACGTTTTTCACCCGAGACAGAGCGATGATTTGTTTGTGATGGCAATCGAATTGAATGAGCACACGCCGGAAGCAGAAGTTATTGACTTTTTGAAGACAACCGGAGCCAAAGAAACAAATGTGCAGATGGCAGAAGAAAGTTGGTGGTACGGAAGATGGGATAAGAAGGAAGAGTATGAGGCTTTGAATGCCGGATAGGTTAACAAAGGGATTGATAGAGTAAAATATATTTGGTTATATAACAGCTTTCTACAACAATAGTTGAGTTAGCATTTGAATTCAGATTTTGAATATGAACAAGATAAAAAGCATAATGGTAGCTGGCCTGGCGCTGACGGCGGGTCTTGTTTCCTGTGACTCCGGCAATATGCGTCGCGATCCGGGACACGTTTATGCACCTGATATGACTTATTCCCGAGCTTACGACGCCTACACAGCTAATCCTAATTTTGAGGATGGGTTGACTAGCCGTCCACCGGTTAGCGGAACAGTAGCTCGTGGTCATCAGTTGCCAGACCATTTGGTAGAAGGTGACACCTCGGCATACAAAAGCTTTACAACTTCTTTGCGATTTAGCGAGGACGAAATAAAGGAAGGTGGTCGATTGTTTAATATTTATTGTGGTATTTGCCATGGCACAGGTCTTGACGGACAAGGTCCACTTTTTAACAGTGGAAAATTTGCTTCTATGCCGGCAAACTTTAAGGACGCAAAATATCTTCATATGCCTGTCGGTCAGATGTATGCGGGTATTAAGTATGGAAAAAACATGATGGGCTCTTACGCATCACAGCTTGATATCAAGCAACGTTGGATGGTGATTGCCTATATCAAGAAATTTCAGTCAGAGAATGGTGGTGATGCGTTTACATTTGGGATGGATACGCACCCGGCTAAAGAAGTTGCCGCTGTTGAAGAAAAATCCGGTGAAATGTAATTTTGTCTTCACGGGTTAAGTAAAATAAAAAATAGTAAAGGAAATTATAATAAAAGTTGCAAACAATGAATGATCGTTTTGAGGTACCTGCACGATTAAAAAAGACCAGTATCGCACTGATGGCGATAGGCGTACTGACGCTGATAGCGGGTATTGCTACTTTGCTTTCAAGCCATGTTGATACCGAGCGCGCCCGATTCTGGACGGTGCTACTGCATGATGGCGTCTTTTTTACCCTTATTACAGCTGTAAGTATATTTATACAATCTGCAGTTTCTTTGGCACAAGGTGCTTGGTTGGTTGCGTTTCGTCGCGTTCCTGAGGCAATAGGTGCTAACGTATGGGTGTTTGGCTCTATTGTTACAGTAGTTCTGTTGTTGATTGTCTTTACATTTAGAGACTCTCATGGCGTTAACACGATTTTTCCTTGGGTTACACCAGGTGATGACGAAATAATATTAGGTAAGAGTCCTTTCCTGAATAAAGGGATGTTCATATTCTTTACCTTGGCGGCGGTGGGTCTTTGGTCTTACTTTGGTATCAAGTTTCGTGCAATGTCGATTGCACAAGAGAAAGCACCTAAAAATGACACTAAAATATATTGGAAAGTATTTCGTCTGTCAGGAGTTTTCTTGCTAGTATATGCACTTACGCAGATGAGTACCATTCCTTGGTTGTGGGTTATGAGTATCGACACCCATTGGTTCTCTACCTTATTTAGCTGGTATGCATTTGCAAGTGCGTTTGTTAGCGGTATGTCGCTGATTCTATTATGGGTTATCTATCTGAAGAATCAAGGTAATCTGGGACTGGTAACAAAAGAACACATGCACGATTTAGGTAAGTTTATGTTTGCCTTCAGCATTTTCTGGACTTATTTGTGGTTCTCGCAGTACATGCTTATCTGGTACGCAAACGTGCCTGAAGAAACGTTTTACTTTAAGTGGCGTCAGCAAGGTCCGTACAGTATCATATTTTATGCGAACTTTATCATTAACTTCTGTATGCCAATATTGATACTTATGGCACGCCCAAGTAAGCGGAACTACTTTACTGTTACTTTTATGGCGATGGTAATTATTTTCGGTCACTGGTTAGACTACTACCAAATGATAATGCCGGGTCCATTGGGTACTGATTGGCACATCAACTGGTATGAAATGGGAATATTTATGGGCTTTGTAGGAATTTTGATTTTTACAGTATCACGTACTTTGTCAAAAGCTTCGCTGGTGCCTCACAACAATATATTGTTGAAAGAAACCGTGATTCATATCGCATAGTGTGTAATAATTAGGAGAGTAGGAAATAAACATTAACAAGTAAATTCAAGCTGAACGACCATGTCGGGATTTATAATAACATCATTGATAATTCTGGTTTTTGTAATCATATACCAGATCGGTAAGGCAAGTGAGTACGCTGCAGTATTGCGCGGAAAAGAAAAAGTAGATGCTCAGGTGAATCGAGCAATAGCATTCTTGTTGGTTGCTGTCTTCTTGCTTGGCATGTGGGGAATATGGGCATGTCATAGTTACTTCAAGGATATGATGTTGCCGGTTGCAGCTTGTAAGTCCGGAGAGAACTACGATTTCATGTTTAATGTGACAACTATTGTTACCGGAATAGTATTTTTCCTTACACAGGCTGTCTTGTTTTGGTTTTGTTATAAATATCAGGCTTCTGACAAACGCACATCGTTTTTCTTTGCACACAGTAACAAGTTAGAATTGATCTGGACGACTATTCCTGCGATTGCGATGGCTATTTTGGTGGCTTTCGGTCTTCGTAACTGGTTTGACATTACTTCAGAAGCTCCCAAAGAAGCTACAGTAATAGAAATTGTAGGAAAGCAATTCAACTGGTTAATTCGTTACCCCGGTGCAGATAATGAACTTGGAAAAAGAGATTTCCGTAAGATTAATGACGCGACTAACGTTTTAGGATTAGACTGGTCTGACCCGCACAACGAAGATGATATCATTGCACAAAACGGGGAAATGCACGTAGTTGTAGGTAAACCTGTTAAGTTGGTAATCGGCTCTCGCGATGTAATTCATGACGTTGGTTTACCTCACTTCCGATTGAAAATGGATGCGGTACCGGGTATCACTACTACCTTATGGTTCACTCCTTCCATCACATCGGACTCCATGAAGCAAATTACTAACAATCCCGATTTCGTATATGAGATTGCCTGCGATCAGTTGTGCGGTAAAGGTCACTATGCGATGAGGGGTACGATAATTGTAGAAACACAAGCACAATATGATGCATGGATGAAGAGTCAGAAGTCATATTATGCGCTGAACAATGCTGATGCAGCACCAGCTCCTGCCGAAGAGATGGATGCAGCACCTGCAACAGATAGTGTTAAAGCAATTTCGATGAAATAATCGGCAACAAATTATTAGCCACAAAAGTGCAACAATGAACAAAGAAGGAATCATTACTGAAGGGCCAAATGTAGCACACGGACACGACAGTGCGGAAGGACACCATGGCCATGAGCATCATGAACAGCATTTTATCTGGAAGTATATTTTCAGTCAGGATCACAAGATGATCTCGAAGCAGTTCCTGATTACCGGTATCATATGGGCTATTATCGGGGCCTTGTTCTCGGTATTTTTCCGGTTCCAGCTTGGATTTCCGGATACATCTTTCCCTATTATGGAGACTTTTCTCGGTGAATGGGCTAAAGGTGGCAAGTTATCACCGGAGTTTTACTATGCGTTGGTAACAATGCACGGTACTATCCTGGTATTCTTCGTACTTACAGCGGGACTGAGTGGTACTTTTGCCAACTTATTGATACCTTACCAGGTAGGAGCAAGAGACATGGCGTCGCCATTCATGAATATGTTGTCGTACTGGTTCTTCTTTGCTGCGAGTGTGCTCATGATGATTTCCTTGTTTGTTGAGACCGGACCGGCATCTGGTGGTTGGACCACATATCCTCCGCTGAGCGCACTTAAGGAAGCGTCATTAGGGTCTGGAGTAGGTATGGATCTGTGGTTGATGGGTATGTCGCTATTTGTAATTTCTTCGTTGTTGGGTGGTCTGAACTACATCAGTACTGTATTGAATATGCGTACGAAAGGAATGACCATGACACGCTTGCCGCTTACAGTTTGGGCGTTGTTCTTTACTGCAGTGTTAGGAGTACTTTCATTCCCTGTACTGTTCTCGGGAGTTGTATTGTTGATATTTGACCGTAATTTCGGTACAAGTTTCTACCTATCTGAGATATTTATAGGTGGAAAGGCGTTGCCACACATCGGTGGTTCTGCAATCTTGTATCAACACTTGTTTTGGTTTTTGGGTCACCCTGAGGTGTACATCATTATGCTTCCTGGTATGGGTATGGCGTCAGAGGTACTATCTACGCATAGCCGCAAGCCGATATTCGGGTATTTTGCGATGGTTATCTCGATGGTTGGTATCACATTGCTTGCATTCCTTGTATGGGCGCACCACATGTTTGTTACCGGTTTAAGTCCGTTCCTCGGTTCTATATTCGTATTGCTTACATTGCTTATCGCGGTGCCGTCAGCAGTTAAAGTGTTTAACTGGATTACGACAATCTGGCGCGGTAATCTAAAGCTAAATCCGGCAATGTTGTTTGCCCTTGGTTTTGTGTCTATGTTTATCTCCGGTGGTCTTACCGGTATATTCCTTGGAAACTCCGCTTTGGATATTCACCTCCACGATACTTACTTCGTAATTGCTCACTTCCACATTGTAATGGGTGTATCTGCATTCTTTGGTATGTTTGCCGGGGTATATCACTGGTTCCCTAAGATGTATGGTAGGTTCATGAACAGGACTCTTGGTTACATCCACTTCTTTATCACGTTTGTTGGTGCCTACTTGATTTTCTGGCCGATGCACTACGAAGGAATCGCTGGTATGCCTCGTCGTTATTATGATTACTCTGCTTGGGAATCTTTCAAGCATTTTCAGAGTATAAATGGTTTCATCAGTATTGTGGCTTTGGTAGTTTTCTTAACTCAGATACTGTTTGTATTCAACTTCATTTTCAGCATTTTCCGCGGTCGTAAACTGACGACGAAGAATCCTTGGGGATCTACTACACTTGAGTGGACTACTCCAATCCGCCCTGGTCATGGTAACTGGGAAGGTGATATTCCTGAAGTACACCGTTGGCCTTATGACTATAAGGATGATGGAAACGGAAATGACTTTATTCCTCAGACCACACCGCTTAGACCCGGAGAGGAAGCACACTAATTCATTAGAGTACTTTACGTAGAAAAATCCGCTTCTTAAATGGAGCGGATTTTTTGTGTTATGGTGTTGCGGTCGCTACTTCAGCGACTATATTATTTATCGAATCATTATACGGCTTCTACCTGTTTCACCATTCTGTACGGAAAAGAGTTGTAGATATGTCTTCTCGCAAATCTGCCTAGCGCAGGTGCATTAATCAGTTTAATGTAAAGTGCTTTCGGAACTCCGAAGTACTCATATTTTTTGCCGTCCAGGAAGTTTATCTGTAATGTTTCATCTTTGTATTCAAAGTCGATGACACCTGACGTTGTGATTGTTTCTTTGTATTCATTTAAAGTGAGTGCTCGTGTTTCAGGAGCTATGCTTACTAAGAAATGATATGCCTCAATGATGTGCTTGCTTTTGGCCTCAGCCTTTCCTTTGAGTTCGTCACTATCCTGGAACTTGTCCGGGTGCCAGTTTTTCATCAGTTCCCTGTATATTGTTTTTAGTTCTCCCAGGCCGGTTTTTTCTGTTACGCCCATCAATTTTCTGTATCCAATTATTTTCCGCATACCTGATTCTGAGTTTTTAAATAAGAGTAAATAGCATTTGCATCTAACGAATACTACTCCTTACCTTATTCTGTTCGATTTTGAATAAGTGAGCGAATGTCGGTGTAATTGTTGATATTTTATTGTTGTTGATAATATATTAACAACATTAAATAGCAAAGATGTTTAGTGATCCGGGAATTGGGTGTTTTATTGGAGACGTGGGGAATCGAACCGTTTACCTCTTTCCCGATTTTTGATCGGGACAGCAAGCGCCTACTGATTTGCGGCAATAGGACTTTCAATATATTTTCTGCTTTTCATTTTCTTGATGTTCATTTCCCTGTTTCTTGCTTCTGCTCTTGTGTCAAAGGTTTGGGTGAATACAACAATCCAGTCAGTTGTCTTAGCAGTATATTTTGAGGTTCCTGAATTATGTTGTTGTAAACGGGCATTGATATCCTCAGTGTGTCCGACATAGTATTTGTCAATGGACTTTGAGTACAATATATAAGAACAGCATCTCCTTAAAACGAAAAATCACCCGATAGAGGGTGATTTAAAAGTGGAGAATACCGGAATCGAACCGGTTACCTCTTTCCCGATTTTCATCGGGACAGCAAGCGCCTACTGATTTGCGTTAATGAGACTTTTAATATATTTTCTGCTTTTCATTTTCTTGATGTTCATTTCCCTGTTTCTTGCTTCTGCTCTTGTGTCAAAGGTTTGGGTGAATACAACAATCCAGTCATTTGCCTTGGCGGTATATTTTGAGACTCCTGAATTATGTTGTTGTAAACGAACATTGATATCCTCTGTGTGTCCGACATAGTATTTGTCGATAGACATTGAGTACAATATATAAGTACAGAACGGCATCTCTACAAAAAGGAAAATCACCCGATAAAGTGTGATTTAAGAGTGGAGAATACCGGAATCGAACCGGTTACCTCTTTCCCGATTTTTCATCGGGACAGCAAGCGCCTATTGATTTGTGGTAATAAGACTTTCAATATACTTTCTGCTTTTCATTTTCTTGATGCTCATTTCCCTGTTTCTTGCTTCTACTCTTGTGTCAAAGTTTTGGGTGAATACAACAATCCAGTCAGTTGCCTTAGCAGTATATTTTGAGATTCCTGAATTATGTTGTTGTAAACGAACATTGATATCCTCGGTGTGTCCGACATAGAATTTGTCAATGGACATTGAGTACAATATATAAGTGCAGAACGGCATCTCTACAAAAAGGAAAATCACCCGACAAAGGGTGATTTAAAAGTGGAGAATACCGGAATCGAACCGGTTACCTCTTGCATGCCATGCAAGCGCTCTACCAAGTGAGCTAATTCCCCAATAAAATAAAAAACTTCAAATAAACTGTTCCGGTTACCTCTTTCCCGATTTTTTATCGGGACAGCAAGCGCTCTACCAAGTGAGCTAATTCCCCAATAAAATAAAAAACTTCAAATCACCAATTCCGGTTACCTCTTTCCCGATTTTTTATCGGGACATCAAGCGCTCTACCAAGTGAGCTAATTCCCCAATAAAATAAAAAACTTCAAATCAAATGTCCCGGTTACCTCTTTCCCGATTTTTCATCGGGACAAGCAAGCGCTCTACCAAGTGAGCTAATTCCCCAATAAAATAAAAACTTCAAATACACCGTCCCGGTTACCTCTTTCCCGACTTTTTATCGGGACATCAAGCGCTCTACTAAGTGAGCTAATTCCCCAATAAAATAAAAAACTTCAAATCACCAATTCCGGTTACCTCTTTCCCGATTTTTCATCGGGACAAGCAAGCGCTCTACCAAGTGAGCTAATTCCCCAATAAAATAAAAAACTTCAAATCAACTATTCCGGTTACCTCTTTCCCGATTTTCATCGGGACATCAAGCGCTCTACCAAGTGAGCTAGTTCCCGGTTAATTCAACTTTGAAGTTGAGTTGGTAGTGCAAATATAAAAGCTTTGGCTGATAATTTTCGTATCTTTATTAAAAACAGAGCTGTTATGAAAGAAAGTATTTGGCAACAGGTTCTTACATACTTCTATATTCGAAAAAGAAATGCTGACGCTCCTAAAAATCTAAGCTTGAAGTTTATGCATGGAATGAACAGGATCTCGTTGTTTATGTTCCTGATTGCAGTTATTATTATGATAGTCAGACTTTTTCTGCGATAAATTTATGTAGCTAATGGCAGCTGTATCTCAAAGATTGCTCCGGTAGGCACATTATCCTTCACAGTCATTTTTCCTTTGTGCTGGGCAATAATCTTACTTCCCAAATACAATCCAAGACCCGTTCCCTTTGTTTTTCTACTTTCCTCGTTACCCGTCCGGTAGAACTTTTCAAATATTCTTTTTTTCTCGGTGTCAGGGATGCCCTGACCTTGATCTGCTATGCTTAAGGTAGCCGTTTTTTGATTGATTGTCAGCTTTAAAGCAATTGTACTATTGGGAGGGGTGTACTTTATTGCATTTTCAATAATATTGTTAATCGCAATTTTTAGCATGTTTATGTCGCCATATACATTGCATCCGGTTTCTATGTCTTCTTCAAAGTTCCTGGAGTAGCGACCAGCGTATTCAGAGACGATTTCTTCCGCCATTTCGGAAAGGCTGAATACTTCTTTTGTTGGCTTGTACTGACGGCCTTCAATACGAGAGGTAAACAGCATGTTGTTACATAGGTCGTTAAGTCTGTCAGACTCGTTAATACACCTGTCTATAAGTAGTTTTCTTTTGTCTTCGTCCAGCCGATGCTTTTCCAGAGTTTGGAGGTTAAGTTTTATGGCAGCTACCGGAGACTTTAGTTCGTGCGTCACGGCCAGCATGAAGTTGTTTTGCTGTCTGGATAGCATTATTCTTCTGTTGAAGGAACCATATACTACCGCAGCACCTATAAGTATCACTAACAGGAATATAGAACCCTCAGACACGTATTGAGTTGTCCTTGCATTTAGTTTCTCGGTGAGGACGCTCATTTCATTTCGATAGACGTCAGGAAATGCTGTGCTGTCTACCTGACCACGGAGGGTAATGACTTCCTGTGCATATATCCTGCCACTTTGTTTTTGTAGCTGTAGTTCCCAAAACACTAATGCCGCAATAATATACGCCAGGATAAGTATATAGATGGAAGTAAAAATGCGCATGAGGTTATGTTTGGCAATTTGCGTGAGTGACTGAAGCTAAAGTGTATTATTGTTTGTACAAACATCGTTTGTATAACTGAATGGTGTTTTCCAGTCCCAGATACAATGCGTCTGATATTAGTGCATGACCAATTGAAACTTCTAACAACCCGGAAATTGAAGTAGCGAAGTATGGTAGATTCTCTCTGTCTAAATCATGACCGGCATTTATTCCCAATCCATGATGTACCGCTGTAGCAGCTGCTGCCACATATGGCTCTATAGCCTTTAATCTATTGATGCGGAAGCCCGCTGCATAGCTTTCTGTGTATAGCTCTATGCGGTCGGTTCCGGTGTCTGCGGCACCTGCCACTATCTCCCTATTAGGGTCCGTAAAAATAGATACTCTTATTCCTGCTGATTTGAAAACTTCTATGATCTCTCTAAGATATTTTTGCTCCTTTATAGTATCCCATCCGTGGTTTGAAGTGAGCTGGTCGGGGCTGTCAGGTACCAAGGTAACCTGATGTGGTTTGACCTCCAATACCAGATCAACGAATTTCTTTTCTTTAGGGTTGCCTTCAATATTGAATTCTGTGGTTATCACCTTTGATAGTTGGCGCACATCGTCGTATCGGATATGCCTTTCGTCGGGCCTTGGGTGTACCGTTATGCCATCTGCACCAAATAATTGACAGTCGATAGCCGCCTGAAGAACATCAGGGTTGTTGCCGCCCCTGCTGTTACGAAGCGTCGCTATTTTATTAATATTTACCGAGAGCTTTGTTTGCGTTTCCATTATAGATACAAAGGTAATCAGATTATCAGCAATCAATATCGCATGTATACCGGCGCCGTCGGTGTTCCCTGTGCTGACAAGGAAAATATATTAAGCTAACCGTCGTCATGTCAATACTACCGTTTAAACGCCACTTTTGCATTTCATACATAAATTACAAAAAATGAAAAAGTTTATTTCAGGTAGCAAGATTTTTGCAGTTGTTTGTGCTTTATTTGTTTCCTCTTCTTTGTTTGCTCAAGGTGGGAATGCTATCGGTGTTTGGGTTAACGACGTAAAAAATGAATATACGCACGACTATACTAGTGGCGTACTAGAGATAAAAAATAAAACCTCGACTTGGAACGTTTTTAACAACCACATGTACCTGAACTTCACCAACAAAATGGAGGGCGACACATTGTTACTGGTTTATAACTCATGCGATTGTACAACAGTTTATATCAGGTCTAACATAAAGTTTCCTCAGTCAGGCAAGGTAGTAGCTAAGTGCGTCAGGTTGTCTGAAAGTGAATTGAGCGTTACATATACCGACAAGAAGTTTGTTAAATCAGTGTATGATTATGCAAGAATGAGTAACTCTGAAAAGAAAAAGATATTTCCTCCGGTGATGCACATACACCGGGAGAAATGATATTGAAGCAGGACTGCCGGTTTATTTCTTTCCTCTGATTTTATTCCACAGAGCTTTCAGTTTGCTTGTTTTTACCTCTCGTACCTTTAGCATGACAACGTCTTCGTTGGGGCGATCATTCCTATCACGTGCCATGTTGGCAATCTTGTCAACAACATCCATTCCGGATATCACTTCTCCGAAAACGGTATAATTGCCGTCCAGGTGAGGAGTGCCTCCTATTGTCTTGTACACTTTTCTTTGTTCGTCGGTGTAAGTTCTGTTTGTGCGCTTGCTCATATTGTCAAGTTCAGCATCGGTAAAAGTTTTACCAACCACAAGGTAGAATTGGCAATCAGAGCCTGATTTGTCGGGTGTGTTGTCGCGGGCCACGCCCACTGCTCCACGTTTATGGTAGTTGACATCATTTATTTCAGCAGGGATTGTTTTGCCCAACCCTCCATTGCCTAATGCCTGGCCGGGTTTAGCATGCTTTGACTCAGGGTCTCCACCCTGTATCATGAATTGTGGAATACAACGGTGGAAAAGTGTACTGTCGTAAAAATGCTCTTTCGCCATTTTAACCATATTGTTGGTGTTTAGCGGCGTGTTATCGTATAGCATCAGAACTATTTTACCGTAATTAGTTTCGATTTTTATTTTATGCTTTTGTGCAAATGCTCCGGATGCGAAAGAGGTTACGATAATTAACAGCAGTACTATCTTTTTCATTTTAGTGTTTTAATGTTTTAGTTGATTCAGTTTATTACTTTTTTTCTTGACATAATTCTACGAGTACACCATTTGTTGACTTCGGATGGAGGAAACAAACTAATTTGTTGTCAGCACCATCCTTCGGGTGTTCGTTCAATATTTGAAAACCAAGCGCTGAAAGTCTTTTCATTTCCGCTTCAATATTTTCTACTTCAAAGGCAATATGATGTATGCCTTCGCCCTTTTTTTCTATAAATTTAGCTATCGGGCTGTTTTCGCTGGTAGCTTCCAGTAACTCAATTTTAGAATCGCCGGTTTTAAAGAATGCCGTACTAACACCTTCAGATGCAACGCCTTCTTGTTTGTAACAGGGAGTGTTCAATAACTGTTCATAAAGAGGGACACTTGCATCCAGACTCTTTACCGCAATACCAAGGTGTTCAATTTTTAGCATGTTTCTAATAGTTTTTGAATATAGCTTTATAGGCAGGCTATACCGAGACTCAAACCGTAAAGTTATCAAATTGACGTAATTTTGTTTAAAATCTCTTAGGAGAAAAATTTATTATGACGATGAAACTACCAATATACTTAGATAACAATGCCACTACTCCATTAGACCCGCGAGTATTGGAAGCCATGATGCCCTATCTGACCGAGAATTTTGGGAATGCCGCCAGCCGTAATCACTCATTCGGTTGGGCTGCAGAAGAGGCCGTTGATTATGCTCGTGAGCAAATAGCCAAGCTTATAGGGGCTACACCAAAGGAAATAATTTTTACTTCGGGTGCAACAGAAGCAGATAACCTTGCTATTAAAGGTGTATATGAAATGTATGCATCAAAGGGAAATCATATAATTACTTGTACTACCGAGCATAAAGCAGTTTTAGACACCTGTAAGCATGTAGAGAAAATGGGCGGTCAGGTAACCTATCTGGACGTAGAAGCGGACGGCTTGGTGGACTTAACAAAACTAGAGGCTGCCATTACCGACAAAACAATACTTATTGCTATCATGTACGGCAATAATGAAATAGGTGTTATTCAGCCAATACGTGAAATCAGCAAAATTGCCCGTAAACACGGTGTCCTGTTTTTCACAGACGGAACACAGGCCGTTGGGAAAATACCGGTTGATGTAAATGCAGATGGAATTGACCTTATGTCCTTTAGTGGTCATAAAATGTATGGTCCTAAAGGCGTAGGTGCATTGTACGTACGTCGTAAGAACCCGAGAGTAAAAGTAACCTCTCAGATAGATGGTGGCGGACACGAAAGGGGAATGCGTAGTGGTACACTTAATGTACCCGGGATAGTAGGGCTTGGCAAAGCATGTGAGCTGTGTATGAATGAAATGGAAGAAGAAGGTAAGCGTCTGAGCGCTATGCGCGACAGGTTGGAGAATGCGTTGATGGAACTGGAAGAAGCGTACGTAAATGGCAATAGAGAACATCGTTTGCCGCATACTGCCAATATATCATTCAAGCATGTTGAGGGAGAAGGGCTTATGATGGGCTTTAACAAGAACATAGCACTATCAAGTGGTTCGGCATGTACCTCTGCATCGTTAGAGCCTTCTTACGTGCTTAAAGCGCTGGGATTGGGCGATGACCTGGCACACAGCTCGCTTAGGTTTGGTTTGGGTAGATTTACTACCGATGACCAGATAGATTATACGGTAAATGCGATTAAGGAGACGGTTTTGAAACTCAGAGAAATGAGTCCGTTGTGGGAGATGTACAAAGAGGGGATTGACCTGAACTCAATTGAGTGGGCACACCATTAAGAATATATTGTTCGGTATTTTACCGAAGATAATTTGAGAAGTAGTATTTTAAGTAAACAAGGGCTGAGTTAAAAATAGAAGCCCGATTATTAAATTTTAAATTAACATATCATGGCATATTCAGAAAAAGTAATCGATCATTATTCTAATCCTAAAAATGTAGGAACACTGGATAAGGCAAAAGTTAATGTGGGAACTGGCTTAGTAGGGGCACCTGAGTGTGGCGACGTGATGCGGCTTCAGATAGAAGTAGATGAAGCAAGCGGAATGATTAGCGACGCGAAGTTCAAAACGTTTGGTTGTGGCTCTGCGATTGCTTCTTCCTCTCTGGCTACTGAATGGTTGAAAGGTAAAACCGTTGATCAGGCACTGTCAATCGACAATATGGATATTGTTGAAGAATTGAACTTGCCTCCGGTGAAGATTCACTGCTCGGTTTTGGCAGAAGATGCTATTAAAGCAGCAATTAACGATTATAGAGTGAAGAACGGCTTGCCGGAATTAGTTGCAGAAAAGAAACATCATTAATCTACAACGAAGCCTGAAAAGAAATAGGCAAAGCTACTCATTGAGCTTTTAGCTCGGTGTTGAGAGGAGGGTAATGCGAAGTTGACAGTAGTAATAGCATAATTTAAGTAAGAAAGAAAATAACGGGACATACATGATATACGTGAGTGATAAGGCAAAGGAAAAAGTTACACGCCTGAAGCAGGAAGCTGCTTTGGGCGATGACTATTTCCTTAGGGTGAGTGTAGTGGGTGGTGGATGTTCCGGGCTTTCTTATAAGCTCGATTTTGACAACGAAACACAACCCAAGGACCAGGTCTTTGAAGACCAGGGCGTAAAGGTTGTAACCGACCTGAAAAGTTTTCTATACCTGTGTGATACTACGCTCGATTTTTCAGATGGGCTAAACGGAAAAGGGTTTCACTTCAGCAATCCCAATGCAAGCCGTAGCTGTGGTTGTGGCGATAGCTTTGCGGTGTAATTTTTTTCTCCTGACAGTATTCCTGCCTTCATAAAGCACTGACCACAAAAGAGTGCTACTGCCGCCATACAAGAAAAAATACAATTGTAAAGTAGCTCCATGTAAATGAAAAGACAATATGGATGATTGTCTCAAATTTCTTTCCTTTCCAGAGTGAAGGTGAGTATATAAACAACTGAAAGACGAGCCGGATAAACCAAAATATGCAGAATCCAAAGCCAACAATGTGACCGAGCGGCGACTTGAGGATTTCCGAAGCATAGAAGAAGCAGAAAGTACCCATCATCAAGACCACCAACGCTATAAAAAAAGTATGCACCAACATCATTTGGCGGTTAATCAATTGCAGTGTTGACAATTCCTTTTTCCAGTTGAAGTACTTTGGAAATGGAAGATGAATTAATGCAAGTGTTATTAAAAGGATACCGATAATTTTGAGATGTATTTCCATGTTACACAAGTGTATAGACCGAAACAAAAGGGGTTAATTTATTTTCGCTGTTTATTGTAAGCCCTGAACTATCAAATGTTCCTTGCCATTCAGCTTTCGAATGAAAATGAAGAAACCCGATATTGAAAGCCATAAAGTTAGCAGCATCTCTGATGTGTTCCACGACAATAATTTGCCCGTCCTTCCTGAGGCTTTTTTTCAATGACTTGAAAAACTGAATCCTTTCCATTTTGTTTCTTATTTCGTGCGCAGCGAAAATTATGAAAATGACATCAACTGAGTTTGGTGGCATCGGTATTTTGTTGGTTGCAACATGAGTAGTGCCGGGGTAAGGAGGGTATGCTTTTCTGGCTCTTTTGATGGAAACTTCTGTGTGTTTTTCGGGATTGTAAAAGTCAAATACGATTAACGTTGCATTTGGGTATTTGTTTGCAATCAGGGTACTTGTTTCATCGAATCCGGCGTGTATATTCACAATCCTTTTTGCATTGGATATTGCGTACTCGTCAGTCCACTTTAAAAGGTATAGACCCGAGTAGTCGTAGATATAGAAGGACACCGCCAGAGAAACTACCAGGTTTAAAGCAGTGAAGAATGCAATGGCGTTCAGTATAGTTGTAAGCGGACTCGCTAGGTACGATGCCAACCATGGTAGTACAATCACTATCGCTAAGGCAATGAGGTAGAAGTGCCAATTGAACTTTATTATGTTCAGCACTCCCTGAAACGGTGATCTGGCTACTGTTTCCATATTTCTGTCTTCCCTTTTTTCCAGTAATACGGTACTTGCTCAATAATGAAAGCGTTTGCCAGAAGCACACGCTTAATAGGTAGTTGTTTAATGAATAGAATCTCATCCTGTACTACATGTATCGGTTTAGGTTCCCATTGTTGTCTGACGCCTTCTATTGTTAGGACTTGTCGTGTATCAGGGTTGTAAGAAAAAGTAAATGGTAACGGTCCGGTAAAACGTCTTGCTTCTTTCCAATCATTAAAAGGAGAGGTTGCCGGAAGAGAAACGTCCGGCCCAATGTCTTCTATTTCGACGGATATTCCGGATTTGCTAGAATGTACTAATATCGAGTTCGTCTTCTTTTCGATATTGATGTCGGTTGCCGTGTAGTTGTAATGTGTAAATATATTGCCGGCGAAAGCCATTTTGGCACTATTGGTTTCAGACTTCAGTATATAGAGTCCTCTAAGTCGCTTGCCACGGTTGTTGTGATAACGTACGAAAACCCGGTACCCAAGCAGTGTAAAGTCGTTGCCCATGAATTTTGGAAACCCTTTGGGACGGAGATTCTTTGTCTTGACTATTGCGACTGCGATAAATGCCCACCTGTCGTTAAAGGTGTCCGGTTCCAGACATTCCGGAATTAAGCCGGAAAGCTCCTCCTTCGGAACGGCATAAGTCAGTACCAATGTTGACTCAAAGTAGGCTTCAACGGCAAAAGGATGATTTTTCAGAAAGGATAACATAGAGGAATACTATTGCTACTCTAAGTTAGTACGTTTTCTTGCGGGATGTGCTTTTAATAGGAATTCATTTGCGAGTACTATTATTATAAACCCGGTCGCAACTAATGCGTTCACACGACCAAACAATAGCATGTCAGGCACGCAAAAGAACTCAATGATATTCATCGTAGCCACAACAATCACTTGCAAGATGGTACATAGCCGTGATTTATAATTGGTCAATATCCATATTCCCATCGATACTTCCAGAATGCCGATCAAAATGGTTAAGGTGGCAGCGTGTCCTGCCCCGAGAATATGAGCAACAATTTCCCGGTGTCGGGGAACGAGGTTAAGTACCTTACAGACTAGCCCGTTAATGAGCCATACGGCGGCAATAGCTGTATTCAGAACTATTGGGGTAGCATTGTATACTTTCGGGCGCAACAGGATTAATATTTTAGTCCTGTGTGAAGGTAAACAGAATTAGCATGCCGTTACTGTCCACTTTGCGTGTGCTTTAAGTCAATCGGTGTCCCAATATATTTCCGGTGGCACACAACCACCGCCCATACATAGTCGCCATCATGAGAAATGCTCAATGAAAACTCAAATGCAGGAGCCCCCTCATTTGGTAACGATACGGTTGGTATCCCGGCAGCTTTGCTTCTGCTGACGAGAATTTTTTTCCACGGCAAACGTAGTGTTTCATCCCATTGCTTAACGGCTTTGTAAACAGCTTCTTTAGCGGCAAACGTCGATGCATACCGAAGTGCAGGGTCACTAAATTGTTCACAATATTCCTTTTCTTCCTCACAATATACCCTGCGAATAAAACTAGTGTTCAGGGAATCCCTGAAACCCGGCAGGAATATGATGTCGTTGCCCACCTTAACGCCCGGTATATCTATGTTTTCGGTTACTATCATGCGCCTCCCATTATGTTCAGTCCGCCGTCTATGTAGTGTATATTTCCGGTTACTTTCTTTGAAGCGTCAGATAAAAAGTAGGCAGCAGCTTCGGCAACATCAGTAAGCGCGATATTTCCAAGTGGAGAAATTTCTGATGACTGCTTACGCATAGACCGTACACCCTTTATGGCTGCTGCCGACGTGGTCATCAGCAATCCGGGAGATACGGCATTAACACGATGACCTGTACTTCCGAGAGACCATGCTAAGTATTTCATACAGTTCTCTAAACAGGCTTTCACCATCGCCATGCCGGCATAGGCAGGCAAGACACGCTGGGAGGCATTGTAAGTAGTTGTCAATACAGAAGCATTTTTCCCCAGATACGGCAGCGCAGCCCGCACAAGTCTGAGCAGAGAGTACGCACCTATATCAATTGCTTCTACCAAATCGTCAAGTGGTATGTCAATATATCCGGGAGGGTCCTCCTGACTAAACGGAGCTTTGGTGCACAGCACTTTCGGACTGCCGTATGCTACCGCATGTAGGACATAATCTATTGAACCGAACTTATCGGCGATAGCAGCACAGAAGATGCTCACTTGTTGTTCGTTCCGAATGTCAACCTCTGCGGTCAACGCATCAGACATGCCATGTCTTTGCAACTGAAACAGTACGTCTTCCTTCGTTTCGGCCGTATAGCTTATTGCCAGGTTGTAATCCATTTCATGCAATTTCTTTGCTACGGCAAAGGCAATACTGCGGTCGTTCCGCACTCCTGTAATTAAAGCTGTTTTTTTATTTTCCATATCTTGAAATACTTATAGCGGCGTTCGTGCCACCAAATCCATAGTTAAGTGATACTATCTGATTAATCTCTTTCTGCAATGCCTGCGAAGGCAGCAGGTGTCGGAATGCGGCAACAGGTTTTTCAGTACCTGCCCAGCCTGGTTGTTCCTGTATCCACTCTTTCCCGTCGTTCAGTTCATCAGTGTTCAGGCAGGGCGATACCGTTTGCTGTTGTAGCATAAGTAGTGATGCCACAAGCTCTACTGACCCCGCCGCACCCAGCATGTGCCCAAACTGCGACTTGGGTGCCGATATGTGGTAGCCTTCTGCTCCCAGCTCAGAAATAATACTGAACAATTCTATACTATCCCCGGCAGGTGTCGAAGTGCCATGTGCTTTTACTACATCGGGTTTCAGTCCGGGTACTTCGCCTTTCAGCCCCTGCCAGAGCCGCTTTTGTCCGTCGTATGAGGGTGCGAACATATCGCCGTCCCCATCGGCATTGTTGTGGTAGCCATCTATTACCGCGATGATATTTGCTCCGCGGGCTTTGGCGTGTTCCAGCTCTTCTAATGCTACGACGGCACCGCCAAAGGAGCAGACAAAACCATTCCGGTTTTTGTCGAACGGGCGTGAGCTTTTCTCTGGCTCATATCCCCTGCTGAGTACCGTCATGGCATCGAAACCTACAAATGTTTCGATGGAAGTTCCCTCTACACCACCTGCCAGCATACGGTCCTGTAGCCCGAATTTGATAAGACGATAAGCATGTCCGATATTGCTGAGCCCCGTAGCACATGCCGACCCTACCGCTTCGCATACACCCTTTGTTTTCAGCAGGCAGGCTACGTTTGCGGCATCGCGATAGGCCATTGCACGGTCTACCCCATGTGAACCCAGGCTTCGGCTTTTTCTGCCATCGTTGAAGAAGCTATGCCACGACGGACGAAGTATGGAGTGCCCCCCTCCGCCCGACCCGATGGTCACGCCTGTTCGTACCGACTCTACCTCACTTTGCTCCCAACCGCACATTTTAATGGCGTCTATCCCGGATAACATGGCCCAAATACTACCGATGTCTGCGGTGGCCAGATGCTCATAGGGAATCCGCTCCTTATGGTCCAGGTAGGTTTCCGGATATTGCGGTGCATTCTTCGACCATTGAGCGTAAAGCCCGGCTTCTTCAAGCGTCACAAAACCGCTGACATGCGAACGCATTTGCTTTCCAAACGATGCGGCCTCTTCCCATCGCCTTATCAGGCTTTGGTTGGTGAACAATTTATCGGCAAAGTTCTCCAGTGAGCTACAGGTAGGGAAAACTCCCCCCATTCCTACTATTGCTACACTACGATTCATTGCTTTTTTGTTGAGTGCCCATTACCAAATCGATTGTTGCTTTTACTTTTGAGTCAAGAGCATCCACATCATCGTCGTCAAACTCAAGGCCGAACTCATCTTCTGCGTTAGCAATCACATTGATTAACTCCGTTGATGGTAACCCTAAGTCCATAATGAAGTCTGAGTCTTCGGTTATGTTTTTCAATGCTTCTTGGTCAACTGTTTTTACGTCTTTCAAAATTTTGATGATACCGTCTAATACATCTTGTCTTGTCATGTTGTATGGATTTTAATTGTTATAAATTTTTTCTATTGGAACCGCTCTGCCTATCATGTCGTTTAGTTCTGCTACCAGTTCATAACTTTCCGGGATAGGCAAACCCTTCATCGTGTCTGTTTTGATACCACTTATCAGGGCTGCAACCTCGGCTTCGGTTGTTACTTTGTATACTTTGCATGAAACCACCATTTGCCGGAATTTATAGTGCTTAATGGTGCAGATATTAACCAGTATTTCATGCACTTTCACAAACCCATGAAAACGAGCTTCACCCATACCAAGGAATGCCATGCGAAAATGCTTTTTCAATTCGTCTATGCTTTTACCTTGCTTTGCACTTTCCATCATTGCACATGCCGATACTGCTGTTTGTCCGGCAGATTCTATAATGTCAACCCCTCTAAATACATCAAAGTGATCAAACACATCTTTTGGCTGAACCTTGTAATAGCTGAAAATGCCTTCTTCGGGTCGAAACCATAGATACTTATCTATGTATATTTTGCTAGGGCCATGCACCAATACCTCCGCCGGTGCCTTACTTACCCAATTTTGTCTTTCAATACCTGTCATAGTAGCTTTTTGATTGGTCAATAAAATCAAGAAATTTTTGTTTCAGTCGGTCCCAATTAGGTTGATAGTATTCTTTCGCACGTTGATTGATGCCTAGTTGCTCTTTTGTAAAAAAGCCGATTTTGCATTGCTCAAATTCGTAAATGATATTTTCAGGGTCATCTACTGCAACCGTACCCTCGAAGAAAATTAAATTCATCTTCTTCAAGCTTCTTTTTACATCTATACGGTAGAAGACTTTCTTTGAAGTTGGTAATATCTGCCCATGAAAATTGAAGTTCCCTTCCAGTGCTCGGGGGCGTCCGGTAATTTCGCATCGTACGGTGGCCCAAAGGCCTGCTAATTGAAATATTATGTCCTGCCCCTGCGAACCCGGCATCACCGGGTCGCCAAGAAAATGACAATAGAACCAAGGGTCATTTTGTCCGATTTCGTAACTCGCTGTTGCAAATCCTTTGTTGTACTTTCCGTTTTTATGGTACGAAAGATAGGCCTCGTCAAACCCGCGCATATACGGTAGGGGTAGTGCAAAACAATCGTCGAAAGTCAGTGATTCATGCTGTTTGATATGCCATGCCTGTAGCGGGTGCTTTTTAAGCGTAATGTCCGCTAAAATTTGTTTGTCGAAATACACCTCGTCCATATGTCGATAATCCATTTCCGCCGGTACTCCAATCGCGCTCATATAAGACCTCCGTTTATTTTAAATTCTCCACCATTGATATAGCTGGCATCATCGCTAATCAGAAACCGAACAGCATTGGCAACATCTTCAGTAGTGCCAAATCTTCCTGCGGGTATTTGATGCAAATACTTTTCTTTTATTTCATCTGACAGGCTTTCAGTCATTTCTGTTTCTATAAAACCCGGCGATATACTTACAAACCGGATGTTTTGGCCCCCATGTAAAACACCTGCTTCTCTCGCCAGCGACCTGCATAGAGCTGTGTTAGCAGCCTTTGTAGCTGCGTAGACAGATTGAAAGGCATTGCCCATCTCTGCCACGCAAGACGACATAGCAATAAAGACTCCTGCTCCGTTTTTTGAAAAGAGCTTCATTGCCGCCTTTGCTAAAAGAATAGGGACCCTTAGGTTTACGGTAAGTAGTTCGTCAATTTCTTTTACAGGCTGATAAGCCAACGCCTTGTCTCTGCTTATCCCTGCGTTTGATACCACGCCGTATAAGTCGGAGTGTTTTCCTTTCAGATCTTTTACAAATTGGTCGGTTGCCGGTAGGTCTGTAAAGTCACAAGGCATCATTTCATAGACACAGTTGTCGGGCAAAGTCGTTGCAAGTCGAACAAGACTTTGCTCCGAAGATGCATGCAAAATGAGGTGGTACCTTTCACAATGGGCTAACTGAAGGGCAATTGCTTTCCCTATTCCCCTGCTTGCACCCGTAATAAGTATCTTTCTTAGTGTCATGTTAGTTTTATCAGTTTGCGTTTCAAGAATTTCTTTATCGCAGTTGTTAGCATGTTTTTGTCACAGTCTATCAAATAGGCTCTGTATTCACTCAATGTCTTATCGTCCAGTTTCATGTTACTCCAGTACTGAGCCTGATAGCTGCCATCGTGTGCGAGTTTTGCACCTCGGGCTATCACTTCTGTATTGCCGCCTAGCTTGTGTACATGCCGGACGACTCTTCTGTGGGAACCCGCAAGCCATCGGTTTCTCCCATTTCGTATCGTCTCCCGATAACAGGCGTACACCAACAGCAAAAAGTAGAGGTGGTCGCTCCTTTGGTGGCTCTGGTCCAGAGCAAGACGTGTGAATTCATATGTTTTTAAACGGTCATAGTTCAGCTTTCTACCATCGAATACGCTTGCCGTAAATGGCTCAGCACAGCTTAGGTCTATCAGGGAAACAGTTCCCACAAACCTGTTGCCTTTTTTCAGGCACCAACATGCAACCAGTCCTTTGGGTTTTAGAAGTTCAGGCGTTACCGGCAATTTTTCTAATGAGAGATATTGCAGATAAGATTGCTGACGGAACGCGTCTGATGCCAAAAAGTCGTAATTGCTTTCGGCCTTGAAAAGTTCCAGACCTTTCAATTTGCACAACCCCTTTAGCAGAATTCCGATTATGAAATTTATCATCTGTTGATGTGTTTAGCTAAGTACCTGGTCTTTTGTTATTCAATCCTGTGGGTGTCGGGCTAGTCATCCAGACCCGACTCTTGTCTACGTTTATTCGTGTTTACCTGACGTTCCATATCAGCTATTTTTGAATCATAATACTTCCATAAAAACATGATAACAGAAATAGATATGACTAAGCTTAACAGTACAATCAGCAAGTGCCGATCCTTTTTCATTAGCGTGTTTTGTGTTTTTTTGCTACGAAACAAATGTATGCTCGGGGGATGCCGATTTCCAATTTTTTGGCGTCTGGAATTCGTTTAAGGAGCGTTTAAAAAGTATCTCAATGTTGATAATCAATCATTTATGCATAAAACACAAAAACGGGCAGGCTACAAGCCTGCCCGTTTTTGTTCGGAAAAATAATTTGTCAGATGTGCTTTATCATCTGCTCGAGGTCGTCACTTTCTGACAAATCAAACTTTTTGCGCAAGCGGAACTTATAGTTGCGCACCGTATTAGTGCCAATGCCGAGGACATTCGCCATCTCTTTATTGTTCATCCCAAGTTTTGTCAGCGTAATGTACCTCAGTTCGGCAGGTGTGACATCAGGGTATATGTCTTTTACTTTTTGTATGTATCCGCTATGTACCTTCTCAAATAATATTCGAAAATCATCCCACTCTTCATCAGTGAGGATAGTGGACTGCCGCAATTCGTTAATAATTTCGTTCCTGGACGCTATATCCTGTTCATTGGTCAGTTCACTTATTTCCTTTTCCAATAAAGACAAGCGATGGTTCCGCTCAGATAGTTTCAACGTGAACTCAGCGAGCTCTGCAACCGCGAGATTCTTTTCGTTTTCTAGTTTTAATTCTTTCGCTTTATGTCGCAAACGGCTGCGGTTAATTAAAAGCAGCGTGAGGACTGATATGAACACAACTAACGCAATAGAAAAATTTCTTACCCAGACACTTTTGTCTCTTGCATTTTCCAGTTTTAGAATTTTTGCTGCGTTTTTAGCATCTGCAACTACTTTTTCCGCAGATTGTAACTTTGAATAGTCTGTTTGCCGGGTTAAGCTGTCCTTATATATGAGCAGTGAATCCATGCATTCCAGTGCCTCTTCCTGCCTCCCGGCAGCCCTTAGAATCGATGCGTAAGTCGAATAGAAAAGATAGATGTATTTTACTTTGGATACCTCAGCCTTGACTTGTCGGGCAGAGTCAATGTATTCAACGGCTTTGCGAATGTCATTCTTTTTGAGATAGACATCGGCAACAACAACGTATGAAGTAAAGATAGCCTGCCCCTTTTTACCTCTGCTTTTACTGGTAGCCAAATCCATTTTCAGCCATTTAAGAGCACTGTCATATTGCTTGGTTTGGCGGTACATCTCTCCTATGTTGCCCGCTGCAAGTTTCTGATGTAACGGCCCTCCCAACCCCAGTTCATCCTTATAGAGTATTTTCAGGTAATGTATGGCTGAGTCGTGATTTTCTTCAACTTTATAGATCATCGCCAGAGTGTTCAGGAACGGGCCAAGCACCTCATACTCTGATGCTTTTCCGGTAGCTACAAGTTCCAGCAACAACTGCTTGGCTTTTTCGTAATTGTGATAATGATAGTAAATGGTCGCCAGTTTGTGTTGGAACCGTACTCTCGGTGGGAACTCCTCCAGGCTCATTGATTTATATAGCTCATATGCCTGCAAAGCCGCTTCAGCAGATTCCCTTTCTTTTTGCGTTCGCCACAGCCTGTCAGACATTATTTGATATGCTTCGGCTCCTTCGTATACATATCCTTTCTCAATCGCCTTCTTTATCTTCTTTACTTCTACTTTGTAGTCAGATTCGTCAGTGTACTTGTGTATTCTATATTTCTCGAATTCGAGCTGCGTCGCAAAGGCCGGGTCATTATTTTCCTTCGCAAATTGTATAAGGCTTTCCAAAGTGTCATAGGCTTTCTGCCCCACTTCCGGAGTTGTTATGTACCTTGTCAGCGATGTTATAAAGTCACAGCGTTTGGCATAGCTGACATGCAGCAATGAGTCCGGCTGCGCATGCAGTACCGGAGAAAATAATAAAGAAAGGAGTACTGCTCCGATTGTCAATCGCATACTGCGTCAAATATACATAAGTGATGCAACGAATCAGCAAGGGGGTGACAACTGTTGTTGTATAAATAACGATACGGGTAGTGAATTTGCTAGCAGGAAGTGTTGTGTTTCATTCGGTAAACAGACAATGCCATCAGTCCGAATCCGATACCAAAACAAATCCCGTGCAGGAAGTCATTTATAGGCATTACAAACCTGTCAATCAGATTGCCCGCAGCAATTACCAGCATACCTAAAGCAATGTTGCGGAAATGTTTACGTTTTTCCATGACTCAAAAATATTTATCACTAAGTTACTAAAACTATAATATTTGTCAAAGTAACGCCCGCACCGCTGCTATCACCTCATCCAGTCTGCTTGCATCTTGCCCTCCGGCAGTTGCCAGTGTTTTCTGGCCACCACCGCCACCTTTAATAAGCGGCGCCACATGTTGCTTTATTATCTTACCTGCGTCCAGTCCCTTAGCTGCCGATATTGCGTCATCCACACCTACTGCCACAAGTGCTTTTCCATCAACATTGGCACACAGTACTATTACATGGTCGCTGAGGTGAGCTTTCAAGTCGGTACAGAGCTTTTTAATTGCGTCCATTGAACCAACGTTTACCATTTGTCCCACAAACGAGACTTCGTTTATGGTTTCGTCCTTTGTCAGCAACTCATTTCTGATGCCTACCAACTGACGGGCTTCCAGGCTTTCTACATGCTTTTCTAATTGCGACCTTTCTTCCTGCAGTTTTTCGATTGCCTTCAGCGGGTGTTTGTTGTTTTTTAACTGTGCTCCTATGTCTGCTATCAGTTGTAGTTGGCTGTTTATAAAGTCTTCAGCAGGTTTGCCACATAGTGCCTCTACACGCCGTACTCCAGCTGCTACCGCTGATTCTCCTGTCAGCTTAAAGAAGCCAAGCGCTCCGGTTGCACCTACATGAGTACCGCCGCACAGCTCTATTGAGTAGCCCGGGTCTATTATAACCACACGCACTTCATCGCCATACTTCTCTCCGAACAATGCCATAGCACCCATTCCAATTGCCTCGTCCTTGCTCATGCTTTTGATGACAACCGGAATATTTTGCCTTATTTTTTCGTTGACAATTGCTTCAATCTGTGCTATCTCCTCGTCTGTTACCTTGCTGAAATGAGAAAAGTCGAACCGCAGATACTTGTCATTGACTAACGACCCCTTTTGTGCAACATGCGTACCCAGCACCTGACGTAGTGCAGCATGCAGCAGGTGCGTAACACTGTGATGAACAGTGATAGCAGTACGTCTTGTTGAATCCACTTTAGCAAGTGCCGGGCTGTCCGCTTTTTCGGGCAGGGCAGTAGCAAAGTGGATAATCATGCCATCTTCTTTTTTTGTATCGGTAATGATGATGCTTTCGTTCGGGAAGACGAGTGTACCGGTATCACCTACCTGCCCACCGCTTTCGGCATAGAAGGGGGTAGTGTCTAATACAAGCTGGTAAGATTCCTTGCCTTTTGCGCTTACTTTCCGGTACTTCACAACTGAGGCTTCCGCTTCCGTAACATCGTAACCCACAAAGTGCGAAGCTTCACCATCCTTCACTATCACCCAGTCGTCTGTATCCAGAACAGTAGCAGCTCTGCTGCGCGATTTCTGCTGTTGCATTTCATTTGTAAATGCGACTTCATCCACATCCAGATTGTGCTCGCTTCCTATCAATCTTGTCAGGTCAATCGGGAAGCCGTACGTGTCATACAACTCAAAAGCTGCTTTCCCATCTATGGTTGCAGACTGCTTTGTTTTCGTATCTGTAATAATGTCGTCAATCTTCTTTAGTCCTTTATCCAGCGTTCTTAAGAATGCCTCCTCTTCTTCTTTAATTACCTTGCTTACAAGTTCCAGTTGTTGTTTCAATTCAGGGAAGACAGCTGCAAACTGATTGGCCAATTGTGGTATCAGTTGATGCAGCAAAGGTTGCTTGAAGTCAAGGTAGGAGTAGTAATAGCGAACTGCACGGCGCAGTATGCGGCGTACTACATAACCAGCTCCGGTATTCGATGGAAGTTGACCATCGGCAATTGTAAAGCTGATAGCACGTATGTGATCTGCCAATACTCTGAATGCCACATCTTCTTTGCTATCGGTATTGTTATATTGTTTACCGGTAATTTTTTCGATGTTACCAATAGTACCTGTAAACAGGTCGGTATCGTAATTGCTTTGTTTGTTTTGCAGTACCCGTACTAGTCGCTCCAATCCCATACCGGTATCAACGTGTTTTGCAGGTAGCGGTACTAACCTGCCATCCTTTTGGCGGTTAAACTCCATAAACACATTGTTCCATATTTCTATCACCTGAGGGTGGTCGGCGTTTACCAGTGTTTTTCCATCTATTTTATTGCGTTGTCCTTCAGTACGGCAGTCAACGTGTATTTCAGAACTTGGGCCGCACGGACCTATATCGCCCATTTCCCAGAAGTTGTCTTTTTTATTGCCCATAATGATGCGGTCTTCGGGCACATAATCTTTCCAGATGGTATAGGCTTCTTCATCCATTGGTAAACCCTCACTCTCGTCCCCGCCAAATACTGTTACGTACAAAACCTCTTTAGGTATGCCATAAACTTCTGTAAGTAGTTCCCAACTCCAGGCAATAGCGTCTTTCTTAAAGTAATCGCCAAAGCTCCAGTTGCCCAGCATCTCGAACATTGTATGGTGGTAGGTGTCTACCCCTACTTCTTCCAGGTCGTTGTGTTTGCCACTTACCCGCAGGCATTTCTGTGTGTCCGCAACCCGGCTATGTCGGGGCGTGCCGTTACCCAAAAAGTAGTCCTTAAACTGGTTCATACCGGCATTGGTAAATAGCAATGTCGGGTCGTTCTTTATAACTATGGGTGCAGATGGCACAATGTCATGTCCCTTGCTGCTGAAAAAATCAAAAAATTTCGTTCGTACTTCGTTGGCTGTAAGCATTGTTGGTGTCAATTTCTCGTTGCAAAACTAATGGAAAACATGAAACAGTTATATGGTCGTTTATGTATCTTTATAACACACCTCAGAATATGCGATGAACTACTCTGCCATCAAATATAGAAACAGGCGCTGCGAACTGTCTGATGACAAGGGAAACCTTATAGGCGTTTTGTCTACAGAAAAATGGACTTCCCGTAAGTCTGACATCCACCTTGAGTCTGGTGCGAAATATGAATTACTTCCGAAAAACTGGCTTATGCTCGGGAGCTTTACCATTGAGCAAGATGCGGCGTATGTTGGCTCTGCAACAGGCAATAGCCGAGGGCAAATTGTCATTTCGTTGGAAAGTGGAATAAAGATTACAATATCGTTGACAAAATCGGGGTTGAAAGGGTCGTACTTAAGTTTAATTGATGAACAATTTGAGGAAGTCGCCCGAATTCGAGTCAAGTATGTGACCTCTTTTAAGAAGAAAGTAGCTGATTACAGTTTCGAGACATTTGATGAGTGTGTTGAGGGAGCAAACGAATACCTGTTGTTGGTGGTTGTGTTTTGCCTCGATTTTTTTCGAACAGGTGCTGTAGGTGTTTAGTCGGCTTATGAATTCTGTTCAGTCTTTGTGATTACCTTACTACGATTGTCGGGTTTTGCCTACCTTTAGCAATCGTTTTTATTTCTAATCAATTGGTTCTTGAGGTACACTGTCCAAGGTAGTAAAGCGCGGCAATTTGAGTTGACCGATGATTCAGGCAGAAACATCGGACAGATGTATTTTCCTAAGTGGTATTCGACTCGGGCCGAGATAATACTTGCTTCCGGCGACAATTTGTTGATAACGCCCGAAAGGAATTTGCTTCAGACTATTCACGTGACCAATGAAGGGGTAGCGGTGGCAACTGTCAAGTTTGGTTGGATGGGTAAGATTTCAATAACCTTGGCCGACGGTAGCGAATATATGTTCAAAAGGGTGTCACTTTTTTCAGGAACTTTCGGCCTGTTTAATGCAAACGGACATAAAGTCGTAAATATAAAGCAGGAATTTTACTGGAAGAGGTTTGCATTTAATTACGAAATCAATACCGACGACAACTACCCTGAGGGAAAAGATATAGGGTTGCTCCTTATAGCAATCTATGTTATAACCGCTATGCAAAGAAGAGGAGCTGCTGTCGCCTAAATTGTAGATAAAACCCAATTGATTATATTACAACTGTATCCCGAACTGGAAGTTTACTTCTACGATTGACCCCGGTCCCGTTACATAGAACAAACGATACAGCGATTTGATTTCTCGGTCAATTCCTAAGTATATTGCCCTAACACCACCTCTTATATTGACAAAAAATACCCCTTTGTGGTACCTCCGCCCAAACCCGAGCGCAAGTCCTCCGTACGCCTGTTTTTCGGCAAACCGATCTTCTTTCTGTCCTAGAAATGCAAACTTCTGACCATCATATCCTGCTTCGCCGAAAATAGTGCGATAGTAGAAAAAGTCCTGATATATCCAGTCATTGTTACGGTGAATCCACTTATTTCTGAGGAAAAAGTTCATTCCTGCGTCATATTGAGCCCCAAAGTAGGCCCCCGTGTATTTGAAATACCCGAATGTATATGATAGGTTTCGTTTCCTGTACTCTAAACCACCACCGTATTTCACCACTGCGCTCAGTGGGTTGGTAACATATCCGGCAATCGTATATTCCTTTTCTCCCATAAGGCGTTGGAACATGGTAAATTGAGCGGAAGAGCTAATCGTTAGAAATAGCAAAAAGCAGACAAGGAGTAGATTTTTCACACGCAAAGTATTTGTAGGCTGCAAAAATAAAGAACAAGTACAGAATTTAAAATAAATTATAATGAAAGTTTCGCATTTTTATTTATTTATGGAATTTGCCCTGTATTTCGTCTTTATTGTGGCAGGTATAAATATTACTTTTGCCGACAAACGTAGTAGATATGAATTTAGATGAAAGAATGGAGCAGAGTAGAGCATACAGTACGTTCAGAACGAGTCTGGACCTCGGTATGGGGGTGATGTATATAATTCTGGGTATAATAGTATTCAGTATGCGCTCCTTCGGGACAATAGAGTTGCCCCCTTCAACTGCTTATGTGCTCGGTGGTGTAATGGTGGTATATGGTGCGTTTCGCATTTATCGGGGTATGGTAGTTGTTATGCGTAAAAGAAAAGCTCGAAACAGAAACCCCGAGTAGCGGTTTCATTTAACACAATATTTATGCGAATATTATGCCTCAACCGTTAATAAGTGTAGGCCGTTTGATTTTGAATGATTATGCCGATCACGATACTAATGCCTGTTAAATTATTGTTACAGTACATATCTGTTCCGACGTTCTTTAATTATTATTGAGTAAAATTGCGCACTTTATGTGTATCAGAGCAAAGATTTTATTGATGTGTTTGAGTGTGGTTCTGTTTTCTTGCGACGACAGAAAACCACCTCCTGATACTTTAGGTAAAGGAGAGATTGACATCTCAGTTGACGAGACATACAAACCCGTAATTGAGCAGGAAAGGGCAGTATTTGATAGTAGTTTTCCAGAGGCAAAAGTGCACGTTCACTACAAGCCGGAGGCGGAGTGCTTCAAAGATTATTTCGACAATAAGGCTCGAATTATTTTAGTAACCCGCCAGTTGTCAGCTGAAGAAAAGCAACTTTGTGAGCAGGAAAAAATATTTCCTACATCGCTTGTTCTTGCACGAGACGGAATAGCTGTAATTCTCAACAAGGAGTCCACTGATACGATGCTGGATATGGATGCGTTAAAGGGGATACTTACAGGAGAATATAAAACAAAGTATACGGTAGTATTTGACAATGAACACTCAAGTACTGTGCGATATATTTTAGATTCCGTTTTGAAAGGCGAACAGATGGGAAGTAACGTATTTGCAGCTAAAGGGAATACAAAAGTTGTGGAGTATGTTAGCGAAAACCCCAATGCAATTGGGTTTGTTGGGCTTGGTTACGTAAGTGACTCGTCCGACCCTAACAATACGGGTGCATTTATTAAAAAGGTGCACGTGGCATATATAAAGAATGACAGTACAGGAGAGTTTTTGCAACCCTATCAGGCATACATAGCGCTGAAAACTTACCCGCTTACCCGAAATCTCTATTACATCAATCGAGAAAGTTATCCGGGCTTGGGAACAGGCTTCGCCAATTTCCTGGCAAATCAGCGAGGACAGTTGGTGTTTTTTCACGCACATTTGTTTCCCGCTCGTTCAGAAATGGTGATAAGGGATGCAGAGCTAAACACGAATTCGCAATAGTATATTTTGTTTTAATAAAAAAGTATAAGAAAGTACTATGATGTACCAAATGAAAAGAGTAATGATGTTATTTGTGTTCGTTGCACTGGCATTGAGCACAAATGCACAGGGCCAGACACTAAAAGACGGGATTAAGATGTATTTCTACCAGAAATACAATACGGCACAGTCTATATTGACGCCATTGGCAGATGCCGATCCGTTAGCTAACTATTACCTCGGCTTATCTTACCTCGATGCCGGCGATATTGCGAAAGCAAGTGCCAGATTCAGCAAGTTTCCTGAGGATTTGGCAAATATTTCAGGGATGGCAAGAGTTGCTTTTGCTAAAAAAGACGTGGCAGGTGGAACTAAGATAGTAAAGGATCTGGCCGCAAAAGCCAGAAGAAAGGATTGGATGCCGCAAAAGTATGCCGCAGACGCAATCACTTATTCCGAAGGTGGCGACTATACGCAGGCTGTTGCATGGTATAAAGAGGCACTGGAGAAAAACAAATCACCGGAAAACGTACCCGAAATACGTATTGGAATAGGTGACGCTATGCGTAAGGTGCCTGGTGGCGGCGGCGAGGCAATGACCAATTATGAGTTAGTTACGGAGAAAGACAAGGCAAACTCTCTCGGATTCTCTCGTATCGGCGACCTATGGTACGAAGCCCGCAATTACCAAAGTGCTTTAGATAATTATGAACGAGCAAAAGAAGCGGACAAAACTAATCCTTTGCCCTACAAGGCACTTGCAGATGCATATACTCGTTCAGGTAAGTACAAGTTGGCTTTGGAAAACCTCAAAGAATACTTGAATTTGTCTGATAACACTCCCGAAGATCAACAGAGATATGTGGGGGCTTTGTATCAGGCAAAGAGCTATTGTGAAGCTGCAAAGCTTGCAGACAAATTGCTGAATGGTCAGAAAGACCCGGCAAAGGTGGTAGAGTTGACAGGTATCAAGGGCTTCTCTCAGGCTGAGTGCGGTGACTCAACAGAAGCGCTTAAGACACTGCACCAATACTTTAGTATTCAGGACCCTGAAAAAATTGTACCGGGCGCTTATCTTGAGTTTGGCAAATTATTTATGAAACTTGATATGCTGGATTCAGCAGGGTTTTATTACTCCAAAGGTATAACTGCCGATACTACCGGTGATAAGTCTGACGTATACCGTGAAGTTGCAGAGGCATTCAAAGACAAAAAGGATTACTGCAAATCAGCTGAGTGGTACTCAGATCTTGTAAAAGCTAATCCGGATGCTCAGGCGTCAGATTATGTTTGGCGCGTTATCATGTACTACTATTGCAAAGATTGGGGAAAAGCAATGACGGCGGCTAATGAATTTACTGCCAAACATGGCGACGTGCAACCTTCTGCTCATTATTGGCAGGCTCGGGTAGCCGCAGTTATTGACTCTGAAGCTACTACCGGTATGGCTGAGCCATTTTACAAAACATGGCTTGAGAAAGTCGGTGGCCCGAATTACGAAAAGAAAAGTGACGTAAAACGTGCGTATCAATACTTGCTCTACTATTACTTTAATGCGCGCAAGTTAGATGAGCTTGCAGAGTATAAAGAAAAAATGCTCGTTATTGATCCGGAAAGCAAGGATGTGAAAAACATAGAAGCACTTGAAAAACAGGCTGGTATTAAGGCCGGTAAATAGATTGCAAAGATTATAATGATTGTACAATGCTCTGCTTATGCAGAGCATTGTTGTTTTACGTGATGGCGTTAGCTATATTTACAATAAACAGGTAAATAGCATTTCCTGAAAAACCATTAGCAATGAATGATATCAGATTGAAGGAGGCGTTGGTTGTGCTGCTATTGCTTGGGTTGTTTACTGTCGGCTGCGGAGACGGCAAGGCGGGTTCCGGAAGAATTTCCCGGCTGGCAAACAAGATAAACAGAAAGACGCTAAGAGATGACTACCCCAAGGTGCCCGACGAGGAGTTAATTCGAAATGCTAAAGGGGGTGGGCTATATAGAGAGCTCCAAAAAAGATATTCCAAGTATTTAGTGGAACTTCATAAAGAGGTGCAGAATGCAGGCGCTAAAATGGTTGTTGTTGTCATGACTCCGGAGATTGGGAAATTTGCAACTCAGGCCAACACACAAGGTATTCCCTATATCGTGCAGGAATGCAACAACTTGGGTATTGACTGTGTAGACATTACACCTGATATCTCCGAGTGGACTTCTGTCAACGACCCTGAACGTAGCCCGCAAGGTGGTAACTGGTCAAAGAAAGGTGCTGCTTTTGCCGCCGATATGATGGCGGGTGTCGTGGCTATATACGATGGTTACAAAAATAAAAAGACATACCCCGCTGAATCCAGACCCGAGACTTTCGGCGATGCAACACCGGGTGTTGAAGCCGAAGACGATTATAGTGGCAATAACTTTGCAGATGTGAAGGCCTACCGGTTCACTATCAATGATCAAGGCTTGCGAATGAATGGTAGAGTGACTTTTCCGAAGGTTAGACAGCGAATCTTGTTTTTGGGAGACTCGCGTATTTTCAACCGTTTCCTGGATGACAAGTACACCATTACGGAACTGCTGCAAAAGCGCTATCCCGACAAGGAAATGCTAAATGCAGGGTACTTGTCTTATACCATGGACGACTACCTTAGTTTGTACAAAGAGAAAGCCAAATACGCTGAAGCCGACATTGTAGTTGTGTGCACCAACGGGGGGGACATTCTGAACGAGTACTTTTCGCACCGAAATAAATATTCTAGAACCCTGAAAGCGTACAAGCCGAGTGAGCTTGAAAAAGATTTTTATGTCAAAAATTTTCGGTGAAGTCCTATTGTTGGATTTCAAGAACATTAGATGTTCAAATGGTATGCCGGCACCGATCGCCAACGTCTATTTACTGTTCTTGGGAAACTACATTTGATATTAGAACATTAATCAATGTAATGTAAATGCTGTACATACATTATAATTGTCACTAAAAAATATTATATTCGATGTTTTTCAAGTGTTTTGTTTGTTAAATATCTTGTAAAGTGTATGAATTAACAGTTCACGTGCTAACTTAGCATTCAAAAGAGGTAGACTATGGAATCTTATATGCAGAATTTTTTGTTTTTACATAGCATACTCCGATATTTCATTTTGCTGTTTGCGGTTATTGTAGCTGTACAGAGTTTGGTGGGGATGATGGGCAATAAACGATTTAAGAAGGTAAACAAGCAAATGTTGCTTAGTTTGATGATATTTTGCGATATCCAATTATTATTGGGGATTGTACTTTATTACAAGAAGATTGTTGCATCCGGAGTGTTGAGTTCGGGAAGTGTTATGAAAGATACCTATAGCCGTTTTTACGCAGTAGAGCATTCCCTAGCTATGATAATCGGCATTGTCTTGGTACATATTGCCTATATGTTTGCAAAGCAGAACATGGATAATGACCGTAAATTTAAGCGGCTGTTTTGGTGTTCATTTATCGCTTTAGGAATATTTGTGGCAATGATACCATGGAAAGGCAAGCAAGTAGTAGGCAGAGATAATATCCCCCATTTGCCCGCGTAAAATGCTATTCAGAAGGATTTTTCAACCGTTATATACCGGCTACGTTGTATTGTCGTTTTCCGTTTGTTTAATTGTGATTTTCCCCATATTTGCTCTTTTGGGGTTGATTGGTAACAGGAAGTCACGATTGGCAATTTATCACATTATCAAAAGTTGGTCTCAATTCTGGTTGTGGAGCATAGGAATGCGCGTTAGTGTTTCAGGAATCCAACCTCCGGAAGGCAGATATATTATAGTTGCCAATCACATATCCTACCTTGATACACTGGTGCTGTTTCCCTCCTTGCCCGGTTATTTTCGAGCGTTAGGCAAATCAGAAATCTCTAAAATCCCTTTGTTGGGATTGGTATATCGGCAGATAGCAGTTATGGTTGATAGAGGAAGCTCAGAAAGTCGTGCAAATAGCATGAGAACCATGTTGCGTGTGTTGAATGAGGAAGGTGATATTATGATTTTTCCTGAAGGCACGTTTAATGAAACTGAAAACGTGCTGAAAGACTTTTTTTCGGGGGCTTTCCGATTAGCAATAGCCACCCAAACAGATATTCTACCTGTTGTATTCCCAGACACGGTTAATAGATGGCACTATAGTAAGTGGTGGAAGTTATGGCCGGGCATAAATCGCGCTATCATTCTTGCTCCGATCTCTGTCGCCGGGATGACCACGCATGACGTGGCAACAATCAGAGACAAAGTTTCTGAAGTAATGGCAGATGAGCTAAAAAAGTACAGTTATCCGGCTTAGTGGAGCATAGTATAACTGAGAAAGAAAATACTGGCAATGGAAATACCTAAAAATATTATAACGCTTAGAATGTGAAATAGTTTTTGTGTATTCATAGAGATAGCAAACAATTAATGATATTTGACACTATAGTTGCAATAACCGCGCCAAATATTTTTTTTCGCTACCTCCTCTCTGTTAAAATTTGGTTACTTAAGAGCATTTTTACTTTTTCCCTGTCTTTTTCCGTTTAACCAGGCATCGAAAGGCCGTAGTTCTGTTATTGTATTTTGTTTTGCTAAATGTGATCTGGGGTGCTGACTCGTTATTAAGGGTTTGCGTTGTGTGGTCTGTTAGTTTGGCAGGGTTTATGACAATACCATTTTATATCTGTTTTCGTTCAACGTAAGAATGTATGACGTCTGTGAGCTCCTTGTTGCCCAAATCAAAAAACTGAGGGTTAAATAGTTCTCTCGGAAGGATAAACCAGGAAGGTATGCTGTTTTTGTTAGGAGAACCCGCACATATTTTTTCGCCCAGAACTTTCGATTGGTCCAGCCGCTCTTTGTGCGCAACATTCCACCTTATTCCTATATGGTCTAGCCCCTCCCAAGAAACAATTGCTAAAGAAAACCCATCTGTGCCACCATCATATAACACCGTTATACTATCGATGAATTTTTTAGGACTGGTTACTGTATTAGGATCGTGGTAGATTATTGC
Organism: Bacteroidia bacterium; assembly: GCA_030426665.1. Lineage (GTDB taxonomy): Bacteria > Bacteroidota > Bacteroidia > Chitinophagales > Chitinophagaceae > Nemorincola. The sequence goes on along the minus strand of JAUHYD010000003.1, from coordinate 111,493 downwards.
CATGTGTGATCCAAAAATATGAAAACCTTATCAAAGTGTGTCTGACAGTGAAAACCGATGGTATGGACATTCGTTTTGATAATGTGGTAGTTAATTGCCAAAAATGAGTATTTTTGAACGGACCAGTTTAGAGACGACTTACCAGGAAATATTGGTCGATTTTACATCGTAAATTCAACATCTTCAATGCAGATTTCGTGGGGCTAAATTTTCTATTTCTGATACTTTATGTGGGGCTTTCTACCGCGAGTAGCAGTGATGGGATTAGTATGTATATGCTGCTTATGTTTCATTGTTCGTTGAAACTGCTATTAGCAGTTTCAAAGCGAGGAAAAGGCATAAGCTTGATTCACACCTACTATCTGGGCGTACTGCTCATCAGTTTTGCAAATATCGTATTTCTCAATAAAATATATGAAAACGGGTTGAAGGAATACTATATATATGCTTATATATCTATGGAATATATATCCGACGCTGCCTTGTTATGGGCCGTTGGAAGTACTTTTATCATGATAGGTTATGAATTGTTTGAGCGCAGGTCTTTGCCGTCGTTGAGGGTTGATCTCAACTCAAAAGCCTCGCTTTCTACCCTGTACAGAGTTATTTTGTTCTTTATATTCTTACGCTTTAGTGGTAATGCCATCAATTTAGGTTTCATTTCAGGTGGTCTTCAGCAATTGATTTCACTAATGTCTTTGATGGGAATATTGTTTTTTGCACGTCTATGGGTTGTCAAGGAAAATAATACATATAGAAATTATGCAATAGTTATTTGTGTTTTGCAGACACTTATGGCACTGTATTCGTCGTACTTGAGAATTGACTTAATGACACCCATAGTAAGTTTTTATGGCGGTTACTTTATAGGGACGGGAAAAGTAAAAAGCGTCTTCAGCATTTGGGTGCTACCGCTTTTTGCAGCGATGATAATTTTTTCCATGTTTTTCAACTCTTTGGGTGGTAATCGCGCCGGTTTTATTAATGCCTTTGAGACATCAGGACAGTCAAACGATGAGTATTCATACGAAATTCTGAATGATGAGGTAAAAGATAGGGGTGGGGTTGTCGAGAGAAATTCCAATGTGGCACAATTGTCAAACGTCATAGATTTGGTGGAGAGCAACGGATTGTATAAGGGGAGTGCAAGTTATCCATTGCTTACGGCATTAATTCCTAGAGCCTTATGGCCGGAAAAACCTAATATACAATTGGGGGCTTGGTTTGCATTAGAAATCGGTGCTGCATCTATAACCTCGACTGGGCGTATTAACAATTCAGTAAACATGACAGTTCCGGGTGAATTGTACCTTGACTTTGGGTGGATTGGAGTTATAATCGGTTGTACGTTGTTTGGTGGTTTTCAGGCAGTCTTTTGGAATGCCGCTGAGTTTAATGCTTCGCCATACAACCTTACCGGAGCGCTATGGGGAGGCTACCTCCTGTTGCTCTCCCTTTTTGGTATGGGGTCTGACCTTCAGATTGTCATCTCTTTGTTATCCAGTTATTTCGTATTTATTTTGGTAAAGCAAATTGCGAAAGCGTATGAGAATTCTAACAGTAGGACCGCTTTGGCGCGGAAGTAATGCAGGTGGGTTATTTCGGGCCCTGTCACGTAAGGGCTGTCTGATTGACGTTGTCGATGAGTTTTACTACGTGAGTCTGAAAACTCGAAATACGGTTACCAAAGTTCTTGAGCGCCTTATACGACCACGGCAGGCCGAAGAGTTTAACAACGCTATCAAAGAGCGTATTTTGACCTTTAAACCAGATGTGCTGTTTGTTTATAAAGGTTTATTTGTTGCGCCATCGACGCTCGATTTTGCACGGGAGAATAATTGTAAGCTGGCGATGTTTTATCCCGATATTAGTGTGACTGTTCATGGAAATAATATTATTCAATCCATACCTAAATACGACGTAATCTTTACCACAAAGACATTTGGAATCAAGGATATGGAAAAGAAATACGGGTCAATGAATTCTGTTTTTGTCCCGCATGGATTTGACCCTGAGATTCATAGACCTCTTGAATTCGGCAAAAAGGAAAGAGATATTTTTTCCTGCGATGTTTCTTTTATCGGTACATACTCGCCCAAAAAAGAGAAATGGCTATCTTATGTAAAAGAACAGTTACCCGACATTAATTTAAAGATTTGGGGCGATCAATGGTTTAAAATGACCGAATCGAATTTAAAGGAATCGGTTCAGGGTATGCCTATATTTGGTGATCTTTATGCAATCGGCATTCAATGTTCTAAGATAAACTTAGGCATTTTGCTTGAGCGTGTTCCTGGGGCTTCGTCAGGTGATCGAATTACCTCCAGGACTTTTCATATTCCCGGTGCTGCCGGATTTATGCTGCATGAACGTAATGAAGAATCAGTACTTTATTTTGATGAAGATAAGGAAGCTGGTTTTTTTGACGGGCCTGAAGAGTTAGTTCAAAAAATCAGATTTTTCCTGGAAAACGAAACGCAAAGAGAGACCATCAGACAGGCAGGGTATGCACGCGTCTGCAGAGATCATTCGCTTGATAAAAGGGCAGAAACCGTAATTAGTCATCTAAATAGTGTACTAAGCAAGGATAATTAAGATTTCCCGGCAGGGCTTTTGTGGGCATTGCAGCTGGAGTGTTGCAACTATTAATGTTGATGGCAATATATCTGCGCTTTCTTAATTTGCCACAAGTAAAAACTGATGTAAGTAACGCTAAACTAACATTGCAGACATTTCCCTCGGTTTACCAAAAACCGAATACATATTTGCTTGTTTTTTTCCAGTTGAACTGCGTGTGTTTATACTTATGTGATCCAACAAATGAATCCGGGAATAACTCTTGTATTGTTTGGCTGGTATCCGGAGGAAGGTCTTTTGCAATTCTCATGGCTTTCCAAAGGTCGCTGTAGCCAATGTGGGTTCCATCCTCAAAGTAGCACTTCATACCTTTGTCAAATAAGCCAAACTTCATGCCGGAATCCAGTTTCTCTATTATTACTTTATATTTAACCTTGTCGTCCATAAAAAATAATAATTATGCTATCAAGACAAATATATACATTATCACTTCTTTTTCATAGTCTTTAGGTTTGTAATTTAATAACTAATTATAAACAAAATATGGTTGCTGGTTAGTTAAGTCTTAAAGGTGCGGGTTTTATTTATTCAGCATGCCGCATCACTTTCGTATTTGATTGATTGCCATGTGGTTATTTTTCTAAACATGAAGTCCAATCTCTATTTGTTTATTAGTCTTATGGGTTAAGTATATTATAATATGAAAGTTAGGTTGTCAAAGGTCGTTCCTGCGTCAGGTTTATTTGGCGGCTGCGCTTTCAATTCCGTTTTCATGGTTGGTCGTTCACATAGAAAATGATTTACTTTTGCGAATGGAGTTTTCATTATCGATTGACATTCCTAAGCTAAAGACACCTATTTCGTATCAGGAGCGAATTATGTTGGTTGGCTCTTGCTTTACGGAACATATCTCCGGCAGGTTACTGCATCATAAATTCACAGTGATGCAGAATCCAAATGGTATACTTTTTAACCCATTGAGTGTAGCAAACTCACTTGATAGGTATGTAGAAGGAAACTTGTATGGGGAACAAGACTTGTTTGAGCTAAATGAGTTATGGAATTGCTGGGACTATCATACACAGTTTTCACATATTGACCGATCTCTTGCTTTGGCGGGAATCAACAGTTCATTGACAGCAGCTTCTGATTTCCTGAAGGGGGCAACCCGGGTTATTATTACACTTGGCTCTGCCTATTATTACAGGCATAAGGAAACCGGCAAAGCTGTAGCAAACAATCACAGAGCACCCTTGCAGTGGTTCGATAAAATATTAACTCCCGTCGATGAAATTGTTTCAGCTCTCGGCCAAAGTATACGGCGATTGCAACAGGTGAATCCGCAAATTCAGGTTTTGTTTACCATAAGCCCCGTGAGGCATGCCAGAGAGGGTGTTGTTAATAACAACAGGAGTAAAGCCCGATTAATTGAAGCAGTACATCAGTTGTGCGAACAGTACGAATGGGTGGAATACTTTCCTTCTTATGAATTGTTGATAGATATTCTTCGGGATTACCGATATTACGATATTGACTTTGTTCATCCCAACTATGCTGCAACCTCCTATGTATGGGAGCGGTTTGTGGAGTCTTGCATTAGCCCGAAGGAGCAGGGTGTAATGAAAAGAGTCAATGACATTATGATTGCAGTTGGTCACCGTTCACGGTTTCCGGAAACTGATGCACATAGGAAATTTAAAGAGAGCTATCTGACCAAGGCAGAGAAGCTGAAATCAGAATGCTCGTTTCTGGACTTAAGTAAAGAGATAGAATACTTTCAAGAGTAAGCAACAAAGGGAAATCTACCTATTGGATGTATTAACCCGTACCAATTCCCATAGTGTAACTCCTATGCTTACGCTGATGTTAAGCGAGTGTTTTGCCCCCCATTGTGGTATCTCTATACACCCGGCAGAAAGAGACAATGCTTTGTCGCTTACACCGGTTACCTCATTGCCAAAAATAAGCGCCGTCTTGGTACCCTGATAATTGACGTTCTGTAGCATAACACTATTATGCACTTGTTCCACTGCAAGTATTTGATAGCCGTCATTCCGTGCAGAGCGAATAGCATCTTCGATTGTCGGGAAGTGTTGCCAATTGACTGTTTCAGTGGCACCCAGAGCAGATTTGTGTATGTCACGGTGTGGTGGCTGAGGGGTAAAACCGCATAAGTAGATTGCCTCAACAGCAAAGGCATCGCACGTACGGAACGCAGAGCCCACGTTTTGCATGCTGCGCACATCATCAAGTATCACAATTAATGGGTTCTTGGCAGATTTGTTGACCTCCTCAGCTGAGGGGCGATCAAGTTCCTCCATTGTCTTACGTCGCATGATGGTTCGTTTGGTTCCCGCAATGTTAAAGAAATGCCTTTAAACTTTCAACGATAAGCAACTTAAGTTCACTGCCGGGAAGACTATTCGTAAATACTTTCTATTTGCGAACGGAATTTTTGTTCAACCACTTTCCGTTTTACCTTCAGGGAAGGTGTAAGCTCATTGGTATCAATGGTCCACTCGTCAGCCAGAAGCGCTATCTTCTTGATCTGTTCGGGGTGGCTGAAATATTGATTGTATTTTTCTATTTGAGCGTCTAGCAGTTCAGTTACTTCCGGCATTTTTATTAGTTCTGCATTATTATCCGACAGGATGATTCCGGGGTGTTTTTCCCGAAGGAATTTTCTGACTTGCATAAACGCAGGTACGATAAGTGCAGATACAAACTTTCTGTTGGCGCCTATTACCATCATTTGTTCAATGAAGATGCTCTCTTTCATTTTATTCTCAAGTGCCTGAGGTGCAACATATTTTCCACCGGAGGTTTTGAAAATTTCTTTTTTGCGATCTGTTATTTTCAGAAATCGCTCTTCTTGCCACTGACCAATATCCCCCGTATGAAACCACCCATCTTCCATGGCCGCTTCTGTAAGTTCGGGATGCTTATAATAACCAATAGTTACGTTCGGTCCTTTAACCAGTATTTCTCCGTCTGCAGCAATTTTTACTTTTACATTTTCGATCAGTGTGCCAATAGAACCAATTCTACGGTTTTCACTTTCAAATCTGTTTACAGAAATAACCGGCGACGTTTCGGTGAGCCCGTAACCTTCCATAATTACAATTCCGGCCGCAGAGAAGATCCGCGCAAGTCTTTCCTGACAGGCCGCAGAGCCGGTTACTATCGCTTTTACATTGCCACCCAATGCATCTCGCCATTTATTAAAAATCAACCGGTTGGCAAGCCACAACTGCATTTGGTACCATAAATTGCCTTTGTTAACATTATCGTATCGTTTGCCAAGTGCTAGTGCCCAGAAAAACAAAGCTCGTTTCACTCCTTTCAACTCCATTGCTGTATTCATGATGCGCTCATAAACTTTTTCCAGAAGTCGTGGCACTGTCGTAAATACAATTGGCTTAACTTCTTTCAGGTTTAGCCCTATTGTGTCCATGCTTTCTGCATAATATACAGATACACCGGAGTTGAGATAAACGTATGTCACCATCCTTTCGAATATGTGGTTGAGCGGCAAAAAGCTTAATGCCCTACTGTTGGGTGTAGCAAACGTAAAGGCTGGCATAGAATCATGAACATTGCTACCAATGTTTTGATGGGTAAGCATCACTCCTTTGGGATTGCCTGTTGTACCGGAAGTGTAAATTATTGTCGCTAACGTTTCCGGTTTTATTTTATTTATTGTCTGTTCGTCTGGTGCTTTGTTTGTACTTGTCAGTTCTGACCAGTGCGATACTCCCGCAATCGGCTCAAACGAGTAGATGTTTTTAATAGAAGCGATATTTGAGAATGCACTACTAAATCGGTTATAGATATCAGCGTCAGCAACAAAAACAGTTTGAACCCCGGCTTCTGACAATACATACTCCAGCTCCGAAGGGCTGATTGTTGGGTAAATAGGTGTGAGTACCGAACCGGTCAATTGCACACCTATGTCCGTAATCATCCATTCCGGTCGGTTGGGAGAAATAATTGCTACTTTTTCCTGATGTTCTGGTTGTAGGTTCGGGTTACTGACTCCGGATGCTTGTAATCCCCCGGCAAGCTTTCGCGCCGTATCCCACACCTCAATAGAGGAATAGGTACGCCATTGTCCATTTTCCTTGGCTGCGAGCATTATTGATTCAGGAGATTGCTCGCTGCGCATTTTGACAATATCAAAAAGGCGTTTTATCATTTCATAAATTTACTGATTTTTCTCAATAGCATTCGTTATTTAATGAGCTACTCTTATCTGGCGGTGTCGGCGGCAAGAATGTGTGTGTTGTTGTAATAGTCGGTTCGCTTCTTGTTTTATGTTATTCCAAAGTGAAAGGATAAAATTTTTGCATGTTTTTTGCGAACTTGCGCTATTTAAGTCAAATATCTATTACAAAGAATATCGATGGGCGATTTGTTGGCTGTACTTTTTATCGGCACTGTTTTTTTTGTTAGTGGGTTTGTCCTTGCATTTACTTCCAAGAATAAGGGGCGTAAATTGGGTTTTGTATTTCTCGTAATAGGATTACTCATTTACCTGGCTTGCTGGTTTTTTACGCCCGATACTGCGCATTACCATTTGTTTTACGATAAACATCATGTGGTATGAGAAGCGTTGCCGGTCTTGTTTCCTTTTTGTTAGCAGTTTTGTTGTTTGGTTGTTCCCGTACCGACGATGAACAGCAGATTCGCAAAATCCTTTCTGCTCAGGTCACGGAATGGAACAAGGGGAATATTGCAGGCTATATGAAGGGTTATTGGGAGAGTGATAGTTTGTTGTTTATCGGTTCCAAGGGCCCTCGTTATGGATATGAGGAGACGCTAAAAATGTATAAAAAATCGTACCCTGATGTTGAGCATTCAGGAATGCTTACCAGTACAATCGTAAGCATGAAGAGATTATCTGATTCTTATTACTTTGTTGTGGGTAAGTGGGCACTAAAGCGCAGTGCCGGAGATGTCGGTGGGGCGTATACGCTGCTCTTGCGTAAGATTGATGGAAATTGGGTTATTGTTTGTGATCACAGTAGCTAAGAAGACGGCAACGTTACGGTAAACTTGCTTCCTACTCCCTGCTCACTTTCAGCTTCAATAGTACCATGATTGCTTTCAATGAATTCCTGACACAATAGTAAGCCAAGCCCCGCACCCTTTTCTCCCGCTGTGCCGTATGTGTTTCCATCTGTATTTACCCGAAACAGTTCATTAAGTTGTTTCGGCGACATGCCAACGCCATTGTCCTCAATAGAAAACTGAACATTTGTTCCTTCCTGTCTTCCACCGATATTTATTATCCCGTTTTGGTTTGTGTATTTTATTGCGTTCATAACCAGATTACGCATTACAACGTCTACTTGCCCTTTGTTGCAATAAGCATTAACTGTCTTATCAATGTTGTTGTTGATCTTTATATCCTTTCTTTTTGCAGCATCAGCAAGCAAATCAATATTGTCTTGCGTTAACTCGTATAAATTTACAGAGTCGGGTGTGTTTTCAATGTCTTCGCGCATGTGACTTTTCGCCCACAACAGTACATTATCTAACAGTAAGTTTAATGAGTTAAGTTGACTGTTAATTTCCGGCGTGAGTTCAGCATAATCCTCTTCTGATATGTCTTTGTCATTCAGCATTTTTATCGTCGTCGTAATCGAGTTAATAGGCCCCCTTAGGTCATGTGACAAGACAGAGAATGTTTTGTCCTTAAAGTTGTTGAGCTCTTCGAGCTTTGTCGCTTGTTTTTGTATCTCGTCTTTTTGAGCGAGAATTTTTCTGTTGGTTTCTTTTTGGCTGCGACTGCTTCTGTACTGCATCAGAGCTATTACTGCAAGACCCAAAATGCCTGCTATCAGCGACCACTCGATGATTGCTTCTTTCTGGTTTTTTACTTCTTGAATTTCTTCGTTCTTTACCAGTTTGTCTATTTCTCGTTCTTTCTTTTCAAGCTCGTAGTCAAATTGCAGTTGCTGAATCTTTTTGTCATTGCTTTCATTATAGATACTGTCTTTGTAGGAGTGAAATATCCGGTTGTATTTAAGGGCATTGGGGTAGTCTCCTTGCTTTTCATACATTTCCGATAGTTCTGACGCTGTTTCCATAATCAGGCGCTTAAGCTTATTTTTCTTCACCAGCGCAAAAGTTTGCTGCATATGCGCTATCCCCTCTCTTGTCTTTCCTTTATTAAATAAAACTCTGCCAATCCCGGAGTGTGCAGCAAGCGTGAAATTCACGTCGTCTATCGCGCCATTCCAATTCAAAACTTCGTTGTAAGTTGCTATTGCTTTATCTGTTTTGCCGGTTTTTGTATAGACTTCTGCTATGTTCAGCAGAAACACCGAATTCCAGTAGCTATCATGTAGCGAATCAGTAAGTTTGAGCCCTTTTTCAAACAATATGAGTGCCTTAGGATAGTTCTCTAATACCGAATATACAATGCCGATATTCGTGTAATTCTGATACCTTTCTTCAGGGTTGTCTACGTCCGCGAACATTTTTAGGCTCATATTTACATACTCTTCGCACTTGGCAGAGTCCTTTAAGTGGGCATAAACGGTGGCGATATTGGTATAGCAATTAGATACTGCGCTTCGTTTATTACCGTTTTCATATAGACTTAGCGCTTCCAGATAGTGCTGCAGAGCATCGGTATAGTTGCCAAGCTCATTATGAACGTCCGCAAGGTAGTAGTGTGCCCTTGCCAGTCTGCTGCTGTTTACATCTTTTGCTACTGTAAGTGATCGCTCAAAGTAGACCAGAGCATCTTCAAGCTTTGTTTGCAAGTAGTACGTCAACGCAATGTTGTGATACGTTTCATTAAGTTCTTTGCATGGCGGTCCGTGTTCAAAATAGGTCAATGCACTTTTAAGTGCTGCCAAAGATTCACTGTAGCGAGATTGAAGTGTATAGGCCATTCCCTCGTCAAGGTTGCAAATGGCTGTTCCTCGAGAATAGTTCAGTTTTTGAGATAGGGATAGTCCTTTGTTTGCGTAATAGAGAACAGAGTCGGGGTTAGTATTGTGGTTTTTATGTTCCCAGGCCAAATCGGCTAACACTAATACCCGTGTTGTGTCATCTATGCTGTCAGAAGCGAGTACTGTGCGCAGACTGTCTGTCTTTCTGCCGTAGGTATCCGGAGATGCCACTATCAGGGCAACTGCAGCTAAAAAGGATAATATTTTAACTATTCTACAAAGGGGCATTGCGTTGACAGACTCGAGAAATCTTATAAGTTGTTGATATTTGGTCGCCAAGATACAGAAATATCTGCTGCAATAGTTAGCAGGCGGAAGCACTTACGCTTTCCTAACCCCGATACCAGACATTCAATTCTCATACGCCTGTGTTTAAGATTTATTCACATTGAATTTATTGAGCTATGTTGTATATTTTATTCTGTCATTAGCGTTACCTTTGCGCAAATTTTCAAAAAAACATGGCATTACAAGCAGGTATCGTGGGTTTACCCAACGTAGGAAAGTCAACTCTATTCAATGCGGTGAGCAATAGCGCAAAGGCACAGGCGTCCAACTACAGGTTCTGTACCATTGAGCCAAACGTTGGGCAGGTGGACGTTCCTGACGAAAGATTAGATAAGTTGACGGAATTGGTTCAGCCACAGCGTACTTTGCCAACAACTTTTGAGTTTGTTGATATTGCCGGTTTGGTAAAAGGAGCCAGTAAGGGAGAAGGTTTGGGAAACAAATTTTTGGCCAATATCAGGGAGGTAGATGCCATTGTTCATGTTATACGCTGTTTCGAGGATGACAATATCCTTAGAGATGAAGGTGCTATCAATCCCATTGGGGACAAAGAAATCATTGACACTGAGCTACAGTTGAAAGACCTGGATAGCGTAGAAAAGAAAATACAGCGGTTAGAGAAGATGATGAAAACCGGCGACCCTAAAGTGAAACATGCTCACGCAGTTATGTTGCGTTGCAAAGAACACCTGGGTGAAGGAAAAAATATTCGCGGGCTTCAGTTAGACGAAGAGGATCTGGAAGCTACAGCCGACCTGTGTCTGCTTACCGAAAAACCGGTGCTTTACGTAGCAAACGTCGACGAAGCGGCACTGCAAACAGGAAATAAATATTCAGATGCACTCGCTAAGGCTGCAAACGATGAAGGAGCGCAGGTAATAGTAATGAACAACTCAATCGAAGCACAGATTTCTGAGATGGATAGCGAGGAAGACAAGGAGCTTTTTCTTGAGGAGTATAACCTTACCGAGCCGGGATTGAATAGGCTTATCCGTTCTACCTATACATTGCTTAACCTGATTACTTATTTCACCGCAGGAGTACAGGAGGTTCGTGCATGGACAATTCATAGAGGCTGGAAAGCACCACAAGCAGCCAGCGTTATACATACAGACTTTGAAAAGGGCTTCATTAAAGCAGAGGTTATTGCTTACAATGACTATGTACAGTATAAAACGGAGGCTGCGTGTCGGGAAAATGGTAAATTAAGAATTGAAGGAAAAGAGTACGTAGTGCAAGACGGAGATGTGATGCACTTTCGCTTCAATGTATAGTAGCATTACCCATTTGCCCCGATTAACGGATTGCAGCATCATATTGTTGCAAAAATGTTTCGATAGTATAGAATGAACAAAATAGCATTTTACATACCGGTAGTGACACTGGCTTTGTTAATCTGTGGAATGCTATTTTCGGGTTGCGCGCCTACTTCGGATTCATCCGCTAAAGATTCGGTTGAACGTAACGTTAATCGGAACGAAATAGCGGTTGATTCTTTGTGCAATACTCTGAAGACAGGCAACGTGGTTTTGAGAATGGGGTTCGGAGCCCAGAGTAGACTACTGGCACAGATAAACAGAACGAACAAAAGCTTTTCCCATTGTGGAATTGTAATTGTAGAAAACGGCTATCCATTTATTTACCACAGTATTGGCGGGGAAGATAATCCGGATATGCGACTGCGAAGGGACTCTGCTAATGTGTTTTTTTCACCGCTGTATTGTCAGACTATTGGTGTTGCCGAATACGACTTTGACAAAACCTCTTTGTTGATATTGTGCGACGTGGTGAAGAATACGTACAGGCGTAGACCGCATTTCGACACGCATTTTGATATGGTGAGCGACGATGAGTTGTACTGTACAGAGTTTGTATACAAGTCAATAGCTAAAGCTACAGGCGATAGCAGCTACATACCGTTGAGCGAGGCTATGGGGAGACGGTTTGTTGGCACAGACAATCTCTTTGAAAACGAGCATGCCCACCTCATTTGGCAGGTGAAATTTTAATGATACCTTTGAACAATAAAAGTGATTTGTCCATGAAAAGCAGATTTTATTTTCTATTAATTGCTATTGGTTCCGTTGTTTTTTTGGCGAGTTGCAACAAAAACAACCCCGAAGACGTGGCGTATGAATGGCTAACAGACTTTAATCAGATGGAGTTTGAAGACGCAATGAAGTTGTCAACCAACGACACTAAAAATTTGCTCTATTCGTTAGAACAGCTAACGGGTATTGTTTCTGATTCCGAAAGAAATGAATTAAAGAATATCACGGTAACTATCAAAAATGTAAAAGCCGATAGCACGACAGCGGTTGTTACATATGTTTCCTCAGATAACCCAAACGTCCAGACCGTAAACTTGGTGAAGCGTGACAATAAGTGGTTAGTATTGTTTACAAAAGTGGATTTGGTAGGTACTATCCCGTCAGAGTACGACGAAATTGATAAGGCGTATGCGCCGGCAGATACAGAGGACTCTACAGATTCCGGGACACAGGAAGAGGATTAAGTACACATTTCAATGCTTGTTATGCCTGATTTCGGGAAAGTGTACGATTTTCGGTTTAGTATAAATTCATATCTTCATTGCATGACGGGGAGGAGCCTTGCAGTGATATTGATGGTGTTTATTGCGGGGTGCGAGCGTGTCAAAAGCAGACAAAGCGATTTGTTCCCGGTAAGAACCGGAGATCAGTATGGTTTTATTAATAGAAAGGGCGAAACCGTAGTGCCATTTAATTTTTCAAGAGCAGGGTGTTTTGCGGGCGGGCTGGCACTGGTTCGTACCTGCGACAATGTGCAGAGTTGGGGTTATATCGATAACTCCGGCAACTTTCTGATACCGCCGGACTATGTTGGCGGCGCCTCGTTTAGCGAAGGATACGCATTTGCAGTGAAGGCAGGGAGTGCCCCTTGCGCCATAGATAAAAACGGAATAGTTCAATTTACGTTAGATAGTGCGTACAGCGCAGAGAGTTTCTGCGACGGATATGCAGCCTTCAGTGTTTTGAAACATGGTGGCGAATTGTGGGGTTTTGCCGACAAGAACGGAAAGACTGTAATTGAGCCGCAGTATGTCGCAGTTTCATTCTTTTCGCAGGGGCTATGTGGTGTAATGAATGCAAACGGGCAGTGGGGTTATATAGACAAAGACGGGACAATAATTATTGACTTTTTATACAACAATGCTTTGCCATTCATCGGCAACAGAGCCAAGGTACGTTTGAATGGAACTTGGGGGATTGTTGATAAAAAAGGCAGAATGGTACTTGAACCCCAATTCGAAGACATAGATATTGACGACAATGGCTATCTCATCCGTAAAGGAAATAAATGGGGGTGGATAGATGAGCAAAACCACGAAGTAATAGACCTGCAATTTTCGGATGCTTACCCGTTCAGAGGTAATAAGTTTGCTGCCGTAAAATCCGGCGGAAAGTGGGGATATATCAATAGACAGGGTAAGTACCTGATTGCACCGCAATTTGATTTTGCTTTTGGCTTTGATGCCGGTTTGGCGCCCGTAGAAGTCGGTGGCAAATATGGCTTTATTGATGAAGCCGGAAAGTATATTGTAGATCCCACATACGACCATTTGCCGGTTGATTACTTTATCCGATACTTTACGTCGGCTTCAGCATTTTTCAGTGTGAAGACAAATGTGGAGCGACCCGACTACGTTGGTTATAAGTGGCTGTCAGATTTTTACCAGATGAATTACGAAGATGCCATGCTTCACTCGACAGCCGATACTAAGGTATTGCTTAGAGAATTTTCTTCGGTTAGCGACATGATAGCCGACTCTTCAAGACGAAGTATGGCTGGAATTTTGGTAAAGGTAAAAGGGGTAGAGCAATTCGATGAACGGGCTATTGTTACTTACACCCTTTCCGACAACAAGGGAGTCGAACAAAAACTATTTTTGGTTCATGAACGTGGTAAGTGGCTCGTTCAATTCAACTTGCCCGGCATGGAATGATTGAAACAATTAAGAACCGCACATTATTCTTCCCGTTGCCGTCAGGCTTACATATGTCAAAGGTCCGTTATTTGTTGGTAGGCACTCATGGAAGACCTCATTCTATTTCGCTACAAGGGCGAATCGGTATGTTTTAGGCTCGTAGCAACGCGAGCGGAAAGGTGTCATCGTTTTTTGATAGATTATAGAACAACATTGACTTTATGGCACAAAAACACAAAATGCGATATATATGATTAACCGGTAAATTCTCTTTCTAGAATGTCAAGGTATTGACTGAACTTGTAAGTCCTGTTTCTCTGTTTTGAATTTTGCTTTTCCAATATGCCCCGTTCAACAAACGAATTAACCAACTTCTGTGCCGTTACAAAAGTTGCGCCTATCAACGCAGCAACATCATTTATTGTTATTACTGGTGTATGGCAAAGCTGATTTAAAAGTATGGTTGCATTGTTACGAACACGTGATAGCTCACTTTCAATCTTATTTGAACAATCCTGTAACAACCCGTCAATTGCCCAGGCCCTTCTGACAATATCGTCTGCACTGGCTCTGACTGCTCGTAAATAAAATTTTATCCAACCCTCATAGTCACCTTTCAAGCGCACCGCATCAAGCCTATCGTAATATTCGCTTTTATATTTCATGAAGTAGAATGACGGATATAACACAGGCGCACTGATTAATTGATAGTCCATCATCATAAGCACGATTAGAAGCCGCCCTATACGCCCATTTCCATCAAGGAAAGGGTGAATGGTTTCAAACTGAACATGCGCAAGCCCGGTGCGTATCAACGGTAAAATGCTATTATCTTCATTTATGAATTTCTCAAGGTCATACATCAAATCGTCTATATAATTTGCCGGTGGTGGTACTAGGTTTCCAACGAATACTGGAACTTTACGAAATTGCCCTGGCGTCTTACTCTCGCCCCTAACACCTGCCAGAAGTTTCTTGTGACACTCCCTGATTAATCTTGAAGATATCGGAAGGTCTTGTTGCTCCATCAACTCCATTCCGTGGCGCAAAGCATCCACATAGTTCAAAACTTCCTGTACATCTTTGTTTTCTGAAAGTTTAGAGTTGTATTCAAGAACTTGTGTAAGCGTTGTATTTATATTCTCTATCTGACTTGAAAAAACCGCCTCCTTAGCAACATAAACATCGAGAAACTGTCTTGTGCTTGGTATGCGCTTCTGTGCCTCGGAAAACTTTCCTAGGCTCTGCATTGCTTCGCCATAAAGCTCCAATATATCTGTGTCAAGTGCCGGAGCAGGGGATGGAGGCAATGCTCTTGGCACAAAATGACTATGCGTGCCTATTTGCTCATAATGTCCGCTTCTGCTCTTCCTTTCCATAGTATTGCTATACTGTTTATGCGAATTTATATAATAAACAGGTGATTATTGCAATGCTATTATACAATTTGTCATTATTTATATAATAACAGCGCTTTTTGAAGCTCCTTATTATACTTTTCGACTAGGTAAAGAAGAAAGAGGATACCTCAAAATGTTTTACCTGAAAAAAAAAAGCCGCTCAGGTTTTACGCTGAAAGGCTTGAATTTACTAGTAGCGAGAAGGAGATTTGAACTCCGGTCCGCCGCGGCGGATAAGAATCCTGTGCTCTTTCTTTATG
This sequence comes from Bacteroidia bacterium, assembly GCA_030426665.1. Taxonomy (GTDB): domain Bacteria; phylum Bacteroidota; class Bacteroidia; order Chitinophagales; family Chitinophagaceae; genus Nemorincola. The sequence continues at coordinate 96,036 of JAUHYD010000003.1, read as the reverse complement.
AGATGGATTTTCGTAAAAATCTCAAAAAAAGAGGGTGCCTGAATATAGACACCCTCTATGTAGCGAGAAGGAGATTTGAACTCCCGACCTCAGGGTTATGAATCCTGTGCTCTAACCAACTGAGCTATCTCGCCGTTTTTTCGGATGGCAAAGGTAGAAAATAAATTGGAATAAATTATACCGTCGTTTCGTCTTTTCTTACTACCCACCGGAAGTTAGCACTGAAGTAGGAAATTAAGGTTGCTAACCTCAGAAAGTGTTAAAGGGAACTTAAAGCAGCATCTTCAATCCGCTTTCACCGACATTTTCTGACTTTTCACCGAAAGACAGAATGTAGATGATGTGTTTGTAAACACCTTTGCACCCATAAAAAACACACAAATGAGAATCATTATTTTTGCAGTATCGCTATTACTATCTACTGCAGCGGTTGCACAGAGTACCCACACACTTAGTGGGACTATAACTTCAAAGGCGAATGGAGAAACAGTAATAGGTGCTACTATCAGGGCCGGAAAGGTAGGAACTGTAAGTAACGAATATGGCTTTTACTCAATTACACTTCCGGCCGGAAACCAGACAATTGAGGTGACCTCAATAGGAATGGTCACAAAGCAGGAAACCGTCACCCTTGATAAGGATGTGATGCTGAACATCAAACTCGATGAAGTAGCACAAAATCTGGATGAGGTAACAATACAGGCGGTATCATCCGGGCGTAGCATAAGCGGCACGCAGATGGGGGTTGAACGACTCTCAACCGCCGAAATTAAAAATATACCTGTACTGATGGGTGAGCGCGACTTACTGAAGACGGTTCAGTTGCTTCCGGGTATTAAGTCTGCCGGAGACGGGAATAGCGGCTTTTTTGTTAGGGGAGGTGGCTCTGACCAGAATTTGATTCTGCTTGACGAAGCGCCGGTGTACAATGCATCGCACTTGCTTGGGTTTTTCTCCACTTTCAATTCTGATGCCATCAAGGATATGACCGTGTACAAAGGAGGAATGCCGGCGCAATATGGTGGTAGGTTGTCGTCTGTTCTGGATATAAAAATGAACGACGGTAACAATCAGGACTATTCTGTAAGTGGTGGAATCGGGCTTATTTCTGCCAAAGCCAATATTGAAGGACCTATTAAGAAAGGTAAGTCGTCATTTTTGGTAACAGGGCGTCGTACCTATGCCGATGTGTTTTTGAAATTGTCTCCCGATTCTACTATTAACCAAAACACCCTCTTTTTTTATGATTTGAATGCAAAACTCAATTATACCCTCGGCGACAAAGACAGACTGTATCTGTCTGGTTACTTCGGACAGGACAAGCTGGGTGTGGGGGAGACATTTGGGCTGAGCTGGGGCAATGCAACCGGAACAGCAAGGTGGAACCACATTTTCAGCAGCAAGTTATTCTCAAATACTTCTCTTATATACAGTAAGTATAATTACAAAATAGATATTGCTTTTGGAGCAAACGACTTTGATATATTTTCTCAGATACGTGACTGGAACCTTAAACAGGAGTTTCAATGGTACCTGAATAGCCGCAATAGTTTACGATTTGGGTTAAACGGTATTTACCATTCACTTACTCCCGGAGAAATAAAATCTTCGTCAACCAGCTCTGTAAACTCGTCGGCATTGCAGAAGAGACACTCTCTGGAGAATGCAATTTTTGCAACTAATACGTGGAAAGCGACTGATAAAATAGATCTTACCTATGGTGTCAGACTTACATCCTTTAGTATCTTGGGAGAGGGCGATTTCTTTGGTATTGACAACGATGGGTTAGTTACAGATACAAACCATTATAAAAGGGGTGAAGTTGTAGAAACCTATATAAACCCCGAGTCAAGGTTGGCTGCAAGCTATCAGTTCAATGAGTCTTCTTCGGTAAAGGCGGCGTACGTACGGAATGTTCAGAACATGCACCTGATCTCAAACTCTACGTCATCAAATCCTACTGACAAGTGGTTGGCAAGTACCAACATCATCAAGCCGGAAATAGCTGACCAGTTTTCGATAGGGTATTATAAGAACCTGGCGGATGATAAGTACGAGTTAACTGTGGAGACTTACTACAAAGACATGCAAAATCAGATTGACTACAGAAATGGTGCTGATATTTATATCAACTCAGACGCCATAGAAAGTCAGCTGCTGTTCGGAAAAGGAAGAGCTTATGGCTTAGAGGTATTGATGAAAAAGAAAGCAGGTAAGTTTACGGGTTGGTTAAGCTATACATTGTCTAAGACGGAACGCAAGATTGACGGAATCAGTAACAACCAATGGTACAACGCTCGTCAGGATAGAACGCATGATATTGCTATTGTAGGTACTTATCAGTTAAACAAGAAATGGACATTTTCGGCAAACTGGATATATTATACAGGTAATGCTATTACGTTCCCTGCGGGTAAATATAGTGTAGCGGATCAGGTTGTATTCTATTACACTGAACGCAATGGTTACCGAATGCCCGCTTACCACAGGCTGGATTTGGGTGCGACATGGCTGCTGAAAAAGACTAAAAGAAGAACATCTGAGTTGTCATTCAGCCTGTATAATGCTTATGGCCGCGAGAATGCATACACAATTGAGTTTCGCGAGAGTAAGGCAGACCCTACCCGGACAGAGGCCGTTCAGACTGCCTTATTCAAATTTATTCCTTCCATTTCATACAATTTTAAATTCTAAATAAAGATGAAGACAGTTCTTTTTGCCAGTACCGTTATAGGTAGTTTATTACTTTTTTCTTCCTGCACCAAGGTTATCGATGTCGAGCTCAAAGACGCAGACAAACGGTATGTAGTTGAGGCCGTTGTTACCGACAGTTCGGGCACTTGTAGGGTGTTGCTTTCTCAAACCAAGAACTTCACCGAGGACAATAGCTTTAATTCGGTTAGTGGAGCCGCAGTTACGATATCCGATTTAGACGGTAGCTCCACCGTTACACTTGCGGAAACCGCACCCGGAGAGTATACTGATGCCGCTTTTGCAGGCATACCGGGTCACACCTATCTGTTGGATATTACAGCCAATGGTAACACATTTACTGCCCGCTCAACAATGCCACTAAAAGTCAATTTTGACACATTGTATATGACAACTGACAACTTGTTCGGGGACGTATATTATTTGGCAAACGTGGAATTTAGGGATCCGCCGCCATTAGGTCATTGCTACCAGGCAAAGCAATATGTCAATGGTAAGGCGATAAACGAGATATTCGTGACAAACGACGACTATACAAACGACCGCGTAAACAAAGCAAAGCTGTTCCTTTTTAGCGACGACGAAGAAGAAAAAGTAAAAATCGGAGACGTGGTGACGGTAGATGTACTTTGCATTGATCCTGTGGTATACAAATATTGGTTCAGCCTTACCCAGAGTACCAACGGAATGTCTGCTGCGCCTGCAAATCCCGTTTCGAATGTAGAGGGTGGTGCAATCGGCTACTTTAGTGCCCATACGCTCCAGTCAAAGTCTGTTACGGTATCCGGAATGTAGTTTTAGGCGATTATTTGACAAAACAGTCAACTTATCGACGCTCATAGAGCAATTTTTGTAACGTTAACCTGCTTTTTATAAATAAGACGCAGTATAAACGGCCAATCTGTATATTTTTGTATCGCTGTCCATATACAAGTATGGGCAGCGATTTTTATATGGATTTTCTAAAGAAGATAATTTCGTCGTTTGAAAAGTATGGTACCCGAAATGCGTTTTGTATTCAGGGAACGCACTATACATACAATGAACTTGCCGTTAGGGTTGCTGCTATTCAGAAAACTTTATTGCAGGATTATAGCGCTGGTGATAGGGTTGGTGTGTTGATACAAGACTCGCTTGATACCTATGCAGCAATCATTGCTACTTTATTATTGGGGAAAACCTATGTTCCGGTACACCCCGGTCATCCTGCCGATAGAGTTGCGCAGATAACAGAGCAGGCAGACTTAATTGTCATTTTGTCCGGATTAGCCGTTTCTGAGTATGCGGGCGTTGCTAATTGCAATACAAATAACATTAACGCGGATACATGTTCGGTGCAGTCGGTTGGCGCAGATTTGAGTAGCTCGTTTGCATACATTTTGTTTACGTCGGGTAGTACAGGAAAGCCAAAAGGAACGCCAATCACCTATGCAAACGTAGCATCGTTTACAGACGCCTTTTTTAAGCTGGGTTATCAGGTTAGTGAGCAAGATCGCTTCTTACAGATGTTCGACCTCACTTTTGATCTTTCTGTGATGAGCTACTTGATGCCACTTTGTGTCGGGGCGTGTGTTTACCCGGTCCCGGATACCGGTATGAAGTTTATGAACGTCTATGCGCTCTTAGAAGAACATGACATTACGTTTGCACTGATGGTGCCATCGGTACTTACCTTTTTAAGGCAGTATTTCGATGAAATCAACCTGCCTTCAATGAGGTATTCGCTGTTTTGCGGCGAAGCGCTACATAAAGATGTTGTCCTTGAGTGGCAGAAATGTTTGCCTAATGCAATCGTCGAAAATGTTTATGGCCCCACAGAAGCTACCATTTTCTGTCTCACGTATCGGATAGATGCCGAGAAGGGCGTGGCGGCAAATAATGGTATTGTGTGTATCGGCAAACCGATGTATGGCATGGGGGCGGCAATTGAGGGAAGTGACAACCGGTTTTTACCCGATGGAGAAAAAGGAGAGCTTTGCCTGTTCGGAAATCAACTTACACCCGGCTACCTCGATGCTGAAAAGAGCAAATTGGTATTTTTTGAAAAGGATGGCATCAGGTATTACCGCACAGGGGATATCGCATTGCGGGAGGCAGATGGTAACTTCACCTTTTGTGGTAGGGTAGACCATCAGGTCAAGGTACAGGGTTTCAGAATTGAACTGAGCGAAATAGAACATCATGCGAGAGCCGCCTGTGGTTGCAGTGCTGTTGCCTTGGTTGTCCACAACGCTCAGGGGTTGGAGCATCTGGAATTGGTCATTGAAATGGAATCGGTTGATAGAGATAATGTGTTGGCCGACCTTAAGACAAGAATTCCGTCTTATATGATGCCTTCAGAAATTCATTGTATTGCTCCGTTTCCATTGAATGTAAATGGAAAGATAGACAGACGTGAGTTACAACAGAGAATCACAAATACAGGTATATGAGTGTGACATTCAGGCGCGCAAATGCCGCTGACAAAGATTTTGTAATAAAAGCTATTACCGAAGCCGAAAAGAGCGGAAGCGATACAATAAGCTATTGTGCTGTTTTCTCAATTACCGAAGATGAGCTGAAAGTCATCCTGGGAAAAATTCTCGACGAAGAAATGGGAGGGCAGGAGCTATACTTGCCCGGGTTTATTATTGCTGAGGTAGACGGTGTGCCGGCAGCTACGATCAGCGGCTGGATTGAAGGCGAAGAAGGCATGGCAAGTAGCATGATAAAAAGTAACTTATTCATGTACCACACCGATAGAGAGGTGCTGATGAAGGCCGTGCCGCAAATGAAGCTGGTAAATGCAGTAAATATAGATAGGGAGCAAGGCGCATTGCAAATTGAGTACGTATATAGCGCTGAAGGGTACAGAGGAAGAGGATTAGCTGCCCAACTTGTTGATGAGCATATTCGCCGGAATAGAGAAGAAGGCAAGCAGGTAGAAAAAGTGCAGGTGATGCTTATGGGTAGCAATGCTCCGGCAATCAGGGCGTACGAAAAGGCGGGCTTTATAACGGTCAAAGAGAAAAAATTGGACGACCCTGCAATTACAAAACTACTATCTTGCGATACTAAAATATTGATGGAACGAATTCTAAATTGATAAATAATGGAAGAAAACGAATTGTACGGGCAGCTCAACAAAATATACGAAACGATATTAAAAAAAGAGGGTGTAACAGTCGCTCCCGAAACTACTGCTGCAGATATCGATGGTTGGGACTCACTTACGCACATGATATTGATGGATAGTATCGAAAAGCATTTTTATATCAAATTTAAGCTGATGGAAATAATGAAGTTTAACAATGTGGGTGACATGGTTGCCTGTATTCAGAAGAAGCTGGCAGCAAAATAGGCTGCACTTTACCCCTTAAACAGTATGCTTTTTAATTCTCTGGAGTTCGGAGTGTTTTTCGCTATTCTATTGGCAGTCTATTGGCTGTTGTATAAGAATCGCAATGCCCAGAATTTGATACTCCTTGCCGGAAGTTTGATTTTTTATGCCTGGCTGCACTATTCGTTTCCTATATACCTGATGGCAATGGTCTCCGTTAGCTATGTGTTGGGAAAGCTAATTGGCAGGCAGGAAAATGAAAAACGCAGAAAGGGCTTGCTCATACTAAGCCTGGTTGTTTTGAGTGCCGGACTTATTTATACAAAGTACAGTGGATTTATTCTTGGTAACATCAAGGGGCTTGAGTCTTGGGAGGCTGGTGCACTACACATTTTGGTGCCGGTAGGAATCAGTTTTTACACCTTTGCAATATTGGGGTATATACTCGATGTGTATTACGAGGCAATTGAGCCGGAGGCTAATTACCTCACCTTTGCTACTTATATCTGCTTCTTTCCACAGTTGCTGTCAGGTCCCATTCCTGCAGCTACTACCGTCTTGCCGCAATTCAAAAAGAAAGCGACTGTTTCTGTCAATTCCGTAACAGAAGGTATTGGAGAGTTTCTGTGGGGGCTTTTCAAGAAAATGGTAGTAGCAGACAATATTTCCATGGCGGTCAGCTATTGCTTCTCTGCCAATAATGTAGATCTGAGTGGGAGTTCTTTGTTTATCGGTGCCGCATTGTTTGGGATAAACATTTATGCAGACTTTTCCGGATACTCTAGCATGGCAAGAGGATGTGCCAAAATGTTCGGCATCGACATCATTCAGAATTTTAATTTGCCGCTATTCAGTAAGAGTGTCGCTGAATATTGGCGCAGATGGCATATTTCACTTACCAATTGGTTGTACTCGTATATCTATAATCCATTAGTTTTTGGTCTTAAACGGTGGGGTAAGTGGGGCGTTATTGTCGGCATCTTTATTACTTTTTTCATCAGTGGTATATGGCATGGAGCCGGGTGGCAGTTTATAGTTTTCGGGGTGGTAAACGGTATCGCTATTATTTTTGAGATACTTACCAAGGATATTCGGACTAGGCTATTAGGAAAGATGCCTTCTTGGTTGGGTGGGTTAATCAGTACATTCGTCGTGCTTATTTTTATGCTTTTTTCCTGGATTTTCTTCCGGGCAAATGATTTGGCTCAGGCTATGAGAATGATTGGTAGGATTTGCTCCGGCAGCCTGTTTTCCGCACCCGATACATTTGTTGTTGAATACTTGGTTTGGGGCATCCCGATGGTTGTAATTGAGTGGCTGCAGCGTAAGGGTCGTTATACGCTGGATGTCGACCAGTGGTTGCCAACAAAGGTGGTGAGAAAGCGTGCGCCCAAAAATAAAAAGATAATGATGCTTAGTTTGGGCATTAAGCTGGCAATATATGTGGCTATCTGCTTGTCGATATATTTTTTCCACAAGAAAGTTGACATGGCTGAATACTATTACTTCAAATTCTAGTTCAGAAACTCACTTCGTATTTATGCAATCTGTCTCGAAAATAGCATAACTGAAAGTAATTAATATATCATGACCGCCTAACCGATACCTGTGACAATCGCTGGCAATAGTTTTAGTCAAATATATTTTCTGTTGAGGACTTTTTTTTACTTTCGCCCAAAGCGTTTTTGTTGTACAATCTGGCAACTATGTTGAACAGGTAGGAATACACAGCATATTATTATCGACGAAATTGAGTTTATTGTTTACTGATTCTGCAAAAAGTAAAGCCGTAGAATCTTATGAATTTAACCTTTAGGACTATGAAACTGTTTCGAAAGTTATTGCCCATAATTGCGTTTGCTGCACCATTTATAAACAGCTGTAGGGAGGTGGAACCAACCAGGCAACCTACAATGGAAGAACTGGTTGCCCAAAAGCAGGAAGAGGAGAACCGCAGAAAAATTGCAAGAATCAAGAAAAAGTATTTCAAGATTCCGGAAGAAAGGATATTGGACAAGGGGCCGGGTACTGCCCTTTATGCAGAGCTGAAAAGCCGGTATAAAAGAGATGCGGCCAAGCTAAAGGAACTTATCGAAGGGTCAGGTGCCAAGCTCGTTTTTATTTGCCTCACTCCCGAAACCGGAAGTGCTACAAAGCGCAGCAAGTACGGTACGCCCTACATCGGGGAGGTCTGCAGGCAACTCGGAATCGAGTACCTCAATTTCAACCCGATAATTGCCCGAAAAAGCCCTAAAGAGGTGACACAATGGCCTAAAGACGGACACTGGTCTAAAAAGGGAGCAATTTATATTGCAGACCACCTGGAACCTTATATTAAGAAGTATTGGGATAATTCGGCAACAGCCAAGTATAAAGATTCGGAAAGACCGGAGACTTTTGGTGACTTTGCGCCCGGTGTCGACGAAATACGAGACGGTGGCAAAGATTTGCCATATCATGTCAGGGCAAATGCTCAGGGGGTACGAATGGACGAAGATATCGTCTTTCCCAAGAAAAAGAAGCATATCCTGTTTATGGGTGACTCAGGTATATTCTGTCCGTTCCTGAACAATGAGTTCACGATAACCGGTGTCTTACAACAACGGTTTCCTGATGCATATGTAATGAACACTGGTGTTATTAGCTATACACTCGAAGACTACATCACCCTGTGGGAAGAAAAGGCAAAGTATAGTGAGCCTGATATCGTATTTGTCCAGACTAATGGAGGGGATATAACAGAGTATTATTTTACACATCGAAATATGTGCTCCCGGTCACATAAGCCTTTTAATCCATCAGAAAACGAAATAAAGTTTTATGAAAAAAACTACTCGATGGGGCTTTAGTATTTATATATCGGTTATTCATATTCCGAACAATGCTTCGGCTGTACAAAGCACCCTGCATCGGGTGCTTTGTAGTGTCAGAAATGTCCGGTAAATTTGCTCAAAGCTGAAAAAGTACACCTTTGCTAAACTATTTTTACCATAATTTTATTGATAATCAATTAGTTACAAAGTTTAGGTGATTTTTCTTAATAAATTTTTTGGCACTTTCAGTACCCGTACATACCTTTGCGCTCCCTTAATATATTACCACATTTGTGTGGGGGAGTTATAATAATAAACTAATAAAAAGGAATGAGACACTTAAGTTTTAAAACAAAATCAGCCAACGAAACTATCGTTAAGCGCGATTGGTATCTTGTTGACGCTACCAATCAGACATTGGGCCGCATGAGTTCAAGAATTGCTTCGGTATTACGTGGCAAAAACAAGGCCTATTACACTCCTCACTTCGATTGTGGCGATTACGTAATAGTTGTAAACTCCGGTAAGATAGTACTTTCAGGAAACAAGATGGAAGACAAGGAGTATCAGACTTACTCAATGTATCCGGGTGGACAAAAGAGAGAATCTGCAAAGAACCTCATCGCTCGTCGCCCTAATCTGGCTGTTGAGCGTGCTGTAAAAGGTATGTTGCCTAAGAATCGTCTTGGTCGTGCGATGTACAAAAAGTTGTTTGTATACGAAGGTGCTGAGCATCCGCATCAGGCACAGAGTCCTAAACCGATGACGTTTTAATACTTCCCCGATTGAGTTAGGGAATCGAAACTAAATAATAACAAAAAATAAAACCATTCAAATAAATGGAAAAACAAAAAAACGCAGTTGGTCGCCGTAAGGAAGCTGTAGCTCGCGTATACCTAAGCAAGGGTACCGGAAACATTACGGTTAATGGTAAAGATTACAAATCGTATTTCTCTATCATGTACCTGCAAAATCAGGTTGAGTTGCCATTGAAAGTAACCGAAACAACTAACGAATTCGATATTACTGTAAATGTGCAGGGTGGCGGTCCTAAAGGACAAGCTGAAGCAATAAAAATGGGTATCGCTCGCGTACTGGTAGAAGTTAATCCGGAATACAAGCCGATGTTGAAAAAAGACCATCACCTGCTTACCCGCGACAGTCGTTCTGTTGAGCGTAAGAAATTTGGTCTGCGCAAAGCACGTCGTAGCTTCCAGTTCTCTAAACGTTAACAGAAACTACCCATTGCGGTTTTGGGCCTTTATGTTTGGTTCCTGCCGAAAAAATATTTTAACAATCAAGAAATTACTCAAATGGAAGATAATAAAACATTGCATCAGCAGCTCCTCGAAGCAGGCGTTCACTTCGGTCACCTGAAGAAAAAATGGAACCCAAAGATGTTGCCATACATCTTTGCTGAAAAAAATGGTATTCACATCATTGACCTCAACAAAACTATTGATGGTCTTGATGAAGCAGCAGCAGCACTTAAGTCTATCGCAAAAAGCGGTAAGAAAATAATGTTTGTTGCTACTAAGAAGCAAGCAAAAGAAATCGTTTCTGAAGCTGCAACTAAGGTGAACATGCCTTTCGTTACAGAACGTTGGTTGGGTGGAATGCTTACTAACTTCAGCACAATCCGTAAGAGTGTGAAGAAGATGTTGAGCATTGAGAAAATGTTGAACGACGGAACTTTGGATAGTGTTACTAAAAAAGAGCGCCTTACCCTTACACGTAGCAAAGAGAAAATGGAAAAAGTGCTGGGTGGTATATCTCAGATGGGACGCGTACCTGCAGCATTGTTTATGGTAGACATCAGCCATGAGCACATTGCTCTTGCCGAAGCAAAGCGTTTGGGCATCACTACCATTGCAATGGTAGATACCAACAGTGACCCTAACAAAGTAGATTTTGCAATCCCTGCAAATGATGATGCGACTAAATCAATCGCTATCATTACTCAGTATCTTACTGCTGCTATCATGGAAGGTCTTGAAGAGCGTGCTCAGGTTAAAGAAGCTGAAGAAGTAGAAGAAGAAGAAACAGACAATAGCGGTCGCGGTATGGACGTTGGCGAAGAAGAAGGCGAAAGCGGTCGTCGTCGTCGTGGTGCAGGTCGCGGTGCAGGTGCCGGCGGTGGACGCAGTGGCGGACCCGGACGCGGTGGTGCAGGAGCGGGTAGGTCTGGTGGACCTGGTCGTGGTGGCGCAGGAGCAGGCAGACCCGGTGGTGGCAGATAAGGGCTATCAGCTACATAAGTTTTATTGATTGTTTTAATATAAACACATCATACATTATTAAAGCCCCGTATTTGGGGCTTTAATAATAAAATGCGAATTTTGCACCCTCAATCAGAATATTCATTAATAACAAAATAATAAAATGAGCACAGTAACAATATCTGCAGCAGAAGTAAATAAGCTGCGTCAGCAGACAGGAGCCGGCATGATGGATTGCCGTAAAGCCCTTATCGAAAGCAATGGCGACTTCGAAAACGCTATTGACTATTTACGTAAGAAAGGTCAGAAAGTTGCTGCTAACCGTAGCGATCGTGATGCAAAAGAAGGTGTGGTAATCGCAAAGGCTAACGCTGACAATACATATGGCGTTGTGCTGAACCTGACTTCTGAAACTGACTTCGTTGCAAAAAATGAGGAGTTTATCGAATTCGCCAATCAGGTTACTGAGATAGCTTTGGAAAGCAAAGTTACTTCTGTCGACGACCTTAAAGCAGCAGCTATGGGTGGCGCAACTGTAGGTGAGAAGTTATTGGAAATGGTAGCTAAAATCGGTGAAAAAATCGATTTCGCTCGTTTGGAGCAGGTTGCTGCAGACTGTGTGATACCATATATCCACTCCGGATACCGTATCGGTGTACTTGTAGGTCTTAATCAGGCCGCTACAGAAGCTATTTCTGATGCAGGAAGAGATGTTGCAATGCAGATTGCAGCAATGAACCCGATGGCCATCGACGCAGATAGCGTATCTCCGGAAGCAATTGCACGCGAAAAAGCAATAGCTATTGAGCAGATCGTTGCAGAAGGTAAGCCGGCTGATATGGCTGAAAAAATTGCTGCGGGCAAATTGAACAAGTTCTTCAAAGACAACACATTGTTGCCTCAACCATTCGTAAAAGACGGTAGCAAGAGTGTAGGTGACTACCTGAAAAGTGTAAGCAACGGTCTTACGGTTGTGTCTTTTCAGCGTGTTGCTGTAGGAGGATAATCTTCCTTCAATTTAATATGATTTTGATGACCGGCATTTGTTTCTCAATGCCGGTCATTCTTTTTTAACAAATGCTGTTGTACCTTTCGGCTCTGTGTGCCTCTGAATATGTGCTAAAACCTGTCATATAAGCGGTATTTTGCCCGTTTACTTGACAGTAGAGTATTTTTATCACTATATTTATAGCCCTGTTTGTTCAACAATCTTTTTACGAATTAATACCTTATAAAAATGAGTAACGGCGGAATAAAAACACAATGGCACCACAAGGCGGTTAGTCTGCTGATGTTGGCTATGCTGTGTTCGTGCGCAGTGCAGGCGCAATTGTCTCTGAAACGGTTGAAGTATGACAGTATTGCCGCCCGGTACAGCAATGAGCATGCGGTTTTTACTGAGGTTACATGCACTATGACTATCAAGCTGGAAGATGGTGAGCTTGTTGCTAGTAGCAATGATGTGGTAGAGACTCTGTTTCTAAGTGAGAAGTCGCTGAATACATACAATGTCGGTGACATAAGTGGCGGCTATTTTGCTCCTTTGACCGATGTCGACGGCAAATCTTTCATTCCGGAAGGAAATGACTATAAAGTCGTTCGGAACAGTATGTTCAGAAGTGAAGGTGGCTTGTACTATTCAGGACTTACTAAAAATTCGATAACCAGAACCAGTTACAGTAATGACTATCGCAACGTACGTTTGTTGTTTCCCTTCAAGTTTGAGTACGAGTTGCCGACGGTAAAAGCTAAGTTTGAACTTACGGCACCTGACTACGTTAACATGAGATTTGCACTTATGGGGGTAGACACAAACATCATTAAGAAGACCGTTCGTAAACATGATGGCGTTGTTACTTATACCTTTATAGCAGAAAATGTTCCCGCATACAGGCCTTATGATTTCGTCCCTTCAACCACTTATTTTGTCGCTCACGTTATGCCCTCGGTTGTTTCATTCAGATTGGTTGGCGCAAAAAATGATTCAATGCTTTCCGGTAGTACCGATGTACACCACAAATTTGAGTATAGCTATGTGAAGGGTATTAACTATACTACTGATTCGTCGCTCAATAAAAAGGTAGCAGAACTGACTAAATATGCCTATTCTGATAGAGATAAAGCAGAGAAGATTTATAACTGGGTTCAGAAGAACATGCACTACATTTCCCTTGATTACGGTATGGAAGGGCTCATACCTCGCCCGGCAGATACGGTATTCAAGCGCAGGTATGGCGACTGTAAGGATATGACAAGCCTCATAACGGCTATGTGTAAGAAGGCCGGTGTTAGCGCCTATTTTGCCGTAATCGGTTCCAATAGCAAACCATATACGCATGAGCAGTTCCAGTCAGAGTATTTGTATGATCACATGATAGGTGCCATGAAGGTAAACGGTGATTGGGTGTTTCTGGATGGAACCACAGACAACATGCCGTTCGGTTACAACCGTAAGGATTTACAGGGCAAAGAAGCCTACATTATGATTGATGAAAACAATTATAAGGTTGTAAAAATACCCGAAACACCGGCTACAGAAAATGTTCATACCGATAGAACAACTATAAACATAAACGGTAATGATATTAATGGTGCTATATCGCAGCACTATACCGGATATGCTGCCTGGGATTTAGCAGACGCATTCGATCAGTATGAGCGCGATGAGGAAAGAGATAGAGTTGTTGAGCACTTTATGAAAAGAGGAAACAGCAAGTTTATAATTGATAAATACGATGTGAATGTTAGTACCGCTAAAAATAAAACCACAACCATCAATGCAAAGTATAAGTTGGGCGATTATGTACACAGAGCAGGTCGTCAGGTTTACGTCAATCTGAATCTTAAGAATACATTGGAAGAACTTAGGGTGAGTGATGATGACAGAAAGGTGCCGGTATACCTCAAGTACAAACGTAATTATAGAGAAACAGTTACACTCAATGTTCCTGACGGTTATAGAATAACACACGTCCCCAAAGGAGCTTCTGGTGGCGTTGATGGTCTTTGGACCTACAAACTGTCTTATGAGACTGATAGAAAAAACAATACTGTAACATTGACAAAGGAGCTTAATCTCAATACTATGAAAATTACTCCTGAGCAGTTCGACGCCAACAATAAGTTGGTAAATGATCTGGTAAAAGAATATAAAGAAACTGTAGTGCTAACTGCCAAATAATAGGGCTATATGAAAAAAATATCAGTATTTATTACGTTGCTTTCTGTTGTGGCACTCAGTGTTTCCGCTCAGAAAAAACTGTACTTATCTCAGCATCCGGTCTTCGACGAATGGGTAGATAGCCCACGTGTGCATCCTGTGCCACCCAAGCTCGCTGACCAACCGGCAATTATTTTGCTTAATGACGTAGAAATTGACTACCGATATGAAGGAAGGACATTGGCTAAGCATGTCAAAAAGCACATGATTGTTAAGGTGTTGAATGATGGTGGTATCGATGAGTTTCGTACAATAGAGATTCCGCTCGAGCGTGGAGTAAAAATTCCTGAAATTAAGGCAAGGACAATACTACCGTCTGGAGAAGTAGTAAAAATGTCGCCAAAGAAGATAAAACTCGCTCTTAATAGTAGGGGTTTGTATGTGGTGCTGATTCCGATGGAAGGAGTTGAGAAAAATTCAGAGATAGAATATTTGGTAAAGGAAGTTCAGGATGGCCATGCTTTCGGAAGTATGTACTTTCAGAATACCTTGCCGATATCTAAAACACGGTTCAAAATATCGTACCCCAAAGACCTTTCGTTTGACGCTAAAAGTTTTAATGGCTTCCCCGACATGAAAGAGGAACTTCATAACAACAGGCATCAGATGATTGCAGAAGTGGAGGACATTCCTGCTTTATTCCCGGAAAAAGTCAGCTTCTATGAGTGGCAAAGAATGGCTGTTGAATACCGAATCAGCTATTATCTTAACGGCAACAAGGAGAAAGTCAAATTCAACACCTGGAACAAGTTTGCACGATATAATTTTGACCGGTTCTACAATATCTCTAAGAAGGAGAAAGAAGTCGTAAACAAGTTTCTGTCAGAGTTGGGTGTGAAAGCAAACGGCAATGAAGTAGAGAACATCAAGAAGATTGAAGACGGTATCAAAGAAAGAATCGTACTTTATTCCGTTGTAGACTATGAAGAGCGAAATGAAGTAATCGCTCATTTTGAGCGTCGTTCTATGTCTAAGTTCTCTGCCGGTTATGACGAGCGTAGAGAAGTGTTAGATACCGTACTTACAAAAAAATCTGCATCACATTCAGGCTATATAAGGCTGTTTGTAGCTTGTCTTCGTCAGGCAGGTATTCATCACGAGTTAGGCTGGGCCTGGGATAGAACCGATGACAGGTACGACCCTTCTTTCGAAAGTTGGAATGGTCTGGATTATGCATTGATATACTTCCCGAAACAGAAAAAGTTCCTTCGCCCTACAAGTACTAATCTACGTTACCCGTTTTACCCTTATAATCTGGCAAATAGTCGAGGTGTATTTATCACGATACCGGAAAGAGGTCAGGTAACCGGAGATTTGTACAAAATCAGAAAAATCGCTACACCGTCAGAGCAGCAGACTCACAAGGATATTAGCGCGTCGCTTTCCTTCACAAAGGATATGCAACCTAAAGCCGATATCTCTTACGAATGGTATGGTTTCTTCGCCGAAGACCTGAGAGAAAAACTGCCTTTTGCTAGGCCCGATGAAGCCAAGGAGATAGCGACAAATATCGTGTCCTTTACGAATAACAAGAAAAGTATAGAAAAGTACAGCTTCTCCAATGTTAAGCCACAAAACTATTCAGAGGATAAGCCGCTTACGCTGTACACTTCCGTAAATGCGTCTGCCCTATTGGAAAAAGCAGGGTATAGGTATCTGGTTAATGTAGGTCGTATCATTGGCAACCATGCTGATTTGTATGACGAGAAGAAGCCTCGTACAACTCCTGTAGACCTGTTATATCCTTATGCAAGAAACGCTACCATTACCGTTAATATTCCAAAAGGGTACAGAGTCCTCAATCTAAACGATATCCACATGGAAGCCGATTACTACAATACTGAAGTCGATAAGGTTATTGGTTTTGAATCGAACTATAAGTTGGTCAAAGATTACAAACATGGCGATAAACTGATAATAACAGTAAAAGAGTTTTATAAGCAGATTCACTTCAATAAGTATGAATATTGGAGATTCCGCAAAGTGTATGACGCCGCCGCCGACTTTGCAAATCTGACATTGGTAATGACAAGGAGGTAATTATTCGTTTAGTTCAATAAATTTGAAAGCCTCGCTTAGCTATTTGCTGAACGAGGCTTTTTTCGGCATTGTTGATGAGGTACACCTAAAACGAGGGAAATTGGATGCTTGGTATTACTAGTTGTTAATTAGTTAGTTTGTATCAAGACCTCCGTGCTAGAGTCCTATATTGCAGTCTCCATGCACCTATCATTCCATCAATGATTCTTATTGCAAAGGTCGCAATAACGATGCAAATTCTATTGCGACAAAATGCCTAACAATTTTTGCATTAAAAAATATACGTGTATTTTCGCTGCGAAAAATGCTCTTATGAAAAAAACACCCCTTATACTCTTTGTTACTGTAGTTGCTTTAGGTTTGATAGGTTTTACACTTGGTTGTCGGAAATCAAAGAACAATATTGATAACCAAAATGTTGACGCAACAGTTGGGCAGATTAGTGGTCAAATAAAATTGCCATTAGGAATCTCTCTTGATATTAGTACGCTTTCAGTCAATAGCCCGATTGATAATGGTATTGTAACAAACGGGAATTTTAGCATAAAGGGTTTTGTTAATATGCTTAATACTACCATTGTAACCTATGCTAACGGGAACGCCGCTATGATGGGTTATTACATCCCGGAAAGTAAAGACTCCATCATTTCTACGAAAACCACTGCTTTGGCATTAGCGATGAATACTCCCGCCGCACTATCATTATCACCAGATGCCAAAGAGGAATTGGCAAAGAAAATATTTGCAGACCCCAAAATTGTAGCTGTTGAAAATGTAATTACTGCTAACCTAAGTACACAACGTGATTTGTTCGATACAACAAACGAAGAGCTTCAAATAACATTGAAAGAATTGTTTGAAAGTGCGGCTTTCAAAACATCAGGTAATTCGCCTACTGGTTCGCCGATTACATTTAATAATTCTGGCACCATGTTCACCTTTTATAATGGTGAAAACATTTTCAGTACAGCCATAGGTATATACAAGGATGGGAAAAGAATAAAAAATATATTATTAGAAGGCGAGGAGGTCTTTCCGACATCTATAGTAGAATTATTAAATGGAAAAGGTAGCATTATTAATGGTGCAAATCCATATAATAGTTCTTCATACACATTAACCGGCGAGGCCCAATATGAATTAAAAATCAGAACAGGGTTCCCCGGTAATGATGATGGCAGTATCGAATATCAAGAAGCATTAAAAGCCAATGCCATTTCTTTGACATTTAAGCTCTTGGAGTCATTTTTGCCGTTTATAAATAAAGAAAATGAACATTGCATCGCAAATATTGCGACAACACTTTATTCTGGATTTGAAAACATGACAAAATCAGGAAATATTGCAGCTTTTTTTGCTACTGCATGTTTTGCTGCTAATGATGAGCGAGAAACACTAATATCCTGTTTTGGTCCTGATAAAGCCCTAAATGGAAAATATTTTAAACTTTTAGGTAAGGCTTTTACATTTTTTGATAAGGGAGCATCGTTGATTGGCGAGTCACTAAACATTGGTTTTTTTCTTCGCCAATGGTCAATAACTCCTCCATTTTTTGATACATGTTTTTTAGTAAGTGGAAATGATATTGCTGAATGTGATAATATAATTATTGGGAAATGGACATTGAGGGATTACAATGTTTACGATGATGTTGAGGATTTAGTTGAAACAAATACTAATACAATGGGCAGTATGCGATACATTGAGTTTACGACTGACAAGGTTTATACGGATAAGCTATTTTATATATGGAATACTGAATTGAATTTTGGATATTATACAGTTCATGATGTATCTGACTATGTGTATAATAAGAAAACTAAAATATTAGACGTTCCAATGGGGGCTCTTGCTGTTATACGGGATAATACTCTCACTCCACGTGAAATTAATTGGACAAAAAGAGTGGTTGAAAAACTGAATGAACATGAATTAGAGATAAATCTAGAGGGTACTGATTTCGATGGCAGTTTCGCACGCGTACGTTTTGTATTTACTAAGTAGTTGTGGTTTTGATAAAGTTTGACAAAATGCCTACTAGTCCTCCCTCCCTATTGGCGCAGTTTTTCACTTGTGTCTAACCCACAACAAGTCTTCCCTCTGGCGCGAGTTTGTAGACAAGCATAGTGCGTGTGCAAACTCGTGACATACAAAGTCCAACCGGTATGCAACCGGACACAAGTAACTGGTCCCCAGCAAAGCGTAGTGAAAAAATGAAGAATGGCGTACGTCTCCCGACTCACTGCATGGTTGTTCGTGATGGAACACCAACAACCACGAGGCAGGGACGAATGGGATGCAATAAAATGTGAGTGAAATCGTTTACCAATAAACAACAACAATTCATGAAGCTCGCTGCTACTTATTTCTTTATTCATCAAAAATCTATAATTAATGAAAAAGATGGCAATTATTGCAGCAGCCATGTATCTGACCAACACTTCCTATGGACAGGAAACTAAGCCGAAGCCAGACAATAAGATAGAGCTTGGTTTCTCTTTCGGCACCAATTATTCCCTGCTTTATCTTGGGGAAAACGACCCCTCAAAAGCAACTCGCTTGAGTTCTGTAAACGGCTTGGGTTTCCGGCTTGGGATTTTAGCGACATTGCCATTATTCCCTCGGGTTTCATTGACTGCAAAACCTGAATTGTCTTTCAACGATAACAACTTAGGGTATACCAATTCTGAGAATAAGCAGCAGGAGTATGAGATGCCCACGACCGGAGAAATCGCCGTTCACGTTTCATACAAATTATCCTCCGGGTCCACGCATCCGTATGTATTGTTTGGGCCTGCCTACAAGTTGCCACTTACCAGCAGTTCTTCCGACTATTATCAGATCACCAGACCAGCGCTTGCACTCGATGCAGGAGTGGGACTTGAACATCTTTTCAAGCACTTCAAGATTGCGCCGGAGTTGCGTTACTCTTACAATGTTAATAACATCAGTAGTGTTTCCGGCATCAAAGATGTACGGTATCATGTGCTGTCACTTTCGCTGATGTTTTGGGGGTGATTGGTGTGAATGGCTTTCTGTTGTCACTGTGTTTTCGTGTATGTCAGTTGCTGTGTCAGGCATGGTGTCGGAGATAATCGGAGTTATATGAGCATAGCATGTGCAGATGGTGGGGCGAGATATCGACGTTCGGCAAAGTTGGAGTTCCTTTCCACGACAGGCGAAAACTAATGTCACCGCTGAGTTTATCCATTGACTACTTCAATTGATGACCATTTCGTAGTTTTAGCTATTGGATCATGTAGCCCTGCAATTATCACAAAAAACTATTGAATTCGAAACCGTATATGCGTAAGTTGACATTTTTATCATTCATCGGAGTTTTCATATTGTTTTGTAGCTGCAAGAAGGAGACTGTAAAAACCGTCGAGACCGTTATCGAAAGAGACACAGTTTATGTAGAGGTACACGACACTACCACCATTCCTGCTTTGGTTAGTGATACCACTACTACTTTCATTATCATGCGACATGCCGAAAAGGAGACCACCGGCAGCGACCCCGCCCTGAACGCAGATGGAACACTCCGGGCTATAGAATTAAAACGCATTTTGGAGGATGTTCCGGTACACGCAATTTATTCAACCTCCTATAACCGTACACGGCAAACGGTACAGCCGCTGGCAAGTGCAAAGGGTATAACGATTACGGAGTACCCCGTAAGCAAACCGTATACACAATTAGTTGATGAGATACATAGCGACAATCACGGAAAAGTAGTGGTAATTGTTGGTCATTCAAATACGGTCCCTGAAATACTGAAACAAATCAGCAACAATGCTTTTAATATCACCATAACCGATAGCCAGTATGACAACTTGTTTATCGTGACATTACCCGACGGACTAACCCCTACCATCACTCACCTTAAATACGGACAGGAAACCCCGTAAGTGGTCGAGGGTTAGTCACATTCGTCATTGTTGGTGGGAGCACCAACAACGGTGAAAATAACTTATTTACTAATAAGTGGACAACCAAGCACATGCACGGTATCTAAGACTTTTGCAGGGGTATTTCCTATTAAAGCTTTTGAGAACCTAAATGTCGCAATAATAGTGTAGCTCTCTTTTCGCATAGTAAAGGGCGATTCACCCCATAGCATTTTACTGTCTTCCTTACTCACATATAGCCATTTTGTTTTTTCATCATTCAAATAAACGCGCACATTTCCTGCACTGCATTCAAGATAGTTCCTAGCCGCATCGTCAAATCCAAAATCAATCATTTGATATTTTATTTCAGCTTTTAGGAGTTTAGGGGCGCTTATGGGAATACGGTAAATGTAAATTGGCTTCCAAAAGAAAAGAGAGATTAGCGATGCAAAAACGATAAGTATAACTTTTTTCTTGTTGACTTTCATAGCTTGATAAACAGACGCAGAAATGCAATTATTCCATAATGTAGTAATTCGAAATTGTCAATTTCCCCGTTTGGCGCATTTTTTTACCTTGTGACCAATCTACTGCAAGTGTTATTCACTCGCTCCTGCGACACCAATTTGGCTTTCGCTCTTGTTGTTTTTGGGGCGTTGAAAACACAGACCAGTGTATGCTACTACGTTTTAATTTTTTCAATATAATATCCTCCGTCTCCACTGGCGCGAGTTTGTAGACAAGCATAGTGCGTGTGCAAACTCGTGACATACAAAGTCCAACCGGTTTGCAACCGGACACAAGTAACTGGTCCCCCATATCCGTAGCGTTAAGTAGCGGTTGGTCGGAGGTTAATCTCCGGATTGACGAATGACCGCGCACTCTCGGTTTGTATTCCGCTAAAGGGCGAGAAACGGAGTAGAAGCCAACTCTGTTTCCTTTTGAAGGTTACAGCACAAGAGAATCATAGCGCGACCGCGCTCTCCTGTGTTGTGTTGAGTAAACTACCACCCTATATAGACGAAGGAACTGGCGCAAATACAAAATACGGGAGTCAGAGCCCACCTCCCTTTCTCTTGCCTGCCCCGAAACAATCGGGGGAGAGGGGCGGGGGCGTGTCCGCCGTGGTGGAAGAGGCTACTTTCTCCCTCATTATCAAATTAGCCGTACTTTTGCAGTCCTGACAAAAAATACGGTCATAAATTATGAAGTCGAATATCAATATAGAAGTAGAATTGGCAGAAGATAAAATGCCCGAATCAATAAAGTGGACAGCACCCGATGGTGGCGTACCCGATCCGCAACAAGCAAAAGCGATATTGCTCGGTTTATGGGACGGCAACGAGAAGTCTGCACTACGTATAGACCTGTGGACCAGCAAGATGATGGTAGACGAGATGAATGACTTTTTCTACCAGACAATATTCGGCATGGCAGATACATACTTGAGAGCTACAAAAAATGTAGAACTGTCGAACGAAATGAAACAGTTTGCCAAGGACTTTCTGAAGAAGGCAAGCGATGCCATGGAACAATCTGAGCAGAAATAGGTAGGGAAAGTACATTGCTATACCAAACATGAATAGAAATTATTAAACTGAAAAGATATGTCTCTGGAACAAAAAATAATGGCTGACCTTAAAGATGCCATGCGTGCGAAAGACGAAGTGGCGCTACGTACACTTCGTGCTATTAAAGCAGCAATTATTATTGAGAAAACTGCGGAAGGAGCGAACGGTGAAATAGACGAGGCTACAGAGCAGAAGATGCTACAGAAGCTCGCAAAACAGCGTCGCGACTCGCTTGATATCTTTGAGAAGCAGAACCGCGAAGACCTCGCTGCCAAAGAAAGAGAAGAGCTGGCAGTCATCGAACGATTCTTGCCAAAGCAAATGACTCCCGATGAGCTGAAGGCAGCTTTGACAGATATTGTTGCTAAGACCGGTGCAGCGTCTATGGCCGACTTAGGCAAGGTAATGGGCGTCGCTTCTAAAGAACTGGCAGGTAAGGCAGATGGTAAGTCAATCGCTGCTGTCGTAAAGGAGTTGCTGGCAAAATAGCACCATAGCAATTGCTTGCATAGTGAAAGGGACTCCCCCTGAATATGTTTTTAAGTATTAACCTTTATCTTAGGGAGTCCAATGGCACTTGACATTACCGGCATCATTATCATCCTCTTATTTTTCATACGTGGCTATATGAAAGGGATTATTATGGCTGCCTTTTCGGTAATTGCCATATTGTTGGGTTTGCTGGTAGCGCTCAAGCTGTCACAGTCTTTTGCCACATGGTTGTTAGTCAATGATTACATTGCTTCGGGTTGGGCGCAGGTGATAAGCTATGTGGTGCTTTTCATTGGCGTGGTACTCATTGTGAGGATGCTGGCAAAGCTGCTGCAAAAGGCTATCGAAGGGTTGATGTTGGGCATCTTCAACAAGCTGGCAGGTGGCATAGTATATGCATTTCTCGGCGCAGTAATATGGAGTTCACTGTTGTGGATAGGTGCCAGAGTGTTTGTGATAACGCCGGAGTCTATTGCAGAGTCAAAGACCTATGCCTGGCTGTCTATGCTGGCACCCTGGTTTTTTGAGCAGGCAGGTAAGTTGATACCTTA
This sequence comes from Bacteroidia bacterium, assembly GCA_030426665.1. GTDB lineage: Bacteria > Bacteroidota > Bacteroidia > Chitinophagales > Chitinophagaceae > Nemorincola. The sequence continues at coordinate 73,206 of JAUHYD010000003.1, read as the reverse complement.
TGTGCAGGATACCTTTTCCAAGCTGGAATACTTTTTCAATACTATAAACGGACAACCTGCCGATGTGGGTACTCCTTGATAATTACGATTCGTTTACGCGTATACTGCAAGACTACCTTTTGCAGACAGGCAACGAATGTGTGGTGTTCCGCAATGATGAAATAACGGTCGAAGAGTTAAAGGCATTGAACCCTGACCGCATTATCATCTCTCCCGGTCCTGAAACGCCCGCGCAGGGTGGCATAACGATGGGGGTCATCGATGAGTTTCATAGTACTATTCCGATATTCGGGGTGTGTCTGGGGCATCAGGCATTGGGTATGTACTTTGGTGCGAAGCTTCGGCAGCTGGCATACCCTATGCATGGCAAGACCAGTCCTGTTACCCACAGCAACCATCCGTTGTTTCAGAATATCCCGGAGACATATAATGTCATGCGTTACCATTCATTAGTTGTCGAGAATTTTGAGGGAACAGAACTTCAGTCAATTGCAGAAACAGCAGATGGAGTAATAATGGCACTCGCTCATGCCAGATTTCCGTGCGTCGGTGTGCAGTTTCACCCGGAGTCAGTCGGTACGGAATATGGACTGCAGTTGATAAAGAACTGGGCAGTAATGTCTTTCGAGGTTACGTAAGGCGAGTGTTGGCGAGTATAAGATTTGTGCTGCCTTTTGTACATTGTGTTGTATAGCCGTTATGAACCGCTGGCCAGTCCATAAAGCACATTTCTGGGAAACTGCTCCCTTCTTTCGCCTGTTACTACCTTTGGTTTTTGGGATATGGGGCTATTATCATACACCCCTGCATTTGGTCCCGACAGGCTATCCAGCTATCGTGGCTTTAGTGTCGGTTGTTGCGTTGTTGATTGTAGTGGTAAGTAAGCGCTCGAATCCTATAACATCAATACTGACTTATCTGGTGTTCATATCCGTGGGTATGGCTTTAAGTGGCTTCAATGATGTATGCACAAACAAAGATTGGTTTGGGAACTCTATAGATGAGTCTAAGACATACGTCGCACGCATAACGGCCATACCTTCGGAAAAGGAAAAGTCGTGGAAGATACCGGTGGAGATAGTTGATGCCGTAGGAGAAGAGGGAGTGCGGCAAGTTACCGGTAGGGCTTTTGTGTACTTGCAGAAAAGTGAGGTGCCAATGCTGCTGCACAAGTACGACACTATACTGTTGCCGGGAAACTGGCAGCCCATTACAGATGCCGGCAACCCATTTGAATTCAGTTACAGTACGTACTGTGCGGTTAATAACATCTTTCATTACCAATGGTGTTATGACGATGAAGTCCGGCTGTTTGGTGCATGTAATCCTGAATCATTACCTGCAACAGACAGAGTTAACCTATGGTGTATGCGGCAGCTGCATCGCTATCTACACGGTCATCAGGCAATGGGGCTGCTACAGGCAATGCTGTTGGGCGATGAGGTAAACCTTGACAAAGAAATGCGGCAGTCTTATGCAAAGACAGGGATCGTACATATCATAGCCATATCGGGTGGCAATGTTGCCATGCTATTTGTAGTCATTCTTTGTCTTTTGAGGTGGTTGAAGCACAAGAAGTACGCATGGGTAAAGTACCTGGTGGCAATTCCATTTGTTTGGTTTTATGTGATAATGGCAGGAGAGCAACCATCGGCAGTAAGGGCTGCTGTTATGTTCTCAATACTTGCAGGAGGTTACTTACTGTCAAAGAGTCATAACAGTCTCAATCAGCTTTTTGCTACCGCATTCTTACTCTTGGTTGCCCGGCCTGCATGGCTGTTTTCGCTGGGGTTTCAGTTGTCGTTTGTTGCCGTGTTGTCCATTATTGTTTTTTATCGCCCTGTTGATAATTTACTTACGGGTTATTGGCGTTCGTGTCTGTCAGGTGCGACTCAAAGTAAACTGAAAACGCTGCTGTATCGTGCTGTGTCTGGTTTGTGGAGTGTTGTAGCTATGAGCATCGCAGCAGAGATACTTATAGCACCTATTGTTATTTACTATTTCCATTCATTTCCGGTCATGTTCATTGTGGCCAACGTGGCGGCATACTTATTTATGGGTGTGATATTACTTGCGGGGATATTGTTGGTGGCTACAAGTGGTGTTCCTGTTATAGCGGGCGGTATCGCTAGCGTTACTATTTGGATGGTCGATAGGTTTGGAGAGATTGTGGTCGCATTGCAAAACATTGGCCCGCCGTCTCTTGATAGGCTAAGGCTGACAACTTTTGAGCTAATGATTACTTATGTAGTAATAGCGGGTTTGGGCGTACTCCTGTTGAGGAAAAGGAAAGCAGGGTTGGCAGTCAGTATGTCTGCAGCCTGTTTGCTGTTGTGCTCTTTTTGTGTTGACGAATGGGTGCGGTTGCATCGGCATGTACTGGTGGTGTACAATGCAGCTAATGTTAGTCATGTAGAGCTGATAAAAGGCAGAAGCTATGCTGTGTTGCATACGGATACTTCGTTTCAAAGCAATATCGCTTACGCTACCCAACCGGCACATATAGGGTGGGGCGTTAGTCCGCAGGTGCAGTTGCCGGCTCAGCGTGATGTGGTATCAATAGGAGGGAAGGAACTACTCTTGCTTAATTCCGATAGCACGGCAATACCACGACAGCATTATGATATTGTTGTGTTGAACTATCCGGCAATTAATGACCTCGATAGTGTACTGGTAATAGCTAACCCGGAGTTGGTTGTAGCCGGAAGCTGCTACAACAGACAAGAGCTAATGCAGGTCGCAACGGCATGTAAGAAAGCAGGAGTAAGCATGTATCCTGTATCGGACAGTGGCGCGTTCGTTCTGTCTGATTAACGCTTTTTTCGCATTGCCTTCAGTTCTTTTGCTTCCATCATATTGAGGAGCATCTCTGCCATCTTCTGGATTCTTCGCGTGCGGGTTTCGGGCTTTTTTGCTTCCTCAATAGCCGCTACATGCTCTTTCTTGTGGGTGAATGCCATGCTGTTAAAGAACTCAATCATGCCAGAGTAGGCTTTCAACGCAGTTGCTGCATCTTCGGGGAGTGTGACGGTGCGTTTTACAAAGTCTATTCCCGGTATGTTTCGTTGTTCGGGCGGCAGGTCGGCAAGTGTTGTTTTCTTCGGTGCATTGGTAACGCGCAACGCTGTCCAGTCGTTATTAATAGAAACCGATGTTTGCGCCCGGTAGCCTGAGTCGAAAACAATATCCCATGTGCTGTTGCGAATGAGGTCGGATGATATACTGCCTGACTTTTTGGGGTAGCATATCCAGAATACGGTATTGTGGTTGATGCATTTGCTAAGCTTTGGTAACTGAAGTTTAAGCGCCGGACTGTCAGCAACAAATAACAGGAGCTGTGCTACATCCTTTATTTTTCCGGGATTGGTTTTTAATTCAATCCCTTCCAGTAATGCCGCTACTTCGTCCGGTGCGTCGATAACCCAAAAGGGAGTATCTGTCGTGACTTTCAATTTCTTCAGTAGTTCCATATCCCGAAAGTAGAAAAATGCGATTGAAATTGGCTTGGGTGGACAATCAATTTTGAACCAGTGGTAACAAACTGTTAACCCTTGCGGGGCTGTTGTTTGGCTTATGCACATCATTATCCACAAATTGCAGGCATACAATGTTGTTTATCAAAGTTTCATAAGATTATTCGTGCTTATTTCGGACTTTTACGTGTCACTGAATGGTGGCATCGGACCAGTATTAAACAATCAGAAGACAGTCTTGCACTACGGAATAATTGGTTACCCGCTTACGCACTCGTTCAGCCCGGCTTACTTCAAAAGTAAATTCGCGCGGTTGCAGTTGAATGCTATGTACATGGCATATTCACTGGCAGATATTTCCGCTTTTCCTGCATTACTTAAGGCTAACCCCGGTATCAAAGGCCTTAATGTAACCATACCGTACAAAGAGTCTGTGATGAGCTATCTTCATGAAACCGATGTTGTTGCCTCTGTTGTAGGGGCTGTTAACTGCATTAGTATTGAAAGTGGTGTTAAAAAGGGGTATAATACAGATGTTGTTGGTTTTCAGAGAAGCCTGATGCCGTTGCTCAAAGGGCGGCATAGCAAAGCGCTTATTCTGGGTACCGGAGGCTCGTCAAAGGCAGTTGCACATGTGTTGCGTGGCCTGGGTATAGCTATTATGCATGTCTCTGCAACAGGAAAAACAGGTGCTCTTTCTTATAGCGACCTCACTCCTGAAATAGTTGCAGAGTATAAGCTGATTGTAAATACCACACCCGTGGGTATGTACCCAGAGGTATATGCCTCTCCGTCTATACCATATAGCGGTGTAGGGCAGGGGCACTTGTTGTACGACCTTATTTATAACCCTGTTGAAACACAGTTTTTGATACGTGGTAAGGCGCAGGGCGCTGTTATCAAAAATGGTTTTGAAATGCTGGTACAACAAGCCGAAGCCAGCTGGGACATCTGGACACGACCTCCGTCTGAAATGTAGTCCGCACCATCATCAGCCGATGGTATAGTAGACACATGTAGTTACAAAGTTTCTAAAGAAAGGTATCCAGGAAAGCAATGGTGTTTGCTTGCGTGGCTGCAGCCCGAATTTGTACTTGTAAATGGGGTTGATAAGATAGTGCTGTTTATGAAGTATTTTCAGTCCGCTGTTTTTGGCGATGCGCTCAAACTGCTCTATCGTTATCTGTGTGTCCTTAATTTCCATCAGCTCAGTGATGATGTTGTTGCCCTCTCCTGCCATTTTCAGGATGCCCCTGTATAATGGACGGGGTAGAATATGATACCACGGAAGTACACTCACCCACTTGGTCCGGCAAACTTGCTGATGACCGCCAAAGGGCATATACCAGGGTGGAAATCCGAAGAATATCTGTCCGCCGGGGCGCAGGAAATTCTTAAGGTAGTTGACGAACTTTTGTTGTTCCGGTACATGTTCTATCACATCCTTGAGTATGATGATGTCATATCCACCTTTGTGCCGCTCCAGAAAGTCATCGTCATATATGTTCTGACATACAAAGGATACCTTGCCGGCAGCTATTTCGTCTTTCAGAAAGTCATTGGCAAGGGCAATGCGTTCCGGAGCAAGATCTACACCGAGGCATTTGGCACCACGCTCTATAAACGGCAGCAACACGCCCCCCTCTCCGGTACCGACTTCAAACACCGTAGTGTCGGCAGTTATCTTTTTTGTGACTTCGATAAAGGGTAATACATACGACTTAGAATTCTCGACCTGCTGGTCGAAGCGTACTTTGTCGTCTAAATGCTGTTTTAGGGCCAATTCTTGTTGTTTTGCGGGTAAATTTAACGCCTGAATACACAAATGCGAAATTTATTTGTGTTGTAGTGCCCGTGAACAGCTATTAGTCTTTCACTTCCTTAGCCTTTCCTTCTAATACCGATAGCTGTATGCGTATGCTCTCGTGATGTATTTTCTCGTATAGCTCCACAATGAATTCCTTTGTCATACCCTGCATTTCGCCACGCTGACCACGGGTGTCAACAATCTCCCGCCAGCGTACGGGCTGATAGGCGGTCATATTGCTGAGTTGTTTTACGTCGCCCACTTTTTCGCTCAGTTCCATACGCCGGGCTATGAGGTCTATGATTTCGGCATCGAGGCTATCCATCAGTTGCCGCAGGTGCTCCAGTTGCTCCAGACTGCTCATGTCGTGGGTGTACTCCTGCCTGACTATCAGCGTGGCGAGTATCTCCCTGAGCGCATCGGGCGTTACTTGTTGGGCGGCATCGCTCCATGCTTCATCGGGGGAGGGGTGGGTCTCTATCATCAGCCCGTCGAAGTGCATATCTAATGCCTTTTGCGAAACCTCTGCTATGCGGTTCCTGTCGCCGGTGATATGGCTAGGGTCGCATATCATGCTTAGCTCAGGCTTGCGCCGTTTCAGCTCTATGGGTATGGGCCAGTTGGGCTGATTGCGGTAGCCTGCTGCCGGTGTGTAGCCCGAAAAGCCGCGGTGTATGGCTGCCACGCTGCTAATGCCTGCCTTCTCGAACCGCTCTATTGCTCCGCCCCACAGGTCCACATCGGGGCTTACGGGGTTCTTGACCATTACGGGTATATCTACACCTTTCAGCGCATCGGCGAGCCGCTGTACCTGAAAGGGATTAACAACGGTACGTGCGCCTATCCAGAGTACATCTATACCGTATCTGAGCGCCAGCTCTATATGGGCGGGCTCTGCCACCTCTATGGTTACAGGTAGCTTGTACAGCTGTTTTGCCTCCTGTAGCCACTCTAATGCTACTGCGCCATTGCCCTCAAAAGAGCCGGGGCGGGTGCGGGGCTTCCAGACGCCTGCCCGCATCAGTTGTACATTCATTGCCGAAAGGGCAGCTGCGGTAGCTAATACCTGCTCCCGTGTTTCTGCACTGCACGGACCTGCTATAATATATGGTCTGGCTGTTTTGAAAAATGCCATGCGACAAAGTTACATGCTAAATCACAGTTTGACCCTATGCAGCTATAAATGTGCTGTGTATTCGCCTGATAATTTCTTTTTCTTTTTTCGAAAAAACATATACTTTTGCACTCCCTCCGAAACTTTCGTTGGGATGACGTTAATTCGTCAAGGGTCCTATAGCTCAGTTGGTTAGAGCACCTGACTCATAATCAGGGGGTCCTAGGTTCAAGTCCTAGTGGGACCACGCTTTAAAAAATCAAGCAGTTGCGTTTATTCGTAGCTGCTTTTTTTGTGTGGTGTACTTCCGGAATGCCGGGAAATTGCGCAATTTCCTGAGGGTTTTTCTTTATTATCCTTACTCGCTAATAATCAATTAGTTACAACGAAAATAACCTTCAAAATTGCGCATTTTTTGCGCACTCTTTGCCAGCCGCTCCCTGCTTTTTTCGGCTGTTACGTCCTGATTTTGCTATACACCTGATTTCGTCTCTGACTGACCGATAGACGGGATAAATCCTGTTTAGGTAAACAGAAACACCATACTTGCCCGACACTAATTACCACAAAGAGCGAGCCAAAGTGTACGTTCTGCCATGTGAGATATCCACAAAATGTTTTCGGCTGATGATGGGGCGGTTCGTGTGCAAGGCTGTTAGTCAATAAGGTGATTGACCTCCGCTGTGACGAAGTCGGGAGAAGTTCGCCAAACTTTTATCCAACTCTACGCGTAGCGGAGCACTAACGGTAGAAAATCAATCGTTTTTTACATAATACATCTTTAGTTTCCCTTTTCCTTTCGTTTCTATCTCGCCCCGGTATTCGCAGTTGAACTTATTTTTCACAAGTTCATAGGTGCTTGCCGAAATATTTATTTTCCCGATGTCACTGTATTGTTCCATACGCGCTGCTGTGTTCACGGCGTCGCCCCATATATCGTACGCAAATTTCTTTACACCCACTATACCTGCAATAACACCACCTGTGTGAACGCCTATCCTCATGTTAAATGTAGCGTCGCCCAATTGATTTTTCCTCCTGAGCATAAAATTTTGCATGTACTGAGCATATGCCACGGCATCAGCCGCATGGTCTTTTCGGTCCTTTTTCAAACCCGCAACAGCTATATATGCGTCACCTACCGTTTTTATCTTCTCTATATGATACTTTCCCAAGGCCTTGTCGAAGGCCTTGAAACAGCCATGCAGCTCGCCTACAAGTTGCTGAGGCGAAAACCGCTCGGCCACTTTGGTAAAGCCCGCGAAATCAGAAAAGATGACCGTTACATTATCGAACTGTTCTGCAAAGACCATCCCTTTATCTATGAGCTGGTGGGCTACGTGCTCCGGTAGTATATTCAGCAGCAGCTCTTCAGATTTGTTCTTTTCTTCCATCAACTGCAGGTTGGTAGAATTCTGCTTTTTATGCCTGTAGGCCATAACGACAAACGAAATAATGAGCACTACAATGGCCCCACCAATAGCGAGCATTGCGACCAATTTATCTTTGGATTCGTGCTTATTGTGTTCTATTTGTTCTTTCATTTGGTTTACCCGCTTTGCTCCAAATATGTTGCCTACGGCTCCATAAATTTCGCCGGCATCTGAAAAGTTCTTAGTCGCGTTGTCGTAGTCCTTTAGAAAGTAGTATTCCATGCCTATATTTTCATAGAGGGAAGCTTTGACATTGTTATCGGCTTTTATTGAGGATAGCTTATCCTGCAGGGAGTCAATCTGTTCCATTCCTGCCGTTTGGGCATAACCTTGCATTGCGCAGATCATCAGCATGTTCACAAATAACACCCGAAGGAGAAGTGCCCATGGGCTTGTTGCATTTTTGTTCATATAATTATACGCATTGTTATTTTGAACAATATTTTGTGGGCTAAAATACAAAGTTTGCCTGATGAGAAAAGCACTAATTATTGATTTGGCGAACATATTGCACGCGCTGTTATTCCCGGATTTACTGAAAGAATACCTGATCAACATATAACCCGCTGCTTGTTAGTGCTTTAACCGGTGCAAGTAATTTTTAGCCCTCTTGTTGCACTTTTGAGTTGAATCTACTAACAAAATTTTTTCGGCTGATAGATGGATGGGATGTGTGCAGGGCTGTTAGTCAATCCGGAGATTGACCTCCGCCGTGACGAAGTCGGGAGACGTTCGCCAAACTGGTTTAAAGCACTACGCTTAGCGGGAGAAATGGAAAAAAGTAGCGAGATTTACAATCATGGACATAATACATAAAACATTTACTGATAAAAAAGGAAGAACAATCGATGTTGGAATTGACTTTATCGGAAACATTGTGGCTGAACACAATACGGAAATAATAGCCACTTGGACATTTGATGTCAAAGGAGAAGATGAAAAAGAGTTTTTAACCGATGCAGAGATGGAGAAAGATTATGAAAGAGCGGGTATAGGGGAACAGATGTTAGTGGCTGCGGAGGAATACTTCAGCGATTTTTTCATTTTAGATAAATTTACAAAGATCGGTGCTGCTTTTTTTAATGGTTGCAGCAAAAAGGGTATACCGAAGTTTAACCATGCCATTCTTAGAAATGATCGGCATTAGGATTGACTTCTGCTGTGACGAAGTCAGGAGACGTTCGCCAAACTGTTTTTTGAGACTACGATTAGCGTGGGCTTGCTTTCAGTTTTTTGTCAAATGTGTCACTGTTTAAGTCTAAATAGGCACATAGAAATATCACCTTGCACTTTTACCGGACAACAGTAGTCAGAGACTACGCCAAGCGGTGGATGATTTTCTTTTCCGGCTGCGAGAAGCGGATTTTTCCTTCATCCCGCAGCTTTTGCAGCGTGGTTTTGCTGGTGATGCGTAGCAGCTTCATCGTTTCATCGCCGGAGATCCATTTTTCCGGCTTCTGTGCCTGTTGCCCGTTAATGCGCTCGATGACCTTATCCACCAGTGCATAAAACGCTTCATCCTGCAAGCAAATGACTTCCATGAGTCGAATTTACGAAAAAATAGAAATTTTTTGCTGTTTGGTTCAATCTGCATCCGTTCCGAACACTTCCAAACATTTTTAATCGCATCATGCCGCTTATCGATAATTTACCAGCTTTTTTCCTCTGACGAGCATTTTCAGCCCACGCCTTTTAACAGATATGTCGGAAGAATAGCCGCGATGTTTCGCCTGGTTGATTCTATAGGCAGACAGAATGCTCGCATAGGTTACCATGCCGGTAAGGTGTCGGTTCCCGGAAATAACGGGTAATACATCTGCATCCGTTGCGATCATCAATTCAACAGCGGCTTTCAGCGTGTCATTCATCCCAATGGACGCCGCATTCCCGCTTATTAGTTCTGTTACCGGCATGGTGACATCCGGATGGTGCTTAAAGAAATCGGCTGTTCTGATGATGCCGAGGAAGCGGTTATCGCTGTCGGCAACGGCATAGTAGCCGGGGCATTCAGGTTCCGTGGCCAGCCATTCCCGCACCTGCGCTACATTGTTTTCTTCACTTAGTATGATCCCTGCTTCGTTCATTACCTCCCTGGCTGTTACTTCTTCTAAAATATCAGGTCGGTATGAATGTGGTGTTTTCACCCCTCTGCGGGCAATTTTCTCGGTCATGATCGTATTTTTCATGAGCAGGAAAGAGATCAGGTATGCTCCCGTACAGGCTACTAACAATGCGGGTAGCGCATGGGATTGTCCGGTAGTTTCGATGGCAAAAATAATGGAGGTGATGAAGGCCCGCGATGCGCCCGCGAACATGGCTGCCATGCCTATCAGGGCGGACATGGGTATGGAAACGCCGGAATCGGGGAATAAGTGGATAATGACGCTGCCAACCAATGCGCCTGCTGCGCCGCCGATAGTAAGCAAAGGCGCTAAGGTGCCTCCCGAAGTGCCGCTTGCTAGGGCAATGCTCCATGACACAAATTTCAAGAGGCAAAGGGATAGCAGTACCGTCAGCGAAAGATGGCCTGACAGCATATCCGAGATATTATCGTAACCCACGCCAAGAGTACGTGGCGCATAGTAGCCGACAATCCCGACAACAAGCCCTCCGATTGCGGGCCACCACATCCAGTGGATCGGCAGCTTCTCAAAAGTATCTTCGATGGCATATACCAGCTTTGTAATGCCCACGGCCAGCAGCCCAATTCCAAGACCGATCACGCCATACGCCAGAAGCGCCCGATTGCCGGGCATGGATAACGTCGAGCTGGGGAATACATAGCCACTATCAAAGAGCATGTAGTGGCCGGCAGCGCCGGTAACACATGCCAGAGCCACCGGGATAAGTGAACCGGGTGAAAACTCAAACAGGAGTAACTCTATCGCCAGAAAAATTGCGGCAACCGGGCTTCCGAAAATGGCCGACATGCCTGCGGTGGCACCTGCCGCAAGCAGAATTTTTCGCTCATTATGCGTGATTTTCAGCACTTGTCCAATCGTTGAGCCAAGGGCGCCACCCGTTGCGATGATAGGTCCTTCCGCACCAAAGGGGCCGCCGGTCCCTATGGCGATAGCGGAAGATATGGGTTTGAGAAAGGTAATAGCCGGTTTTATCTTGCTGTCATTCGTCAGGATCTGTTCCATGGCTTCGGGGATGCCATGCCCTCTGATCGCTTTAGAGCCGTATAACGCCATCAGTCCCACGATGAGCCCACCAACTACCGGAACCAGTATGACCCATGCCCCCAACGTATTATCGGCGGGGGAAGCGGGGGTAATGGATAACTGACCATAAAATGAAACATTCGTTGCCAGATTAATAAGATATAGTAGTGCCTTGGAAATAAGGCTGATGCCCATTGCGATGGCGATGGCAACAAGCGATATAATCACGATGCGTCTTTTGTCAGACGCAGGTTTTTGAACGATATGCTCTGCTTCCAGTGTGGGTTGCAGGGATATGGAAACGGGAATACTATTGTCGCCCGATCTGCGGTGTATCATGAAATAGCTGCTAAATTTTCGACAAAATTATATAAAAACATGACATAAATCATATTTTGTGGTCAATATCTCACAAAGTAGTTATTGTAAACAGCGAGCTACACCATATTCATTGGTTTATTAATTTACCTTCGTCCGTCATGAAAAGAATGCAACATACTTGTGATCTGAAAAGTTGCTTTCTATGCAGGCGTTGCCTACCGGAATGGATACCTGCGGTGGGTGCGCATCAAAAAAACCGGCATTACAGAAAGGGGGAGTTGATATTTGCCGAAGGAGATGCTGTTGACGGAATATATTTTCTGTATAAAGGCATAGTGAAAGTACATAAGCGTTGGGGTGATAAACAGCTTATCCTGCACTTTGCGGGTGTGGGAGATATGATCGGTTACCGGGGACTGGGTGAAAACAGGACCTATCCTGTAACCGCATCCGCATTAGATGATGTCATCGTGTGCTTCATTGATGCTGCGTTTTTTGAAGCGACCCTACATGCTAACCACCAGCTTACCTATTCGCTCATGCAGTTTTACGCCAACGAACTCCAGGCTGCGGAACAACGCATGCGAAACCTTGCGCATATGGAAGTGAGGGGACGGATAGCGGACACTCTTATCATGCTATCAAGACGCTTTGGCCAGAACAGCGAAGGCGCACTGAATATCACCTTAACCAGGCAGGATATGGCATCCTACTCCGGGACTACCTATGAAACCTTTTTCAGGGTGCTGAGCGAGCTTGCCCGAAAGAAAATAATAAAACTGTCCGGGAAGCGTATATCCATCCTGAAGCAGGATAAACTGGCCGAGCTAACGGCATATTCATAATCGCCCAGGTACCATAAGACTGAGGATGTTGTAGGATTGTTGTAGTGTGCATGGACAAAAAAGAACAGGCACCTTTATAAGTGCCTGTTTTTCAGTGTAGCGAGAAGGAGATTTGAACTCCCGACCTCAGGGTTATGAACCCTGAACCAAAATTGATTTGTAACACGGAGGGCAAACAATACCTCTGATTGTCGCCGAGTCGCTGCTTACGCACAGAAGCCACCACAAGAGGAAACACGGCTATAAAACGGTAATTTTCTTAATTGTCGTTCTTTATGATTAAATCGCATTGTTTTACCGTAGTAAGCGTTCGTTCATTGGCGTATGTGCTTGGCTACGATTGCGATAAACATGCAGTAAGTGATTTAAGTTTCGTCTGCCAACCATTAAATTGTCAAGTTCAACCGTTTCATTTATTCCGTTGTGCTTGAAATTCAGATATGAAGTTTTGCCTTGTGTAATGATATAGTAAGAGATTTTATCCCATTTACAAAGTGTACCCTGTGTATAAATGCCGTCTTTGGAAAGAGTAAGCTGCGGAGATTTGTCCGAAGTCCTGTAAATTGTAAAAAGCATCATGGCACCAAAAAAGACAGGTATTATGAGTTGTGGGCCGAAAGATGGAAACATAATGAACGGAATTGCCGACAAAATAAAACCGCCAAACATGATCAAAAAGAACAAATTCTGATATGGCTTGCGGAAATAAATAACTGTTTCATAAGGTACCGAAGCATCGTCTTCGAATCGATAGTTTTTAAATCGAGCTTCTATTAACGCTCGCTGGTGCTGGTCTTTAATCCCATCGACAGGATAAGCAATAAAACCAGATAACTGGGCGGCTTGTTCAAATTCAACCACATCTGCAACACGTAGATATATCCAAGGCACCCACAATTTGCCTGTATAATGAAAACCCAAAATCATTGTTGCTACTGGAAAAACAATTGCTATTGGTATAGTGATATAGAGCGGCCAATCAAGCATATTATTCAATGAAAATAAAGGGAACAATAACATCATGCTGAAAACGACAACTGTAGTTAACAATAACCATCCCACAGTTAAAGCCTTGTTGACTGACCAAAGTTTCATTGCACCGAATTTACTAAAATTCGTAATTAATGTGCCATCTATAGTCTTACATGAATTATTCCGATGATGCCGTGAATAGAGTTAAAACAACTTTCGCATCCGTTTCATTCAATCGTTTTAGATTGCTATTGCCTATGCTGAAACTAAATTTATAAGGCACTGTGTACCCACAATACATTTCTCAACCCTATAGACCTCAGGGTTATGAACGCTGCATCAATTAGTAACAGTAACAAGGTGGCCATTATGCCACCACTTTAAATACTATCAACAAAATCTGAAAATACTTTCTTGTGACGTTCGAGGTCCATATCGGGTGAAACTGATACACGTGCTATATAGTCTTTGTCACCTTCTTTCGTCGTCCCTTGAGTAGATGTAGCCGGTATTGTCCAATAGCATCCTTTTAGCTGCCCATAGCTTACGCAATACTTACTTTCATTGGGGATTTCTGTAATCATTAAATTGATCAACTTATGATTCAAGGCTCTTTTATATGCCTCTCTTTCTTCATCGGTATTTCCTTTAGTGGGCAGATTTAATGAAAATACAGAGGGGGTAAATCCTTGTGCTGCTATAGCTTCTGAAACGAAATTTATTTTCGCCTCAGGTAACGTCGCCTTGATAAAGTCTACAAACTCACGTGTATTCTGATAAGCATCCTGAATTCTTTGATTCATGGAAGGCAATTGCTTTGCCAATATTTCCATTTGAAGGTCAGTAGCATTATTATCGCACAACCGTTGATGCAATGTTATTTTCTCCATCAAGCCTGCTGCTTTTTTATTGGCAACACAATAACCGGCTGTACATTTCCCCCCGCTTGGAAATTTAGATCCACTCACATAGGCAATGGCTCTCACTGTTGAAAGTATTTCACCTTCACCTAAAAAGTGTACGTTGGGACAAAATGTCTGATCCAATATAAAAACAGGGTCAATGGCAGTATCACCGGTTGGGGTCTCGCGCACTTTGGCTAATACTTCTTTTAGTTTTATAAGATCCGGAACTTCAACTCTGGGGTTGGTGGGAATTTCAGCAATGATAAATGGCACGGCATCTTCCTTTGCTATGTTATCTAAAACAACATCGATACTTTGAACCATATCATGACCGCTGTCCACCGGTAGGTCTACAATCTCAATATTTTCGATACAGGCAGCAATCCGTCTTGCCTGGTCATTTGTTCCCCCATAGCAATTGGGAGGCACTACTATTTTGATGGCCTTTCCTTTATGATTTTCCATAGCATCGTGAATGAGCCCCATAACAATAGAGTATTGCATTGAAAGCCCGCTAGAAGCAACCAACCCCTGTACATCAGAGCCAGTGATTTCGCGTATAGCATCCAAGACAAGGGTTTTGTTGGCCTCAGCATCAGATGACGGCTTATCTGCAATATTCAACACTCCTGTTACAAGCTGTAGTGCCACAAGCGTGTTAGCCGGCGTCATGGCAATAGTCTCTCTTCTTCTTACATGCTGTATTTCTGATGTGTATGATTCGTTTTGTTCGCCATTTACTAATAGAATACTACCCAGGTTGCCATTAATGCTGATGAAAAAGTCAATATTCGGGACGAGGTTAAAATTACCTATTTCATCCTGCTCTGAAATAAAAATGGTGCTGCCATCAGATGCAGGAATGGCTGATGCATCGCCAATCTGTTTTAGCTCAAAATTATAGCCATAGATGCGCTGTACTAAATCGGCATCAAAAAACATGGGTAACTCACCTTTGTAGAGAATTTGGGTGTTTTTGCCTTCTAATAAGTTTTTTCTGAGTACTGCTAAAACAGGCATCGTCTTTGATGAAAAACTGATTACCTGTTCAGCTTTCAGATTATTCAGTTTAGCAACTGTCCACTCCAGTACCGAGGATAACGGATGGCCTAATCTGATATAGTCGTATGCAGTCGGCAACTCGCTGAGCGCAGATACTGTAGCATTATTGTCGTTATATAGGCTATCAAACTTTGATAAGAATTGGGTTTTAGCCAATTTTTCCTCATAAATATCCAGCCGATGCGTAGTTAGGTTCAGCCAATCAGCAGGCATGTTTGCCAATACATCTTTAATAAAGTTCAGTGTTTTACTTGCTTCCATAATGCTTGCATTTTTACAGGCCGCTAAGGTACCCAATATGGATTATATTGGACGGATTACAGGCGTTTATTTAGATTGTACCTAACTACGGTGCTCACGCAATGATGTTATTTCGATGAGCGTGTTACGCCGTTGATGGTAATAAGACCAAGCGCGCGCCCCGGGCTAGTAGATTGCACCTACTCCCCACAAAAAAACGGTTGTTTTAAACGTATTTGGTGCTTCAAAAAATTACAAAATGCTGCGCTGCATATATGTTGTCGCATTTATTTGTGCATATACGTCGCTTTGGTGTTATTGTAAATCATTGATAATCAATACGCTGTGGGCGAGGTAACAATTTCTTAATATTGGAGTAACATTGAGAACATATTGAGGTAACAATTTTGCAGTATAAAATTAACACATGGGCAAAATTGCAGCATTACTTTTACTCCTAGCGTCTCAGCCGCTTTTTGTACAGGCACAAACAGATGCAGATTCAGGTTCAATTGCTAAAAAAATAGAAGACCTAACGAGTAAGATTTCTAAATTGGAAAAAGGACAAAAGAAATGTTCCGAGCTTAAGTTTTCGGGATACATCATGGGGCAGTTTCAGGTTGCAGAATCTGATGGGGCACATACATATGCGGGTGGCAATTTTGCCCCCGGCACTGATAAACGTTTTATGGTAAGACGTGGTCGTGCAAAGTTGAATTATGCCAGGAAAAATGCAGATGGCGATTTGTTGACTTCGGCTTATGTACAAATCGACTATACGCAGTCCGGGCTTGCATTGCGGGATGCATATGTAACTATCCTGGAACCTCATACCCGTTGGGTAGGGTTGAAAGTTGGTGCAATGAATAAGCCATTTAGTTATGAGTTGACCTATAGTAGTAGTGTACGTGAAACGCCGGAACGTGGTAGAATGAGTCAGATTTTATTGCCGGGTGAAAAAGACTTAGGCGCACAAATATTTATAGAGCCGAACAAGACGTCTCGTTGGCGTTTTTTCAGGCTTGAGGCGGGTATGTATAACGGTACAGGTGTAACGAATCATGATTATGACCGTTTTAAAGATCTTATTTCCAGGCTTACATTCTATAAAAATAACAAATCAAAGTCAGTGAAATATTCAGGAGGGCTTAGTTATTACAATGGCGGGCACCGGAATGGAACAAAGTATATAGATCAATTACTAACCGATGGGGTAGGTAATCATTATTGGTCAATTACGGATTCTGCGTCCGGTAACTTAGATAAACGTGCTAAGCAGATATACTATGGCGTAGATGCCGAGGTTACTGCTAAGTGGGCTGCTGGTCGGACAACCCTGCGCGCAGAATATATATGGGGGACTCAGGGAGGAACTGCAAGTTCTTCTTCATCGCCAAGAGTAGCTGTAACCACAAATACCTATCAAAGGGAATTTGACGGAGCTTATTTCTACTTTATACAAAATATATTGGGGTCGAAGCACAACTTTGTAGTCAAGTACGACTGGTATGATCCTAATGTAAAAGTTACTGAAAAAGAGATTGGCGTCGTTACCGGTACCGGTTCGTTGACCGCTGCTGATATTAGGTACAACACGTTGGGGTTAGGCTATTATTATACTTATGATGAAGACTGGAAATTCGTATTGCATTATGACATCGTAAAAAATGATGCGACAAAACTAGCCAACTACGACTCTGATCTTAAGGATAATGTGCTCACTTTACGTGTAATGTATTCATTCTAAATTTTACCTAAAAAAATAAATAAAGTCAAGTATGAAAAAAGTAATTCTTGGATGTGCATTGTTGATTGCATCAACAACATTCGCTCAGAATATTAAGATTAAGGGAAGTGATACTATTCTTCCAATTGCACAAGAAGAAGCATCTGTATTTAACAAGATGGGCAAGGGTTCTGTTTCTGTTACTGGCGGCGGATCGGGTGTCGGTATTGCGTCGCTATTAGACAATACGACTGATATTGCGACAGCATCGCGTAAAATGAAGATGAATGAGAAAATTAAGTTGTCGCAGGCCGGTAAGAAGGTAAAGCAAATAATTATAGGTCGTGATGCATTGTCAGTTATCGTCAATCCTTCTAACCCGGTCAAAAAACTTACCCGCGCACAGCTTGAAGGGATTTACACGGGCAAGATAAAAAACTGGAAAGAAGTAGGTGGAAAGGACATGAACATAGTTGTGTATAGCCGTGAGAGTAGTTCCGGTACTTTCGAGTTTTTTAAAGAGCATATTATGCAAAAGAAAAACTTTGCATCAAGTGTATTGGCAATGCCAGCTACCGGCGCTGTTGTACAGAGTGTGAGCCAGACGGCCGGTGCCATTGGGTACATAGGCATGGCTTATGACAATCCGAAAGTGCGCCAGTTGTCTATTAGCTATGATGGCAAGACCTTTACAGAGCCAACGCGCGAAAATGCAAAAAACGGGAAGTATCCTGTGGTGCGCCCTCTGTACATATATTATGTGACTACTTCCGAAGCAAAGGTTAAGCCATTTGTGGATTTTGTGATGTCTAAAAAGGGGCAGGCGATTATAGATAAGGTGGGATATTTGTCATTATAGGTTGGTATAAAATTCGATATAATTAAGGGGGATGATAGGTTCCCCCTTATTAATGTAGATACATGGTAAAAAAGGTACTGAATTTTCTTCAGGTCGGTGTGTTGGCCACAAGCAGTTATGTTACTAGCATTGTGGTTCTTCTAATCATAATATTTTTGTTCAACGAAGGGGCGGGTGTCTTTACAAAGAGCTTGCTGGAAGAGGGTTTCGTAATAGCCGTCAATAAGAGTAATAAGCTAAATGCTATTTCTCCGAAAGACATAAAGAATATATTTGACCAAAAAATCACCAACTGGAAGCAGATAGGCGGCGATGACAATGCTATAACATTGTTTAGTATTGATGAGCTTCCGAATTTCTATACGGAAGAGGAAATAGGTTCTGATTTTGAGTACATGGATACCTGTATCAATAACTATATTGCTAATCACCCAAATGTACTTGCATACTTTCCCGAAAGAAATGTGGCAAAGAATTTTCAGGGCAAAATGATTAAAGTTGGTACGTTGGGTGTTTTTGAATTTGTAAAAGGCAAGGAATGGTTACCCACTGCACGCCCTGTAGCTCAGCTGGGTATTTTGCCACTGTTACTTGGTACATTGATGGTTAGTCTGGGGGCAATTTTACTGGCACTGCCATTCGGATTGGTTACTGCTATATATATGGCAGAAATTGCCCACCCCGTTGCCAGAAAGGTGCTTCGTCCGATTATTGAACTTCTTGCAGGAATACCAAGTGTGGTGTATGGTTTTTTTGGTCTTATCATTGTGGTTCCGATAGTACAAAAAGTATTCAGCCTCGATGTCGGCGAAACGGCCCTTGCCGGCAGCATAGTGTTGGCGATTATGGCGCTGCCAACAATTATCTCTATTGCTGAAGATGCAATACGCAATGTGCCGAATAACATGCGCGAGGCAAGCCTTGCACTGGGAGCTACACAATGGCAAACGATACGAAGTGTTGTGATTCCTTATTCGAAGTCAGGCATTATGACCGGTGCGATTCTTGGGATAGGGAGGGCTATTGGCGAAACCATGGCAGTGCTGATGGTTACGGGTAACGCATCGAACATGCCGACAACTTTTCTGCAGCCGGTTCGTACTATTCCGGCGACTATTGCTGCAGAGCTGGGAGAAACGGCAAACGGGGGCTTGCACTATAGTGCGCTTTTTGCTTTGGGCTGCATTCTATTTCTGGCAACTATGGCGCTGAACCTTTATGTGCAACTGGCATTAAAAAAACGAAACAGGTAAATGATGATTGGGAATAAGAAGTTAACTCAAAGCATATTTTTCTGGTTGTTCCGTATTATGAGCACTGTAGTCGTGCTGGTATTACTTACAATTTTGTACTTCGTTTTTTCCAGAGGTATTTCTACAATAAGTTGGGATTTTCTCACTAAAGCACCGGAAGACGGAATGGTAAAAGGTGGTATATTTCCGGCGATAATAGGTACTCTTTACCTGATTGGCGGTAGTCTGCTGTTTGCATTTCCGATTGGCGTGTTCTCTGCTATATACATGCATGAGTATATCAAAAAGGGGAAGATAAAAAGCTTTCTTCAGCTAATGACCAACAATCTGGCAGGGGTGCCATCGATTGTTTTTGGTTTGTTTGGGATGGCACTTTTTGTAAACAAACTAAAATTTGGTGACTCTATTATAGCGGGTTCGCTTACGTTGGGTTTACTTGTTTTGCCGGTTATTATTCGCACCACAGAGGAAGCACTAAAGGCTGTTGACGACAATTACCGGATGGCTAGTTACGCCATGGGTGCCAGCAAACTGTACACAATAAAAAAAATAATTTTGCCGATTGCTTTGCCTGACATTATTACGGGTCTTATATTGTCAATAGGACGTGTTTCGGGCGAGACTGCACCTATTTTGTTTACCGTTGCTGCATATTTCTTACCGAAACTGCCGCACAGTATATATGATCAGGTTATGGCATTGCCGTATCACCTTTATGTACTGGCAACAAGCGGAACTAATATTGAAGAAGCACGTCCGGTAGCGTTTGGTACAGCATTGGTGTTGGTGATGATTGTATTAGTCACTAACCTGATTGCAAATGGCGTTCGTGCTTATTACCATAGTAAATACAAAAAATAATGGCTCAGATAGAAACAAAAAATGTCGACTTTTACTACGGAGCTGTTCAGGCCTTAAGGAATATCAATTTGCCAATTGAACATAATACCGTGACCGCATTTATTGGCCCATCCGGTTGCGGGAAGTCTACGCTATTACGCCTGTTTAATAGAATGAATGACCTGATAGACGGTTGCAGGCTTGATGGTAGTGTAGAAATAAATGGACAGAATATTTATGGCAAGGGGGTGAACGTGGAAGAGCTGAGAAAGCAAGTAGGAATGGTTTTTCAGAAGCCTAACCCTTTCCCGAAAAGTATATTCGAGAATGTAGCTTATGGCTTGAGAGTGAACGGTGTTAAATCGAAGTCGGAAATTGAAGATAGGGTAGAAGCATCCTTGATACGGTCAGCACTTTGGACCGAGGTGAAAGATAAGCTTAATAGAAGTGCGCTGCAATTGTCCGGCGGTCAGCAGCAGCGATTGTGTATTGCCAGAGCGCTTGCCGTAGAGCCATCTATATTGTTGATGGACGAGCCTGCATCTGCGCTTGACCCGATATCAACGTCAAAGATTGAAGAATTAATTTTTGAATTAAAGAAAAATTTCACTATTGTTATAGTGACGCACAGTATGCAACAGGCAGGTAGGGTAAGTGATAAAACGGCCTTTTTTTATATGGGTGAGATGGTAGAGTATGATTCTACAACAAATATTTTTACAAACCCTAAGCAAGAACGTACTTTGAATTACGTAACCGGAAGGTTCGGGTAATTCTAATAAGCGGCAACTAAACTACAAAGGGTATACGCATGACACATTTAGAGCAAGTTCTAAAAGATTTGAGGGAAGAAATACAGGGTATGGCGCTACTGGTACAGGGCCAGCTGATAAAGAGCAGAAAGTCGTTGATGAACTTTGATCAGGGGGCGGCAAGTGAGGTGCTACGTACCGAAAAACGGGTAAATTCCAAGGAATTGGAGATTGATAAGTTTTGCGAAAATATCGTGGCGCTGTATAGTCCCGTTGCCAGCGACATGCGTACGGTTTTTGCATATTTCAAGATTAATTCACATCTGGAGCGCATGGGCGACTATGCAAAAAACATTGCGCATAGCGTATTAGACTTAAAACAGCCTTATAGTCCCGAACTTCTGGATAGACTGAACATTATTAAGATGTTTGATATCGCGAATGAAATGATTAAGGAAAATGTTGTTGCATTAATGTCTGGTTTGCCCGATTCGGCACACGAGGTGTTTGACATGGACAATGAATTGAATGACCTGCATAACAATGGCATCGCGATAATAGTTGCGGAAATAAAAGCCAATACTGACAATACAAAAGCGCTTTTGGACCTGGCTTCAACCGTTCGGAGGCTGGAAAGGGTTGGTGATTACAATACCAATATTGCTGAGGAAATAATATTCTGTTACGAAGCATTGGTATTGAAACATAAGAACACCAGCGGCGGAAAAAAATAGAGCGACCCTTCAAAATCCCCTATTTAACCTACTCAATTTAAACGTGCAGGGCTATTGTCGTCCATTAGCCAAGAGGTATTTAAACGATGCTATACTATTCCGCATGCACTCAGAAGCAGGAAGGGCACAACAATATGTGTTAGCTTACGCACCTGGCCAATTTGGGCGTATGTCCGGCTTTCCTGTTTCATCCTCTAATATTAGTTGGCATTATTTTTCTAATTTGCAGTAAATTCTGCCCATGATTGCCGACCAGTGCCAGCGTTGTTGGAAACGTTTCACAATGATTGTGCTATTTGCTGTTTGTTGTGCACACATTTCAAGTGCCCAGGCTCTGGACAGCCTGCTAAAAGTGCTTTACAGTCATGCGGAGGAGGATACAGCCAAGGTGAATCTGTATGCAGTTGTAGCTACACAATACAGGAACTCCAGTACTGATTCCATGGTTGCTGTAGCCCAACGAGGCGTATTGCTGGCAGATAAAATTTATTACGATGAGGGCAAGGCACGTTGTTTAGCGTCGTTGGGTGTTGCCTATATGTTCAGAAACGACCTGGAACTTGCAGATAGCCTTTGCAATGCAGGCATAGCAATACTTGAGCAACGGAAAGATAGTGCAGGTATGAGCCTTTTGCTCTATTACATGGGCAATATCCGATTCCGGCAGACAAAATACAAATCGGCGATTAGTTACTTTGAGCAAGCTATCAGGACGGCCGAAAAGAAGGGAGATAATAATATGGTTGGTAAGTCTCTGGATAACATAGGGACGAGCTACATAGTTTTGGGAAACAATACTGAAGCGCTCAGGTACTTTCTGATGGCGCTGAAGGTGTGGGAGCAGGTGGACAGTAAAAGTGGCAGAGGCAGTTGCCTTAGCAACATAGCCAGAATGTACAGTGCCCTTGGCAACAAAGAAAAAGCCCTGAATTATATCAATCAAAGCATTGCGCTGCAAAAAGGATGCGGCGACATACAGTCTATAGTGCACTGCTATATGAATGCTGTCAGCATATTCAATGCGATGGATAACGATAGCGCGGCTATAGCAGTATGTACCGAGGCCATTCGGCTTGCCGATTCGGCGGGGCAGCGGTCGGAGTTAACATTGATGCTCATAGATAGAGGCATGTCCTACTTTCATGCCGGTGATTATGACAATGCGTTTGCAGACTACATGAAGTGTCTGGAGCCACCTGTCGACAGGACAGCACCTTCGATAATTGCACAAGCACATATCGGATTGGGGGAAGTATGGATGGCAAGAGGAAATGCCCGTAAGAGTATTCCCCATCTTGAAAAAGCATATGCCTTGTTCCGGGAAAATGAAATGGACGACCAAACCGGTGCCGCTGCAGATGAATTGGGAAGGGCTTATGAGCAGGTTGGAGACTACAGTAACGCTTTGAAATACACAAGGGTTGGCCACGCTATTAATGATAGTTTGTTTAGTGTAGAGAACGCACGGCAGCAACAGCAGTTGCAATTTGACTACGAGTTGGAAAAGAAAGAGAACCGGATAGGCAGGCTGGAAAAGGAAAAACTGATTGCAGAGGCTACAAGTCAGAGACAGCGGGAGACTTTGTGGGGGCTGTTGGGTGGTCTTGCCTTTGTGCTGGTGATTGCAATTCTGCTTTACCGCTCCCGGACAAAGGAAAAAAGAAGCAAAGAGACAATTGCGGGTCAGGCCGAAAAGCTGACGGAACTGAATACATTCAAAGACAAAATATTCTCGGTGCTGTCGCACGATTTACGTGGTCCTATCAACTCTATATCCACAACGGTAGACATGCTTGACGAAGCGGAAATGTCTCCGGAGGAATTTATAGAGCTGAAGCCTGAAATGAAAAGACAATTGGGCGCGCTTACTTTTTTGCTCGACAATCTGCTGAAGTGGTCAAAAAACTACGTGTTGGGGGATACTGCTACACGGTCTGAGCGAGTAGACCTACATAAGATGGCACGGCAAAATATAGCATTGCTGCAAGCGCCGGCGCGCAACAAAAACATTACTGTCATAAACAACATTCCACAGGGTTTTGTAGTTACTTGCGATTCGGGGGATATGGATATCATCATCAGGAATCTGCTTTCAAATGCGATTAAGTTTACCAATGTAAACGGTACCATAACACTATCTGCAACTGCAGATGGAAAAACTGCCAGATTGCGTATTACCGACGATGGAGTGGGTATGACACCGGAGCAAATAGAAAAACTCTTTCTGACTACCTCTCATACCAGTACTTACGGCACAAAGGGCGAAGCCGGTACCGGGTTAGGGCTACCACTATGCTATGAATTTGTAAAAGCCAACGAAGGTGACATTCAAGTGTCCAGCGAAGTAAATGTAGGTACCACATTTACTGTGATACTGCCCAATTGAGTACCGTATGGCACCGAGCGAGTATAATCTCTCCAATCTCTGTTTGCAGCAATTCCAGTTGACAATGGAACGGTGGTTTCATGTATATAGAGGCCATAGTTAATCTGCGTCGCAGTCAGGAAAATACAACTATTCATAGTTAAAGGCAGTTTGTATCCGGAAGCTGCAGGGATATTGTAAAATAGACAAGTTGTGGGGTGATAATTATTGATTTAGGGTAAATAATTAATGATAAACGATAAATAATTTGCGATAATCATTTTTGTCGTTGTATATTTGCCTATCGTTACTACTAAAACATCTTTTTATGAAATCAATTAGAACTGCCGTTATTGTATTGGTTGCATTCTCAATAATGTATTTGCTTGTCAGGATGGAGAATCAGGCATTTTTCAGAATTATCTCTTTAAGTATAGGAGGCCTTTTTCTATTCAGTTTGCTTGTGCGTCGCAACATAAATTTCCGGCCATACTTCACAAGTAGCTATAATTTATTTACCGCAAAAATTCGCCGTCAGGATGAGTTTGATATCGCAAAAGATATTTTGTTTGACAAGTTGGTGGAAGTTTTGTCGGATGCAGGCTTCACGGTTCGTTATACCGACAAAGGCAAGGGCGTATTGTTTGCTACATCGCGAATTAGCATGTTCTCGTGGGGCGAAAACATTTATGTTGACATGACTGAAAAGGACAACAAGACAGTAGTTGACTTTTGTTCGGCGTCTTTTTTTGGAGCCGTTTCGTGGGGGAGAAACGAAAAGAATTACAAGGATTTGCTGGAAACGTTTGAAAACTCATTAACTATCTAATTGCTATGGCTATAATTGTGAATCTGGATGTAGTAATGGCTACAAGAAAAATGAATCTGACTGAGTTGTCTGAAAAGGTAGGAGTGTCTGTCGTTAACCTATCAATCCTGAAACAAAGCCGGGGCAAGGCTATTAGGTTTTCGACCCTGGAATCTATTTGTAGGGTACTCAATTGCCAACCCGGAGACATTCTTGAGTATAAGGAGGAAAATTAGGATAAGAGAGGAAACAGCTCGCTTTCGGCGATGCAGGTACTGGCGAAAATTCAAGCAATTGCGATTTGTCGGTGCTGGGCGTTGCTCCGGAGTAATAATGGTGGTACAGCCATTGTGCCTTTGCATCATCTTGGCAGAACACAATCTTCAATTAAACTGGTTACGGGTTATTGGTTGCGAATGTGAATAAGCTTCATTAGCGTACTATTTGACGGGTTTGCTATCTTAAACTATTTTTGAGTTGAAGTGGAAAACAAATTGTCGAATATGCCACAAAAGCTAAAAGACTTTAGTAGCGTAAGCCCATCAGCAAAATCGCTCCTAAAGCTAAAAGGTAATACTAATATCCCCTACGCAAAACAAGCAGCTGGACTAATAGATGGTGGCGAAATTTTTAATCTGAACTATGACGATAAGGATTTTTGGTTCTGGATGCGTGCAATGCATTTTGAATCGAGATACAGGAGTGTAGATCAGTTGCTGAAACAAACAGGCAATACGAATATTCTGGAGTTGTCGTCGGGATATTCTTTTCGTGGCCTAGACTTATGTGAAAGAGACGAAAGTATTCGGTACATTGATACTGACTTGCCGGACGTAGTTTTTACTAAACAGGGTATGATTGACGCTTTGCCCGTGGGTGAAGGAGTAAAAGGTAGGTTCGAATTGTTGCAGCTGGATGTAATGGATGCGGCAGCATTCAATGATATCGTCAACATGTTTGGAAACGGTCCTTTGACGATAATAAATGAAGGATTGCTGATGTACCTGAACCAGGAAGAGAAAGTCAGGTTATGCAGTACAATCCTCAAAACATTAAAACAACGTGGTGGTTGCTGGATCACAGCAGATGTTTACATAAAGCGGCCTCCGGAAATGGCAGATCGTGTGCCATATACGAGTAGTGAACGATCCTTTTTTGAGCAGCATAGTATAGAGGACAACAAATTTGAAAGTTTCGAAAGCGCCCGTTCATTTTTTAAAAGTCAGGGTTTTGAGATTGTTACCGAAGCTGAACCCGATTATCAGTCGTTGAGCGTAATCCCACACCTGATGAAAGTTTTGCCTGAAGAACTACGCAATAGAAAGGAGCCACCGCCCAAAATGCAGGTTACCTGGATGCTGAAACCCAGATAACGCTGCTTGATGATGTATGTTGGTTACAGTTAGTTTCGTGAACGCTATCCGTAGCAACTAGTTCAGATGAATTTATCCCCCCTTATTATTCTCAGTAGAATAGATACTATTGCGATAACTAAAAGTAGGTGGATGATGCCTCCGGCATGATAGCCGAGATAACCAATAGCCCACGTAATTACAAGAATAATGGCTATAATAGTCAGTAAATTTTTCATGGAGTATTTTTACGAATGAACCGATAGGGCGTGTTCGAAAAAGGCTAAAGATGAATTGCTATGCCCAGTGTTGAAACACCTGTCGATAGATCAAGGAACATGCCTACCTTCTTGTTAAAGTGATACTCTGCGCCGGCATGAAGGTCAAGGTATAGTGCTCCTGTACCATGTTTGACGTTGGTCTCTCCATAATATCCGTTTTCCCAGGTTGTCGATCTGATTGCAAAACCTAACGATCCGGCTGCATAAAAATCCCAGTTCGTACCTGCGCCTACCAGTTGGTCGAAATAATAAGTTCCTTTAACTCCGATTGGAATCACTGTTTCGCGGTAAGAGTAGTTTTTGTAGTGATTATGAGCATCGCCCCAATAGTGGTAATTCGAGTAAGAGAAGTAGTTGATAAACGGCGCAAGCGTAAAGCTCTTTGCAACATCAAACTCATAGTCGGCATGCAATACCGGCGTTGAATAGCCAACATAGCCGTAGTAGCCAAGGCCAACGCCCAGATTTAGGGCCCCACCATACTTCTCGTGACTGTACGTGGGTTGGGCAATTGCAAATAGTATAATTAAAGTTATCGTGGTGAAAATTCTGTTGTTCATGTTGTTATTAATTAAAAATTTGAGGAAAAATTGATTTAAAGACAAATTTTGGTCGCTTCTGTATTTGCCTGCAGGTAAGAAACCCTCTTTTGTTGCGTTAAAGGTGCATTTGTTTCATTGCAGAGACGCATACAGGCTATCAATAGGGTCTATGGTTTCTGATGCAATTGGTTTACTTGTAAAGCCGGAAACCAATGGTAGCCTGATACCAATAATTTTTGTATTGAGGGGTTTTTGACGTACCGTCTCCGTTATTTTTTTGCAGGTCCCAACCAGCGCGTGCACCAAGTACAATGCTTTTCATGCTAATGTCAAAACCAGCTACAAAGCATAATATATTCTTGCGAATATTGTCGTTCTGAAACTCCTGCTCCTGTTGTATCGTGGTGAATGCATTTCTAAATACATCTTTCTGTTTTGTGAGGAATGAATACTGAGGCCCGGCAAGGATTGTGATAAACTCGGTGGGCTTCACACATACAAATACGGGCACATCTATAAAGCTTGTTGTGCGGGTAAGTTCATAAGGACTTCCAAGTATATTACCTGTGCCTTTAAAACCCTTTTGGGAGAATAGTAATTCGGGTTGGATGCCAAAGTATTTGCCAATAGGTATGGCCACGAATGCTCCTAATGCGAGCCCGAACTTAGGATCGGCATGGAACGAACTGCCACTTGTCTTGTAGACGTTGGAATAGTTGCCTCCAACCTTCACTCCAAATACTGTTGCATAGCGTGGGTCGGTCTCATCTACCGCTATAACCTTGGTAGTTACTGTATTTGTAGACTGATCTGTCTGTGCTATACCATAGTTGTTTATCGAAAGGGCAACCATAGTAAATAGAATTAGTTTTTTCATTTTATTAGTTTTTTTGAAAATTGAATTTTTTGTTTGTTATTATTTTACATTTTTAACGCCGATGTCCTTAATAGCGTTACCCATCTCGTCCATATCGTGATTGAACTCGGCTTTAAACATTTCCCACTTTTCTTTGCCTTCGGCAGTATAGTCGTCGAGTTTCATTTTCATGTCAGAATTCTTCTTTTCTAACATTTCGATTTTCCGGACATACTCAGCTTTCGCTTCTTTCTTTTCCTGGTTTACTCTTGCCCGGAACTCTTTAATGCTTCTTTCATTTGCCGCAATTTTTTCATCAGATTCTATTCGATAGCTTTCTATTTCAGCCTTATACGCATCATTAGCCTCGTCCAGATTTTGGTTTGCCTGTACTACTTCAGTTTGTGCTTCTTCGACTTTCTCTGAAGGGGAAGCATTGTCACAGCCCATAATAAGCGAGCCTGAAATGGTAATTGCTACAATCGTAGATAATAAAATGTATTTTTTCATGTTTAGTTGTTTTAGGGGATGACGATTCAATTTTTTGTGTCTTACAGCTCAGAGATGATTTTTCGTAGCTCTTCTTTTGTTTTACCTAACTTAATCTGCAGTCGACCGATCAATTCATCCTGTTTGCCTTCTATCAGCATCAAGTCATTGTCAGTGAGCATTGCAAATTGTTGTTTTAGTTTTCCCTTGGTTTCATTCCAGTTGCCTTTAAACTCTATTAGATTTTTCATTGATTCTCTTGTGCCTGTTTAGTTGTATGAAATCTTTTGTTGCATTTGCCTTGTGTTTACCAACATCTACAATAGAATAATAAGTAGGATAACGATTAGAATAATTGCCCCGGCAGATAGATACACGCCACCACCTATGCCACTCAGTTGATGTTTTATGGAACGAACTTCTTTGCGTAACCCTTTTTTTTCAGGTGCACTCATTGTAGATACGTCCCTGGCCTTTATTTCGTGCAATCTTGCTATCAGGGCGTTAGCTGCTGTCGAGTTTGTTGTTGTGTTGCCGGAGGCAGATATGTTTGCCGAAGCCGCTATTGACTGACTCGGAACGAACGTCATGGACAGGCAAGCCATCATTGAAAAAACGATTATCTTTTTCATGTAAACTTATATTTCTGTGGAGGAATTTCCACAAGACAAAGGTCCGCCGGAAACGGCTCATGAGCATTACACATTGAATTATGATAGTTACATCTTTCACACCTGAACAGATAGCCGCGCGCTTGACAGTTGATGGATAAAGAATGGATGTCGGTATAAATTCAAACCCCCGAAAAAGAACAATTTGTTCCTTTTCGGGGGTTTGTGATATTTTATAGTTCACAGTTTTGTGCGAAAGCTATTTTCCATTTGTAGAAATCTTCATTTTCGCCCTTCTATTTTGTTCTTTTCCCTCGTATGTGCTGTTTGAAGCCGCAGGGTTTCTGCTACCATGTCCTACTGTCTTTAGCCTGTTAGGGTTCACGCCTCTTTCGGTGAGTTGCGTCTTAACTGCGTTCGCACGTTGAAGTGAAAGTACGTTATTGAAATCTTCCGGACCGCTGGAGTCTGCGTGCCCGTCAATTGTTACGGTCGCACTTTTATTCTCTTTTAGTTCGGCCACTGCCTCGTCAATAACAGGCATTGAAGATGAGTGAATGACAGACTTGTTGACTTCAAACATTATTGGCGTGCCAATGTCTACCCTTTCCGGAGTTGTTTCTTCTTCTGGTTTTCCATCTTCCTTTTCAGGGCATCCGTTATTGCTAAGCGGACCGGCAACTAATGGACATTTATCTACATTGTCTGGTATTTTATCACCATCCGTATCAGGGCAGCCGTGAAACTCCTCCAATCCAAAGGTTTTTGGACACGCGTCATCTTTGTCCTTAATCCCATCGCCGTCGGTGTCAGGGCATCCGTTAAACAGAGCCAGTCCCCACACTTTCGGACATGAATCCTTTGAATCCTGGATTCCATCTTTGTCGGTATCAGGGCAACCATTAAATTCCGCCAGCCCATATACGTCCGGGCAGTCGTCCTTTTTGTTCGTTATCCCATCATGGTCTCTGTCTTTTTCTTTCCTCCCCAGCAGGAACCTTACACCAACGTTTAGCCCATACGCATGATTGGTACTTGCTGTTACATTATTCATTACAGAACTGTATGAGCCGTTGCCGTCTGTAAGGCGATAGCCCTTTTGGGCATCATTTTTGAATGGTTGCACCATGTAGTACCCACCAAAGTTAAACGCTACATTGTCTGATACGTAGTAACTGATTGAGGGTTGAATTATGAATCCTACCGAACCAGTCTTGAAGGAGGAATTGCCGGTACGGTTTCCGGTTGTTAGTCCATCACCTACATTAATCCCCATTGATCGTTTGATAGCTGCGTAATCCTCCCAATTGCCGTTAGGGTTGTTTTGGAGGAACTCGGCTTTTGTGATAATCCAACTGTCTGCAGACGGAGTGGGTGAGTTGTCATAGACAGCAGTTGTACCACCATCACTTTGTACGAACTTGTATATAGCACCTTGGTCGAATTTGGCATGAGCCGTATACGAATGGTTAACCTGCAGGTTCAGAAGCGCTCCGGCATCCATTGCGAATCCCCAATGTTTAGAAAAGCGGTCCTTATACTTTAAGACTACCGGTATGTTAACCATTGATGTAGTAATATCCTCCGTCAGATCGTTTCCGGTCAGTACTTGTCTGAAGATATTGCCTGATGCATCTGTAGCACGTGCGTCTGTATTAAAGCCGCTTAGTGTAGCTACTCCATACTGCTGCATGTACATAATACCCGTTCCGATACCAAAGTGGCGTTTCTTTCCAAAAAAGAAGCCCAGCTGTGCATCTGCACCAAAGGAGTACCCCTTGCTATATTTCAATTCTCCGGTATTTGCAGAAACAGCGTCCGAATAGTTGGCGGTAGTGTTTGCTGTAGTAAAGGACTGGCTGGCTAACCCTCCCAGAAGGTTGACATCTATCGTCCATCTTGGCGATAGGTTCTTCCCGAGAGAAGGTGTACTTGTTTCCTGGGCTTCTGCTGATACCGAACAAGCGGCAAGCAGTAACACGATATATAACTTTTTCATTTTATTATTTTTTAGGACGTTCATGTGTTTAGTTTTTGATAAAGCGAGTGCTGTTGAATTTCACACCGTCATTGGTACATGTAATAATGTATATGCCGGCAGCAAGGTTTGACACGTCTAATACCGCTTTATTCTCAACGGCCGAAATGGTGCTTACTTTTTTGCCTAGTGTACTATATATTTCTATGGTTATTGCTCCTTGAGCAGATGCTCCTATTTCGACATTAACAATGCTGGTTGCGGGGTTTGGAAATACTGTAACACGGGGTGCTTCATTATTTACACTTTCTATCACAAGTGGCGCATCATAATATGTCTTCTGCTCGCAATCTCCCAGTTTGGTCATTACCCAATAGAGTTTATTTTCAAAGTCAGGGTTAGCATTTACGTAGTCCTGATTGATCTCTCCGGTAAGTATTGTAGAGTCCAGCGTGAATTTGTCGTCATAACCCCACTGGTATGAACCTTCGGTGGGCGGAGTTGCTACGAAATGGTCACTAAAGTAGGATACAAAGTCAGCCTGCGATACGCTGGTTGTGACATCTATCAAAATTGTATTCTTGCTTTGGCATCCGGTCGCTATTATGGTTGAGTTTAGCATTACAATTGCAGTACCGGAGGTGCCGAAGTTTATCACAGCATTATTGTGCGAAGTTCCCTGAGCCCATACCGTTGCATTGATTGCTGTCCAGCTATATACTGTATTTGCTGCTGCGGGAGTTGTTGTGCCAAAATTCTGGTACATAGTGCCCGAGCATACGGTTTCAGGAGACTGAGTAGTAATAACCGGTACTGATGGAAGCACATTTATCGTTACTATTTTAAATGCTGTTGCTGAGCCACACATGTTACTCACAGAATAGACAATAGTGTCTACTCCCGGCACTACACCGATTACCATACCGCCAGATACCGTAGCTGTAGCATTGCTGCTGCTCCAGGTGCCGCCTGTAACAGTATTTGTTAGTGTGATGATTGAACCCGAACATACATTTGAAGCGCCGGATATTACACCTGCGTTTGGCAGTGGGTTGATTGTTATAGGTTTAGTAGTCACATCTGTACCACATGAATTTGTAAAGGAATAAGAAACTATCGATGTGCCTGCTGCTACTCCGCCAACACTACCCGTGCTAGATACTATGATGTTGCTGTTGCTGCTACTCCAAACACCACCTGCGGTGTCATTGCTTAACAGGATGTTTGAACCAACACATACACTTGAAACACCGGTGATAGTGCCCGCGTTTGGCAAGGGGTTAACTGTAGTTAAAATTATTGCAACATCCGTTCCGCAGCTATTAGTAACTGTATAGGAGATTGTTGATGTGCCTGCTGCTATTCCCACAAGAATTCCGGTTGCTGAACCTATTGTAGCTGTCGGCGTTGATACTGATGTCCAGGTTCCGCCAGTGACACTACTGCTCAATATTGTAGTGTCGCCGGGGCAAACTGTCGCCGTACCCGTAATAGTTCCTGCATTTGGTAGCGGATTTACCGTTGCTACAACTGTTGTAGCGGCTATTCCACAGCTATTGGCTACTGTATAAGATAAGGTTGTTGTGCCGGCAGCTATTCCGGAAACGATACCAGTTGCTGAACCGATTGTTGCTGTTGCAGTGTTTACTGAAGACCAAACTCCACCTATTATTGCATTACCAAGGGCGACGTTTGTTGCCTCGCAAAGTGTTGTTGTGCCAGTAATAGTTCCGGCATCGGGTAGCGGGTTAATTGTCACCACCGTTGTCGCCGTTGCTATACCACAGCTGTTAGTTAGGGAATATGAAATTGTCGTAGTGCCAGCAGCTATTCCGGAAACGATTCCGGTTGCTGAACCGATTGTTGCTGTAGCTGTAGTCACTGATGTCCATACACCACCTGATATGGTGTTGCTTAGAACAACATTGTTTGCCGGGCAAAGTATTGTCGTACCTGTTATTGTGCCTGCGTTAGGTAAAGGGCTAACCGTCACTATTGTTGTTGTAAATGCAATTCCGCAGCTATTTGTTACCGTATATGATATTGTAGCAGTACCTGTGGCTGCTCCTGTAACAATACCGGTTAGAGAGCCAACTGTTGCCATTGTCGTGTTTGATGATGTCCATGTTCCGCCAGTTGCTGTATTACCCAACGATGTTGTATTACCAGGGCATACTATTGCCGCTCCTGTTATGGTGCCAGCATTTGGTAACGGGTTAATGGTAACCACCGTTGTCGCCGTTGCTGTACCACAGCTGTTAGTCAGGGAATATGAAATTATCGTAGTGCCGGCAGCTATCCCAGAAACGATACCGGTTGCTGAACCGATTGTTGCTGTAGCTGTAGTTACTGATGTCCATACACCACCTGATATGGTGTTGCTTAGAACAACATTGTTAGCCGGGCAAAGTACTGTCGTACCTGTTATTGTGCCTGCGTTAGGTGAAGGGCTAACCGTCACTATTGTTGTTGTAGAAGCGGTTCCGCAGCTATTTGTTACTGTATATGATATTGTAGCAGTACCTGTGGCTGCTCCTGTAACAATGCCTGTTAGAGAGCCAACTGTTGCCATTGTCGTATTTGATGATGACCACGTTCCGCCAGTGACTGTATTGGTTAATGTAATAGTGTTACCCGGACATACTGTGGCAGTTCCGGTTATTGTACCTGCGTCAGTCGTGGCACTTACCGTCACTACAGTTGTTGCTGCAACTGTCCCACAGCTACTTGTAACCGTATATGATATAGTTGTAGTTCCAAGGGCAATGGCGGTAACAATACCGGTAGATGAGCCTATAGTTGCTGTAGCTGTATTTACTGACGACCAAACGCCACCAGTAGCTATATTGGTTAACGTGGCATTATCAGTAGGACAAAGCGTTGTAGTCCCTGTAATAGTACCCGCATCGGGTGATGGGTTAACCGTTACTATTGTTGTTTCCGTAGCACTTCCACAGCTATTGGTTACTGTATAGGATATGGTAGTTGTACCCGCCATTATACCTGTTACAATACCGGAAGTTGAACCGATTGTCGCCGTAGCTGTATTTACAGACGACCATGTGCCGCTGGTTGTACTATTGATTAAAGTGGTGGTGTTACCAGGACATACCATTGCAGTTCCTGTTGTAGGGTCAAGAGTAGTTGTTGCACTAACCGTTACCACTGTTGTAGCGGCTGCTGATCCGCAGCTATTGGTTACTGTATATGAAATGGTTGTTGTTCCCAATGCTACTGCTGTGACAATACCTGTCGCAGAACCGATAGTTGCAGTTGCAGTATTTAGTGATGACCATATTCCACCAGTTGTAGTATTACTCAACGTGGTAGTATTGCCCGGGCACATGGTTGCACTGCCCGTAATAGATCCTGCGTTGGGTGTTGGGTTAACTGTAACACTCTTTTTCGTTTCGCACCCTGTTGTTAGCGTGTATGTAATGTATGTGTTACCTACTGCAACTCCGGTAATGACACCGGAAGCAGAATCTACTGTCGCTGCGGACATATTTCCGCTCGTCCAGGTTCCGCCGGAAGTTAAGCTGGCATAAGTTAATGTTGCACTAACACACACCACGCTATCTGTGGCGGTAATCGGGGCTGGTAATGCATTTACGGTGACGGTGTCGGTTGATTGGCAAGCCAGACCATTTGTAAGTGTTATAATTGCCGTACCTGCACCAACACCGGTAACAAGTCCTGTATTGGTGTCAATTGTTGCAACCATTGCATCACTACTATGCCAGATTAGACCTGTATCCGTGTTTGAAAGTAATGTAGTCATGCCAACACATAGTGTGTCTGTACCCGTTATTGCCGAAGCGGTACATGGTGCTGGTGTAGTATTTACAAAACTTCCGTTGATAGCTACAGCACCATTAATTGTAAGTGCCCTACCGTTAAGTGTATCGCCTGTATTTAAAGTAATTGCACCAGTACCTACTATGGTGCCATTAAACAATGAGTTGTCATAGACATGTGTTGCGCCGTCTATTTTCCAATACACGTTTTTTGCTTGCGCTCCATTTATCAAATTAATTTTAGAGAATGTGCTTGTTATTAAAGCTCCGTTCAAGTTAAGTACAAATACAGCGTCAGGGTTGCCTTGTGCATTGAGGTATATTTCGCCTGTCAATGAAATTGGAGAGGCTGCTATATGATATGTATGTGGTGTAAGCACAAGGTCGTGACCAAAAAGATCTCCTTGCAATAACTCAATATCTGTGGGAAGTGCATTTAGATAGTCATACACATTTGTAAGGTCTCCCGCACAAGCTGCAGTAACAAAACTCGGACCATACATAATACCCATGACATTTAAGAAATCAAAGCCTGTTGGGAATGCTGTATTGGAACCTACATTACCCTTAACATAAGTTATTGGAGTGCTCGTAACCGGGCCAATACTTGAGAAAACGCCAAAAGCGGCTGTAGACACAAGCGCAGGAGCTGCCGGACCAGTAAGGAATGGACTGCCGCAACCTAATGGAGTGTATGCCAAAATAGAATTGGTAGTAATCGCACCATTTATTGAAAGTGCCCTTCCTTCAAGTGTGTCTAAAGCTGCCATATTGATGGCAGCATTGTGGGCAAGCATCGTTCCCCGAATGGTGGTACCTGCACCCATATCTATCATTCCCTCTACCAGCCAGAACACATTGCAAGCAAGTGCGCCGTTTGTCAGAATGACTTTTGAATTTGCACTAGTGGAAAATGCGCCATCAATCTTTATGATAAACAGTGCATTCGGGTCGCCACCGCCATCTAATATAAGATTAAGGTCGAGTGACGCTGCAGTTAGCAAGGGGTACTGATAGATTCCGGGTACCAATATGTCCCCGCCGCCAAGCAATGGCGATACCGGGAAGAAAGTAGGTGTAGCACCACTCAACTCCCCGTATAAAGTAATGATGTCTGCGGTACATGAAGCACTTGTTGGTCCGCCGTCATGCATTTGTCCATCTATATTTCCGAAACCAGTGCTGGAACCGGTATTTGTTCCGACATTCCCGGTAAGGTGTGTGAGATAGGGAGTGCCCGAGTTCGTAACGGGACCTATTGTAGTAAACAGCACAAAATTTGCAGCCTCTCCCAACGTCGGTGCTTGTGCAAAGCCCACGATTGGTATCAGGAACAGTATTGCTGCTGATAGTACTTTGAGTAGTTTGGTTTTCATGAAATTGTATTAATGTGGTGAATGAATTATCACTACGCAAAGGTCTCTATTGCTATGCCGTTAACCGTTACATAACAATCTAAAAGAGTTACATCAATCACACTTTGGTGTACTAAAAGACAGAGCCGCCGGAATATTTTTCTATTCGGGCGGCTCTAAGTCCGGTATTTCTTTAGGATGGTACGAAAGTGATTGTTGCGCTAAACTACTCGTGATAGAGGCTGACGTTTAACCTGGAGGTTGCCGTTACATGCTCTCCAGTGCAACGCGTTTTTTATCTTTAAGTTGTTTAAAGAAGGAAGGGGTTAACCCTGTTACTTTCTTAAACTGATTGGACAGGTGCGCCACACTGCTATAATTTAGCTTATAGGATATTTCGGTGAGGTTCAGTTCGCCATATAGCAGTAGCTCCTTTACTCGTTCTATTTTATTTGCGATTATGTACTGTTGTATTGTAATGCCCTTTACTTCTGAAAATATGTTTGCGAGGTAGGTATAGTCGTGATCCAGTTTCTCACTGATGTAATTAGAGTAGTTCACTTCCGGCAGTTCATCGGTATAGTGTACCATTTCTATTATCAGGATTTTTATCTTTTCGATGAGTATGCTCTTTTTATTGTCTAAGAGTTCCAGTCCTGATTCCAGTAAATTTTTCTTTAGTATTTCAAGTAATTCCCCTCGTATATCTTCCATTATCTCCACTACTCCCAGCTCCACAATTACATAGTGGAGGCCGAGCTTTTTCAACTCTTCCTTCACCAGCATTATGCAACGCTGGCTTACCATGTATTTTATATGTAGTATCATGTGGTTGTTTTATAGTTGCCTGCAAAAAAATCTCTTACAAGTAACGAGCAATTAAAAGCGCATGCGAAAAGTGATAGGTGCTATCGCGCCAAATAGAAACAGGAAGGGGAAATGACTATTGGTATATCTGTAAGGTACGATTAATAAATAGGAAATCGTTGAATATTTAATTTGATGGATGAGTATGTATGAATTGTCAGAGGTGTTACATCCTGGACATGTACCAGTTAAGCTCTTTTTCCATTTTCTGAAATCGGAGGACATTAGGAATAATTCGCTGGAGGCGAGTAAACGCAGTTTCACTTTTTACAACAT
Organism: Bacteroidia bacterium; assembly: GCA_030426665.1. GTDB lineage: Bacteria > Bacteroidota > Bacteroidia > Chitinophagales > Chitinophagaceae > Nemorincola. Next base: position 36,126 of record JAUHYD010000003.1, on the reverse strand, counting down.
AGTCACTTGCCAAATGATGCATACAGCTAATGGCCACATCTATTTTGTCCTGAGCAGATAAAATAACAACCGGAATACGTGGGTCGTATTCTTTTATCTTATCGAGTGTAGCTATGCCATTCATGGCGTTTTTGTTGATGCCGTCCAGGTTATAGTCTAGCAAGATGATATCCGGATTATGGGATATGTTTTCCAAACATAGTTCCCCGGTAGCAAAGGTTTCAACGGCATAGTCTGCTAACTGCAGAAAATCAATTTCCATAGATTTCAGAAACAGGGCATCATCATCTACCAGAAACAATTTTATCTTGTCTTTTTCCATACATTGGTACTTTTTATCGCATTTAATTCTTCTTCTAATTCAGCACAAGCTTGTGTGCAAATTGTTTCAAGTTGCAGCACGAGATCAGGTATTACATCTATCTCTTGTTTAGCCTTCGCATAGTCTTGAATTTTCATTGCATTACTCTCTATATCTCCTCCTATTCCCATTATTGAAAACGAGGGAATAATTTTATGTATTGCTTCGTACATCGCATCCCAATCTTTTGTGATCAGGCTTTCTTTTACGATTGCTACTAATGGCGGAATTTGCTCCAGATAGAGTGCAATCATTTCCATCATTAGTTTGGGGTCTGACTTTGTGCGCCGCGACAGATAGTCGAGATTGATGCACTTCATTTGTATTATTTCGTCAATCGCTTTGGCAGCAGGTTTAGGTATGTCTGGCTGGCGTACTATTCCCGCTATTTTGCTGTACAAGAGTCGCTCGTTTATAGGTTTGGCGAGATAGTCGTTCATACCAACGGCCGTACACTTTGCTAAGTCAACGGTAGTTACATCTGCCGTTAGCGCAATAATAGGAATTGTTAGTCCCATATTGTTGCGAATAAATTCGGTAGCTTCAAAACCGTTCATTTCGGGCATCTGTAAATCCATTAGAATGAGGTCGTAAGTGCCGCTCCGCAGCTTTTCTATGGCTATTTTACCATTGCTTGCGATATCACATTCGAATCCAAAGTCATCCAGCACAGTTCTCATTAGCAATTGATTGAGCGGAATGTCTTCGACAACCAAAATCTTTATGTTCTTTATATCGGGCTCGAACTCTGCATCGTCCATTTCGAATTGTGGCTGCGCATCCGTTTTACCGAAACTCAATGTAAAACTGAAAGTAGACCCTTCGTCGATTTTGCTTTTTACAATAACTGTCCCTCCTTGTGGCTCTACCAGTTGCTTCACGATCGATAAGCCCAGACCTGTACCGCCGTACAGTCGGGATGTGCCGCTGGACGCCTGTTGGAAGTTTTCGAAGATGTTTTCCAGCTTATTTTCTGGTATCCCAATTCCTGTGTCAGATACTGCAAACTCTATACTTACTTTTTCTTCATCTTCACTCACCAGTCTGACCGTCACTACAATCTTTCCCTTTTTGGTAAATTTTACGGCATTGCTTACCAGGTTTAAAATGATTTGGTGCAAACGAAGTGGATCGCCAAGTAATACATCCGGAATATTGGTGTCATACTCCTTGACAAGCTTCAGATTTTTCTCCTGTATTTTGGTTTCGAACAAATGAAGCATGGCGGCTATAGAGTTTGCCAGCTTGAAAGGCACCTGTTCAAAAGTCATTTGTCCTGCGTCTACTTTCGCCAGGTCTAAAACGTCATTGGTCAGCACAATCAATGAATCTCCGCTTAGCTTAATGGCGGATAGGTATTCTAATTGCTTTTCCGTTAGTTCTGTCTTGAGCAGTACTTTTGTGAAGCCAATGATGGCGTTCATTGGTGTGCGTATTTCATGACTCATGTTCGACAAGAATCGCTGTTTCGCTTTGACGGCTTCTTCGGCTACTTTTGTAGCTCCCTCTGCCTTGCATTGTGCTTCTTCAGCAAGTACAGTCGCCATTTCTGCAAATACTTTAGCTTCAATCAGTTCCTTTTCTATCCTTTTCTGGTCCGTAATGTCTCTAGCTACCACAACTGCCCCTAGTACATTTCCGGTTTCATCTTTGTAGACAGAGCCATTAAACAAAACATCGATTTTGTGATGATCTCTTAGTGTTAGCGGGTAATCTGTAACAAAGCCTTTAGCAAATACCTCACGGTATATTTCTCTGGCCTTCTTAGGTTCGGTAAAATAGTCGTAGAAATAGGTGCCGGTCAGCTTTTCACGGGTCAAACCTGTGATGTTGGAAAAAGCTTCGTTCATATCGGTTATGGTGCCTTCTGTACTAATAGTAACTAAAGGGTCAAGACTAGCTTCTATTAGACTTCTGGCATATTGAGATTTATGTTTCTTTTGCGCTTCCAACTTAGTTTTTTTGCGACCAACCACACAACATAAATCTCATCCGGGGTCATTTGAATTAATAGAAAATCAAAGTTCCAACTACCTGCGCCAGTATAGTTATATATAAGTTGCAAAAAGTTACATTTTTCACACTTTTCAATTGTGCAACTGAAGATGTAATTTGTTTTAGTTATTTGTTGTGCAAGATCTGAACACATACTTATTTCAACCTGGGGAGGTGTGATTTTTTGTAATGGGGTGGGGTGTATAGGGTTTTATAAGCTGTTGCTTTTATTGGTTGTCTTATTTGGGTTGAGTATTATCGTTTCTTTCTGTGTGGTAGGATTGGAATCGTAGCAATGTGAGTGGGTTTTATAGGCATTATGCATTGGCAAATTCTGATGTAGATTAAACCTTCGGCCGGAATAGCTATACTTGTTTAGTGTATTTTTCAGGTCTCGCTAAGTTAATATCGGCAAAGTGTAGTTTTGCACTAATGCATTGCGTTGTATCTCGTAAAATGTACGAAATTTGGGTATGCTCAAAATTCAGATTATTGAAACGGTTGTAGTAATAGGTGCCTATTTTCTCATTTCGTATGTGATTATGGCGTTTGTGAACAATGCGCTTAAAAAGGCCGAGATGCATCGGTCGCGTCGCAAGACAATAATGCGCGTTTCTAATTTACTTATAACCGGATTGGTGTTTATCTTTCTTTCCGCTATTTGGGGGTTGAAACAAAATGAGATCGCTGTGTTTGTAAGTACTCTTATTACAGCGTTGGGTATTGCGTTTTTTGCTCAGTGGTCGCTACTGTCGAATATTACATCCAGTATTCTTATTTTCTTCAATCACCCCATGCGTATTGGTGATACCATCAAAGTTCTGGATAAAGATTATCCGTTTGAAGGGGAAATTGTAGACCTCACTTATTTCTTTATGCACGTTCGCACTCCGGGCGGTGAAACGATTACCATTCCCAACTCTCAGGTGCTTCAAAAGTCTATTTGCGTAATAAGCAAAAGAGAATAATATGCTGACGGTATTATAGTTCGTTACAGTCAGATTGTTTGGGTCTGATGTGGCCAGAGGTGTGTAAAGCGGCAAGTTGTTCTGAATGAGTAAGCGTATTACCCAGAACTTATGCACCTTTGTGGCAACCATAAGGCTATATGCAACAAGAGAAGATTATTGAAAGTTATGAGGAGCGACAAAAGCAATATGCGGTTGCTTACAGTATCGCTGAGAAAATTCATTATCGTTTAGGTTTAAGTAGATTATTGGCATTGCTGCTTGCGGGTCTTGCATTTTATTTTTGGTTCAGCAGAGAGCAGTCGGCTTATTTGTTTGTAGGTGTCGGTCTTATTGCGCTCTTCGTTTTTTTGGTGAAACGCCAGCAAAGGGTACTACGTGAAAAGCTATTGGCACAGGAATTAATGCTTATTAATGAAGAAGAGGCGGAATATTTACGTCAAGGGTTATTGCCATTTGAAGATGGGGCTGTTTATAATGACGGTTCGCATGCCTATGCTGCCGACCTCGATATTTTCGGTAACAGATCCCTTTATCAACACCTCAACCGTACTGCCACGTATATGGGGTGCCATGCACTTGCTCAGTCGTTGTTGCAGCGCCGATCGGCAACGGAAATCCCCCTGCGACAGCGTGCTGTGGCTGCAATGAGTGATCAATTGCCCCTGCGACAGCAATTTTATGCTACCGGGCGCATCACTTCCGATAATGAGGATAGCTATAAACGCCTGCTACGTTGGGCAGCGGTAGCTGATGCTCCATTGAGTACGGTGTTGCGGTTTATTTCTTTTTTGTTGCCTGCTTTGTTGTGCTGTAGTATCGTGATGTATGCTATTACCCGTTCCGATATCTCTTGGCGCCTTATTGAGTGGCTGGCAGGAGCAAATCTCGCAGTTTTCTTTATGACTGTTAAACGTATCAAGAAAGCCATTGCAGGCACAGGGCCCATACAGAAGACAATAGTCTCCTATGCGACCCTGTTGCGGCTTATTGAGGACGCTACATTTACCGACGAATACCTAAAGTCGTTGCAGCAAACCTTAGAACAAAATGGTACTAATGCAAGCGCACATCTGCAGGAACTTGCTGCGATATACGGGGCTATGGAAAATATTCAGAATCCATTTGCCGCTATTGGTATGAACGGGCTGTATCTCCACCATATTCACGCCCTTCAAAGGTTGTTAGTATGGAAAAAGAATCATGCTGCACACATCGAGCAGTGGCTCGATGTCATTGGTGAATTTGAAGCTATCAATTCATTAGCCAATCAACGTTTCAACAATCCTGATTTATGTTTTCCTGACTTGAATGATAAGGGGCTTGTTGCATTTAGGGAGCTTGGACATCCGCTTATAGCTCATGATAAACGTATTTGCAATGACATTTCTTTTGTTGACAAGCGCTTCGTTATCCTAACCGGTTCCAACATGTCTGGCAAAAGTACCTTTTTGCGTACCCTTGGTGTCAATATGGTGTTGGCTGGTGCGGGTGGGGTAGTGTGTGCTGCCAGCGCTAACCTGCAACCGATGGATTTGTATGTCTCCATGCGACAGTCAGATTCACTTGCCGATAACGAATCTTACTTCTTTGCAGAAGTAAAACGTTTGAAGCATATCATTAGTCGCCTCGATGATGCTCCGCATTTTGTGTTGCTGGATGAGATATTGCGTGGCACGAACTCTGATGACAAACGTAGTGGTACTATTGGCGTAATTGAAAAGATAATCCGTACTGCAGCTATCGGAGCCATTGCGACGCATGACCTGGAGGTTTGCAACACTACTTATGAGCATCCCGATATTCTTGTCAACAAGTGCTTTGAGGTAGAAACAGTTAATGATGAACTGATCTTTGATTATAAGTTGAAGGAAGGTATCTGCCAAAATAAAAGTGCCACCTTTATAATGAAGAAAATGAACATTATTGATTAGGAAGGAACCGGTAACTTTTAGTTGCAGGGCATTTTATTGTCGGGCAATGTGCAGGTCATGCTATAGTTGCACCGGGCATCGCAGATTCGATATCTTTCCTTAGCATCAGACTTATTAGTCTTCAAATATTTTCTCAAAAACTTCCCTACAGTACCACCTATTTAAAAATCAAATAGTTGGTTTATCTGTATCTGTTTTTTCTACATTTTCTTTTTTGTTGTGTAAAAATTTGTTGTTTCGGACTAAAATCTTAATTTTGACTGACCATTCAGTCGTAAACATGTCGCCACGAACAGAAGAACAATTAGCAAGCTTAAAGGACAGCAAACGGAAGTTGATATTTGACGCTGCCCTTAATGCGTTTTCCGAACGTGGTTATCATGGTGCGACAGTAGGCTTGATTGCGGAAATGGCTGGCATATCTAAAGGGTTGATGTATTCTTACTTTAAGAGTAAAGAAGACTTGCTTGACGAATTGCTGGTATATGGGCTGACCCGAATGGGGGAGTTCTTATCCTTTGTGCCTAAGGAAGGAATATCTACTCCGGCAGAATTTGAAGCTGCCTTAAGGGGTATGATAGGGTTGTATACTGCTGAAACAAACTTTTGGCGACTCTACATAATTATCGTACTTCAGAAGAATACCACTCCGAAATTTGAGAAGTTGATGGAGGAAATGATACAAGGGTACCTTGGCATTTTTATCACTTACTTCAAGCATAGGGGTGTTCCGAACCCGCTTGCAGAGGCCATGATGCTGGGCTCAGTATTAGACGGGATAATGTTTGACCTGATGGTTGCACCGGATATGTACCCGGTAGAAGATGTTATAAAGCTGACTATAAAGAAATTCGCATGAATAATGTAAACCAAATGATATGAAAACAATTTCCGGCATAGTACTCTTCTGCGCATTGTTTTGGTCTGTAGCAGACACCGCCTATGCGCAGCAAGCCGACCCAAAACAAATAGTACAGAACGCCATCAATCTGATGAATGGGAAATCGGGTCGCAGTGATGCAACAATGACGATAGTGCGACCCAAATGGACGAGAACAATAAGTATGAAAACATGGTCTGTCGGCAATGACTATAATATGATTCTTGTGACAGCGCCCGCCCAGGATAAAGGGCAGTCCTTTTTGAAGCGGAAAAACGAAATGTGGAATTGGTTGCCGTCTGTAAGTCGGATAATACGTATACCTCCATCTATGATGGGCCAGAGCTGGATGGGGTCTGATTTTACAAATAACGACTTAGTAAAACGCAACTCATTGGTAACAGACTATACCCACCAGCTGGCAGGAGAAGAAGTAATAGGTGGCTACAAAACAATTAAGATAGTATTGACGCCCAAAGAGGATGCGGCGGTGATATGGGGGAAGGTGGTATTATGGATAGCTGCAAAGGAGTACTTCCTTTTAAAAGCGGAATATTATGATGAAGATGGAGGATTGGTGAATAGGGAAACTCAGACAGATGTAAGGCATTTTACAGACCGTGACTTGCCATCAAAACTTACAGTTGTGCCAGTAAAGGAAAAGGGTAAAAAGACTGTTCTGCAATTTGACAAAATAGAATTTAATGTGGGTCTTGACGAATCATTCTTTTCACAGCAGCATATGAAATCACTCCGATGAGATGCGACAATATTTGAAATTATCCTGGAGAAATCTGTGGCGAAATAAGCGCCGAACACTCATTACAGTAGCTTCGGTATTTCTGGCGGTGCTGCTTGCTGTTTGCATGCGTTCGTTGCAGAAGGGAACTTATGCTAATATGACCAGTAATGCTGTTCGCTTTTCGACGGGTTACATTCAGATTCACGCCAAAGGATATCAGGATAATCGTTCTATCAACAATTCCTTTGAAAAAGGTGAAATGCTGGATAGTGTACTTACTGCCAACAGCAATGTTTCGCTTTCGGTGCCCCGGTTAGAATCCTTTGTATTGGCTTCTTCTGGCAATCATACAAAGGGTGTGCAGGTAACGGGAATAATTCCCGAACTGGAAAACAAAATGAACAATATTTCCGGAAGAGTAACGGATGGTCATTACCTGACAGATGGCTACGATGGATTGTTGGTTGGCGACGGAATAGCAAATTATCTGGGGTTGCGTGTTGGCGATACGATGGTATTGCTGGGGCAGGGGTATCACGGAATAACTGCTGCGGCACAGTTTCCTGTCACAGGTATTTTTCATTTCCCTGACGGTCGGATGAACAATGCATTAGTGTACCTTTCACTGCATAATGCACGTAACCTTTTTGCCGCGCCGGACCTTACTACCTCTATGAGCTTATTGCTGCACGATCCTGCTCGCCAGCAAGCCACGGTGGAGCAACTAAGACAAGCACTTGATAGCAACCAATGGGAAGTACTAAACTGGCAGACGCTCAACAAAGAGTTGACACAGGAAATAGCCGGTGATAATGCAGGTGGCATAATTATGCTGTTTATACTTTACGTGGTTATTGCATTCGGTGTTTTCGGCACCATGCTGATGATGACCATGGAACGAAGCAAAGAGTTTGCGGTAATGATAGCGATAGGTATGCGACGATCACAACTCGCCATACTGCTGTTTTTCGAAACGGTATTCATTGGGTTACTTGGCATAAGTTCGGGAGTTGCGGTAGCGTTGCCTGTATTACTATACTTTAAGATAAACCCTGTTAAGATAACAGGTACTGCAGCAGAAATGTTCATACAGTTCGGGTTGGAGCCTATTATGCCGGCATCGCTCGACCCATATATTTTTGTTAATCAGGGAATAACAGTATTCCTTATTTCTTTCGCAGCGTCAATATACCCACTGATGTACATTGGCAGGTTCAAAATACTTGGTGCACTAAAAAAGTGATAAAATGATAGTGAGCATTGCATGGAGAAATGTATGGCGGAACAAAGTCCGAAGTCTGGTAGTTATCGCTGCCATTGCTTTAGGACTATGGGGGGGAATATTTTCTTACGCCTTCATGCAAGGCATGACCGGTCAGCAGACTTACTCGTCCATCCATACAGAGACAGGGCATCTACAGCTCAACAGTCCGAAATTCTTACTTAACTATGATCTTCATGTAAATGTTGCCAATGCCGACGAAGTGCAAAAAGAGATTGCCACTATGCCCGGTGTGCTGGGTGTTTCATCATCTATTCAGCTTACGTCAATCGCATCGACCGCATATGCATCTGCAGGTACTATGGTCACGGGGGTAGATACGGCAAATTTCCGCACGGTAAGTGAGCTGGATAAGTATTTGGTCAAAGGAGATTTTTTAGGAAGGGGAAGATCAAATCAGGTATTGATTGGTCAGCAGTTGGCAGAAAAGCTTCATGCAGGGATTCATTCAAGGCTTGTTTTTACGTTACAGTCATATAGTGGAGAGATTACTTACAGTGCGTTCAAGGTTGTAGGCATCTACAAGTTGCACAATAGTGAATTCAACGAGCGCATGGTGTTTGTGCGGAAGTCGGACTTGCAAAAAATCATAGGGTTCCCGGCTGGTAGTGCATCGGCAATAAATGTGCTTTTAGACAATGATGAGGCCACCGCCGTTACTGAAGCAGAACTGAAAAACAAATTCCCGGAATTGCAGGTACAGTCGTGGCAGGAATTGTCACCAATGCTGCAACTGATGTCCGGAACGATAGACCAGATGTCTTTCATTTTTGTGTTTATCATTCTGTTGGCACTTGCGTTCGGCATCGTCAATACCATGCTGATGGCTGTGATGGACCGCACAAGAGAACTTGGCGTATTGCTGTGTATCGGTATGAATCGTGCAAAAGTGTTCCGTATGATAGTGCTTGAAACCATATTTCTGTCATTTACGGGAGCCGTGGTCGGGCTGTTGTTGAGTATTGTCACAGTCAGCTATTTCGGTACACGGGGTATCGACCTGTCGTTGATAGCTGACGGCATCAACGCCCTTGGTTTCAGCTCGCATGTGTACCCGAAACTTGACTTCGGGTTCTATCCAAAGTTTGCCGCAATGGTAATAATTATATCACTTTTCTCTTCGTTTTTCCCCGCGCGTCGGGCTACGAGGTTGAACCCAGCTGAAGCAGTTCGGCAGGAATGATAAAATATAAAACACTATAGTATGACTGTAATTGAATTAGATGACATTTATAAAACTTATACAGAATCTGTGGTGCCGGTGCATGCAGTTAATGGTGTGAGTGTGGGCATAGACAAGGGTGAGTTTACTGCAATCGTCGGCCCCTCCGGCTGCGGCAAAACCACATTGTTGAATATGATTGGCGGGCTTGACGCACCCACGAAGGGTAAGATAAGGATAGAGGGAGAAGATATTTCCCGCTTGTCTGATAAACAACTGGTCGATTTCAGGTTACATAATATTGGTTTTGTATTTCAGGCTTACAATCTGATACCCGTTCTCACCGTACGGGAGAATATTCGGTTTATAATGGAACTGGAACACAGGGACAGCAAAGAAATGCAGCAACGGGTTGAGTATCTGCTCGAAAAACTGGACATGAAGGACAAACTAAATGTGCGACCAAAATACTTGTCCGGCGGGCAGCAACAACGGGTAGCTGTTGCCAGAGCACTTGCCTCACACCCCAAATTTGTACTGGCTGATGAGCCTACCGCTAACTTAGATTCTCATGCTACGGAAGTACTTCTTGAATTGATGGCGACCATGAATAAAGAAGAGGAAATGACCTTTATTTTTTCTACTCACGACCAGCGCGTTATGGACAAGGCGAGAAGAATCATTACCCTGGAAGACGGGAAAGTAGTTGGTGACGCTAAAACCGGCATATAATCATGAGTGTGCGCATCTTTTATTATTTACTAAGGATTAGCTTGTTTTTCGCGGCATACGCCTCTATGCAGGTACACGCACAGGAAGCCGAAAATAAAAAGAAATGGGAATTAGGTGGTTATCTGAAAAATATGCAGACCGCTCACTTCACCGATGTCAATACAGATTGGCAGTTTATCAACCTCATCCATAATCGGGAAGATTTCAGGTATTATCCGGGCAAAGCCTGGCAGGTGCATGTCGGAATGAGAAACCGCATCTATTACGGCCCTTCGGTAGGGTTGCTGGCTCAAAATAGCGCACTGTTCAAGAGCGTTAACAGCTACTTTGACTTACAGAAGACAATCGCAAAAGGGCCTTCTTATATTGTACATTCAACATTAGATAGGTTTTCTTTGAAATACACCCATAAGCGTTGGGAAGTAACAACAGGCCGGCAACGGATTAACTGGGGACAGAATCTCGTGTGGAACCCCAATGATATATTCAATGCGTATTCGTACTTCAATTTCGATTACGAAGAGCGACCCGGTGCCGATGGAATTCGCATACAGTACTACCCTTCAGGCGTATCGGATGTAGAGGTAGCCTACAAACCGGGAAAGACGTTAGATTCCACCATTGCCGCCGGTCTGTATCGTTTCTCATGGCGCAGTTATGATATTCAGGTATTAGGCGGATGGATGAACAAGGATTATGTGTTAGGAGGAGGCTGGTCGGGAGTGATGAAGGGAGCAGGGTTCAATGGCGAGATTACTGCATTTGTACCTGACGGAGGCAATGCAGCCGGCGACGTCTCTGTTTCGGCATCGGCCGGGGCCAATTATACGTTTCAGAACAGCATGTACTTACATATATCGTACTTGTACTGCGGTACTGGTATGTTAAAGGCCGACAGCGCCCGGCAGGACATACTGTTCTCTCAGGTAGTGTCAGCCAAAACACTTTCGCCGGCCCGACATTCCATTTTTGCAGAAGCTGCTTACCAGTTTACGCCGCTTATTAGGGGTAACATTTCCGGGATAGTTGCCCCTGCAGATGGTTCTTTTTTTCTCGGACCATTCTTAAATTTTTCAATTTCCAACAATGTTGAGTTTCTGGCAGGAGGTCAGTTATTCTTCGGAGCTTCTCGTTCCATTTATGGCGGCTATGGTCAGTTTGTTTTTGCACGGCTGAAGTGGAGTTTCTGACCGACTGCCTCGCAGATACCATAACGACTGTTACTTTTGGAGTATTGCAGTTGCGTTCATTCGTGGCTGTGTCCTGCACCCATCTGAAACAGTTTGTCGCGATGTTTGTGACTTTATTTGTCTCATTGTCTATTGTGAATCTCATTGAAAGCTATGTCGTTTCTATTTCAATAGCCATAAAAGGGCAACCCATTATTGTTGTGCCAGCGACCCTTATTCAGCCCAATAGGTGAAATTTTGGTATTAGTTGTAATAGGTACACGTCGACAAAACAGGCCGGAAAAACAGGAACAAACAAAAGAAATGTCTAATTTCGGGTCGAAGGGTTGACTGATGCCTGTGCTTTTTCATTTGTACATGTATCTGTGTATGGAAATTTTGTACCGGTACAGTTGTTGCCACATTGAGACCGCCAAATAAATATAGACCGATTAATAGTGCTTTTCTCAGGAAGGCAGGCAGCGTATTGCTGCTACTTTTGCTCTGCGTGAATGTTTGTGGATTGGTGGTTTTATCTGCGTACTTCCATTATCAGGGACGCAGAGTTGCTGAAAAGCTTTCATCACAAAAGTCTCATGCTAACCTTATTGTCTTTACAAATCTGGACAGCAATAAAGATGTTGTTTGGCAAGATAAGGAGGATGAGTTCTCCTTGAGAGGCATGATGTATGATGTTGTCCGTAAAGAAGTCCGGCAGGGAGTACGTTATTACTACTGCGTAGAAGATAAGAAGGAAGCACTTGTGTCCGGCGCTATCAGCAGGCAGGCAAGCCTGATGAATGGCGGCGGCGTCACAAAAGACGTTGAAAAGGTTGTAAGTTGGGTTACACAAATATTCATTCCTGTTGAGCTGGTTTCCCTACCTAAAGGGCGTATTTCTGATTTCGTTGCAGACGAAGAGTTTTACTACAATATGTATTGTCCGAATCCGATTCCGGATATTTTTATTCCCCCGCCTAAGAGATTGAGTTAGTTTTTTTCAGTACTATTTATTGGTTTAGCTATCCCGGCATAGGCGCATGGACGCCTGTGTCCGGGTGTGTACTATTTTATAATTCAAACTCAAAAAATGAAGAAATTTATATCAATTCAGTTGACAATAATTGTATTTATGCTTGGGCAAGCGACTCAGGCACAGGTAAATACAATACGGGGAAGAGTATTTGATGCCACTAATAGCATGCCTATTGTCGGGGGGCATGTTTCATTAGCGGGAAACAAAGCAATCACTGACAAGGACGGCAAGTTCGCTATTGCGTGCACAGTAGGCAAAGACATTGTGGTTTCCTACGTGAGCCACGAGACGTACAGACATAAAGTGAAAGACTGTAATGAAGTGCTGGAGATAGCATTGCCGCTCAAGGTTAGTGATCTGGAAGAAGTGCCGATAACGGCGAGTTCTAACCCTAACAAGAAGATGCTGTATCAGCCGGTTTCGGTGGTGAAACTATCGGAGCTGGAGATAAAAAGAGGAACAGGGCTGTTTCTTGATGATGCAGTAAATATAAATGTTCCGGGGGTGTCAATGGAACGACGGACAGTTTCGGGAGGTCAGCAATTCAATATCCGAGGATATGGTAATGGTGCCAGAGGAACAAGAGGTGTGAGCAGCAACTTTGACGGACAGGGCTATAAGGTATATCTGAACGGAATACCTATTACTGATGCAGAAGGGATAACGGTGATGGACGATATAGACTTTGGCTCTGTGCGTAACGTAGAAGTTTTAAAAGGCCCTGCCGGAACACTCTATGGTCAGGCAATAGCCGGTGTGGTAAATTTAGAAACATCTAAAGCGGAGAAAGGAAAAACAAGTGTAGGGCAGGACATAATGGTAGGCAGCTACGGGTTGCGTAGATATACTACCCGGCTTCAGATAGGGGGCGAACATTCTTCGGTTATGGTGAATTATGGCAAGCAGCTTTATGATGGCTTCATGCCACACACCGCTTCTCACAAGGACTTTGTGAACGTTATGGCAGACTTTGATGTAAACGACAAACAAAGTATCACTACGTATGTGGGTTACAGCAATAGCTATGACGAGCGAAACGGTGAGTTGACAATAGACCAATATGACTCGATGCAATACACCGGAAATCCGGCTTATATAGCTAACAATGCACACTCCAATGTGATTAGTTTCCGCGCGGGGGTGGGACATACTTATAAGTTTAATGAGCAGATTTCCAACAACACATCGGTATTTGGTTCGGGTGCAAGCAGTAACTCCAGCTCTGCCGGTGGTTGGTCGGACAAAACACCATTGAATTACGGGCTCCGCTCAACTCTCGACATGAAGTTTTCGCTTGGTCGAGGCCATCAGCTTACCGGTATTACGGGTATCGAAGCACAAGCACAGAATGCCCAAACGATAGGGTACGGCATGGTGAAGGATAGTGCAAACCTGAGTGGCTATAAAATAATAGGCGCTGCAAGGAGCAACCAATACACAGTCTCGAAAACCTATTCTGCCTTTACAGAGTGGACCCTGTCAATGCCACACGATTTGTCTGTAACCGGCGGCATAGGTATTAATACAATGTCATTGGAACTCAATGATCATTTGTATAACGCTACGAATAATAACCCAAGCAACCCTAATGCTACTGCTAACCCAACAAGCTATAGTGCAACTTACAACAACATGGTGTCTCCTCACCTGGCAGTGAACAAAACGATAAGCAAGCAGGTATCTGCATACGTCTCTTACAGCACCGGCTATAAAGCACCTGTCAGCTCGTATTTCTTTATTCCCATGACAGGGCAGGTTAATACCGGCTTGAAGCCGGAGGTGGGTACACAGATAGAGGTAGGTACAAAAGGAACGCTGCTCGATGGTAAGCTGTTTTATACGGTAGCAGTTTTTGATGCGATGTTCTCTAACAAGATGACGGTAGTTGCAGTGCCTAACGCAGCCAATACGGCAACATCTTATACCTATGTTGCCAATGGAGGTGAACAGGATAACAAAGGGCTGGAAGTGTTGCTGAAGTACACCGCTTACGAATCAAATACGGGCTTCTTTAAGTCGGTGCGCCCTTTTGCCAACTTTACTTATTCTGACTTCCGGTACAAGGATTTTAAATTCCAACAGCTAAGTACAGATAAGAAAAGCAATGTAGAAACTGACTATACCGATAAAAAGGTAGCAGGTGTTGCGCCCATCACTTTTAACGGTGGCGTGGACGTTATAACCAAGGTAGGACTATATGCAAATGCTACTTACTGCTACAAGGATGGTATGTACTTCACCTCTGACAACCTGAATAAAACAGGTAGTTACAGCCTGTTAAATGCGAAGATCGGTATGAAGCGTACCTTCTTTACGCACCTTGGTGTCGATTTGTTTGCGGGCGTAAATAACATTACGGGCATTCAGTATCCGTATATGGTTTTCGTAAACCAGTTGCCGGACGCTTATTTGCCGGGTCCAAATGAAATAAACTTCTTTGGGGGATTGAATATTAAATACACATTCTGATACTAAACGAAATGAGAGGCAGCCTATATGGGTTGCCTCTTTTTAAAACAGAAATAAATGAAACATCTGATAGGAATATTCATTGCCTCATCCCTGTTGCTAAGTTGTGGTAGGTTTGGTAAAAAGGATGAAAAGCAGGAACAAAGTGAACGTATAGTTTGCATTTCGAAGCAATACAATGAGATAATTTACGCACTCGGTGCAGAAGAGGATATTGTTGCGGCAGATATTTCAAGTACGTATCCGCCCCAAATAAAGGAGCTGCCTACGGTAGGGTATCACCGGGCATTGAGCACCGAAGGGATTCTGGCGGCAAAGCCCACACTTATTTTGCATGACAATAATATTGGTCCGGAACATGTAGTACAACAGATTACAGCGCTGAAAATACCGACTAAGGTCTTCGGGAAATACAATGGAGACATCAGAGGGACAGACTCTCTGATTCGGGAAATGGGTGCTTATTTTCACAAAGAACGAGCAGCCGATTCTCTTTGTGCCATACTGGATAAGGATATGGAGCAGGTGCTGGAGAAAGCAAAACAATACGGCGATACGCAGCGGGTGCTTGTTATTCACTACGGTCGCGCATCAAACGTATACCTTATCATGACGGCGAAAAGTACGGCTGCGAGAATGCTGGCGTGGGCCGGCGGCCGAATGGCTGTGGATGGTGCGCGGGGAATGAAGCAAATGTCGCCGGAAGTAATTGCCGCTTCGGACCCGGATGTTATCTTGCTTACCGACTTTGGGTATGATCGTTTAGGTTCGTTAGAAAAAGTAAAGGCGCTACCGGGTATAGCCGGTACAAAGGCAGCAACGAACAACCGTATTTATCGAGTGGAAGAGCACGACCTTGTGTATATGGGACCTCGTACCGGGAAGGTTGCCGCCAGACTTCAAAAACTCTTACACGATGAAACAGCAGCAAAGTAGCAGAAGTATAACTGTGATATTGGTGGTGGTACTTGTAGCGTGTATGTTGTTATCCATTCGTTTGGGCGCAGTAAGCATTAGTCTCAGTGAGATGCAGTCCGCTTTCAGCAGGTATTTCACAACGCCAGACACGGTGACGCTGAACGAGCGGATATTTATGACGATTCGCTTGCCACGTGCGTTCCTGTGTGTATTGGTAGGGGCAAGTCTGGCTGTCGGTGGAACGCTGATGCAGGCGTTGTTTCGCAATCCTATCGTGGAGCCGGGTCTGATTGGCACATCCAGCGGTGCTGCGTTTGGTGCCGCTATGTATTTTGCCTTGGGCGCCATGTTTAAATTTGATACCGGCGTATGGACGTTGCCGATAGCGGCAGGTGCGGGCGCATTACTTTCCACGATCCTCGTTTATATTTTGTCTTTGTCCGGGCAGACGAAGAAGAACTCAATCGTTGTTCTGCTGCTTGTGGGTATGGCAGTGAATGCCCTGTTTATGAGCGGTGTTGGTTTTTTCTCCTATATCGCAAGAGATCCTCAGGCACGCTCCATTACTTTTTGGGGATTGGGAAATCTCTCCGGCGCAGATTGGACGGTGATAAAGGTGGTATGCGTGTCTACGTTTGGGTGTATTACAGTCGCAATGCGGTATGCAAAAGACCTGAATGCGCTTATGTTGGGTGACGACGAGGCTATGTTGCTGGGTGTAAATCTCAAGGGGCTTAAAGTAACTATATTACTTATCAATGTGGTAATGATAGCGGTCGTGACTGCCTTTGCGGGAGTGATAAGTTTTGTAGGTCTAATTGTTCCACACATGCTGCGCGCGGTAAAAGGAGCGGACAACCGTTTCCTTATTCCCAATAGTGCACTGCTGGGTGGTATCTTGCTGACATTGGCGGATTTACTCGCACGTATGCTTTTACGTCCTGCGGAGCTGCCCGTAGGTATTGTTACCTCTGTAATTGGCGTGCCGATTTTCATCTATTTGTTGCGCAGAACTAAATATATCATCTGACAATGATTACTGTAAAAAATATTACCTACAAGACGGGCGACAATACACTTGTCGATGATATTTCCGTTGAGTTCAAGCCCGGTATTGTAAATCTGATAGTTGGCCCGAATGGTGCCGGGAAGTCGACATTGATAAAGATGCTTAGTGGTCAGATGAAGGAGACATCAGGTATGGTAATGTATGGAGGAAAGCCACTTGGCGTTTACACGCTCAGGGAGTTGGCGAAAAGCCGTGCGTTGCTTTCACAGAATATGGAGCTTGCATTTTCTGCAAGGGTATCGGAGGTAGTAATGATGGGGCGGTATCCACATTTCTCAGAGCGACCTACCACCAGTGACTTGCAAGCGTGTGATGAAGCAATGAAGTACGCCGATATCGCCTATCTTAAAGACAGAGACTATACAACGCTGAGTGGTGGAGAGAAACAAAGGGTGCAGTTTGCGAGAGTGCTTGCCCAGATATGGTATCCTGAGCCAAATAAATGCCGATATCTCCTGCTGGATGAACCACTGGCATATCTTGACGTTTATTACCAGCATCAACTCATGCAGCAGATTAAGTTGTTGCGTTCGGATACGTTAGTTGTAGTGGGAGTGGTACATGATTTGAACATCGCGGCTAAATATGGAGAAAGCATTTCGATGATACACCGGGGCAAGTTGCTATTAACAGGCACGCCGGAAAGTGTATTTACAGAAGCCAACATTAAAGAGGTGTATGGCGTTGAAGCGGAGATACTGGTCAATAAGGGCAAACCCTACATCTGTTTTTAACGGGATGTCATTTTCAGGAGCCACCTGCAACACTAATTCTTGCAGGATTACCGTTCTTCATCAGATAAATCCACAAACTATATGCTATATCTTTGGTTATGCCTGCAAATCACTTCGACATACAGGGGTTAACTGACGAGCAGGTTTTGCTCGCACGGCAGAAGTATGGTCGGAACAAATTGGACTACAAAAAGGAAGGGGGGCTTTGGGCTACTATAATACGCATCGTTAAGGAACCGATGTTGATTTTATTGTTGGTTGCTTCTTTCATTTATTTCATTAGTGGCAATATAGGTGATGGTATTTTTCTTGTAGTTGCTATTGTATTTCAAGCTGCTATTTCACTATACCAATACTCCAGAAGCAAAAATGCATTGGAAAAGCTTAAAGACTTTTCACAGCCAAAATGCAAAGTCATTCGCAATGGAGGCATTGTCGAAATAAGAAGTGAAGAATTGGTGATTGGCGATAGTCTGATGGTAGAGGAAGGTACGTCCATTACTGCCGATGGTACAATTGTACAGTCAAACGATTTTTCCGTAAATGAATCAATACTTACAGGCGAATCGTTTGCTGTTTATAAGGACAACACAAAGGAGGACAAGTACATCTATAGTGGTACAACGGTAGCCAGTGGGTTGGCTATCGCAACAATTACCGCTGTCGGCAACGAAACCAAATTGGGAAAAATCGGTACCAGCTTAGCGGGTATCACTGAAGAAGAGACGCCATTGGAAATGCAAATTGCCAACTTCGTAAAGAAGATGGCAATTGTAGGCGCAGTTGTTTTTGTAATTGTCTGGGCAATTAATTATTGGCATTCTCATCTCCTGCTGAATAGTCTGTTGCAGTCGCTCACATTGGCAATGAGCATTTTGCCGGAAGAGATTCCTGTTGCGTTTACCGTGTTTATGGCTTTGGGTGCATGGCGGTTGATGAAAATGGGCATTGTAGTAAAACAAATGAAAACTGTAGAAACGTTGGGTAGTGCTACTGTGATTTGTACAGACAAGACAGGAACGATTACAGAAAACAAAATGAGCCTGGCGAAACTATATTTGCTTTCATCGAATAGAATTTCCGAGGCTAAGAATCAACAAGCGGATGACGAAAGGAGGCTGATAGAACTTGCCATGTGGGCAAGCGAACCCATACCGTTTGACCCCATGGAGATAGCGTTGCACAACGCTTATGAGGGGATTACGCAATGCGACGAACGTCCTAATTATAAGCTGATACATGAATATCCCTTAGGTGGTAAGCCTCCCATGATGACACATGTATTTGAAGACAGTACAGGAAATAGGATAGTAGCAGCCAAGGGTGCTCCGGAAGCCTTGATTGAAGTTTCCAGTCTTACTGTAAGCGAAAAACAACAGATAAAAGAAGCAATAGACTTGTTGGCAGCCGATGGTTATAGGGTATTGGCAGTAGGAGTATCCGATTTTTCAGGCGACAATTACCCGCAAAAACAACAGGATTTATCTTTTCAGTTTACTGGTATAGTCGCATTTTACGACCCACCGAAAGGTAATATCAGAAAGGTTTTGGGAGATTTTTATGCTGCCGGTATTTCTGTAAAAATTATTACGGGCGACAACGCCGCCACAACGGCTGCAATTGCCAGACAAATCGAATTTAGGGGGTACGACAATACTATTTCGGGAGATGATTTGATGGCATTGCAGCCGGACATGCTGAAAACATGCGTTCATAATTCGGCAATATTTACCCGCATGTTTCCCGAAGCAAAATTGAAGATTATCAATGCCTTAAAATCTAACAATGAAATAGTGGCAATGACAGGCGACGGTGTCAATGATGGTCCCGCGCTCAAAGCAGCGCACATTGGCATTGCAATGGGCAAGAAGGGTACAGAGATAGCCAAGCAAGCAGCATCACTAATTCTGATAGAAGATGATTTATCCAAAATGGTCGACGCCATTGCGATGGGCAGAAAGATATACGCCAATCTGAAGAAGGCAATTCAATACATCATTTCAATCCACATCCCTATTATCCTGACAGTATTCCTTCCGTTGGCGCTTGGGTGGGTTTATCCCAATATATTTTCGCCGATACACATCATTTTCTTAGAGATGCTAATGGGGCCTACTTGCTCTATTGTATACGAAAATGAGCCGATGGAAAAGAATACGATGTTACAGCGCCCTAAAGCACTAACAACTACCTTTTTCAACTGGAAGGAACTGTCCACAAGCATAGTGCAAGGTTTGGTTATTACCGTAGGGACTTTGTTCGTTTACCGGTATTCCGTTGCCATGGGTTACGACGAGGCCCTAACCAGAACGATGACCTTTACAGTCTTGATTGCTGCAAATATTTTCCTCACATTGGTGAACCGTTCCTTTTACTATTCCATTCTTACAACTTTACAGTACAAAAACAACATGGTTTTACTGATTATTGCCATAACCATAGCAATAGTAGGTCCAATGCTTTTTGTACAGCCGTTGGTCGGTTTCTTTCAGTTTGAAGCGTTGAACCTATCACAGTTAGCTATTTGCTTAGGTGTAGGTTTCGTTGCTGTGGTCTGGTTCGAAATCGTAAAGCTGGTCAGGCGGATTAAAGGTCGCCGTACCGGGCTATAATTCATTTATCCGGCAAAATATTCTTTCACAAATGCCTGTTGCTGGTTGTCGGTCATTTTGTCGGCATCTTTTGTTTCGATATTTATGTCTTTGAATGCGAGGTCTGACTTTAGCATATTCTGCAATTCTGTTTTTGCTTTAGTAGGGCCGAACAGTAACACGTTTTGGTAGTTCAGGATTTCTGTACCTATTTGTTTGTAATAGGCTTCGTGTTGCTGTTGCTCTTTGTTATGCATTGTATATTCGCTTCTGGATTTGGCTTCCTGCTTATCCTCATGAGAAAATGTTGACTCAATTGTTTTTGTGTTTACAGAGCCGTCTTTCAACTCCATTAGATTGGCACTTGAATGGTCCATCCAGATTCCTAATTTCTTTGTGTTATTCATTGTTTCACGTTTTGTTATGAACTTTTATTTTTTTTACTAGCGGTGGCTGGTTGCTCTGTCCATTATCGTCTTAAGCGTTGCCTTTAGTTTGTCAACGGCATTATCTACTGCTTGCTGGTAGGTGTTTGCATGGACGGTGACAGCAATTGGTTGTTTGCCTTCCAAACGAGCTTCCAGCGTACACCGTTTGTCCATTTCGCCATTCTTTCTTCCGTCTTCATCGCCAAGGTGGGCTTCTATGCGCGTAATATGATCTTCAAACTGACTTAGCTCACTGGCAATAATTTCAACAAAAGGATCGGTGAGTGTTTTAGTTCCGTTTACATTTCCGGAAGTATTGAATTGTATAATCATAAATTGGATTGTTTAAAAATGAAGTGAACTGTTTGTTTCCTCGTCATACGAGAACCACTTTCTTCAAGGTACGAAAAATGCATTATATTAAATGTTAAAATGAATATCTGTTTTGCGACGAATAGGTACCACTCATTTTTTTGTACAAAAAGCAAACGCCGGACAACTTGCGATGCCCGGCGTTTACCATTTCTTTCTTGAATTATGTTTTGCTACTGCACTATCAGTTTCCTATCTGAGCTGCCGCTAGCGTTCGAAAAATGTATGACGTACAGCCCTGCAGGTTGTTTCGTCATATCAAGTAGTAGTTTTCCTTTGGCCTCTGCTTGGTATACCGTTTGGCCTAGCATGTTTGTAATGTTGATTTTTGTATTGATATCCGGTAATTCCATGTTTGCAATGCCGTGACAAGGGTTGGGGTATATATTTACCGTTACTTCTTTGCCAAATGTTGTGACTGCCGTGGCCGGTATTGTCGTAATTCTGATACTATCCAGAGTGACGTCGGTTAGTGGTTTGCTGGCGGAATTGACGGGTACATGTCCTATAGCCTGCACGTTTGAGAAGCTGTCAGTGGTCATTCCAAATACAGTGTGTACGCCGTCGAGGTGTGCGTTGGTGACAAGGTTAATGAAGAATTGAGACCCATTCGTATTGGGTCCGGAGTTTGCCATAGAGAGTGCACCCGGTACATTCTTGAGTGACGATACAAATTCATCTGGGAACGTATAACCCGGTCCGCCAAAGCCCGTGCCAAGCGGGTCACCTCCCTGAATCATGAAGTTATCAATGACCCGATGGAATATTTGCCCATCATAATACTTTTCAGAAACGCGTGCGATGAAACTGTCGACCGTGCGGGGAGTCAGTGTATCTGTAAGGACAGTTTTGAATGTGCCCATTGATGTGTACCATGTAGCTTCTGTTTGTGCATTTGCGCTGTTAAAACCGCCAACGAGCAGCACAAATAGCACGATTTGTTTGATGTTTTTCATAAAGATCTATTTTGATGTGCAAAACAATGTACAAAAAATATGTGAATGTGTTAATTCGATTTTTATGGTAAGTCTGTTTTTGGCTGGTTGTTTTTAGAATTCATTTAGCATAGAAGACGTTAGCGTTTCGACAAATCAGATTATTGTGAGCCGTGCTTGTTACTGCCTATCATAAATAGCGACAACACTGATTATCGCAAAGCGATTGGCGTTAATCGCCGGGGTGAATTGGCAATGCAAAACGAAACCCACCTAAACATGGATTTGGACATGTACAGGTGGGTTCCTTCTAAATGAAATTACATTTCTTATTACTCTACCGGTGGCTCCCGGTGATTGGCAATATTTCTTGAATCCTTCACTGACTCGTGATAGTTACTCACCCTGATAAGGTGTAGTGTATCGCTATAGAATAAAGGATTGTTGAGGTTTTTAGAGATATGCTTGCGTACTGCTGCGGAGCTGGGTAGATACTTCAGAGACTTGTCGCTAACAACGGCAACAGTCATTAAGTAATTGTTGTGCTTTACATCCAGAATCCGCACAAACATGTAGCCCTCCTCATCTTCGCCACCTTCAGCCAGCTTGTCGAAGTTAAAGTATGGTATGTTCAGGAAGGTGGCTCTACCCACCTTTGACGGGAAAGCGCCAAATTTTTCGTAGTGGCGATTCAATCCGTCATTATCCATGCGTGTGATATAGTACTTATAGTCTCTTGCTTCCTTTGTCTCTTTGTACCGCTTCACAAAATCTTTCGCAGTTGTTGGCTGTGTTGTTGCATTTTTGGCAACCCATTGGCCATATTCTTTAAACAAGTCGTCTGCAGATTGAACGATAAAGTAGTCATACCTGTTGGAGTCTTCCAGCGCCTTCCAGATACCAAACATATTGGTATCAATCTTGGTTATCGGGCGCTCATCAATTCCATACTTTGAATAGTTTTCGCAGCCAACCATGCCTACGCCTAATACAAGCGTCAGGCAATACAAGATGTATTTCTTCATACGTTATTGATTTTAAGATAAGATATAACCTATGGTTATATTATTAGCATTGTAATGCAAGATATAGAATGTTTGCAGAATATGCAAGGTGTGGACAATAAGCTAATTCGATAATTACAGAATAATTTATGAATTGTTTGGTTGTCGCGTTTTTTGGCAAGCATAATCTATGATACTTAACCCAACCATTATTTGTGACTCCTTGTCTTGTTATAGATAAAGGATACATTTGTTACGTAATACCAATAAAATTATGAGAAATAGAATACTTGTGTTGATTGGAGTGGTGTTTTTGTGCCTTCCGGTTTTTTCTTTTGCTGCCATAACAGGCGTTCCTGGAGCATGTGTGGGAGGTCATTCGTTTTTGTGTGTAGACTCAACGTCTGCAACAGCGGGAGGGGTGTGGTCAAGCAGCAATCCATCGGTTGCATCCATCGGTACTTCATATAGTGGTTATTGCACAAACGTAAACGGCGTTTCTGTAGGCACCGCTACAATTACTTTTTCTGCACCAGGCGCAACATATACGGTCTTATATACTGTTGGTACACCTCCACCGGCTATTGTTGGCGGAACCTCTCCAATGTGTATTGGTACCACTACTACACTTACAAATCCTTCTCCCGGCGGTATCTGGAGTTCTTTATCTTCTTCTGTTGCATCCATAGGGTCTTCATCTGGTGTGGTTACAGCTATTGGCTCAGGAGTGGCAACTATACATTATGCCCTTACCCCCGGTTGCTATGTTTCTCACAATGTTACCGTTAGCCCCACACCGCATTTAGATTCGGTAACAGGTGCGCCCACATTGTGTCCTGGTGCTACAACTACTTACTATACTCCTATGACATCGAGCGGGACATGGAGTAGTAGCGACCCATCTGTTGCAACAGTATCAGCAAGTTCCGGTTTAGTAACCGGCGTTTCGGCCGGTACGGCACTCATTAGTTGCACTATTTCCTCGTCTTGCGGTACGTCTTCAGATGCTGCTATGGTTACGGTAACTACCTCAATAAGTGCAGGCACTTTATCGGGCACTACCTCTCTGTTAATTGGTGGTGGGTACAGCTATTTATATCCAACAGTTCCAGGTGGCACATGGAGCAGCAGCACACCCTCCGTTGCTACTGTCAGTGCATCAACAGGCGCAATTTCGCCTGTCAGCCCGGGTACAACAACAATTTCCTATACGGTCACCAGCGGCAGTTGTGCTCCCGGTGTCGCTACTCTTGTAGTTACTGTTTCAGACCCCAGTTGCATTTCCGGTGATGTTTTATATACAGGGCCGCCACATACCCATGGGGTCAAAGTCTGGCTTATTAAATACAATCCGGGTACCCATATTCTTTCGGCTGTCGATTCAAGCTATATATATGGTTCGGGCACCAGCGCACATTATCAGTTCTGCGGATTAGGTACCGACTCTTTCCGTATAAAGGCTGCAATACCCGACACTGTTGTCTCGTCCGGAACAGGTTATGTGCCCACCTATCACAATAGCAGCGTCTATTGGAGCACTGCAAATGTGGTCTATCACACTGCCGGCACTTCTGATGTAAACAAAGACATTACTATGGCTTTAGGTACGGTTACTACGGGGCCGGGTTTTATAGCCGGCGATGTGACTTCAGGAGCTAACAAGGGTACTGCAGACGGTGTGCCTGTGCCTGATATGCTTATCTTTTGCGTAAACAATACTACGGGTGAAATTGTGCAATTTACCAAAACTGATGCAGCCGGGCATTACTCCTTCAGTAGTTTGCCTGTTGGGGTTCCGTATAAAATATATCCGGAAGATATGAACTATGCTACTACCCCTTATCCACTTATTACCCTTACTTCGGGAAGTACTTCTATGACCGCTGCCAGTTTCGTTCAACATACAATTTCTTACACCATTACACCTATTGTTGTTGGTGTAGGTAACGTAAACGATGCCAATACATCTGTGAGCATTTATCCCAACCCTGCTAAAGGGGCCATAAATGTGCAGTGGAATGCGGTAAACGTTGATAATGCTACCGCTGTAATGACTGATATTGCGGGACGTCAAGTGCTGAATAGAAAAATTGATATGACTTCAAACATGGGAAATGTGCGTATCAATCTGGACGGGATTGCCGCCGGCTTTTATATTGTAAGCATTAAAGCTAAAAATGTGAACTACAATGCTAAGGTAGTTGTGCAATAGCAAGAAGCTTAATAATGAAATTGCAAAGACCTCGGCGAGCCGGGGTCTTTCTTTTTGGCATTCGGTTATGCTGCCATTATTCCCTTGATGGGCTATATGGTATTACAGATATAAACTGTCAATTGTCATTAACACTTTTACTCACGCTTTCGGACTCTTTTAGTTCGGTTCTGTAGCAAGTCAGTAGCCGGAGGTAGCCTATCAACTTGTAAACTGATGAGAACGAATTGCCAATCTCTGTATGGTTGCTCCCTATCCAGGATCAATTTTATTGAAGGGTTTACGTATCCGTATCTGTATTGAGTTTGTGCAATAAATACTGCCGAAAATATTGTAATAAATCCTCACTGAAAGAATAATTTGTACAACTTACTTATTTATCGTAATATTGCAATAAATAGATTAAAAATGGGGGCAACAAAAAATGATTTATTCAGTAAGCAGCAAAACGAACTGGCAAGCATGGCTAAGGCTATTGCTCACCCTGCAAGGATTGCGATACTCCAGCAGCTTATTAAGACGAACGCTTGTGTATGTGGTGGTTTGGTGGAAGAGCTCGGTCTTGCCCAGGCGACAATATCTCAGCACTTGAGAGAACTCAAAAACGCGGATATTATTAAGGGTACGGTAGAGGGGACAAGCGTGTGTTATTGCATTAACCCTGAAGTATGGAAACAATACCGGGTATTTTTTAGCGATTTCTTTAAAGAAGTGAAGATGGATGCTACTAAGGAATGTTGTTAATCTTCAGGGGAAGGTAAATTTGTTTCCACAACCCACATATTACCGCAATCGGTCATTACCAGAACCACACTACTACAATTAGGATAGACCTTGTTCCGGTAGTACACCTCCATTAACATCTTTGACTAGCATTTCTATTTCGAATCAACATAGTTACAATCGATCATTACAATGGCTGCAAACAACTGCGCACCTGCACACGAACGTAAGAAACTCAGCTTCTTAGACCGGTACTTAACACTATGGATTTTCCTGGCAATGGCGTTGGGTGTTTCCATAGGTTATTTTCTCCCTTCATCTTCGGGCTTCATTAATTCATTTTCTTCAGGCACCACAAATATTCCGCTGGCTATTGGTTTGATATTGATGATGTATCCACCGTTCACAAAGGTGCGCTACGATAAACTCCGGGAAGTGTTCAAAAACACAAAAATACTTGGCGTGTCATTGTTACTCAACTGGGTAATAGGTCCGATACTGATGTTCGTACTCGCAATCGTGTTCCTGCACAACTATCCTGAGTATATGATTGGCTTAATACTTATAGGCCTGGCACGCTGCATAGCTATGGTCATTGTGTGGAATGAACTGGCAGAAGGCAGCAGGGAATACGCTGCGGGGCTCGTTGCATTAAACAGTATCTTTCAGGTGTTGCTGTACAGTGTCTACGCTTATGTGTTTGTAACGTTACTTCCTCCCATATTCGGCATTACAGGTTCCGATGTAAATATCACCATCGGTCAGATTGCTGAAAGCGTGGCTATATATCTTGGTATTCCTTTTGCGGCAGGGTTCATTAGTCGGTATTTCCTGTTGAAGCTGAAGGGTGAAGAATGGTACGAAAAGAAGTTTATACCCTTTGTTTCACCCATCACACTAATAGCACTGCTCTTTACGATAGTTGTAATGTTTAGTCTGAAAGGGAAGCTGATAGTGCAAATACCGCTGGATGTTATACGAATAGCCATACCGCTGGCGATTTATTTTGCAGTCATGTTTCTTGTCAGCTTTTTTGCTGGTAAAAAGTTAGGAGCCGACTATTCCACCAATACCTCTATTGCTTTTACCGCAGCCGGCAACAATTTTGAACTAGCGATAGCAGTGGCTATTGGTGTATATGGCATTAATAGCGGGCAAGCATTTGCAGGAGTTATTGGACCTTTGGTAGAGGTGCCTGCGTTGATTATTCTGGTAAATGTCGCTTTCTGGTTGAGGAAGAAGTACTATTTTGGTAAGAACGATAGCGCCTAACAACTGCAGTTTGAAGAAATAGAATATCGATTGAAATCCTGATTCTCGAAAGTGCGATTTGTATCGTTGCAATGTTGCTGTCCGGGACGTGAGTCGTTGGCTTTGTTATACAGCAACCCTTGTGTGTATTTGCTAAGCAGGAGTCGGAGAAAAGAGTCGTTGCAAAAAACATTTCTTAATATTGGGTATAATAACGGTCTACATCCCCGATGGCATTTACATTATTCCCGGAAGACAATCGAAAGGAGCAAATAAGGGTATTCAGTGTACTTTGGTTACTGACGTTTATCATTTATCTGCCAACAGCAAAAGCCGGCTGGGTGATAGATGCATCGTGGATGGTGTATTACTACCGTCACCAGGGCTTTTTTGATTACCTGAACCGGGTACATTCGCCACTACCCAGCTTGTACCAGTTTACGCAATTAGTCACATATATATTCCTGAAGCTCTTTGATACTAACGTATATGCATGGCATCTGATACAGGTGACACTGCATGCTATAGACTGCTGGCTGTTCTACGTTATTTGCAAGCGGCTTTTAGTTGATACAGGCTCCGGCAATGGGGCGGGAATAGCACTTACCGGAACAGTGCTGTTCACTATTTGCCCGCACATATCGGAAGTGATCGTTTGGGAGGCTTCATATCATTATTTGCAGGGCTTTTTGCTTATCCTGGTGTCTATGTGGTGCGTACAGCAATACCATTACCACCAAAGGGCAAAATATGCATTGGTGTCAGGATTCCTGTATTTTCTGGCAACGTACTCGTTAGAAATATTCTACCTCACGCCGTGGCTTGTGCTGTCGATTGCCGTGTATTACAGATACGCTATTGGGTATGATAGGGTCATTTTCAGGAAGGTACTGTTGCGGTTCTTCGTGCCGATGTTGGTGATGTTTGCAATGCACCTATTGGTACTCTTTGTGGTGCATTCGCACTTTGCGCATTTGCCGGATAGCGTGCTTCAGCCTATATGGACCTATCTGTGCAAGCCGCCTAAACTCTTATTTCATGTCATACTTTTGGGACGTTATTTTCCTGATACCCTACGTGAAAACATCTACACTATTTGCGAATCGTGGTGGTTCCTCACTATATTTTATGGGGTTTGTCTTTCGGTAGGCGCATATTTATTCCTGCAACGGAAGAGATTGTCTGAAAAGCAGAAACCCGTGATATTATTCTCTTCGTGGATTGTGCTGGCTATCATGATTATCATATTACTGCCCTTTCCTGCCGGTGGGATGCTGATGTTCTATGACCGGTATTTATACCTGCTGTCGGCGTTTGCGTTCCTGCTGATAGCCTTTATGATGGACAGGATTCCGAATGTAAAACTACGTATGGCATTGCTGCTACTCTATGCTGTGCCGCAACTATACTTCACCATAAAAGTAAACACCTACTGGAAGCACTCTGCTTATGTAACGAACCGATTGCTGCGGAATGTGCCTCCTGCCGGTGACAAGACCATCATTCTGCTAGCTATGCCCGAGAATATGAAAGGTATTGCAATGATAGGGGCACAGCCGGAAGGGGAGTTTAAAAGGATGCGCGAAACATTCATTGCGACAGACATACCGAACAGGATATATGATGCTATGTCATTCAACATGAATACCAAGGATGACGGAGCGCATGTAAAGGTGCTGAATGACAGCACCGTGCAGGTGACGCTGAACCAATGGGGTACCTGGTGGTGGTATGAAGGCCACGGCGGTAAAAGTTACGAGACAGCTGACTACCGGGTGAACATGACCGACGTGGGTCACCAATATGAGCTAACGCTGAAACACCCGCACGAGCACTATCTACTATTGTTTGAGCAGGGCGATATGTGGAAAACTGTGGACATGAACAATAAGGATAATGAGCAGTTCTAGGGCTCCGTCCGTCCTATGTTGAATCCAAATTTATATTCAGTTTGTTCCTTTGATGGTGGAATGTTTTGTTTGTATGCAGTTATCAGTAAGTCTTCTTTTCGCTGCGGTGTCTTTACTTAACATACAGGTTCTGATAGTTTCTGCAAAGAGTGCTACCTCTGCTATGCTGCGGTTGGAATATCCCGTTGAGCAATGCCATCGTTTACAAAATACAACCAGCTGTTGCTGGTGGAAAGATAGTTGGGGGGCTCACTCTTTCACATACCGAAGTGCGACGTGCCCAGAATCAAAAACTTTGGTATCCATGAGTTTTAATTGCCCGCTTTCGTGTAGGGTAGTGGTGTCTAAAAAACGTCTTCCGGCACCTGCGATGATTGGCTGCACCACTATGTGAAACTCATCTACCAGACCCATCCCGATAAGCTGCGAAGGTATATCTACGCCACCGGTAGAAATGTTTCCGCCGGGTTGTTCTTTCAGCTTGAGTATTTCTTCCTTTAGGTTCTCGCAGATGATGCTCGTGTTTTTCTCTTCCACGTTTTCCAGCGAACGCGAGCAGACAACAATGTTTTTTATGGCTGTAAATGCATCGGCAAAATCGTTAATTGCCTTTGTGGCGCCGGATTGGTCTTTTGCAACTTCCGGCCAGTAGGGTATCATCAGTTCGTAGGTTTTGCGCCCATATAGCAGCGTATCAGCTTCGCGCATCAGCTGTGCAAAGTATTCATGCACTTCATTGTTGGCGCTTCCTTTGGTGTGGTCGCAGCAGCCATCCAGGGTAAGGTTTATACCAAATATCAGTTTTCTCATGCTTACATGTTTGGTTGAAATTATTGACTTTTTTCAACACTTAATAAGGTTGTCATTTTTTCGCAGTTGTTGGTGTTTTTCAACAATAGTTACATGCGGGAGGAGATATAGAAAAGAGTAATAACTATTAATGAGTAACAAGGAGTGGCGTATCTACCTGCTCGAGATTGTTGGTGAGGAACACCAACAATTAATGGTTTGATATGGTCCAAAATAGTCTGAAATACCCTACAGTATTGAATATTACACTCGTATCGATGTATATGAATACAAGAAAAACCACGAAATGTTGTACCTAAGTTGTACCTTTATATCCTCAGTTAATAATTGTACAAAACTTAAACACTTATCACATGGCTTCAGTAAAGATAGTTCTTCGCAAGAAAAAGAACAAAGACGGTACCTATCCCCTTACCATTCGCATTACTAAAGACCGCAAGTCGTCTTTCGTACATCTTGGTCATCACATAGACCAACAGTTTTGGGATGCAAAGAACCGAAAGGTTAAGAAATCTCACCCTAACTCTGTACGTCTTAATAATCTGCTGAATAAGAAACTGGCAGAGGCAGAAGATAATCTGTTGGATATGGAAGTTCAGAAAAATGATATTTCTTCTGTAGTGATAAAAAGTAGGCTTAAAACATCAAAAGAAAGTTCCTTTTTCAAACACTCTGAGAGCTACTTAGCCTCCCTCAAGAAACAAGGTAAGTACAACAGGCACAAAAGCGATCAGTCACGTATTGCTTCATTCAAGAAGTTTCTAAACGATGCTGATATATCATTTCAGCAAATCACTACTGCACTGCTCAATAAATACCGAGCATATTTAAAGGCGAAGAAATTGAGCGACCAAACAATAATAAACTATCTGACTATTATTCAAACCATATTTAACCAAGCAATAAACAATGGAATTGTCGAACAGAAATACTATCCGTTTGGTAGGGACAAAATAAAGCTGAAAGCCCCAAGGTCTATGAAGATTGGGCTTTCACCAGAGGAGGTAAAAGCCATAGAGGATATGGAGTTACCCAAAGGCTCTCAAATAGACCATACTCGCAATGTGTGGCTTATTGCATTCTACTTTGCCGGAATGCGTGTATCTGATGTACTACGGCTCAAATGGACAGATTTTCAGAATGACAGGTTGTACTACTCTATGGGAAAGAATGCTAAGGCAGGTTCGCTTAAAGTGCCTGAAAAGGCTCTTGTGATATTGAACAGCTATCGAGAGCAAGGTAATGCACACAATCTTGTGTTCCCTGACCTTGCAGAACTGTCAGACCTCTCTAATACCTTTATTGTACAACGGAGAATATCTTACATGATACACAAATTGAATGATGCCTTGAAAGATATAGCTGCGAGGGCAGGTATTACAAAGAAGTTAACGATGCATATTGCCCGGCATACATTTGGCAATATCTCGGGAGATAAGATTTCGATACAGATGTTGCAGAAACTTTATAGGCATACCTCTATTACTACTACCGTTGGGTATCAGGCTAATTTTATTCATAAGGATGCTGACGATGCATTAGATGCCGTAATAGGGTTTTAGCAAACTGTGCATCGCGAATCCAAATTGGATTTGCGATGCACAGTTACTAACTGCTTGAAAAACAATTATTTTATTTTTGGGTCAATTAAAATCGGATTTTCTGACGATTATTACAAATCGTTTTACACAGGCTTAGCTATCGTTAGAAATATAGCTACTTTGTTGCTTTCCGTAAAAAAAATATTCCAATAACTGCTTGCGTATAATTTTGCCCAAAACTATAAAACATCTCCCACACAAGTGGCTAAAATAGCCTGGCAAATCAAGTATGAGTAATTAAGGAAGAAATACGAGAATATATCGCCGCATTAATAGTTATTCCTGAAAAGCAATGGCCAACTTTTCCTAGCGGTACCATTAGACAAATTGCTTCTTTCAGAGTTTTATTTCAAATTCACTAATTTGATCATGCTGGAACCATCCTAAACTATCTAAAAGAAGTTTCAATTCTTCCTCATTTTGAATCTCGTTCTTTGTAAAATCTGCTGCTATAAAACTGATTTGGTCTCTATCATTTATTCCAACAACGACTATTTTTTTAACCCTGTAAGATGTAAAATAGGAATATCCCTCAGCAGCCAAGTGCATATAAGCGGGTATCTGGTCTCTATTAAGGAACTCAGAATAGTAAAAAAACACAAACCCCAAATTGCCTATTTCCATAAATCTTTTCGCTATGTTTTTGAGGACACTGTCAGAACATAATCGTATAAAGCTCAAGAAACTCGCTGCAAAAACCCGTCTATCTCTCCTATTTAATGTCAGCAAATCTTCTGCAAGTGATTTGCTTTCCATACTCTTCACAAGATCACTTTGAACAAATCTTCCAATAAGGTCCTCAACTTCAAGCAATACATTTTCGTTTGCAGATTTAAGGCTGTTATACTGATCCCAACAGCCTTCGAAATCTAAAATTAATTTACGCTTTTTATTATTGAAAATATCGCTATCATAAAAACGTTCCTTCATGACAAGATATAAGCCCACTATGTCTTTCTCAGTTCCTCCTATTATCAATGGTTCACGCATTGCTAATTGCTCACGTGCATTTAAATAGTCTAAGAAGTCGGTAATTGTATACAGTTCCTTTATAACCATTTCAAAATCTAGCCTGCCTAAAACATGGACAAATTTTCCACTTGCCGCCAGAATTTTACCAAGTGTCTGATACTGATAGCCTTCTCCAAGATGAACTACTACTCTTATGCATGTTGGGTACTCAAGCGGGTCAAAAGTAAAAAGGTTGCCTTCAACTCCATATTTAAATGTAACCGGCTTGTTTGACTCATATAATTTCCGCTCCGCCCCTGAAATCTGGTCACACCCTTTTTTAACTGTTTTGTTGAAATATCTGTCATGACTTTCCTTAAACGTATAATTCTTGATTTGCCAAATAATACAAGTCCCCCTGAAGAGCACTAATAAGTCGCATATTTCCTTCCCTTTGAGAGTAGCCTCATAGGGATTTTCAAAGCACCAATAGCTAAAAAAGGTCTTTGTTGCCAGTGCAGACACAAACAATTCACCTGACTTACCTTTCTCAATATTTTCATCCATCAACATGCTTTATGTTTGTGGCTTAATTCCTAACTGCGGTCTTACTATTTCTGGCTCATTACGGATTTCCCTTAGAATATCCCGGTAGCTATTTTCAAAGTTCGCGTTGTTCGTGATGTTAATGTGGATAAATTGCTGCATGAATGTTGGAATACTGTCACTAATAGTTCCTGAACGCAAAACCGGTATTATTTTATCGTTTGAGGTTTGATTTTTGTATAGATCGGCATTCATGATTGAGTATTCATAACCAACACCACCTGCACGTTTATCCGCCTTCAGTTTATAGTTAGATGTAAATATTATAATAATTTTATCTGATTTGCTTATTGAGGTTTCAACAAAATGCGGGATACTCTTACCGGCTCTCAAATCATATCTATCGAGGAGTACATGAATGCTATCGCCGACTAACCTGTCAGCAAGCTTTAAAACCCACTGCTTGTGTTCCTCGTTGTCCCATGAATAAGAGATAAAAACAACTGGCGATTGAGGTGGTGCTTGGTAATCTGACATTCCGACTTTTTCGCGAATATCAATTACCTGCACTTTTCCCAATTGAATATCTATAGCTTTCACCTTTTCTTCTTGGAATGGTCTGACCATTTCAAGAATACGATCTATGACTTTTATCCGCAAATCCGGTTCCATGTTAGCAAGAATATCGTAATAGAATATTTTTCTGGTTGTGCTTTTTCCTTCACTATTCCGCAGGTCAATATATTGTCTATAATCGGGAAAATATGGTTGAAATTCTCTAACCGTATTTATAAACCGAGGGCCACTGAAATAAGTTGCGGTATCATTTTGATCATTAATCAGTTCAAAGATCATATTGTATGACTTAAACCACTCCATAGTTGGCGTAACAGACACCATTACTTCTTCGCTGGGATGTTGCATTTTGAACCTACTAATTGTGGTTCTGCATGTTTCTTCGTCGGGTAGCAATGTAGCGTACCCATATGCTTCATTCAATTGTTTACGTTTTACCAACTCAACAATCAAACATGTGTGATTATCCTTTGACAACTTATAAAAATTGCCAACATGTAGAATGTATATATTTTCTAAAATCTCGACAATTGCTCGGTCTTCCTTTGCGATGTTATCTATTTTGCTGAAAAATTCATTTTCAAAAGTAGCCGCAGCATATGCTAACATGGGATCGCTAGTTATGTTTTTTTTATTGCCATGTAATAAATTAATGATTGCTGACCAATCTTGGTTATAAATACTCTTATATAAGTCCTCTTGGCTAAGCATACTTGATTTTTTTTCTTTTACTAAGGTACTTTTTTTAAATGGATAAAGGGAAATCGGGCGCTTTGCAAGATTGCATCTCACCATGGCGATTGATAGTAATCTGCTCTTATGACGAGATGCAATCTTGCGGGGAAGCATCCCCGTACCCCTCAATAATTCTGGCTTCGTGTACTTTCCTTTCCAGTGCATCAAGGAAAGTGTTTAGGCTCATGCTTTTCTCATTTGTTTAGTAGATGTTCTTTCTTTGCTAAACCTAGACCTTTCTATTTCTAGTTCAAGGGGGCTATGGTCTGATACGCGATCTTTTAGAACTCTTGCGGTTAAGAGATAGTCTTTGAACGAATTGCTTATGAAAATATGGTCTGTTTTAAACTTTATGCTAATTCCAAGCCAAGATAATATTCGCGCAAATATATTAAGCATGTTGGGTGCATATTCAGTAAAACGACTATCTAGTGTAGTGCCAGTTGCACTATTTGTGTGGATAAACTCTGGCGAAAGAACTTTCTTATTTTTTCGCAATTCCCAAGAAGAAGCTGTGTTAAAATCGCCACCAAACAATATAGGGTATTCGACAAAAGTTAATATTTTTTCTTTTGCAGCCTCCAATTCGAGAAGCCTAATTTTTGAATTAATCCCTGAATTGAGATGCATTGTGCCAACTATCAAAAAAGTATTATTAATGCGAAACTTCCCCAATAACAATCCAAATGGAATGCGTGCAGATGCCGGTGGGCGTATTTTGGCAAATGAAAGAAATGCACCTTTTTCTAAAAATATATTATTTCTATAAAGAATATAAAGAGGGCTATTTTGAAACACATCCTCATTAGGCAAGTTTAAATAGCTATATGAATTGGCCGATTCTTCTATAATCTGCAACACGTTTGATGTGACTTCTTGTAATAATATAAAATCATACTCGCCATATACAACGATATTTTCTAGGAAATTCTTGAATTTTGGTTGATACCCTTTTTGGCAATTAAGGGTGATAACTTTCAAATATTGCATTATGTATTTATTATTCGACATACCCGACGAGTGAGATTATACTACGTTTGCAATAAAAAATAAATGGCTACTTTAGAAAAAGATATTGCTGATTTTGTTTCACATTGCAGACACGAAAAGAAACTATCTGATAAGACTCTAAAATGCTATCAAATTGATTTGACACAATTTGTGCGTTTTTTTGTCGGTGAGGATGAACAAATAAATGTGGATCAAATTGACAAAAGTATTTTAAGAAGATATCTTCATACAATTACAGATTACAAGCCCAAAACAATAAAAAGAAAAATTGCTTCACTTAAGGCGTTTTTTAACTTCATGGAATTTGAAGATAAAATTACAGTGAATCCTTTTCGTAAGATCCGATTTCAAGTAAGAGAACCGAAGAGATTACCGACAGTAATGACTCAATTAGAAGTGAAAAAGATTTTCCAAACGGTCTATTCGTCTAAAATAGATGCAGCCAACATGTCAAGCTACAGGAAGTTCGAGATAATAAGAAACATTGCAGTTATTGAATTACTATTCGCGACAGGAGTGCGTGTTTCTGAATTATCATACTTAAAGCAGGACAATATTGATTTAGAAGCTGGGTTTATCAAAGTAATTGGCAAGGGGAATAAGGAGAGAATTATACAGATTTGCAATAGAGAGATGGTTTCAACTATTTATGAGTATTCAAACTTAGCAAAGAATTATAGAGATGTTTCAACAAAAACCTTTTTCGTAAATAGACTTGGTAATCAGCTTTCCGACCAATCTATAAGATCCATTGTAAAAAATGTAAGCAAAGCTGCAGCTATTAATAAGCACATAACACCTCATATCTTTCGTCATTCTCTTGCGACTCAATTGCTTGAAGAAGGTGTCGATATAAAATATATTCAAATTATTTTGGGGCACAGTTCGATTATGACAACCCAAATTTATACCCATGTAAATGGGGAAAAACAAAAGGCAATTTTGACTGACAAACACCCCCGAAGAAAATTTTCAATGTCAGAAAATGCTACCTGAGTAACGGATAACTAAATATTATC
>JAUHYD010000002.1 GCA_030426665.1 Bacteroidia bacterium | reverse complement strand
AACCTGTAACCAAAGTGTAAGTGATTGTCGCCATACCCTGCATATTGCCGGTAACTACGCCACCTGCATCTACAGAGGCTACAGAGGCATTGCTGCTGCTCCACATGCCACCTGCATCAGGATTACCCAACGTAGTTGTCGAACCCGCACATACTGAGAAGATACCGGTAATCGCTCCCGGAAGTGGGTTTACCGTTACTATCTGTGTTTTCAGACAACCCGTACTTAAAGAGTAGGATATCTGTGCCTGACCAGCTCCGGTTCCCGTAACTAATCCGGAAGGTGTTACATCTGCAATCAGGATATTTCCTGAACTCCATGATCCTCCCGGAATGAAATCATATAGCGTTGTTGTAGCACCATTACATACTACTGCTGTACCGGATATTGGTTCAGGCAGTGCATTTACGGTTACTGTTGTTGATTGGCTACAACCGGTAGAAAGCGTATAATTAACTGTTACAACACCAGCATCCACACCGGTCGCTACTCCCGAGCCACCGTCAATAGATAGCTTCGTTGGTGAGCTGCTTGACCAGGTTCCGCCCGAAGGGCTGCTGCTCAATGCGATTAAATCTTCCTCACACACTTCTGTGAGACCGGTAATATTTGAAGGCAAAGCATTTATCGTAAACGGATGCGTCACCTGACAACCCGTAGACAATGTATATGTAGTAGTAATCACGCCTGCAGCATATCCAGTAACTGTTCCTGATGCAGACACAGTGGCAAACGGAATAACCGTTCCGCTCCAGGTTCCGCCGGAGCTACTGTTCGTTACCATGGCTGTGCTACCAACACATACTTCTGTCGCGCCGCCAATAGTAGCGGGTAACGGATTTACCTGTATCGGTTTCGTCACATAACATGTGGTCGGCATGGTGTACGTAATAATAGATATTCCTGCATCGCCGCCTGTTACAACACCAGCTGAACTAACTGACGCTGTTGCTGCTGAACTACTGCTCCAGAATCCACCGGAAGTAGCATCAGTAAACGTTACTGATGATGCAGAACAAACCTCGTCGGCACCTGCAATGGCAGCCGGAGTCGCATTTACAGTAACCGGTTGCCATACGGTACAGCCCGAAGGAAGTGTATAGGTTATCATTGATGTTCCAGCTGCTATGCCGCTCACCGCTCCAAAAGAATTAACAGTCGCTGCCGATGTCATGGAACTGCTCCATACACCGCCTATACTACTATGACTCAACGCCGTCGCCTGACCTTCACAAACTGTAGGTGTACCCGTAACCGCTGCAGGCGCAGGAGCTACTGTAGCCACTGAAATTGTCTTACATCCCGTAGATAATGTATAAGTAATTGATGTTGTTCCTGTTGATATTCCTGTCATAGCACCGACAGCGGATATGGTAGCTACTGCAGGGTTGCTGCTGCTCCAGGTACCACCGGCTGACGTACTGCTTAACATATTGGTAGTACCAACGCACGTATTCAAATTACCCGAAATAGGGTTAGGTAATGGATTTACATTTACTGTCGCTGCATCGGTTGTAGTACATCCGGCACTACTGGTAACTGTAATATTGTAAGTATTGGCACCAGTTCCGGTTGGTGTCACATCCGGATTAGTGCAGGTAGTACATGACAAACCGAATGCGCCACTCCATTCAAAAGTAGAAGCAGGCAACGCAGCATCTACAGATATATTATCCAGGTACCACCAGAAAGAAGCACCATTATAATTCCAACGCAATCTCACATCTGATTGACCAATTGCACCGGCAGGCAACGCCATACTGAACTCAGGCGAACCGGCACTCCATGCACCGGAACCGATAACGTCACCAACCTGACTTGCAAGAGTAGTCCATGGACCTCCGCCAACAGAATATTCAACAGACACAGTGGTTTCCGAACCATCAGAAAGCAGATGCTGATTAAATGACAAAATTGCGGAACCATAACCAACAGTAGAAAACGAAGTCGATGTGAGTATAGACCCCGTCAAACTAAAGAATGGTGCACACTGTGCCATTTGGCTTCCATCACCGGCTATACCTGCTGCCGAGCTACCCGTATTTACTATTTGCCAGAAGTTGGCAGGACTACCTGTTGTATTGTCAACTGTCCAACCCGATAGGCCACCTTCAAAGTTCTGACTTAAGATTGCAAATGTAGGATTAGGAGACGCCGCATTAATAGATGTTGTTTCTCCCATGCAAATAGTTGAGGGTCCCGTTGCCGAAACGGTCAATTCCGGATTAGGATTTACATCTATTACTCGAGTAGTACTACATGAATTTGCACCTGTGCATATAATTGTTGCTAAACCTCCGGAAACTCCTGTTACCACCCCTGAACCTGAAGCAACGCTGGCAATTGCAAGGTTGGCGGAGGACCATAAACAGCCGGGTGTTGTGCTACTGTATGTCGCCGTCTGGCCAACACAAACTCCCGCAGGACCGGAAATAGCGTCCGGTGTAGGTTGAACGTCAACAGGAGAAGTTATCACTGGATTACTCACACATCCACTGCCGGGATAAGTTACCGTCAAACTATAGGCACCACTTTCTGTTGGTAAAGAGGTTGTAAACACAACCGAAGAAGTAGATGTTGTTGCAGTATAACCACCTGGCCCTGACCAATTGTAAGAACTGATGCTACCAGTACCTGTGGTTGCACCAGACGAAAAAGTAACATCATCACCGGCACATAAAACTGGTGTTGAAGACGAAATACTTGCAACCGTTGGTTTGGCATTTATTGTAACTACAACAGAACTTTTACATCCACCAAGAACCATGTAAGTGATGGACGCAGTACCAGCTGAAACCCCTGTAACAACTCCGGTTGTTGCATCAACGGTGGCAACTCCGGTTGCACCACTGCTCCAGGTGCCATCGGGTTCCGTATTTGACAATGTACTCGTTCCTCCAATGCACATAGACATTGCACCGGTACTTGCCGGGGGGTCAGAACAAGGAGGGTTATAGAAGAACTCAAGTTTCATTGTTTGCGTTGGTCCGCCACAATTTGCTGTACCCATGCCCCCCCAATTACTATTTGCGATACATGGTCTAATCACATAATCAGATCCACAACTACAAAGAGGCCCATTACTTAAAGCAACACCTCCACAATTTCCAACGCTCCATGTCTGACCATCTGAAGACCCGGTATAAGTGCCTGCCGTCCTCAATGCATTTGCTACTGCAGCAGCAACGGTAGGATTAGTACACGTGATACCGGTTACGTCCGCACTTCCACTCATTTTGAAGCCGGTATAGTCGTGAGTAGCAAGCAACGTTGCCCGGTAGGCATTCCATGAAGAACACAGGGCAGACGATGCAGTCCCTGCGGGAAAAGTCTCTTCAAAAGTCAATGTGATTTGTGCGGATGAAACAAAGCTTAAACAGCTGATCATCAACAGGATGTAAAGTTTCTTCATAACTACACTTTTATATTTGATAATAGATTTCTACTTGTTTAATACCAGCAATATATCTGATTCTATTGATAGCTAAAATAGTTAATCTGCTGACATTTTTAAAATAAAATATCATTATTAATCTGCAGTTAATTTATTAGCACAAAACAAACATAAACAAAACAATGAACTATAACCGCCTAAATATCAATAATTCAATTAAACAAATATTTCTGATGGCGCTTTGCAAGCCAGAAAAAAATAAGTATTGAATTACACCATTACATATTAAATAGAATTTGAATTAAAATATTTAATTACTTAATATAATTGCATCCATTTGTAATTAAATATTACACTAAGATGATTTAAACTAACCAAAACAGGGTGCGATAATTCGCACCCTGTTTGACTTAAAATGTAAATTAAAAGCTATTACTGCTTCAATACGAAGTGGAATACTTTGCGTTCAGCACCGTTGCTTACATTCAGCATATACATACCGTTAGCAAGCGCTCCACTCAACGATATACGCTCATTTACGCTACCATTCTGTACACGTAGTACATTATTGTATACTACCTGACCCAGCATGTCTGTTATCTGTACAGATACAGTCTCTTCAGCTGCGCTGCCAAGATTGCCCGACAGAACAAACGTTCCGCTGTTTGGGTTCGGCATCAGGCGAAAATCACTTGCACTCCAGCCTGTCTGTGCAATTCCTGTTGCAGGACCTACACTCAATACTACCGAGTTGATAGTCTCTTTACCACAATGTCCGGTACCAACAACTTTACACGTTACAGAATCGCCATCGTTAAACTCACTGTACATAAATGTAGTTCCTGTTTCACCGGGTATCGCTACATTGTTGATAAACCATTGATAAGTTGGCGCATCGCCGGCCTTGCTTACAACAGTTGTAAACTCTACCTGCTGGCCTTCTTCTACTATAGTTCCAGGATGAGCAATAACCTCTACTTCAGGAATGTACAGGCTGTCTACACGCAAGTTGATCACATTACTTGAAACATTGTTACCAGTGACACATGCATAGTTGCTGTTCAGACGACATACTACTGTTTCGCCTTTTGTAGGCATGTAGCTGTAGCTGGAACCTGTTGCTGTTGAAACAATACTTCCTCCTACTATCCATGTGTATGAAGGAGCATCGCCACCATGCGCTATCGTCGTGTTGAAGTACGCCATATCTCCCTGACATAGTGAATCGCCATTTACTGACATCACTGATATTGATGGTGTCTCGTTGGCAATTACATGCATGCGAATCATCGCCGAAACTTCAGCTACTGACGGACACGCTTCGCTGCTCATATAGCG
Source organism: Bacteroidia bacterium (assembly GCA_030426665.1). Taxonomy (GTDB): domain Bacteria; phylum Bacteroidota; class Bacteroidia; order Chitinophagales; family Chitinophagaceae; genus Nemorincola. Next base: position 362,954 of record JAUHYD010000002.1, on the reverse strand, counting down.
CACAACTACATCGTCACCGTCTGCAGGTGTGTACGAGTAAGTATCTGTAGCTCCTACATCAGTACCGTTTACACTCCATGTGTAAGTAGGCGAACTGCCTCCATCAACTCCTGTTGCCGTATACGTTGTCAGGGTACCATCACATACTTCGTCTCCCATGTCTGAGCTTACAGCTACTGATGGCGTCACTAATGCATTTACAACTACTGTCGCATCGCCGGACATCATTGCTGAGCAGCCGGCACCTGTCATGGCAGCAACAGTATAAATACCTCCGGCAGTCTGCATACCAAAGTTTAACGTACTTCCTGTACCAGCCATCGTCACTACCGAACTACTGCTGTTCATCAAACGATAGCTTACTCCTGATTCAGTTCCATCAAGACCAACAGAAACACCCATACCACCTGCACAATAGCTTCCGCCTCCGGTCACAGTCTGTGTCATCGGCAATGCATTCACCATCATTGTTCGTGACTTCATACAACCTGTTGCATTTACTGTGTACATTATCGTAACGCTTCCGGCAGCAACTCCTGACACCAAGCCGGTTGCATCTATTGTTGCTATCGCATCATCGCTGCTTGTCCAGCTTCCTCCGGTTGTTGCATCACTAAGCGTTGCAACAGAACCCTCACATACTCCGGATGCTCCGGTAATGTTTGCAGGAAGTCCGTTTACAGACACAACAGTTGTTGAAACACATCCTATCGGCATTGCATATGATATACGACTTGTACCTATTTCAACACCCATCACAGCACCACTTGCATCAATAGTTGCAACTGATGTATTGTTGCTTATCCATACCCCTCCGGTTGTAACATCCGATAATGTCGTCGTCATTCCTTTACAAGCCTGCAGAGTTCCTGTTATCGGCTCAACCGGCGCATGTACTGTAACTGCTTTGCTGCGCATACAACCTGTTGGTAAGGTATATGTGATATTGGCAACACCCGGCGTAACGCCAGTTACTACTCCCGTTGTTGCATTGACACCTGCCACTACACTATTGTCGCTGGTCCATGTTCCATCAGGATAGGAGTTACTCAGTACTGTTGTGTTTTCAGGACACACAGATTTTACACCGGCAATAAGACCCGGCAGCGGATTTACCGTAACTACCTTTGTGCGATAACAACTATTACCTATAGCATAGGTAACGGTCGTTGTACCTGCTGCGATGCCTAAAACTTCACCTGAAGCATCTACCCTTGCCACATCGGTAGCTGCACTCCAGGTACCTCCGCCTATCGTATTTGTCAATGTAGTGGTAAGACCGGCACATACTGTCGCGTCTCCGCCGATTACGTCCGGCAAGCTGTTCACTATCAGCGATTGTGTTGTCTTACATGTTGTTGGCAACGTATACGTGATGATACTGAAGCCCGCTGACAAACCAGTCGCTACACCGGATACATTTACGGTCGCTACGGCTACATCGCTACTGCTCCACGTACCACCGGCACTTGCGCTTCCCAACATCGTTGTCGTATTTTCGCATATGGTTGTATTGCCTACTATAGTTGCAGGCAGTGGATTTACCAGAACAGACATTGATTTCTGACAGCCTGTTGGTAAACTATAAACGATTACAGCAATTCCTGCTCCGTTGCCCGTTACCACCCCGCTGCCATCTATAGACGCTATGCCCGGAGACATAGACATCCAACTACCACCGGGGGTAACATTTGACAGCGAGATTGATGAACCAACGCACACTTCAGTGGCACCCGTAATATCTGATGGCAACGGATTTACTATCATGGTTGCTACCGAATAACAACTTGTTGGTAGCGTATACGATATTGTCGCAGATCCGGCATTAACACCGGATACGGTACCTGAAGATGCTACCATTGCAGTTGATGCTGCACTTGTGCTCCACGTGCCGCCCGGGGTCGCATCTGTCAATGTTGTTGAAGAACCAGAACATACATTCAGCACACCCGATATAGGTGCAGGCAGTGGATTCACCGTTACCACACTACTGCGCATACAACCTGTCGGCAATGTATATGTAATTACCGATGTTCCGTTATTCATTCCCGTTACATTACCGGCACCATCTACAGTGGCGGCTATAGGATCACTTGAACTCCACGTACCGCCCGGTGTTGCATCGCTCAGCAACGTGGTGCTGTTAACACATACCTGACGATTACCCGTAATGTTTGCGGGTAGTGCATTTACTGTGAATGCGGTCATCGAATTACAACCAGTAGACAATGTGTACATGATTGTTGTATTGCCCGGAGTATTTCCGGTTACTGTACCGCCCGTTACGGTCGCTGTTACCACAGAGCCACTGCTCCATGTACCGCCGGAAGGTGTGCTGCTCAGCGTGGTGCTCTGACCCATACATATAGATGTACCGCCCGATGGAATTGCAGGAGTCACATTTACTGCTATAACCTTGCTGCGTTCACAACCTGTTGGCAATGTATATACTATTGTTGTTGTACCTGCATTTTGTCCCGTTACTTCACCAAGCGCATTTACTGTCGCGATAGACGGTGTAGAAGATGTCCACAAGCCACCGGTAGCACTATTTCCTAAAGTTATCGTAGAACCCTCACACACACTAGATGGGCCGCTGATTGTACCCGGCAAAGGATTAACCGTCACCTCTTGTGTTATCATACAACCTGTAACCAAAGTGTAAGTGATTGTCGCCATACCCTGCATATTGCCGGTAACTACGCCACCTGCATCTACGGAAGCTACAGATGCATTGCTGCTGCTCCACATGCCGCCTGCGTCAGGATTACCCAACGTAGTTGTCGAACCCGCACATACCGAGAATGTACCCGTTATTGCTCCCGGAAGTGGATTAACCGTTACTATCTGAGTTTTCAGACAACCCGTACTTAAAGAGTAGGATATCTGTGCCTGGCCCGCTCCCGTTCCTGTTACTAATCCGGAAGGTGTTACATCTGCAATCAGAATATTACCTGAACTCCATGATCCACCCGGAGTGAAATCATATAGCGTTGTGGTAGCGCCATTACATACTACTGCTGTACCCGATATCGGCTCTGGCAGTGCATTTACCGTCACTGTAGTTGATTGGCTACAACCGGTCGAAAGCGTATAATTAACTGTTACAACACCGGCATCCACACCCGTCGCTACTCCCGAGCCACCGTCAATAGATAGCTTCGTTGGCGAGCTACTTGACCAGGTTCCACCCGAAGGGCTGCTGCTCAGTGCGATTAAATCCTCCTCACATACTTCTGTGAGGCCGGTAATATTTGAAGGCAAAGCATTTATAGTAAACGGATGCGTCACCTGACAACCCGTAGACAATGTATACGTAGTAGTGATCACGCCTGCAGCATAACCCGTAACGATTCCTGATGCAGATACAGTGGCAAAAGGAATAACCGTTCCGCTCCAGGTTCCGCCGGAAGTACTGTTTGTTACCATCGCTGTACTACCAACACATACTTCTGTCGCGCCGCCAATAGTAGCGGGTAACGGATTTACCTGTATCGGCTTCGTTACATAGCATGATGTAGGCATTGTGTAAGTAATAATTGCTATTCCTGCATCACCACCTGTTACTACTCCGGCTGAACTAACTGACGCTGTTGCAGCCGAACTACTGCTCCAGAATCCACCTGAGGTAACATTAGTAAACGTAACCGAGGAAGCAGAACAAACCTCATCCGCACCTGCAATGGCGGCCGGAGTCGCATTTACAGTAACCGGTTGCCATACCGTACAACCCGAAGGAAGTGTATAGGTAATCATTGACGTTCCAGCTGCTATTCCGCTCACCGCTCCAAAACTATTAACAGTAGCGACTGATGTCATGGAGCTGCTCCATACACCGCCAATACTACTATGACTCAATGCCGTTGCCTGACCTTCGCAAACTGTAGGCATACCCGTAATCGCTGCAGGCGCAGGAGCCACGGTTGCTACCGAAATAGTCTTACATCCCGTAGATAATGTATAAGTAATTGATGTTGTTCCTGTTGATATTCCTGTCATAGCACCGGCTGCGGATATGGTTGCTACTGCAGGATTGCTGCTGCTCCATGTACCACCGGCTGACGTACTGCTCAACATATTGGTAGTACCAACGCACGTATTCAAATTGCCCGAAATAGGGTTAGGCAATGGATTTACATTTACTGTAATATCCTCCGTTGTTGTACAGCCTGCACTACTTGTAACTGTAATATTGTAAGTATTGGCACCAGTTCCGGTTGGTGTCACATCAGGATTAGTGCAGGTAGTACATGACAAGCCGAATGCGCCACTCCATTCAAAAGTAGAAGCAGGCAACGCAGCATCTACAGATATATTATCCAGGTACCACCAGAAAGAAGCACCATTATAATTCCAACGCAATCTCACATCTGATTGACCAATTGCACCGGCAGGCAACGCCATACTGAACTCAGGCGAACCGGCACTCCAGGCACCCGAACCGATAACGTCTCCGACCTGACTTGCAAGAGTCGTCCACGGACCTCCTCCAACAGAATATTCAACAGACACAGTGGTTTCCGAACCATCAGAAAGCAGATGCTGATTGAACGAGAGTGTCGCAGAACCAAACCCAACCGTAGAAAACGAAGTCGATGTGAGTATAGACCCCGTCAAACTGAAGAATGGCGCACACTGTGCCATTTGACTTCCATCACCGGCTATACCTGCTGCCGAACTACCCGTATTTACGATTTGCCAGAAGTTGGCCGGACCTCCTGTTGTATTGTCAACTGTCCATCCCGATAAGCCGGCTTCAAAGTTTTGATACAACACAGCAAAAAGCGGATCCGGGGAAACCGCTGAAACAGATGTCGTTTCATCCAAGCAAATAGTAGTCGGACCAGTTGGTGTAACCGTCACTTCGGGTAATGGGTTTACGCTAACATTCAAAATTCTCTGACAACCGTTCGAAAGCGTATAAGCTATCGGCGCGACCCCCACTGCAAAACTTGACACTACTCCTGTTGAAGCATCAACAGTCGCAACTCCCGGCGTACCCGAACTCCAGGTACCACCAATATCGCTGTTGTCTAAATCTGTGGAAAAGCCAAAACAAACCCCTGCACTTCCGGTAATTGGTGCCGGTAATGGATTCACAGTAACGACAGTACTTCTTTCACAACCGGTTGAAGTCAACCGATACAGAATACTGGCAGTACCCGCTGTTATAGCCGTCACTTCGCCAGTACCCGAATTAACGGAAGCAACACCGCCATCTTCGGATATCCATGTACCACCACCAGTAGCATTTACCAGCGTTGACATTTGTCCTTCACAAACTTCGGTCGTTCCGGTGGATACAGATGGCTTAGGGTTAATACTAATTACCGTCGTAGCCGGGTCAGACGCAGCGCCGGTACTACCCGAAGCTACTGTACAACTATACGTGCCCGCATTTGAGAGCGCTGCTGAAGTTAAACTCATCGTAGCACCCGTAAATGAAAACGACGAAGGACCTGTCCATACATAATACGCGTCAGGCGCATCCGACGATGCTGTTAAAGAGATTGTACCTCCTTCACAATAAGTCGTTGTTCCCGTTATCGTTGGCGGAGGAGGTGCTGTCAACCATACTTGTATTTCCCGATGATTAGGGTTGCTGCTGCCTGCAACAGTATTAAACCGCAACCTTGTTGTCGTTATTGCATCGAACTCAACTGAATCTTGCGTACAGGTACTTCCGGAATAACTTAGAAATGTAACATATGCCGACCCGTTCCAATATTGCATTTGACAGGTTGTCATAGGTCGATTACTCTTATAAAGAACAATTTTATTAAACGTTACTTCTGAAGACCAAGTATACTCAATCCAACCATTGCTACTCACCCACCCCCATGGCGTTGCAGAACTTGTACAACCCGAGTGGGCTGCTATAGTACCGTCATTATAATTTGCAGGACCGTAAGTGGTGGATCCGCCCCCAGAATGGGTAGCGGTTGCCGTTAAGGCCACGTTCGTCTGAGCCGTCACACGCCCATTAGCAAAGAAAAAAAGAAAAAAAACGATGCTGACCCTAAGATACTTTAATAGCTGTCGCAATTTGTAAACCTGGTACATAACGGTAATTTTTATTGATTATTGAATCCTAAATTAAAAACGAAGAATAAGACAAAAAAAGCATCATCTAAAACACTACTAACAACCTACTATACAGTGCCAATTTAAATTATTAATAAAACACAAAAGACATTACAACAATTATACTAAACAATTCACAACACGACTAAACGCACCAACAATAACTAAAAATGAAATGTAAACTGTTAATAATCAAGACTAAATTTATCAAAATAATTAGAACTAAAAAATATTTTTAACAAACAACTACATCGCAATTAAATATTATTACACATACTGTTTTTCATTATAATAAAAATAGCAATTTATTTATTAGGAAAAATACGAAACTAAAAACTTGAATTCAAACTACCAATAAGGTCATAAAAAGCTACTTGCAAACAGGCAATATACTCTTCATTTATATTTGGATTTTAATAATTTAATAGCCCGCAACGATAGCAGCATTGAAACAATTACCCTATAACACAAATTCGAATACGTTTTCGGCAACACCAAAGCGAAGGTTGCGGACAAATACCAAATTTTATTGAGTCCCGCGGAGCTTTTTATACTCAACCACTCGGCTGCACAAAATGCCAATTAGCTGCTCAAACGCACTACCTACCACCTGATAACCATATTTAAACTCCGTCGATTTCGGCGCAGCAATTCGATTGCTGCTGCACACCAATCTTTATCAGTTACTAATTAAACAGGAAAAGGAGGATGAAACGGTAATCAACTTGTCAACAAAACGACAGTCAATATCTATCTTTGCTTATATTTACAGATTAATGCATTGATTGACTGAAATAATACGACAGATATTGTTGAGCATTACAGTCACAAGGCATTAGAAATCATTACGAACTCAACAAACGAACAATGAAGAAAATTTTCCCATTGATTTTATTATTGTCGGCATCCCTGTCGTCTATTGCTCAGACAGTAAGTTTTAGTGTGCCTGTGACTCCATGTAATAATGATGGCGTATTGACTGCCAATTTCTCCGGGCTCACACCACCACTTAATGTTACATGGACAACTCATGGAACACCTTCTACAACTATTACGCATATTGTTACCGGAATGTCCGATGCCCTTACAGGTTATAGCGGAGGTCCTGTATCTGTGTTAGTTGTTGGCACATCTAGCAGTGCTGTCGGTTCTTTTCCAGGTATGCCTCCTTTAACCTACACGACAACTACAACAGACGAGATATGCCCAGCGCTCGGATCTGTTTCTGCAACAGGCATGGGCGGCACAGCACCTTATACGTATCGCTGGTTCGATGCAAGCACGGGAAGTGTGATTGCTACCGGCAGCTCAACATCGGTGCATGCCGGACGGTACGGTGTTATCGTTACTGATGCCTCCGGTTGCGTATACGGCACCGGAGCAGATGGTGCTGTTGCAAATGTGCCTTACGTCTCTTTTAGTGCTACAGTTACGGCTACTCCTGCAAACTGCACAGATGGGGTTGCTACTGTAAGTGCTGTTGACCCAAGTGCGGTACCACCTCTTAGCTATTTATGGTCTAACGGAGCTACGACTCCATCTATTAGCGGACTCTCAACCGGCAACTATGCAGTAGAGATTACCGATTCATTTGGATGCAGGGCAACAAGAGACACCTTCTTAACACCATTCACTGCGAACACGGTTTTCGTACCACAGACCACTGTAATCAGCATACCACTAACACCTACTCCTGCATCGTGCACGTCTTCAGATGGTGCTATTGCCTCTTTTGTTTCAGGAGGAACTGCACCATATACGTACAATTGGAGCAACGGTGCAACGACTGCGTCACAAACAGGATTACCGAGCGGTGCTTACTATCTAACCGTTACAGATGCAAACGGATGTATTGGCAGTGCAGGGGGAAGTATTGGTACAGCAACACCAATTTCAGTTACTGTATCCAGTTCGCCAAGCCTGTGCACTAGCCCTACCGGCAATGCGACGGTGACTCCGGCGGGTGGCACAGCTCCTTACAGTATAGTATGGAACACCGTACCGGCACATACCGGAACTACAGCAACACTTCTGGCTCCCGGTGCTTACCGATTCACAGTGACGGATGCGGTTGGCTGTATACGTACCGGCATGGCAACAATCAACCCTGTAAATATTTTAACAACAACATTCTCCGCCACCAGCCCGATGTGCACACTGTCTGACGGAAGCGTCAGCGTAATGCCCGCTGGAGGCGCAACACCTTACACATACCTCTGGAGCAATGGAGCAACAACGCCGTCTATTACTAGCGTACCGGCAGGACGGTATAGTGTAACAGTTACAGACGCGATGGGCTGCCATAAATCACACGGCTACGACTTAACTCCCGTATCTCCGGTCGGTGTTGGACTATCCGTTAGTCAGGAGACGTGTATATTCGCTAATGACGGGGCTATCACCGCAACTCCTTTTGGAGGCACTCCTCCTTATACTTACGGATGGAGTGGAGGGGGCACAACATCTACCATAACCGGCCTTAATCACGGTTACTACTACCTTCATGTGACGGATGCTACAGGCTGTACAAGAAGCACACGTGCCTACGTTGGCTACGATGCCACAGAAACAAGCTGCTACTGTACAATAGAAGGAACAATTTATGACGATGTAGATAACAACTGCGTACAGGGATCCGGAGAAATGGGAATACCGCACGTACAGGTGTATTGCTCAGGAATCGGGTATGCCTATACAGATGCAAGCGGTCACTATTCTTTCAAAGTTCCGTCAGGCGCATACACAATAACAGAGAAGCTTGCCCCGTATCGTATGTTATCCCCTTGCCAGTTAAACGACATTCCTGTAACAGTAACAGCAAGCACAGGATGTGTACATACAATTGACTTCGCTAATACATCTACACCAATACACAATATGCGCATCTCGTCGTCGAGCATTAGCCTGCCGGTTCCTGGTAATGTTGCTATTGAGAAATTAATTATTATCAATGAAGGTACTGTTACAGAAGACTCTGTTATGACTTCCTATCAGGCCGACGGACAATTATATTCGCCCATGTTTGTTCCTTCGGGAGCATTTTCAGGCAGCCCATACCTATATACAGACACAACAATTAGCCCGTTGGCTCCCGGAGAATCTCGCGAATTCATCATAAGGTATAATACACCTATTAACATACCTGCAGCGACCGTTGTTAACTTCCGGGATACTGTAAGTTACAACAGACCGCTAAGCACATGGCTTGATGATTACACTCCGGCAAACAATGTGCGTAACCACAATACTACCGTCGTTGCTTCTTATGACCCAAACTTCAAAGAAGTATATCCTAAAGGCACAGGTGCCAATGGTATCATTGCTGCTACCGATACCGTTTTGGAATACACGGTACACTTCCAGAACACAGGCACATGGTACGCGCAAAACATAGTAGTTATCGATACATTGGACAGCGACCTTGACTGGACGACACTACATCCTGTTTATGAGTCAGCACATTGTCAGGTAACTTTGCAAGAGTCCGGTTCTGTGAAAGTAGCTAAGTTTACCTTCAACAACATCAACCTGCCGCCGCAGATTTTTGACGACTTGCGCAGCAATGGTATGTTTACCTACACCATAAAAACTAAACCAGGGCTTGCAGTTGGTACGCAATTCAAAAACAGAGCTTCGATTTACTTTGACTACAACGAACCTATCGTGACCAACACAACGGTTAATACTATTGGCAGTAACGGTCCGATAGGTGTAGCAGTTAATTCGGTTACAGAACCCAACTCATTCAGAGTGTTCCCTAACCCTGCTTCCGGTTCGTTTAGCGCTGTTATCAACAGCGATAAAGCCGGTATAGCAATGATGAACATTTCAGACATGTCCGGAAGAAACCTGATTCACAAAAAGGTGAATGTAGCGAAAGGACAGAATTCGTTTACAACAGACATTCAGCATTTTGCCGCAGGCATTTACTTTGTAAGTATCAACAACGACGGCACAACCCGCACGCAGAAACTGATTGTTATAAAGTAGCCAATCACACAACCTGATTGACAAGCGTCTCCGACAACGGGGGCGCTTTTTTTGTCTACATTATTGATCTCAGCAAACGAGTAGGAAAGACAATATGACGTTCCGAATGTAATTCATGGTCAAGGGGTATAAGTTAATCAGATTTAATACCTTTATCTAATCATGTCCCGTATTTTAAGGTTGTTCCTTTTGATAACTTTGCTTGCACAGCCGGCAATTTCCCGCGCTCAGTTGCAAGGCCAAGCTTTGATAGACAGCCTGCTAAAAGAGCTACCCCAATTGGGTGAAAACCCTAATAAAGTACGAGTGCTTTATGCATTGTCGCTCAGCTATAAAACTATCAATCCAGATGCAGGTATTAAATATGGGCAAGAGGAATTGCAGCTAGCCAAAAACCTAGGACTGAATAAAGAAATATTGCAAGCTTGCAGTGCAATTGGGCTGAACTATCAGTACAAATCAGATTATGTAAAGGCTGTTGAGTACTACCACAAAGCCATCAACACATTCCCCGCCGATACCACATCACTCGTTTACGGAAACGTTATTAGCAACCTCGCATACGTGTATCAGGTACAGGAAAACTACCAGAAAGCACTGGAGTATAATTTAAAATCGCTCTCGATCAATATCGCAAATGCAGACAGCTTTAACATTGGTGGCGATTTTGGGAATATTGGTATCATTTATTCTTTAAAGAAGGACTATGCCAAGGCACTGGAATACGACTTCAGGTCACTGAAAGTGTTTGAGCAGCTACGCGATATAAGTGGTGTAGCCCACAACTACGGCAATATAGGAAATGTGTACAAAGAGCTGAATGACTACAATAAATCAATAGCGTATGACCAACGTGCCTACCAGCTATTTGACAGCATTGGCGACAAGGGTGGCATGGCTATCAACCTCGGCAACATAGCGACTGTATACCTGACTGCGGCCAATGAATACGGTACAGAAGATACGCATGCAAGCAACATGCCGCCCGGCAACAAGCAAATTCTCTTAAGTAATGCAATAGACTACTTTCTTAGAAGTATTAAATTAAGTGAAGAAATAGGACAGTTAGACAACATCATTGAGTTCAGCGCAAGCCTGTCCGCTGCTTATGAGCTATCCGGAAATTACAAGGAAGCACTAGCCTATTTCAGAAAACATGCCATTACCAGAGATTCTGTTTACTCAAAGGAGAACCAAACAAAACTGGCAACGCTCGAAAGCGAACGGCAACTGGCACTCAAGGATAAGCAAATAGAAATTGACAGGCTTAAAGTCGCCCAAAAACGGAACGAGCAAATAATTATGGGAATCGCTTTGGCAGGGCTTCTTGTAGCGGTTACCATAATACTACGAAAACTATACAATCAGAAAAAGCAAAACAAACAGCTGGCATTAGAAAGGCAGCGACATCTGGAACGTATAGAAAAACAAAAAACTACCATGGGCGACATTGCCTACATGCACTCACATGGTGTACGAGGAGAAGTGGCAACAATCTTAGGATTAGTATCTGTATTTAACCCCGACAACTATGCCGACCCCAACAATAAAATAGTCATTGATGGCATTACCGAAACTACCGCCCGGCTAGACATCATAGTTAAAGACATGATAAACAAAGAAGATGCAGTAAACAGCATAAAGACTGGCACTAACAAGTCTGACTAATCGTTTGTAAACGTTTGCTCTTTCGCGGTTAAGAAATGTCCTAATACAAAAAAGCCTCACATTTTTGTGAAGCCGTGGTGGCGGAGAGAGAGGGATTCGCCCCCCCGGACCTGTTACAGTCAATAGTTTTCAAGACTATCGCAATCGACCACTCTGCCATCTCTTCTGTGTGACCGCAAAGGAAACTTGCTTATTACTTGAGTGTGACCTCCTGAGTACGGTTAACAAATATTGCCAATGACTTAATTCGCCCCTAATACAATCTGCTTATTGGCAAAAGCAGACTTTCAGCCCACCAAGGGGCTGCGTAGCGTCTCTTAACTACGGGGACACACGTTTGAATTTTCACTAACTTAGTTTGCTCGTATACCGTGTTTCAAATCGATTGTTATTATGGTCTTGAAGAAGAATTATCTTACTAAGGAGCTAATTGAGCATATAAATGCAAAAGCCAGAGACCCCATATGGAGAATGAGAGTATTGGCAGCAATGACCAGTAATTGGTATGATGTCCGCTCTGTTTCTCCATCTGGATTGATTCACTTTCATGGCAATGCGGATACAGGTTGGGAGCACATTCTTAATAGGCATAGTTACTACTCATTTGCTAACCATTTTGGCAAAGGTGCGCAAGGTAATCCAAGCAAGTTCACAGGTTCGGCCATCCCCATAAGCGACTTTGTAATGATTGCAGATGACGTTTTCGTAAATGGCGAAATAGACACAAAAGAGCATTCCGATGGGGAACTATTTGTGAAGCATGTTGGCAAGTCAGCAAGATTTACAGGTTCAAGTGGTGAGACACAGGAATTCGTCCTCATACTATATAGAGGCACCAAGATTGTTCATTCGTTATATCCAAAAAAGGACTTAGAAGGCGGCAGGCCCAAAAGGATTCTGGAAAACCTATCGAGAGATCAGAATTTGACAAGCGCAGAGAAATTCCTTGTAAGCGAAATGCTAACTGTGCGACTTCCGTATGTGACCCTACAAGGCATTCAACGGTACGTTATTATTCTTAGGATAAACCTCGAAACTCAGAAGGGCACAATATATGTGCAGGTTAACATGCCAAACGGGGACCCGTACTTTTGTACCTCAGCTCTTATGGGCTTCGGAGTGACATTGACTTGGAAAGAGGTTCATACAAGTTCCTTAGAGTTTACACGATTTTTGAACGGATTAGGGCTTGCAGACTTAACAGCGGTTGAAAAGGTAATACAGGACATTGAAAAACAGGTGTTTTCACAACTGGCATAGTAACGCTTACAATTTTGTCTGCGTTTAACCTGGGTCGAGGCTGCGGAAGAGGACACATTCTATCATAGCACCTTATAAGGCTAACGGATAAAACATGTCCTCCAAACAGCTTCATTCGTTTTCAGGGGTCTTTGTGATTTAGGAGAGGTAGACCTTCTCAAAAGGATTTGGCATGACGCAGGGCCGTGTACACCCACCATACGCCGGTTTAGCCTACAACAAAATACAGCACAACTCTCCGCTGCCCTGATGGGCGAAGTCTCCCGACTGACTTTAATCTCAATACGCTCGTATGAAGCAGAATGCCCTAAAACAAAAAGCCTCACATTTCTGTGAAGCCTTGGTGGCTTTATCCAAAATTGATCAGTGAAGGAGTGAGAGCATAACAAAAAGTAATTTCACTCATTCGCTCTTATCACCATCTTTATTTTTCATTTTTTGACGGAAAGAAATACCAATTCCCGCGCCAATAGCCACTCCCAAACTAATCCATAGACCTAGGTTACCTGTTAGTACACCTATTACACTTCCAATTGCAACGCCAAATGCGGCTCCCAATGCTGTTCCCTTTTCATTTTTCATAATTGCTGTAAATTTTTAAACTGCTTTGTTGTATTTCCAACTCCACGCCAGCCCGGCGATATATAGTGTTGTTGATATTTCTATTAAACTAAAAAAGAGGTAATGAATAGTGAAGTCGCCACCAATTAATGTTCCGGCCTGAACTAATGTGAATGCAAGTCCTCCAACGATATTAAACCAACGGTTTAGAGTATATTTCAAAACTCTTGACAAGACTATCATGACCATTGCGAACTCCATGATTATTGCAAAAGTTAGTAAGAAGCCCTGTGTTAGTTCCATGCCACCAACAAACCCTGTTAAAAATTGATGGAGATTCGGTGCATAAAACAAGGTAAAGACATCACAAAAAATGTAATTCACTACCAGAAATATCCACAGCGTGGAGAGTATTATTTTTTTGTCTATTTTTTCCATTTTTATTGGTATTGTATTATTCTAATGTTGTACCGTTATGAAGTTTTTTCGTCGATCGGGGGTTCGATATGTCTTACAATTATCGAAGATTGTTTACAAAACGCCGGAAAGCGCTTTTAAATAGTTCCGGCTCTTCCATATACCCTTCATGTGCGCTATTTTCAAGTATTACCATTTGCTTATTAGTAAACCCTGAACCACCTATGCTATTAAATGCATCAAACCCCATCTCAATGGTATTCACACCATCATGCCTTCCCCAAATGACCAACGTTGGAATTTTGATTTTTGCCATTTCCTTACTGAGATTCAGCTCTAATATATTGAACCTTGGTGCTAGATATCTACCATTAAAGAAGATGGATAAAGACAGATAGGAGTTCATTGCCCCCCAGGCGCCAACTTCCGGTCCTTGCACATTTTGATTGGGGTCCTTGCGATATGCGTTTGTATTAATCAGGTATTCATCGTATTTAAAATAGTTTTCCTTGACCGTCATATCAGGAACAGTTGCACACCAATCCCGTGCTTCCGTCCAATAGGGCACGTTGATGCCTGCATCAATTCGGTTCTGCGCATAATTTTTAACAAATATGACCGATTTAGGTATCCCTTCAAGGAGATTGTGACCGCTATCCATGCATATAAATCCATCAATTTTTTGTTGATTATTGCCGGTACTCAAATATGCGCTACCTAAGGCACCGCCCCAGCTAATTCCATAAAATATAATCTTAGGATTATTGTGTCTCAGTTTGATGCCTTCAACAACCAAATCAAGGTCTTCCACAAATTGTTCAACGGTAAACGTACTTGGGTCCGGGTTTCCTTGCGCTAGCCCCGACCCACGCTGATCCCAATACACAAATGCATAATTGCCTTCCAGCTCTTTTGACACTGGCATAAACGAGGGCAGCGAAGCACTCCCTCCGGGCCCTCCATGCAAGAAGAGTATAAAAACACCGGACTCGATATTACCTTTCACATATACAGGCATTTCTGCGCCAGCATTGCTGATAAAGAAGTGGTCTCCTTTGTAGAATTTTTCCTTTTGACAGGAGCTCATCATAAAAGAAATAGATAGTGCAATGACTACAACTAAACGTCTCATAATTATTGTTCTTTGAATTTGTATGTAAAGCCAACCTTTGCGGCAGCATGAGGTAGGAAAATGTGATTGAACGATGATTGCAAATAAATTTCGGCCCCGATATGAAAACTCCAGGGATGCTGTTTCTTTTTGTTACCAGCCCAGCCAAATAATAGTGAAGTGCCGGGCATAAAATGAGAATGACCCCGGTTCGCTGCTCTTTCAAGGCCACCATCTGAAGATTTTTGATAAATAGTACCTGCGACAAAAGAATGCATGTAGCCGGCGCCCAGATTCAGATCAACGAACATCGACTTGATAGGAAATCGCGTACCAATACTTGTTTTGAGAAACAACGCGGAATTGTTCCATTTATGCCAATAACCGCCAAATTCTGAGTCCCAGTGGACGATTACCAGGTTCTTCCTTATCAATGTATAATCCACCCCTAAGCAAAGGCCGGGATGCAGCACCAACTCCCCGAAGTAGTCAACCTTCAAGGCGACCTTCTCATTATAGATAAAACGTGATAATGCCCCTTGCGTTTTGCCTTCAGGGCTAACATCCGGATGTACATCTTTTCTACAGAAACCATTCTGCGCTCCAAGAATAAGTAATAAACCCGTAAACAATATGCCTTTAGTTTTCATGATTAAATTTGATATTTTGTTTTA
Source organism: Bacteroidia bacterium (assembly GCA_030426665.1). GTDB lineage: Bacteria > Bacteroidota > Bacteroidia > Chitinophagales > Chitinophagaceae > Nemorincola. The sequence goes on along the minus strand of JAUHYD010000002.1, from coordinate 347,189 downwards.
CCTCTATGTGATATTAAACTGACAAATGGGTTTGCAATGCCATCGTTAGCAATTGTGTTTCATTTCTGAATGTAAAGATGCATTGACTTCCGACCGCAGAAGTTCGGAATCATAGAAAGCTGTTCGGAATTACAATTCCGAACAAAAAGCGACATGATTTAGCTGGAGAACTAACCTTTCAAAAACTGCTTAGGGGTAAGACCAGTTTCTTTTTTGAAGTAAGTATTGAAGACCGTTTTGGAGTTAAAGCCACTATCGTATGCCAACCCTAAAACAGTGACATTAGCGTTGGAAGGGTCTTTCGCCAATTTTTTAAAAGTTTCAACACGATAGTGATTAATAAATTCATTGAAATTTTTACCGAGACGTTCATTGAGTAGCCATGAAAGTTGATTTGGGTGCATATCTAAAACATTGGCTAAGGCGCGGAGCGATAAATCCGGATCTAAAAAAGGGGATGCTACTTCCATATACTTAAGTAACTGACTACGACTAGTCTCCACATCACCCGCCTCCAACAATGACTTCTTTTTGTTCACCGGTTCTTCACTCAGACCAGACAACAGTTTCGTTTCACCGGATTGTTCAGATTGGAAAGATATGCCGTCGGTTTTGAATACCCTATCGAAGATTTTATATCTGGGGTCTCCCAGTAAAAGATTCAAAGCGGGGTTTTCTTTGTAAAAGTTCAGATAGTACTTTTTGGCTTGAATGTCGTTGGCGATTTCTTCAAATGCAAGGTCAAGATTCCCCAAGTATATGTTGATTATCACAACAGCATTTTCCTCGGACGCTACGTGCAGATTTTGCGCTGCAAGCAACACTTTCGACAAGTATTCTTTTGCCATGGAAAGATTGCCCATGGTCGCATATACGATGCCGATTCCCGCATAATATACTTCAGTTTTATCGGGGTTCAATGGCACTGCTTCATAGTGTGCAAGTGCCTCCTCATATTTTTTAAGACGTGTTAGAATAGTACCTTTCAAACAGTAAGAGTTAGTATGATGTGGGACTAATTTCAAAATAGCATTCACCTCAACCAGCGACTCTTCATACCTCCCTAGTCGGAGCAATGCAGCCGCATGATAATATATGTTAGTCGGTGACAGTGGGTCTATTTCTATCGCCTTTTTTACTCGTTCGATAGCCCTATCCGGATGATCTGTTAACACATCTATTACCGATCCGCCTAACAGAGCGTTGACATAATTTGGACGGTATTTTAAAGCCAGATTCAGATAAGATTGAGCCATGTCTAAGTCTTTCTCGAAAAAATAGCTAACCATTCCGATTGAGTAATTTGCCTCAGGGTCAGTACAATCAAGCTGAATCGCTTTTTCTGCAGCAGCTCTCGATATCGCAAAAGCCTCCTGAACGGGTACTGCATTAATCAACCCCAAATATCCATAATATATAGCTTCGGATGCATGATAAAAGGGGCATGTTGGCTCCAAGGCTATTGCCCCACGAATTTGGTCAATGGCAAAAAGAATGTCATTCTTCTGAAATTTATAGAAATTGGACCTGCTTTTCAAATACAGCTCATAGGCACCGACATCACTATTCTTTCTGTGCGAAATTGCACCAATTTCAAAGTGACCAATGTGTTCACGTGTCTTTTCAGCAACAGCCATAGATACTTCATCCTGTACTGCGAAGATGTCATCTAACTTCCTATCCCAGGTTTCTGACCAAAAATGAAAATCTTCTTCTACCTGAATCAGCTGAGCCGTAATCCTTACCACATCTTTTGACAATCGGACGCTACCCTCCAAAATAGTAGCCACGTTCAGTTGCCTGCCTATTTCCGTAATCGGAATATTCTTTCCCTTGAAAAAGAACGAAGACGTACGGGACGTCACCTTAATTCCATCAATTCCTGCCAGCGCATTTATAATCTCCTCTGTGATTCCATCACTGAAGTACTCGTTATCAACACTGGTGCTCATATTCATGAACGGAAGTACGGCTATGGCTCTGCTTTTCAAATTTGTATCCTTTTGAGTTCCACTTTACCGTATTTTATCTTTAAATAATCGAGCAAAACTCACTCCAAATTCACCTTTGTATTATTAAAGATAATATTTTATTTCAATTATGTTCGATATAACACTACAATTCGAAGTCACGAATCCACTTAGGGCAAGTGCTGCGACAACTATATAGCGTTGACAACAATACAATTAAGCATTACAATCGATATACACAATTAATCCCAATGGACGGAACCTCCCGACCTCGACCTCCCGGCAATCAGCCTCCCGACTGACTTTAATCTCAACCGAACAAACTCTAAGCAAAACGGACAAAGCAGCAAAATGCGGGCAAGAAATGAGAGTGAATACACTCACCGAATTTTACAAAATATTGATTTACATAGAGTTATCAAAAAATAACCCAGGAACAAAAAAACCGATAAAGATAGGCAAAATCAAGATTCGGAAGAAACACAAATTAAAACAAATGAAAAAACTGTGGATCCCAAACAACGACAACAGACAATATCGCCTGTCGCCTCGGGAGTAGGATTACAGAAGGTGTAATCCCTTTTCTGTAACATAGGCGTTGCGAAAGCTAAAGTGCACCTCAATACCTGAACTACTCAGGCACCTCCGTCTTACTTCACAAATGCAACGCTCATACCACAACCGAAATAAGCTCCCGCCTTGTATACACCTGGTCTGCTACCAACTTCAAGGCTAAAAGCCAAATTGACAGTTCTGCGGGTAAACATCATTTTCTTACCTGCGCGCCAGCCCATATTCGATGTCTGAAAGCTACCGGTGGTATTAGGGACAACTTCATACGAGACACCCCCTACCGAAAAAGGATCGAAGGATGTACTAGCAAGTATCACATCTACGTATAGCTCGCGAAGCAAACTCGAGTTGTAGTTACTACCGCCATATGATGTCCGCACACTCATATTGAAAAGGTCGCACAGACCAAGATATACACCCTTGGTATAGGCATTCGTAAAATACACATTAGAAAGTACCGTGCCATCTTTTGTCTTAACTCCGCCATATGTGCCGACAGCTAGTTCACTCTTGTTCATATCCGTAGATACAGGAGCATTGCTGAGATAGAGTCCGCCACGCAACGCAAAAATCCGCCTGCATGGAAACTTAGCCTTCAAGTATCTGGTTGTAGTGACGGTTCCCCCAATTACATAATCTGTGTGCTGAGAAAGGATTAGTTTATGGCGGGCGAGTCCATTACGATCGGATATATGTAGTCTGCCACCTACTTCAAAAAGGGAAAAACCTTTGAGCTTATTTTCTCCTTTTGCCAGCGTATTAGCGTGTAGCTTTTGTATATTGAAGTAGGAGCCGATATATGCTGCATGAAATGACGCATACCTAGGGAGGTAGTAGTCAGTAGCCAGCCCCGCGCCAAGACGAAATGCATCTCCCATACTGCACTCCAAATTAAATATCTGTGCTTGTGCCGTCAGTTTCATTTCATAGGAGCTAACTCCTCGAACCTTGATAATGGCCCCATTAAAAGCTACGATATCAGAACTATCTGATATCGTAGCTTTTAAACACAACGAAGTAAAAAGCATAACCGTAAAAAGCAGAGACACTCTGCACTCCGATAGGCGAAGTCTCCCGACTTCGACTTACCCGGTGGTCAGTCTCCCGACTGACTTTAATCAAAATACACTCGTTTGTGGCAGAATGCCAAAAAAAAAGCCTCACATTTCTGTGAAGCCTTGAGAGCGGAGAGAGAGGGATTCGAACCCCCGGACCTGTTACAGTCAATAGTTTTCAAGACTATCGCAATCGACCACTCTGCCATCTCTCCGAGGGCAAAATTATATAAGCGGGACGACAATTAAAAACTATTTTTGAACGATAGCCACATATTTTTAAACAACAAGTTTTGCAAGGCTATTTCAAGCAACGGTTCAGGCGTGAATACAATGAATAACAGTAGCTTAATGAACCTGATTTCTTGTAAGAAATTGCAGGGCAAGCGCATATCCCTCCAGCCCAAGTCCGCTGATACTACCACGACAACGGCTTGCGATATAAGATGTTTTACGGTATTCCTCTCTGGCGAACACATTAGATATATGCACTTCTATCGTAGGTATGTCAATACCCCCAATAGCATCTGCAAGTGCCACACTCGTGTGGGTATATCCTCCTGCATTTAGAATGACCCCCTCCACCTTTCCGATACAACCGTGCAGGTAGTTTATCAGTTCACCCTCTACATTACTCTGGTAGTATTGTATAGCTACGTCCGGGAACCGCTCTTGCAAACCGGTAAGGAACTCCTCGAAAGAAATAGCGCCATATACCTCCGGCTCACGACTACCAAGCAGATTGAGGTTCGGACCATTTACTATTGCAATGCTGACCATCTGTACCTATTTTTTAGAAAACCGATTAATTTATTAACTATTGAACCGCCTCATAAACATGTATATGATTGTACAATGTGTCGCGCTCCACAGGTATTTTCCCTACCGACGAAATAAGGTCGCACAGTTCCTCGGTACTTAATGACGGGGTTTGCTCTTCTGAGCCTGCCATTGAGTATATCTTGGTTGTATCGTCGATAGTTCCATCCAGATCATTAACACCATAAGAGAGTGTTAGCTGTGCTGTTTGTCTGCCCAGCATAGGCCAGTAAGCTTTCAGGTTGCGGAAATTATCCATAAATATGCGTGCAATGGCGTACAGGCGCAAATCCTCAATAATTGTTGACTCCTTTATATGAGACATATCGTTATTGGCATTCCTGAATTTCAACGGAATGAAACAGTTAAAACCTCCTGTTTTGTCCTGGAGGCTACGTAGCTGGCTCATGTGGTCAACCCTGTGTGCAAATGTTTCCACATGTCCGTAAAGCATTGTCGCATTGGAGTGCATACCCAAGTTGTGTGCTGTCTCGTGTATATGCAGCCATCCGGCTCCATCCACCTTATCGGCGCAAATAACATCACGCACCTCCTGTGCAAATATCTCTGCTCCCCCACCCGGCAACGATTGCAGCCCGGCATCTCTCATTTTACGCAGCCCTTCTTCTATTGACACCTTGCCTTTGCGGAACATATACTCCAATTCCACAGCCGTAAAACCCTTCAAGTGCAGGTCTGGCCTAATTTCTTTTATGCGGCCAAGGAGTTCACAGAAGAACTCTAAATTCATTTTAGGGTGCACGCCCCCCACTATGTGCGCCTCTGTTACCGGCTGACCGTCATACTTTCGTACAATGTCGAGCATCTGCTCCATGGTTAGCTCCCAGCCATCATCGCGATGCTTATACTGACGGGAATAAGAACAGAAGTTGCAGGTAAATACACAAACATTAGTCGGTTCGATATGAAAATTGCGGTTGAAGTAAACGCGGTTGTTGTGCAGCTGCTCTGCAATATGATTTGCCAGTGCCCCTACAAAACCCAGCTCACCTTTCTCGAACAGAAGCAACCCTTCTGCCTCTGTTATTCGCTCCCCTACCTGTACTTTTTCAGCAATATCCATCAGGCCTTTGTCCATCCCGGACATTTGGAATACCTGATTCAGATTCATTGTTTTCGGTTCCATTTCGCTCATATAGTTCGTGTACGTATATCCGGTTGCAAAGTTAGGCTTATCAGATGTAAATACATGCATTAGCTTCATTGCAGAAACGGATGAACACGGCCGGGAAACAAAATTTGACAAAACGCTTGCAGAAAGGGGCGTATTCTCTATCTTTATGAACTGTATTTTTATTTATCCGATATTTTATGAATCTAAGAAATTACAATTTTGTTTTATTACTGCTGATTACTGTTTTCAGTTCTTTCTCTGTAAACGCGCAATACATCTCCACCTTTGCAGGTAACGGTGCAGGTGCCGGCTACAGTGGCGATGGCGGACAAGCTAAAGACGCACAACTGAATAGCTGTACAGGAGTAGTTATAGATGGTGCAGGTAATATGTATATAGCAGACAAAGGAAACAACGTTGTAAGAAGGGTAAATACTGCAGGTGTGATTTCGACATTTGCGGGGACAAACGTACCCGGTTATTCAGGCGATGGTGGTAACGCAAATATGGCGACACTAAACATGCCGGAATTTCTGGCAACAGATGCCGGAGGCAATATATACATATCTGATGTTGGCAACAACGTTATTCGTATGGTGTCCCCATCAGGTATTATCAGTACCTATGCCGGCAATGGCACTTCGGGATATACCGGAGATGCAGACACAGCAAAGTATGCAAACTTCAATGCGCCTCAGGGTATTGCTCTTGACGCAAGCGGTAATCTATACATAGCTGATGCCGGCAACCATGCGATAAGAATGGTTGCAAACGGCACACGAATTGTAAGTACTGTTGCGGGAAATGGTTCTGCGGGATATAGTGGAAATGGTGGCGCAGCTACAATCGCAATGCTTAACAACCCTTCGGATGTAGCAATTGACGCATCTGGCAATTTGTATATCGCAGACCTGTTTAACAATGTAATTCGCAAGGTTGATGCCGCTACAGGTACAATATCTACCATTGTTGGTAATGGAATGGAGGGCAATAGTGGTGATGGCGGGCAAGCTACGGCTGCTACTATGAAATATCCGACAAGTGTAGCTATCGACAATGGAGGAAACATGTACATAGCAGATCAGGGCAACTATAATATAAGAGTAGTAAACACTTCGGGATTAATTAGTCGTGTTGCAGGTACATCTACTAACGGATATAGCGGCGATGGTGGCATGGCTACGGCAGCTAAGTTGGCAGCACCCACTTGTATATATCCTGATGGCTGGGGAAGAGTTTACATAGCCGACAACAGTAATAATGTTATCAGAGTAATTTCTTCTACTCCATCTTCTGTCGGCAGCTTGACCAGTTCGTCTATCAACATCTTCCCTAACCCGTCAAACGGCCACATTACCATTACCGGGTTGCCAGACGATGAAATTGCTACGTTTACTGTAACAGATATGCTCGGACGAATTGCGCTTGTGCAATCTGTTGCTCCGTCCGGCAAGAACAAAACGGTGTACCTCAACAATTTACCAACGGGCAATTACTTACTAAAAGTAGTTTCCTCAAGTATAAATTTTACAGAAAAACTAGTAATTGAATAATTTATAACCAAAATCTGTATCTAAATATCTACATCATCTTAGCATGTAGTAGCAGATTGTTGGGTCTCTCAGGCTACCTTAATACATTATAAAATGATGCTGTTGACGCAGCGTTGAACTACATTATGGTAGCCGCCAGGTGTGTTTAAGTGCCTGAACAGAGCCAAAGCTCACAAGAAAGTGGTATTTATTCCTAATTCCCGATTGAGAATAAAATCGTAATATTGTATTAGTGTAAATAAATTTATATTTACATATTACCATTCTGTCCACTTTACTACAAGGTTTCGTTATGAAAAAACACACCACCCTATTAGCAGTACTCGCACTATTCTATTCATGTTTTGCATTCGGACAGGCCGGAGCAATATATACTGTAGCCGGTGGCGGGACTTCGTCAGCTGAGGGCATACCTGCCACTAGTGCACGAATCTATACCTCCTCCGGTGTAGCGGTTGATGCGTCAGGAAATCTCTATTACGGTGAATTTTCGGGATATAAAGTAAGGAAGGTAGATGCCACTACCGGTCTTGTTCATACCGTAGCAGGAACCGGCGTTGTCGGCAGTTCCGGGGACGGAGGTCCCGCAATTAGCGCTCAGCTCAGTAGCATAAGAGGAATATGGGTAGATGCAGCCGGAAATATTTTTATTGCAGATGACGGAAACGATCGCATTCGAAAAGTGGATGCAACAACAGGGATTATAACGACAGTGGCAGGAGGTGGCAGTAGTACCGCAGATGGAGTACCCGCAACCAGTGCCTCTGTTAACCCACAATGTGTATTTGTTGACCCATCAGGCAATATCTATACCGGCTCTGATAATCGGGTACGAAAAGTGGATGCTACAACCGGAATAATATCGACTGTCGCAGGAGGAGGCTTATCAACTGCAGATGGCGTACCTGCAACCAATGCCCGTTTGAGTGGCTCCGCAAAAAGCATCATCATGGATGGAGCCGGGAACCTTTATATAATAGATTTTGGTGGGAATAAAGTCAGAAAGATAGATGCAGTGACAGGCCTTATATATACTGTTGCCGGTGGCGGCTCCTCCTCTGCAGACGGCGTCCCCGCAACTAGCGAAGCTTTCTCAGATTTTCATAATTGTGGGGTTGACGGTGCAGGGAATCTATTTATTGCCGATTGGCACAGGGCAATCAGAAGAGTAGACGTATCTACAGGCATAATCAACACTATCGCGGGTGTCTTGTCCGGAGGAGGTAGTTCGGCCGATGGAGTACCGGCACTGACTGCCCTCGCTCGCGCATACCTGATATATGTAGACCCCATCAGAGGGGATATTTACTACTCAAATTACGGAGCAACGGTACGTAAGTTCTCGTATACCCCGATTGTATCTTTTGCATGTTCGGGAACGCCATCCTCAGGAACCCCGGACCCTAATACGACCTCTGCATGTACGACCACTGCCATTACGATAAACCTTCCCGGCGTATCGATGGGTGGTGGGGTAACATACCAATGGCAACAATCCCCAGACAGCGTGACCTGGACTTCGGTGTCAGGAGCAACAGCAACTACCTATTCATTTACCGGGCTGACCAGCACCAAGTACTTTCGTTGCAAAACAAGTTGCACTTCAAGCGGTATATCAGCTTTTTCAGCCGGAGTAAAAATCAGCTACACACCAATATGCCCTTGCCTCTTTAGTGCCGGAACGGCTTATCCCAATACGCCTTCCGCGTGTACCACCACAACGGTAATCCTTACTGACACGGGCTACACCGCTACAGGCATCACTTTACAATGGCAGTCCTCGCCGGACAGCACAACTTGGAGCGATATATCAGGGGCTACTGCCGCCACCTACTCATTTTCAGGCCTTTCTGCAACGACTTACTATAGATTCGCTGCTACCTGCACATCAGCCGGGACAACCCACTATACGGAAGGCTTTAAAATCACATATTCTCCTTCGTGTATCTGTTTCGGAACTCCTGTTGCGGGGACGGCAACAGCCAGCACAACCATTTGCAGTGCCTGCAGCCTTACGTTAGACCTCTCGGGAAGTGTATCTGCTTCGGGTCTTCAGTATCAGTGGAAACGTTCTTTTACCGGAACCTCTGGTTGGACAAATATACCGGGAGCCACTACCGTTCCTTACACACACTCTCCCACAGGTGCTTACTATTATAGTTGCGAAGTGAATTGCTCTGCAAGCGGCGACTCTGCAATCAGCGCTCCTGTATTTGTAGCATACCCGTACCACATCATTGCGGATAGCATTGAAACAGCAGCCGGGAGTTCTTGTGGGTCGGCAAACTTCTTTATTAAAACAGATGGGGTGTCCCCTTTGTTACGCGTAAAATCATTCTATGGTGACGGAACAAAAGATTCGTTGTCCCTTTCCGTTGCCGGTTGGACTTCGGAACTTAATTCGACCCACCCCTACCGGGCCGCGGGAAATTATTCGATAAAGCGCATTTTATACTATAACAACATACCACAAGATTCCATTGTACGCAGCTATGAACATAGGCAATGCAACACAATACCGATAAAATTATTTATTGACTTAGATAACAACTGCTCACAGGGCAGTAGCGAGCCCTACAACTCTATCCCGGTTACGTTACAAGTGGATTCTAATGGCGTGATGGTAGGCAGTTATTCCATAACAAGCGGAATGTACTATAAGGCATTCGGACCGACCGGCACTGTTTACACATTCAAAGTTGTGTCTGCAAGCCGGGTGGCCACCTGCCCTGCTTCGGGAGTAATTACGACGACAATAACCACTACATCCGGCAGCTATTCAACACAACTCTTTGGACTTAGTTGCGGCTCCGGTAGTTTGTCAGACCTTGAAGCAAATGTTGTTGTACCTGTAACCGGCCGACATGACCAATGGGGGCACATTTACCTTCGCAACAATTATTGTGTAGCATCAGATGCAACGGTAACACTAAAATACAGCTTTAAGTACAGCGATCACGCAAGTTGGCGTCTCCCACCGTCATCCTGGGTCTATCCTACCCTGACATGGACAATACCGGCAGTCTCCGCCAGAACTCCGCAAACTGATATGTACTTTGTTGGTTGGGCTTCGTGGTCATCGTTACTGACAGCGGGAGACACTGTAGTGGAAGAAATAATAATAACTCCCACGACAGGTACAGATTGCGATACAACAAATAACCACATTATCCGGATTGATACTGTAAAGGCGTCTTGCGACCCCAACCTCATTGAAGTAGCGCCTGCGGGCTGTTTCGACACGAACAGACATTTCCGATTTACCGTTCATTTCGAGAATACAGGAAATGATACAGCGCACAATGTATATGTGCTTGACACACTATCGGAGTATATAGACCCCAGTAGTGTGAAAGTGGTAATGTCATCTGCCGAGGTTATGAATATATACCCATATACAGACGGAGGCTACAACATCGTGAAGTTTGATTTCCCTAATATTAAACTATTAGATAGCTCATGGCATGGATTGAACGACGGGGCTTTCATATACACTGCAGACTTGAAACCCGGCATGCCAACAGGGGCTTCTGTTTATAGCCGTGTAGGGATTTACTTTGACTACAACGATGTTGTTATGACTAACACAGTTCAGAACCTCAAAGGGTGTCCGGAACCAAATGTTGTCTACAACCATACCAGTCAGGAAGTGTTGCTATACCCTAACCCGGCTGAGAACGTAATTATGTTAAAGACAAATGGAGCCCTATTCTCTTCTCTAACTATTACAAATACAGTCGGACAACAAGTATTACAGCGGGAGATAACTGGCCCAACAAACAGTATCAATATTGCCGGACTACCGGCTGGTGTGTACTATATTTCTTGCTCCGGGCACTCCGGAAAAGTGGTACGTAAATTCGTGAAATGGTAGGCGATACGAACGCAATTGCCCCATAATTGTGACCAATGTATGAAATGGGTTTTCCCGAATAAGGAAAACCCATTTCAGTTATAATCCCAATGCTATTACTTGCTGAATAACATTCTGTAGTCGGTACGAACTTTCCCTTTCGAAATGTCGTCGAGTTTCTTTTTGGCTAAACGTTTTTTGAGTGGAGACAGGTAGTCGATGAAAAGTTTACCTTCTATATGGTCATACTCATGCTGAATAACTCTGGCGGTTATGCCATGAAAAACAGCCTCATGCTCTTTGAAGTTTTCATCCATATAGGCTATTCGCACTTTTTGTTGTCTGCGAATATCCTCCCGCACCTTAGGTATGCTTAGACAACCTTCATTGTAAGTCCACATATCACCGGTATCTTCTATCTTCCGGGCGTTGATAAAAACCTGCTTTATTGGCTCTTCGTTGGGGTACTCTTTCTTATCTTCTTCATTAAAGTCGGCGACAATCTGCACTGTATCTACCAGAAACAAACGGATAGGTTTGTTTATTTGCGGCGCAGCAAGCCCCACTCCATTACTATTATACAATGTTTCCCACATGTCGTCGAGCAACTTTTTCAAATCACCGTAATCCGGTGTAATGTCGTCACAAACCTTGCGCAACATGGGGCTACCATACGCTACTATCGGTAATATCATTTATCTGCTGAATATAGAATTAAACAAGTGCCCTACAGTAAATACCCGAAAAGACCGGAATTATGCCGTGGACAAATTTAAAGGTGCAAAGGTACAGCGAATTTTTCTTTAACACATAATCACAATAACCATATATTAGGATTGCGAACTAATTGCCGACATGTGATTACAAACTATTTTTCTCCAAGAAAAATGTCCTGGAGCAGCTTTTTTGATTGCGCTTCTGATAGTCTTCTGTTCTTAAGGTTGAAACTACGATATGTACACTCATCGCAGGAACAATCTTTAACGCCGCACAAAAAGTACTGGTCAATACCATCCGAATGAACCATCCACAGCATATATCGGTTCTCCTTATCTTCCACCAATAATTTGGGTGTCTGCTCAAAGAACTCAGTCTGATATTGCGCTTCTACTTTGTAATAATTCCGGACAAACTCATATCCGGTCATTCCATCTTTACTAAAAGGGCTGCTTGCGCAAGGTGCAATAACTACGGTTAACGTGGTAGTATCATCGCGATAAAAAACCTGTTTACGACTAGTCTTATTGTACATCCCTGCTATCCACTTTCCGGGCATAGTAACCTTGCCATAAGGGAGCACCTCATAATCGGTCGAATTATCACTAGCATTATAACTACCAGAATAAGTGGATGTTGGTGCCATTCTATGTTGACACCCAACTACTGCCACCAAAACAACTAAACCTGTTACAACTGTCTTTAACTTCGAAATAAAACTCATATAATATATTTTTATTTTTTTTCAATCAAGTGCTCTGCAAGATATGTGGTATCTATCTTCTCTGAGAATTTTGACATGTTTTTTTGTAAAACTCTTACCCTTTTTGTGTTTCCAACAATCCATAACAAATCATTTGCCTGTAACACGACAGATGAATCAGGGTTCAAAATTCGCTCCTCTCCCCGTTCAATCCCCACAATTAAGCCCTTTGTAAGTTCCCGTATTTTCGACTCTTTAATGCTACTTCCAATCAATGGGGAATAATTAGCAATCTCCAGTCGTTGCAACGTCAGTTCGTCCTCGGGCAAAATATCCTTCGTATGTGCAGGGCTCAACTCTTCGAGATAACTTTTGAATGCGATAACCTGGTCATCCGTACCGATAACAAAAAGCGTATCCTCGGGGTAGATCCGCTCCTGTTGCACGGGTGCCTGAATCGTTGATTCTCCGCGCTTTATCATAGCTATGTTAACGCCATGCTTTTCACGCAGCTGCAACTCCAATAGAGTAAGCCCAACACCTTTAAAACCGGGAGACACCCTAAAACTGGTAATGTGCGCATCCCAGGGAGTCAGATGGTCACCCCGCTCTTTTTTATCTAATTGTTCCTTTTCGTTGAGGTTGGACATAAACCGTCGTTCTACCCATGCATGCACAAGTCGCAACCTTTTATGCTGAAACAACAAAAGAACGATGCCTACAATAAGCATAGCCAATGCCCATCTGTAAGATACAATATTGTGCACCAGGAAGCCTAAAATAATCGTTGCTATAAACAGTCTTATCAACTGCATTACAATCATCGGCCCACGGAAATAACGGTTCTTCCACAACCGAGAGGCGACACCTGGTTGAATTTTACGAATAGCCAACGCCCACAGAAATGGTGCAATTAGCAAGATGGTAACTATTGCAGCCGCCATCCTCATGTAAGGGGTGTTACCATGTTCTCCTAATGCAGGCAATACTATATGAGATACAACTAGCGTGATGCCGATGATTAGAATAGTATAAACAATAGTCTGTATCAAGTAAGCTGTCAAGAATCTATTCCAATCACTTGTCGGTTTTACCTTTTGTCCATCATGGCTATATTTGTCAATCGCCCTCACCCAGGCAGGAGGCAATGTGTTGCTAAGCCATCGATAAAACGGGCCTGACAGCTTAATCATATAAGGTGTCGTAAATGTTGTAAGCGCAGAAACGGCAACGGCTATCGGATAGAGAAAAGAACCGGTAACGCCAAGTGTCAGGCCCATAGTGGCAATAATAAATGAAAACTCCCCTATCTGAGAGAGGCTAAACCCTGCCTGAACAGAAGTCTTGAGCGGTTGACGAGATAAAAGCGCACCCACCATAGAGCTTAATGGCTGCCCGATTAGTACCGCACCGGTTATCAGCAAAATCTCTGACCAATACTTTGGGATAATAGAGGGGTCGATAATCATACCCACTGAAACAAAAAACACAGCTCCGAACATCTCCTTAATGGGCAATGTAAGGTGTTCTATCTTCCTCCCTACGCGAGTTTCCGCCAATATAGACCCCATAATGAATGCTCCCAATGCCGGCGAAAATCCTGCACCTGATGCAAGCATCACCATGATAAAACAAAGAGCCAAAGACGTAATAAGCAACATCTCATCGTTCATGAACTTGCCGGCCTTACGCAGAATAGTTGGCAGAAAAAAAATGCCTGATAAAAACCACAACACCAGAAAGAAAGCCAGTTTACCTACAGGAAACAACAACGCCGCTCCTGACAAACGGCTACTTAGGGCAAGTGTAGGCAGCAATACAAGCATCAAGATGGCAACCAGGTCTTGTACTACCAGCACTCCGAAAACTAAGCCCGCAAACTTCTTTTCCTTTACTCCGGCTTCTTCAAAGGCTCTGATGATAATGGTTGTAGATGATATAGATAACATTGCTCCTAAAAACAGGCTATCAGTAAGCGACCAGTTTAACAGCTGCCCAATACCAAAACCCACCAAAAGCATGGCGCCGACTTCGGTAACGGCAGTGATGGAAGCCGTGCCCCCCACCCTGACTAACTTCTTGAAACTAAACTCCAACCCGAGACAAAAGAGTAGCACTATGACCCCTATCTGCGCCCACACCTCGACGCTCTCAGTGTCCGCAACACTAGGAAACAATGGAAAGTGGGGACCTACCAAAATACCAGCCAATATATACCCCAAAACCATCGGCTGTTTCATTCGCTTAAAGACAAGCGTGACGACAGCGGCGGCTCCCATAATTAGCCCGAGATCTGAAATCAGAGGTGGAAGGTGACTCATATATTAAAATGTATTTGAAATAACTCAGCCTGCATCGGCGTCTGCCTAAAGATACTCATTCGCGAACATACCACATTAGCGTCCTGTGTTAAAATAGTTATTGTACACACCTCAATATCTGCAATGGCAGGAGATTAACCCGAACAGCAATTTTTTTGTGTGAATACCTGATAAATTGTGATATTTATGCAACAATAGCCCGAATAGTCACGTTATATAAAAAACCATGATAAGACGAATACATAGCTACTCCCTGTCAATTCTAATTTGCCTACTTACGTTTTGCACATTTCTCTCGTTTGCGCAAGACAGCAAACGAGTACCTACTATTCACCTTAAGAGTGGTGACATTGTACCTGAGCCCAACGTATCGGCATGGATGAGTAACACGGCTGCGGCAAAGGCGACAGATAAACCAAGGCAGGTATTGATACAGTTTTCTACACTACCCGACAAGGCGCAACGAGATATTCTGAAGGCAAATGGGGTTACGCTGCTAGACTACATACCAGACAATACGTACACAGCTATCATTAGCCAATCCCTAAATGCAGCAAAACTGACCAATGTGCCGATGCGTGCAATTGTAACTATGCAGCCAGAGTGGAAGGTTGATGTCAGACTGCTGGGGAAAACTAACAATGAAAAACAAAACATAGAGGTACTTTTTTCGGTATGTGGCGATATAACGACGGACGAAGTCAAGAGTTTTATCGCCGCTCTGGGAGGGAGCATAGCACCTGATGGCATTGCAAAACACGGCTACTATAAAGCAACGCTCCCGAGAGCAAAGCTCACGGAATTGGCTGAGTGGTATTCCATACGGTATGTAAATAAGAGTGCTGTAGCTATACCAACTGACAAACAATCAATACCTGCCGTAAAGGGAAACAGCGCGATAGCTCCCATTTCCTATAAAGGCTATTCACTTAATGGAGAAGGAGTTACAATAGGTATTGGAGATAACACTTCAGGTTCATTCCATACCGACACCAGAGACAGAACGACCAACTTCAACCCCGGACAACTGACCAATCACGGCATACACATTGGTGGCATAACGGGTGGTGCCGCAATACTGGATCCTTTAGCTCAAAGTATGACGCCCAATGTTTCAATGATCAGCTTCTTTTTCAGTTCTGTACTTTCTGCTACGGGCGACATGCTGAAGGACTTCAATATGACGCTTACCAATAACTCCTATACGGTTACAGAAAACGACTGCGATTATTTTGGCACCTATGACCTCTATTCACGATTTCTCGATACACTTGGCGTTCAGTACCCGGTGGTGCAACACGTATTTGCCGCCGGAAATGACGGAGAGCTTACCTGCCCACCATTTGCACCGGGTTATGGAACAATGGGCGGTGGTTACCAGCCTGCAAAAAACAACATTGTTGTAGGCAGTGTAACACACAACTTAGAACAAGCCTGGGACCAATCCCGGGGACCGACAAGAGATGGCAGAATGAAACCGGAAATTGTTGCTGTAGGCGCAAGTGTATACTCCGGCTTGCGAAATGACACCTACGGATGGGCCGGAGGTACCAGCATGGCATCGCCGCAAGTAGTGAGCGGACTAACGATACTTACGCAACGATACAAACAACTCCATGGCAACACGCAGCCACGCGGAGACATACTGAAAACAATATTACTAAATGGCGCAATGGATCTCGGGAACCCGGGACCTGATTACAGCTACGGTTTTGGCATGATGGATATTGGTCGTTCGCTGACGATTCTTGATAGTAACCGTTACGACACAGGTAGCGTTAGTACCGGAACAGGAAAGACTTTTACATTTACAATTCCGGCCAGCATGGCACAAGCTAAAGTTATGCTATGCTGGCACGACATTCCGGCAAGCCCGTCATCTGCAACCCAGCTGATTAACGACCTTGACCTTACAGTAACCACACCAACCTCAATAACACACCTACCATTAGGCTTAGACAAAACAGTTGCTAACATTCAGGATACTGCGGTAGAAAAACCTGACCACCTGAATAACGTAGAGCAGGTAACAATAAACAACCCCACTCCGGGCACCTATACTATTAAGGTATCGGGGTACAATGTACCGGAAGGGCCACAACATTTTGTGATTGCTTATGATATGCAACCCAAAAGCGTATCGCTTACCTTCCCGTATAGTGGGGTGCAGCTTCCGAACAGCGACTCGCTTCGTGTGTTCTGGAATGCAATACCGGACGGCAATACCTTCAGTATAGACCTATCTCTTGACAATGGTGGCGTGTGGATTCCGCTATCTAATAACACCCCTGCATCGGCACACTACTTTGGTGTAATGCCAACAAGTATTAATTCGGGTAATTGTCGCATCCGACTACGTAGAAACGGCACGCCTCAGGTTGCAATATCAGAAAGATTTGTAATTAACCAACAACCCGTTGCGGCGCTTTCTGATTCACAATGTCCCGGATATGTGAATATACATTGGTCACCTGTCGCAAATGCATCGGAATACCTGATGCTCAAAAAGGTTGGTGCTCACATGAAAGTGATTGATACCACTACCGACACAACCTATTCCTTTTCGGGCATGTCGCTACAGGAAACATCGATAGTAGCGGTACAGCCGATTCTGGACGGACTACCGGGCTATCGCAGCCTCGCAATATCTACCGTCGCCAATAGCGGCGATTGCAGCAATCCGGCTTCTGTTGGTGACCTAACCATCGAAAGCGTTGACTACCCCACCGACGGGCGACTTCTTACTTCTACGGCACAGGGAGTTACCACAACCGCATCGGTACGATTAAGAAACCTATATACAACCGCCTGTGGCAGTTATACCATATCATACAGAGTAAACGGGGCGCCATGGCAAACCCTGATAAGCCCCGGATATACAATTCCGGCAAACAGCAGCATCAACCTCTCGATACCGGGTTTCTCGTTCGGCACGCCGGGCAACTATCAGCTTCAATTAGCAATAACTAACACCGCACTACCCGACCCAGAACCCACAAACGACACCCTCGTCTATACGTTAAAATGTATCCCTAATGACCCTATTGACCTGACATCGCCGTTAACGGACGATTTCGAATCACTGCCAGTATTCAGTGTAACACACGATTCGTTTGATATTTCACCGAACCATTACTGGGACTTCAACAGCAATGACGACTCAGGTAGATTGCGCTCATTCGTGTATGACAACATAACTATTGGCGGTAACCGCTCTATAAGCCTGGACCAAAAACAGGCGATGCACGAAGGAAGTCGCAACCGCTTTACCGGCACATTTAATCTGTCCGGCTATGATACTGCTTCCCATGAAGTAAGAGTCGATTTCGACTACCTTATTCATGGCAAGCCATTTAACTATGATGGAAACATTGTTTCGGCAAGAGGCGTTGACACGAATGGCTGGATGCCCTTCTACAACTACAACTTTGATGTATATCCGGGTGTAATACAAAGTGCCAAATCAATTTCGCTTACCGACCTGGTCAGAAATAGTGGGAGCAACTTCTCAACAAGTACCCAAATCTCATTTGGACAAAACGATTCTTCGCTGATTGCAACCTACAATTACGGCACCGGAATTACCTTTGATAACTTCAAGATGTATACCGTAACCAATGACGCCATGATTGCGAGCATTGTATCACCTCAACCCAACAACTGTGGGCTACCCGCATTTGTGCCATTGACGGTGGAAGTAAAAAATGGCGTAAATACTGAGCTGCACGACATACAAATATTTTACGCCCTCGACTCAGGCACTGTATATTCAGGGTCAATAACGGCGATTCCCGCAAAGGGATCTGTAAACTATACTTTCCCGCAGGAGCTGAATATAGCGGCAGGCAGCAAACACAAATTAAATGTCTGGCTACAATCTACCGGCGATACCTATCCGGATAATGATAGCTTGCTAGGCTATAACTTCCTGAATAGCAAAATAATCACTCAATTCCCCTATCTCGAAAACTTTGAAGGCGGTGACGGCGGGTTCTATGCCGATGGATATTTAAGTTCATGGGAATATGGCACACCCAACTCCGTTAAAATCAATAAAGCCGCAAGCGGAACAAAAGCATGGAAAAGCAATCTATCCGGCATCTACAACAATCTCGAGAAGTCTTATCTGTACACACCTTGCTATGACATCTCCGGACTTAACGACCCTATGCTCAGTTTCAGTATGGCTGAGGACATAGAGAACTGTGGCGGTACATTGTGCGACGGCGCCTATATGGAATATTCCTTTGACGGTAAAGATTGGAGCAAACTGGGCACATCGGGAGCAGGCTTTAACTGGTATGACTCTACCTTCAATATCTGGAACAGAGCCGGATTCTCTCGGTGGCATGTATCATCTATACGCTTACCCAAGCCACCATCGGGCGAAGTATTGCACCTTCGCTTAGCGCTATTCTCTGACCCGGCTGTAACAATGGAGGGTATTGCAGTGGATGATATTCACATCTTTGACTACAAACATCCGATACTACCTGCAAAGGAAAGTATTGTTATCACTGAAGACCCGGCAACCGGCCAACAA
Organism: Bacteroidia bacterium; assembly: GCA_030426665.1. Taxonomy (GTDB): domain Bacteria; phylum Bacteroidota; class Bacteroidia; order Chitinophagales; family Chitinophagaceae; genus Nemorincola. The sequence continues at coordinate 327,947 of JAUHYD010000002.1, read as the reverse complement.
AATAACTATCTAACATCTGCAGGAGTGATGACAGTTATACAGCCCTCACAATCTATTGGCAGTACAACGGCTACTTTATACGCACAAGAGACAATCAGCAACCCGAGCCGTACGCAATATACCCTGCCCCGTAATTATGTCATACAATCGGAAAACAATGCAGATGACATCTTTCTTAGTCTGTTCTTACCGGAAGCAGACCTACTGGCTTCTGTAAATGATACCAATTGCGCATCGTGCACTCCTGTAAAAGATGCCTACTCGCTTGGCGTGACAAGTTATTATAATGACAATAATCCTAAAGCGGAAAACAACACACTAACCGACGATACCGGAGGGGAGTTCACATTTACCCCTTCCACACAAGTGCAGTGGGTGCCCTACTTTGACGGATACCGGGCAGATATTCATACATCGCGCTTAGGAGAGTTTTGGTTCAATAACGGTGGACCTACCCACAGCATGGCAGCTGGTGTAGATTACCTCAACTTCCTTGCGTTCAGAAGCGGCGATAAAGCCACAACATTCTGGCACTCGCTGATAGACACTGCGGTCGCGAGCTACACCTTAGAACGCTCCTATGACAACGCAGCTTTTGTGGCTGTCACGCAAATAGATGCCACGCACAGTATACCGGGAACATACAAATATTCAGAACCTGTTGATTTTACAGCTACTCCGGTTGTCTACTACCGACTAAAGTGGACACTTACAGGCAGTGACACCTATTACTATTCGCCTGTCCGAAAAGTGAGTGCAGACGCAGTTCCCGAAAATCTGGTACAGTTTAACGCATCCATGGTAACAAGTAATCTCATAATGGTAGACTGGACATCTTACATAGATGGCATGACAGACCATTATGTTCTGGAACGGGCAATAGATAATGGCAGTTTTCAACTGATGGACAACCGTATAGCGGCAAACAGGTATGGGCAGGCGTATTATTATACCGATGTTCCGGGCAGCATCAGCACCGGCACACGGCTGCACTACCGACTTACTGCCGTACTGAATGACAAAAGCGAAATAGCACTACCGATACGTACTGTTATCTGGGTTAATGGTGGTGCTGCAACGAACATCTACCCCAATCCGGTATCTAACAATGAATTTACTATTCTCTGGAATGCAGAACAAGGAACGGAAATGAAGCTGAACGTAATAGACCTTGCCGGCAGAACCCTCTATCAATCCACAACCCCGGCAACCCAATGGAACAACTCCACTACGCTACACACCGACAACGTACCGGCGGGGATGTACTTAGTGCGGATAATCATTGACGGATACAGGCATACGTTTAAGCTGGTGTATGAGTAGGTTCGCACATGCATGCAAAATTGACAAAGTCTTATTACTTACTTTGCATGTTGACGACAAATCATCCAGTGGCAAAGGGGGGTAAGGATATCTGCGCTCCCTCGAAATAAGTAACTTTACACCTTAACGCTAAACAAACAAATGACTTTTTATAAATATCATGGCACCGGGAATGACTTTATACTGATAGATAACCGTGTGACAGACTACCAGCTAAGCAAAGAACAGGTTGCGGCCATGTGTCACAGGCGGTTCGGGATAGGTGCTGACGGACTGATGCTGCTGGAAAATGCTGAGGGGTATGATTTCAGGATGGTGTATTATAATTCTGACGGTGGAGAAAGTACCATGTGCGGCAACGGTGGCAGGTGCATCGTGGCGTTTGCCCACCAGATGGGTATTATTACCGACACCACTTCCTTTATAGCAATAGACGGTGCGCACACTGCCGCTATCCTACCCGATGGCAATGTGAGTTTGCAAATGCAAGACGTAAGCAGCATGGACATCAGAGAAGGATATACATTATTAGATACCGGCTCGCCGCACTATGTAGCCTGGGTGAATGATGTATCACCTATTGATGTGGCGACTGAAGGAAGGAAGCTCAGAAATGGCGAAGAATTCAGGCAAGAGGGAATCAATGTGAACTTTACGCAGTTTAAGAATGAAAAAGAGCTTTCTGTACGCACTTATGAGCGTGGCGTGGAAGACGAAACTATGAGCTGCGGCACCGGTGTGACGGCGGCGGCGATAGCTGCCTCTTGCCATACGCTGGGAACGTTTACTACTCAAATAGATACTCCGGGTGGTGTACTAACTGTCTCCTTTGAAAAAGACACGCCTACCACAGCCAGAAACGTTGTGCTTACCGGACCTGCCGTTTTTGTTTTTCAAGGCGAAATGTAATGATGAAGGTTGACTACATAATTGTCGGTCAGGGGCTATGTGGCACGTTGCTGTCCCGCAAGCTGGTGCAGGCAGGCAAATCGGTATTTGTCATAGACAACCGTAATCCGACCGCTGCTGGCAGAGTAGCCGGGGGCATCATCAACCCGGTAACCGGAAAACGCTTGGTACAAACATGGCTGATAGACACTTTGCTACCGTTTGCACAAAATGAATATGCTACCATCGGGCAGGAGTTACAAACATCCTTAATGCAAGAGTGTTCCATACTTGACTTCCACCCGACAATGGAAACACGGACCACATTCAATGAAAAAGCGACAGCGGACGGGCAATATCTCAGCGTTAGTGATAAAGAAGAGCAATGGCAGGCTTATTTTCGGTTCAACTATGGTATTGGCAGTATCAACGATTGTTTGCTGGTTGACCTGCGGAAACTAATAAAATCATGGGGGCAATATCTGACCGCCAATAACAACCTGACAAATGAACACTTTTCATTGAGTGATTGCACTGTTACAAATGAGGCTGTTGTATGGAACAATATAACGGCAGACAAAATATTGTTTTGTGACGGAGCGAACGCGGCAACCAACCCTTACTTTGAACTGCTGCCCTGGTCGAAGGATAAAGGGGAAGCACTGATTGTTGCTATTCCTGACCTCCCGCGCAACAACATATATAAGCAGAACATAAGTATTGTGCCGTGGAAAGACGATCTGTTTTGGGTGGGGGCATCGCACGATTGGAAGTACACAACAACAGACCCTACCTCTGAGTTCAGAAACAGGATAGAACAGCAACTCGATTTTTGGCTAAAGCTACCCTACACTATTGTTGAACACATAACTGCGCTGCGACCCGCCAACTTTGACAGAAAACCGTTTATCGGCTTTCACCCGATACACCAATCGGTCGGCATATTCAACGGAATGGGTGGCAAGGGGTGCTCACTTGCACCTTATTTTGCTCGGCAGTTTTCGGAAAACCTTGTCAATGGCAAACCGCTTATGCCTGATGTGGATATAAAACGATATTCCAAAATACTGAGTCGGTAAGTTGTGGTTTACTTACCCTGCATCGTCACATAGTTATCTATCGGCAGACGTTTGGCAATAGAGCGAGCAAGTGTCATTTCATCTGCATACTCCAATTCCCCACCGAAAGCTATACCACGAGCAATAGTGGTAATATTTACGTCTGTACCGGTTAGTTGCTTGGCTATATAATACACGGTAGTATCCCCTTCAATGGTGGGACTTAAAGCCATAATCAGCTCTGTAACCCCATTTTCCTTAACCCTTTTACAAAGAGAGGATATGTTCAGTTGGTCAGGTCCTATCCCATCTAACGGAGAAAGTATACCGCCCAATATATGATACAAACCACTATATTGTTGCGTACTCTCAATTGCAATTACATCGCGCAATGTCTCGACAACACATACCTGACTTCTGTTTCTTCCCGGGTTTGCACAAATGACACACTTTGGCCCATCAGAGACGTTGTGACACTCCTCGCAAAACTCAATTTCATGCCTCATTCTGGAAACGGCACCCGTAAATGCGTCAACATCCTCCTTGTCAGTCTTCAAAAGTTGCAAGACTAATCTTAGTGCTGTTTTCTTTCCAATTCCCGGAAGTCGGGAAAATTCCTGTACTGCCTCTTCTATAAGTTTTGACGAAAATATCATGCTATTGTTACCGTATTGATTCAGAGAGATTGCAAAATTACCTGATTTAGGCAACAAAGCACATTTTCATTGCGCGTATTCGGGCGATGGTATTTAACAGTATATTATTTAGAGCGGCAAACAGGTTGATATATTTTTTTGTTTCTTTGTAGGGCATGCGCAGAGTTGTTGCTTTTATTTTTATTCTGATTTTTTCTATTCAGTTTTTGCCCGCAAAGGCAATAGGGAAGTCATTGGTAAAAGGACAACAGTCTGAAGAAGTTAAGGACGACTGCGCAGATGAAGACTATAGCGATTCCGAATACATATATTTGGACAGTCTTTATTTCTCGTCATTACTTGAAACGAATTCACATCCTCCTTTTAACTTCTCGGATGACGAATCGTTACCCGACAATCATATCCGGGATATACTCTGCCCTCCTCCAAATTGTTAACTATTTTCTTGTTTTAACCTGGTACAGGACCCTTAGACCCTCTTCGGGTTTTTATTTGTTTCTTATTCTTTTCTAATTCAGTTTTAATACAGCAATTATTTCAGGCATTCGCCTGTGGTAACTGTGCATTTCATATTCAATGAAACCAAGTTCTTATTCATTCGATTTCTTTAAAAAAGATATCGTTTCCGGTATTATAGTATTCTTAATTGCCCTGCCTCTGTGTTTAGGCATTGCACAGGCATCGCATGCGCCGCTCTTTTCAGGTCTTGTCGCAGGCATCATCGGCGGTATTGTCGTCGCCTCACTTAGCGGATCGCAACTAAGTGTATCCGGGCCGGCTGCCGGATTAACCGCGATTGTAATTGTCGCACTCATCCAGCTGAAGGAGTTTGACATTTTCCTTTGTTGCGTAATAATTGCGGGAGCTGTACAACTGCTATTAGGCTTCCTTAAAGCAGGTGGAATTGCAAACTTTATTCCATCGAGTGTTATTGAAGGTATGCTTGCAGGTATCGGACTTACTATTATCATCAAGCAAATTCCTGACGCGGTAGGCTATGCAAAAAATGCTTCCGCGGTGATGGCTGATGCTGAAGATGGCTTTAAGATTGCTACCATAAACAATGCGACCCATCACATTCAAATTGGGGCGTTAATAATCGCGATGGTCAGTTTGGCGATATTGATATTGTGGCAAACGAAGGCATTTAAGAAAATTAAGTTCATTCCCTCTGGTGTTGTTGTGGTAGTGATAGGCGTAATTGTCAATTACCTGTACCAGCACGTAAACCCGGCTCTATATTTGGACAGTGCTCACCTCGTGAAGCTACCGATAGCTGCAAGTGCCTCTGAATTTATCCATCAGTTTACGCTCCCCGATATTAACGGGTTTGGTATGTACAAGGTATGGGAAACCGGTGTAGTTATTGCAATAGTTGCCTCTATTGAAACCTTGCTTTGTATAGAAGCTACCGACAAGCTTGACCCGATGAAAAGATATACATCTCCTAACAAGGAACTTCGGGCTCAGGGTATTGGGAACATGGTAAGCGGATTAATTGGTGGATTGCCGATAACATCAGTAATTGTACGCTCTTCGGCAAATGTCAACGCTGGTGCTAAGTCAAAGGCCTCTGCTATTATCCATGGTATCTTGTTGTTACTGTGTGTTGCATCTATCCCTACAATACTAAACCTGATACCTAAAGCAGCGCTCGCAGGCATCCTCCTATACACGGGCTACAGACTTTGCAAACCATCCTTTTTTGTACACATGTGGAAGGGTGGCTATACGCAATTCATTCCTTTCGTAGCCACAACAATTGGAGTTGTGGGGCTGGACTTGCTAAAAGGGGTAGGTATAGGATTGGTGATAAGCATCATTTTTATTTTACGGCAAAACGCTAAGTTTTCTTATTTCACACAGGACAAAGTAGGGCATGACGAGGAAGACATAAAGATTACACTCGCTCAGGAAGTGTCGTTTCTGAACAAAGCAACCATCAAAAAGAAACTGCATTCGCTACCTGAAAACAGTAGTGTGGTTATAGACGCAAGCCACTCACAGTATATTGATTTCGATGTCCTTGATGTAATAAAGGAGTTTTATAACACCAGCGCTGCAGAGAAGAATATTAATATGAAGTTATTAGGGTTCCAGGACTCCTACCGGATAACGCCTGAAAGGCAAAAAGATGAACTAGAGCAATTGGAAAGAAAAGAATAACAAATCAATCAACTCTATCAGAATTTTATCAATTTTCACAATACTTACAATAACATAAAAATGGAAAAGTCGTATAACAGACTATTAGAAAACAATAAAAACTGGGTATCGGAACACTTAAAGTTAGACCCTCATTATTTCGAGAAATTATCGAAAGGACAAACCCCTGAATACCTATGGATAGGCTGCTCAGACAGTCGTGTTCCGGCTAATGAAGTGACCGGAACCAAGCCGGGAGAAATGTTTGTACACAGAAACATTGCTAACATGGTAGTACATAGCGATATGAATATGCTAAGTGTATTGTCGTACGCTGTTGAAGTACTTAAAGTAAAGCACATAATAGTCTGCGGACACTATGGCTGCGGTGGCGTATTGGCGGCAATGGGTAATAAACAATACGGCCTTATTGACAACTGGTTAAGAAACATTAAAGACGTCTATAAAAACCACAGACATGAAATAGAATCGATTGAAGACATTACGCTACGTGCTAATAGATTTGTAGAACTCAATGTAATAGAACAAGTGTATGACCTTGGCAAAACGTCAATCGTACAAAATGCCTGGAAAAACCACCAACCCCTTCATATTCACGGCTGGGTCTATGATTTAAGCGACGGCATTATCAGAGATTTAGATGTGAGCTTCAAGAGTGCAGATGAATTGCCATCGGTATACAAATTTGAAGAATAACATTGTTGACCAACGACCGTAATAAAATAATGAGCAGCTAAAACGGCTGCTCATTTTTTATATCGATATAAAAATAAACTTCACGCAACTATCACGGCAACCAAAGGGCGCCACCAATGCTGTCTTGACTGGCGCCGGTAACACTGCTAATTACATTTACTTCCTCTCTCCATCTAAGCGCCCCTATCAGCGCCATAACAACAGCCTCTTTGTAATTAACCGTCTCCGCATCGGGTACGACCACTTCAACATTTTGCATATTCAGGTGGCTTTGAAGCTCCGTTATAAGGAAAGTGTTGTGCGCTCCGCCACCAGTCACCAACATTCTGGAGGAAGGCTTACCATCGCTATAGGGTTGAACAGCTTTTGCTACCTGTGCCGCTATATGTGTGCATACAGTATGCAACAAGTCTGCATTGCTATGACCGGTTTCGGCCAGTAATGGCATCAGCAGATGCATGGCAGCCTCATTACTTAAAGACTTAGGAGCAACCCTTCTGTAATACTCATGATTATTCATTTTTTCTAACAGGTCAGTCAATAACTTACCCTGCGCTGCACCTGCGCCACCCAAATCCATTTGATTCCCGTCTCTATGTGCCAGTGCATTAAGAACCTGATTTGCAGGACAAACATCAAATGCGATGGGCTTATCTCCTTGTATCGTCACATTAGCGATACCACCAATATTCAGTAAGTAATCGTAATCTGCAAACAACAATTTATCACCTATCGGCACTATAGGTGCCCCCTGCCCACCATACGCCATATCCATTAAACGCAGGTCGCTAATAACCGGCAACCCAACTATAGCGGCAATGGAAGCACCGTCGCCTATCTGCCCGGTTGTCTGCGAAGCCGGCTCATGAATTACCGTATGCCCGTGGGAGGCTATAAAATGCACTTTATGTTCGAGGTCGTGACGCGTCATAAACTCCCGAACGGAGGTACCGAGATACCTGCCGTAGGCAGTGTGCAACTTCAGAAAATCACCTACTGTTCTATCATGGGCATGCTTTAAGTCATTTTGCCAGGCATCGCTATATGCAATGCATTCTGCTTCCAGGACGTTATACCCCCACTTGCCACGTACATACTCCAATTGCACATACGCAATATCTAACCCATCTAAGGAACTACCCGACATCAATCCAATAACCTTGTAAACCATGTCGCAAAAGTAGGAATTGATTGCGCCAATTAAAACAGGTCCAGATAAAAGAAGCACGGCCTTGCCTCATTATACCAATACCGAAATGCAAACTTCCACTCATCTGCTGTTGCTCGATAATCAGTTCTTGAGTAGATTTGCCACTGTGTCAGCGACTTTGCTTTTCACAACAAGTATTTAGCTTTGAATTTCAGTAACGTAGTAGGTCAGCAGGGAGCAAAAGCGGGAGTATTACAAATGTGGTCGCACAATACGCTTCCACACGCGCTGTTGGTGACAGGTGCGGAAGGCGTGGGGGGACTTCCCTTTGCGCTGGCTTTCGCCCAGTATGTGTTTTGCGAAAACAAGACCGAATCTGACTCATGTGGCAAATGTGCCGGTTGTAGCAAGGTAGCACGACTGGAACATGCGGACCTGCATCTTAGTTTTCCTTCAATTTCGCACAAGTCAAACGTGAAGCCCATGAGTCGCCTGCATATGCAGGAGTTCAGAGAGTTTGTAAGACAGTCTCCATACGGTACTACTTATGACTGGTTGCAGTACATCAATGCAGAAAACAAACAAGGTAATATTACGGCTGAAGAGTGTCGGGATATCATAGAACACCTTTACCTGAAGGCATACGAAGGCAAAAAGAAGGTACTGATTATGTGGCGACCCGAGTATCTGGGGAAGGAAGGAAACATATTACTGAAAGTGATAGAAGAACCGCCACAAGACACAATTATCATATTCGTGGCTGAAAATAAAGAGGATATACTGGCTACCATCCTTTCAAGAACCCAGGAAATACGCCTTAGCCCCATAAGTCCCGGCGATATTGCCGAGGCATTGGTGATGCGCTCGCTTACCGACCCCAAAAAGGCATCACAGATTGCCCACATAGCAATGGGCAGCTACGCAGAAGCATTGAAACTACTGCAACACGCGGAGAATGACCTATTCCCAAGTGTAAAGCAGCTGTTTAACGTGGTGTTTACCAACGATGGCGTGGGTATGTCAAAATTCGCAGAGGAGTGGTCAAAGACCGGGCGAGAGCAACAAAAAAACCTGCTCCACTATATCATTCAACTAATGGAGCACGCTATTAAGGCGCGTTATATGCCGGGGACCGCGGTAAACCTTCCTGAAGCCGAAGCGGAATTTGTAACGAAACTCGCCAATACCAATGTTTCGTTTGAAGGAATGGGAAAAATCATAGACAGCCTATCTGACACAATGTACTTCATAGAGCGTAATGCCCACGGAAGAACACAACTGCATGCCCTTCTGTTACGCATACAGTATATCGTATTGAGAAGAAAAATTGACGTATAAGTTTCCCCGGAGGAGTTTCAAGAGCCCTTGACTCACTTAGTCCCGGTTTGACTCCAGTCATTGCCGGAAAATTGTCGCAATTCCGGAGTTACAACGAATAAACTAAATTGGTATATTCGTAAAAAACTTCACCTTATGTACCGATTTATGCCCGTTCTGATAATGCTATTTGCACTATGCCTCAGTACGTCTGCTCAAGAAACGCGGAAAATTGTCCCTCCCGATTATGAAGAGATAGAGACCATAACCAATAACGATAAAAGTGCCTACTTCTACCCTACGCTATTGAAGCGATATATGAGCAATGACACGACACTGACGCTTCGGGAATTGCACCTTTTATACTATGGTAGATTTTTCCAAAAGGGAATGGAATCGTCATTCAAACAATCAAAATACACCGACTCGATTAATGCAATATATAAATTAGATACCGTCACCGATGAGGATAGACGAAGACTCACCAAGTACTATCTGGCTATCCATAAGGAAAAGCCTTTTGATATAAGGACAGCCAACCGCTTGTATGCTTTGCTTAACTACCAGAAGCTATCTGAAGCTGAATCTTATCGATACATGGTTAGTGGTCTGATGCGGGTAATTGCAGGTACAGGAGACGGAAGAACGGAACAGACGGCTTTTCATATTGGCTCTGTATCAGATGAATATACGTTTGTATACCTTTCAGGCCTCGATTATGGTGGGTCACAATCTCTTATCAATTCATGCGACTATCTAACGGTTAAAGAAAATGACTATGACCTTGAAGGCGTCTACTTCAATATAGAGCAAGTACTTAAAGAAGAGCAAAGTCTATTCGGCTTGAGCGACATGACAAAAAAGATGCTAGAAAAATCGAAAAAGGGAAAAAATAAATAAGGCAATTACAGTTCAATAAATAACACCTGACAATTAAGCGAAAAAGTTTGCAATAATTCAGAGGTGGTCATCAACATGTTGAAAAGACAAAGGATTTCTTGTGAATCATAGTTGGATATCCCGCCACCAAAATTCCTTACCTTTGCCCCCTTTTACAGATATGAACGAAAAAGAAATTGCGCAACGGCGCACGTTTGCCATTATATCTCACCCGGATGCGGGTAAGACAACGCTTACCGAAAAATTACTATTGTTTGGTGGTGCCATTCAGGTGGCAGGTGCTGTAAAAAGCAATAAAATAAAGAAGCATGCAACAAGTGACTTTATGGATATAGAGCGTCAGAGAGGTATCTCTGTTGCTACATCTGTAATGAGCTTTGCTTATGATGATATACTCATTAACCTTCTGGACACCCCCGGTCACAAAGACTTTGCAGAGGATACCTATCGTACACTTACTGCAGTAGATAGTGTAATATTGGTGATAGACAGCGTAAACGGTGTGGAAGATCAGACTCGAAAACTGGTAGAGGTGTGTAGGATGAGAGATACTCCGGTCATTGTGTTTGTGAACAAAATGGACCGCGATGGCAAGTATCCTTTCGATTTGCTGGATGAGATAGAAAAAGAGCTGAAGCTTTCTTTGCACCCTATGTCATGGCCAATTAATATGGGTAAAGAGTTTAAAGGTGTATACAACCTGCACAACAAAAGCCTGAACCTATTTACCGCAAACCAGAAGTCGAACGAAGAGAACTCTATCCCTATTAAAGACATTAATGATAGCTTATTAGATGCAAAAGTCGGGAAAAGAGATGCAGACCAATTGAGAGAAGACGTAGAGCTGCTTGATGGCGTATACGGAGAACTTGATGTTGCCAGCTACCTCGACGGATCAACAGCACCTGTGTTCTTTGGTAGTGCGGTTAACAATTTTGGTGTCAAGGAACTATTAGATACCTTCATCCGCATCGCACCTCCCCCACAAGGTCGAGATACAGATGTCCGCCATGTATCACCCGACGAGCCGAAATTTACGGGCTTTATCTTCAAAATACATGCAAACCTTGACCCAAGACATAGAGACCGAATTGCATTTCTAAGAGTTTGCTCCGGAAAGTTTGCACGCAATACATACTATAAGCACACTCGTATAGGCAAGGACATACGTTTTAGCAATCCCTACTCGTTTATGGCTCGGGAAAAAGACATAATCGAAGAGGCATACCCCGGCGATGTAGTTGGTCTTTTTGATACCGGTACCTTCAAGATTGGAGATACACTTACTCAGGGAGAAATAATGCAGTTCACAGGTATTCCGACATTCTCACCGGAGATATTCAAAGAATTAGTGAATAAAGACCCTATGAAAACCAAGCAGCTGGAAAAAGGTATTCAGCAGCTTACCGACGAGGGAGTTGCTCAGCTTTTCACTCAGCATGGCGGCAACAGAAAGATTATCGGCTGTGTGGGAGAGTTACAGTTTGAAGTTATTCAATACCGTCTGCTGCAGGAATATGGTGCAGCCTGCGCTTTCACGCCACTGTCATTCTATAAAGCCTGCTGGATAACCGGCGATAAAAAGAAGATAGATGACTTTGTCCGATTTAAACAAAACAACGTTATGGAGGACAAAGATGGCAATCTGGTGTATCTGGCGCAAAGTGAATGGTTCCTGAACACAGAACGTCAAAACAATCCTGACATAGAGTTCCACTTTACATCAGAATTCAAAACCGCTATGGCAAAATAAAGGAATTGCGCTATTTGGCTATTGGGAATTAGGATTAATCATACTCCTTGTGGTTAGGGTCAGGAATTGTACACTACCTCCGAATAGTTATTGCTGCAAAAAATAAAGTGCAATAGCCGCGATACATCCTATCATTCCGCCCATAAAGGCAAAGAGCAACGGTATTTTAGTCAATGACTTTCTGAATGCGGGAGCAAACATATTTTCGACTTTGCTTTCCGGATAATTGGCGATTAACTCAGTCAGCTTCCCCTGCAAAGATGGATTTGTTGTAAGAGAGGTTGTGTACTTAGAAATGACGTCGGGCAATAGCAACTCTATTTCTTCCATCATTCCGACTTTCAACTTCTTCATTGTACTCTCACCAACAAATGATGCTATAACCGGCAACTTCTCTGTCAGCTTGATTGTAAGGAATGTATCTATATGCTCCTCGATAAGCGGATTTAACTCGTCCATAGAATTACCACCAATGGCCACCAAATTGCCACCACTTGCGACCTTCAATTCGTTTACAACCTCGGCAGCAACACGGGAAGCAATTATCTTTTTCTGTTTGAACACATAGCCCTGAAAAGTGATTCCGGCGACTTTTACAGGAATAACAGGATACATTGTCATGAATAGCAGCAACCGGGCGGTTAACCAGGCAACAATAGCAGACAAAAGAGGTAATATAACTAAGAGCGTATTATTCATTGTTAATGAATGAAACGAGTTTTGATATCGCTAAAAAAGCCACCCGATATGAGTGGCTTGTGTAGTATGTTTATAAGTCCTAAGTCATGGTCTTAGGCTCAGAGGGGCTGCTACTTGGTATTAGCAAGGAAGTCTTTTACCTTGTCCTTGTGTACCATAGCTTCTTTAAAAGTATATGCACCCGTTTTAGGACTGCGTACAGCCTTAATCACTTTAGAGTAATTCTTTGAATCTGCCGCTGCTTTCGGGTCCTTCTTTATCGCGGTTTTAGCTGCTTTTGCCATTGGCTTAGTATTTTAACGGATTATTTAATTTCTTTATGAACAGTAACCTTCTTTAAAATCGGGTTATACTTTTTCAGTTCAAGGCGTTCAGTAGTTGTTTTCTTATTCTTGGTAGTAATGTAGCGGCTTGTACCGGGAAGACCTGTAGTCTTATGCTCGGTGCACTCCATTATAACCTGAACGCGGTTTCCTTTCTTTGCCATTTTTGATATATTTACTTTTCTTTACTGATTATTATACGGTAACACCTTTAGCACGAAGTTCTTTGACTGTAGCAAGCAAACCGTTTTTGTTGATTGTGCGAACAGCGTCAGTAGTCAACTTCAAAGTAATCCAACGGTCTTCTTCAGGAAAGAAGAAACGCTTAGTCTGTAAATTAGGCAAAAAACGACGTTTTGCTTTTTTATTAGAGAAGGAAACCTTATGCCCTACTATTGGTTTTTTTCCGGTTACCTGACATACACGAGCCATGATTATAAATTTTTTGGGACTGCAAAGGTAAGGGGAAAAAATCAAAAACAAAAAATAAAAATTAAAAAAATTGTTTGCGAAAGTATACCCCGAAAACTCTCTGTGTAACCCCTGATTATTACTGCCACAAATAAAGTAACACCTATGGCAATTCAGGCAAAACTAATGCATTCAAATCATTAATTCCAATAATGCTTTCACAAATATACCCTTCTCCGTATGCTGCACCAATGTGCTTCCCGAGTAATGCATCACGAGACCGAATATCTTCCATAAACTTCCCGGTAGCAATATACGTTATCGGCTCAGAGGAATCTACGCTGTAAAACTGGCTTCCATAACAGTGAATTGCGGCCATTTTCTCCTCAAAAGTTTCGGAAATATCTACAATAAAGTCCGGTTTCAGAGGTCTGTCCTGTATCATGTGCAGTACACGCTTTGGTCTCCATGGTTGTTGATTCACACCATCCCTGTTTGTCTCTATCTTTGCCAAACCCGACAAAAAACAGGCATCTGCTATCAGCCGCCCTCCCCTTCCATGGTCAGGGTGTCTGTCTTCAAGCGCATTCGCAATGACTATCTCCGGCTGGTAATGACGAATATAGGTTATCAGCTTCCGTTGATGTTCCTCGTCATTCCGAAAAAAGCCATCCGCCATTTGCGCATTCTCCCTCACCTTAATACCCATTACTTCCGCCGCCTTCCTTGCTTCCTCGTACCTGAGTGCTACACTACCCCTTGTCCCCAACTCGCCTTCGGTAAGATCCAAGATACCAACCGCTTGACCGGCGTTCACATGCTTGATAAGCGTACCTGCACAACCTAACTCAATATCATCCGGATGAGTTGCTATAGCAAGTATGTGTAATTTATTCATATCCATCTGCCCGTTATTACATTTATCGACAATACTAATCCAATACGGTTCGCGGCAAAATTAACTAATGAAATGTTATACATAGCTTCATCCGTGAAGATTTTTAAAAAAAATACAATTACTAAAAATAACAATACATAATACTGTTATCTTAAACTATTAATTTCCAAGAGATTACAACAGGCACATAAACTATTGAACGAATAAACATATTAAACAAATTAACCGCAGCATTTCAAATAAAGCTATCTGAAATAACAACCAAAATCAACACCATGTCATTTCAACCGGAATCGCATAAACCAAATTTATATTTCAATTTATAAATCTTTTTTCTGACATTTGCTATACTAACGATGGGTTAGTAAGCACAGTCCTTTCCCGACATATTTTAATATGTCGGGAACTTTTTTTTACATTGCATCGAATCAACATCATTTATACACTCATTGCCTATTTCGCGATAGACAATGTTTTGAAGTTTGTAAATTGCATCGAATCTTTAAAACAAAATCCATTAAATGAAACGCTACATTCTTTCCGCCGTTATGTTGCTCGTAGTAGCAACTTCTGTCTTTGCCCAGAATGGCCTTGTACTTCCAAAGCTAAGCCCTACAACCACAATCACACAGGAGTTTTCATTATCGTCAATTGATATCTCTTATAGCCGACCATCTATGCGTGGCCGTAAAATATTCGGTAATGTAGTGTTGTATGACGTTCCATGGCGCACCGGTGCAAACGCCGCGACATCAATAAAAATTGGAGAAGACTTAGAAATAGGCGGACGGAGAGTAAAAGCGGGGAACTACAAGCTATACACCATTCCCGGCAAAACCTCCTGGGAAATAATATTGAGCAGCGCTACGGGTAGCATGGGTGCCGATGGTTATCCAAAAGAATACGACATGGCAAGATTCAAAGTTCGTCCGCTGAGAATCAACGAGGCAGTACAAACTTTCACCATTGCGATTACCGACATTGAGTTTACCAGTTGCAAAATTGAGCTAACCTGGGAAAACACAAAAATTGTAATTCCTGTGGTAGCAAAAAATCAGGAAGCAATCAAAAGCAACATCGACAAAGCTATCAACAACCCTCCGACTGTCCCCTACTTTCAGGCGGCAGCATACTATTACGAAACAAATCAGAAAATGGAATTGGCTGCTAAATATGTAGACATGGCAATTGACCAAAGCCCGAAAGCATATTACATTTGGTACCTTAAGGCGCGCATTGAAAAGGAATTAGGTCATATTGAAGAAGGTTTAGCAGCAGCTCGTAAGTCAATTGAACTATCTAAAGAAAGTGCCCACGCACTCGAATACGAGCACAACAACCAAAAGATAATAGACTACCTAAACAAGAGAAAAAGATATAACCACCCTGCGGAATAACGACTAAAAGGTAATTAATGAGAATGGGCTGCGTCGTATGATGCAGCCCATTCTCATTTCAACCTATATCAAATGTGTATTATTTAGGTATTGGGGGAGGCACTTCCGGACTCCGGTGGCTTTTGCGGTCCACCCTTAGCCTGTGGACGTGGCTTGTTGCTTCGGGGTTTATTGGGTCTGCTCGCTCCCTGCTTACCACCCTGTTGCGTCTTTTTCTCCTGATTAGGTTTGTTTTGCTGATTAGGCCTGGCCTGCTGAGCAGCTCCGTCAGTTTTCGGCCTCGGAGCATTTGATCTATCGCCTTGTTTTTGCCGACCTTGCTTCTGTTGTCCTTTCTGATTGTTTGGCTTTCCTGCGCCCCCCGATGCCGGACGAGCTCCTTGCGGCTGTTTGCCTTGTCCACTTCCGCTACTTCGCTTTTTCTTTTTCTTTCCGCGCTCAAGCGACCGCAATGAAATTTGCCCTACATCATTTACATACCCCATATCCGCTTTAACATTCCCCCCGGCATCGCGCTTTTCTAACTCTACAGGGTGAAGTTCGTCCGCCTTCTTCCCCTCTTTGTTTAGCGCCATTATTTCCTTTACACGCTCAATAGAAAGCGGATACTGTTTATTGTTGCCATGGTAACTATACCACATCAAATTTTTAAAAATGTCTTTTTTCTGAAGGTGCGCTATTCCTGACATCGTTTCCAATGACTCGGCATGACTCGGAAAAACTGACAAAGCGTCCATGTATGTATCAAGCTCATAGTTCAGACAACATTTTAGCCGACCGCACTGACCTGACAGCTTTGTTTGATTGATGGATAAATTCTGATAACGTGCAGCTGTAGTGTTAACAGACTTAAAGTCGGTCAACCATGTGCTGCAACACAATTCCCGACCACAGGAACCTATGCCTCCTACCTTTCCACTCTCCTGACGAGCACCTATCTGACGCATTTCAATTTTCATCTTGAAGTCGCCGGCAAAAACCCGGATTAACTCCCGAAAATCGACACGATGATCTGCCGTATAAAAAAATGTTCCCTTTCTACCATCTGCCTGCACTTCGACTTCGCACAGCTTCATGTCCAGATTAAGCGTTTTTGCAATCGCACGGGAACGTATAAGCACCTCTGCTTCAGTACCTTTATTCTTGCAAGAGACTTCCAGCTCCTCCTCAGTAGAGGGATGCAAGACTCTTTTTGTGACATCACTTTCTCTTACTCCTGCTTTTTTTAGCTGGAGTTTGACCAATTCCCCCGTAAGACTAACCTGTCCGACGTCAATACCACCGACACCTTCTACAGTTATCCAATTACCCTTTTCAAGAATATAATTTGTGTTGTTTCGGAAGAATTCCTTTCTGCTGCCTTTGTTAAAAGACACTTCAATCAGAGAGTAAGGTTTAGCCCCATCATAAAGCGGCAGTGCATTCAACCAATCATAGACATTCAAACGGTTACACCCACCTGTGCTACACCCGCCATTCCCTTTACAGCCACCCGGTTTGCCACTGGCACCCGAGCCGCAATTACCACATCCCATTCGGAATACATTTATATCAAGCAGTATTCAATGACTTAATTACCGGGCTGAACTTTGTAACATTTATTCAATATATCCTCAAAACCAATCCTCAGACTTTTCAACATTGTTCTTTGTTACAACCCGGCAAACTAATTTTATATTACAACCACCAACATTTTGTTGTTCCACTCATCACAGTCATCAAATTACATCTGCTAATTGTTAGAAAATAATTATTATCTACAAACCTACAAAAAAAACTGATTATCTGTTGACATATTGCCACCAGTGCATTGCCGGGAATCAGAACGCATCAAATCATCAATTGTGGAAAACTTGCAAAAAGTCAGCGCAATAATTTTCCTTACTTTGTAAGCTACCTTTTTCTTAAAAACGTATTGTCTGTGACGATACGCAACATGTGCAAAAAGCCATTTAAAAAGTGAAATTTTCTCATCTACATAACCACACGCAGTATTCCCTGCTCGACGGGGCTTCTAATATATCCCGACTGTTTGACAAAGCAGCTAAGGACAATATGCCGGCAATGGCCATTACCGATCATGGCAATATGTTTGGTGTGTTTGACTTTGTGGCGCAGGCATGGAAAAACAAGAAGGTTGTCGGAAAAACAGAAGATGGAAAAGACATTATGGAGCCGGTTGTAAAACCGGTTGTGGGGTGTGAGTTCTACCTGGTTGCAGACAGGCATAAGCGGCAATTTTCAAAAGACGACAAAGACCAGAGGTGTCACCAGTTGCTGCTAGCTAAGGATGAGATAGGATATAAAAATCTGGTAAAGCTATGCTCACTGGGCTTTATGGAAGGGCTATACGGAAAATACCCAAGAATAGATAAAGAACTGATTCTCAAACATCATGAAGGACTTATCGCAACTACTTGTTGCTTGGCAGCAGAGGTGCCCCGTACCATTCTACGGAAAGGAGAAGCAGAAGCCGAGGTTCTTTTCAAATGGTGGTTAGACCTCTTTGGCGACGACTATTACGTAGAAATACAGCGGCACGAAATCCCGGAACAGATACAAGTCAATGAGGTGCTTTTGCGTTTTGCCAAAAAGTATAACGTACCTATTATTGCTTCCAATGATAGTCACTACGTAGAGCAGGAAGATTCAAACGCACATGACATTTTGCTATGTATCAATACCGGCGCAAAACAAAGTGACGAGAAGTATAAAGACACTGGAGACGACCAGGGTGCATCAAAAAACACAAGGTTTGCCTTCTTCAATGACCAGTTCTTCTTTAAGTCTACAGGGCAAATGTCTCAACTGTTTAATGACATACCCGAGGCTATCGACAACACCAACCAGATATTAGACAAGATAAAACCGCTCAAGCTGGAGCGAGATATTTTGCTCCCCCACTTTACGGTTCCTCCGGAGTTTAATAATGACCAGGTTGCCTATCTGGAACACCTTACCTGGCAAGGAGCCAGAGAACGATATATAGACATAACACCCGAAGTAGAAGAACGCATCAACTTCGAGCTGTTTACGATTAAGACAATGGGGTTTGTCGGTTACTTCCTCATTGTAAGTGATTTCATTAAAGCCGGCCGAGACCTCGGGGTATTTATCGGCCCGGG
The DNA here is from genome assembly GCA_030426665.1 of Bacteroidia bacterium. Classification (GTDB taxonomy): domain Bacteria; phylum Bacteroidota; class Bacteroidia; order Chitinophagales; family Chitinophagaceae; genus Nemorincola. The sequence goes on along the minus strand of JAUHYD010000002.1, from coordinate 309,187 downwards.
GAGAGGATCGGCAGCGGGGTCGGCAGTGGCATATTGTATAGGGATTACCAATATTGACCCCATCAAATACAAACTGCTTTTTGAGCGTTTTCTGAACCCTGACCGTAAAAGCATGCCGGATATCGACACTGACTTCGATGATGTTGGGCGGCAAAAAGTGATAGATTATGTTGTAGACAAATATGGCAAGAATCAGGTGGCTCATATAGTCACCTACGGTACGATGGCTGCCAAAAGCAGCATAAAGGACGTTGCCAGGGTTATGGACCTGCCACTTGCCGAAAGTAATATATTGGCAAAGCTGGTACCGGAAAAACCCGGAATATCTCTGAAACGACTGCTTCACGCTGATATAAAGGGAGATAAAAGCCTCACAACAAAAGAAGGGCTGGATGCAGAACAACTGGAAATGGTTGCCAAACTCAGGGAAGTGTATGAAGAAGACTCTCTACACGGGGAAGTGCTGCATGCTGCGGAGACACTGGAAGGTTCGGTGAGAAATACAGGGATACACGCCGCCGGTATTATCATTGCACCATCTGACCTGTCAGATTTACTGCCGGTATTCAGTACCAAGGATGTAGACCTGCTCATTACCCAATATGACGGAAGTATTATCGAGAATGCGGGCGTAATCAAGATGGACTTTTTGGGGCTGAAGACCCTTACCATTATTAAAGATGCCCTAGCACTGATAAAACGCAACTATAACATTGACATCAATATAGATGAACTGCCTTTAGACGATGTACCTACGTACGAGCTCTATCAGAGAGGTGATACCAACGGGACTTTTCAGTTTGAAAGCCCCGGCATGCAAAAACACCTTATCAACCTGAAACCGGATAAGTTTGATGACCTGATAGCAATGAATGCGCTGTACCGTCCCGGACCAATAGAATATATACCAAACTACATAAAGCGTAAGCATGGGCAAGAGGAAATTAGCTATGACTTGCCGGAGATGGAGGAATATCTTGGTGACACCTATGGTATCACTGTATATCAGGAGCAGGTGATGCTCCTATCTCAAAGTCTTGCAGGTTTTACGAAGGGTGATGCCGACGTATTGCGTAAGGCAATGGGGAAAAAGCAGAAAGCCGTTCTTGATAAAATGAAAGGGCAGTTTCTGGAAGGAGCAAAAGCGAAGGGCTTTCCCGAAGACAAATTAGGAAAAATCTGGACCGACTGGGAAGCATTTGCACAATACGCCTTCAACAAGTCTCACTCTACCTGTTATGCACTTGTTGCTTATCAGACAGCCTACCTGAAGGCGCACTACCCTGCAGAATACATGGCCGCTGTGCTGAACAACCAGGGGAACATAGAGAAAATCAAGTTCTACATGGAGGAGTGCCAACGGATGCACTTACAGGTACTGGGCCCTGATGTAAATGAAAGTCTCAAGGGTTTTGCGGTTGCGAAAGAAAGCGTTGTACGATTCGGGATGAATGCTATAAAGGGTGTAGGTGAGGCAGCCGTTGAAGATATTGTTAGGGAACGGGAAGCAAATGGCAGCTATACCTCGATATATGATTTTATTAAAAGAGTTAATCAACGCACGGTAAACAAAAAGTCGCTGGAGAGCCTGGCACTTGCCGGTGCCTTTGATTGCTTCAGTGAGTTACACAGAGCACAGTACTTCTATGCCCCCCCTACTGACCCGGTAACCGGACTGGAACGCCTGGTGCGATTTGGCAATCAGGTTCAGGCTAGCGAATCAATGGCAGTAAACAGCCTCTTTGGCGCCGCCGACATGCCCGAAATAAAACCACCTAACATGCCGGAGTGTGACAAATGGGGATTACCGGAGCTACTGGACCGGGAGAAAGACGTAATCGGAATATACCTGAGTGCCCATCCGCTTGACGGCTTCAAGTTCGAAATGGAGAATTATGGTATCAGCCCTATAAGCGAACTGGAAAATTCTAAGGGACGCCAAGTAAGGATTGCAGGCTATGTAACGGATGCCGTTCATGCAACCACCAAAAAGGGAAGTAAGTTTGGCAAACTGGTACTCAACGACTTTTCGGGAAATACCGAAATCATGTTTTGGCAGAACAACTACGTCACCTATGGCAACTACCTTGTAAATGGTCAGAAGCTGATGATTCAAGGGGTATATGATGCACATAAGTACAGAGAAGGTGTGATGGAGTTTCAGATTCAGAACATCATGTTGCTGGACGAAGTAAGAAGGGTACTGACCAAAAAAATACATCTCGCCCTTACATTAGACAACCTTACCGAAGATGTTGCGGCATTTTTAGAAAATTACACAAAAGTCTATACTGGCAATACGGAGTTGATTATCAGTGTAAAAGATACAGACACTGATATGATGATACGAATGAAAACACAACGGGGAAAAATTGTTGTAAATGACGAACTGATAGAGTTTCTGGCAGCAAACGAAGAAGTGATGTACTCAATAGAAAAAGGGTAACATTACGCTATCTGACTTTTCTTCCCTTCCATTTATAACCGCCTATCAACCCCATAAAGCCGGCGGACACTATATATATAATATGGAGTGGTTGCAGGAATGGGAAATAGACTAAAACCCACTCTTTGTTGAAAAAGCGAGCAACGGGTTTAAGGTAATAATATTCAGCAGCTGTTTTTATGAGTATAGTGACTAACAGAACCGGCAAAAAGGCAAGATTAAACAAACTCATTATGCCTAGTGCCAACAACATCAGATTAAATACATAAACAAATACAAGTATACTTGTAAGTCGTGCATCATCATATTTACCGGACTTAGATGCCCAACGAATCCTTTGATTAAGAAAACTTTGCCAATCCGGTTGGGGGGCCGTCTTTACAATTGCATGCTCAGATTTCAGGTAGGCAATACGCCCCGGATATTGAGTAATCATCTTCATCATCAGCAGGTAATCATCTCCCGATGCCAGGTGCTTTATGCCTTCATATCCGTCGACAGCTTCAAAAGCCGACTTCTGAAAAACCAGATTAGCACCATTGCACATATTACCCATTTTTAGCGCGTGTGCGGCTGCCGTAATACCCTGCATACTCATAAAGTCTATCAACTGAAACAACTCTACCGTCCTCTTTTGAACCATATATATTACAGGTGCTACTATCATTACGGGACCTTGTTGCTCATATATCCCTGCGATATGTTGCAACCATCGCTCCGGCACTTCACAATCAGCATCCGTTGTTGCAATAAGCGCCCCTTTGCTTTGGGAAACGCCAAGCGCAATCGCTACTTTTTTGTATGCATTCACACGTGCTCCTGATGGAATATGTTCCGCCAGCCTCAGACACCGAACATTACTATTATTATATCCCTGCACAACAGAAAACGTATCATCATCGGAATGGTCATCTATTACGATTATTTCAAAAAGGTCAGATGGGTATTTTTGCGCCAAAATAGAATCAATACACTTTCCGATATTTTCTGCCTCATTGCGTGCCGGGATAATAACAGATATAGTTGTTGCAGGAACATAACCCTCGTCGACTGAAAAATAGGTTTGTGCGCCCCACCCCTTTCGGTATCGGAGCATCAGCACTACGTAACAAACAGTCAACAGGAAGCAGCAACCAATGGTAATGAGCATAACTTATAAAAGGTGTTGTGCAATTTCCCGCACATTGCTTTCATCAAAGATACGATGTCCTTTTTCCAGAACGAATACCTTCACAGAATCCATTCCTTCGGCAAACGTTTCAGCAAAATGCGGAGGGAGCAATTTATCATACCGCCCCATAAAAATACTTACCGGAATACCGTTACTCCTTATTGCTGTTTTAATCTTATCCGGTGGCAGTATAAGCAAGCTTGTTGCCGGCCACGCTTTTTTAAGCATATTTCGAGTGTACTTGTTCCCAATTGTTCCTTTAGCAATCTTAAAGTGAGTTGTTGGCAGCCGGCCAAATCGATGCAGCCAACTGATAATTCTGATAGCCGATTCCGGCCGATTCACCATGTAATTAAAAATAGCAACACCCACCTTTTTTCTGGTAAAGAAATAGTAGAACCTATTAATGCGCAACCCATCTGTTGCCATCAAAAGCACACGTTCTATGCTTTCCGGTCGGGCAACAATGATATTCAGGCAAACACGCCCTCCCATGCTATACCCCATCAAAGACACCTTACTTACGGAATACTTATCCTTTACGGTGTCTATAAGCAGAGATAAATGTTCTTTGGTTAACTTCTTAGCACCATCCCATCGACTTCCGCCATGATACGGAAGATCAAATAACAATATGGTATAATCTTCCTTAAGGTATGGCTCAAATAGCGAGAGTGTAACTGCAGATTCTGCATAGCCATGAAACGCGAGTAACAGTTTACTACCGTTACCCATTTTCAGATAGTGCAGTTTTTCTTCGCCCAATGATAAATATGCCATAATAACCCTGAATCAATATAAATAATCTCCCGCCTCTTCAGCCTGCCAAATATAATATATTCGACACTCCTCTTCCTCTTCACTTTTTAAACATGTCACAAAATGTACCACATCACATTTTACCCGATTAAACCACTTAGATTTTAGTTTTATCGGGCGAAGCCCTGTAATTTTGCAGCCTTATGTTGATTTCTTTACAAAATATTACATTTTCTTTTGGTGCCAGAGAAATACTGAAGGACGCCAGCTGGCAAATAGGTACCGGCGAAAGGATAGGTTTGGTTGGGAGTAACGGTGCCGGCAAATCGACACTTCTCAGGCTCATGACAGGAGCTTACACCGTAGAAAGTGGCTCTATAAATAAACCGAAAGACGTATCGCTTGGGTTTTTCAATCAGGATTTGCTTAGTTTCTCTACTGACGCCTCTATCCTTAAAGTTGGCATGCAAGCGTTTGAGCGTGCACATGAGATAGAGCAGAAAATGGAGCGCATCATAAAAGAACTCGACAGCAAGCCCGACGACGAAAAGTTGCTGGACGATTACAGTCATGCTTTGCATGATTTTGAAGTAGCCGGAGGGTATGAAATGGAACATCGCACAGCGGAGGTATTAGAGGGGCTGGGCTTCTCCACTGCCGACCTGCAACGCCCCTATGACCAGTTCAGCGGGGGATGGCGTATGAGGGTCCTGCTGGCAAAGATGATGTTGCAACAGCCGGAGTTGTTACTACTCGATGAACCTACCAACCACCTTGACCTACCCTCTATTGAGTGGTTGGAGCGTTACCTTCTGGGTTACCCCGGTAGTGTGGTAATAGTATCGCATGACCGATATTTCCTGGACCGTATGGTAACCAAGATTGTAGAAGTATGGCAGAGAGACCTGCACCAATACAGTGGCAACTATACTTTCTTCCAGAAAGAAAAGGCGGAACGTATGGAGCTACAGCAACGTGCCTTTGAAAACCAACAGGAATACATTCGTCAACAGGAGCGCTTTATAGAACGGTTCCGTGCAAAAGCCACCAAAGCAGCTGCAGCACAAAGTGCCATTAAGCGACTGGATAAAATGGACGTAATAGAAGCGCCGGATGGCTCCATACCGGTAATGAATATCAACTTTGATGTAGGCGTTCAACCGGGGAAAATTATTTGTACGCTTACAGATGTCACAAAAAAGTACGGCGACCTCACCATTCTGGAAAATGCCATTGCAGAAATAAACAGAGGAGATAAAATTGCGCTTATTGGTGCCAACGGGAAGGGTAAATCTACACTTCTAAGAATTATTACCGGACAAGAGCCAATTGAAGGCGAGCGCAAGTGGGGGCATAATGTAGAAGAAAGCTTTTATGCACAGCATCAACTGGAAGCCCTGAATGTGGAACAAGATGTATTGGAGGAGCTCAAAAACAGCCGAAGTGGGAAGACGGAGTTGGAGTTGCGCCAGTTGCTCGGATGCTTCTTGTTCAGTGGAGACGATGTATTCAAAAAAATAAAGGTATTATCAGGAGGTGAAAAGGCAAGGGTGGCATTGGCTAAGGTAATTGCAGCTAAGGGCAACTTCCTGCTGCTGGATGAACCTACCAACCACTTAGATATGCAATCAGTGGAAATGCTGATTGATGCACTCAACAAATATAAGGGTACACTCATCATCGTGTCGCACGACCGTTACTTTATCAGCAAAACAGCTAATAAGATATGGAACATTGAAGACGGTGAGATTAAAGAGTTCAACGGTAGCTACGACGAATGGGACGTATGGAACAAGGATAAAATAAAAAGAGAGCAATCGCAAAACACCAAGCAACCTGCGCAACAACCCAAAAAAGAGCAACCTAAACCCAAAAACACGCAAAATGCCAATGAGCTAAACTCTTTAAAAAAGGAGTATCAGAAGCAACAAAAGCTATTCCAGAAGTTAGAAAGCGAAATAAACAAGATCAAAACAGAAATCAGCGGACTTGAAGCAAAACTGGCTGATCCTGACTTCTATTCTAATAAGGAGGAGTTCCTGAAAGTAGACGAAGCATACAGAACTCAAACAGCTGCCATGGAAAAGCTTAATAAAGAATATGATGGAGTTTTTGAGAAAATGATGGAGCTGGAAGAAAAGATTGGGTAAGCCTCTCCCCGACCCTCTCTCCCGATTGTATCGGGACAGGCAAGAGAGAGGGAGGTATTAAGTGATAACCATGTCTTGTGATAGCCTTTGAAGTGGAGAGAGGGAGATGTTATGTGATAACCATGTCTTGTGATAGCCATGTCTTGAGGGAAACTCTCTTACAAACTTAAGTCGCGGAGGATAGGAAGCCGGCAAGTGTATTGCTGCGCAAAAATCCGACTATACTGTAAGTGACATTATTAGAAAGTCTCACAATATCTTATTTTGTGATGTCAACTGATGCATCATGGAACGATTTACGGGATTAATCGGTATTGTACTGATACTAGCCATAGCTTACCTGTTCTCCAACAACAAAAAGAAAATCAACCTTCGGCTTGTTGTCAGCGGACTTACTCTGCAATTATTCATTGCCGTGTTGGTCTTAAAAGTTCCTGCCATAAATCGCCTTTTTCTGTTTCTTGGAAAGGGCATGCAAAAGCTCGAGGGGTTTGCAAAGGAAGGTGTTGCATTTGTATACGGAGGCATAGGTGTTGTGAATCACAACGGCGTGGTACAGGACTATGGAACCGCACCCGTATTTGTTTTTGCATTTAATGTCACTGCAATCATTGTATTGGTATGCACCCTTGTTGCCATCCTGTATCATTTGAGGGTCATCCAGTTTATAGTCTCAAAAGTGGCCAGAGCTATGCACTTTGTGATGCAGGTAAGCGGTGCAGAAGCCATAAGCAATGTAGCGAGTGCATTTCTCGGCCAGATTGAAGCACAAATTCTGATACGAGAATACCTCCCGACAATGACAAAGAGCGAAATCCTTGCGTCCATGAGTGGTAGTCTCGCTTGTATTGCCGGAGGGATTCTGATAGTATATGCCAATATGGGAGCCCGTCCCGACTACCTTATTGCTGCAAGTCTGATGGCAGCGCCGGGTGCACTGGTTATATCTAAAATTGTATTCCCGGAAACGGAAGCTTCGCCCACCATGGGCAGCGTCAAGCTGAATGTCAAAAGCAACTATACCAACCTTATCGATGCTGTCACACATGGTGCATCTGACGGATTCAAAATATCTATGAATGTAATTGCCATGCTGATTGGTTTTCTGGGACTCATTGCAATGGTCAACTGGATGCTGGGACACGTATACACCGGACTCACGCTCGATGGTATATTTAGTATTGTGTTTTACCCTTTTGCATGGACAATGGGCGTACCACAACAAGACCTTCAAAGTGTAGCTACACTGCTGGGTCAGAAACTAACTATAAACGACTTCATTGCTTTTAAAAACCTGACTTCACACGCAGTCCCTATTACCACGCCCAAAGGGTTAACAATTGTTACAATAGCCATCTGCGGCTTCGCCAACTTTGCAAGCGTGGGCATGATCATCGGCGGCGTGGGTCAACTGGCACCCGAACGGCGTAAGGACCTTGCACAATTGGGGATGAAAGCACTCCTCTGCGGCACTCTTGCTTCTTATATGTCTGCCTGCATAGCGGGGATCCTTATGTAAAGCCTCTCCCCGCCCCTCTCCATAGGAGAGGGAGGTATTATCAGATAACCATTTTTTGAAAAAACTTCTGTCTGAGAATGAGGAATTAGGTGTTACGTGACAACCATGTTTTGAAATTGCCTTTCCTTGAGAAAGAATGTGGGATTGTATAAAAGTTAGAAATTCATTATACTTGCAATGTAAAGTGTTATTATACAACTCACTAAACATACAACTATGAAAAAGGCCCTCCTTCTCTCCGTCTTCCTATTAAGTATTTTTTCGTGCTACTGTCAAAAGAACAAATTTGTTGGCACATACGAAGCTTCAGGCAACCTTCTCGAGCGTCATATGCAAAGTACTATAAGTCTTACGCAAGATTCATTTGAACTTACATATACATTTTTGCCGGTCACTCCGCCCCAAAAAGAGTTTACATTTCATAAAGTCGAACGCCCTTCTCAAGTGTCTACCGAGCAAGGGAACGTTGCACAGCAATCATTCAAAGATTGGCGTGGCGCTCGCCAGATAAGGGAACGAAAATACGTAAAGAGAACCTACAGAGGGGTTTGGGATATTGATAATACAAAGGAATTTATGGCTAATGGATGGAACTTCCCGGTAATGTACAACGCTACTCCGGATTCTTTGGCGATGCACCACCAACACCTGACAGCGACAGACGCCAGTCGAATAGTGCTTATTTGCGACAATGGCAATAAACTGCAAGGGGCTATCTCTGACAACTACTACCCCACTAAGGCAATCTTTCTGGACAACTTTATTAGTGATGTCTATTTCTATAGTGTCGGACAAAGCACGAAATAACCTATTAAGAAATATCAGTAAACTTTTACTAATCTGGTATACATCTGTTCTCCTGAAACGGTAGTCAGCTGCAACTGATATACTCCGGAAATAAGGTCAGCAATGTTAACTACATTCCTACCCTTAACCAGCTTTTCCTTTTTTACTATCCGACCCGACACATCTATTATACAGACCTCAGCATCGTCTTCTACTCCATCTATCGTCACCATGTCATTGGCAGGATTGGGGAATACATTTATTAGCGACAGGTGACCGCTCAAAACACTGATTCCTACCGGTGCAACAACTTTTAATATCCACATATCCCGGCCTCCGTGAAATCCGGTCACGTCTCCATCATCAGAAGATGTCGTTCCCGCTATCACAAAACCTTCATCATTGGCCGGGCATATTCCCCATCCCATATCAGCCTTGGTGCCGCCAAATTTTCCCTCCCACAGCAAGTTACCGGCAACATCTATTTTCCCAATCCACACGTAATCGCTCCACCCCGTAAATACAAACCCATCTGCTACCTGCACCAACCCTGTAACGTACTCTGCAGAAGCTCCGCCATAATTTTTCTGCCAGACAATACCACCGGTATCGTCCAGATTGAATATCCAGCCATCAATCTGCCCGTTATTCGCAATAACATCTCCATCTGTCGATCTGGTTGCCGCTCCAATTAAATAACTGCCACGCGACACTTCTAGAATATCAAATACCTGCTCCTCAAACCTACCGCCATAGGTCTTCTGCCATTGCATTTCGCCGGTCTTATCCAGTTTCACCACCCAGCAGTCTCCACCTTCGTAGGTACCTCCACGATAATTAGTTATATCACCATCGCCGGACCTGGAATAACCACCAAAAATAAAACCTGTATCTAACGTTTGCCGGATAACAATTACAGACTCGTCCTGAGTACCGCCCAATGTATTTTGCCAAAGAACCGCCCCGGTATCATCAATTTTCAATACCCAGCAGTCCGAACCGAAACCCCCATGAAATCCTATCACGTCACCGTTGTCGGGAGTGGTCGTATATCCACCTATGATATAGCCGCCATCGAATGTTTGCCTGATGTCATAACCCACATCTTCTCCTGTGCCACCATAACATTTCTCCCATTCTATGCTCCCCGCATGGTCAAGTTTTACAACCCAAACGTCCTCACTGCCATGGGATACTGCTATATCTCCGTCGGAAGACGCTGTTGTACCAACGACAATATACCCTCCGTCAGTTGTTGCTCTCACCTTGCTTCCCGCATCCTTTCCACTACCGCCATAGCTCTTTTCCCAAATTGAGCTTCCTGTATTAGTCAACTTTACGACCCAAACATCTGAACTTCCATGATTTAGTGATACATCTCCATCAAATGAGAAAGCCTGCCCACAAACCAGATAACCTGTATCGTGCGACGGAATTACAGAAGAAGTCACATCGAACCCACTCCCTCCGAGCGCCTTCTGCCATTCGATAGTTTGGGCTGAGGCACTCATATACTGAATACAAACAGCGATAATTAATAGAAGACTGCGAATTAAAACACGAGACATAATACCAGGGTAATTTAAAACCGAAAATCAAGCCGATGAGACGTCTTTTGTCCATGAGAGTCATCTCCTCCGACACCCATATAATGAGCAACTCCATTTAAAGAATACCCATAAGAACAATACATTATATTCTCGTTACGCAAGTGGTATTTTTCATGCCCGTATGAGATATTCCCAAGCTCAAAAACAGTTCCGGACTGCACAAAGACAATCAAATAATCCTTCCCGGGGTCCTCAAATGTGTACCCGAATGCCCCTGTGGGAGAACCAGCCCCCTTATATACGTAAGAGATATTGCAATATGTAGAGTCTAATCGATTAGTAAAGTGACTGCCTTTCTCACACTGAACTACGTTTACGACGGTATCAATTAATACACTATCGCTGTACACAAGCCCTGCCGTTATAACAATCGGTCTGCAATTATCCTTCTTGCACGAAAAGATAGTTACGCACAATAACGCCATACAAACCAGCGTGCTATTAAAAAATTTAGTCGTTTTCATAAGGTAAATTCAATTGACAAACTTACACCCGATAATAACGATGACCTGGGTTCAAAGTTGGTTTCCGCTCTTTACGGGGGCATATATGGGGAAAATAGTATCAAAAAACATGCCAACACACCCTTAATATTATTTCCCAACGACCTTCGCCATTTCTTTAGCGTATAACACCCGTTTACCGACATTTGTAAAAAAAATTCCACCAAGCTGTAACTTTTTCTTACGGCGTACGATTTACTATAGAATGAACGCTAAACAGTACAATACATGTGTACGGGAATGGGCAGATGCTCTGTTCAGATTTGCATGTAAGTGTACCGGACAGCAAAGTGACGCAGACGATGTGGTGCAAAGTAGTTTTGAAGTGTTGTGGCAAAAGAAAGAAAGTGTGGAGGTAGACAAAGCAAAGGCATTTTTGTTTCAGGTGGCCTACCGACAATCGGTAGATATGTTTAGAAAGAAATCTAAAATCACTTTTGCAGAGGCACCGGAACAGAGCTACTCGCACAATACTCCCGACCTGAAACAGGTGCTGGACAGAGCACTGGCAAAACTCGATGAAAGGTCAAGAGCGTTAGTGCTGCTTAAAGATTATGAAGGATATAGTTATGACGAGATAGCAGACATAACAGAGTTGAACAATTCACAAGTGAAGGTATACCTGCACAGGGCAAGAAAAGTATTAAAAGAGTATTTAGTGAGCGTCGAAAACATTATTTAGCATGGTGAACAGGAACAATTACGAAGAATATATGATGATGCAAGCTGACGGTGAACTAACCGCAGCAGAAGAGCAGGCATTGATGAAGTTCCTGTATGACAACCCGGAGCTACATAGCGAGTTTACGGCTTACTCTATGACCAGGCTTACCCCTGACGAAAATATTAATTATGCCAACAAAAAAGCACTACTAAAACCGGAACCTAAGACAGCAATTATTGTGCTTTCTTCATTTAAACGTTACGGAATAGCGGCAGGAGTAGCAGCAATATTGTTTCTGTCAATTTATGGCTTGATGAACAGCAATACTCCTGTTACGCAAAACATAACAATAGCAAACAATGTGAACGTCATTTTAGACAAGCAGGAAACCCCAACCGCTGTAACAGTTGATACACAAAAAGCATTTGAGGAATCACAACTGCCTGTAGCATCGAGCAAGCCGATGGAAATAGCGGCGACGACGCCGAAACAAACTACGAAACGAAAGATTGCGGGCACTGTAAAACAAAATAGAAAAGCAGTAGTCGCAGTAACCCCACGCCATGTAGCAATAGAAAAAACGCCAATTGGCGCGATACCTACCAATGAGTTAGTAGCCATCAACGACCGACCGTTAGCGACAAGTATAGAGCCGACGAATGTACCACAGATGGCTACAGCAAACCTAACGGAAGACACGCGTAAGTCATTTATAGACAGATTGCCTATCAATGAACAGAAAAAGGGAGGCCTCTCTTTAGTAGCATCTGCCATAAACGAACGAATTGAAAAAGCAAACGACATAAAACAAGAAATTACCGCTTCTTCCATTTCTTTCCGGATAGAAAAAAGGAAGCTACTAATTTCATTTTAATTAAATAATCAACTTAAAATCAATATTATGAGAATCACACTTTGCACATTGACCGCGATAGCACTATTACTTACCAATGTATCAATAGCTCAGGACAAGAATAGCGATACTAAAGAAGAAAAACATGGTCAGCGCTCTATATCCATATCTAATAGAGGAATTTCCATAATAACAACATCAGACACTACCGCCGAAGGGTTGAAAGCCGCAAAAATGAAATTAGACAAAGAAGAAAAAGCCGGCAAATTCAAGACCACTTTTATGATGTTTGACTTTGGCGTAAACTTGCTCAACGATAACACCAACTACACGGACCCATCTGTTGTAAACTACCTGAATGTTCCCGCAGGCATGAGAAATGAAAACCTGTTTGATCTCCGTAATGGCAAGTCCATTAACATAAACTTCTATCCGTTAATGGTAAAGTTCCTTGCAGTAAAAACGAAAAACCAACGCCTGTATGTATCTACCGGAATCGGCTTTCAGGTTTACAACTTCCGTTACGAAAATAATATCAGCTACAAAAAGAACCCGAACAGCATTATCCTCGATTCCGTTTCGTTCAACAAAAACAAGCTTGCTGTTAACTACCTGAATATGCCACTGATGCTGACCAGCAAAACTCGTCTGCACAAAGGTACATGGCTGATATATGGTGCCGGTATTACCGGTGGTTATCGCCTGTCTTCGTGGAACAAACAAAAATCTAACGAGCGTGGCAAGATAAAAACTAAAGGCAGCTTCGACCTTTCTGACTTCAATTCTTGTCTTACTGCAGAGTTCGGGATAGAAGGAATACTAAGGGTATATGCCAGCTACCAGCTAACCAATATGTATGAAAATGGAATAGACCAACGCCCGATAAGCTTCGGTCTGCGTTTCGGAGGAATATAAATAACTATCAGGAGCGGCAACAACCATCGCGTTTCCGCTCCTGATATACTAACTCATAAATTAGTTCCGGGCTGCGAACACTATATTTGCAACATGTCTGTTTTTGTCGCATCGCTCAACTCCGGTAGTAACGGCAACTGCTATTATATAGGAACGCACAACGAAGCCGTACTTATTGATGCAGGCATCTCGTGCAAGGAAACGGAGAAAAGGTTGAAACGACTCGACCTGAAAATGGAAACGGTCAAAGCCATCTTTATTTCTCACGAGCATATCGACCATATAAAGGGTGTAGAGGTACTTTCAGGCAGGTACAATATCCCGGTATACATTACACCCGCAACACTGAGCAATAGCAGAACCAAACCACCGGCACATCTGGCACGTCATCTGTCTGCTAGCGATAAAGTAAACATTGGCGGGCTATCCGTAACTGCTTTCCCTAAATGGCACGATGCCGTGGATCCTCATAGTTTTATTGTCGACGTGGAAGGAACAAAGGTTGGCGTATTTACAGACATTGGTGCTCCATGCCAACATGTAATAAAACACTTCAGCCAGTGCCATGCAGCTATCCTCGAAGCAAACTATGATGACGAGATGCTCGAAAACGGCAGGTATCCATATCACCTGAAAAACAGAATCAAAGGCGACAAAGGCCACTTGTCTAATGCCCAGGCGTGTGAGCTTTTTGTCAAATATAGACCGGAATACCTGACGCACTTATTTTTGGCGCATCTTTCTAAAGACAATAACTCACATGAAGTGGCTTCAGCCTGCTTTGCACCCCACTCCGGGAAAACTAAAGTTGAAATTGCCTCGCGCTTCAGCGAGACCGCGTTGTATGAGATAACTGCAAGCCACCAGAATATTCCAAGGAAGCTTACCCAAGGCACATTATTTTAAGCACAAAAAAACAGAGAGCACCTTCGAGCCCTCTGTTTGATTATCTATTTTGCTGATTCAGAACTAATCAGGTTGGTGAAACGGATACCTGTAGTTTGTTACCGGTACATGTGTTTCCTTGATAGTCCTCGCACTCAACCACCTATACAGGTTAAGTATAGAACCCGCCTTATCGTTGGTACCCGATGCACGAGCACCACCAAATGGCTGCTGTCCTACAACTGCGCCTGACGGCTTATCATTAATATAGAAGTTACCGGCACAGTTCACCAATTTCTTCGTCATGTACTCAATAGCATATCTGTCCTGAGAGAATATAGCTCCGGTAAGTGCATACGGAGAAGTGCTATCCACAATCTCCAATTCTTCCTTCCAGTTGTCGGCTTCATATACATAGATAGTAAGTACAGGGCCAAACAACTCTTCGCACATAGTAACGTAAGATGGATCTGTTGTTAGTATCACAGTTGGTTCTATGTACCACCCTTTAGAGCTGTCATAGTTACCACCGCAAAGTATCTTGGCGTCGCCATTTCCATTCTTCACATTATCCAGATAGCCTGCGATATTATTGAAAGACTTTTCGTCAATCACTGCATTTACAAAATTAGTAAAGTCATCAACCGGGCCCATCTTCATAGTGCCAACCTCGGCTACCAGTTTGTCCAAAATCTCCTGAGATATGTTGGAAGGCAAATATGCTCTTGACGCCGCAGAACATTTCTGTCCCTGATATTCAAATGCGCCTCTTGCCAACGCTGTTACAACTGCATCTACATTAGAACTTGGGTGAGCAAACACAAAATCTTTACCACCGGTTTCCCCTACTATACGCGGGTAAGACTTAAAGCGGTCTATGTTGGCGCCTATGCTCTTCCACATAGTCTGGAACACACCCGTAGAACCTGTGAAATGTACACCTGCAAAGTAGGGGTGGCTGAAACAAATCTCACCAACCACAGGCCCCGAAGGGTACACCAGATTGATAACACCGGCAGGCAATCCCGCCTCTATCAGTATATCCATTATCACTTTGGCCGAGTATACCTGCGTATTGGCAGGCTTCCATACCACCACGTTGCCACACATAGCCATACATGCAGGCAGGTTACCGCCTATTGCAGTAAAGTTGAACGGTGTCACCGCCAATACAAAGCCCTCCAACGGACGGTACTCCATACGATTGTTGAAGCCCTCCGGAGAAATTGGCTGTTGCTTATATATCTGGCTCAGGAAGTATACATTAAACCTGAAGAAATCCACCAACTCACAAGCACTATCTATCTCTGCCTGAAAAGCGTTCTTGCTCTGCCCCAACATGGTCGCAGCATTCATCTTGTAGCGATACTTAGTAGCCAGTAGCTCCGCAGCCTTCATAAAAATCGCCGCGCGGTGCTCCCAGTTCATGTTTGCCCAAGACTCTCTGGCAGCCAATGCAGCATCAATGGCATCACACACATGCTCTTCATCCGATGCGTGGAAATGTCCCAGTAAATGTCCCGTTTCGTGTGGCGGACGTATTTCCTTTTTATTCCCACTACGTACTTCCTGACCGTCTATGTACATTGGAATGTCTACCTGCTGACTTTTCATTTCAGCCAATGCCTCTTGCAATGCTTTGCGCTCGGGGCTACCGGGAGCATAGCTCTTTACCGGCTCGTTCTTCGGTTCTTTGAAATCGAAATAAGCGTTATTCATTTTTTATATTTATTAATTATAAGTTTCTTGTTTACTGGAACAAAGGTAACTATTCCGACCAAAAAGCTAGGGAACAACTGTTGTATAAATGTAACGCTTAGCAAGGAACTTATTCGCTTGGGTAGCAAGAGCAATTATTTCCGGGCTTTCATTGTAAATCTATCATGCAAAAAACTACGTCTGCAACTGCGAATTGCACACCTATCTAAATGTTTTTGTGTTTTTTACACGGCTCTCTCAAAATCAATGAATTACACAAATTTTGGTCGGTAGAATTGCTCATTTTTTGCCCACTTTTTACCATAGAGCAAAGAACACGATAGTGGGGTTTCTGGTTGGCAACATGGATTAATAGATGTAAATTGATAGTGTTTTGGTTTTGATAAGTTATACCGCAGCAAATTAGAGCTGATGTTAAAGAATTATTTTCGGATATTAATGTACTGGAAGAACCAACTTTGAACTGGAGTAGTATGTAGGATTTTCAAGGAACCGGAAGTATAGACTTTAAAACCATGAACCTAAACGGCAGATTGTATGACCCCCTGATTGGCAGGATGTTTAGTGTAGATCCGTATATTGCAGATAACAGTAATAGTCAAGCGTATAACAGCTACTCCTATGCACTGAATAACCCATTGAAATTTACAGATAAGAGCGGCAATATCCCATTACTTGCACTTGCAATGATAGGTGGATTCGTTAATTTTGGTATTCAGGAGGCATCAGGCAATAACAGGACTTCAGAGGCAGCATTGCAATCGTTTGGGATTGGGGCTGCTTCTGGATTTGCAGGAGGGGTTGTGGGTGCCGGTGTATCGGGTGCTGTGGGATATGGAGGTGCTCATGCTGGTGCTGTGATTGGCGGAAGCTCAGGGTTTGCTTCAGGCTTTGTAGCAGGTGCAGGCACAAGTTGGGCAAATGGTGCTTCTTTTGGAGATGGTGCACTCGCTGGGCTGCAAGCAGGGGGAATCGGACTGGTAACGGGTGGAATTTCCGGAGGAGTAATGGGGGGTATTCGTGCACATAGAAGTGGACTTAATTTTTGGAATGGTCAAGAGGTAAGTCAATATATAGCAAATGGCATTGGTGATGGAGGAATGGTTTACGATCAGGGTGGGGGCGAACTTTGCCCTAACCCTGGGAATAGGGGTAAAAAAATATGCATGTCAAGTTTTGACGAACTTTGGGATAACTATGGTCATACAACCTATGATGTAAACGGGAAAGCAATTTTCCACCATCCGAGTTCCGCTTCTTATGCAAAAAACCAATGCGCAATAAGATTAGGCGAATCTATGCAAAAGTCTGGTGTAAATATGTCGTCATATCCGAAAGGCAATTTGACTCCCGAGGGCTTTCCCCGTTCCGCAAAGGGCCTTGCTGACTGGTTAGCAAGAAATCATAAATGGCCAAAAATTATTTCTCAAACAAAATTCGAGAGTATGTATTGGGGACAAAAAGGCATTATTTTCATCAGAGCAGATCAAGGTATGCACCATATAGATTTGTTTAAGGGCGGAAAAACTGGATCTGGTTATTACTCTGGTGATGAGATATGGTTTTGGAAAATGAAGTAACTAGTAAAATTATCAACAAAACGAATATATGAAACATAGTGTGTTTGTGTTTGCTCTTATTCTTTTATTCAACTCCGACCTACATAGCAATCCTGTAACGTGGTTACCAGAAAGATACGTAGAAGGAGTAGGGAGTGAGAAAGTTTTGGACAAAAGCCTATTGTGGCCTATTTCGGGCATTATGTTTGATGACGAAAGGAATCAGTTATTTATTGAAGGTTATATGGGAGAGCCCAAACCTGTCAAAAGTATAAAATTTACTATTGACGGCATTGAAAAGTACAAATTGTTAGGCATCGAATATTGTATAAATTTGGCAAACATACCACCAAACCTTTATGACAGCCTTGTGAGTAATATAAAAGAAACTACCTTCTATTTATCTGCATATGGCGATAAGATGCTTTTGGAAATAGTCAGGAATAATCATATTAAGAGCGTATTCTTTGTTAACCATCACCATGACTATAAGTTTAAAACGATAAGAGATGCTTACAAATACATAGCTGAGGTTACAATTAAATATAGATCGCAGTTATCCGACAAGGCAAAATAATACCTACAAAAATGAAAACATCGCTACTTCTTTTCTTGTTTGTTTCGTTCGTTTATAGCGAATGCACAGCCCAATATAACACACCACAAAATTATGTATGGACATTTGGGATGAAAGCGAGTGTAAACTTCGGGTCTGGGAGTCCGGTACCCGACACTTCTGCGTACCCATTATATGAGGCCATAGAGGGGTCTGCATCGGTATGCGATACTGCGGGCAACTTACTATTTTATACAAATGGAAAAAACGTATACGACCGAACACATACAGTAATGCCATCAGGAGCTGATATTGTGCCATTCTATACCCGGAGTACGACTCAAGGTGCAGTTATAATGCCTGTGATTGGTAGTACTACCCAATATTATGTTTTCTCCTTGGAAACAACAGACCCTATTGACTCGGTTGACTCTCGCTTGGTATATTGCATTGTAGATATGTCACTTAATGGTGGATATGGTGATGTTGTTTCGTCTTCTATAGGTATTCCTATTGAAGATTCATTGTCCGAAAAAATGGTCGCTATTGCCGGGAACAGGCATCGGCGTAGGGTTCTCTGCTATATATATTACTGAAGACACACTCGTTCCGCCCCCTATCTATACCATGCGAATAAGCAGGAAGTCTGCTGTTTCTGTCTACCCCAACCCGGGAACAAATAGCTTTATCGTCTCTGCAAATGAAAACATTCAGTCCCTTTCTATTAGTAATATGCTGGGGCAGATGGTAATATCAGCGCAATATGATGGTAACAAGCAAGCAGAGGTAAATGTCTCTGCCCTGCCATGTGGCGTGTACACCTTAAGGGTTAATGATAAATGGGTTGAGAAAATGATAAAGAAGTAAACAAGTAGCGTCTAAAGGCTACTATAGAAGCAATAATAGAATAACCATACTTTCTAAGCTGTGTACAAATGAGCCAAAAGGCCTCCCCTATTTGCTTGTTCCATAAAAACGGTTAAAAATCACACAAGCTGTCAAGTCGCCTGTTACGTTCACTGCCGTCCGAAACATACCCAATATGCGGTCTATACCAATGATTACTACCAACCCATCTACAGGAATACCGGCGCCCTGTAGTACCGATGCCAGTATAATTACACCACCACCCGGTATAGCCGGAGTACCTATTGAAGCAGCAACAACAGTAGTCGTAATCAGAATCAGGTTTATCGTAGACAAGTCTACCCCATATGCCTGCGCCATGAAAATAGTAGTCACGCACTGAAACAGTGCGGTACCATCCATATTTATAGAAGCACCCACAGGAATTACAAAGTCACTCACATTCGAAGACACGCCCAGCTCATCATCTGCAGCCTTCATAGATACCGGCATTACAGCCGCAGAGCTGGCGGTAGAAAAGGCGAGCAACTGCGGTTCACGTATCCCTCTTAAAAATGCCATCGGGCTTTGCCGACCTACTACCGCCACTAATAATAAATAAAACAGCATCAATAATACCAGACCTCCTAACACTACACCCATGTAGTATCCTAACCCTAAAAACACACTTACCCCAATTCTGGATAATAGTGCCGCCATCAGCCCGAACACCGCATATGGCACCAACAACATAGCCCACGAAACCACAATCATGCAAACCTTCTGAATAGACTCTGTAAAACGAATGATAGGACGAGCAGCATCCTTTTTAAGTTGTGTGATGGCTACTCCTATTATAATTGTAAATATGACTACGCCGAGCATTTCTCCGGAAAGGACTGACTGCAAAGGGTTATCGGGTATCAAATTGGATATTGCATCCGGAATATTGTCAATTATTGCCGATTTATCCGTAGCAACTATCTTTTTGCCACCCGAATCTGAAAATCCACCAAGCGCATATATATACTTCCCGGGCTTCAAGACAACCGTCACTAATAACCCGATAATGATTGCAACCGCTGTAGTAAAAACAAAGTACAACAGTAATCGCAAGCCAAAGGATTTCAGATTTTCTGACGTATTGCTAACAATGCCGGATACGATAGAGGCAAATATGAGCGGTATCATTATCATCTGTACCAACCTCATGAAAACTTTGCCGGGCAAATCCAGCCAGCTACTTATCCATACGCTGAAACCCTCTGTCACCAGCCCTGTAGATGGATTTAGCAAAATTCCAAGACCGGCACCCAATACCAACCCTATGATGACTTTTAGCCACAGTCTACCTTCAGTAAGCCTGTCTAAGTGTACAGATAGCTTGTTAAGCGGAATAATGTCAATCTTCATATTTTTTATATTATAACTCCAAATTAAATATACGAACTACCAACCTATTAGTAATATTGCCTGTCTGATTAACTGAAGTAAGATATGCCAGCGGAAATATACGTCGTTACAGTTGATGCAGCTAAATAATTAATTCCCCGTGTGCGTTCGGAATAAATTTAGTTTAGAACTGTAGCGACCAAATGATTTTGGAATTGGAAAATGCAATAAACTGAAACCAAAAGACCAGATGTAAATACCTGTTTTTTTTAGGTGACATACATTGTGTAAGTTGCAATATTAATTAAAATTAGAAAAATATATTTACCTTATGAATATATACTCAATTAAAAAGGTCACGATTATTACGCTTCTAGCGTTAACAGGCATCAGTGGTCACTTACTTGGTCAGATATCAGGAGCAAACGCATTTTTGCAGGGCAGATATCTGGAAATCGGCATCAATACAGCGGGCGCGTTCGGCGCATCGCCAACACCATCAGGCTATCACGGAGTAACCGTGGGAGGCGCTCCATCTTCCTCGCTTGCCGAGGTATATGATATCGGGCGCGATGGCTGGACGGTAGGGTCACCACCGCTTATGGGAGACTATACGTTACCCGGCTTTCCCGAAGAGTCGTGGTCCATACAGACAGCAACAAGCTTCTCACAAGGCCGGACGGACGGAACACTCTCAGGAACGCTTACTGGAAGCATCACGGGGTATAGCAACACAGGCGGCGTTGCCAAGGCGTACTGGAACGGGTCAGACCTTGGCGGACAGCTTACCATAGACATGGAGACGGCCGTTGACACCAATGGCTCGGCAGTAGTAATGACCGTAAAACTAAAGAACACAGGCTCTACTGCTATATCGGGAATCTATTATGCGAGGGATTGTGACCCGGACCCCGCTTCTTACTGGAGTGGAGGATCGTCTACCATTAACACCATCGTCTATCAGGGAGACACTGCAGACAGGGCCTTTGTAAACGCAGTTAGTAGTGCACCTCTTTCTGCACCTATCGGGCTTGGCGCAAAAGACGCAAGGGCAAGAGCCGTCTTGGGCTCTGCAGGTATATCCATTACCGCCTATAGCCTTCCTACTCTATGGGCATCTCCCGGACCATTGGGTGTTGCTTATGTTCGCGATGCATTCATAGCTCTCGTGTTTAATGTTGGCACACTTGGCGCCGGGGACAGCACAACACTAACTTATGCTTACATTTTTAACGGAATTGGCGGGTATGACAGTCTGTTTGCCCCTCCGTGCTCCGGGACACCGGCGGTTGGCGTATCCCTCAGCAATACAGACTCGGCATGTACGTCTACACCAGTTGCGCTAACAGTAACCGGCATCCCCTTGGTAACGGGCCTTTCTTACCAATGGCAATCTTCACCCGACAGCACTTCATGGACCGATATATCCGGTGCTACCCTCTCTAACTACTCGTTCTCCGGCCTCACTACAACCACCTATTACCGGTGCAGGGTTACGTGTACGCACTCAGGACTTTCTTCTGACGCTCACGGCGTTAAGGTTATTTATACGACTATTTGTCCTTGCCTCCATACTGCCGGAGCCATTTTCAGCAATTATGGTACGGCCTGTCCAACCATTCCGGTTGTTATTAACGACACCACCTATACGGTGTCATCGGGTGTTTCACTACAATGGGAATCATCCCCGGACAGCACAACTTGGACCGACATATCAGGTGCAACATCCGTTCCATATACTTTTACCGGATTGTCCACCCGTACCTTCTTCCGGCTCAAAACTACATGTACCGCTACCGGAGTAACTTTATACACCAATGCCAGAAGAATTGATACCGCAAGCCTGTGTGGTTGCAGTATAATAGGACTTCCATCGGGCACAATTGCTACAGCCAGCACAACATTTTGCAGTTCGTGCAGCCTCACACTGGATGTAACGGGAACTACTGCCATGACGGGAGTTACGTATCAGTGGCAACGATCTTTTACCGGAACATACGGATGGAGCAACATACCGGGCGCAACATCCTTGTCATACACTCATTCACCTGGCGGGGCATACTATTACAAGTGTCTTATTCGCTGCACTGCCACTGGTGCGACTGCAACCACAACACCAGTATATGTGGGTTATGATTATTCAATAGTTACTGACAGCATAGGTCACAGTGCTGATACCACCTGCAACTTAGCCCGCTATTATTTGCAAGTCAATGGCGTATCCTCACTATTGTCTGTTAAAACTTATTTCGGAGATGGCAATACAGACTCGGCAACACTTAGCTCATCCGGAACATTTGCCTATGCCGATAAATATCACAACTATACTACTCCGGGTACATACACAATAATGCATATACTATACCATAACAATGTTCCACAAGACACTGTTCTGAACTCCTACGAGCATCTATATTGTAAGTCAATACCCATCAAATTATACCTGGACTTCAATAACGATTGCATACACGACTCAGGTGAACCATACAATTCAATACCGGTTCATATACAGGTTGATTCGAATGGAACGCCCATAGATACTTATTCTGTAACAAGTGGTATTTATTATCGGGCGCTAGGTGGTGCAGGCACGGTTTACAGTTTCAGGGTGTTATCTGATAGCAGGATTGCTTCCTGCCCTACCACTGGTATACTAAATGTAACGTTAACAACTTCAACTGATGTTTATCCTATACAGAAATTCGGAATTAACTGTAGCGCAAGCACCCTGTCTGACCTTGCGGTATTTGCAACTGTATCCATGACGGACACACACAAACAAAAAGGGCATATTTACCTGAGGAATAACTATTGTAGCCCTGTTGACGGACACTTGAGTTTTAGATACAGTTTTAAATACTCGGCCTCGCCTGTTTGGCGTATCATGCCAACAGCCGGCACAACGCCTTCGTATACATGGGACTTTCCGAGTCTATCTGCTGAAGGGGCGTTGATAGACATTCCCTTTCATGTGAGGGCAAACAGTTCGACACCCTTAAGCCTCGGAGATACTGTTGTGGAAGAAATAGTAGTAATACCTACATCCGGCACAGACGTTGACACAACCAACAACCACATCATCAGGATAGATACAGTACGTGCTCCGTATGACCCCAATATAATAGAAGTAACCCCTCCCGGATGCTTTGATACAAATACCATATTTCAGTTTACAGTTCATTTCGAGAATCTGGGAAATGACACCGCGCATAATGTATATGTATTAGATACCCTATCTGAATACCTGGACCCAAGTACTATGGAATTAGTAATGTCATCGGCAGAGGTTATGAATATATACCCCTACACTGAAGGTGGCTACAACATTGTCAAATTCGACTTCCCAAACATCAAGTTGTTGGACAGCTCATGGCAAGGGTTAAATGACGGTGCATTTATCTACACCATAAAGCGGAAACCCGACATGCCGGATGGCGCATCTATATTCAGTCGCGTGGGCATCTACTTCGACTACAACGACGTAGTTATGACCAATACCGTCCAAAACCTGAAAGGCTGCCCCGTAATAGTCGGCAACACGAATGTGATACGAAATAACAATATTCGCCTCTACCCTAATCCGGCTACCGATGAGTTAACCATAGAAACTGATGAGAATTCATATTCATCATTCTCTATTACTAATACCATTGGTCAGCAACTGATGCAACAAAGTGTTACAGACAAACAAACAAGAATCAGCGTAAACAAATTATCGCCTGGCATATACTATCTGACACTGAAAGGTACACATGGCAGCACCGTTCGGAAGTTTGTGAAATGGTAAAAGTATATTTAAAATATACCCTTTGCGCAACGGAAGCAGATTGCTTCCGTTGTTTTTTAAATTGATATAAAAATCACTATCAAAAACCAGATTGACAGTGATAATCTGGCGCGTAATGCTGCTCGCGACGTTGCCGCCAACAAAAAAATCGAGGAAGATGTTTGGCAATATCCCATGCTGGTGCGGGGCACCTCTTATAGTGACAGTAATACCCTATTTTTGCAATCAAATTGAGGCAAAAATGCGCGCAACCCTACTTACCTTTTTACTGTCTCTGGTCTTTCTTCCGCTTTCGGTAATGGCACAAAGAGTATCGCTGAGTGGCTATATGCGCGATGCTGCTACCGGAGAATCGCTGATTGCCGGCACAGTATATGTCAAAGAGGTAAACCAGGGAGCGCAAACCAATACCTACGGGTTCTATTCTGTATCTGTGCCTCCGGGCAAGTACACCGTCATCTATTCATATATTGGTTACAGCCCCATGGCATTAGAAATGGACCTCTCCAGCAACCTGTCCTATACAGCGGAGCTACAAAAGGGTGCGCTTATGAAGGAAGTAAGTGTGACCGCCGGCCGTAAAGACGCCAACGTAAAAAATGCAGAGATGGGTACGGTAAACTTATCTATAAGCCGCATCAAAAACCTCCCGGTACTTTTTGGTGAAGTAGACATCCTGAAGACGCTGCAACTGCTACCCGGTGTGCAGAGTGCGGGCGAGGGCAACTCCGGTTTCTATGTGCGTGGTGGTGGTCCCGACCAGAATCTTGTATTATTAGACGATGCCGTGGTGTATAATACCGGACATCTTTTTGGTTTCTTTTCAGTCTTTAATGGCGACGCTATTAAAGATGTAACGCTCATAAAAGGCGGTGCTCCGGCCAATTACGGAGGTCGACTTTCTTCTGTGGTAGACGTATCTATGAAAGAGGGCAATATGAAGGAGCTACATGCGCAAGGCGGCATAGGACTAATCGCTTCCCGGTTTACATTAGAAGGTCCGATAGTCAAGGACAAAGGCTCCTTTATGGTATCAGCACGACGTACCTATATAGATGTCCTGGCTCGTCCGTTTTCAAAGCGATTGGAAAATACCGGCTACTACTTTTATGATGCCAACCTGAAGGCAAACTATAACATCACAAAAAACGACCGGCTCTACCTGAGTGGCTATAAAGGGGTCGATAAATTCAAATTCCAAAACTCAAGAGGTAGCTTCAAAGCAGATATCCCCTGGGGTAATAATACGGCAACGCTAAGGTGGAATCATCTATTTAATGATCAACTATTTGTAAACACAACATTAGTTTACAACGATTATGATTTTGCATCAAATTTTAATCAAAGCACCTTTGCCGTAAGACTGGCATCGGGCATCAAGGATTACAATGCAAAAACAGATTTCGACTATTACACCAAAAGCAATCACCATATAAAAGCAGGAGGCGCTTATACCTATCATACTTTTATACCTAATCAGGTATCCGGGCAGGTAGACACGATAAAGCTTGAGCCCAACAATGCTTTTACCAAATACGCACACGAAGCCGGTCTGTATATACTTGACGATTTTGATGCCAATGACTGGCTGAAGGTAAATGTTGGCATGCGCTATTCCTGGTTCGGGCAGATTGGACCATATACCAAACTAACACAAGATGCCGCCGGCAACACCACCGACAGCACCACATATTCCAAAGGAGAAATAGTAAAGACCTACGGTGGATGGGAACCGCGGCTAAACTTACGTTTTGCGCTCAATGACAAATCCTCTATCAAATCAAGCTTTTCTCAGACTTACCAGTACATTCACCTTGTTACAAATAACGGCTCAACCCTGCCAACCGATGTATGGGCACCCAGCACCGCACTTATCCGCCCGCAAAAAGCACATCAGTATTCAGTCGGGTATTTCAGAAATTTCCTCGACAACAATTTAGAGACATCTGTAGAAGTCTATTACAAAGACATGAAAAACCAGCTGCAGTACCGCGAAGGCTATACTCCCAATACACTACGCGACCCGGAACTGGACTATGTATTTGGTAAAGGAGAGGCATATGGTGCTGAGTTTTTTGTAAATAAGACTAAAGGAAAATTTACAGGCTGGCTGGGCTACACGCTTTCCTGGACCTATCAGACTTTCGAGAAACTGAATGATGGCCAGAAGTTCCCGCTCAAGTATGACCGCCGGCATGATATCTCTGCGGTGGGCTCGTATAAGTTCAATAATAAATGGACTTTGTCAAGCGTCTTTGTATTCGGATCAGGGAACGCAATTACATTACCTACCGCCTATTATTTTATAGATGGGCAGCTGGTGCAACTTTTTAGTAAGGTAAATGCTTACCGCCTTCCGTCCTACCATCGGCTAGACATTTCGGCTACATATACACCACAGCACAAAAAGCCACGTCGCTGGCAAGGGAGTTGGGCGTTCTCTGTATACAATGTATACAACCGAAAGAACCCCTACTTTCTGTACGTAGACAACTCAGGCTCAGTTAACACGGGCATCAAAGTAGCTGCTTACCAGGTGTATATTCTTCCTATTATCCCTGCCATCACGTACAATTTCAAATTTTAATTACTGAACATACACCTCATCGCACGCAATCATAGGCTTCTTGCGTTCTCTGAAACGCCACTCCGGCAATGCGGGCAGGTTCTTTGCGGTCACTCTTATGTAACGTGCCTTAGCTTTCGCTTCCGCTGCAAACTGTTTTACAGTTAACTCATAATGCTCATAATTTTCAGGAGTCGGAATAGAAGCATACGGGGTATAAGAATTGCCATCCAACGACACCTCAACAGTTATGGACGTCGGTAAGAAAATCCAATGTCGCGGATCATCAAGGAAATGCATCTTTAACCCGTAAAAGGTTTTAGGTTTGCCCATGTCTATGGTGGCTACCATGTCGTCGCCATAGAAACAAAGCCAATTGTAGCTAAAGTCACGATACCCGGGTGTTCCATCCACCAGCGTACTATCGCCTTTTGCGGGAAAGTATTCGGAATATGGATGAGCAAAAGACACCTTCGAGCCTATTGCCATTGTCGGCGTCACGCCCGAAGCGAAAATTTCATTCCACTCTGCCTGGTATTGGTCAGGAGACAGTCCGCCCTCTGATAACTCTAACACCTTTGCTTTCTTACAGTTGGCAACAAAGCGTGCTACCTTTTCCTTTAAGCCCGGCTTCACAATCCACTTTCCTGAATTATCCTTGACAAAAACACCAAACTTTTCTATCCCGTAAAAACGCGCTTGCTGCAATACCGTATACTCCAGGGGTAACCTTGCACGCATTACTCGCTCTGCATACACAGGTTTATCACCAACTGCACCTTCTGCTGCATCAAACAACTCGCTATATGCATCCAGATTCTCTGGAGAAAGGTAGGAATTCCATTCATTTACAGGATTACCGTATATATCCAGTTTCCGCTTTGAATCGCTCATATTGCCATCTAACTGCCCGATATACGGCAACAAAAATTTTGCCGCCGGGCCGTAGAAGTCAGATAAAAAGTGCTCTGTAAGCTCTTTTACATTTGCCGTTTCATCTTCAAACAAATTTGCTATAAGGTAACTTCTAAGTTCTGCCCACTCGCCGTATGTGTCGCCACTACCCTGCTCAAAAACGCCTTTTATCCCATTCTCCTTGAAGTATTGCATGTTGGGCTGTAGTGTCAATAAATTAGGGAATGGTGCCAGATAGTTTGTGAACTGAGTAATATAATCCCAAACAAACAGATTGTTTGTTAGCAGCTTCCACTCCCTGACGTCTTTTCTGAAAGACGCAGCCGACCCTTCGGTGATCAGAGGCTTATCTCTATATGCATCGATGTTGCTAAGAAACACATACACATTGCTCGCTGGTTTCAGCGTCTTCGGGGCTTTATGTGTATAGCCATACGCCAAAGTCGTAAAGTTATTGTCAGGGAACTCTTCAGCAATTCTATTGACAAACTTGATAAGCGATGCAGCTGGGCTACCTTCTTTTTTATCGACAGCCGAACACTTATCACATTCACAATAACCTATATCATCGTTTGGGCTAACGGACCAATAAAAGGCATCCGGGTTTGCTGTAATCCTTTTTCGTAACTCACTGGATGCAATAGTATAAACATCCTCATTACTCAGGCACAATTGAGTAGGCTGCCGCTCACCCTTTACCAGCGCATAATATTCAGGATGCGATTTAAAATACGTTTGTGCAGGTACCAATTTATTGTATGAGTGCCCCCACAAGCCCCATAAATCTTCTAATTGCTGTAACTTATTCCATTCAAGATATTCCGGATCGCGTGCTGCCGGATAATAAGACTCACGATACAAGAAGTTTGGGCGCCAACTCTCTTTCAAGTCACCCGGTATAGCTACTCTATCTGATTTTGTGACTATTGCGGGAGCATTTGCAATTTTTCTACAACCAAGATATTTTTCGATAAACGAATACACACCATAAATAAGCCCTCTCCCGCTGCCACCACATATAACAAGGTTGTTGCCGACTACCTGCAATCTATAACTCTCTGCGGGTAGTTTTCCGGGTATTATCTGTCCGGCTTTTTTTGTCAAACCGATATATATTCCTGACGGAGTAAGGTTGTCATTTTCTCTCCCTATCGGCACCAGCTTTCCTGACACCCGCTTAATATAGTCTTGCAATACCTGTGCCGACTTCAATTCAATTTTGGAAGGAGCAACGGGAACCACAATAGAAAAGTCGGACTTGCCCTTTTCTATCAAGACAATTTGCGGAACATTTCCACCACATGCACTGACCCCGAGCAGCAATAATATCAGCCAATAATGTATTCTCATTAAAAATCTTTTTGTTTAGAACCTACGCATCAATTGAACGTAAATATCGTATTGATTTCTGTATGCACCAATGCGCGTCGTGGCATCGTAATCTGTTCTGGTATTATACCATGATGCATTGATACCAATCGTGGTCAGGTGACGGATTTCTTTCTTATACCCGACCCCACAACTGATTGTTTGAAACTGTGCAAGCTGGCTTAGAAAATAGGCGGTACTGAAATCATCAGGCGCATTACCATAACCTGCAAAAGCACTAAAATATTCTAATCGGTCTTCCCTCAAGTTATATCGCGCAGAGAATGTAGCCGTATGATAAACGTCTGTCTTATTTCTATAAGTCAGACTCATATAGTAATATTTAAGTGTCAGGTAAAAATTGTTAATTTCTCTCGAAACTCCAATTAATGGAGATATTATGCGCCCATCGGTCAGCTTCAGATATCTGATACCCAGTTCGCCTACATATCCCTTCTTAAAACTTCTGTTTATAGAGTAGCCCAACCTTAACGGAGGGAAAACGGCTGTGTCCGGAGAATAAGTCGCGATTGCGTAGGAATACCAGGGTGCCTTATGTTTATAGTAGGTTTCAGCATCAAACTGAAAACCGGTTCCCGTAAGCCTTCCCGCATAATTGACCCGGAAGTTGAGCGTTCCGTGCTTTATAGTTCTAGAGTATTGTACGGTTGCAATACTCCGTATTCGGGGCAAGTTGTCCGGTAGCACTATCTTAGACTGCAGATAGAATAACCCAATCTGATTTTTCAACTGATAGCTGTATAGCATCGCTGCATAATCAATATATCTGGGGTCTCCTGTCATTTTTGCCAATGTGTCGGCTGTCAACCACGCTTTATCATACTTAGTTTGAGATTTATAAATCTCAGCAAGCCTCCGCAAGAAAAAAGGATTTCTGGGATAATACTTACGACCATAATATGACAGCACAATAGCGGTATCATACTGTTCCATATCATACAGCAGATTTATGGTATAAAACAACGGCACAGTATCTCTGGGCGATATCTCAAGTGCCCTATAGAACTCTATCAGCGCGCTATCTTTATCTCCATCTTCAAGATATTGCCTACCGGAACCTAACAATTGCCCCGAATAAGCAGCACGATATCGATCATTGTACGGATACTCTTCAAAAAGTGGACCTGTAATTCCATAGGCAGTTCTGTACTGTTCAGCATCATTATAGACCAACGCCTTTCTGAACAAAAAGTCTTTGGAATCAGGATAGTATCGCAACCCCTGGTCGGCATATATCAATGCCGAGTCATAGTCCTGAATAGCACTTTCAATATTGATTACATAGTTAAGGGCATCTACATTATCAGGTTGCTTGTCCAATACTTCTTTCAACACTTTAAGTGAGTTGAAATAATCATCATATTTCATTGCCAGTCTCCCCGCTGCCAAAGACTGAGAAATGAGACTTGCAAGATATTGTCTGTTTTCTGGATGCTCTTCCAGCAATTGTTTCGAAATTGCTGCCGCTTCAGAATAGCGTTCGTAACCTTCAAGCACTGCAGCTTTTTTAAACAACAACCGTTCATCGTTAGGATAATAGAACAATGCTTCATCTATTGTCCGCAACGCATCGTCATATCGTTTTTGTGAGTTGTATGCATTTATCAAATAATTAATTGCCGGCAAATTAGCTCTGTCATAAAACAAAACCGATTTCAGACCGACTACGGCACTATCAAACTCCTGGTCATTCAGGTATTGCTTAGACGCAAGCGTTCGCAACTGCAAAAATGTCGTTTTATTTTCATCAGTAGGATTGTCCTTAAACATACGCTCCGCAATCACAGACGCGGCACCATAGTTCTTCAATATCTCTAAAACGCCGAGCTTCTTCTTAAGTAAATCATAATCGTTCGGATGTTGTTTCAGGCCAAAGTTTATCCAGTTAAGTGCCTCTCGATACATACCCTTACCGTAAGCAAGGTTCACTTCATAATTCAATGCATCTCTATTTCCCGGGTCAGCTTCTAATACACCACCAAATATTAAATAGGGGTCAGTATTCATATAATAGCGTCCCGCTGCCATTCGCATATATATACTTAGCCTCCTTACTTCCTCGCTGGTAGGATACAGTCTTTGCAGTTTTGATACAACTGCAACCGCTTCAACATACCGATACATTGCATCCAGTATGCTCACCTTCTTCATTAAGTATTCATATGAATTCGGGGTCGACTGTAACGCCCGGTTTACGTATGCCAATGACGCCTCATAATTTCCGGAACGAACATCGAGAGAGAAAATTGCAGCCATGGCCTCCTTGTTCAGCGGGTCCTGTTCTAGTACCGCTTCGTATGCTCTCTTTGCTATTTCTATATATCCCCTATGGGAGTACTGCCGGGCTACTGATAACTTAAAGTCCAGATAAACACTTCGGATATAAGGGTCAGTAGAAAATCGGTCAAACAAATAATCAGCTAGTTTATTCGCTTCAATCCAATCCCCCATTCTGATATAGATATCCAACTTTTTTAACAACAGGTCTCTGTCATTGGGAAAGTACTTCAATCCCATATCAGCATACTCCAGTGCCTGTAAGTAGTTACAAGCCTCGGCCTCCATATTTACCAGGTAAATGTATGCATCCCTATACTTAGGGTTCTCCTGTATCACATAATTCAACTCCTTACGCGCACTATCAATCTTACCTACTAATGCGTAGGCATGGCCAAGCAACAAGTGAATATCAAGGTTCTTCGGCGAAATGTCGATGGCCTTATTACACATATTGATTGCCCTTTGATACCTCTTTAACTCTATCTGCTTTTTCGCATCCTGATACAAATTATCTGAAGACTCAATCATCTTCAACCACTGACCATGAGCCAGATTGCTAAAGACAACAGCTACAAGAAGCAATATAAATCTTGGGGTAAGTCTCATTATATACTATTATATATTAATTGTGTTCATTGTTAACCGGCGGGTGTGGCAGACTTCTTTTTCTTGGAAGCTTGCATACCGAATCCCTGCCGCTGCATATTTCCCCAAACGTGTTTTCTTCCGGTCACAAAGTTGAAATATCCTTTTATCGCGAAAAACATTATCAGAGGGTGATAAATAAATGGCTCCAACAGTGCCATCAAACAAAGCCCCATAGTTTCTCCCCAAGTCTTATAGTACTTGAACGTTATCTGATCCCAAAGCAATGCCAATGTGGTAATCATAACTGAGTAGGTGTACACAAACACAATCAGGATTATCGCAAATGGCCAGTTAATCTGTCCGGTTACTATAAGGTATATGTAAAATAATATCCCCGTAAACTCCACAACCGGAGCCAACAGCTCATAAAGAAATGCGTAAGGAAACACAATCATTCCCAATCTGCCGTAACGAGGATTAAGAATGATTTTCTTATGGATAGTCATAATCTGTGCCAGACCACGCCCCCATCTGGAACGTTGTCTTCCAAACACCTTCAATGTTGTCGGGCCCTCCGTCCAGCAAAGCGTCATCGGTACATACTTCACAGAATACTTCTTCTTATTATCCTTCATGTAGGCACACATGCGGGTAATCATATCCATATCCTCACCAAAGGACTTTGAATCATATCCACCGGCCTTAACGGCAATTTCTTTATCAAACATCCCCAAACCTCCGGATACATTCGGTACAGAATTGATAAGATCCCATCCCATTTTTCCAAGCATATAGGCTCGGATGTATTCCATCTCCTGAAAACGAGGAATCAATCGGCGTGGAGGTCGCACACGTATCATAAGACCCTCATCCACATCACACGAATTCACCATACGCAGGGTCGCTCCGGATGCAATAACACGTTTAAAGTCTTCTTCAATATGAACATATCCGCAATCTTCACACGGCACACCCACCTCTTTAACCTTGGTGGTTTCCTCGTCCATAAATGGCTTGATGAGCTTAATAAGTGTATTCTTATCCAGGATACAATCAACGTCAGTACATAAGAAATAATCGTACGTAGATATATTAATCCCCGCATTAGATGCATCTGCCTTACTTTTTCCATTCACCTTATCAACTACTATCAGCTTGTCATAAGCCCTGTTCGTTGACTGAAAGATTCTTTTTATCGGCTCACAATTCAGTTTCGAACGAAACGCGTACTCAACGTGCACCAGATCATATTCATCTATCAGCTTTTCCAATGTATCATCGGTACTACCATCATTCACAATTATGACCTCAAACTTCGGGTAATTGAATGTGAGTAGCGACCGCACATTAGAGATAATAGTCACCCCTTCGTTATACGCCGGAGCAACCACCGATATTCCGGGTGCAAGCGGAGATTCAACTATTATATTGAAATCGATAGAGGCATTTTTCTTCATATACCGTTGAATAGACATCAACGACATAATCGCCAACATGGCGTATGCCATGAGCAATGATGTCCCGTATATGAATACTGCGGTCTGGTAGAAAACGCTGATGGTTTCCCAAAACGACCCTCCCGCAAATAAGTTAACAATAAACCTCATAATCAAATTTCAAAATCAACCAACACCAATTTATGTTACAGGAGCTGTAGTTTTAGACGAGTCATCTGTACTCTTCTTGAAACCTGCCCGCTGCATGTTGCCCCAACTATGTTTCCTGTTTGACAATTGAAAGAAATAACCCCTTAACGAAAATATCACGATAAGTGGGTGATATATTAACATCTCTATAAATACCATTGCAACTATCCTAACAACGTCACGCCAGGTCTTATAATACTGGAACGTCATCTGATCCCACAAAACAGACAACGATGAAATCATTACTGAATAAGTGTATACGAAAATCAAAAGGATAATCGCATATGGCCAGTTCACCAACCCAAAGTAAATAAGGAATATATAATATACGATTCCCAAAAACTCAACTACGGGTGCCAGCAACTCAAAAAACAAGTTGTAAGGAATTACTATCATTCCCACTCGACCATAAGCCGGATTGAACAACATTTTTCTGTGCGCGAGCATTAACTGGAGCAGACCTCTCGCCCAACGCGTTCGCTGACGCATGAATATCTTTACAGATGTCGGTCCTTCCGTCCAGCAAAGCGTACTCGGTATGTAACGAATGGACGATGGAATTTTGTTGTCATAGACATATCGCGACATTCGCATCCTTAACTCCATATCCTCTCCAAATGACTTTGCATCATACCCACCTGCCTTAATCGCAATCTCCTTGTCAAACATACCCAATCCTCCTGAAACGTTCGGGACTGCGTTAATATAACTCCACCCCATCTTCCCCAAAACAAATGAGCGGATGTACTCCAGCTCCTGAAATCGAGCCAGGAGCGGCCTCGGAGCTTTAATTTTAATAAGTACACCTTCATCTACTTCACATGAATTTGCCATACGCAATGTTGCCCCTGTCGCAATAACCCGCTTATGCTCCTCTTCCAGCATCGGGCGAATAAGCTTCTGTAAAGTCAACTCATGTAATATGCAATCCACATCCGTACATAAAAAGTAAGGGAAAGCCGATACGTTAACACCTACATTCGTTGCATCTGCCTTTGACTTTCCATTTTCCTTATCAACGACAACCAGTTTCGCATAAGCTTCATCAGTCGACTTATATACCCCTCGCACGGGTCTGGTCACCAGCTTAACGTCGTAGGCAAAGTCAACTTTTACAAGCGAGAACTCCTTAATCACTTTTTCAAGCGTATCGTCGGTACTACCATCGTTGATGATGATCACCTCATAATTGGGGTAATCGAAAGTTAGCAACGAGCGGATGTTACTAATAATGGTCAGCCCCTCGTTAAACGCCGGCGCAATAACTGAAATCCCCGGTGCCAGTGGTGACCCCACAATTACCTTGTAATCTGTATAACTTTCTTTCCGAAGAAATAGCCGGATATTAAGAAAAGATAATATTGCCAACATTGCATAAATAAGCAACAGGGTAACCCCGTACACAAATACGGTGGTTTCAAAAAAACCTGAAGCATATTCTACAAATGTTGTTCCCATTAATATTTAATTAGAGGGTTCAGACAGTGCTTAATAATCAACTGATTCTCTTCGTGGGTCATTTCCATCAATTCTTCCACAAGTAATCTTGAATTTTGAGTATTGTGTCTGATGATTGCACGTGCCGCATTCATCCTGATATCGAAGTTTGACGAATACAAGAACTCAGTTTTCAGAAACTCCAGATACTTTCCTGATGCGATGCTTCCCATTGCTTTCAGAATCTCTATCTGGCAGTTCAGTGGTTGGTGATTATATATTCTTACTAATTTTTCTTCAGCCACCTCTGCCGACAATTTACCCAGACACATGATGGCATCGGCACGGTAATAGTGGTCCTTGTTGTTCAACAAATCCATTACAGCCGGTATCGCACTCTGTTGGTCATAGTGGGCAATCAGTTTGAGACAAAACGAAACAACGCTCTTATTACTGGAATAACTAACCCAACGTGAAAAGTTAGGAATAGCTATGTCTTTGGTTGTCGTAATAATCTTAAACATCTCAAGCTGATCCCAGGGCAACAAAGGCTCAGTGGCAATATCGAAGAACTTAAAAGGTTCATTCTTACTCAACTGAATATACGCGTTCCTCGCTGCAGCTCTCAATGAAGGGTTGGTACTGTTTGTAAGCGGAAGTATGGTAACATCGGAGATGGCAACGTCCATTTGTGTAAGTTCTACCACCGCTTTAATTTTACGCTCCCAGCGCATTGTCTTCATCTTTGCGTATGAATCCTTATCAAGGTTCATGTCCAGGTATAACTTACGTAGCAACTCCCCTACTTCCCCTCTAAAATTCTTGCGATAAGCAATTAAAGTATCTATTAGAATCTGCCGTACAAATGGCTTTTTATAGACCTTATTGGATAAAGCAGCCTGATCAAACTCAATTTCCTCAATCGGAACATCGGTTCCCAGATTCTCATTAAGCAATACCTGCTCTGTTATCATTTCTTCGATAATAGGACTGATGAAGGCAACCCGCTTCTCATGTACATAACTCTTATACCGCCTATATAAAATGGAACAGTATGCAATAATAGTGGCTACTATTGCAATAATGATGAAGGCTAGAGCTATTTCAATGAAAAGAGGAAGCAGACTGAATTGCTCATACGCCTGGAATAAAAGTTCTACCAGATCTCTCCACATGAATTATTTACTGCTTTTTTTCTTAGTGACAAGCTGTACATTGCTATTTCGATTCGCAAGCAACTTCCTGATACGAATCATCAATTCACCAGCCATAATTGGTTTCTTAAGGTAGTCATCAGCTCCCAATCGGAAAGCCTCTGTTATTGTTTCTTAGTTTCCTACCGAAGAACATACAATAATTCCCACGTGTCTTTTCATGTCATTGTTGCGTAACCGACTTACAACCTCAAGCCCGTTTGCATAGGGCATCATTAAGTCCGTAATAACAACATCATAATCTTCATTGTCAAGCTTATCAAAAGCTTCCTTCCCATCCTTTGCTGTAATTACCTCGTGTCCGTCTTTTCGTAGGATGTTTCTGATTGCCTTAAGCATAATATCATCATCCTCAATTACTAATACTTTTGACATAATTTTTGAAGGATATCCCTCTTTTAATCAATTAAGAAATAAACACTTTTGCACTTACTCTTACATGCAAATATCCACTTTATTGACTTAAAAATAAAGCATTTGCAATACGTTAACTTGTCACAAGCAATTAGTTTACATTCTTGTAAATGTTTACCACAGTGCTTTCCGACTAACCTAAAACAAATACCAAGGGGAAATATTCGTTTTCATACTCGTATAGAGTAATAATATAACCGCCTGAAGTTTCAGTTAGCTATACCTCGGTGTTAAAGTTAATTCAATCTAACCAATAAACGGCAACTGTAACATTAATTGATTTTCGAAAATGTTCAATAATCAATATCATGAATTCACGACAGCGCCAAATCGCATGACTTATATACAGGTGGGGCTATTAAATATAAATATCCGGCTTAAACCCTTTTCTCAACACCGCATCGCCTCAAAATGGTGATTCCAAAGCAGTCAAAAATTCCACAATTCGGAAAATTAGTACCAATATCGGAATAAAAACTATCGTGCCAAAACTCAATTAATTGATTATCAATTAGTTATATTATTGGCACGTCGTTGGTATTATACCTACCAAATCCCGATAAGAATCGGGACAGGCAAAACAAAAAACATAAACAAACTAAAATCTAAAAAAATGAAAAACATCTTCAAATCAATCGCAATCGCTT
Organism: Bacteroidia bacterium; assembly: GCA_030426665.1. Lineage (GTDB taxonomy): Bacteria > Bacteroidota > Bacteroidia > Chitinophagales > Chitinophagaceae > Nemorincola. Next base: position 271,971 of record JAUHYD010000002.1, on the reverse strand, counting down.
CCATCGCTGTTATCGGACTTTCTAATAGCTCTTTCGCTCAGGCCACTGCAACTGCTTCTGCCTCTGCCAACATCATCACTCCTATCTCTATCGCTAAGACAGTAGATATGAACTTTGGTAACGTAGCCGTTTCTGCTACAATCGCAGGTACCGCTGTTCTGGCTCCGGCTGGTACTCGTACCACAGGCGGTGCAGGTGGTGTAACACTTCCGGCAACTACAGGAACTGTTTCTGCTGCCAGCTTTGATGTAACAGGACAGGCGAGCTATACTTACGCGATCACTTTGCCATCTTCTACTACAATCACTGATGGTAGCTCTCATACTATGACTGTTGATAACTTCACAAGTGTTCCGGCTACTACAGGTACATTGAGTGGTTCAGGTACGCAAACTTTGAATGTAGGTGCTACACTTAACGTATCAGCTGGTCAGGCTTCAGGAACTTACACTAACGCAACTGGTGTTCCGGTAACTGTTAACTACAACTAATAATAACTCAACATAATTTTCCTTTCACTGTGAAACGCCTCCGGAAACGGGGGCGTTCCTTTTTCGTACCCGACGTCCTCACACGACGAAAAAAAATGGTAGGCCAACGACTTAAAAGCAGACGATGAAACATAAATAAAAAAACACAAATGAAACCAAACACTTCATTTGTTGCTATGCGGGGGTTAGCTATTTATCACAATAAAGCCCAACCGCAATACCTTTTTCCAACATCCGGGCAACTGCGATAACTTACTAATTAAGAGAAAGTTAAGTTAGTGTACTTTAGGATGTACTATAGGAAATGCCTCGACCAAAATATTAACAGACTCAAATTGATGAGCTTTAAAAAATACAGACACGCGTGATAGCACAAATTGCTCTCTTTTGGTAAAAATGACCTTTCTGGAGTATTTGGCTTTATCAAAAATAATTGACCTATCTCTATCAGAATCTTTCATTTCGTATCCGGCCAGCCCCTTCGCAACTAACACGTCAATCGCTTTTTTCGCTCCCGGTGTCACAGATTCAGCTAACACCTGCGATGGCTCAATGGGATTATTATCTTCAGTTTTCACAACAGGCAAAAACCCATCGAGCTGCAATTTACAGTTCCAGACACCAGTGGTCAACTCCACATCCTTTAAAGAGTCGAACCCGGACTGCTGCTTCGAAACTTCAATCAATTCCATTAGATCGTTATGTAGTTGAGTTCTTTTTTCCGGCTGAACTTTCCCAAAACATACGATGCCGGACATTAGGGCCGCTAAAACAACAATGAAAAACCGATTATTCATATCTATCACATTAGGTCTTTAATTAAATCATCTGTGTAATAGCAAATATAGCTTTTTTACTCAGGCACTCGAAACAATTAATCTACAATTGCAGTGATAGGTACTTTCGACACATAAAGGCGAAACTACACCCACAGCTTACGAAGGAAAAATGTATCTTGTTCCTTAAACGCCCCTTATCAAAGGCAATTATATCTGATTTTTATGAAAGCGATGATATTTGCTGCCGGACTTGGCACAAGACTTAAACCATTCACAAACAATCATCCAAAGGCACTTGCTGAAGTAAATGGCAAGACGCTACTTGAACATAGCATAACGTACCTACAGCGGTTTGGGATAAATGAAGTGGTTGTAAATGTTCACCATTTTGCACATCAGATTTACGATGCAATCGAGGACAATAACGGCTACGGAAGCATAGTTCATATCTCTGACGAAAGGGACGAATTGTTAGAAACTGGAGGAGGCTTATTGAAAGCGCTTCATTACTTCGAGGACGAGGATGCCTTTGTCGTTGCCAATGTAGATATACTTACCAACCTCGACTTAAACAAAATAATTACTAACCATACCGAAAGCAATACTTTAGGTACACTGGCCGTTATGAACAGAGATTCGTCTCGTAAATTACTCTTTGATACCGATATGACATTGTGCGGGTGGAGTAATATTTCAACAGGTGCATTGCGTACATCCAGAGACATAACCAACACGACGGCATTTGCATTCAGCGGCATACAGGTATTGTCGCCGAAGATATTTAAGGATTCACCGTTTACCGGGAAATTTTCCCTGATAGACCTTTATTTACACCAGGCGAAACAGCATAAGCTTAAGGGTTTCGACCATAGCGGAAATTTATTTATTGATGTTGGGAAACCGGGCAGTATTGAGCAGGCAGAGTATCTATTCAATTGATAATCAATGAAGCACAGCCCGTAACACAGGCAAAGAACGAATGTTCCCCATATGTTGTGTATGCTGCTGAAGAAATGCTACAAACCAGTCCATAAGACGCCACCGCATCTCACCCGTCATTGGAATTTCTATAACTTCTTCATAGGCACGGCACGCTCGAAGTCTATCCAGCGCACGAGCATCGGCATCTGAAGTAAACGGCATTACCACAGGCGTATTTTCAGAAAAGCCACCCTCCTGCATATCCAGAAAAGGTGTGTGCTCGCTGTAAACTCCTTTCAACTCATAACCTAAAAGAGCCGCGACATTCAGCATAAAGTATAATGGCAAGTTTGCAGTTTTCGCCTGAGACAAGTTGTCTAACATTTGTAAATAACCTTCTGCAAAACTATATAGTTCAGGTAGTTGCGCATGTTCCGGCAGCAACCTGAATATAAGCTCCACAGAAAACAACAGGATACAATTTTTATATACGTCACTATGCAGCGAATTATAAACACACAATGGCTGATACTCTCGGACGTGTTGCATATTCTTATTTGGCTGCATATAAACTACCAAATCTAATAGTGTTCCCGACTGAAAGTACGCGGCTTTATTGCCCTTGGCACTCGACGAACGAACACCTTTCACCATGTAAGTCTGAACGCCAAAATCGGAAGTAAATGCCGTTACGACAAGACTGGAGTCACCATACTTGACAGTGCGCAAAACAATACCTTTTGTTTTATGGAGCATTTCTATTTTAGGAATACTAATTTCCCCGTATATGTTTCGTTCCCTTCTTTGTCTGAAGCAAATATCATGTAGACGCCACTTTGCGGTTTGCGACCGGTGTAGTCACGACCATCCCAAACAGCCTGGCCTCCAAGTGCCTGAGTCCGATAAACCAGCTGGCCGCTGATATCGGTAATGCGTACATCCGCACCATCAACAAGCCCCTTTATAGCAATAGTTCCGGAATACCCGGCGGGAACAGGGTTAGGATAAGACAGAACATTCTTATTTGATTTTCCGCCTTCCGTCGCTGTACTTCGGAAACTAACCAGGCCCTTTTCTGTTCCTACATACACGTCGCCCGTCACTTTATCTATCGCTATTTTCTGAATCCGGTTTGAGGGCAATGGACTATTGTCTGTAGTGAACCTTAGTACAATTTCACCCGCGTCCGGCGATAGTAACCAAATTCCGTCGTCAGTTCCTACCCATTTCCTGTTCGCTCCATCAACTGCTATTGTTCTTACGTTATTGGTTGCAAACAGATATCCGGCATAATCGTCGTACTGAACGATTGGAATTTCTGCATCGCAAGGTGGTGTTTGGTCAAACGGCGAATAGCAATTATTAACGATACCAATCCCATTGGATGTCCCCACCCAAATGTTACCATTTTTATCTTTCGCTATGCAATTCACTGTATTCGAAGGCAAGTTGCCGAAACCTTTTCCCACAGATAGGTGATAGCTAAAGTCGTCGGACAGGTCCCCTACCGTCCCGTTGGGGTCATAAACTGTCAAACCTCCATCCGAAAAATTAATAAACCAGATATTATCATTGTCATCTACCAATAAAGGACCGCCATACTCTGCACCCGGCACTTTGAATTTATACCATTGATCGTCCGGAGTCTTTGCATACAACTGGTGTTGCGAGAACATTGTAGAAACCCATAAGTTCCGCTTGCTATCCAGGCCCAGACCTATAACCTGCCTGTACTCGTTACCAATCGAAATACTCGGGTCGAATATCGAATTAACCCCATACCGTTGATACGATCCATCAGAATTTATTACAACCAACCCGTTTTGATAGGAGCCGGCATAAATGGTCCCTGTTTGCTCGTCTTTAAGAAATACAGAAACATCTATTACTCCGTTAAACGCTTCTGATTCATATTCTTTATAATAGGTCCATTCTCCTTCGTGGTAATTAAACATCCCACTTCTGATTCCTATTGGCAAGTACAAGTCTCTGTAACCTCCATGCGTTACCCACAAGTCTCTGTCATTTGCATAAATATCAAATGAATTTGAATTCAAAGGACCTGATGGAATAGTATGTGCCAACACACCGTCTGTCTTATGCCATAACAACCCGCCCAATATGTCCGAAATCCAAACATCACCTGACAATGACTTAGCTACCTGAACCGACTTTCCGGCATCCAAATCCAGCGAGTCATGCACTCCGCTATCTCTCGTATACGACCACATCGTCCCTCTGTAAGTAGAGTCATTATACTCACTGATTGTCAATAGATTATCAAGTCCATCAATGTGCGTAATTCGCTCTTGCGTTTGATAAACTAATGTCAATGCTCCATGCTCCAACCTAAATATCGTTGAGTCACCGGATAAGTAAATCTCGTCTTGAAAGTTGGCAATAAAATTAAATGTTTTTGTAGGGTCAACAAGTTTCCATATCTGAAAATTCTGCAACTCATTACTAAACCGATTTGCCGAATACACCCCGTTTGTTGTCACTGCATAAAACGAATCACCCTTCGCAACAAAGCTCTTAACAGGAATTGTCTGATTATCAATGCTAAACTCAAAAGTTTCCTTAATATCATGATTTTCAATATCAACTACAACTATACCTAAATCAGTAGATAAATAAGCGAGCCCATTTAACGTATATACTTCCGCAACATTTTTCGACCCAGCAACGGTTTTGATTTTCAAATCCGGAACATTGTAAAATGTATTATCTTTAAAGAGGTCAATGTTCCCGTTACTATAAACAAGTACGACTGTAGATGTTGCCATATCATAAGCAATGCACTTCATCCCATTGTCTGACATCCCCTCCACTTTGCTATAAGTGTCCATTTGCCAGTTTACGGGGTTAAAACGAAAGAAACCTTGCTCGGAAATAGTATATATAATATTCCCGTCCGTGGCTACGCCAACTGCAGAATTATAGGGCAAGAACGACCTCCAAAATCCGATTGGCCTATCCTGAGCCAGCCCCCTAAAAGGAAGTAACGTTACTGCGAACGATAATAGATACAAATATTTTATAAACTTCATTGACAATCAAAAAGGTTTCAGAATGATAACGCTACTTATGCCCTGTTATTGCTTAAAGCAGAACCTACCTAAAACAATACCCAGTCAACTGTATTCACTCAAATAACGATGTAAAATCAAGTTGAGCAGGGTTACTATCTCAAAATAAGTGATAGAATAGTAAAAATAGCAAACAATACACTTGCCACACCATTTGTGTTTGCAAAGGCAATGCCTATCTTGCTCAAATCGTTGGGCTTCACCAATATGTGTTGATATACAAGCATTGAAACATAAATAGCTACACCTATCCAGTAAAGGAAATGCATCGTCCCCACAAATCCGGCCCAAATAACAAAAACAGCCGCAAGGACATGGAGTCCTGACGATACCATTAGTGCCATGCGTACACCCAACGCAGCCGGAATAGAATGTAGGTTATGTTCTTTGTCAAACGTCTCATCCTGCAACGCATAAATGATGTCAAAGCCGGCAACCCATGTAAGAACAGAAAACGAAAACAAAAGTGGCAGCAAACTAAACTCGCCGGTAACAGCAATATAGGCCCCAATTGGAGACAACGCCAGACCAACGCCCAATACCAGGTGACACAACGAAGTAAATCGTTTTGTGTAACTGTAAAAAAGCACAACAAAAAGCGCGACAAATGACAATAAAAAGCACAGTGAATTAATAAACCAGGTCGTAACCACGAACAACATACTACTTACAATGGTAAATAACAGCCCCTGCCGAGGAGAAATGACACCGGCAGGAATCTCCCGTTTTGCTGTTCTGGGATTCATTGCATCGTATCTTCTGTCTAAATACCGATTGAACGCCATTGCTGCACTTCTGGCAAAAACCATACAAAGCAACATTTTGAAGAGTAATCCCCATTCAAACGCAAATGACATACCGGTCTGCTGAATGTCCAGAACACCGATTGTAAAGCCAATAAATGCAAAGGGTAATGCAAAAACAGTATGACTGAATTTTACTAACGAAAGATAATGACGAATTCTGTCAATCGGTGTAGTATGCGCGGTGCCCATCATTGGATAATGAAGTTAGCGAACGTCGGCCTCTATTCCTATGGAAGTTGCTTCCGGAAGCGTATTGGCATGAACAATAATATTCTTTTTCTGAATGCCGTCCTTTCCCGACGTATTAAACACAACGGTCAAGTCGCCTTCACTACCGGGCGGAATAGCATCTTCCGGAAAGTCAGGAACCGTACACCCACAGGTAACATCGGTTTTGGCTATCATTAGCGGATAAAACCCGGTATTTTTAAAACGGAAAATATGTTTCAGAATTTTTCCAACAGGTTGGCGGCCAAAGTTATGCTTGGTTTCATAAAACTGAATGGTCGTTTTGGGCATCTCTGCAACAATCTGGGTCCTCGTGCGAGTCTGTTCCGGATAAATTTCCCCACGGTACACCTCACCATCCTTACTATAAAATACACCTTCACCACCGCCTCTGAACCGCCTGAACATTGCGTTTCGACTAATACCTGTAAGCTCGATAATCACCAACGTGAATACAGAAAGTGTAAGAACGGTGAGCAGTATCGCCCTGTAATTTTTTTCCATTTAGCGTTCCTAAGTAAGGCAACAAATGTACACATAATGATACACTATTACCCAAGTGACAAGTTAATCTACCGGATTATTGAAAATTTACTATAATATCGGTGGCCGGCAGTTTCAAGATGACAAATATAGACACCCTGTGCCAGGTTAGCAATAGAACATATTGCCCTACCGGGCAAAGATGGAAATTCATGCCTGTAACATAGCTGACCCGTCATATTATAAATGCTAATATAAACCATTTCATTGGAATCTCCTGCCCAAGAAACATTCAATAAATCCGCAGCAGGATTGGGATAAATGTTCATTGCTCCGACACCTGAAACGGAAGGCGTTGTCGCAACATACACTTTGCGCTTATAAAACTCAAGACCTCCTCTTACATTTCCTTTTATCAGCGAATAGCTACCACTACCGTCAATGTCGCCTACGGTGATTGCTGTCCTGCGGTTCCCATATATTCCGGAGTAAGTTCCGGGATGGTTGTATTGCGAATGTGTAGAGTCTATATACGCGTACTGCCCGTCTATCAAAGTATAAATAGCTGTAGTATCTCCGGACTGAAATCCGGAGTATTGATAAATGTTTCCGGAGTTACTCCCCATCAACAAAAAGTCAATTCCTGTAGGATCAATCTTCCCGATAAAGGGCGTAGAAAAATTACCGAAATTCTGTAGAGGATCTGATTTAGCTTTACCTAACTTATTGTTTATCAATTTAAAAGAAACAGAACCGGAAGTAACACTTACGTTTCTATAGTACTGAATGAAGCCATAAACACTGCCAATTATAATATCGTTATGCCCATCTTTGTCGATGTCATAAATGAAAGGCGCTGCATTACCATCCACATTTATTACAACTCCATTTACGTCCTTGAGCTCCAATTGATTCAACTGCCAATCCGGTGGCACGGCGTCGCTGGCTGCCATATTCTTGAAGTAGGAAAGTGTCCCGTTAGTATGCCCGACCAAAAGGTCAGTCTTGCCATCATTGTCTATATCCCCGGTGGCCGGAGCAGCACCTTGAAAGTTATGTGCAGCAATTGCAGACATATCTTTGGTTACGAGCTCGAAGGATGCATTTCCCGGTGTGCTGGTGTTTTTATACAGAGAAATCTGACTTTTAAGCACCCCACTCGTTTGGCGATAGCCATCAGAACCGACCATTAAATCTAATTTCCCGTCCTTGTCATAATCAAACAAAACCGGGTAGCTCGCAGTCCCTACATCGATTGCCTGATTAACTAGAAACGAGTCAGATTGAAACTGCCAATTAGGGGTACCCGGCGTTGAATTGTTCTTGTAATACCAGATACAGTTATAGTTTTCTGATCCACTACCGGCATTGGGGGAAATAATTAGATCTTTCTTATCGTCTAAATCTACGTCTACAACAAATGCCGCTGGCCATACAGGTATCTCTATTTTCTTGCCGCCTGTCTGCCAAAGAGTATCCTGTTCCGTCATGGTGTCTACCGGATAGCTGGATTCTATTCTGGAATTTTTCAGAAAGGTCATTTCATTAAAGGAAACACTTCCGTCCAGATAGTCCATATCTCCATCCATGTCCCAATCAAACAGACACGGCGTATTCCCCGAGTGAGTTTTCTTACTCCCTGTACGCAGCAAACCCGAATTGTCGCAGGAGTGCCCAAGTTGGTGAGTTCTGTAAAACCCCTGATACACTTTCCCCCAGCATTTGTCTTTCAGCTTTATCCTGATACTATCGCATGGCAAGCCATCTTCAACCCGCATATTTCTGTAATAGTACATATAACCACCGGTAATGTAATAGGAAACAAAATCCAGATCACCGTCCCCGTCTACATCGGCTATTCCGGGAATATCACCCGGATTTACGTATGCATTTGAAAAGCCTCCGGCATGGATATCGTTATCAAAAAACAAATCGGTGTAATATGCAAAACACAGCTCGTTTGCCGCATTGTAATACCCTTTATGAACAGATATTCCATTACCCCCACGGTCAAAAAGATCAGCAATACCATCACAGTTATAATCCCGCAAAAGCATATAATTGTATGCCGCAGGAAAGTTCAATGCATACTTTGGTTCGAACGCGTAATGTGGTAGCCCTGCCACCATGCCCCGGTTTATCAGGGTCATTACGCCCAATCCCGGCTCAAAAATCACCAGGTCTTGTGCTCCGTCATGATTCAGGTCAGCCTGCGAGAACTGAGGATTATTAAAACCACCACACCAGGCTAAAGGCAACTGCTTTCCGTACGCAAATACTTTAACAGTTGTATCATGTTGATAAAACTCCTGACCGTTGACGTCACAGTTGATTACAATAAAAGAAAATACAAGACAGGCTTTATAAATGAATTTCATACAAAGAAGTTGTAAAGCATAAAGTTAGGGTAAATCCTGCGAAACTCCTTCCACACATATCTCATTTAATCACAAAGCACATGTGCCCTACTTGTCAATTATAAGTCTTCAGTGGTGAGTCAGGCTCATTGAGAAAGTGTCTGTAAACGAGCTTGTCTGCTAATCCGGGGAATAGTTTTGTTACCCATACAGCAAGCTTGCCCTGGCCGGTAAGCACCATACTTCGCTTTCTGCGTTCAATTCCATCAATAATTATTCTCGCACAAGTCTCCGACGACATCAACTTTTTCTCATCCAGTGGCGTTTCGGCCTGTGAAGAGCCGTCAGCAGAACGGGCAACATTTCGAATATTTGAAGCGGTAAATCCGGGAGAGACCCACATCACATGCGTACCCGAATGAAGCAGCTCTGTACGCAGAGCCTCCAGGAAGCCTTGCATTGCAAATTTAGACGCAGAGTACCCCGTACGTGCCGGCAGTCCACGGTAGCCTGCTATCGAAGACACACCTAACACAACACCCTTTTCTTTAATAATATACGGCAAGGCAGCTTTTGTGCAATACACGGTGCCCCAAAAATTAATATCCATTAACTCCTTGATTACCAACAAGTCCGCATCCTCAAATAAAGCTCTCATGCTAATGCCTGCGTTATTTATCAGTACATCAATTCGCCCCCATTGCTTCACCACTTCATCTACAAACCTCGTGCAGTCTTCCTCGATACTTACATCGGCCTGAAACGTCAAAAGGTTTTCCGAATCAGGAAATTGGCTTTGCAGCTTGGCAAGGTTGCGAGCACATACAGCCACAAATGCTCCTTTTTTCAATGACTCTTCGACCATCGCTTTTCCTATTCCCGACGACCCTCCGGTGATTACGACTACCTTATTCTTAATAGATGACATAGTAACTGACAAAGATGAATTCTCGACAAAAGTATTAACAATAAAGTTGTGATTGGAATATGCATTTTATTTTTGAGTTGTCGACCTTAAACTACACTTGAGAAAAGCAGTCGAACAAATTACAGCTTCACTCAAAAAACGAATGAAACATATATGAATCTCCGGCGTTATTTTTTGCAACGATAATCTGCGAAAGTCTTTACTTTGCGTACTCGGACGAAATGTTATCAACCCGAAACAACAGATGTAAATAATATATGGGCAAATCTGAAATTTCCTGTAAGTACATCACCTGTTATCTACTTCCCCTCCTGCTGTTAACAATACTTAACGGCTGCAGAAGCACGAAGTATATACCCGAGGGAGAATATCTGCTCTGGAAAAATAAAGTTGAACTTCGCTCAGACAAGGTAATGACAAACCGGGGAGAGATAAAAGAAAACCTATACCAGATAATTCAACAAAAAACCAACAGTAACTACCTGAGTGTTCTTCCTATAAAAGTTCCCAAAAAGCTATGGAGTTACAACAGAAGATACAACAAACTAAAGAACCGCCCCGATTCATTGCTTCCTAAAACTGTCGAGCGACCAACAATATATGATTCGGCAAAAACAGCTCGTTCTGTTACGAATATGAAAAGTTACCTTTTCAATCAGGGCTATTTTTACGCTAAGGTTACAGACACCATTATTTATCGCAAAAAAAAGGCGATTGCTGTTTACCGCGTAAATGCAGGAGCAAACTACATTATCAACCGAACAAGTTATGACGTAGACGATAGCGCTATTGCCGACATCCTGAAACGCCACGAATCTGCTACATTTCTCACAAAAGGCAAGGAATTTACATACAGTATGCTCGAAGAAGAGCGTAGCAGAATTGCAGCCCTTATCGCCAATCATGGCTATCGCAGGTTTAGTCTTGATAATATTACTTTTGAATTGGACACAATGAACAAAGCACTTTTCAGAGTAGCGAGCAGCCCCTTCGAAAATGCAGTCAACTTCATTTCTCAGACCAAAAGCAACAAGAAAAGTACACTTGACATTGTTATTAGGTTAAGACAACGCGAACATTCTAATGATTATGAAAAGTATACAGTGAGTTCGGTAACCGTCTATCCCGACTTTAGAGGTAGCAGAGACATAGATAATCCGAAAATGCTGACGCAGGAAATAAATGGTGTTAAGTTTCGCTACCACGAAAAATATGTGCATGCCAATGTGTTGTACGAACACATATTTATCAACCCCGGCAATTTATATTCAAAATCTAATGAAGATAAGACCACAGCAAAACTTGGCGAATTAGGCATTTTTCAGTCAATACGGGTTCAGTTTAATGGCGGGTGGCGCGACAAGGACAGCATTGATTGTAATATCTTCTTGACGAAAGCCAAAAAATATGACTTTTCCACAAACTTTGAGGTTTCAAATGGCACCACTTATGCCTTGGGAAACTCCCTGAGTCTCAATTATCGAAATAAGAACTTCCTCAAGGGTGCTAATATTCTGGCAATAAGGGTAAATGGAGGTCTGGAAACCTACTACAACGATAATATAGCCGAGAACATATACGATAGGTTCAGGATTCTTACCAGATACTATGGGGCAAATGGAAGTATCGACTTCCCGAAATTCCTGGCACCAATTGCCTCTACATTGTTTACAAACAGCAACTTACCCCATACTATCGTAGGTATCGGTGAAAATGTAATAGACAGGGTCAACTACTTCAGGCTTGCCAATACAAGTGCGAACTTTTCTTATAGCTGGCACGAAACCGACGAAAAAACATGGGGACTCACACCTGCATTCGTAAACCTAATTCGGGTTCCTAAAAAAACCGACTCGTTTCAGAATGTCCTAAACAACAACAGATACTTGTTTAATAGTTATCAGGAGAGCTTTATTGAAGGAGAAAACATCTCTTTCAGATATGACAACAACGCAAAAAAACACGGGCTGAACTATTCTTATATAAGGATATCGCTGGAAGAAGCCGGAAGCATTCTCAGAGCAATCGACAATATGGGCATAGCTTTAGACAAAGTATATAAAAAGAAGTATGCACAATACACTAAAATCGACTTCGATGCACGCCATTATTTTACGATGCAACGTTCGGTGGTCGCAGTCCGGTTTTATGGTGGTGTTGGCACTCCCTATGGCAACTCCAGCGCACTACCCTACATCAAGCAGTATTTTGCCGGTGGCCCTTACAGCTTACGCGGCTGGCGAATACGTACTTTGGGACCGGGGAGCTTTGCCGACACAAGTCAAACTCAGTCGCTCAACTTGATAGACAGAACAGGAGATATAAAATTAGAACTTAACGGTGAGTACCGATTTGCGGTAGCACCGCTCTTTGCCGGTGCCATAAAAATGAACGGAGCAATATTTGCCGATGCCGGCAACATATGGCTTGCCAATAAAGACGCCAGTTACCCCGGCGGGGAGTTGGCGCTCGACAAAATCGGGCAGGATATAGCCGCCGACATGGGTATGGGAGTACGGTTCGACATCGCATCTTTTCTGACCCTTCGGGTCGACGCAGCCGTCCCCGTAAAAAAACCAAATATTAAGACAAACAAGGGCTGGGTTTTCAAAGACATAAACTTTAGCGACCCTACCTGGCGAAGCGATAATATCATTTTCAACCTTTCTATCGGATACCCATTCTGATTCGACTCTTTATATGAGCCGTACGAAATACAGGGAACAGGCAACGGCTCAATTTTAGTCGCCGCTATCTGACATAATAAACCCACACATTGTGGGTAAAAACCTAATAATTAAATATTCAATTTTAAAACGCAAACGATTATATTTGCGGACTTTAACATTTCTTAACACACATATATAATTATGACTCTTTTTTACCTCGTACCCGCTTTTGGGATTTTAGCGTTGTTGTATACGTTTATTAAAAGTCAATGGGTAAGTAAACAAGACACCGGCAGCGACCGGATGCAGGAAATAGCCAGATATATTGCCGAGGGTGCAATGGCATTTCTAAAAGCTGAATATAAAATCCTTACCTACTTCGTAATCATTGCCGGACTACTGTTGGCTTTTATGGGTTACAGCAACCCTAAGTCTAGTCCTATGATTGCAGTTGCGTTTGTAATCGGTGCATTCTTTAGTGCGTTGGCAGGTTATATAGGTATGCGGATTGCCACAAAGTCGAACGTTCGTACCACTGAAGCCGCAAAAACAAGTCTTTCAAAGGCTTTGAATGTATCCTTCGGCGGAGGTTCAGTTATGGGACTTGGTGTAGCTGGTTTGGCTGTTTTAGGACTAGGTGGACTGTTTATCCTGTTAAAAATGATGTTTGCCCCTGAAGCGGGAGTTGATAGCGAAGAAATGGAACGAACTATCGAAGTTCTTACCGGCTTTTCACTGGGAGCTGAGAGTATCGCACTGTTTGCCCGCGTAGGAGGCGGTATTTATACTAAAGCAGCCGATGTTGGAGCTGATCTGGTAGGAAAAGTGGAAGCAGGTATTCCGGAAGATGACCCTCGTAACCCTGCAACTATTGCCGATAACGTTGGTGACAATGTTGGTGACGTAGCAGGTATGGGAGCAGATTTGTTCGGTTCTTATGTTGCAACAGTACTTGCTACAATGGTATTAGGTCGCGAGACAACATCCATGGGTGATAACTTCGGCGGCATGGCTCCGATTTTGCTTCCTATGATGATTGCAGGCGTCGGAATTGTCCTTTCTATTATTGGTACTTTCTTTGTTCGCATTTCTGATAGCGTGGGCAATAGTACCGCTGCTGTTCAACGTGCACTCAATTTAGGTAACTGGGGTTCTATTGCGCTGACAGCAGCGGCCTGTTACTTTCTCGTAAATAACATTCTACCCGAAACGATGAGTCTGAGAGGTAACGAGTTTACAAGAAATGGCGTTTTTGGAGCAATTTTAGTTGGGTTGGCAGTAGGTACTTTAATGAGTATGATTACCGAGTACTACACAGCAATGGGTAAGCGTCCTGTAATGAGCATTATCAGACAATCGTCAACCGGTCATGCTACAAATATCATTGGTGGCCTCGCAGTAGGTATGGAATCTACTACATTACCTATTATTGTACTGGCAGGCGGAATTTGGGGTTCCTACGAATGTGCCGGTTTGTACGGCGTAGCTATTGCTGCTGCAGGTATGATGGCGACAACGGCAATGCAATTGGCTATCGACGCTTTCGGCCCTATTGCCGATAATGCCGGTGGTATTGCTGAAATGTGTGAACTTCCCAAAGAAGTAAGAGAAAGAACAGATATTCTGGATGCTGTAGGTAACACCACCGCAGCAACGGGTAAAGGGTTTGCAATCGCATCGGCAGCACTTACAGCATTGGCACTATTTGCGGCATTTGTTGGTGTTGCAGGCATCGAAGGGATTGATATATACAAAGCAAACGTTTTGGCTTGTCTTTTTGTAGGAGGTATGATACCTTTTATATTTTCTTCATTGGCAATTCGTGCTGTAGGTAAAGCAGCAATGAGTATGGTGGAAGAAGTTCGTCGTCAGTTTCGGACAATACCCGGAATTATGGAAGGAACAGGAAAGCCCGAATATGATAAATGTGTAGCCATATCTACCGAAGCATCTATACGCATGATGGTGGCTCCGGGAGCAATTGCTATTATATCTCCGCTTATCATCGGCTTTATGCCTGGTTTGGGTGCCGAGGCGCTTGGTGGATTTTTGGCCGGTGCAACCGTGAGTGGTGTTTTGATGGGAATGTTCCAGAACAACGCCGGTGGTGCATGGGACAATGCGAAGAAATCTTTTGAAAAAGGAGTTGAAATAAATGGAGAGATGTACTACAAAAAATCAGAACCACACAAAGCTTCTGTGACAGGAGATACAGTTGGTGATCCGTTTAAAGATACTTCAGGCCCTTCAATGAACATCCTGATTAAGTTAATGTCTATCGTTGCTTTGGTAATTGCACCTACTATTGCAAATATCAGCAAGGCGAAACACACAAATAATATCCCCGTTAAGACTGAGATTAATGTTACTATGGCGCAACAGCCTGTAGAGCTTAAATAAAACAACCACTTTCGGAAAGCACCCCAACTGTACGGTTCGGGGTGCTTTTTTTATTTTGTGCTGATATAGATTGACAGGAAATAATACGATGAAACTATCCCAAAAACATAATGTTATGTATTTATCGTAACTTTGTTGCGTAACAATTTGTTCCAGCCTGCTTAGTGTCGGTAATATTTTTGTACCGACTATCGACTACAAATCATATTTCTGGTTTTTTCAACATACACTTCGGGGTTTCACTATTAATAATTATTTACAACAAATGACATTTGATAATTTAAAACTAATCCCCCCTATCCTCAACGCATTAAAAGCCGAAGGATATGAAAAACCAACCCCTATTCAAGAGCAATCAATTCCCATCATCCTCAACAAAACAGACTTATTGGGTTGTGCCCAAACAGGGACAGGAAAAACTGCTGCCTTTGCAATACCCATTCTACAACTACTAAACGCTGAAGACACCCAGAAAGGTCGCAAAATTATTAAGGTATTAATACTTACCCCAACGCGAGAACTGGCCATACAAATCGGTGAAAGCTTTAGCGCTTACGGAAGAAACCTCCGGCTACGTCATACTGTAATATTCGGTGGCGTACCACAAGGGTCGCAAGTAAGAGAACTTCAAAGAGGTATTGACATACTTATTGCAACACCCGGCAGGTTACTGGACCTTATGAATCAGGGTTATGTTGACATAAGAAATCTCGGCATTTTTGTCCTGGACGAAGCAGACAGGATGTTGGATATGGGCTTTATACACGATGTAAAAAAGGTAGTGGCGAAAATTCCTGAGAAGCGACAAACATTGTTTTTTAGTGCAACGATGCCAAATGAAATTCAAAAGCTCGCTAACACTATACTTAAAGACCCGAAAAAGGTAGAAGTAACACCCGCTTCAACAACTGCCGAAACGGTAAGCCAGTCAGTATATTTTGTCGACAAAAAGGATAAGAAAAACCTCCTGAAACACGTTTTAGCCGATCGAGCTATTACCAGAGCATTGGTTTTTTCGAGAACAAAACATGGCGCGGATAAAATCGTAAAAGACCTGAACAACAACGGTATCACTGCTGAAGCTATACATGGCAATAAGTCGCAGAACGCCAGACAAAGAGCGTTGACAAACTTTAAAGATGGCAGAATAAGGGTACTTGTTGCTACAGATATAGCCGCCAGAGGAATAGATGTCGACAACCTTTCCCATGTAATAAATTATGAAATTCCCGAAGTACCTGAAACCTACGTCCACAGAATAGGCAGAACGGGACGTGCCGGCGCAAGCGGTATAGCTATTTCATTTTGTGATGATGAAGAAAGAGCAGACTTCAGAGGAATATTAAAATTGACCGGACAAGACATTCCCGTTGTAACCGAACACCCTTACCCTGCCTCCTTTTCAGGGTTGGTCAAAATAAACCCTCCAAAAAATAAAGAAGTTGTGGGAAGACCAAATGCTATATCCGGAAGGTCTGCTAACAACAGAAACAGGAAGTTTTATAAAAGGTAGCTTGGTTTACCTGCAGTAATACCCTGCTTCGTTTAAAAAAGCAATAATAATCAACATTGTATAAACAACATTCAAAATAAAAATGTTAATGAAAGCTTGATTTTAAAAACAGGCACGATATTTGATGCATATTTATTGCTACTTAAGTTTTAAAAGGCTTAAAAAGTAAAAAAAAATTTTTAAAAATTTCAAAAAGGTATAACTTTACCTGCAACCATTTTTTAATAACAAAAATCAAACAAAAGATGAAGAAATCACTTTTACTCTTAGCGGCAGGCTCGATCGCATTTACGGGTATTGCCCAGGAGCGCCACATGTCACAAATAAATGACGGCTACCTATATTCGGCTGGAGAGGAGAGCGCCGCTAGTGTACACTCAATGAGAAGCGTAATTAAGAGCGATCTGGACCAAAATTCAGACTTACAACACAAAACTACCGCTGCACCACGTTGGTATAGCTACGCAGATTATTTCGATCAACACGAAACCGATTTGGCAAGCAGTGTCTCGTCTTCACTTCCGTACCTATGGAAAGATACAATGGGCGTTTTCGAATACGGCGGTACTAGTGGTGTTTCGTTTTCACACAACAGAATGGTTTCTGTGGGAATGGTTGTTGACCCTGCTTTCCCTGGTTTCAACAACTTCTACTATTTCCCTGGAGATATGAAAGTAACTGCTACCGATGCATTTGCAGTTGATTCTATCCGTTTCTTTGGTGCTTACGGACATAAAGATGCAAACACATATATTGATACGTTGCGTGTTTCTTTTGTTTACGGAGATGGTTCTTCAAGTGCAGACATTCTTAAACTATCAACAACCAGTTCAACTTTGCTTACAAGATTTGGCGTTACCAGTGGTTCTTTAGACTTCACTCAAATGTTGTTTGATCCTGGTACTGTAACTGCAGATGGAACTACTGTTATTACTAAGGATATCATTCTTGACAATACAGGAGCTACAAAAGCATGGAACGACACAACATCTAATGGCTTGTACTACGGAAGAGTAGGTTTAGGTACACCGGGTACTGGTATCTCAATACCAGCAGGTAACCTGATTGGCGCCAGCATTTCTTTCTTCAGTGGTTCACCTACCTTTACTGCACACGATACAGTATTTGCACCATCGCTTGATGGATACAGGCACAATGCTTTCAGACCAGTTGTATATTTCAAAGGAACAAGCACTTCTACTTCATTCCCAACATACGACCCAACAGACATGAACAATGGTCAGTTTAAAACACTTCCTGATACAGCACTTGGCTGGGGCGGAACTTATGTACCACTTTGGTATTGGAGCTCAAATGGTGGAGCGTCAGGTGCTACTTCACAGTATCCTGTTATCGATTTCCATGTGATTTGTGCTACTTGTGGTGTGGTTGAAGACGTAACACCTCCTCCGGGATCAGTTGGACAAGTTGGAATCATTACTTCAGTTAATGCTTTCCCTAACCCTGCTAACAACCAATTGAACATACCATTCTCTCTTGGTGGAAGTACTGATGTAACAGTAACTCTTACCAACATGATTGGTCAGGTTGTAGCAACTCAGTCTATGACTAATGTATCTGAAGGTACTGCAGTCTTCAATACAGTGTCATTGCCACAGGGTGTTTACACATACACTTTGAATGCAAGCGGTGGTCGTACTACAGGCAGTGTAGTTATCGCTCACTAATTGACAAATTAATTTATAAAAGAAGCTGATTCCAAATTCGGAATCAGCTTCTTTTTTTATAAATGTCAAATCACTTATCAACATTTCCGCTTAATGATTCATAAGCGTCTGACAAATGGTTCGTGAATAACCCAACTCGAAGCAGTTATCGCAAAACGAGAAGGAAATTTATTCAGACACAGTCAGAATGAACACACACTCGGCAGAATATACATCAAAGCAGGCGTTTCTAATTAACTAATATCCCCGAATATGCCTCGATTTTCGACTGTATTTTTTCTTTTTCAAAACATTATTCTATTATTGCAAACGCTTGCTACAAAACTGTAGCCGATTAATGAACTAAAAGAATGGCAAAGAATTTATTAATAGTTGAGTCTCCTGCGAAAGCAAAGACTATCGAAAAAATATTGGGAAGTGATTATGAAGTAAAGTCCTGCTATGGTCATATTAGAGATCTTGCAAAAGAAGATATGGGCATAGACATGAAGGACCATTACAAACCAAAATATATAGTTTCTGATGACAAACAGAAGGTCGTAAAGGAACTTAAAGCACTTGCCAAGAAATCGACAGATGTGTGGTTGGCAACGGATGAGGACCGTGAAGGAGAAGCAATATCGTGGCACCTGTGCGAAGTTTTAGGCTTAGACCCCTATCAAACAAAGAGGATAGTCTTTCATGAGATAACTAAACCGGCGATACAAAAGGCTGTAAGCAACCCAAGGTTTGTTAATATGGACCTGGTTAATGCTCAGCAGGCACGTCGTATACTCGACAGAATCGTTGGTTTCGAACTTTCTCCGGTTTTGTGGCGTAAGATGAGTATGCGCAATAACTTATCTGCAGGCAGAGTTCAGTCGGTTGCGGTTAGGTTAATCGTTGAGCGAGAACGCGACATAAATCATTTTACCCCAACAAGTAGCTTTAAAGTAGAAGCATTCTTTAGTGCCGAGGACTTAAATAAAAAGAAAGTCACGTTCAAAGCAGACGGTCAGGATAGAATAAAACTTGCGGCAGATGCGGAAACTTACCTTGAGAAATGTAAGGGGGCAACGTATACGGTAAAAGACGTACAAGTAAAACCCGCGAAAAAGTCGCCATCGGCTCCTTTTACCACTTCTACCCTTCAACAGGAAGCTAGTCGGAAACTAGGATATTCTGTGTCGAAAACAATGTTGCTCGCTCAGAAGCTCTACGAAAACGGACACATAACTTATATGAGAACAGATTCGGTGAATCTGTCTGATACCGCATTGGAAAGTGCACGCGAGGCGATTACTACCCAATATGGCGAAAAGTATCACCAACAACGGGTTTTCAAGAATAAAAATGAATCTGCACAGGAAGCGCACGAGGCCATAAGACCAACTAACATGTCGGTAACTGCGGCAGGCGATGCCGATACCAGCCGTCTGTATGAGTTGATATGGAAAAGAACGATGGCCAGCCAAATGGCAGATGCACAACTGGAAAGAACAATTGCTAAAATAGGTATCTCAAGCCAACCGGAACCATTGACGGCAACGGGAGAAGTACTCCGCTTTGATGGATTCCTGAAAGTATATACAGAAGGAAAAGATGATGAGGACGAAGGAGAGGAAGCAGACGGCATGCTTCCACCACTTACGGCCGGTCAGGTACTAGACATGCAGAGAATGCAGGCGACAGAACGCTTTACCCGACCACAGCCAAGATATACCGAGGCGTCGCTCGTAAAAAAACTGGAAGAACTGGGAATTGGTCGTCCGTCAACTTACGCACCAACTATTAGCACTATCCAGCAGCGAGGATACGTCGAAAAAAGAGACAAAGAAGGCACTAAACGTGAATATCTGGTACTGTCTCTGAAAAACGATGCCATCGAAAAAATAAAAGAAAGTGAAAACTCAGGTGCCGAAAAAAATAAAATATTCCCAACAGATTTAGGGATGGTGGTAACAGATTTCCTGAAAGAACACTTTAATAAAGTGATGGACTACGATTTCACCGCCAACATTGAAGCTGAGTTTGACAGAATAGCAGAAGGGAATCAGGAATGGAGCAAAATGATTGACGACTTCTACCATCCGTTCCACGAACGAGTTACTGACACAATAGAGAATGCAGCACGAGCGAAAGGCGAACATGAACTGGGAGTAGACCCGGAGACAGGAAAGCCGGTGGTTGCTAGGCTCGGTCGTTTTGGTCCTATGGTACAGATTGGGTCGGCAGACAGCGAAGAAAAACCACGATTTGCTAAACTACGTACCAATCAAAGTATTGAAACAATTACATTGGAAGAAGCCATGGAGCTTTTCCGACTGCCAAGAAATCTCGGTCAGTTTGAAGATTTGGATGTGATTGTTAATATAGGACGATTCGGACCTTATGCCCAGCACAATAGCTTATTCTATTCTCTGAAAAAAGAAATGGACCCCTACACCGTTGGTATGGACGAAGTTGCACCGCTTATAGTCGAAAAAAGAAAAGCGAAAGCTGAAAGTGAAATAAAAGTATTCGAAAAAGAGAAAATCAGAATACTGAAAGGCCCTTATGGCCCATATATTAAACAAGGATTACGGAATTATAAAATACCTAAGGAAAAAACTGAAAACCCTGCGTCGCTAACAATTGAAGAGGTGAAAGCCATCATCGAAGAGGTGAAGGCCAACCCTCCGAAAAAGACAGCTCGCAAGAAAAAGAAGTAGCACAAGTAAGCTCGTTCTTTTGTAAATTAGCGAGAACCAAGCGGAACAATATGCGGGATGAAAAAGAAATAAGTGCGCTGCTGCAATTGGTAGATGACCCTGATAATGACGTGTTTGAAACGGTAGCCGCAAAGTTGCTGCACTATGGCAAAGACATCCTTCCGAATCTGGAACACATTTGGGAATCGACATCTGATGAGTTTGTTCATGACAGAATAGGGCTCTTGATTCATCGTGTTCACTTTAATGACCTTCAGAGAGAAGTTATTGACTGGAGTAAATCTGAGTACCCCGACCTGCTTCAAGGGGCCATACTCATTGCTAAATACGAGCTTCCGGAGCTTGATGTGACCGCTATTCATACGCAATTCGAACAAATAAGGCGTAATGTCTGGCTGGAACTTAATAATTACCTTTCTCCGCTGGAACAGGTAAATGTAATTAACAGCATCCTCTACAATTTTTACAAGTTCGAAGGTCACGAGCTTACAGAACGTGAGGCAAAATACTTCTTCATCAACAATCTGCTGGATTATCAGCAGGGCAACGCTTATTCCATTGGGGTACTTTATCTCGCATTGTGTGAAAAGCTGGATATTCCTGTATTTGCAATTCCCATTCCAAGACAATTTCTGTTTGCATATATTGACACGTTGTTTAGCTTCCTTAGTACTACGCCGGAGGGAATTCAACAGGTTCAGTTTTACATAGACCCGACGAGTGGGATGGCGTATACTCAGAAAGATATCGACCTGTATTTACGAAAAATCAACCAACCTGTAAGCGACGGCAACTACAAGCCACTGACAAACCAGAGGATTATATACAGGATGATGGATGAGCTACGGCTAAACTATCAGTATAATAATGAAGACGAAAAAGCGAATGACATACAGCAATTAATGCAACTTGTATATTCCGGCAATAGCAATGACTAATGCCTCTTTACAGCAACAATACTACAAACACCAGCATAAGACACAAAAAAGCCTTCCTTGTCGCAACAGGGAAGGCCTTTTCATTTGAACAAAAACGTTCTATTATCTCCGGGTGTCTACAAGCGGTCTGATTTTCTCATTACTCATCATTACCCTCATTTTGCTCATCAATGACTTTGCCATCGTTGTATCGCCAACCTGATAGGCAGTCTGACCAATAATCTGCATAATCTCAAGCTGTTGGTTTACAACGCTGGACATTGCATTTCTTCCGTCATTGTCCAGAGATGCTATCCAGCTCATTGTTTCCTCTGAGTTCTTTACAATTTTATTTGTGATAGCAGTTGCTTTCTCTCTATCCCCTGCACGATAATAGGCAGACGCCATGAAGTAGCCACCATATTCGTAGCTATAAGGATAGGACTCGTCTGTTATCTTATCATATACTTTATCAAGTACTGTTAGGGCCTCTTTATTGCGTCCTTCAGTCACAAGCTGATTAGCAATAGAAGATGCATTCATCCTGTAGGAAATAAGTACATGGCGGTTGGGTTCATCAAAGAATACATCTTTTCTCTCTGATCCACCCCAATGGAACTTATTGACCACCATATCATAGCTCTTATCCAGATCAATAGTACCACTAACACCATAGTTAGCCTTAACAGAGTCGATTACTTTAAATGGCATCAATCTGTTAATCATCCCCTCCAACCTCATGTATTCGCTGGTACCTGCATAATCAGTTGCACGTAATCCGGCATCAAAATAAAGCGGACGCTTCCAGCCTTCATTTGCCACCGCTGCAATGATATTCAGGATAGCAAGGTCACTCTTGGTTGCTGCATTAGAAGGATATGTAAACTTCATGTCTGTTTCTACATTCGCTGTATCCTTCGCACTAATCAAGCCTCTTTTCACCAATTCTTCCTTACTTAGAGTCGGCACAAAAAAGTTCTTCACCGGCATATAGTTTGCAGGCTCACTTCCACGTTGTGCCATTTTATCTCTGTCGTTGCTCACCATAAACTTACAGATATCTGTAAGGTTAAAATATCTGTCTTTAGGAATCTTCAAGCTTGGGTTTTCAAGGTACTGTACAAAATTGTGCTTGTCGCCCATATAGTCCTTCTTCTCCCAAACCATCGGGACAGGCATCGCATCGTTAAACCTGACGTTCAATTGATCAACATACCAATCAATACCCAAAAGACTAGTGTTAATAATTCGAACGTCTTTCCTGAATCCTTCAACCTCCTGAATGTACCAAAGCGGGTAGGTCTGGTTATCTCCATAAGTGAACAGTACCGCATTAGGCGCGCAACATGAAAGTGTATTGTACGCCTCTGCATGGGCCAAAGTCTTATGAGAGCGATCGTGGTCGTCCCACTCTACATTGGCCATCAATACAGGCACAGCAACCAGACTGAGCACTACCGCACCAAAGGCACCGGCAGCACTCTTTCCCATAAACTTCGAAAATAACTGTTGGACCATGAGTACCCCTAAACCTATCCAAATAGTAAACGTGTAGGTACACCCGGCAAAGGCGTAGTCACGCTCACGAGGCTGCATGGGAGTCATGTTTAGGAATATGCCAATAGCAGCACCTGTAAAAAAGAATAGTGTAAGTACAATTGCACCATCTTTCTTATTTCTGTTAAACTGGTAAACTAACCCTAAAATACCAAGAGCAAAGGGCAACAAATACAACTTGTTGTGAGCAGGACTATTGCTCAGGTCACCCATTTTGTCGGTATCTCCAAGTCCCCTGAATTGGTCAACAAACGTGATACCTGAAATCCAGTTGCCACGCTGAGGATCACCCTGACCTTCAACATCGTTCTGGCGGCCGGCAAAATTCCACATGAAAAAACGCCACCACATCCAGCCCATCTGGTACTGCATAAAGAACGAAAAGTTATCTCTTGCAGTCGGATCTTCATCTTCTCCCAAACCAAGATAGTTACGGTAAAAGGAAACGTGACTCGGGTTGTTGTAGTCCCATATTCTCGGAAAGAAATGACTTTGATTCTGACCTGTTCTCGGGTCTACGCCAAATATAGGTTCCGTTTTCTTTCCAACAACCTCATAAACATCTTTCCCATCAACCTTCGCTGGCGCATATAACTTACGGGAATCATCAAAATCAGTATATCTGCTGGTAAAGTAAGGACCCGATAAAAGAGGTTGCTGCCCGAATTGTTCCCGGTTTACATAGTCCAGAAAACTCATCGGGTTATCGGGATTGGTCATATCTATCGGAACATCAGCCCTCGAACGGATTATGGCAGTGAAATAACAGGAGTACCCGATGATAATAAAAATCACACACAACATTCCGGTGTGCGCCAGATACCATCCTTTCTTCTTGAAAAACAAAAGCAGGAATGCAAGCAACGCAGCAAAAAGCACCAAAAACACAAACGCACCGGTATCAAACGAGGCACCAAAATCGTTGGTAAATACGCGATCGAAAACAGAAGCTATTCTGGGGATATACTGGATAACACCAAACTGTATAAAACCAAGAATAACACACCCAACCAGGAAAGCAACAGCGGCACCTTTGGTAGAAGGGTTTTCATACCTGCGGAAATAATAAATCATCGCCAATGCCGGTATTGTAAGCAAGTTCAGCAAGTGTACACACACTGACAAGCCTATAAGGAATGCAATAAGCACAATCCACCTATCCGCATGCTTTTCATCCGCGATATGCTCCCATTTCAACATTACCCAAAAGGTAAAAGCCGTAAAAAGCGACGACGTCGCATATACTTCTGCTTCAACAGCAGAAAACCAGAATGTATCTGAAAATGTACAAGCAAGCGCACCTACTACCCCAGCCCCCATAATAGATATCAATTGAGTGGTGTCAGGCTCTATATTATGAGCGACCAGCTTTTTGGCAAAGTGCGTAATAGTCCAGAACAAAAACAAAATACTGAACGCACTTGCCAATGCCGAAAGCGAGTTCATAAATAATGCAGCATTAGTTGATGGACCGCCGGTGTACACCTCTCCTCCTGCAAATAGCGCAAACATGCGTTGCAACATCATAAAAAACGGCGCCCCCGGAGAGTGTCCGACTTCCAACTTATAGGCACAAGACAGGAATTCCCCACAATCCCAGAAACTCGTGGTGCGCTCCATTGTCATTAGATAGACAATAGCAGCAATTCCACCTACAATCCATCCGACAAGGTTATTGACTTTACGATAGTTCATGATATACTTTTAGAGAGGCGACAAAAATAACAAAAGTTGTCAGTTATCAACATTTTAGTTGTTTAATAAAGGTTAATCCTCAGAGTTCTACAATCAGAATCTTACCTGATAGTTAATATTTGGTAGCAATGTCGTCGATCCTTCAAAAATGAATCTCAGACTAACAAGTTGGTCAGACTCCTCTTAATTGTGTCGGTATCCAACATCTGCACAAGTTGAATCTCCGGTATATCTCTCAGTTCTTCCAACATAATATGCGCATCGTGTAGTGGCTTCGCAGTCTGAAATAACCACAAATAATCGAGATGCCGCGCTTCCGGTATCAATGATACTTTGCCGCTCTTAAGTTGATATAGTACATATTTATAACTACTGTTTGGCACCTGATGACGAAAAGTCGGAAAGTATACCAGCTCTCCACTGCTTTCCGGCTCCGAAAACATTAACTGTTGTCCGGTGATAGCCTTGTTGCCACCCAGGCATATTGTATTTTCAGGTACGTTAGCAAAGTCCAATCCAAAATAATTGTTGAGTATCCAGCAAAATCGGTAACCCGGTTCAGGCGACACTACTCCGAGCATAGAGGTCTCCGAAAAAAAATTAGACCTCATTTCCTTGATGTCCAAATACGCATTTGCCATATTTGATTTCCTGTTTGTTTAGAAACTCACTATCAAAGATACCCGATAACTTGTAATGATGGCACACTCAAATAAATAAACGCATAACTTAAATGCCACACTCACAAAGCTTGCTAATATTATAAACCCTTTTGGCAACTACCGCCTAAAACATAGCACAATACACCATATAACAACCTTTTGCGCAAATCATAGTCGCATTAAATTACATGCTTGATTTTCAATTGTTAATTCCCGTTAAACCAGTTAATTGTCAGTGGCTCAGTTTCGTGCGAATTAATTAAATTGCACCTCGAAACCGCAAGAAATTTTCTTACGGTTAATTTTAATGTACTCCTTACAAAGCATGAAAGACTTTTCATACATTACCGGTTCCACTCCGGGCTACATCGAATCGCTATATGAAGAATTCACAAAAGACTCAACAATGGTTGATCCTGAGTGGAAGAAATTTTTCGAAGGATTTGACTTTGCTGTTAATAATGAATTAGCGACCCCGGACTCACAAAATGGCACCGGCTCCGTTAACGACAGCCATTTGGCAAAAGAACTCGTCGTTTTGGAATATATCCGCGACTTCAGGAAGCGTGGCCATCTGGAAGCAACCACTAACCCGATTCGTCCCCGCAAAAACAGAAATGCTCGCATAGCCCCCTCAGACTTCAATCTGACGGATGCAGATATGGAGACTTCGTTTTTTGCCGGCAAACTTATCGGTCTGAAGAATGCCAAACTCAAAGATATTATCGCCCGTTTAAAGCAGATTTATACCGGCAATGTGGGTATTGAATATACCTACATCAACGATACAGAAAAGTGTCAATGGGTTCAGAGAACATATGAAGACTTGATGCAAACGCCTTTGTCAATTGAACAGCGGCAACGTATTCTGGAGAAATTGAACGAAGGTGTAATTTTCGAGAAGTTCCTGAATACAAAGTTCATCGGTCAAAAACGATTCGGACTGGAAGGAGGAGAAGCCACCATCGCAGCACTTGATACGATTATAAACCAGGCTGCAGGTGAAGGTGTGCAGGAGGTTGTAATTGGTATGGCACACCGTGGTCGCCTCAATATTCTGGCAAATATTCTCCAGAAAACCTACCAGCAAATATTTTCAGAGTTCGAGGGCAACATGCCGGAAGACATGACCATGGGTAGCGGCGATGTAAAATACCACCTTGGGTTTTCAAGTGCCATTACTACACCGGATGGCAAGTCGATAAATGTACAGTTGGCACCAAACCCGTCGCATCTGGAAGCCGTAGACCCGGTCGTTCAGGGATTTGCACGTGCCAAGGCAGACACGTTATATAACAAAGAGTATGACAAGGTTTTGCCGATATTGATACATGGAGATGCAGCTGTAGCCGGTCAGGGTATTATATACGAGCTGCTACAGATGTCAAAACTGGAAGGCTACTACACAGGCGGTACTGTTCACTTTGTCATTAATAACCAAATAGGCTTCACCACCGACTTTGACGATGCTCGCTCGGCAAACTATTGCACGAGTCTTGCATCTATGGTCCAAAGCCCCGTGTTACACGTAAATGGCGATGATGCCGAGGCAGTTGTAAAATGTTGTATGCTGGCAACAGCCTATCGTCAACGCTATAACGAAGATATTTTTATTGACATGGTGTGTTATCGCAAGCATGGTCATAATGAGGGCGACGAACCCAAGTTTACACAACCACAACTATATGCGCTGATAGACAAGCACCCAAACCCGCGCGAAGTATACACGCAGGAGCTTATCAAGAATGGCGATGCTGATGCTAAGAAACTGGCAAAAGAAATGGAAACCCGCTTTTGGGATGAAATGCAGGAACGGCTGGACGAAGTAAAACAAAAGCCGCTGCCCTACAAATACCAAAAGCCTGAATTGTGGTGGAAAGAATTGAACAAAGCAAAAGATGCAGACTTTGAGCAATCTCCGGATACGGCAATCAAAGAAGAACAGTTTTTGCTGTATTTCGATAAATTAATGCAGTGGCCCGAAGGGTTCAGTCCATTAAGAAAAGTTGAAAAGCTTATTCAGGACAAAAAGAAGACATTTGACAAGAGCAGAAAAGTTGACTGGGCTACCGGCGAATTGTTGGCTTACGCCAGTCTGCTCGCAACAGGCAACGAGGTGCGCCTGAGCGGTGAGGATGTAAAGCGAGGAACATTCTCTCATCGTCATGCTGTACTTTATGACCAACACAATGCCAACCCTTATAATAGGTTAAGCAACATCACCGAAAAACAAGGAACACCTTATATCTACAACTCCCTGCTGAGCGAATATGCTGTACTGGGTTTTGAGTATGGCTATGCTATGGCAAATCCCAATAATCTGGTGATATGGGAAGCTCAGTATGGCGACTTTGTAAACGGTGCCCAGATAATTATTGACCAGTATATTTCTAGTGCAGAACAAAAATGGTCAAACATGAATGGCCTGGTTTTATTGCTGCCGCACGGTTACGAAGGAAGCGGGCCGGAGCACTCCAGCG
The DNA here is from genome assembly GCA_030426665.1 of Bacteroidia bacterium. GTDB lineage: Bacteria > Bacteroidota > Bacteroidia > Chitinophagales > Chitinophagaceae > Nemorincola. Next base: position 243,618 of record JAUHYD010000002.1, on the reverse strand, counting down.
CGCGACTTGAGCGTTTCCTGCAGAATTGTGCAGAGAACAATATGATTATCACAAACGTGACAACGGCTGCCAATTTCTTCCACGTACTCCGCAGACAACTATTATGGAATTTCCGAAAGCCGTTGATCAACTTTTCTCCAAAGGCTAACATTCGCCACATAAGAGCGTATTCCGACATCAAGGAATTCACATCTGGCGGGTTTAAAGAAGTACTTGACGACCCGAACATCAAAAGTGCAACGAAAGTAAAACGTGTACTCCTGTGCAGCGGTAAGATGTACTTTGACCTGAGCGAAAAACAACTCGAAGAAAAAAGAGAAGATATTGCAATCGTACGATTAGAACAATTATACCCTCTTCCTCTTACACAGCTGCAGACAATCAAGGCGAAATACAAAAAAGCAGAATGGATATGGGTACAGGAAGAACCCATGAATATGGGCGCACTATGGTACTTGCAGATGCAACTATGTTCTCACGATAACATAAACGAAAATAGTGATGCTGTGTTCCCGATGAAATACATCAGCAGACCGGCAAGCGCAGCGACTGCAACAGGATTTGCGAAAAAACACGCTTCAGAGCAAAGCAGTTTAGTGGAAAAAGCATTTGCTTAGAATCCACATCTAAAAGATTACCAGAAATGCCGGAATTAATTGAGTTCCGGCATTCCTGTTTTAACCCATGAAGCATCTTGTTTCTTTCCTACGGCTTCCACATCAGTTGCCAATATTTCAAGGTATTTAGGGCCAAAATGGGCATTATATATCACCTTCTTGCACCGCTTGTATTCAATAGTTATTATTAGTCCGGCTATGTCAGGTATCATGTTTTCATAGTTTTCCTGACAAGTGTCTACACGGTACTTAACAAACTTGTCTATAACCTGCATGGCTTTGTCTCTACCTACGTTTTTCTCGAATATACCGGTATCCTTAGTAAAACGCTTGGCCGTATATGTCGCCATTCCTTTCTTTGTTAACTTCACTTTGTATTCCGGGCACGACCCGAAGCATACTGTACGCCATATACTCACAGACACTATTTTTCTGGGTTTCATCTGGCATTTTCTACATTTCTTTTCTCTTGCGTTTCCCGCCACAACGATTGCCAACATCAAAAAAAGCAAACTGAGTTTCTTCATTTTTTTTAATTTACGCACCAAAGATAGTTGTATAAAACGACATTGATAATATCTCACTTCCATTATTGAAGATGAACACCACAGAAGAACAAGATGACCTGTATTACCATATCGCATTGAGCTTTGTTCCCGGCATTGGCGCACGTACCGGGCGAATGTTACTGGATAGATACAATACCGCACACAATATTTTCAAAACACCACTCAAAGAGCTGAAGACTGTTGAAGGAATTGGAGAGATTAAAGCTAAAGGCTTCATCAGTGCGGAGGTCCTGAAACGTGCAGAAACTGAGTACGCCTACGTCCGGAATCATGACATTGACGTTCTGAGAATTAACTACGACAACTACCCTAAACGATTACTCAACTGCGTTGATGCTCCGATTTTACTTTACAAAAAAGGTAATGGAAACCTGGACAGTAAAAAAACGGTAGCAATTGTCGGAACCAGAAACAACTCTGAGTATGGTTGTAAAATAACTGAAGACTTAATCGAACAGCTTCAATCTTTGGAAGATATAGTTGTTGTCAGCGGACTGGCATCAGGCATAGATACTATCGCCCATCGGAAAAGTGTACAAACCTGCATTCCTACCGTTGGTGTTCTTGGTCATGGGCACGATAGAATTTACCCGTCTACCAACAGAGCGCTCGCAGCTCAGATGACGGAGCAAGGAGCCGTGCTGTCGGAATTCCCTTCCGGGACGCTACCGGAGAAAAATAACTTTCCGATGCGCAATCGCATTGTTGCAGGAATGAGCGACGTTACCGTTGTCGTCGAAAGCCATATAAAAGGAGGTGCATTAATTACTGCAACTATTGCAGCTGGCTACAACAGAGAAGTAGCAGCGTTCCCCGGCCGGGTAAATGATAGCAAGAGCGCCGGCTGCAACGAATTGATAAGAAACAATGTTGCGGCAATGATTACAAAAGGAGAAGATTTAATTGAGCTCATGAATTGGGACAAAGAAAAAAAGCCGAAAATTGTGCAACCTAAACTCTTCATCACACTCACACCCGATGAGCAAAACATCATTGACTTGTTGCAGAAAAAAGAAACAGTACATGCCGACGAAATTCTGCACTACTCGAAGCTACCAAACTCAACATTGGCTGCTACACTACTACAGTTAGAAATGCAGGGTATTATCAAATCACTCCCGGGTAAACAGTATAGAATACATTAACGCTACTGCCAGCAGTTCAATATATATATATTATCGAGCGGCAGTCTTTTGCCCCGATAGTGACGAAAAGAAAAACAGCGAAGTGAAAATAGAATAGAAAAGTACACCCTGCTGTCTTGAAAGCAAAGATTCGGTAAAGAATACGACCGAAATCAATATCATCAAAAACAGGTACAATTTGTCCTGCGATAAGATGGCTCTCCGAAACTGCATAATCATTACAATCAACAACAGGCCAATTCCTACAACTCCAAATGACAACCAATCATAAAAATACTGGCTGTGAGGGTCGAAATTACCAACCCAATATCCTCTGTATATCGAGTGAAAAAAGTATCGCTGATGCAACAGGTCAAGCACCCTCCCCGGACCTACACCCGTTAGCCAGCAGCGAGTAAGTAGGTCCATATCTGTTTGCCATATCAACTGCCGGATGTGAACAGAGTTATCTGTTATTTGTTCATGCTTGCCGCTTTCGAAAACCCCTAAAACTTCAGTTGCACGTTGCCTGAAAAAGGGTACAAAAGCATATGCTCCAATCAATACCGCAAACAATGATGCTCCTACCCACCTAAGGCTGTAAAGCGATTTTCTGTTTTCAATAAGGAGCAGCATACCTACCAGCACAAGCCCCAAAATCGGAGCCTTTGCAAACAATGCAAGTACAAAAACTAATAGCAGATAAACGAAGCCCATTCGAAACCAACGCTGTAGTCTGGTTGTCCCGATTGTGTTCGTCAGAATTATGCAAATGGAAAAGCAGAGATAGAGGCTCATATAGGTAGGATGGATTCCGGTAAAGCGCTCAAATATTATTCTATAATGAACATGCGACAGAGCATTGGCACTCTTCTCTATAATTAAATGATGATAGAGGAAATCAATATTACCTGCCATACACACTATAAAACTCCCTATCGCAAAAAAGATAAGCTGGCTCTGTATTAACTTTCTGAAATCAGGGGCGGTAATTGCAAACACAAAAGGCAGCAAAAAGTAAGCAGCCTTTCGCTCACACAAAGTGAACACAAAACGCCGATACGACTCAGGAGTTAACGGTGCTGCCAACCAATACAACAAGTACCCTCCTCCAAGCAATAAAGCCCACAAGTAATAGGTATAGGGGGAATACTGTTTAACACTTAAAGTCCGAAATACGAAATACGAGCAAGCTCCAATAGCGACATATACCTGCAAGTGCGGCGGTAGAAATAGACAAAGCATTAGCAGCCTGGCTAGTAACACATCTATTTTCTTTAGGCGATTCATGTATTCCGATACCGGCAATATTCGTTGTTGTAACCGTATTATTTAAGTAAGTAAGCTTGAAGGCAACATTAAAAGTCTGTACCCAACGCCAAATAAATCAATGGTCTTCTACCACCCTCTATATTCCAGGCAGCATCTAAACGCAAGAAGTAGCCAAACAGCGACGTACGCAATCCGGCACCATACCCCAGCGCAATTCCGGAGAACCTGGTCAAATCCAGATTTACATTGTTAAGCCCGCCGTTGACGCCATAATTAGGAAAGTGAAAACTCTCAGTAAGTCTTTCTGCATCTGGCACAAACCCTCTCCACGTTGCCCCTGCATCCGCGAAAGGTACCAGTTGGAGATTCTTAAGGATAGCTGACTGTATCGGTCGCTTAACAAAAGTGGTAACTACAGGCACTCTTACCTCAGTACTAACCACCGCATAATTGTTTCCGGCACGCGCAGACTGCTTATATCCTCGCAATGGAGTAGCTAACCTCTGGAATCCATAACCATCAAGCGAGCCACCACCACTCGTACTTTTCTTAGGCCTGATCCAGTTATCTACACCGCCGGCCAGGTACTGTACCTTGCTATTACCATCAGAGTGCGCATAAGACACCATATTGGCCAAAATTATGTTCTTATATAATTTCTCATAGTGCCGAAAGTCAAACCCGAAATTATAACAGCTTTTATTCCCCTCGTTTAGCCCATAGATATATTCAGTAAACACCTTGTACCGGGTCCCATTCAGAATATTAAGTACAGGGCTGATTGTATTATCAAATACATATTCGAACCGACTAAAAGACGTATACGTGAATGTTTTAGGAAAGTCAAGTGCCAGACTTAGGGTATCCGTAACTTTTTGTACAAACCTATCTTCCCGCACACTTGTATGAAACCGCAGACTCCGCATCCTATCAATAGGATAACTAAAATCTGCCTGAATTAGATTTGTTGTTGTCTTAAACAGCTGCTGCTTTACAAAAATAAGGTTGTTATTGTTGTCCACATACCCGACACCTTTATATGCTTTATCTTGTTTACGCAGGTATAGCAAGCCCCAATCCAATCGATGCGTGAAGTTTTGATATTGAAGAAAGTAAGTAGAATTTGCATTCTCCAGCGGAAACTGGAAACCTGCAGTAATTCTATGATTTTCCAACACCTCATTCAAACTGATATTTGTTAGAGCACTTACCGAAGGATTTTGGTAATCACCGCCATTCGCGGCAATTGACTGATACTGATTAAAGAGAATGCTATTATTGAGTTTCACTGAAAGAAAGTCCGGTTTAAAGCTGTGCCGGTATTTTTGAGGACGCATCTTTAGATAAGCACTATCGGTCATCTCTGTCAGCAGGGAACTATCAGCATCATCATTTTCTTCATCTTCACCAATACTCGGCTCTGCTCCGCTTGCAAACACATTCTTTGTTGGTGCATCATTATCCGAAAATTCCGATTGAAAAACATTTCCACTCTTTATTTCGGGAATAGAAGAGGTACCGGACTGAGAACTATTTCGGCGGCGATTGGCAAATGGAGAATTAGTTGACTTTTTTTCAATGAGGCCGACTGGTTCCGGCTGTTCCATTGACAGTGTGGTCCGCTGCAATTTCTTTACCGGCAAACCGTTTTCAGGCAACAACAATTCGTGAAAATAAACCACGTACTTATCTTTCTGCTGAACCACATCTGCAATATCTCCCGTAACAGAAGTATACTGATGACTTATAATACCGGAACGATAATTAGTCACCGGTTCCGCATAGGGGGTATCCAGATTATTCTCGTCGCGGGCAAACATAACAACGTACTTATTGTTTACGCCATTTTTGTCGTGCAGGTAAGCAAAGTTTTCGGGACCATATTGAACAGGCTGAGAAATATGGCCTTCCTTTACATCAGAACATTGCAACAACTCAGGACGCTCAGACACAGTGTTATAAAAGAATACATTTAACGGCCCTGCTGGTAATTCATTTACTCCTACCGGAACATTCAAATTAGGTTGAGGCCTGTTTGACAAAAACAAAATGCCCGTTCTAGAACCGCCGGATACGAACTCCGGAGATACGTCATCCCACGCATCATCTGTAATATTTGTCATCCGCGACCCACGAATCTTAAACATATATAAGTCGGTCTGACTATTTTTTATTGCCGAAAGAACCAGATTATCATCGTCCTGCATAAAGGCAAAAGACAATACCCGGTCAAATCTGTTAGATGGTATTACATGGTTTTCTATTCTACCCTTCTCATTATTGTATATTCGCAGTAAAGTCGCGCCTTTTTTACCCCGGTACAGTACGGCAAGTTTATTACCGGTTTTAGACCAGGCAACCATCGGGTAGTTAGGGTCTATTTGTTCCGTCATGTCCTTTTCACCACCTTCAAGGAGATTTGTAATTGTCTGGCTACCGGTTGTTTTCTGAGTATAAACAGTGTATAACCCATCTTTCCATGCTACATAACATACATCTGTACCGCTTGGCGATATCTTAATATTTCTAATGACACTGTTATCCTTCGGCACCTTTAGCGATATAAGCCCATGAGTACTGTCCGGCTCTTCCTGTGAAAGTGCATCTGTTGCATAGGTGTTTTTATAAAAACTGATACAGGAATCGTAGGCATCGGTAACCTTCATTCTTAAATTATAAGGCTCCAGCATCGCTTTATTCAAACTGGTTTTCTGCTGCATGCTATACAACAGACTCTTTACAACTTTCATGCTATACTTGGTCGAGACATATTTCCAGAACGCCTTCCCGGCCAACTCCGGATAGCGCTCCGCTAACTCATAAAAGCCTTCGCCCGGCCGTGCATCCAGAATACCTTTCCACTCGCTGCTGCTTTTTGCATCCCAACCGTCTACCAAATAGGCAATGTATCCGTCAGTGACCCATGGAGGTAGATTCAACAACAGGGCATTTTTCACCATCGTCTTCAGACTCTCACCAAAAATCATCCGTTGCATAACTACCAGAGCCATTCCGGAACGAATCTGCCTGCGCAGGTCAGCATGTTCACCGGTAAAGTAGACGACCAACTTGTCATCCACAATTTTGACCGCACCAGCTCGTGTATTGCCCAACGTTGGGGACTCTTCTTTCAAACCCACATTAGACTGGCGGTACTCGTCGTAGGAATTATACAATATGATATTGAAACGTTGTGGAAACTGACCACCCAACTTTTTTTCTATTACAGCAATATCAGACTCTGCTTCTTCTGATACATATCTCCCTAACTGGCGGCCCGCATTATCGTAATGGTACACGCGGAAGTGATGGGTATCAAAAAACTTCCATTTAAATTTTCGCTTCTGAATCCGGTTCTGACCAAATACCTCACTATTAGTTTGCCCTTCAGCCACCGAACTCACCAAAACGATGAACATAATGGAAAGAAGTGGCAAAAATCTAAATCGTCGGCGTTCGGCAAAATTCATTCTGTTCTGTTTACTGTATTATTTACTTCAAAATTACGGCAAAAAACATGCCTGAAATAAGGCCCCGTTTCCTGTGTTCCTTTCCACCCGGCAATTTGCTACATTTGCAATACAAATTACAAAAAATATATCAGTTCAATATGTTAAATATCCATTTCTTTACGTTCAATGCCTTCGAGGAAAACACATACATTATCAGCAATCATAAAAAAGAATGCTGGATAACGGACCCCGGCATGTACGAACAACGAGAAATTGATGAGTTTATTTCGTTTATCGATAAAAATGAACTGAAGCCACAGTCCATAATTAACACACATGCACACCTCGACCATATATTCGGGGTCAAAGCGATTAAAGAGAGATATAACATCCCTTTCGGGATACATGAGCTTGAGCTGCCTGTTCTGGAGCGGGGAGCCGATACCGCTGCGATGTTCGGTATGAAACTTGACCATATCCCAAAAGCGGATTTTTATATCCCAAACAATAAAAAACTCAGCCTTGGTGACGATGACGTAGAAGTGATGCTCACTCCCGGTCACTCCCCCGGTAGTATTTCATTTTACCACCCTGCAGGCAATTGGATTCTTTCAGGGGATGTGTTGTTTAATGGAAGCATAGGACGTACAGACTTGCCTGGCGGCGACTTTGACACACTTATCGGCGCTATCCGGAAGAATTTGTTTGTGTTACCGGACAACACTACTGTCCTTTCTGGCCACGGACCGGCAACAACAATCGGCAACGAGAAAAAGCACAACCCGTTCCTGCAGTAACTTAAATATTATTTTGTGCTGATTTGCACTGTACTGTCAACAACACCATTTCTAACGTACTGAATAGTACGATGCTGTTTGCTTTCCGGTCTTTTCGGAACCATTTCATCAGATAGCAGCAATTCAGGTAAGAAGGAGTTCTTCTTCAACCAGACACTCTTACTGAAGTACTTCTGTTCCGGATAATATATAAAAAGACATGTACCGCCCTTGATAGTGTTGACTATGTCTTCGGCCTTATCGGCAGGCACAGCAGGACAGCCCCAACTACGTCCCAATCGATTATTCTCACAGATAAACTTATCGCTTACATAGTCGGCACCATGCACGACGATATCTCGTTTCAGTGCTGCATCATTATACCCCTTGTCTACTCCGTCCAGCCTCAGAGAAACACCATGCTCACCTATATACGCTTCCTTGGTTACATAAAACCCTATACTGGACTGATGAGAATTTACCCTGTTGGAAAACGCGGATGCACAATCTTCTCCCGTTGCCTGCCCGTGCGCTACATAGGTATTGAAAAGTATCTTTTTACTGTTGAGGTCTATTACCCAAAACCTGTTTAATACCGACGATTGGTTAAAGTCACAAACAGAAATAATCTGATTCTCAGCATTCAACATACCGGCTTGCTGCAAGTTCAAATAGCCTTCTACAGCCTTATGGAACACATCATACGCAAGCAATTCACTGCCGGAAAAATCTACCTGCTCGTACAACGCAGATATATAACGTTCCACTTTCGCTTTGGTTCCTACTTCTGTAGACTCACTTGCAGCAGACATCTTGTACGTTGTTGCAACAACAACATACAAGAGTACACACACTAAAAGTTTGAATCTTTTTTTCATCGACAGAAGCCAGGCCGCTTAGTTTCAACAGTTGCAAAAATAAGTAATTAATATACTTAAAGCTTAGCGCTTTGTATTCTTAACACTTTTCTGTTTTTCTTCTGAACCCTCATTTTTTCCGGTATCAGCTTAAGTATTTCATCCATTAAGCTTTGCAAAACGCTATCCTTCACAAAGTAACTGCTCGTCACCAGACTTATTTCACGTACCGGCTCCGGAAGTTCGAAATACCTGATTTGTTCTATCTGATCTTCATTAAACTCAAGCGTTGCCAGTTCCGGCAAAATCGCCATACCACCATTCTTTTCAACCATTTTCCGTAGTGTTTCTACGTTGCTGGACTCATACCTGTAAGGCCTTTCTGATTGCAACTTCTGAATCTGATCGCTGCATAGATTAATAATCTGATTGCGCATGCAGTGGCCTTCGTTCAGCAGCCAGATTCTGTCCAGAGAAATGTCCTCAGGCTCAATCATTCGCTTTTTCAGAGCCGGCTCTCCCTTACTGAAATAACCGACAAACGGCTCATAAAACAAGGGATATTCTTTAATGCCTTTTTCTTCCAATGGCGTACTGAGCAGAGCAGCATCGATTTCATTATTCCGAAGTGCTTTAATGATTTGGTTTGTTTCCATCTCATTGACCTGCAACTTCATATCTGGGTATGCCTTCGAGAAATTGTCGAGCAACGCAGGTAAAATGTTGGGGGCAACAGTTGGTATGGCCGCAAATCGAAAGCTACCTGCAATCGTCTTTTGCTGTGCCTGTATCAATTCATTTATTTTTTCGCATTGCGCCAAAGCAATTTGCGCCTGTTCAACTATTATCGCACCCATATCGGTTACCGCTATGGGGTGTTTGTTCCTGTCAAACACTTTAACCCCCAACTCGTCTTCCAGCTTCTGAATCTGCATACTAAGGGTAGGTTGCGTAACAAAGCACTTCTCTGCGGCGGCAACAAAACTTTTATAGGTAGCTACTGCTACAACGTACTCTAATTGTGTAATTGTCATCTTGATTGAATATCAGACAAACATACGATAAATAAACGATATAGTCAAAATCTATAACACAACATTACCACATCTATTTTATCCGTAAACTATACTTGGACCCGAAGCCGGTCAACTATAAATTAAGCAGATTTTTTTAGGATTCCTGAGCTATTGAACCGTATTTCATATCAATAAAAATAGGCTTCATTCCCTCGGTCCACAAGTGTTTCTTTAAGGCAGGGTGTTCTTCCAATTCGGAAATTCCAACGGAAGGAAGCCACACAGTGTCATCAAACCGATTAGGTTCATGCAACTGAAATAAAGACGAAACTCCCAACTGTGTCGGCAAAATCCCGATAATAAACACCACGGCAGGTTGTAAGGCCTCACGAAGCCTATACCAGGCAACGTGCTGTCCCGCTTCCATCATCACTATGTTGTATTGGTCAGCAGACAGTTTTGCCGCCGAAAGCATCTTTTGCAACTGAATAAACTCAGTGCCACCCTCCTCCATTTTACGTGCCAGTACAAGCACAGGTCTGGGCTTCAACGTACTTATTTCTACAGGGAGCTCTGTCCAGAAAACATCATTGTCACTCTTTAAAATGTCTGATGCAATAATATTCATACTCCTAAATATACGACTATTGTAGTGTTAAAAAACACAAAATTAAAGAACAATCACCCTTTCAACTACCCTTCTGTTCAAAAAAATATCCGAAAAAATCGTTTCTTTGCGCAAAAATAAGATAACTAAATAATTTTAAATTGTAAAATCATGAACGAGGCCGCTACAGATATTGCCATTGATAAAATAGAAAACAGCAGAATTAGTCAATTTGACCCTTCAAATATTCAGTTTGGCAGGTTATATTCAGACCATATGCTGGTGGCATATTATGATAACGGAGCTTGGGGACAACCAAAGATTATGCCTTACGACAACTTGTCTTTGAGTCCCGCAACAACTTTCATGCATTACGGACAAGCAATATTTGAAGGAATAAAAGCATACAAAGACCCACAGGGAAATCCTGGTATCTTCCGCCCGCATGACAACTGGAAGCGCATGAACCGTTCTGCTGAAAGAATGGCTATGCCTGCAATCCCCGAAGAGTTGTTCATGGATGGACTGAAAACGCTGATAGACCTGGATAGAAACTGGATTCCAAACGGACAGGACACCTCACTCTACATTCGCCCGTTTATGTTGGCAATCGACGAATTCATTGGTGTTAAGCCTGCCGAGCAGTTTATGTTTATCATCATTACAAGCCCTGCAGGACCTTATTATAGCAAGCCGGTATCTATATACGTACAGGACGAATACGTTCGTGCATTCCCGGGAGGCATAGGTTATACCAAGGCTGCTGGAAACTACGGAATGAGTATGTATCCCACCAAGAAAATCAAGGAAATGGGATACGACCAGATATTGTGGACCGACGGAATCGAACACAAATACGTTCAGGAAATCGGTACTATGAATGTGTTTTTTGTTGTCGGAGACAAAGTAATTACTCCCGACATCAATCACGACACTATTCTGGAAGGTGTAACACGCGATAGTGTTATCAAACTTCTAAAAGAAAAAGGAGTAACAGTCGAAGAGCGTTTGATAACGATTCAGGAACTGAAAGAAGCACACGAGGCCGGCACGCTGAAAGAGGCATTCGGAACAGGAACAGCCGCTTCTATTGCACCTATATATGCATTTACTTACAACGACCAAAAAATGACGCTGCCGCCGATGGAAACCTGCGAAATCACAGCGTGGGTAAAAAAGGAACTTTCCGATATTCGCTACGGCAGAAAAGAAGACACGCACAATTGGGTTGTTCGCTTATAAGTGAATTTCCAAACCATAATAAATGGCGGGACAGCATTGAAGCTTTCCCGCCATTTTTAATTTAAAACCCGTCTCCATCCAACATATTACCTAACCCTCCAAGGATGCTACCCTCTTCCTTTCCTTTTGACCTACCATAGGACAAAATCCGGCCTGCCAGACGACTTATAGGTAACGTCTGTATCCATACAGTACCCGGTCCTCTGAGTGTCGCAAAGAACACACCCTCTCCGCCGAACAATGTATTCTTGATCCCGCCTACAAACTGAATATCGTAGTGCACATTGCCCGTAAACCCTACAATACACCCTGTATCAACTTTCAGCATTTCGCCGGGCTGCAAATGCCGCTCTAAGACATGACCGCCGGAGTGCACAAACGCCATACCATCTCCCTCCAATTTCTCCATTATGAATCCTTCGCCACCAAACAAGCCCGCACCCAGTCTCTTCTGAAATTCAATACCAATTGCTACTCCTTTTGCCGCGCATAAAAAAGCATCTTTCTGACAAATAACCCTGCCACCCAGTCTACTTAAGTCAAGCGGAATAATCTTCCCCGGATAAGGCGAGGCAAATGAAACCTTCTTCTTACGGGAACCTACATTTGTATAAGCAGTCATAAAAAGGCTCTCACCAATCAGCAATCGTTTACCGGCAGAGAACAACTTACCCATGATGCCGCCTTGCTGTTGACTGCCATCACCAAAAATTGTTTCCATGCTGATGCCGTCTTCCATCATCATAAAACTGCCCGACTCGGCAATCGCGGTCTCCTGAGGGTCTAACTCTACCTCTACATACTGCATCTCCTCTCCGTATACAGTATAGTCTATTTCGTGATTTTGCATATCATTATTTTTAACCGTAAAAATAGGCGTATTGACTATATCTAAAAATAGCCACCCTGTTATGGGTAGCTATTTTTAGATTATTTTATGGTTTACTATTAATTGGTCTTAGTAAACTTCGATGTTTTAATCAGATTCCTGTCCTTATCGTAAACCATTATCAGGTATAGACCGGAAGACAATCTGTCAACATTAATTGATTTCACATCCTCTTCCTCAACTACCCTTCTTCCGTCCATTGTAGTTACCACTACCGCAACAGGTACAGGTGCCTCGATATTCAATACCGAAGAAGCAGGGTTAGGATATATTTTCACGTCATCCGCAAACGTTACTGCACCTACGTCAGATGAGCCGCCACCTCCGGTAACATAGTATACCTCAGAGGTATCGGTACAGCCATTAACATCCTGAGTGATTACAGAGTATCCACCAGGTCCGGTGATAGTCGTCAACGGACTTGTTTCGCCGGGCAGTAAAACGCCGTTCTTGTACCACTGATACGTAAAGTACGAACCTGTAAACAGTCTGTTAGGAGGATTGAAGGCAACAACGGGCTGTGCCATAAATACCACGTTAGTACCTACCAGATACACATCACATACACCATTACTTACTGTTACTGAGTAATCGCCTACTGTGTCAGTTATATATCCGGAGTTCGTTGCACCGGCAATCGGATTACCGTCAATGTACCACTGATAGGTTAGTCCCGGCGTCAGCGATGAAACGTGCATGTTCACATCATTACCGTTACACAGCGATGCAGACCCCACAGGCAACACAGCAAGACCAGGTATTTCCGGCCCTACCGTCAATGTATAGGTACTGTATGATGAGCATACCCCGGATGTAACAGTGTATGAAATAACAACGGTACCGGATGCAACAGCAGCCACTACACCGGTGGCAGCATCTATTGTTGCGATGGACATATCACTACTACTCCATACACCACCCGAAACAGTATTAGACATTGTTATAGACGTGCCTGCACAAGGCACAGAAATGGAGGCAGATATAGCCCCTGCAGAAGGTACCGCATTTACTGAAACAACTAACACATCATGAACAGTTCCACATGCATTCGACACAGAATACGAGATTGTCGCAGTGCCGTCTGATATTCCGGTTACAATTCCCGAGGCATCTACTGTAGCCACAGAAACATCACTGCTGCTCCACACACCCGGCATTCCTGAGCCCGTCAATAAACCGGTAGCCCCTACACAGAACCCGGTAGGCCCTGAAAGTGGCACCGATGCAGGAATGAAGTTAACGGTATCAGGTGTTGTGATAAACCCTGTACAACCAAGACCATCTGTTACCGTGTATGTTATAGTCGTAATACCTGTCGCAACACCGGAAACAACACCTGAGGCAGCGTCAATAGATGCAATAGTCACATCACTGCTCGCCCATGTACCACCTGCCATTGCGTTCGACAATGTTTCCGTTGCCCCAACACACACGTTAGTAACTCCGGTTATCGCCGGCACTACTGGTAGTGCATTAACGGTATTGACAACTGTATTGAATCCGGTACAGCCGGAACCATCAGTAAACGAATAAGTAATAACGGCAGTACCGGCAACTATTCCGGATACAACACCGGAAGCATCAACGGAAGCTACAGAAGCGTCGCTGCTGCTCCACACACCACCCGATAGCGAATTAGATAGTGTCGTCGTTCCGCCCACGCACTCCATCGCAGTTCCTGCGATGGCGGGAACCACCGGTAATGCGTTTACCGTAACCACAGTAGTCGCCTCACCGGTACAACCTGCACCATCTGTGAATGTATAAGTTATGTCTGCCGTTCCAACACTAACACCCGTTGCGTTACCGGAAGCATCTACTGTAGCAATGGCCACATCACCGCTACTCCATGTTCCACCGGCAGTCGCAGAAGACAAAGCAGTAGCACTGCCAATACAAACTTCAATTACACCCGTTATCGGAGCAACCGAAGGCAGCGCATTAACTGTCATATCAAATGTGACAAAATCAGAACAACCGGCTGCATTAGTAACTGTGTAAGATATAGTTACAGTACCTGCTGTCATTCCGGATACGATTCCTGAAGATGAGCCAACTGTCGCAGTTGTTCCATCAGAACTGCTCCACACACCACCCGTAGTAGCATTTGCCAATGTGGTAGTGCCTCCAATGCAAACATCAGAGGAACCCGTAATGGCAGCTATTGTCGGCAATGCAAAGACCGTATCAGTCGCAGTTACAAAAGAAGAACAGCCAAGCCCATCAGTATAGTTGTAGGTAATTGTAGCCGTACCTGCTGATACACCCGTAACATCACCTGAAGTAGTATCGGCAGTAGCAATAGAAATATCTGAACTAATCCATGTACCACCGGTAGTCGCGCTTGACAAGGTAGTCATGCCACCTATGCACTGATGTAACACGCCCGTTATCGGTGCCACAATCGGCAACGGAGCAACCGTTTGAACTCTGGTAACAGTTGTCGTCCCACACATGTTTGTAACTGTGTAGGAGATTGTAGCAGTTCCCATGGTCACTCCGGTTACAACACCCGATGCATCTACTGAGATTGTAGCGGCGTCGCTACTGCTCCATGTGCCACCGGTTGTAGCATTTCCCAATGCGGTTGTCCCACCGATACACACACTTGTATTACCGGTGATAGCAGGAATCACAGGCACGTCCATCACAGTGTCAACTGCCACAACACTTGTCGGACAGCCAAAAGAGTTCGTAACTGTGTAGGTAATATCTACCGTTCCTATAGAAACGCCATTCACAAGACCGGTTGTCAGACCAACTGTAGCAACCGCCATATCGCTGCTTGTCCAATTACCGCCTGAGGTACCGTTGGTAAGTGTTATTGTTGAACCCAAACAAAGCGAGGTAGGACCCGAAATTGGTCCAACTGTCGGAACAGGATTCACCGTCACTATTTTCCGCGTTCTGGCAGTACTGCAAAGGTTAGATACATTGTACACTACCGTATCTATACCAACGGTAACACCCACCACTATACCGGGAGCAGATATCATTGCGTTGCCGTTAGTTGTTGACCACACCCCGCCCGGAGCTGAACTCACGAGAGTAATACCGGAACCCACACACACCGTAGAAGGACCGGAGATGCTTCCGGCAGAAGCAGGTCCGACAACAGTGATAATTTTAAAGACTGAAGTTGTACCGCACGAATTCGTTACAGTATATGATATAGGAACGGTTCCGGTCGAAACACCTGTAACAACTCCTGATGGAGATACCGTTGCATTGCCGTTACCGGCAGACCATACACCTCCCGGTGAACCGGACGAAAGCGTAATCGTCGAACCGGTACAAACGCTGTCAGGACCGGTCAATGTCCCCGCACCCGGCAATGGATTTACCGTAACCACCACCGACGATGAATTTGTACCACAAGAGTTGCTCAACGTATAGGTTATTTCACTCGTACCGGCACTCACACCAATTACTACTCCGCTGGTACTACCTACCGTCACATTCGAATTAGACGCACTCCAGGTACCGCCGGGAATAGAACTTGTAAGCGCAACACCTGAACCTTCACACAATGTTGTCGGTCCGCTGATGGTACCGGCGGTTGGCAGAGAATTAACAGTAATCACCCACTGCGTGGACGCTGAGCCGCAAGCACCGGTAATGGTGTAGCTGATTGTATCCAAACCGGGTAATATCCCCGTAACTATTCCACTTGTGCTACCAACCGTTGCGTTGCTGTTACTACTGCTCCATACACCACCGGCAACTGTATTAGTCAGGGTAATAAGCCCCGACACACATACCGACGACGGACCGGAAATTGAACCTGCACTTCCGAATGGATTGACCGTAATTGCATACGAAGCAACCGAAGAACCGCACGAATTAGTAACAGTATACTGTATTGTATCAACACCTACAGAAACACCTGTCGCAACACCGCCGGAGGTAATAGACGCATTACCTGTTACGGTACTCCACACGCCTCCTGTAATTGTACTTGTATAAGTATTCGAAACCGACACACAAGTGATGGCAGGACCGGATATCGTGCCGGTAGGCGGAGTCGTATTTACCGTAATTGTAACTGTAGAGTTACAACCACCGGCACCATATGTAATAGTCGCAGTACCTGCAGTAACACCGGTAGCAACGCCATCCGTTGCGCCAATTGAAGCAACAGCAACATTACTACTTGTCCAGATGCCACCGGATACAGAATTTGTAAGTGTTATGTTATCACCCACACAAACAACAGGTGCTGCAGGAGAAATAACAGCCGGAGAAGGTCCGACAGTAACCACTTTTGTAGCAGCGCATCCCGCTACCAAATAAGAGATCGTTGTTGTCCCTGAAGCAAGTCCGGTTACCAAACCTGCCCCGTCAATGGAGGCCGTACCCGGCGATGTACTACTCCATACACCTCCTGCAGTGGCATTACTCAATGTTGTTGTCTCGCCGACACAAACGAATACGGGAGTCGCCGGTGTGATACCTGCAGGAGAAGGATTAACGGTTATTGTAGTACTGGTTGCGCAACCACCTATCGAATAGGTAATGTTCGTGGTTCCGGCAGATACACCGTTAGCAATGCCACTAGTCAACCCTATTGTTGCAATCGAGGTATTCCCACTGATCCAGCTTCCGCCGGCAACTGAATTGGTCAATGTCAGCACATCGCCCGCACACACCGTAGGACTGGCAGGGAGAATAGCTGCTGGCGTCGCACCCACGGTTATATCCTTGGTAGCAGAACATCCCGCAACTGTATAAGATATAGTTGCTACACCCGCTGAGACAGCAGACACCAACCCTGCTGCATCTACCGATGCAGTACCGGCAGCACTACTGCTCCAAACACCGCCGGCTGTTACATCACTTAATGTAACAGTTTCTCCTTCGCACAAGCTAATCGGACCTGCCGGCGTAATAGCAGCAGGAGCAGGGTTGACTGTAATTATCGTCGAAACAGCACAACTTCCAATAGTATATGAGATAGTAGCAGTTCCTGCAACCACGCCTGAAACGACACCATCCGCAGTACCCACAGTAGCAACAGATGTGTTACTACTACTCCATACGCCACCGGAAACTGAATTTGTAAGTGTTGTATTATCGCCCTCACACACAGTTGGCGATGCTGGTGCAATCGCAGCAGGGGTCGCATTCACTGTTATATCTTTGGTAACGGCACAACCCGCTACATCGTACGAAATAGTCGTCGTCCCGGCAGCCACCGAGGTCACCAACCCTGTTCCGTCTATCGTAGCGACAGCCACATCAGAACTACTCCAGGTACCACCCGGTGTAGTATTGGACAGAGTTATTACATCACCAACACAAAGAGATACTGGTGGTGTCGGATCAATGGGAGCAGGTACTGCACTCACTGTAACAACAGCGGTTGAATAACATCCTCCAATGGAATAAGTGATATCGGCAGTACCAGCCGACACACCTGTAATAACACCCGTCGTCGTATCCACAGTCGCAACTGCAATGTTGCCGCTGGTCCATGCGCCACCTGGCACCGAATTACCATAGGTAATAGTACTTCCTACGCAAACACTTCCTGCCCCGGTTGTAATTGCCGTTGGAGAAAGGTTCACAGTAACGTCTCTTGTCACAAAACAACCGGTTGGGCCGGAGCCGGTACCGTAAGTTATAGTTGCAGTTCCGTCAGCATCACCGGTAACTACCCCGGTAAGGCTTCCAACGGTCGCAATAGTAATATCACTACTGGTCCATGTACCTCCCGGAACTGAATTGGTCCATGTTGTAGACTCTCCGGAACAAAGACTGGTTACACCGCCTGTTATCGGAGCAGGCGTGGCACTTACTGTCACATCTCTGGTGGCAATACACGTACCGATAATGTAGGATATTGTCGCTGTACCGAAGGATATACCTGATACTACACCGGTAGCTATATCTACCGTTGCGATAGCCGGAGCACTCGTGCTCCATGTACCGCCGGGTACCGTATTGCTAAGTGTTATCGTGCTACCGCTACATACACCGGCAGAAGTTGGCGTAATAGGAGTAGGAGAAGTATTTACCGTTACATTCTTTGTACGGAAGCAACCGGTAGGCAAAGTATAAGTTATTGCTGCAACACCGGTAGCATTGGCTGTAACCAATCCTCCGGCATCTATAGATGCAATAGAGGGGTCGCCACTGGTCCATGAGCCGCCCGGAGACGAATTGGACAACAACTGCGTATTCCCAACACACAACGTAGTAGCAGGTATCGGGCTAATCAGGTTTGGTAACGGGTTTACGGTTACTACTGCTGTAATTTCACAACCGGTACCGACTGTATAAGTTATAGTGGTCGTCCCCGGCATCAATCCGGTAACAAGACCAGTTGTAATACCTATTGTTGCATTTGCGGGATTACTGCTAATCCAGGTGCCACCTATTGGCAATGAACTTAATGTTGTTACCTGACCGGCACAAACCTCCAGTGAGCCTGTTATCGCACTCGGCAAGTCATTTACTGTGACTACAGTTGTGGTTACACATCCTGTTCCGACAAATGTATATGAAATAGTCGCTGTACCAGGCGAAACTCCCGTTACAATTCCAGACGCTGTATCAATCGTCGCCACGCCGGGACTACTGCTACTCCATACGCCCCCCGGTGAAGCTGACACCAATGAAGTCGTATTTCCAGTACAGACTGCTGCTGTACCCGTAATAGGTGAAGGCAACGGGTTGACGGTAACATCCATTGTCTTCGAACAGACCCCTCGTTCATAAGTAATTGTAGCAGTACCCGCAGACATACCCGTGACGACGCCCGTAGCAGAACCAACAGTCGCTATTGACGGGTCAGAACTTATCCATGAACCACCGGCAGTTGCATTAGACAGTGTGGTTGTTTGTCCTTCACACACAACAGGTGTTCCGGTAATATCAACCAATGAATTAATTGTGATTGTATATGCGATGGTATTAGTCCCGTATATAGGGCACTGGTCATCATTAAATGTCACATAGATTGTGTACAATCCCGGTGTAACCCCGGTTGACGTCCAGGTAAAGGTAGCATCGGGAGTCGGCGTACTGTCGCTAACCACCGTAAACGTTGCTCCTACCGGTATATTATCCGCACTAACTTTGATATTTACACCGGCACCGGTACTCCTTGGCTTTATGTGAAAACTAAACGGTCCTGTCTCATAACACGCCTGAAAATTAGTTGTATCCCGAATGATTCCGTTTACAGGATCTGATAAACCGGCAGATGGAGGTGGCACAGTACACGTTTTTACAAGAAATGTCATTTCACGTTGACTATTACCTACCAGCGTATCCCCCCTGTACTCTTGAATGTTGTAAACCACTAATGCTCGCTGTGGAAAATTCGGAGTAAAAGTTATCTGACCGTTGTTTTGATCAAATGAATACTCACCTGCTACCACTCTAAGTGGCGTAGTTTCTGTTATTGGCTGACCAGTCCACGCAGGGAAAGTAGTTACATAGTCCACCAGACCACTTCCGGTAGGAATACTGAAACAGCTATTTGATGCGACTCTCCCACGTACAAGAGTAAACACCAGACTATCCCCGTCAGGGTCTATTGCACCCGGATTGTACGAGTTTGGATTGCCCTGGCAGAAATAGGGTGTCGGATGTACCGTAAGTATCGGACTGGAATTGTTTACATAACGGTTATCAACTGTATCTATCAACTGAATAATACTGGAACCGGAACCATTAATATTGGTTATTGTGGTTGCCCTACCGGCAGACGAGCCACCGGCACCCGTCCTCATCCTGCCGTTAAATATAAAGCGCCAGTATTGGGATGTCCCCGGCAAGGTGTACGTCCCTGAATATACGTACCGCTTTACCCCCTCAATAGTACTACTTAAATCAGAGCAGGTAGTCGTACCAATTGCCGCCGGACAAACAGGCGTAACCTCTGTTCCTGTCGTCGGGGCTATTGCCGTCAGATTAAAACTACCGACCGATGTATTTCCGTTATACACACAAATCTCCGGAGCATTGCCTATCAGGGATGGTGACGTAACACCACAATCACCATACGCAACAATAGTAACCTGATAAGTATTACCACTTATCCAGGTGTAGTTCATATCTATACCAACAATATGGTTGGCTAAAACTGGAAGGGTTATAAAAAGACAAAACGCCGCAACAATTAAACTGCGCAAATAAGTAGAAATCGTTTTTTTCATAAAAACTAATTTATTAAGGTCGGTTTTAGCAATCTGAAAATCCTAACTAACTAAAAAACAATAAGTTGCACAAATGCCTAGCTCATGCGTATTCGCATCAGTCAGTTTTAACAGAACCCTAAAGTTAAAATTTTTTTTCTTACATTAAACAATCATTTTAAATTTTATTCGACACTGTTCTTAACATGTCCGCTACATGCCTGATTATACTATTCTGCCTTATTCTAATTGACTCCTTCAATGCGCATGTTCCCTTCAATTCCATTTATAGCTATATGCATATATCTTATGCCGCAAACAAGGGATTCCATCCCATTTTCCTTAACTTTGGAATATAAAATAAAACTGAAATAATTATGGCACACACACTCCCTCAATTAAGTTATGGGTACGATGCATTGGAACCACACATTGACGCAACAACTATGGAAATTCACCATAGCAAGCATCATCAGGCATATGTTAACAACCTAAACAACGCCCTTGCCGGAAATCCCGGAGAAAACGAAAGCCTTGAAAACTTAATGGCTAACATATCTTCCTATTCCGGTGCAGTTCGTAATAATGGTGGCGGTCACTACAATCACTCATTGTTCTGGTCGGTACTCGGCGCGCCGGGCACTGCCCCTTCCGGAAATCTTGCTGCAGCAATTAATGAAACATTTGGCTCATTAGAGGCACTTCAGGAGAAAATGAGTACTGCCGGCGCTACAAGGTTCGGTAGTGGTTGGGCATGGCTTTCTGTAAGCGATGGTAAACTTACCGTAAGCTCCACACCTAATCAGGACAATCCGCTTATGGATATTGCAGAGGTTAAAGGCACGCCGATACTTGGCATTGACGTTTGGGAACACGCTTATTACCTTAAATATCAGAATAAACGCCCAGACTACCTTAAAGCTATTTGGAACGTAATTAACTGGGATGCAGTTGGTGCTCGTTTCGACGCTGCAAAAGGTTAAATTACTAAATTATATCAATTAAAGAGGGGTACAACAATTGTTGTACCCCTTAATATTTGAGACCTTTCTATATACTCACTTTCTATTCAGGAACCACCAGTCGGAATCCGTTACCGTGAATATTTACAATTTCCACAGAGGCATCTCCTCTCAGATACTTGCGCAACTTGGCAATATACACATCCATACTACGACCATTGAAATAGGTATCACTTCCCCAAATTCTCTTCAGGGCAGTTTCCCTTGGCAACAGATCATTCTTATACTCACAAAGCATCAGCAGCAACTCATTCTCTTTTGGAGACAAAGTACTTGACTCTTCGCCATGCTTTAGCGTTCGCAGTTTACTGTTGAAGTGGTAACTTCCGATATTAAATTCTACTTGTGCATGGTTTTTTTCATGCATTTCCTGATTACGCTTCAGAATAGCCTTGATTTTATGCAGCAACACCTCGCTGTCAAACGGCTTAGTGATATAATCATCCGCACCTAACTTATATCCATTTAGTATATCGTCTTTCATGCTCTTGGCAGAAAGGAAAAATAAAGGCACATCCGGATCTACATTTCTGATTTCCTCTGCCAGAGCAAAACCATCCATATTAGGCATCATCACATCCAGCAGACAGACATCAAATCGCTCACGCCTGAATGCCGCAAGCCCAAGAATACCGTCACGGGCAAGCTCCACTACAAAGTCGTTAATTTCCAAATAACTTTTTAATACCTGTCCGAAATTGGTATCATCCTCTACCAATAAAACTTTATTTTTTTCTTTTTCCATAATGCAAATTGTTTATCAAATATAATACCATTAAAATATTGTAATGTACAATTTTTTGTTAAGGGTGCTTCCTCTCTACAAAACAGCAGGCTGTACAAAGATAATGTACAGCCTGCCGAATTAAAAACAAAATGACTAATCTGATGACTACTCCAAATGTGGATAGTTAGTATAACTATGAGAATAACCACCATATGCCACCCCGATGGTGAATGCGCCACCTGACAAGTCGGTACCGCCATTATTTCGATAGTCTGTGTAATTATATTTTGCTTGCAGCGAAACATACGAGCGTCGGTGCTTGCCTTCGTGTACCCTGTCTGTAATATAGAACCTGTACCCTAGTCCGGCATTCGCATAAAACGATTTTACGGAATGGTAAATCCCATCCTTATTTTCAGAATTTTTTGAATCGTCGGCGGCAATACTCAACACCTGTATTTCTTCGTACCCTACACCCCACAATGCATCAAGCTCGCTTCTGCGTGTTCGATAAAGCTTTGCTCCAAAGTCTAACCCCGTATACCAGCTTAGATAATGAGAAGATAAATACAGGGAGTCATCTTTCACTACATTGTAAGTGTTAGGCGACCCGCCAAATCGAACACCTATTATGTAGTCCATCATTATGTTCTCAGAGCGTCCGCCAATCTGATAAGCAAGGTAAGGGTGACTACCCAAAACAGATAACGCGCCATTGGGAGTCCAATAGCCGAGATGCAGACTATGTCCGAAACCATGAATATCATTATGGTATTTTTTTGCACCTAAATACGCTGACTGAAGGACGGTCCCGGAGTAGATAGCGGAGTCCAGCTCTTCATACCTGGTGCTGTCAGGGTCTGCATAAAACCTAAGCAAATACTCCTCTAAGGGAGTATGCTTTCCTGACTTCAAAATAGCCCCGGCCATATGCTGCAGGAACGCATAATACGACTTGTACAATTTTGCATAGTCCGTGTAATCTTTAGGTAATGCATAATTACCATCCAACCAGCGGTCATACTGAGCGTCGGAAAATTCACCACGAGTCGCACTCTTATAGTACTTCAGGTAGTACAAAATGCCACTTTCGTAAAGGTCATTGTCACTATAGCTTGCCTTAACTCTACGCGCCAAAAACTCATTCTGACTGATATGCTCCTTAAAAGTTCTGTTCCGGATACTATTCAGTATATCCAGCGAAAACAATCTTGTACTCACTCCGCAGTGTGTTTTCCAAAACCCTACGAGTGCGTCAAGGGTATCCCACTGGTGACGCTCATATAGACGCTGTGCCTGCAGTACAGAATTGTACTCCACTTCATAGCAATCATACATACGATTGTTCATCAAACTTCCGATGGAAGAGTCCGGCACTTGGGCAAACATAGCACCACCACACAGCAGCAGTGCTATCAACAGGGTATATAATTTCATAAAATAATTATCCGGTTATGATTTGGTTGTTTTGATGTTTACAGATTAAACTTGATACCCTGAGCCAACGGCAATTGTTCACTCCAGTTAATCGTGTTCGTCTGACGGCGCATATAGGCTTTCCAGCTATCCGATCCGCTTTCACGACCTCCACCTGTTTCTTTTTCACCTCCGAAAGCGCCGCCTATCTCAGCACCACTTGTCCCTATATTGACGTTTGCAATTCCGCAGTCACTACCGCCATGCGACAAGAAACGTTCTGCTTCACGCATGTTCAGTGTCATTATAGATGAAGAAAGCCCCTGAGGCACGCTGTTCTGAAGTGCAATAGCCTCGTCAAGAGTTGAATATTTCATAACGTATACTATGGGCGCAAACGTTTCGTGTTGTACTATCTCCCAATCATTCTGCACCTCATATATACACGGCTTCACATAACAACCACTTTCGTAACCCTCACCTGTAAGCACCCCTCCAGCAACTATTGCCTTTCCTCCGGCTTTCTTCACTTCACGTATGGTATTCAGGTAAGCTGCTACAGCATCCTGATCTATCAACGGCCCAACATGGGATTTTTCATCCAGCGGATTACCTATCACCAACTGGCGATATGCTGACACTAATTTCTTCCTGAATGCATCGTACATACTTTCGTGAACAATTAGCCGTCGTGTACTCGTACAACGTTGACCGGCAGTTCCTACCGCACCGAAAATAGCGGCAGGCAATGCAATATTCAGGTCCGCATTTTCAGATATTATCATGGCATTGTTACCACCCAGTTCAAGAAGTGTACGCCCTAATCTGCCGGCTACAACAGCAGCCACAGATTTACCCATCCGTGTAGACCCTGTGGCAGACACTAACGGAATTCTGGAATCAGAACTCATCCACTCGCCCGTATCTCTTCCGCCTATAACTAAACTACAAACTCCCTCAGGCACACCATTCGACTTGAGCACATCGGCAATAATATGCTGGCACGCAATACCCGAAAGCGGTGTCTTCTCAGACGGCTTCCATACAGAGGAGTTACCGCAAACCATAGCGATCATACTGTTCCAGCTCCATACAGCAACCGGAAAGTTAAATGCACTGATAATACCGACAACGCCCATCGGATGCCACTGCTCATACATTCTGTGTTGCGGACGCTCACTATGCATCGTCAGCCCATATAACTGCCGCGACAGCCCCACAGCGAAGTCACATATATCTATCATTTCCTGAACCTCACCATATCCTTCCTGAAGACTCTTGCCCATTTCATACGAAACAAGCTTGCCCAATGGTTCTTTGTTTTTTCTGAGCGCATCACCTATCTGACGAACAACCTCTCCACGCTTGGGCGCGGGCCATGTACGCCACTCAGCAAACGCACTATGTGCTTTATTCACAACCGCATCGTAAGTTTGCCTGTCCACAGCATTTACCGATGCTATAATTTTTCCATTAACCGGCGACATTGAGTCGATACGTTCGCCTGTGGTTTTCTGCCATTTCACACCTGTCGCTGCCCCTTCGTTCTTTTTGCTAACGCCCAGCTTACTGAGTACTTTATCCATTTTCATAACTATACATGTTTAAACCTGTCGCGAAATTACAGCTATTTAACGTTGAAACGAAATCTTATGAACAGCCGCATTTTTTCACTTTTGTTATTCAGCATTGTATATCTTGTTTCCAAAATTGTATATTTGAAACCACAAACACCAACTACATGAGCAAGAGACTTCTATTCTTTTTTGTTGCAGCTATCCTACTTTTCAATCCGAAAATGACCCAAGCTGGCTTTGCCGTGAAAAAACATGCTACAACTCAGGTTCAAGCTACGACTGAGATTAGCGGCGCCAAAACTGCTGCTATTGCTAATCTGAATGAATTTTCTAAACTTTCATTTTCAAAAAAAGAACAGACCAGCCCGCTGATAGCTCGAATGATTGTCTCCGGCTGGATGGGACGTCTTGCATTATTGTTTGGAATAATTGGTTTTTTTGCACCACTATTTTCTATCGCTGCAGTAATGTTTGGGTTACTGGGAGTTGGCCCATATAGGCAAAAGAAAGGCCTCGCAATAGCCGGATTGGTGTTAGGTATTGTAGGAATACTGGCAGTTGTTCTCGCAGGATATACAGCACTACCAATATTCTAATCTCTTAGTTCGGAACTACCTGATAAATAAATGCACCACTGTTTCTGTAAACCTCTTTGAGGTACTTGCTGTTTTGCATAGGCAGACGGTCATGTACATAAACGTAATCGACATGCAAGTCGGCAGGCAAGGGTACAAGACCCCACATGGCACTCGTGTCTTTAAGTAGTGCTGCGACCTTTCCCGAGTATAGTGCGAAATCAGGCGTTACGCTATAGTGCGCTGCCACAACCGCATTTGAGGTGTACTTTGCCACAACCTGAGAGGTGTAAACATCCGCCATCACTACGCTCCCCGGCTTAGTGGATTTTCGCAGCCATTCCATCGCGGTCATATCATCGTTAGCTACATAAAACGACTCCGTATTTACGCCAAGCACAAATTTCCGGGAATGATACATCATTAGCGAAAGATTACTAACTATCAGAATACCCGCAAGCCCGGCTATCAACCAATTCCTGTACAACCTTGATTGCAAAATATCTTCAAGACGCAATGAGCAAGCCGCAATTGTTAGCGGAGCGGCCAGGTAAACGCCAATCTGCGGACTCCAACCAATAGCCGGGATATACTTTCCTAAGTGAATAAAAACAAATGTAACCCCAAACCAAAGCAACAGAAACTTACCTTTCGTTCCCGGAGGGTACTTCTTTAGCTGCGTCATGCGCATTATCGCCAGCAAGCCTATAACTCCATATGCCATGTAATGCCAAACGACCGAAGGAAACACACCGGCGTTATGCCCTTGCAACGACCAATGTTTAAAAATCGCGTGGTACTTGAATAGCCAAAGGTTATAAAGAAACACAGGAACAATCATAAACAACGGCAGCATCTTTAAAAAAGCTAACTTCAAATTGAGCCGGTATCCACCATTCGTCATCAAAACATAAACCGGAAAAATTATACAAGGCGGTATTATATCATAGGGTCGTACAAGCCCGATTAAATTAAAAATGATGCCGGACCATACGTAGTAGCGCACCTTATTATGCTGCACACCTAACAAAAAGTAAGCATATGCAATTAAAATAAGACCGTGTGGAAATGACATGTGAGGATTGGTGATGAGCTGCTGAAAGGGCAGAATGCCGTACCTCATGTCTATAATTCCATTGTGCGTGGCATCAAAGCCTATCAAATGAAAATGATCCAGAATAGCAAATACAAATCCAAACCCACCTGCAAACAGAAACATAGCCAATGCCATCAACCTTCGCCTCGGTGACTCAGGAAAAAATATTCGCGTCAGCAAATTGAACCCGACAACAAGCAACAACAAACCCAGAAATCGCCAGACGTGGTAAACAGCATTCTCCGACAACCCCGTAATATGCTGTAAAAAGCCGACCAGCCAATATTCCAGATTTATGAAAACCGGCTGGTGAGGAATAGATGTCAGCTTGTCCTTTAATATAAATGCACCGTCACGAGCCTGACTAATAAATGAAAAATACATATTCTGATCAGGACTGTAAGACACCTGACCCGAAAACGAATACCCGGAAGGGCTGTATGCTTCCGCACACATAAAAGGGATGGAGCTCTCTATGAGCACCACAGCAGACAAAAGAATTATCCACAATAATGTTATCCTCCTGGTGGCGGTCATAAGGTGTAAAATTATCCCATTTAGCGAGGAAAAAAAATGGAATCATAATGTAGTGGTTCACTAGCAACAACTACTAGCTACACAGTATCAAGCTACCCTGGGGCAGACCATTCTTAAGCCCGTACCTACATGTAGAAAATATCTGCCGGTTCCGTTTTCAGAAACATTCCTATATTTGCAGTCCGAATCACATAATGATTTGGATTTATCAAAGTGCGTAAGCTGATTACATATCGCCCCCTTACCTCCACAGCACAGCCCATGGCTGCGGTGCTTCACTTGCCCTTTTGTTAGCACGGCTCGTGTAGCTTCACCTGCATTCAGATGCAGGAATTATTCAACACTATTTTTTTAAGATTCTTAATTCATTCAGCTATGACAGCTGCAGACAAATACTTTTTGAAAGCTAAGGACAACTATCCTTACGAAATAGAGATAGCACTTGAGGCATTGGAATACGGGCTCTCTTACGACGATAAACACGCAGGACTCCTGGCGTTAAAGGGCGAAATATTGCATAAAGACCTCCGTCAGTTCTCCAACGCTGCCGACACCTTGGGCTTAGCACTTTATCACGACCCGGAATACACAGATACATACTATCTGTATATTGACCTCCTGCGTACCATAGGCGACATATCAGCTGCGGAACGACTGATTGCCCGAGCACTCAAAGTAACAGGCATTGACAAGGGACGGATATGGCACAGCGAAGCGCTCCTTTATGAGCAACAAGGCATCTACACACTGGCACAGGACAGTTTGCGCAATGCGCTTACGTGGTGCAGCGACGAGGACGATTGTGACTTATACACTAAAGAGCAAAAGCGACTAAAGAAAAAAATGAAGCGACTGAAAAAAGCAAACCCGGAGCCGGCAACAGAGCAATCTGTTGCCTTGGAGGTGTAATGTTGCAACCATTTTTTATGCAACCGAAGTCGGAGCAACACCGCGCACCTTTTCGCTTTTTCTATTAGTTTAGTTACGCACGAGTTGGTGAGCTGTATCACCGTTAACTTACCTGGTATCCGTCGTGGCAACCGGTTGCAACAGCGTATCAATAGTGATTGATGCTTGGTTCCGTTCTGGTAAACATACCAGTGCGGATGGCTTTTAAAAGATAATTATCATTGCCATTATACCGGCAATATGGCTAAGCTATGTCCTAACGCAAAATGTAGCCGACCGACAATTAATTCGCCATATTTCGAACAAACACCTCAAAGAATATACCCGTCATCCATCTCAAGAATCCGATCTGTTTTTTCCGCAAAATCCAGATCATGGGTTACAATCAACATGGCCATGTCCAGCTCCTGACTTAGCTCACGTAAGATGTTAAACACGTTTTCTGAGTTCTTTTTATCTAAGTTTCCCGTGGGCTCATCGCCCATTATGATTTTAGGATTATTTATCAAAGCACGTGCTATGGAAACTCTTTGCTTTTGCCCACCGGAAAGCCTGAATGCTTTCTTTTCTGCCATATCGGCAATACCCAATATTTCCAACTTGTGATAAGCATGCGCTCGTATTTCCTCTATGCTTTCCCTTCCAAGCTTCAGTGCCGGCAACATCACATTTTTTATAACAGTAAATTCCGGAAGCAAATAATGAAACTGGAATACAAATCCGATTTTTTGATTTCTTATTCCGGCAAGCTGCTCCTTACTGTACGACGACACATTCTGACCATCAATAAAAAGTTCTCCCTCATACTTCGTATCCATAGTAGACAGGATATACAAAAGAGTTGATTTACCGCACCCTGATTTACCCATTATAGACACAAACTCTTTACTGAACAGTTTCATGTTTATATCTTTCAAAACATGAAAACGCACCGGGTCTAAAAAGTATTTATCAATATTCCTTGCCTCTAATACAGGTTTCATAACTCGTTATTGACCTCTTATAATATCTACCGGATCCAGCTTTTGTGCTTTCCTTGCAGGCAAATACCCCGCAAGAAAAGTGGATACCAATGCAAAAATGACTGCCGTAAAATAAAACTTAGGGTCATAATTTATGGGATAGGTTTTGATAGTTGGCAATGCCTCCGTATTGAAAGGGATACCATCTATAAACACCGAAACCAGATAACCCAAACCTATCCCCGACGCTCCGCCTATCATCCCGATAATCAATGCCTGCATTATGAATATATACATGACATCATCTCCGGTAAATCCGGTAGCATTCAGAATCGCTATGTCATTCATTTTTTCATAAATAAACATATTGAGAATGTTATAAATCCCAAAACCGGCAACTATCAACAATGTAATAGAAACCGCATACGAAATTAAGGTTCTGATATCTGAACCCGTTTCAAACTGAGCATTGGCGGTCTTTATATCAAGTGCCTTAACATCATACAGCTGCTCTATCTGCTTTGAAAGAGGAACCGCATCTTCAATATTATACAGCTTCACATGTATTCTACTTATGTAGCTGCCTCCTACACCTAATATTTGTTGTGCCATCTTCAGACTAACGAAACTCTGAACATCATCAACATCCGCCATGCCACTTTGAAAAATACCGCCGATAGTAAGCGAGTAGGTATTACCTGCAGTACCCGACACCTGAAGCCGGTCACCTACTGTCAGCGAAAGCTTTTTAGCGATTCCCGCTCCTAACAAAATGCTGTTTTTCTTTTTCTCTATACTATTCGCATCGCCGGCAACTATATAGTCTTTAAAATTAAACAACCTCATTTCCTCATCCACTTCTATTCCATTGATAATCCCGTTTAAGTTATTGGAGCCGGCAAGATAAAACACCTTGCACATTGCTTGCGGAGTCACTCCCTTTACACGTCTATCATTGCTCAGTTCTGCCATAATCGGCATGGCGTTGTGTACACGCTCCAGTCGCCTTTTAGGCTTTACCGAATGTATAAAATTAACCCTATCATCATCAAGCAACACCGCTGGTTGATATTCGGAAGCTTCAATCTTATTGTAAATCTGTATGTGCGGTGTTCTGTTTAGCACCAATCCATCCAGAAGGTCATTAAGCCCCGTCATAAACCCCATCATTATTATAAACATACTTATCCCGAAAGTCACTCCTAACGCAGCAACAATTGTCTGCTTCTTTTTCGAAAGCAAATGCGTCTTAGAGATTTCAAGTATCAGGTAGAGTCTCCGCATTATTCTCCGGGTTTTATTAATAAAGTCGTCGAATCAATACCCGATAAAATTTCTACCTGCTTCAAATTTTTCACACCCAAAACAACTTCTCGTTCTCCGTCAGGAGTAAGCACCTTATTACCACCCGTTAAGTACTCGGTAGGAATTGTAAGCGCATTATCTCTCTTGTCAACTATAATATTCGCCTCGCCCGACAGCCCATAATAAAGCTTGGTAGGCTTTTCGTTAAACAGGCATTCTACGCGAAAGGTTTGTGTAGCTTCGTCTTTTTTAGGGGCAATTTTAGAAACATTGGCCAAAAAGACTTCATTAGGATAGGCATCTAATACAATAGCTACCGAATCACCTAACTGAATACTGGCGATATCCACTTCATCGATATCCATTTCCACTAAAAAATTATCACGGCTACCAATCTCGGCAAAAACTTCTTGTGTGCTGATATAGTCCCCTACTTTCTTATTCACATGATAAACAAGACCATCCATTTTTGAACGAACCTGATATTCCCCCAGTTCGTTCTGTTCCGCCGAAAAGCCGCTTCTTGCCTTCTTATATTTGTTCTTCAGATTGCTTATTGCCTGTGCATATTTTTTCTGAGCAATTTTGTATTGTATCTGTGTCGACTGATATTCCAGACTCGCGCGGTCCAGATCCACTTTCTTACCAACACTCTGATTCCATAACCGCTGCAGGCGCGCAAGATTGATTGAGTCTAACACCAGCTTTCGGCCTATCTGCTGAATCTCCAACTCTATATTAGTTAGCAGGTTATCATCTCCTTCATAATCCGACTTGGCTTCCTTCAGGTTTAATTGCGCATTCGTAAACCGGTCATGCACATTCGCAGGTGTTTCAATTTTATATAACAGCTGACCTTCCTTTACCTCATCACCCTCTTCAACGAAGATTTCCTTGATAGTACCCGATCTCGTAGGTTGCTCTTTATAATGAACGATGGGCACTACCTGTGCAGAAGCATACACAGACTCGGTAATGTCTTGGATGGCAGGTTTGATTTCCCGGTCATTTCCTCCGGAAGAGCACGAAACAACAAGTATGACAAGCAAAAAGTAATATGGCTTCATTCGACTTTTTCAAAATATAATAATGAATAGTGTTACAAATGTATTGCCAACACAGTTAACACCTTATAAGATACAACAAATAAATTTCCTACCCTACTTACCATAGATAAATTGACTATAAAAACACGACTCTGCAGAAAAAATTCTGCTGAAAAACGTTGAAAATATAATGCAATTAATTGGACAGCCTACCAATTCCTGTTCACTAAAACTAACAGTCCGAAAAAAGAGGGACGCATACCCTACTTTCTCCGGACTGTATTAAAAGCAATTAACTATACT
Source organism: Bacteroidia bacterium (assembly GCA_030426665.1). Taxonomy (GTDB): domain Bacteria; phylum Bacteroidota; class Bacteroidia; order Chitinophagales; family Chitinophagaceae; genus Nemorincola. The sequence continues at coordinate 211,578 of JAUHYD010000002.1, read as the reverse complement.
AGCTTACTGCACCACAACCTTTGTTTGGTAGTTACCCTGCTGCGTGACAACAGACACAAAGTACATACCTCCTATGTGCGGTATATCCACATCAATAGATGTGTTTGTAGTTGCAACAAACGTTTTCACCGTCTTGCCGGATAAATCATAGATAGTCACTGTAGCTTGCTCCTTTATTTCGCTCACTATTTGCAATGAAAAAGATCCGTGATTCGGGTTTGGCATTAGTTTCAGCTCGGGATTTGCGGCATGGCGTGTCGGAGTAATACCCGATGTGCAACTTCCCGCAGGCATCACAGTCACCGTCTTGGTTGTTGTTGCAGTACCACATGAGTTAGTCGCCGTATATGATATTACTGTTGTCCCTACAGCAACTCCTGTCACCATCCCGGTTGTACTGATTGTTGCGCTTGACGGCAAACTACTTGCCCATGTTCCACCTGGTGTGAGGTTAGTTAGTGCAATTGTTGACCCGACACAAACTGTATCAGTACCTGCAATAGGCGCTGCACCTGAGGCATTTATTGTAACCATTACGGTACTACTGCAACCTGCAGAATTGGTATACGATATCGGAACAATACCTGATGAAACACCTGTAACTGTTCCGGTCGCCATTCCAACAGTAGCTATTGATGGATCACCGCTGCTCCAGGTACCTCCGGCAGTAGCACAACTAAGTAATGTCGATGTTCCGATGCAGGCACTTGCCGTTCCTGTAATAGCGGAAGGAGCAGCAACAACAGTTACCACCGCTGTCGCAATACCGGAACTGGTGGTTGCGTACATAATTGACGTTGTCCCCGGCATCAATCCGGTTACAACGCCGGAAGTGCTGATTGTACCTACTGCAGGCGTAGAGCTGGACCATGTACCTCCTGCCGGCGTGCAACCAAGCATGGTAGTATCTCCCGCACATACGGTCAAGCCACCGGCAATAGCACTCACAGGCGACAGGATTTCCGTAAGAGTAACAGATGCTGTCTTCCATTTATCAGTAACACTTGGACTTATCACAGTGCCATTGATCAGGTTCACAATACTGCTCAATGCTACATTACCTGTCCCTGCCGCAGGTGCAGTCCACGATCCGCTCATTTCATAGGTTGAGCCTGACCCTCCCGAGCCGGTTGTGACGAATAATGCAGTATCGTGCTCAAATATATTCACGCCACTTGTGGCAGCCCATGTATGAGTTTTCGGAGGAAGAGGTGAAGCCCACGACCCTACACTCACGGCGGCACTCCCGGCCTTTATCGCAGACATTTGAAAACCGAATAAAGAATAAACGGGGGTAGAGGACGAACCGGTATAGGTCGCAACCATCTTTACAGTATAGGTGGCACCGGGTATGTATGCGGTAACAGGAATAGTCCCGCTCATAACCTGTAACGAAACTGTTACGTCAGTTGCCGGAGAGGCAGCATGACAGCCCGAACCGGTTGAGCACCCCACCGAACCCGAAGAGCCGGTACCGTCGTAATATATCGTTTTACTAGGACCGTCATTATAACTAGACAATAAGACAAACCCTAATATGGCAACAAGCGGTAAGAGAATAATTCTTTTCTTCATTTTTTTGATTTTAGTTTATAAGTAAATGGCACATTTGTTTCTAAATGTGATTTATATTTTTTCCTTATAACGGCAAAAATTATGCCTGAATGAAAAATATGCCCTGAAACCAAAAAAGAGCAAATAATAAAACACCAGAAAATCACTTCACATAATAGATAGTGGCCTGATCCACAATACAATGCTTTTATGATTCGAGCCAAAACAACTAGCTAACAGGACTTTTTCTCTCGTTGAAAATGAATAAAAAAAGGAACGTAGAAAATAAATACTTGACGTGGGACACACAGTTCATTTGTATAAAAAAATGATTATTTGACCAAGACAAGTACCGGATTTCGGATTCAAGGTCACAAATAGACCTCGCCACGTGTAAAAATCCTGTTAATATCGCCACTTATTTAAAAATAAACGTCGAAAAATATTGTCGTTCTTCAATAACTAACTATATTTGTGGTGGGTATATTTTTCATAAGGTGAAGTGAGGCGACGGTTTCTACTGTCGCCTCACGTTTTTTTAGAAACTCCCCTAATCTCTTTGTCGTTGATTTTTTTCTTTAGATCAATTGTAGCAGCTTTAATAACAGACAGTTACATTTCCAATCTGTAGCTTTAACTTTGGTACTTTCGTGCATTGAGCCACCGGGAGCATCTAATTATAAAGGTATTGTCGCTATTCCACCTAAAGTTGTATAATTGTTCCGTTCGACTTAATTTTCAACAAAATCATTCGTATGCGACAAAACATGCTCTCTGCAGTTACGCTTAGTATCGTTCTTTTTTTGCTCTCCTCCTGCGGAGATACTCCTCAAAAAAAAACCGGAATCGGTGCATTATCTGAGAATTATATTTTAGGAAACGAATACCTGCTGGTTGACAAGCTGGATAGTGCGGAGATAGCCTACATGTCCTGTATTAAAGCAGATTCAAGCAACTGGCATGCGTACTATCAGTTGGGTGGGCTCTATCAATTACAAGGCGATATGCAGGCGGCATTGTATTGTTACTCCAAAGCGGTGGAGATAAACCCGGATTTTACGCTTGGCTATTACAACAAGGCCAACCTGGAAGAACTTATTGGCGACTCCAGAAACAGTATGAGAGATTTAAACAAGGCCATTGCACTAAAACCGGACTTCTATATGGCGCTACTCTCAAAGGCCAGAAAAGAAACAAGTAACGGCAACTTTAGTGCTGCACTACCTTACTATGACTCAGCAATCAACGTGCGCTCAGATTTTTATATGGCATACAGTATGCGTGGCTCCTGCAAATACCAGTTAGGTGACTACGATGGTGCGGTTGCTGACTTCTCAAAGCAAATTGAACTATTTCCGAGATACATCATGGGGTATGTAAACAGAGCGATGGCATACAAAGAGCTAAAAAATTACAATGACGCAATTGCAGACCTTTCAACGGCTATTGACATAGACCCTCGCTGGACGCAATCGTTTTTATACAGGGGTGTATTATACTATACCAAAGGGGTAAAAGATAGTGCCTGTGGCGACTTCAGGTACGCTTACAAGCTAAAAAACCCGCAAGCTCAGGCCTACTCTGACAAGTATTGTAAGTAACATTACCTTCGTCATAAGTCAAGAAACAACTTTTAGCATAAGCATGAAGAAAAACATAGTTATTGCAGGGGCGTCAGGCATGATAGGAAGCCACTTAATGGACTTATGTCTGAAAAGTGATGAAGTAAACACAATTACAAGTCTGGTGCGCAAACCATCGGAAACTAAAAGTCCCAAAATACGGGAGGTTGTGGTACGGAATTTCGAAACTATCCAAACGGAACCAATCGATTTTGGTCACGTGGACATCGTGTTCTTTTGTATAGGCGTTTACACAGGGGCTGTTCCGGCAGACGAATTCCGAAAAATAACGGTCAACTATCCGATTAATCTTGCGAAATCCGTGCAAAAAACAAATCCCAATGTCGTATTCTGTCTGCTTAGTGGTGCCGGAGCCGATAGGAGCGAGAAAAGCAGGATGATGTTTGCCCGTGACAAAGGCGCTGCGGAGAACCAACTCTCAGCAATGAAATTTAGTAGATTTCACACCTTCCGACCATCATATATCTATCCGGACATACCGAGGAAGGAGCCTAATTTATCCTATCGTTTAATGAAAGCATTCTACCCATTAATGCGTCTATTTGGCGATACCGTAAGCATTCGCTCAATGCAACTTGCAACTGTCATGTTTGAAATTGCGCTAAACGGTAGCGATATCGAAGTCTGGGAAAACAAAGATATGATTGACTACCTCAATCGCAGGATAGACTCCTAAAGCTTATTTGCTTTATGTTTCTCCGAAATTCTGACATAAACATTAAGTCCTGCTAAATCTGCAGACATAGGATCAAAGACCTGCACTGTCTGTGGGTCGTAGACATGATACCCCGATACATTTGCAATAATTTTCAGGTACTTGTTTAGATTTTTGAATAGATGCACGGCGTCTTTCCCAACATAGTAGTACGGAACCGATACACAAACCAGATTGTCAAAAATAGATATTTGGGTATTCAAATCGCTCTGAAAAGTATTAAACTCGATATGGTTAAACTGTTGCCGGGCCTCTTCAACGGTTATCCCCATCAAATCAGCTATCTCCGCAAACTCAAACTCTACACTTTCCAGACGAGGATTAAAGCTTACCAGGCTTTTAGCAATATTCAGCTTTGTGGTAGTATCTGTCCCCGGCATTGTTGACGGATCATCCTTAGAGGCAATGGCTTCTTCCGCTTCCGCAAGGTCGGGACGATTTGACATCGATTTATAACAGTAAATATCATAAGTCATAAAACAACATTTCGTTTATCTACTTCATCAACAAGGGAAAAATAAGATTGCTAAGATACAATGTAGCCGCTCAAATAAAAATCAGAGCTATCTTTTAGCCGACATCACGACTGTCAAAAAGAAAACATAATTATAAACACACGCCGTGAGCCACTCCAAACTCAGGAAAGACCCACATAACTTGTGTCCCGGAAACGATCCCAACCTAAACCCTACTAATAGACTACTATTTTCAGCGTCTCAGAATACCCTTTCGCAATTCCTTTCAAGAGATAGTACCCCTTAGGAAGCTTCGACAAATCAAGATCAGCGTGCGATTCACTAGCTTCTTTTAATCCAACTTCGTACCGCAACTTACCCACCATATCATATAACTCCAGCTTTGCGGCAGCAACCTCAAAAGTCTTTATATCAACAGACAACACTCCATTCGTTGGATTGGGGAAGGCATTCATCTGTAAGAAATTATCTACCGTTGCATTAGCTGCAACCGCTCCACCGGGCCTTTGATGTATCACCCATATGGTCTTCTCCACAGTATCCCGGCAAGCACCTTTGGCAGCGATAAGGGTAACGGTGTATTGACTGGAGTCGCCACTACCGCTCGGGAAGTAAAAATCGGGGTCTTCTTTTGTACTGGTAGAATTATTAGGGTCTCCGAATGTCCATATTGAGCTCGAAGGTGTCGGGAACGAGAGATTAACAAAATGCACGTTTGAAGACGGATAGACAACGCGAGTGGCACATAAAAAGTGGGCAGACATCTCAGCAAAAGAATCTATTGTAAACTCTTTTGAGATTTGGCAATTAAAACCATCAGTCACAACAACGGAATAATCACCTTTCGACAAACCTTGCCGTAACTCGGCATTGGTATTATCGTCCCAGAGAATGGTGTAGGGCAACGTCCCTCCTGATAGCGCCAAATCGATGCTACCTGAGTTCGGACCGGCACATCCTGTATTAGCGACAATACCAGGCATTTTAAGAAAATCGGCGGATATTGCTATTGTGTCGGTAGTGGTACATCCATTAATAGTGTGGCCGGTCACGGTATATGTAGTGCTTGCGTTAGCAGCACAATTAACGACTCCTCCAGTAGTAGCACTTAAGCCTCCAGCAGGCAACCAAGAGTAGGTTTCTGCTCCTGTTGCTGTAATATTGGTTGTTTGCCCCTTACATAGCTTTGTAGTATCAGAAGACACCGATGTAGTTGGCAACGACCAAACTTCTATTGTGCCACTACCAGAGCCTATACAGCCGTTGTCAGGATGTGTAGAAGTTATTGTATAAGTTGTAGTTTCTGTGGCGTAACAATATATCGCGGGACTCGTACCATTGCTTGTCGTTGCACTTAACCCGGTTGATGGCGACCAAGTATATATTTGTCCGGCGTATCCCCCAGCGCCCACGAGTTGCGTAGTGTCTCCCAAACAATATGACAAGCGACTGCCTGACCGAGGAATAATAAATGGGTTGGGTTTCTGATGCCCCCATATCATGACTGGGTTTTGCGAAACAGCAGAACAGCCGTCCATTGTACCTGTAACAGAATACGTACGTAAAAAACCTGTAGAAGGTGGGGATACCTTAACAGACGCCCCTGTGGAAGCAGAAAGGTGTGAGGCACTTGACCAAACATAAGTTGTCGCACCCGATGCCGTCAAAGTGGCAGAATCTCCCGGACACACACTATAACTCGACGATGGACTAATTGTAACTACCGGAAGAGGCTTTACATATATACTTTGATAAGCTGTATCACGGCACGAAACGGAAGGCAAGCCCACAAAGGTATGTATAGTAGTTCCTACCAAAGTATACGTTCTAGAAACATTTGAAGTACACCTTGCATATTGAGGGAGACTCCAACTCAAACCAGATGTAGAACCTATCCACAAATATTGATCCACTCCAATAACACCGGTAAATTCCGCATTAAAATTGGACCTTTCCCCTTGACACATGGTATCCTTACTCGCAACAATTGACAAGATCGGGTTTGGCGCTACGATAATTTTTTGAATGGCACTATTAGTGCATCCAAAGGCATCTGTTCCCGTAATAGTATATGTTTTACTGATGTCAGGGTCGCAACCTACGGCAGCACCTGTAGTTGCGCTCAACCCTATAGCAGGGGCCCAAAAATAATCTACAGCACCAGTCACCGTCATACTTGTAGCTCCTCCGCGGCAGAACGCGTGCGCGCTTGGCGTCACCGAAATGGTTGGAAGTGGAAGTACATCTACATATACTGTATCTGGCTCACTATAGCAGTTTCCAGTTGAAATCTCTTGAATAGCTGTTGCTACTATACGTCGGACACCGGTAGAGTACCCAATTACGTGCAAGGTATCTTCAGAGCGGTAAGACCCAGGAGGAGTATCCCATACATAACTGTCGCCGCCATCCGCTATGATAGTAACAGTATCATCCAAACAAATTTCAGCTGGGAAAGACATAAATGAAGCAACCGGATTAGCTACATAAATTGTCTTAGTTGTTGTGCCGGTACACACCCCAACCGTGCTGGAAACGGTATACGTACTCGTTACCGTTGGTGAACAACCAACAATATGCCAGGTACCCGAACTAAGTTCAGAAGAGGGATTCCAGGCATAAGATGAAAATCCGGCACCGCCGGTTACGGTCATATAGGTATTACCACCACGGCATATTGTGTCCTTATCTGACGTAACCGTAAGTGTCGGCGTTACAGAAACAGTAATGGTTTGAGTCTTAGAGTCGGTGCAGCCTAAAGCAGTACCTGTGACAGTGTAAGTAGTCGTAGTACCGGCACTACAAACAACTGCATCTCCGGAAGTGGCACTCAACCCGATTGCCGGCGACCACGTGTAAGTATCAGCTCCGGACGCAGTGATATTTGTATTTTCTCCACTACAAAAGGCCGACGCATCGGCGTTTACGGTAATACTTGGACTTGGTAGTATGGTAATTTCTTGCTCCGCAACTGCACTACATCCATCAGTTGTTCCCGTTACAGTATAAGTCGTATTTGAGTTAACAGTACAATTTACGATGCCTCCGGTCGTGGTATTTAGCCCGGTGGAAGGTGACCAACTATACGATAATGCACCAGAGGCTGTAATATCAGTATTTCCCTCAGCGCAGATAGCCGTTATTGCAGCTGTTACTGTTACCGTAGGCACAGGCGTTACTACGATTAACTGGTCAGTAGTAGTACTACATCCATTCGTGGTACCCGTTACTGAATACAGGGTAGACTCCGTTGTACTGCTGGTCACGGTAGCACCGGTTGTGCTACTCAATCCCGTACCGGGTGTCCAGCTATAAGTGTCCGCACCAGAAGCTGTAATATTTGTATTATCTCCTATGCAAATTGTCGCTGATACTGGCACTACTACGACTACCGGATTTGGCTTTACTGTAATTGTAATTGTCTCTGAGCTGCTACAGCCAGATGCCGAACCAGTTATTGAATAAGTAGTGGTTACGCTCGCAGAGCAAATTGCCGAACTACCTGTTGTAGCACTCAATCCTACCGCCGGAGACCATTCATATGTCGCCGCCCCGGACAATGTGATATATGCATTGTCGCCGTTACAGATTTCAGAGGCATCGGACGTAGCTGTTAATGTAGGTGTCGGATTAACAGCGATCACCTGCGTTGCGGATGCAGAGCAACTGCCTGCTGTACCCGTAACTGTATAAGTCGTTGTAGAATTTACAGTACAATTTACAGTACTACCCGTTGTATTATCTAGACCTGTGCCCGGCAGCCAGATATATGTATCAGCTCCCGAAACTGAGATGTCCGTGTTATCATCACTGCACATCGTCGACGATACTGGAGTAATTGTCACAACCGGTGTTGGATTAACTGTGATAGTTATTGTGGTAATCGCATCACATCCGGAAGTAGTCCCAGTCACAGTATAGGTGGTCGTAGTTGTACCAGAAAAACTTACAGTAGACCCCGTTGTAGCACTTAAGTCAGTCGCGGGTGCCCATACGTAAGAATCTGCACCGGTAGCAGTAATATCGGTACTATTACCACTGCAAATTAATGCAGATGTAGCAGATACTGAAATTGAAGGATTAGGGTTGACATCTATAACTTGCGTTGCTATACCGCTGCAGCCATCTGTAGTACCGGTTACGGAATAGGTTGTCGTGTTGTCAACTGTAGTATTTACGATACTTCCTGTTGTTACGCTAAGCCCGGCAGCAGGCGACCATGAGTAAGAATCCGCGCCGGACGCGGTAATGTCGGTATTATCTTCAGAACATATTGTTGCCGATACTGGGACTATCGTAATAGCAGGAACCGGGTTTACACTCACCATTTGCGCCACCGTACTACTACAACCATCAGATGTACCCGTTACCGTGTAAATTGTTGTTCCCGTAGCAGTACAACTTACAATTCCGCCTGTGGTAGCACTCAGCCCTGCAGAAGGGGTCCATAAATAAGAGTCAGCTCCAAAAGCATTGACATTCGTATTCTCTCCACTACATATCGTTGGATTATCTACAGTTGCAGTAACTGTAGGTGTTACGTTTACCGAAATCACCTGAGTTGTAGTAGCAGCGCAGCCACTTGATGTTCCTGTGATTGTGTACGTAGTGGTTCCCAACGGGTCGGCGTTAACAACGCTACCAGTTGTTGCACTAAGGCCAGTTGCCGGCGACCATATATAGTCAGTAGCTCCCAATGCAGTGATGTCGGTATTGTTGCCCGTACATATTGTACCATCCGTAGGTGTGGCAGTCACCGTAGGTGTCGCGTTCACCGAAATAGTTTGCGTAGCAGACGCACTACAACCCAATGTTGTCCCGGTAACAGTGTAGGTAGTTGTGGTCAATGCAGACGAGGATACTGTTGCCCCTGTGGTAGCGCTCAAGCCAGTGCCCGGTGTCCATGTATAACTGTCGGCACCTGTAGCGGTAATGGTAGTGGTATTTCCGCTGCATATTGTTGCAGATGTTGGCGTAGCAGTTACAGTAGGTGTCGTATTAACCGACACTGTAACGGTTGTAACGTTGTTGCACCCATCGGTGGCACCTGTCACTGTGTAAGTGGTGGTGGCAGTTGCCGAACAAGTCACGCTAGCACCCGTAGTCGCACTTAAACCCGTTGCAGGAGCCCAGCTATAGCTATCTGCGCCCGCCGCATTTATATCGGTAGTATTACCAGTACATATTGTCGGATCAACGGCCGTTGCTGTTACTACAGGCAACGGATTTACCGTTATAGTCTGCTCCGCAGAATTCGTACATCCTCGATAAGTACCTGTTACAGTATATGTAGTGGTAGTGGTAGGCGAACTGTTGACTATTTGCCCCGTGGTCTCAGACAAACCGGACGCGGGTGTCCACACATAGGTACTCGCCCCGGACGCAGCTATATCAGTGTTGTCTCCCGCACACAATGTTGCTGATGTAGGAATAACCGTAACCGTAGGTACAACCGAATTAATAAATATCGTCTGGAATCCTTCTCCTACACAACCTGCGGTAGTTCCAGTGAGGGTGTAAGTGGTAGTAGTACCGACAGAACAAGTAACTGTCGCTCCGGTCGTTGCACTCAGTCCAGTAGCCGGCGCCCATGTATAACCCGTACCGCCTGATGCTGTCATGGTGGTAGTATTGCCGACACACAAAGTATCTTCGACAGGGGTAACCGTCATACTGAGGACAGAGCCCACAGTGATATCCTGGGTACCGGCACCAACACACCCATGCACATCAGTACCGGTAACGGTGTAGCTCGTCGACGAGGTTGCCGAGCAATTAACCGTAGATCCTGTCGTTGCACTTAAACCCGTAGCTGGCTCCCATATATAAGTATCGGCGCCAGAGACCGATATATCCGCATCGCTACCGAAGCAAATCGTTGATGCAGTAGGGATGACCGTCAAAGTAGGTTCAGGCCTAACCGTCACTTGCTGGTAAGCAGATACAGGACAAGGCCCTCCATAACCGGTAACTGTATAAACCGTAGTTGCAGTTGGAGTTGCGTTGACTGTCGTTCCACTAGCCGCACTAAGTTCATCACTTGGCGTCCACAAGAAAAATGAAAATCCAGTTCCTGAAACCGTCATATCTGTATTGCCACCACTACACAAAGTGTCCTGATCAGCAGTTACCGAAATTGCAGGCACCGGACTTACGGTAATCGTGCGCGTAACCTCACCACTACACCCGGCGTGTGTCCACGTCAATGTGTAGGTCTGTGTTGCAGTTGGCGTGCAGGTAACCGGTGTACCTGTAGATGCACTTAGTTCTCCGCTCGGCGCCCAGGAATATGTTAAAGACGCGTCAGGCGAATAAGCATTAAATGTAACACTCGAACCTAAACATACACCTGTAGTAGAAGGATTAAAGTTTACATAAGGCGGTCCAAGTACGCTTTCTACGGTATGAATGGCTGTACTGGTACACCCTGGTTCATTAGTTCCGGTTATGGTATAAGTTCTTGTACTTAAGCCAGTATAATTAAATGTAACCGTCGAACCAGTATAAGTACTGAGATATAAAGTGGGCTCCCACGAATAGCTATCTGCACCCGATGCGACAAATACGGTTGATGTACCTGAACAAATCGTATCGGCACCTGTTACTGTTACAGTAGGTACCGTACACGGCACCATTTTCATAATTCTATGTGTCCCCGACTCGGCTACATGCAAATCACCGTCCGGGTCTAATGCAACTGCATCTGGCGAATATAGTTCTGCCGCTGTAGCTAGCACCGGTTCTGTATCGAAACCGGAAGAACCATTACCAATCACTGTTGTTATCAGGCCGGTAGTCATATCAATTTTCCGTACCCTTCTATGGACACCCAGAGATAAATAGATATCCCCTGCAGCATCGGCAACTAAGCCGCCAACATTTGAAATGCGAGCATCAGTAGCAGGTATGTCATCTCCGTTAAACCCGGCAGAACTACCGGTACCGGCGATAGTAGTAATAATACCCGACGTGTTGACCATCCGTATTCTGTTATTAGTACCGTCGGCAATGAAGATATTTCCTGCTGCGTCTGAACATAACGCAGTGGGACTATTCAGACATGCGTTTGATGCCGGTCCGCCATCACCACAATAACCATATATGAGCGCCGCCCTTCCAGCAAACCTTGTGATAGTACCGTCCGTCGCAACTTTTTTAATCTGACTCAGGTTATGACAGTAGAAGTATATATTACCTGCTCCGTCAACGCAAATGGAACGAGCCTCTCCAAACACCGCATCAGTAGCAGGACCGCCATCCCCACTGGCAACTCCACCAGCTATATCGCCGGCAACAGTGGAAATAATACCCAAGGTATTAACTTTTCTAACTAATCCATTGCTCGCATCAGTTATATATATGTTACCGTCGGCATCAGCAGCAATACCTCTCGGATAGCTCAGCTGAGCATCAGTAGCCGGAATTCCATCTCCGTTATACCCGGCTGTACCCGTACCTGCAAATCTGGTAATAGTGCCATCAGTACTTATCTTCCTGACACGGTGCTGACTTCGCTGAACAATATAGATATTCCCCGCTCCATCTATACACATGTCGTTAGGAGTAATTACCGCGGCAGTAGCCGGGCCTCCATCGCCACTATAGGTACCGGTATAGCTAGGAATGCCCGCGATATTGACAATCATATCAACAGTCTGAGATGAACCAGAAGCCGCCAATAAGACACCAATAAATAAGCAAAAAATGCCGCGAAAAAATGACTGAATATTCATGTTAATTATATTGTAGTTAACCTATTCCAATTTGTCAAGCCTGAGTGCTACTCAATAGCACTCACCTGAGAGGTCACTTTGTTGCCGGTTGTATAATAAGCGACAACTTTGTAACTGTATTTTGTTCCCTTCTTAATCTTGCTATCTGTGAATGTGGTTCCAGGTATATTCCCTGATATTGGTAAAAACCGCTCTGTGCCTCGACTCCGGAATACCGTGTAACCCATAAAGTCCTCTTTGGGTGTATATACCCATGAGAGCGTCGCAGCTGCAAACGCTGTATCGGCAGTGGCCGTAACGGAAAACGTTTCTGTAGCTATGTCCTTGTCAGACAAAGTACTCACACGGTAGGCATTGGAGCTTGCTGAATTATTACCCGCGCTATCAAATGCCTTTACCGTATAGGTATATTTTTTAGAGAAGTCTGTTCCTGCTGAATCAGAAACAGCAACAGTATTGCGAGATACCTTTGCAATCTCCTTCAAAGAAGCATTGTCCTTTGACAACTGCCTAAAAACCAGATAACCGGCAAGGTCTTTATCAAGTGATGGAAGCCATTTTACCGCGATGACATTTTTCACCGCTGTACACGCTATGATTGTGGGTGCTTGGGGAGGTGTAACATCCGGCAATCTCACTTTTATCAATTCAGAAAATTCACTTTTATTTCCCGACACATCTACTGCCTTAATTCTATAGACAAATGTATTCTTGGCATTTACTGGCAATGAATCTATGAAGGGCACACTCTTTATCGGAGGCGCAGTTATCAAATTGAACTCCATCACTTTCTTCTCTATTGACCTGTAAACATTGTACCCAAGCAGGTCTTTCTCCTTTCCCGGCGTCCACGTTAGCTTTACAGCCCCTGGCTGACTAGTAGCAACTATGTCCGTAGGTACCGCCGGTGGGTCATCATCATACAATGGTGCCGATAGAATATCTGCCTTGTTTTCAACGCCGTTCTTACTCACATTGGCTATGTAAAAATACTGCGGCCCAAACTCTTTGATGTCATAGACATAGGAACTAGCACCAGAGCTTATGAGTGTAGTGTTTACTTTCTCAAAACCGGTATCAATTACCTTAGAGTGGTAAATGTTTATTCCCTTGATTTTAGAATTTTTGTTACTCGTCCATGTCAGCCGGGCTTTGTGTGTAGAGGGAATGATACTTACAGCAAAGTTCATTGGCATAGGCGGCAACCTCATATCTTTTACATCGGCTGTATACTCCCCTGACATTTGAGTTTCATTGCCAAATAGGTCCATGCCAGCCAACTTGTAAGTGTACGTATTTCCATACTTCAACGAATCATCTGAAAAAAAGAAGCTCGGCAATTTGGCGTTACCATCTTTATCCTCTCCACTGGCTATCACAACCGGACTCTTGGTGATTCGCTTATAACTTTCGCCATTCTTTTTTCTGTAGAAATTTACTCCCAGCATCCTTGCCGGCTCATCCTTCCAGACAAACTTAACTACATCATTTTCAGTCTTCAATTCTATTCCGGTCGGAGCGTCTTCCGGCTGCCAGGCACCTGCTGTAATTAGCTTCGAGGTGCCTATCGATTTATTACTTACCGTATGCCGCACACTGTACCTATATGCCGTTCCTGCTTTCACCGTTCGGTCTTCATAAACAATCCCTATGTTTTTAGAAAAATCGAGATTATAAATCGACCATAAAAACACCTGATATAGCATCAATGTAGTATCAAGTTCATATGGCTTTATGGTTTGTAATGGCTTTTCAATCTTAATGACGGACGAATCTTTGGTTCGGATATAGTCGCTGCCTCGTAGTATATGAATCGGCTTCGTGTTTACCTTTTGCCAATCGCTGCTACTGCCTTCCGACCGATATACGTCTACTGAGTCATAGTTAATTATAGATGCACTATACCACTTTACAGTAATACCACCTCCTGCTTTCATGTTCTGCACCAGCACTATAGCCTTATCCTGTGCTATCGCTCTATTCTGACACACAACACAAAAAAACAGGAAAGAAACCAAAAAAAATATTTTCATTTTATCTATTGTAAGTTATAAATGTTGAGAAAATCCGTACCTGGTTGTAATATGACCGAGTCCAAGGAAGCCAATCCTTGCCTTTAGCTCTCCGGTTATCTTCGGTATTTGTACATAGTACGTCAAGTCACCGGAAAGAGTAATATCAAACAACGGAAAATGTCCGCTATCTATCCAACCGTCGTAATAAACGTCGATACCTGCTCCGATTTCAACATATACCCCTATATTTTGCAGTTTGTTCTCTGCCAACTCTCCCCGAGCCAAAACGTACCAGTATGCATATGCCTGTGCCCATGCACTGTACCCGAATGCACTAATTGTTGGCGAATACACTGTATAACTGGACCCTGATGCCAACCCAAACCTATATTTGTCAACTGTCTCATAAATAAAATTCCCATCATCATCCGTTTTCGGAAACTTTGCTCCCAAGAATGAATTTGTTTCCGGCTCTTTTTCATCATAGGTTAGATAGGTCCATATGGTCGGCCCGGAACATGTATAGCGATTAAAACTTGCGTTAAAGGTCAGCTGAATCATGTTGTCAGGAGACCCTATTTTATAAGAGAGCCCTCTCGAGTCAGATGACGACAAGTAAAAGTATGCATCACCGCATATCCCTGTTTTCCCTTTTACCTTGGCAGTAAGCGAAGCTGTAAATGTGTTATCTTCTTTGGAGTATGCAAAACAACCCGATGCCGTAGCCATACAACTGGCCACAGCAGCAACGTTGCTATTGTATGAAGTTTTCTCGTTACCAAACATGCCATTCAATACCACCTTGATGTTTTCCAAGCCACCAGATTGGTTAAATGCCATATTCAAATCACCGGAGCCTTGTACACTCTTCCCGGCCGTCTTTGTGTCTTTAAAGCTTACCGCAAAACCGCCACCATAAGAAACATCCGGATTAGGTACGTAAGAACCACCGGCACTTGATGCTTCGTCGAAATCTTCACAGTTTGGTGCCGGACTCATCATGTGATGGAACACCCTACCGGTAAATCCGGTGAAAGTAACAAACCCCATTGGCTTGTCTAAGCCCGCCAAAGTCGCTTCAAAAAACCAATAAGAGTAAGGTGTCTCCCCGTCTTTCTTACGTCCCACAATTAGTTTTGAGTTAACTGTTTTAGTGACCGGCGCCGCCATTGCAATCGTAAGGTTGCCCTGAAAACTATTGCCATAAACCGGGTCATTTTTTGTCAATGTCAAAGAACCCTTTGCTTCAGCTATCTCTGGTATTAACATATACATGTATACAGTCTGCGAGGTAAGTTCATTACCCCAGTCTGTCTCAGTATAATAGTTTTGTGGCGTCTCCGCTGCCGGAGGAGGCGGTGAGTCTCCCGCAACAGGACCTTGTGACACAATGTGAATGCGTGTCGGGTCGTCACCTGACGGCCCTGCGATATCATCAGAAATTACAATTGTTGATGAAAACCCAATTACAATATTGTTTACTGTTGACGTAGTTGTTCTGTAGTACCTATCTGTGGTTTCATGGGTGGTTGTCCGCCGGCAAGCAGTAATACTATCTATAGTAATGTCATAGTCTCCGAATGCCTTTCCGGCAATCTGCTGACTAAGCGCATACGAACCGTTAATGGTATTAAAGCCAATATTACCATCCTGCCAGATACGGAAATTATTTATATTGTCTATATCGATGTTGTTTGCAGGCCATGCAACACGAACCGACATGTCCAGAAAATTGTCATGTATCACCCCTTGCTTGACTGTCAATTCTACTTTCTCTTCATTATCATCAGGATTGATGGTAATCTTCGCATCCGCCAACAAAGAGTGATCGACGACCAGCGTATTTAGACCTTCGTTATCAATAGACATAAAGAAGCCTAAAGTTTTATTAAGTACCGGAATTTTTACTCCGCCACCAATGCTACCTGTCATAGCACCCTCTCTAAAAGAAAGCACAAGAGAGTCTTCCGTGGCGTCAAAACCTTTATAATTAAATTGTCTTGCCGGTGAATATTTTTCGTCGACACTCAAATCTAAGCCATGAGTTCCCAACCATGCACCACTTCTGATATTTGCATCAAAAATATTGGTTGACCCACCGTTTTCAATCGAATACGTGTTGAAAAATATTCCTTTCCATGTTTCCGATAAACCACCAAGTGACTGTGTTTCAGAAAAATCAAACACGGTAGCACCAGGAGTAACTGTTATAAACTCGTTCAACTGCCATTCGTTCGATGTCAGGTTACTGAAAGACAAACCATTTGAAAAATAATATGGATTGTTTGCGTTCGCAAAGCTGAGCGATAATGGTGGCGTATTTTCCGTACCTGTGTAAGAGACAGAACCATTGAGGCTTAAAAACACCGAATCATCCTTAACCATAAACCTTGAACCTAATGCATATTTTACACTAAAGTTCACCGGATCTACCAAAACAAACTCTTGCTCTTCCTTTATTCCTACTGCTGTTGGCCTTTGTACATACCCATGACCAGTAGGTGTATTATCATATACATCTACATACTTTTTAAGTGTAGCATTCGTATAATCAAATGTCGTTAGGTCAGTACGCAAAATCCCTATATCTCCTCCGGCAATGGCAAGTGGGTACTCCCAAAAAATGGCACCTGCAAGGTCAACACTAAAAGTACTTTCCTTCCTATATTGATCATAAGTCTTTCGGATATTAAAACTGTCTGTAACTAGGTATGATTCATCTCCATTCTCGGTTTTCATTTCAAAACGACGGTCATATTTTCCATGCAGTCTACCATTTACCACATGGTATTCTCCATCAATAATTTGCATTTTCAACCCACTAAAAGACGCCTCCGACTCTTCGCCTAAATTTTTATCGACCTTGACCATGCCTGTTCCAGTCCAATTGTTGATTGTTTCGCTTGTGAGGTTAGTTACCGTCACTTTTCTGTCGTCAATAAAGAAGTATTCCCTTTTGGGTTCAACGAAGAAAATTCGGGTAGGGCTCACTGCCAGCTCCGGTTTGTTTACGCCCCTGTCATCACCGAGTGCAACAATGCGCCACGCAAACTGCCTGAAAGCCGGAACTGCAGCAGGAATAGCAGATGTTATTTCAAATGTCTGGGGCAGCGATGCATCTGCTATTGGAAGTAACTTGCGTTCCCAAAACCTATTATTAGTTTGATTACGAGAGTATCCACCAGACCTATTCAATTCGTGATTTGCCTCTGCATTCGTAAACACTTCTGTGACTTTGGAGTCTCCGCCTTCATACAATCCCAATACTTCGACATGATATTGGACATGCTGCCCGGGGTTGAAATCAGATGGCTGCCAACTCAATGTAATCGGATCTTCAGGAATAAATTCCGCGCGATCTTCCGGACCGGTCAATGCTATTTTTCCCTTTTGCTGGAAAGCATATGTAAATACCCAAACTGGTGAATAGCCATCATTTTCGAATATAACGTCTCCCGATACAGATCGCACTCTTACCTGCCATGCATATGTCTTGCCATCAACCAATGGCGGTGCACTTGGGCCGTAGTAAAAGTTCGTTAACATTATGTCTGTTTCTGACAAAACAGGCTGCAATGTGGCGTTCATGGCATTCAGCGTAGTGATACCCTGTGGCACCTCAACCAACTTGAAGTCGTAAACCACCGGAAACATATACCCCATGTTGAACCACGAGAAATACATATACATGTGAGAAAAATCCGTAACGCTGAATGCCTGATTGTTACGAGGGTTCACCATTGTAGGAGGATAGTTCTTTCTTACGTTGGCTCTTGTACAAGATGTCCTCGCCAATAACTTATTTGCCCGATGGTCATAAACCTCCACACAAATATCATAATCACCCTCCGGAATAGATTTTGTTCGTCTGATAGTTTCTGCATTACCACCCGAAATAGCCATATTATTTACATTGAAGTAGCCACTCAGATCTGCCCCTGTAAAGGAATTCATTCCCGGATAAAGCGTGATAAAGTGGGTAGACCAGTACGTCTCAGACGTTGTTATGGAGAAACCACCTTTAGTGATAGTGACCTTCATCCTTACCTGGTAAGAAGGCTCGCTAAAGTCTTTGAAGGTAACGTTGAGCGTAAACAGGTTAGAACCCATGGCTATATAGTCGGCCAAATAAGACGACTGAGGTGCTGGCCCCAACGCGATATAGGCATCAACCGGATAGGCACTCTGTGCCATCATACTGAAAGAATTCAACAGGAATGCCGCAACCAGAATACCGTAAACTTTCGACCGAAAGGCAAAAAAGAATTTAATCATTTATCAAAAGTTAAAACCGTAGTTAATTGAAAACTTCATTTCAGTAAACGAAGGCCTATTATTGTTTTTATTGTTCTGATTAATCAGGTAGTACATCGCACCCAAAGAATGTTTTTTTAACAAAACATACCGAACACCTAGACTCTCCTTGATCAGTATATTCCCGGTCGATCCGTTGAACACATTTTGCATCACACTTGCAGAATTCATTAGGTTAAGTTTTCCTCCCAAAAGGCTTTTCCGAACATTGAGGATGGGCCCCATATAGCTCACGAAATTTGAACCTGCACTATTTTTACTATAAGAAAAACTGGGAGTAACGGTCAACCCCAACCGCTTAATACGGATATTGTCACTCAGGGTTACAAACATAAAATCCGTAAGCTCCTTCGATAGGCCGTATTCTAACTGCTGCAAGCCCGACTGATAGGAAGTGAACAACGACAGCATATGCGTCTTCTTTTTACCAATACCATAAGAAAGGTTAACGCCGTAATTGGAAGTCACCATATAAAAGTTGAGCGAATCAGTGGCTGCGTCCGCAGTTACCTTATTGCTAAGCGTGTTATTAGCAAAATTCAGCGTGAAACGAAAATTATTCTTGATGCTCTGACTATAATCCGTATTGAATATGTACCGCTTGTTTGTAGCAAATAATGTGTTCGAAATGTTGTTCTGCTGTATACCTATACTCGCATTAATGAAACCTGTGTTTTTCAGAATTCTGGCACCGGCATTTATTGTTGTCTGACTAAAATCCGTCATCATATAATTTATACCCGTCGACGTAAAGTCCTTTCCCACCGTCTGGTAGGCTACTCCTATTGTGTAATTACTAATCTCATAATTTAGAGCGGTGCTAAGCGAATGACCAAACATGGTCGTACTTTGTGTATTGTACAAAACGTCGACCAAAATATTCGGAGCCGTGCTGCCCTCACTCAATGTATTTTGCGTCAGACCTGAATAAGCATAATCAACCGACAGAAAGAGCTTTTTCAACAGTCGCTTTTTACCGAGGGCCTCTACTACTATATTATTCTGTGGAGTTATGTCTGGGTTATTTACAACATTGATACTGTTTTCTTCGTCTTTTGCTTTGAATAGAGTTAGGCTTAACTCGTCTTCTTCCTTCACTACCCCGACGCTTGCACCATAAGTTCTACGCTCAAACGACGGCGTACTCAATGAATTAGGTCCTATTTCAACTGCCCTGTTGAGCCTGCCATAAAATCCTATCACTTTTAGCTGATAATTATTTTTGATAGTCGGTGTCAATTCTACCGCAGCACCCAGAAATGTTCTACCAACAAGAGTAAATGGCGATAGATTAAGGTTACAATATCCCATGTGCACCCTGACCCACTTATAGGAGGGTCTGATTCCAAATTGATTGAACGGTTGGAAATAATTATTGTCCTGTTTGCTGTAATAAAATGAAAATGGCAAATTGAAATTCTGTACGTTCAAATTCAGATTCGCAGATACAGAATAGTTATGCGGCAGCGAACGGTTTGCTATTCCTTTTACAGAATACAACTCATTAGTAGCAGAGATACCACCGGTAAGCTTAGGTTTGTAAAGGGAGTCGAAGCTCTGAGCAGAACTTGTTGTCACGTATACGCCCATTACGATAATGCACAACAAAAGTACTTTTATATAGCAAACCTTACAATCTATATGCATTCTACATTTATTATTTTGGAACATATTGTAGATTTCGTTTTTTATTGATAGGTTTACTGTTCATTCAGAAAATCACGGGTTAACAAACTTTTAAGCTTTCAGGACCCATTAGCCCTAAGAAACAATAATCTTTTTTTTCAATCAGAGAAAATCGACTAACTGTATGCTACAGTAGATAACAGGTTTACGCATGTAGATATTATTTTTTTAAAAGTATAACAAACGCATATGGGGAAGTTCAAGTGCTTAATTGCCGACGACAATATATTGGAGAGAGATTTGATAGAAATGTACCTGTCGAAAATGCGCGATTTTGACGTTGTTGCAAAATGTTCGAACGGGTTGGAAGTATTAAAAGCAATAAACAACTACGAAATAGATCTTGTTTTCTCTGACATTGAAATGCCCGAACTAACTGGCTTGTCTGTGCTAAGTGCACTGAAAAACCCACCGGTTTTCATATTTATCAGTTCTTATTCCGAATATGCTACAGAAAGTTACAATCTTGATGTGGTTGACTTTATACTGAAGCCCGTTGCACAAGAACGTTTCCGGCAATCTGTAAAAAAAGCAACCCAATATCTGGAATTAAAGAAAAACCTTGCAGAGCATGCCGGCATATATGACCCAAGCACAGAAGACTACTTTTTTATTTTAGAGACAAAGGACTTGGTAAAACTCAACTATGACGAGGTCTTCTACATGGAAAGCATGGGGGATTTCTCTCGTATATATACCATCAACCAAAAACAACATATATCATTAGTTAGCTTAAAAAGCCTCGAAACCCAACTACCTGACAATACTTTCACGCGAGTGCACAAGCAATACTTAATTAATCATAGACTTGTATCCGCCATTACGCCGGACGAAATTGTATTAACAAATAATTCCAGAGTGCCCGTGAGCAACAATTATCGACAAGCATTGTTAGACAAAGTAGTAAAAAACAGACTTATAAAACGGCATCCGGTAAAAGACTAAAGACAACCGAAGTTTATTGCAAACGTGACGTCAACTCAAATAGTAACAAGGCGCAGCGCATCTAAAAAAATGGCAACAAGCTAAAAGATGCTTAATTACTTTAACATTTATCATACGTACTTGCAAAATATCTTGATGTACTTTTGCTATCAGAAATGAAACTGACAATAAGATTCTTTCTATTTGTAACATTACTCCTGTTGAGCGGACTTAGCAATACATTTGCTGTTTCCGCGCAGCAAGACTTTTGCAGTCGCTCCGCGAATGCATATACACTTCCCTTAAATTCCGGTTTCAGAAATATTCATAATGCTCAATATGAGAATTATGAGCTGAAGTCTACCACAACAAAAAAATCTAGCTACAAGTACTTTGCCGAAGAAACCGAAGATGAGACAGAGGAGAATGACGAATTAGTACCAGTAAAAAAACATAGAACGGCAACGTGCAATTACTTCACATCTTTCTATGCCGCAGAGTCAGGCTACTATAGCCTGGCCACTAAAAAGCGACTGCACCGTACAGAGCAGCGATCAAGCTACTCTTCATCAATTTGTATTTTATTCCAGACATTCAGAATCTGATACTGAAGTCTTTACGGGCACTTCCAATACACCCGTTTATTTTTAGTTGCCCTTAACAGGCATATTACGGCCGTATACAATCTCTCGATGAATACGATCGCCGGAAATACATACACTCCTTAAAATCAGGAACATTTTACTGTATTAAATAGCAAAACTATTATGAATCGAATTCTCATGCTTATGGGTCTGTGCGCCCTGTTATGTCAAACAAGCTGTAAATCCCATAAAAAAGAAAAAGAAGAAGCAACCAAATTTCTTGTCACAAGTCCATTAAAAATGGACACCCTGATTTCTAGGGAATATGTATGTCAAATCCGATCGATTAGCCATATCGAGTTGAGAGCTCAGGAAAGAGGCTACCTCCAGAACATCTACGTCGACGAAGGCCAAGTAGTAAAAAAAGGACAACTGCTGTTCCGCATCATGCCTAACATATACAAGGCAGAGCAACAGCGCGCTCAGGCAGAAGTGAACTTTGCCGAAATTGAATACCAGAACACAAAACGATTAGCAGACAGCAATATTGTCGCACCAACCGAGTTAGCAATGGCCGGTGCAAAGCTTGGCAAAGCAAAAGCAGATTTGGCGCTGGCAAATGTCCACCTGCTATTTACAGATATCAGAGCCCCGTTCGACGGCATCATCGACCGTTTTCAGGTACGACTGGGTAGCCTTTTAGATGAAGGGGACTTACTCACTACCCTATCCGATAACAGCAAAATGTGGGTTTACTTCAATGTGCCCGAAGCAGAATACCTTAATTACCGCTCCCATATATCGAAAGACAGCACAATGACTGTTAACCTGCTTATGGCAAACAACCAGATGTTTGAATATCCCGGCGTTGTAGAAACGATTGAAGCAGACTTCAACAACGAAACAGGTAACATTCCTTTCAGGGCTACATTCCCCAACCCTAAAGCCCTCCTGAGACACGGTGAAACAGGAAACATCGTTGTTACCATCCCGATAAAAGACGCAATTGTTATCCCGCAGAAAGCCACTTTCGAAATCCTTGACAAGATATATGTATTTGTTGTCGACAAGAACAACGTTGTTAAGCAAAGAAAAATTACGGTCGGTGCAGAACTACCGGACTTATGCGTCGTAACAAACGGCCTGAACGAAGGCGAAAAGATTCTTCTGGAAGGATTAAGGAAAGTAAGAGACGGCAAAAAAATTGCATACAAATACGAAAAACCGAGATCGGTTATGTCGCACCTGAAATTATATGCGGAATAATTTAACTATCCAAAAAGAACTATAAAATGTTTAAAAAATTCATTCACAGACCGGTTCTGGCCATATGCATATCGCTTGTCATAGTGTTCATGGGTATCCTGGCAATGACGGGTCTGCCTAAGTCTCAGTTTCCTTCCATAGCACCGCCCCAAGTTATCGTGAGTCTCGCATATCCGGGAGCTAGTGCCAATGTGTTGGTTAATTCTGTACTCATTCCTCTGGAAAAAGCAATTAACGGTGTACCCGGCATGAAATATATGACCTCCGATGCCACAAGTGCCGGTGAAGCCACAATCCAGATTGTATTTAACCTCGGCTCCGACCCCAATCAGGCAGTTGTAAACGTAAAAAACAGAATCGCGCAGGTTACGAACCGACTTCCACCCCTGGTACAACGTGAAGGTATTATCGTGAAAAGAATACAGCCAAACATGCTTATGTATGTCAACCTGTATAGCAAGGACACCACCACAGATGAAAAGTTCCTGTACAACTTCGCCAGCGTCAACATCCTGCCCGAATTAAAAAGGGTAAATGGTGTTGCAAGGGCAAAAATTCTCGGTAGTCGACAATTTGCCATGCGTATATGGCTAAAGCCCGACAGAATGAGGGCATACGACGTTTCTGTAGAAGACGTTATGAAGGCTATTGGCGACCAAAGTGTTATCGGATCGCCTGGTAGAATTGGTAGAAGTTCGGGTAAACGCTCACAGGCACTTGAGTATGTGTTAACATATAAAGGCCGATACAACGAACCGAAACAGTATGAAGATGTAATTATCAGGGCCAACCCGAACGGTGAGATTCTGCACCTTAAAGACATTGCAGATGTCGAACTCGGAAGTGAATTTTACGACATCTACTCAAACCTCAACAACCACCCATCAGCAGCCATTGTACTGAAACAAAACTACGGGAGTAACGCAAGCGCCGTGATCGAACGATTAAAAGAAAAGTTAGAAGAACTAAAGGGCGCTTCGTTCCCTCCTGGTATGGAGTACGAAATCAGCTATGACGTATCACACTTCCTCGATGCTTCTATCGAAAAAGTAATCCACACGCTGGGAGAAGCCTTTATCCTGGTGGCAATAGTAGTATTCGTATTTCTTGGCGATTGGCGGTCTACATTAATACCTACACTGGCGGTTCCGGTGTCACTTATCGGTGCATTTATGTTTATGCAACTCTTCGGATTGACCATCAATCTGATAACCCTGTTTGCATTGGTACTTGCTATCGGTATTGTGGTCGATGACGCCATTGTCGTCGTAGAGGCGGTCCATGCTAAGATGGCGGAAGAGCATGTGTCGCCCTACAAGGCCGTAAAAATGGTATTGGGAGAGATAAGTGGTGCAATTATAGCAATTACGCTCCTTATGACGGCAGTATTTGTACCCGTTGCATTTATGACTGGTCCGGTCGGTATATTCTATAGGCAGTTCTCTATTACCATGGCAACGGCCATCGTCATCTCTGGTCTTGTCGCACTGACACTTACTCCGGTATTGTGTGCCATGATCCTGAAAAACACCCACGGGCAACCCAGAAAGAAAACACTCATGAACAGGTTTCTCGATGGGTTCAATGTGCTTTTCGATAGACTTACTGGCAAATACACCAAGCTTCTAAGGGTTATCGTCAATAGGCAAGTTGTCACCTTCGGAATATTGATTGCGTTCGGCGCAGGTATTTTTGGTATAACACAGAATCTCCCTTCCGGTTTCGTGCCGGCAGAAGATCAGGGTATGATTTACGCGATTATACAAACACCTCCCGGCTCTACGCTGGAGCGAACAAATGAAATAGCAGTAAGACTACAGGGAATAGCAGAACACGTCAAAGGAATTCAATCTGTTTCTGCATTGGCTGGTTATGAGGTACTGACAGAGGGTCGTGGCTCCAACGCAGGTACCTGTCTGATAAATCTGGATAACTGGTCAGACAGAGAACATACTGCCGTCGAAATTATCGAAGAATTGGAAGAAAAATCTAAGGATATCCCCGGAGCAACGATAGAATTCTTCCAGCCCCCTGCCGTACCTGGTTACGGCGCTGCCGGTGGTTTTTCGCTAAGACTTTTAGACAAAACCAATACAGGAGACTACAAGTCCTTCGGCAAAATAAACGACAAGTTTATGAAAGACCTCAGAGCGCGAAAAGAGCTGGCGGGTTTGTTTACATTCTTCACCGCAAACTATCCGCAATACGAACTGGAGATTGACAACCAGGCTGCAATGCAGAAAGGGGTAACAATTGCCGATGCGATGAACACCCTGAACATTCTCATAGGTAGTACGTATGAGCTCGGCTTCATCAGGTTCAACAGCTTCTACAAGGTGTACGTACAGGCCGCTCCCGAATTCCGGAGACTACCCGAAGATGTGATGAAAATGTACGTGAAAAATGACCACAATGAGATGGTGCCCCTTTCTGCTTTTATGACAATGAAAAAAACGCAGGGGCTTAATGAAATCACACGATACAACATGTACACTTCTTCCGCTATTAACGGATCTCCTGCATCCGGATATAGTAGTGGAGAGGCAATCAAGGCAATTCAGGACGTTGCAAAAGAGACCCTGCCCAGAGGCTACGACATTGACTGGATTGGACTATCTAAAGATGAGGTTAACCGGGGAAATGAAGCCGTCTACATATTCCTGATTGTATTGGGCTTCGTATATCTCGTTTTGGCCGCCCAATACGAAAGCTTCATTCTTCCGCTTTCAGTTGTACTATCACTACCGGCGGGAATATTCGGCGCATTTATGTTGCTGAAGGCTATGGGACTTGCCAATGATATATATGCACAAGTCGGGCTCGTGATGCTGGTAGGACTACTCGGTAAAAACGCTGTACTGATAGTCGAGTTTGCGGTCCAGAAACACAACGAAGGGTTTACCGTTCTTGAATCAGCCATCGAAGGGGCTAAAGTTCGCTTCAGGCCAATCCTGATGACTTCGTTTGCATTTATTGCAGGGTTGATTCCGCTTGTATTTGCTTCAGGACCGGGTGCGATTGGCAACAGAACAATCGGTACCGCGGCCGCAGGTGGTATGCTTTTCGGAACCATCTTCGGTGTAATTATTGTGCCGGGGCTGTACTACGTATTCGGAAGCCTTGCAGACGGACGTCAACTTATTAAAGATGAAGAAGATAATCCATTAACCGAAGAATTTGACCACAATGATTAAAAATAGAATTAACAAACTGATAGGTATTGGCTGTATGTCCTTGTTTTTTGCGGCATGCAGTATACCTACACTTACCCGAAAGACGGAAAACACTAATGTTCCTGTGAGTTATAACGACTCACAGGACTCCGTCAACTCTGCCAACCTCAAATGGAGGGACTTCTTTAGCGATTCCTACCTCGTTGGTCTGATAGATACTGCCCTGAAAAAC
The DNA here is from genome assembly GCA_030426665.1 of Bacteroidia bacterium. Classification (GTDB taxonomy): domain Bacteria; phylum Bacteroidota; class Bacteroidia; order Chitinophagales; family Chitinophagaceae; genus Nemorincola. The sequence continues at coordinate 185,263 of JAUHYD010000002.1, read as the reverse complement.
AATCAGGAATTGAACATTACCTTGCAGGAAATAGCCATTTCCAGAAACGAAATCAGAGCAAGGAAGGGGGAGTACTTACCATTTGTTGGGTTACGGGGCAGCGCAGGTGTCGACAAAGTAGGACGATACACCAATATTGGCGCATCTGAAGCCACCACCGAAATCAAACCGGGCAAAGAAACACCCGACCCGCTACCCGACTACATGCTGGGAGCCTACGCCAACTGGGAAGTGGATATCTGGAAAAAGCTGCACAATGCTAAAAAAGCTGCTGTCGCCCGGTACCTCGCCAGCGTTGAAGGCAAGAACTTTATGGTTACAAACCTCATCGCCGAAATTGCAGACTCTTATTACGAACTACTGGCGCTTGACAATCAGCTCATGATTGTCAAACAGAATATCGAGATTCAGAGCAATGCACTGCAAATCGTTAAGTTGCAAAAGCAATCAGCACGTGTTACAGAACTTGCAGTGCGCAGGTTCGAAGCGCAGGTGCTCCATACAAAAGGATTACAATTCGGTATTCAGCAGAGAATTGTGGAAACAGAAAACAGAATCAACTACCTTCTCGGACGTTACCCGCAACACATTCCCAGAGGTACGCAGGATTTTGAAAAATTAGTGCCTTCTATCATTAATAACGGTATCCCGTCCCAGCTTCTTGCAAATCGCCCCGATATCAGACAGGCAGAACAACAACTTAAAGCATCGAAACTTGACGTAAAAGTTGCGAAAGCGCGATTCTATCCATCGTTCGGCATATCAGCTTCGGTAGGATATCAGGCTTTCAATCCTAAATTCCTGGTTCAGACACCGGAATCAATGCTATACTCACTCGCAGGCGACCTTATGGCACCAATGATTAACAGAAATGCAATCAAAGCCAGCTACTACAATGCAAATTCAAGGCAAATTCAGAGCGTTTATAATTACGAACGCACAATACTCAACGCCTACGTAGAAGTCGCAAATCAGGTGTCTAAAATCAACAAACTAGAACAGACATACGATTTTAAGTCAAGAGAAGTGGCAACACTTAAACAGTCTGTTTCCATTTCTAACTATCTGTTCAAGTCGGCGAGAGCTGACTACATGGAAGTATTGTTGACGCAACGCGATGCGTTGGAATCACGATTTGACCTGATAGAAACAAAAATGCAACAAATGAGCGCTGTTGTAAATATTTACCGCGCACTGGGTGGAGGATGGAATTAATACCGCGCCAACTTACACAAGATTATAAAATCAAAAAAGCGTCCGGGCAAACTTGCCCGGACGCTCTGATTATAAAAGCAGGTTAACTACTATTCAGCAGATCTACCTTTCATTTTTGCTACTACTTCTTCCTCTACACCGCGCGGAGCTGCTGCATAGTGACTAAACTCCATCACAGAAGTGGCACGTCCTGAAGACAATGAACGCAACTGAGTTACATAGCCGAACATTTCGCTCAATGGCACCTTAGCACGTATAACCTGTAGGTTGTTACGGCTGTCCATTCCTTCCAGCATTGCACGACGACGGTTAAGGTCACCTGTTACATCACCCATGTATTGGTCAGGAGTTGTTACCTCTACTTTCATGATAGGCTCCAGCAATACCGGCTTAGCCTTACGACCTGCTTCACGGAACGCCACTTTAGAACACAGTTCAAAAGACATAGAGTCTGAATCGACCTGGTGGAAAGAACCGTCAAAAAGACGAACTCTCATACTCTCTACAGGGAAACCAGCCAAAGGACCGGTACTCATAGATACCTCAAATCCTTTCTGTACTGCAGGGATAAATTCACGTGGGATAGCTCCTCCGAAGATATCATTGATGAACTGGAAGCGACCTTTTCCTTCTTTCAGGAACTCTTCTTCTGCTGGTCCTATCTCGAATTGGATATCGGCAAACTTACCACGACCACCCGACTGCTTCTTATATACCTCACGGTGTTCTACCTTCATGGTAAATGCTTCTTTATAAGCCACCTGAGGAGCACCCTGATTAACCTCTACCTTAAACTCACGACGCATACGGTCAAGAATAATGTCCAGGTGAAGCTCACCCATACCGCTAAGAACAGTCTGCCCTGTTTCTTCGTCAGACCTTACACGCAGAGTAGGATCTTCTTCAACCAGCTTAGCGATTGCCATACCCATTTTGTCAACGTCAGCCTGAGTTTTAGGTTCTACCGCAATGGCGATTACAGGTTCAGGGATGAACATGTTTTCCAGAACAATCGGATGTTTTTCATCACACAGTGTATCACCTGTTTTGATTTCTTTAAATCCTACAGCTGCTCCGATATCACCTGCTTCGATGAAGTCAAGCGGATTTTGCTTGTTAGCGTGCATCTGCATGATACGACTGATACGCTCGTTTTTGCCTGAACGCATATTCAATACATACGAACCTGCATCAAGACGACCCGAATAACAACGGAAGAACGCCAGACGACCAACAAAAGGATCGGTCATGATCTTAAATGCCAACGCAGCAAAAGGCTCTTTTGAGCTTGGCTTACGAGTCATTTCTTTTCCTGTATCAGGGTCTGTACCCGTAATAGACTCAACGTCTACCGGACTAGGCAGGTAACGGATTACTGCATCCAATGCCGTCTGAACACCTTTGTTTTTGTATGCAGAACCACACAACATTGGTATGATAGACAGGTCGATGGTTGCTTTACGGATAGCTTCGTGTATTTCCTCTTCAGAGATACTGTTTGGGTCTTCAAAAAACTTCTCCATCAGCGTCTCGTCATACTCAGCAACTGCTTCTACCAACTGACCACGCCAATAGTCAGCATCTTCCTTCATATCATCAGGAATTGGAATTTCCGTATATGTCATACCCTGTGTAGCATCATCCCAAATGATACCTTTCATCTGGATAAGATCTACCACACCTTTGAAATTATCTTCAGCACCGATTGGCAACTGCAACGGTACAGACTTAGCACCCAGCATTTCACGAACCTGCGTTACTACCATCAGGAAGTCAGCACCGATACGATCCATTTTATTTACGAAACCGATACGAGGAACCTTGTAACGGTTTGCCTGACGCCATACTGTTTCTGACTGTGGCTCAACACCATCAACCGCAGAGAACAAGGCTACAAGACCATCCAATACACGCATAGAACGCTCAACCTCAATCGTAAAGTCCACGTGACCGGGAGTATCGATGATGTTAAACTTGTACTTCTTAGCATCTGGCTGTGCAACACCCTGAATCATAGGGAAATGCCAGAAACAGGTAGTAGCTGCAGACGTAATAGTAATACCACGTTCCTGCTCTTGTGCCATCCAGTCCATAGTAGCGGCACCTTCGTGTACTTCACCTATTTTGTGGTTTACACCTGTGTAATAAAGAATACGCTCGGTAGTAGTAGTTTTACCGGCATCAATGTGTGCAGCGATTCCAAAGTTTCGCTGTAAGCGGAGATCTGCCATTTTTTACGTTATTAAAATTGTATAATTTTTTTAATTTGAGGTGCAAAGGTAGGAGTTTTAATGGGAAAATAAACAGATATGGACTGCTTTAGATAAATTTTCCTGAAATTAATTGCGTACACTGCTTAGCATTACAGGTGTTAACGCAACTCCGCTCCAAAATAGCGTGATATTTTCCGGCGGCGAAACCTCATCTGCTCTTCACCGGTTACATCTAAGTAATACCAATAATCGCCTGCTCGGGTAGCTGCCAACCCATCTCGAAATGGCAAAACTTCATCATATCTTATTGAAATCACCTCGACTCCTTCTCTATTTATAAAACCCCATTTACCGTTCCTTTGTACTGCATATAGCCCCGACGCAGATAAATCCGGAAGTATCTTTTCATACCTGAACCGCCCATACACTTTACCGCTGCTATCTATTAACCCCCATCCATTCCTACGCTCTGCAGCATACCGCCCACCAAACCCTAACGGATGTAGTCCCTCATATCCAAAACTTTCTACAGTATTTCCATCCTTATCTATTATGCTGGTTTTTGTTCTACCATAAGAGCCATAACAACAAGAAGCTACACATGCCTTGCCTCCAACAAACGGATATGCTTTGTCAAACCTTTCGTTCTTTGCCCTTTCTCCATTCTTTCGGACATAATAATATCTACCCTCGCTATAAACAATTGCCAGTCCTTCCGAAAACCCATCGTAAACCCTACATCTACTTTCCAATTCGAAAACTTTATCGCCCAGAGTATCCATAAAAAACCAATGCTCTCTGCCCGACATAGCATCATCTTCATACTGTGGACACATACCTTCAGAAAAAGCAACAGGGCGATTATACTTGCAATCAAAAATAAATTCGCCCATATTATTTACCAACCCCCATTTTCTGTTCGTATCCTGTACAGTTGCCACCCCATTTCTAAAATCGTGAGCATCAGTGTACAATAGGGGTATAACCGTAACACCCTTCTCGTTGACATACCCGCATTTGCCATTCTTACAAACTGCTGCCCTTCCTTCTGTAAACCGTCCAACCCAATCATACTCGATTCCGATTACCTCCTTTCCTGAATTATTGATGAACCCCCAATATCCCTGATTGTCCATAACTCTTGCCAAACCTTCCGAGAAGCTGCCCATTTCGGTGTATTCGCCGGCAACAGATTTCATTCTGAATATCTTCGCATTCGTATCGATATAGAGCACGGGTTTTTCTCTGATTTTTGCTATTCCTTTCGAGTATATTGTAGTAGGTTCAGAAAAGCCCAAATGATGTATATATTCTGACTTATAAAAAAAATCTCCCACTTTCTCACCACCTTGTTCCTTAATAATGCTCCACTCGTCTTTTCTCATCACAATATAAAAACCCGGAGCAAAAGGGATAATCTTCTCGTATTGGCAAGGAACCAATAACGTATTATCTGCAACTCCCCAATGCTCCCCTTGCCGAACCTTGACTTTCCCGTTTTCCATGACCTCAACTTGGTCATACTTGCAGGGAACCACTTCCTTAAATGCACTATCCAAATAACCATGTCTACCATTTTGCACTACCTCTTTACCTCTACCGCCAAACACAAAGTCATGTAACCCGCAAAACCCGTCATACACGAACGGACACAACACCTCGCCCTTCGTGTCTATTATGCCCCACTTATCCCCTTTTTTTGCTTTAAACCTACCAGGATAGTCATACTGCAACCTCTCGTATACAAGCGGAATTATCTGTTTCTTTTCCCTATCCAGAACACCCCACTTACCATCTCTGCTAACAATATAAAAGCCTCGCCTGTAGTCCATTGAATCGTACCTTGTGAGTATTTGAGCCACCCCGTTTAAACGCATCAAAATACGCTTGACTCCGGGCTTTTTTACCGCAACCATTCCTTCGCCTTTAAACACTATGCTTTCATAAACACAATTCAATATCAAGCTACCATTCGAGTCAGCCACTCCCCACAATTTCCGGCGGTCCTGCACCACAAAATAGTGTGCACCTCCTGCACCATCCGGAACCGCTACATCCACTCGTTTATACTTAATCGGCACAACCACCTCACCATACTTAGACAACACACCTATATCGCTATCTTTATGTGCCCACACCAGCCCATTATCTCTTAGACTCAACCAGCTATATTCAAATGGAATTATCACTTTACCCATAATATCGGTCATGCCCCATTGTCCGCCTTTCTTAACACTTATCAATGCTTGACCTGATGTCAGATAATAATCGGGACACATAATCTGCTGATATACGCATTGTAATATTTCATGACCACTAGTGTCATACAAGCCATACCTATCATCTATCAATAACTTTACAAACCCATCAACCACACTTATGTATTTGTTGGCAACACATGGCACTATCTCCCTTCCTCTACTATTTACTAATCCTAATTTCCCTTCGTTACCAACTACGCAAAACCCTTCGTCATCGTAGCCCTCAACGTATTCATAGCGCATTTCTAGCGCATGCAGCAGATCCTCAGTCTGATCCTGTCCTCGTGCCGTCAATAATGGCAATAAAATGACCAACAATATGTAAGCACTCATTCTCATCAGCTACTTATCTGCCTTATTAAACCATACAACATCATTTCCACCCCCATCAATATACCCCCAAACACCGTCTTTCTTTACTCCTATCAAACCCTCACTAAAATCTGTCACCTCATCGTATATGTGCGGAATGAGGGTCTTACCCGTTGTATCAATAAACCCCCATTTGCCATTTAACTTGGCACGCAACAGACCCAAATAACATTCACTAAAATCAAGATTTTCATAGAGGCATGGTATGATTTGTTTTCCGCATTTACTTATCAGTCCATAACCAAACGTTCCTTCAACTATCACTAGATCCAAACCTCTGAACTGAGCATAGCCTCCATAAAAGCGATCCCCAAGCACCCTGCCGGCACTATCTATCAGTACCCCTTCAAAATCACCGCCATGAAAACTACACCATGCCAAACCGTCAAAAAATCTTCCTGCATTATAGAATTGCATTGGAATTACGATGCGACCATTCCTATTCATAAATCCAACTTTTAAGTTGGAATCGGCAACCCGTGCTAACCCGTCGCTGAATGAATAGCAGAATGAAACCGTGTCACTTTCTTCAAGTACTACATTTCCGAAAGTGTCGATATATGACCCACCTGAGTCGTCTACTGCCAACAGAAGCCCATCCCATACTTCCAATGGCTCATTATACTTACACTCGACAACCAGTTTGCCATCTCGGTCTGTTAACCCCCATTTCCCATTCTTCCTGACCGAAATAAAGCCGCTAAACGCAAAGCTATACTCGTCATATATCGAGAATTTTTTTGTCGTTCCGTTGGCATCAAGTAGCGCAAAACCCGCATCACTATTCACAATAAATTGTTCATTCCGAAAACCCTGAATGCTCTTGTAAGCAGTATCAATCACCAGAACTCCTTCTCTGTTTATGTAGCCTGTCTTATCCTTCAAACGTATTTTTGCCAGACCGTTCAAGAAGTCCCCACAGTATTCGTAAATACATGGTATCACTTCCTCCCAACACCGGTCAATAAAACCCGATTTCCCGTTGCAGTCTTCTACCCTCGCCAGACCCTGAGAGAAAGAACCAACATACGTATAACTTTGCTTAGGACAAGCGTCTAAAAACGTATCAACATTCCGGCGGTGGGTTGAATAGTCATACGACCTTTGCGTCACAACTTTTTGCCTTTTCTCGCTCTTATTTCCTAGCGAGTCGAAATAGATATCAACACTATCAGTTTTTGCGCAAAAAAGCATGCTATTGTCCTCGGCTTCGACAATACTGACTTTTTCAAATTTAAAAGGCACCAGTATATGTCCGAACGTATCAACAACACCCCATAAATGTTCCTTTCTTAAGATAAACACACCTTTACTAGACCACAACAGCCAATCTTCTAACCTGTCATACTCAAAGGGTATTACAACCTCACCCAATAAATTTATCGCCCCTACTTTTTCATCTTTAACTGCAAAAATGAACCGGGGATCGAAGCTCTGTAATATATTTTCATACTTAAAAGAAAAAACAAATTGGTTGTCATTGTCAATCACGCCCCACAGTCCATTATTCTTAACGGCATAGTAGCCACGATTGCAACAAAAGATAGAATCATACACAATCGGCGTAACTACCCTTCCCGAGTAATTTACCCTGCCCCACTTTCCATTGAGTCGCACTTGGTTTACCGTATCCCACAAACGATTGTGAATATACCAGTCACATGAACGCCGCCCCCACTCTACATCATCGTAAATACACGGCACTATAACTTCCCATTTATTATTAACCCAACCGTACTTGCCGTCTTTTTTTAAAATAGAATAGTCACATTCATCGCTAAAACCCAAATCATAAACACATGGAAATATCACATTCAGATTCCTGTCTAACAAACCATTTTTTTCACCCAATTTCACAGAAATAACTCCATCTTTCTGCCTTTCTCCCACATAATCATACTTATCATCCGCCGGCAAATTCTTCAGCACAGCCCGAAACAAACTATCATAGTCCTGACCATCGGCCAAAAACACCAACCGAAACAACATACAAACCAAAAGAATCCCTCTTTTTCTCACCTTGCTAATTTACGAAACCGGCATTACGTTTATTGCTACTTATTCTACGATACTCGACTTTTTATATCATTTACATTATGTTTGTTACAGATAAACGAAATAACATGAATCAGTTTTCCAGGTATTATATTGTGGCTGCCGCCACCTTGCTATTTATTTCACCCTTGCGTGCACAGAAGAAAAACTTCACCATAAAGGAGGCTACCCTGGGTATGTACACCACCCTTGCCCCCGACCGAATAAAAAACGCATCATGGCAGCCCGGCACAGATGCGCTGTGGCAGGTAGTAAAAGAAGGCAAAAAGCAGGTCTGGAAAATCGCCGATTACTCAAAAGCCAAACCTGCAACCTACACCATCAATCAGGGTACTTATCCGTTTGAGGTAAAGTCGGCACCACAACTCACATGGATAGACGACAATGAAGCCTACTTTGTAAACAAATCGAATGTAGTAACGGGCGTACTTATTCGGGATAAATGGAAATGGACACATACCGCTGCGTTGCCGGAAAATGCAGCCAACATAACAGTAGACAAAAGCAAAAACATAGCCTACACCATTGACAATAATCTCTGGATACAAGACAATAGCATCAACAGAAACAAAGTAGCTGTCACCCGGGAATCCGACAAAAACATCATTTGCGGACAATCGGTACACCGGGACGAATTTGGCATTAATGGCGGTATATTCTTCTCCCCAAAGGGCAACTACCTTGCCTACTACCGGATGGACCAAACCATGGTCAACGACTATCCGATTATCAGGTGGGGAACAGTACCGGCTCATGCCGACCTCATAAAATACCCAATGGCTGGCGGCACTTCGCATGAGGTAACGCTACGGGTGTATAACATAGCAACACAAAGAACGGTAACGCTAAAAACCGGTACAAGAGACAAAGACCACTACCTGACCGCCGTTACCTGGAGCCCCGACGAACTGTTTATATACATAGCTATACTCAACCGCGACCAAAACCACCTGTGGTTAAACAAATACAATGCTACCACCGGCGAAAAAATAGCCACCCTGTTTGAGGAAACCAGCACAAAATATGTACACCCTACACATCCCCTCACCTTTGTACCGGGCCATGACGAGGAGTTTATCTGGCAGAGCGAACGCAATGGCTACAACCACCTCTATCACTACACCACCGACGGAAAACTGATACGCCAACTTACACACGGCAAGTGGGTAGTGAATGATATAGAAGGTATTGATGCAAAAAACAACAAACTCATTATTACAACCTCTAAGGAATCTCCATTAGAGAAACACATTTATACGGTCGACATTGATAACGGCAAACTGACGCGCATAGACAACGAACCCGGCTTGCACTCAGCAACTTGCAGTCCCGACGGAAAATATGTACTGGACGTATACAGTGCCTACAACACTCCCCGTAACACCTACGTATATGCCACCGACGGGTCACTGACTCAGGAAGTGCTGAAAGCGGACAACACGCTTGCCGGCTACAACCGACCAGAGATAAAGCACATCACACTAAAAGCAGCCGACGGTGTAACCACCCTGTATGGCAAGTTGATACTCCCAACCAACTTCGACAAAAACAAAAAGTACCCGACTATCGTGTATCTATACAACGGACCAAATGTGCAACTGCTACACAACTCATTCCCTGCAAGTGGCAACCTGTGGTACGAATACATGGCGCAGCGTGGCTATGTGGTATTCACGATGGACGGTAGAGGTAGCTGGAACAGGGGTCTGAAATTTGAGCAAGCTACTTTCCGTCACCTCGGAGATGTAGAGATAGCCGACCAACTGAAAGGAGTCGAGTACCTGAAATCGCTACCCTATGTAGATGCCGGCAGAATGGGGGTACATGGCTGGAGCTTTGGTGGATTTATGACAACCTCACTCATGCTTAAGGCACCCGATGTATTTAAATGTGCCGTAGCCGGCGGACCGGTAATGGACTGGAGTATGTATGAGGTTATGTACACCGAGCGTTACATGGACACACCAAATGACAACCCCAAGGGTTACGAAAAATCGAACCTGCTGAACAAGGTGAAAAACCTCAAAGGCAAACTACTGCTTATCCACGGTACCGATGACAATGTGGTGGTTTGGCAGCACAGCATCAACTTCCTCAGAAACTGTGTGAGCGAGGGCGTACAGGTAGACTACTTTGTATATCCCGGCTACGAGCACAATGTACGTGGCAAAGACAGAGTACACCTGATGCAGAAAATCACAGACTACTTTGATTTGTATCTGAAATAAAGCCTCTCCCCGACCCTCTCCAAAGGAGAGGGAGGTGGGGTGTAATACTCGTGTCGATTACGATTTGTCGTCATGAGCCTGAGTTTTCACAGTGAAACTGAAGTGCCAACCTTGATATTAAGGATATGGATTGCGAGCGATATTAAAATTGCGAGCGACTACCCAGCGCACACTGCCACTGTTCGGCGCAGCTGCCAATGACAGATGAGCTATTGAACACTCACTCGATAGCCAACGCACACTGCCACCCTTTCGGCGCGGCTCAAGGTGACAGGCTATCGCACCGCCTTATTTACCGACTTGGGGTGGTGCCGAGATAGTACATTCTGTCATTTTCAAAGTGGTTGTGCGCAGCAAATTGTTCACTCACCGTGACAGGCTAAACGCATTTTCCATAGAGAAGTATTGTGTCGCCTCCGCTGCACCTAATAACCATAACTCCTATCGCCCTACCTTTGCACAGAATCTATGACACCACCCAAACACCGCTATTTTGTACTCAACAAGCCATTCAATATGGTATCACAATTTGTGAGTGTGGAAGATGTGTGCCTGCTTAGTGACCTCGATTTCGAATTCCCGAAAGGCACACATCATATCGGTCGGCTCGATAGCCTTTCAGAGGGATTGCTGCTACTTACCACCAATAAGAAAATAACCAAACTACTCTTTGAGAGCAAAACACCTCACAAACGCACCTACCTCGTACGTGTACTCAATATAATTACACCCGAAAAAGTACAGCAACTACGTGAGGGCGTTACCATCCTTGTCAGGGGCGGCGGCGACTACCATACGCAACCTTGCGAAGTACAGCTACTCGAAACACCGCCCGATGTATTCCCCGAACAACTAGAACATAACCCACACATTGCCCACTCATGGCTGCAGATGACTCTGTATGAGGGCAAGCGACACCAGATACGCAATATGGTACGTGCCGTTGGCCATCCATGCCGTCGGCTGATACGCACAGCTATAGAAGACATCACCCTCGGCGACCTTGCCCCGGGCTGTGTACGGGAGGTCAGTGAAGCAGACTTCTTTAGACTGTTGAAGATTGAGGAGCGGAATACACAAAAGGTATAACCAAGGCGCACACCTCTTTTGGCATAATTTTTGACCGGCTTTTGTATATATTTGTCGTTCAACCTTTGTTGTTTTGAATAAACTATTTTATAAACACTAATACCCAAATCCATTTTTATGAAGTATGCCATCGGTTCCATTTTCACTATCAGTGTAGCCTTGCTATTAACGATGTCGTGTAACAAAAGCGACTATGACGCCGGGAACAACACAATTCTTGGCAACAATACCTCTTCCCTTCTTGACGAGTTCCACGTTGCATCAACGTCCTTCTCGGTAGTAGCAGGAATCACCAAAGAAATACAAGGGCCACAGGGTACTTTTTTGCGCTTTTACCCCAATTCCTTCAAAGACAAAGATGGCAATGAAATAAGCACCGGCACTGTGAATATAGAGCTGACCGAGATGTATGCTGCCGGCGATATCCTGAAGTACTATACGTCAACCAATACCGGCTCTGACTTGCTAACAAGCGGAGGTCAGGTCTTAATTAAGTGTACGCAGAACGGAGACGAAGTGACACCGAACAAATACGGCATAGGGTTTAATGCCGACAGCACACCAACCGGAGGCGCAAGGGAACTTTATTATGGGAATACCTATGCAGCAGACCACGTTGTTACTTGGGCTAATGTCAGCGGGGCTACGGGCACCTCAGCGTCGGGTGCCACTACTGTTTCTACAGCCGGCATTTCCCTTACTGCCAGCCGCTTCTTTATGTTCGACTCATGCACGTCCTTCAATTGGGTTGCCGGACAGCATAATTACAGTGGCACCGGCCAGAATATCACCGTCAAAGTAAAACTGACCAACGAAGCTTTTGCCGGAAACGTATGGAGTGTAGTTTACACAGGGCTTTCGACGGAAAGAGTAGCCACCGTGCTTTATCAGGAATCATTCGATCGGGAGACCCAAACCGGCGTATATAAGGGATGGGCACCTACGGGTACGGCCGCAAATTTCATGTTGGTTATTCCCCGCGACAAAAACAACTGGTACTATTATAAAACAAGTCAGATACTTACTGATGGTATCACCATAGATGCCACCCTCACAAAAGCAACAAAAGACGAGATGAACGCTGCTATAAAATCCTTCTAAGGAGTTTGATTAACGGCGATGTGGGTTACTACTTCTGTCCTTTGTGCAACCTGGTGATTGTTTTTTGCGCACTTTGATTTGGAATTTTTTATTTTACTTAATTTTCATTAAGTAATTGTATATCAATTAGTTACAACAAAATAAAAATTTATTTTTGCTCATTCTTTGCTCACTTTCTGCTGCATTGAATGTTGCGGAGATGCTATGCTATCAACCAGTTCGTGAGGGTTTGATTGAAGTACATCGTCTTTGGGTATTGCTTTCTTTGATGACAACTCCTGCAAGAAACGCAAGCGTTCGTTGTTGCGTTTCTCTCTTATTTCTTCAGGTGTTAGTCGTGGTGGTGCGGGTGGATTGGAACTAATTTCATCTTCGTCGGGGAAAGGAATATTGTATTTTTTATAGGTTTCAACTGTTTCAGGATCAGAGAAGAAGTCTTCGCGTGCGTCGATAACTGCTTCTGTATTGTCTTCCGGCTCCCAGGGTATGCGCCCACCGATACCTGTAAAATCATCGGGCACGAGGTCGGAGGTATTGATATCCGCACGCTTTTCAATGTACTCTTCAACATACGGGGCTACCTTTTCGGCAAGTGGTGCATCCTGCTGCCTTATGTTGTCGAGCATACAATTGAGCGTCTGCATGCTTTCGTTGATGGTAGCGCGACTTTTTAAGTTTTTGATAGTGAGCGTGAGCTTGTGAAGTGTATCTACCTCTTTGTAGGAGACGGGATTGGTTAACCGCCGCTCCGAAAGGTAATAATCTGTAAGATGGCCGAATATGTGGTAGCATTTTTCGGCAAGAATGGCGGGCATGTGGTTTGCAGAGGCTTTGAGTCTGTTCCAGTTGCCCTCTTTGACCCAGTACGATAGTGTGCGTCTGCTGATATTGAGTGCTTGCGCGATTTGTGTTTTTGTGAGTTCTGTCTGAAAGAACAGGTTCCTGGCCTGAATTTTTTGTTCTGTTTTCATGTGATAGGAGGTTTTAGCGTGTGAATATCTGCATAGTGCCAGAGATTGACAAATCGGTTATTTATGATAGTGCTTTTTTCGACCTATCATAAGATGCTATGTGTCTATCATACAAATTTGTTTCCGCTATGGAAGCAGTTTTGAGGGGTAATTGGGCAGTCAGATGCCAGAGGAATACCATTCGTCGGTCGGAAACTGACTGCCGATTATTACGTAGGTACAACCTACGGCAAACGTGGGTAGTTGAACTTAATTTGCAACTACCCCCACCCCTAAAGGGGAGCTAGCTGCTGCAACAACACAAAATATCATTTTCAAAGAGTTTGTGCGCAGCAAATTGTTCACTCAAGTTGACGCACATATACAATGCCAACGCACACTGTCACGGTTCGGCGCGGCTGCCATTGACAAGAGGTTCTTTACTAAATTCGAATCTACCCCCACCCCTAAAGGGGAGCTAGCTGCTGCAACAACACAAAATGTCATTTTTAAAGTGCTTGTACGCAGCAAATTGTTCACTCAGGTTGACGCACATATATAATGCCAACGCATACTGCCACGGTTCGGCACGGCTGCCAATGATAAGAGGTTCTTTACTAAATTCGAATCTACCCCCACCCCTAAAGGGGAGCTAGCTGCTGCAACAGCACATGATGTCATTTTCAAAGAGTTTGTGCGCAGCAAATTGTCCACTCAGGTTGACGCACATATATAATACCAACGCACACTGCCACGGTTCGGCGCGGCTGCCATTGACAAGAGGTTCTTTACTAAATTCGAATCTACCCCCACCCCTAAAAGGGAGCTAGCTGCTGCAATAGCACATGATGTCATTTTCAAAGAGTTTGTGCGCAGCAAATTTGTTCACTCACCGCGACAGGCGACTAACCTCCGTTCTGGTCGAAGTGGGGAGACTTCGCCTATCAGGGGATTTGAGGGGTAATTGGGCAGTCAATTGCAAGAGTAATACTATTTGTCGGTCAGAAACCGACTACTGTGTTTGCCGTAGGGACAACCTACGGCAAACACGGGGGGCTTTAAAGCTCACGATTGACGAAATCGACCAGATTAGCCCTCAAAATTTGATGTCGACTAAGTAAACATTTGCTACTCATGCTTTGTGATAGTTGCTTCCTTTCGTCAGCATGACAAGCAAGTTGAGGGATACTCATTTGAAGGCTAACACACGCTGTCCCCCTTCGGCACTTCGGTTCCTCAGTGTAAACTCAGGTCAGGGTGACAGGCTACACACAAAGCATGTTTCGGCACTTCGGTTCCTCAGTGTAAACTCAGGCGGGGTGACAGGCTACACACAAAGCATGTTTCGGCACTTCGGTTCCTCAGTGTAAACTCTGAAAGGGTCACAGGCTACACACATAGCATGTTTCGGCACTTCGGTTCCTCAGCGTAAACTCAAGCGGGGTGACAGGCTACGCACATAGCATGTTTCGGCAATCCGGTTCCTCAGTGTAAACTCAGGCCAGGTGACAGGCTACATACGAAGCATGTTTCGGCACTTCGGTTCCTCAGTGTAAACTCAGGCGGGGTGACAGGCTACACACAAAGCGTGTTTCGGCACTTCGGTTCCCCGGTGTAAACTCAGGCAGGGTGACAGGTCCTTCTGAAGCAATGACACCTCAGTACAAACTCAGGTTAAGTATGACACCGCCTTTCGCACTTTATATTTCTATCTTTACTCCGTAAATGACTGCGCATTGAGCTTAGAGGAACTATATACCGAATACAAAGACATGGTATTTAACCTTGCGCTCAACTATATCCAGAATTATGAGGACGCTCAGGAAATCACGCAAGATGTCTTTGTAGCCGTACATAAGTCGTTAGACTCTTTTCGGCACCAGTCAAACGTATCTACCTGGATATATCGCATCACCATTAATAAGTCGCTGGATTATATAAAGGCACGTAAGCGCAAGCGGCGCTTTGGGTTGTTGACTTCCCTGTTCGTCAATAGCGGGGAACAGCTATTTGAACCGGGTCATTTTGACCATCCGGGGGTGCAATTGGAACAAAAGGAAGCCGTTGCGGGTCTGTTTCGGCACATCAACAACCTGCCACCCAATCAAAAAACCGCACTATTACTCAATAAAACCGAGGGAAAATCGCAGGCAGAAGTAGCCGAAATAATGGACATAAGTCCCAAAGCTGCCGAATCGCTCATACAGCGGGCAAAAACGAATCTTTCAAAAATGATACAGACAAGCGAGGGAAAATAACAAAAGCATCGTCTAATAAAACGAAAACAGTATGAAACAGGACAACAAATACGACTCATTAAACCAACTGGACGCTTTACAAAGGGTGGAAGCACCGCCATTTCTGCTGACACGAATCAGGCAAAGAATTGCAGATGCAGCGCTGCCTCAGGTATCACCAAAATGGGTGTGGGCGACTGTTTTGTCGTTTATTCTTATTGCAGTGCTTAATGTATATACGGTATCAAATTATTCATCGTCGCAGACAGGCACACAGCAACCTGCCAATCTGGTGGAGCAAATGAACCTGCAGACAAACAACTCACTATATTACTAAGACGATGCAAAAAACAAAACTTCTATATATTCTCATTGCGGGGTTGCTGGTGTCTAATCTGATGCTGGTGGGCTTTATGTTGCTTCACAAACCGCCCCATATGCCACCACCTCCGGGAAAACATGGTGGTCCGCGCGACATTGTGATAGAGCGACTGCACTTTAATAAACAACAAGTCGCAGACTATGACAAGCTCATAAAAACACATCATGAAACGATACAAAACGAAGACAAACACATTCGCGACATAAAACGAGCATTGTACGCAACCCTGACGTCAGCAGAAGACGCAGCATTAAAGGACTCGCTCATACAAGAAATAGCAAATACCCAACAACGCATTGAGCAAACAAACTACGAGCACTTTACCGACATAAAAAAACTATGCACGCCGGAGCAGCAACCGTATTTTGAGGAGTTGTCGCACGACATCGCTCGATTGTTTGCTGGTCCACACCTGCCTAAAAGACCACGTCGTTGAGGTATACTATCACTATATTGATAGCACTGTTTGTGCTCTATACACAGGCTACGGTAGCACAACAGACAAAAGGCATCCCGGTTACATACTCATTTGTATATGGCGATGCTCCGCTAGAGTTGGAGCGCGGGCAGCCCTATGACGGATATGTGTTCACAACGCTCCGGTACTACATATCAAACATACAACTCTACGATAGAGGCAAGCTACAGTGGGAAGAACAAAATAGTTACCACTTGCTGGACTTATCAGCCACCAATACCCTGAAGCTGAATTTGGCGGTACCTGAGTCACTGAGTTATGACCAGATACGCTTTCATCTGGGTATAGATAGCACAACGAATGTATCGGGCGCAATGGGTGGCGACCTAGACCCGACCAAGGGCATGTACTGGACCTGGCAGAGCGGGTATATCAACTTCAAGCTGGAAGGAACAAACCCGGCCTGCCCCACCCGAAAGAATGAATTTCACTTTCACCTTGGTGGTTATGCAGCCCCTTTTGCTACTATTCAAACAGTACAGTTAAAGGTTAGCAACAACAAATCGATACAAATAATTGGAGACATTAGTAAACTACTAAAAGATATAGACCCTGCCGAACAAAATACGGTGATGATTCCCGGCAAAGAAGCTGTAATGCTATCCCGAAAAGCAGCGGGTATTTTCAGCATCAAATAATGAAGCGATTTGTAATCATATCTATTGGTTTACTGTGGCTGATAGCCGTAGCGCTAACCCCTGTACCAAAGCACAACTTTACTGTACCTGATGGCTGGCCGGAACCGGTTTACAACTTCAGTAAAAATCCATTGTCTGCCGACGGCATATTATTAGGTCGGGTGCTTTTTCATGACCCTATTCTATCTGCCGACAGTACTATATCCTGTACGAGTTGCCACCTGCAATACACCGCATTCACACATGTTGACCACGATCTGAGTCACGGCATCGACGGCAAAATAGGCACACGAAACTCACCTGCATTAACCAATCTGGCATGGGGCAAACTGTTTATGTGGGACGGCGCTATTAATCACCTGGACATGCAGCCGCTGGCACCTATCTCCCACCCCGCAGAAATGGGTTCTGATATAGATACGGTGATAGCAAAACTCAGAGGTTCGCATAAATACAGAATGCTATTCTACAATACCTTTAATGATAGTAGCATTACGGGAGCGAACTTCCTGAAAGCTATTTCCCAGTTTATGCTAACTATGGTAAGTGCCAACTCCAAGTATGACCGGGTAGTGCGGCGCGAACCCGGTGTTGCATTTACGCCACAGGAAGACAACGGATACAAGTTGTTCAGAAAGAACTGTGCTTCCTGTCACAAAGAGCCCCTGTTCACAACAAATGAATTTGCCAACAATGGCTTGGCTGTTGACACGACCCTCAATGATTTTGGAAGAATGAAAATCACGCACAACCCTGCCGACTCCCTACACTTTAAGATACCAACCCTACGCAATATTGAGTTTTCGTATCCCTATATGCATGACGGTAGGTTTAAGAAATTGCAGGACGTTATTAAACACTACACATCGGGGATAGTACACAGCCCTACGCTGGCACCGGAGCTGCGCAAACCAATAATATTAACCTCTAACGAGCAGGTTGATTTACTGGCTTTTTTACTAACCCTTACAGACAAAGAGTACCTTTTTAACCAGGCATTTTCGTACCCGCGGGGAAATGTTTTAGAGCAAGCGAGGGATTAACAAGAAAGCATCGTCTAACTATTTAAGAACGAAAAAAAAGACTCACAATGAAGAAACTAACCATAATACCGGCTTTACTCCTTAGCGCGCTTGGGCTACAAGCACAAACCAACCCGGCAATTACATCCTGGATGATAAACACAACCGGCATCACCGGCAGGCACTATGTAGCGGGCAACTCTACACCCTTTACCGACTCAGACCCTGCCAACGTGCAAACTGTTCAGTACTCTACCGACTGGGTATATGTACATACCAAGGGCATACCGGCCTATATAACCGGGCCATTCCTTGATGGCAACCCTTCTTTAGCCACTAACCAAAATGCAATTTTCAAGATACCATTAAACCCCACTCCGAAAACGGGAACACCCACTCCTACGACGCCCGGAAATATCGGGACGTTTATTAACGGAGTTGCGCTATTTGATTACAGAGACGGTGTTTCGTGGAAAAACGCTACCGGCACCACTGCCGGCGGACCCGGTGGCGGCATGGGCGATGGTGTGTGGAACAGAGATGCGATAGTAGCTGAGCGTGATGGTTTCGACTGCGCTAAGGGACACCCTGCAATGGGCAACTATCATCATCATCAGAACCCAAGTGCCTTTAAGCTGGACAAAACAGTAATCTCTACAATTTGCAATGTGTACGATGCAGATGGGCTTTATGTGATTGACAGCGATGTCCACTCTCCCCTGATTGGCTTTGCTCACGACGGATATCCTATATATGGCGCATACGGGTACAAAAATACGGATGGCACAGGTGGCATAGTGCGGATAAAGAGCAGCTACAGTCTGCGCTCTATAACCACACGCACCACCTATGCCGATGGCTCTACCGTAACACCGGGACCGGACGTTAATGCGACTTATCCGTTGGGCTACTTCAGGGAAGACTATGCATATACAGCACCTACATCGGCACAGCCTGACTACCTTGACGAACATAACGGACGCTTTTGTGTAACACCGGAATACCCTGCAGGAACATACGCATACTTCTGTACGGTTGATGACCAATGGAACTCTGCATATCCCTATGCAGTAGGACCAACGTTCTACGGAGTTGTATCAGCACAGAAAGTAACATCCGTTACAGAAACTGTTACAACCTATTCACCCGGCACATCAGCCGTTGCCAACACTACGCAAAATCCGGAGATAACAATCGCACCAAACTCTGCCCGCGATATTGTAGCAATACAAGCAGGAAACATACTGAAAGAAAGCCTTAACATAGCAATCTATGACATAACCGGAAGACTGATGCAGACGTCAGTAATCAATCAAGGAAGCACTATATCATACTTAGACACCCGCACATTCTATAGCGGCAACTATGTGGTACGTGTTTATAACAGCAATTTCTCAGTGAGCAAGCAAATAGTAGTCAAGAAATAGGTTGCCATTAAATTGGCTAATTATTACAAAAGGTGTGCAGGCGAGAAGCTGCACACCTTTTGTCCTCTACATAGCTATGCAAAGGCTTTGGCATAAATACTGCCATTGATTAGTTACTTTTGAGGCGTTTTCAGTCAGTATAATTAATATCTTATGTTCAGAATAGGTCAGGGAATAGATTTTCACCAGTTAGTAGAGGGGCGTGAGTTTTGGCTCGGAGGTATACACATACCTCACCACAAAGGTGCATTGGGCCATTCTGATGCGGATGTATTGCTGCATGCCATCTGCGATGCGCTGCTTGGAGCGTTGGGGCTGGGTGATATAGGGCTGCACTTCCCTGATACGGACATGGCATACAAAGGAGCTGACAGCAAAATACTGCTGAAGAAATCATACGAACTGGTACAGGCTAAGGGCTACAAGTTAGTGAACGCAGATAGCACCATACTGCTGCAAGCCCCCAAAATCCGAAAGTATGTGGATGAAATGCGTCAGGTTATTGCCGACATTCTGGAAGTAGCTATAGACGATATATCTATTAAAGCTACAACTACTGAACAACTAAGTTTTGTGGGAAGAGAAGAAGGGATAGTGGCTACTGCCAATGTGTTGTTGCAAAAGGTGTAGCCAATAATAACATTTCTTTCAATCCATTTTATTGAGTTTTATGTACCTTTCTGCAAAATATTTGCATGAAAAAGGTATCGTTTTTATTGGTCTTGTTGTTGCCTGCGCTGTTGTCCTTCGGGCAGAGAAAAAAGAAACACAAAAGTGAAGACGAACCACTGCCTCCACCCCGTGTGTGGATTGCTGATATACCAACGTACAATACGACACATGAGTATCTGAAGAATGCAGAATACCTGACCACCGACTCGGTCGGCTGCAGGGTATCGAGCTTTACTATTTCTTTAAGTGCGCCGGGACAACCATTCTACGGACCGCTACATGCTGTCGGTTGGAAATTGTCCGAGACACAAAAGAACACTATTGCCAAGTGGGACTACCCTAATGTAACGGTGCACGTACAGGACATCCACCTTAACTGCCACGAAAAAGACGCAACCTCTCCGGCTCTTAAATACTACTACAACGAGCAGGAAACTGAAGAAAAGCAATAATCCCAACATCAATGAACAAACGTATCTTTTTGCTGCTTGCAGTGGTCTTGCTAACCCTTGGCGGTGTGTGCCGGGCGCAGAAAGTAAAGATGCGGATCCCTAAAATAAGCTTAGGCAGAATACCCAGACAGACCTACGAAGACGGCAAGGTAGTACCAACCCTCACGACACGTAACAAAGTGCTGTACAACTCTATGCTCCTCGCTGATGTAAACAACTGTCCGGTTGTGTCCTATAAGTTCTCTATGATAGCACCGGGAAAGGGGTTTTACGGACCTGTGTATGTAACGGGGGCAGAGCTAACTGACTCTCTGGTCAGAAAGATAAAGTCACAGGATGGACCTGATGTAAAAATCTATATCGAAGACATAAAAATGAAATACCGGGGCACCACGCTAATGGATGCTAACCCGGTATATCTGAAATATGATGAATAGGCTGTACTACTGATTGATGCCTGTTTCCGCCAACTTGTATGTCTCATCAGGCCTGATACCTCTGTCGGTTTGTTTTAAAGTGCAGCACTCTATGCCCGGGTCATGCTCGAAGTACAGAAGCCAGTTATTGGCGACTGCCTCCTGAAGCAATCTTTCCTTTTCTGACAGGGTGTCTAATGGTCGCATATCGTACGCCATCACCCAGGGTAATGAAATGTGTCCTAAGCTCGGCAATAGATCGGCGCAGTACAGCAATGTTCCTTCATTGCATTTAATCTGCAACAGCATCATCGCCTCGGTGTGTCCGTTTACATATCGTACGCGGATATCCGGCAGCCACTCTTCGCCATCGGCAACCTCGACAAACCTGAGTTGACCACTCTCTTGTATCGGTAGTATGTTCTCTTTAAGGAATGAGGCTTTTTCACGGATATTGGGATGCACTGCGGCCTCCCAATGTTGCTTCTGACTCCAGTATAAAGCGTTTTTAAACGTAGGAACCAGTTTATCACCTTCACGCCTTATAGCACCTCCACAGTGGTCGAAATGCAGATGGGTTAGGAACACATCGGTAATGTCATCGGTTGTATAGTTGAGCGCCGCCAACCCCTTTTCGATACTGTCTTCTCCATGGGGATAAAAGTGACTGTAAAACTTTTCGTCCTGCTTATATCCCATACCGGTATCTACCAGTATCAGATGGTTGCCATGCTCTATAAGCATACAACGCATTGCCCAGGTACACATATTATTTTCGTCGGCGGGGTTTACCTTATTCCACATTGACTTTGGCACAACGCCGTACATAGCGCCACCATCTAACTTAAAATATCCTGCATTTACTGTGTGTAGTTTCATTATATTGTAATTTAAGCTCCAGGAAACAATATACCTGTTCCTACAAAGATACGTTTCCTTTGAGGCAGGCAAAAGCAAAGCGGCTTAAAGTTGTGTTACATCGGGATGTTCGTCCTTCGCCCTCATAGCCATAAAAAGTACGATAGCGCCCAATGCAAAGAAGCCTATCAGCGCCAAAATAGCACTACGCATATTCATGATGCTGTCTATAAACCCGAATGACAACATGCCTATTACGATTGCGAGCTTTTCGGTAACATCGTAAAAGCTAAAAAAGGAAGCGGTATCGTGTGTTGGTGGCATCAGCTTGGAGTAAGTAGAACGGCTTAACGACTGTATGCCGCCCATTATCAATCCAACAATAGCCGCCACTATATAGAATTGCGTAGCCGTGTAGGTAAAGTATGCGGCAATACATACGCCTATCCAGATAAATACGACAAACAGCAACACCTGCAAATTGCCAAACCGGTCAGAAAGTTTGGCCATTAGGTATGCTCCGGCGACGGCGACCAACTGTATCACCAGAATTGCACCAATAAGCTGTCCGGTTTCTAATTGCAGTTCTTTACTTCCGAATATAGTTGCTGCCAGCATCACCGTCTGCACGCCCATACTATAAAAGAAGAAGGAGAGCAGATAAGTTTTGAGTTTGGGGAGTTGTTTTATCTGTCCCCATACCTTTGCCAGCTCCCGAAACCCGTTGGTTAATACGCTGAACTGTGGCTTCTGCGGCAAAGCAACACCTTTGGGTAATTTCCGGAAAGGAATCTGTGCGAATGCGACCCACCATATACCTACCAATACAAAAGACAGGCGCGGAGCAAATGTGTCGTCGGTAATGCCAAACAACTCGGGTGCCAACACAAACACAAAACAAATCAGTTGCAGGATTACGCTACCGACATAGCCATAGGCAAACCCCTGAGCACTTACTTTGTCCCGCTCATCGGGCAATGCTATCTCCGGCAAATAGGCGTTGTAAAACACCAGACTACCACAATACCCTAATGCCGCCAATGCAGAAAAGATTATGCCCAACTCAACTGTATTGCTCCTGAAGAAAAAAAGGCAGCAACATGATATAGCTCCGATATAGCAGAACAACTGCATAAATCGCTTCTTATTTCCTTTATAGTCGGCTACTGACGAGAGAATTGGCGAGAGGATTGCAATCAACAGGTACGCCATCGCAATTGAGTAGTCAAATAGCGAGCTGTTCTTGACCTTGTAGCCAAAGAAAGATACCGTATCGTTGACTATTACCCCGTTTTCTGTGACGGTAGTGACAGCATTGTAATAAGCAGGGAAGATGGTGGATGTAATAACCAGATTGTATGCAGAGTTTGCCCAATCGTACATAGACCAGGCACGCTGTACCGGACGGGAAGAGTTTAATATCGGTTTTTCACCGGCTGTCATGTCCATGCAACTAAAGTAATTGTTTTTAAATGAATTTGGAATTTGCGAAACGGAATTTGAGATTTGCACAATGGGATATAAGGATATACCAAGCGGTAACGTACTGAAATTCATAAAGGAAACATATTTGGGTAAGGTTGTTACTGACTCAAGGTCAGATGCCGGTAATTGGCTGCAGTTTACATTGGAGCATATTGAAAAAGGGGAAGCGGTATTGTCTACGACTGTCAGGAAGGAAATGACGAACCCGTACGGACATATACACGGGGGCATGATGAGCCTCGTTATTGATGAGGCAATTGGTTGGGCGGTAGTAAGCTTAGATACAGAGCAACATTATACATCGCTAACGCTTAATGTTGACTTTCTGTACGCTATTAAAGAAGGAGCGCGACTAAGGGCCGAATCTAAGGTGCTAAGAGTTGGGAAAAAGATAATTAATGTGGAGTGTCATGTGTATGACATGGAAGGCAAAATACTGGCACGTGCCAACAGCAATCTGATAGTTACCGGAATGGAGTTTAACCGTTAAACGATAAAAGTGCCGGGAGGTAAAGCCTCTCCCCGACCCTCTCCCCACGATTGCATCGGGGCAGGCGATAGAGAGGGAGGTGTGTAGCAACTAACAATTGTCTGACTGATATTAAAATAACGAAAGCATAAAGCCTCTCCTCGACCCTCTCCCAACGATTGCATCGGGGCAGGCAAAGGAGTGGGAGGTGTGCCGCAACTAACAAATTTCTGACTGATATTAAAATAACGAAAGCATAAAGCCTCTCCCCGGCCCTCTCCCCCACGATTGCATCGGGGCAGGCAATAGAGAGGGAGGTGTGTAGCAACTAACAAACTTCTGACTGATATTAAAATAACGAAAGCATATAGCCTCTCCCCGGCCCTCTCCCCACGATTGCATCGGGGCAGGCAATAGAGAGGGAGGTGTGTAGCAACTAACAAACTTCTGACTGACACAAAAAATACCCAAAGCATAAAACCTCTCCTCGACCCTCTCCCCACGATTACATCGGGGCAGGCAATAGAGAGGGAGGTGTGTAGCAACTAACAAACTTCTGACTGACACAAAAAATACCCAAAGCATAAAACCTCTCCTCGACCCTCTCCCCACGATTGCATCGGGACAGGCAAAGGAGAGGGCGTATCAACGTCGGTGCTGTCGCACGGGCATTATTGTAATGATAAATATGTCAATATTTAAACTGCAACGATAAAAGTACGCTACATGCCTGTATGTATTTATCTTTGTGATTAAACAGAAAAGCCATGGCAATGTCTAATGACAGCAACAGTTTAATGAATACCGAAGCGCTTGCTTCGCTAACGGCAGCAAAAGTTGCTATCATCTATACTGAATGGAATGATAGTATTGTTAGCAAACTGATGGATGGTTGCACACGAATTCTTGAAGAGTTCGGGGCAGTAGTGACCAGCAAGACTGTCGTTCCCGGTGCCTTTGAACTACCCTATGCGACAAAGAAGGTATGGGAGCATTATCAGGGCAAAGCGGAGCAACCGGAAGCCATTATTGTCTTCGGTGCTGTGATACGTGGTGGCACTCCACACTTTGACTATGTAAGCAAAGCCGTAACTGACGGCATTCTCCAACTGAATATCAACCTACCTATTCCGGTAATTTTTGGTGTACTGACGCTTGATAATGAGCCACAAGCATGGGAACGTCTGGGTGGAGAACATGGACACAAGGGTGAAGAAGCGGCCATTGCTGCGCTTAAGATGATACAAGTGAGCAGAGGGTTGCAGTAACGCATTTGGCTAGCCGAACAACTCCCCCTGCATTGTATTGCCGGAATGCTTGTTTTCCAGATCCAGCAGCCACTTTTTGCGTTGCAGCCCGCCACCGTACCCCGTAAGACTGCCGTTTTCCCCAATAACTCTATGACAAGGAACGATAATAGCAATACCGTTTTCTCCATTAGCGCCGGCAACTGCTCTTATTGCTTTCTCGTTGCCCAGAAATATTGATTGTTGTTTGTAGGAGCGGGTTTCGCCATAGGGTATCTTTTGGAGTCCTTGCCATACGCTTATCTGAAAGGGTGTACCTAACAAATGCAGCGGTAAGTCAAAGTGCTTACGCGTACCGGCAAAGTACTCACCTATCTGTCTTTCTAACTGCTCGAAGTGAGGATGCTCCCCTTCTACAAGCGTATCGCCGGCATGCGTTTCTATCCGCTTTACAATATTGTCAATACTCTTTCTGTACTGAAAATCGAACAGACAGATACCGGCATCGGTAGCTGCCATGCGCATTTTCCCTACGGGAGTATCTATGTATTTATGGAGAATCATTCAATCTTATTTGTGTTGCTAATTTGCTACATCTGAATTTGTAAACAAGACGCCAAAACTATATCAGAAGTTTTGAAGTCCCCATATATTGGTACCATGAACCAATATGGCAGGGAGGATACTCTTTGTACGATGAGAAAGATATCCCCACATTAGACCGATGGGCATAATTCTTACCGCACCTATCACAGCCTCCTTGACGTTATGTCCGTCTGAGTAAAACTTGGGCATATGCATAACTGCCCAAATAATAGTAATGATAAGCCACCCCGCACCCTTATTTCTGAGAAGAGCACCAAATCGTGTCTGCCCTGCCATTTTCAAGAACTCCTCAGGTAGACCTGCAAGCATCAGGCCGGAAAGTACAACCATTACAACACCTCCTTCAGTCGACATTAGATGGTCGAGGGTCATACTGTCCGGAGCTACTACACGAGCTGTAATCACAACTATTGCAATAACCGGCAATACAGACCAAAAACCTTGCAACCTTATCCCCAACTCGCGAGGCTTGTATCTAAAAAGCAGCAATATGGCAGCAATAACTACCGGGAAAGCAAATATCATCATTGACACGCCCACAATTATACGTGGCAAGCCGGATATAGACTCCCAAGGTCCCACAAATCTAATAGCAAGACAAATGATACCAATCAGCAAACTTATGGCTATACCAACAGACTCTTTGACCGGGTTCCGAACAATGTAGTTACCCGCGTGTGACTTCCGGGATGCTATGAAATCAATTGACATCGCACAAAGGAACATAGCTAACAAATACCCGCAACTCTGAAGCATATCCTTATGTATATACCCTATACCGAGCACCAGTATGGCGGTAATAACAAGAAGAACAAAAACTAACAAATTGGCCTTTATTCTACGGGACTGTAATATAATAAAAGGTGACACTATACAAATATATGCATAATGCAGCAGCAGCTTAGCATGTAGCTATTACCTAATAATGATTCGTTGAAAATCGAACGCTGAAGAAAAGATTACCCTTGTCCGAAACTGTCCTTGAAAGTTCCAATTAGGTTGGAACTGATGAGCTTACTCGCCAACTCTATTTTATTGCGAAAAGCCAAAGCATGAGAAATGCCATGACCTATAATCACCGGGCTGTTGATGCCCAGTATGGGTGTACCACCATACACCTCAAAATCGAATCTATCTAAAAACTCGTCTTTAATACCTTTCTGAACTTTAAAGATGTCATAAACAGATTCAGCCATCTTTATCACCACATTGCCGACAAAGCCTTCACAAACTATCACGTCGGCCTTGTCGTAAAACACATCCCGACCTTCGACGTTACCGATAAAGTTGATACCCTTGAGTTCTTTCAAAATCGGATAGGTGGCCTGAGCAAGCAAATTGCCTTTGCCTTCCTCTTCTCCAAGATTGAGTAAACCTATACGAGGTTTTTCGACACCCAATATGTGATGAGCATACAAAGAGCCTAACTGAGCAAACTGCGCCAAATGCTCCGGCTTACAGTCTGCATTGATACCAACGTCAAGGATACAGTTGAACCTTCCATCGAGACGAGGAATTGGTGTTGCTATGGTAGGTCTGAGTACACCCTCAATAGCCTTGACGGAGTACATGGCACCGACCATCATAGCGCCGGTGTTGCCCGCACTAATAAAGGCTTCAGCCATGCCGTTTTTCAGCAAGCCAAAGCCAATAGAAATACTGGATTCCGGTTTTTCCTTTAATGCTTTCGTTGGGTGCTCGTTCATCCCAATAACCTGACTTGCCGGAATCAGTGTGTACCGACTCTGGTAAGGCTCTAACATATGAAGATATTGTGCGGCGGCTTCAGGATTCCCGATAAGCAACATATGCACCGGAGAATCGGGCATCTGCTCAAAGAATTGCTGTACGCCTTTCATGGCTTCAGCTGGCGCATAATCGCCCCCCATTATGTCGAGCGCTATCTTCATTCAGTTAAAATGCGATGGTTATTGATTTGGTTCGGTCGGCTCCTCGATAATCTCAGGGTTGTTGTCCACTACCACGTTGCCGCGATAATACAACTTTCCTTCAACCCAGTGACCGCGATGACGCAAGTGACTTTCGCCTGTAGTTCTATCGATGCTCCAGGTTTCAGCTGTTGCCTTGTAATGCGTCCTGCGTTTTGCGCCTCTTTGTTGCGAGTGTCGTCTTTTAGGATTAGGCATTTTACTTAATTTATAATTGTTAAACTTATTAAATACTACTTTTTCTTCTTTTTCTGCTTCGGGGCATCGTCAGCTACATCTTTGAATGCCTCCAGACCTTTCCACAGCGGGTTTACCTTTTCTTCATCGTCTGACAAACTACTTAGCAGACTTAAAGCTTCTTCGCTACACCCTTTCGATCCATCCGGTTTATCGGGGTGTATGTGCTGCAAAGGTACACTTAACATCAGAAACTCATAGAGCCATTTACTGATATTTAACACTGTCTCGCTGTAAGGAATAAACACAACATCGTCTTCTTCCTCCGGCAATTCTGAATCATCGCCTCCGATTAACTTAATAATCAGGTTAAATTCATCCCAAAGCTTCAATTCAAATTCATCCCCACAACGGTCGCAAGGTACCGATACTTTCCCATCTATATCAAAGTGCAACATGAAGAAATTCTCATGTTTATCAAAACCCAAAGTTACGTGTGCATCCCAATTCTTCAAATCCGAATCAACACCCCACACCTGCATAAAACGATCATCAATATCGTATATATAAGAATGTGGTCCGAGTTTCAACCCCTGCCAGGCTATTTCAAATTCCCGGTTTTTCTTCATACCCCAAACCGCTTACCCATCCGCCTAAGCGGACTACAATTTTACCCCCGCCTGAACGGGTCGGGTAATTCGGGCTGCAAATGTAGAAAAAAAAAAGCAGATTACATCAATTTATTTCGCTTAACCAAAAACGAATGCAACACCTCTTCTACGGGCTTTGACAAGTCAATTTCCACCCTATCTATATGGTATTGATGACACCTGCGCTCTACCTCAAGCCTAAATGCATTCATTTTTTCTATATACTCTTCCTTTATCTGATGCGGTTGTAGCTTTACCCTTTCTCCACTTTCCATATCGACAAACTCAAGGGGTCTGTTTTCGAATTCAAAGTCAAGCTCTTGTGCTCCGTCGGTAACATGAAATAAAATCACCTCATGTTTGTTATATCTCAAATGTTGCAATGCGGCAAACATATCTTCAATATTGTCTGCATCGTCCATCATATCGCTGAATATTACGACGAGCGACCGTTTATGCATTTGCTCGGCTACAAGGTGCAACGCACCAGCAGCATTGGTTGCTTTGTTATCAGTCTCCAGGTTCAGCGTACGTTGCAACTCATTAGTGAGCATTCTATAATGCGTAGGCGAAGACCGACACTCTGAAAAGAAATACACACTTTCATCGAACATTGCCAATGAGGTAGCATCCAGTTGTCGTTTCATCAATTGCATCAGGCTGGCAGCAGCAACACAGGAAAATTGTAGCTTGTTAACCTTTTCGGAATCCCTGGGAAACTGCATGGAAGAGGACGTATCTAATACGATACAACAACGCAGGTTAGTTTCCTCTTCAAACCTTTTAACAAATAACTTGTCGGTACGACCAAAAACCCGCCAATCGATATGCCTGAGCGGATCTCCCTGATTGTACAATCTATGCTCGGCAAACTCTACTGAGAACCCATGAAACGGACTCTTGTGCAATCCGAGTATGAATCCCTCTACCACCTGCCGGGCGATAAGTTCCAGATTTTCGTTTAAAGGTTTTTGGAGCAGCAATATATTCGGTTTTATCTGTCAAATTTAAGGATTTCACCGCACAAATTCCGATACCCGAGTTTGCCGTAGGCAATACCCAGGCAAACCTATACGCAATATGCTCAATTCGCTATCCTTTGACCTCCGAAGTCCGCACTTTCGACGAAACTTTTACCGGTATTCCTAAGTAATTTTTTGCACGGTAGTAAATATCATTCTTTTTGTCATGATACCACTTTTTCAAATTTTCTGGTTTATCAACATAAATCAGTCGAACTGCGCCTGAAAACCTCTGATGAATAACAACATATTGTGTAGCCTGCGAGGTACGTACTTTCGACGAAATTCTAACAGGTATTCCAAAGGCACCTTTTGCACGGTAGTAAATATCATCCTTTTTGTCGCAATACCACTTTTCTAAATTTTGGGGTTTATCAACATAAGTCAGTTGAACATAGCCCCAAGCCCCCTGCTCGTGAATAATTACATATTGTGTAGCTTGAGACTTAATTGCGAGACTCATAAACATCAACAAAAGTGCCGCAAGTTTTAAATTTTTCACATGAATATTAATTAAAAATTATTATATACTAAAATACAGGAAATTAAAGCAGCTACCAACTTCCCCAACACTTTGGCTTAACGTAGAAGCCACTCGGGGCTACCCAAGGCACATAAGAAGTGTCATAATTATAACCAAAAAGAAAATTTATACCGCCTCCAGGTTCCCCATGACCTGAACTAAAACCCACAAAACCCCAAGATGAGTTAAGATTCCCATCTGCGCACCCATACACTGTATCGCCTTTATACCAAAAAGCATCCTACCACCTGTCGGACGATAAGTTCCAGATTTTCGTTCAAAGGTTTTTGTAAAAGCAATTCTTTTTCTTTTTATTTTATCAAATCTATCGAATATGCACCAACTAAAGCTGATTGCGTTGTAAATCGTCAATCGTTCTGTTTATCAGTTTGCTCTTTCGGGATAAAGGAACCCCATAATCACCCACCATCGAAAGCGCTCCAGCATCACAAACTTGCTCCACTGACCTTTGAAAATAAAACCTACTCCATAAAGGACAGCATACCCCCACTTCATCACATATTCTACAAACTTCAGTACCTGCCCTGCCAAATTTCCTTTGAGCCTTAGCTTTTCTCCACCACCTATGCCCATGCTATGCCGTCTTACGTATGCTTTATCAAACTTATTAGACTCAACCTTGTGTAATACCCATACATGCGGCAAATAGTACACCTCATGATTGGCTTCCAAAATGCGCAGGTAAATATCTTTCTCCTCGTTGGCGAGCAGCCCACCACCTTTTCTTCCCAAATCGGTATTAAAATATCCTATTTCCTCAAATACTTTTCTTCTAAACGCCATATTAGCACCGCAAGGGTAACGTACGCCAGTCAGCCGCTTTACAACAGGCCCCTGATCAAAATTCCCGACAAGACCAAAAAAGTACTTGGAGTACCAATCCGGTATATCTGTGAGAAAAACGGGAACAATTTTCCCACCAAGCGAATACACTTCGGGGTGTGCATCAAAAAAATCGGCAATAGACTTTAACCATCCGGGTTGTGCAACTGAATCGTCATCGAGATAAGCTACAATTTGTCCGACAGACTCTGTAACACAACGGTTTCTGGTATACGCTACACCTTGTTGCTCCTCGGTATAAAACCTAAAATAATATTGTGGATGTTCTTCTTTATACTTTTCCAGCAGCTCCAATGTATTGTCGGTGCTATTGTTGTCGATGACAACAACCTCAAACGAGTTTTTGTCGAAGTCCTGATTAAAAATGCTTTCTACCGCATCAATAACGAACCTCGCCCTGTTGTACGAGCAAATTACAGCGGATATCTTTATAGAGCTTCCCATCAAACCATAAAATTACGACTTGGAAATTTAAAACTGACCACATACTACAAAACCAAATATTCACGGTTTGATTTGTTATCATTATACATATAGAGTAATATCATGAATACTTTTCGCAGGAATAGTGGGAAATGATATAATACAGAGAATCTCCGACAACGGGTTTTCATCCGAAAATCTTTCTAAATACAGGACATAAAAAGCGAACAACAAACTATACTATTAAGAAAGCAAAAAAGGTCGAAACGAATGCGACAAAACATACACCAAGGTAATCATCGCTCATACACCAACGTTACCATTTCCGCAGTACCATCATCACGCACAAATACGCACAAATATGCACCTGATACAATGTTTTCCGGTAGTAATATTGACATTTGCCCTATTGACACTTCGTAGTCCGTCACCTTTTTACCATCTACTGTATAGAGTATCAAAATACCCGATTTATCTGAACTGACAGAAACACTACCAGACGTCGGATTAGGAAACACTCGAAAAGAATGCTCATCATCCGAACCGTCAATAGCCGACCTGCCAGGCTTTCCGCTACCTATCACCTCTATTTCTTTCGTTCTATAACAACCACTAGATGGTGATGTGTACGAAATCAATACAGACCCGGCAGACACTCCGGTAACTACACCTCCCGAAGAAGTTACCGTTGCGATACTTGTACTGCTGCTGCTCCATACTCCCCCATAAGGGCCGCTTAACAATGGCACAGATGCACCAACTCCAACTTCTGACCATCCGCTGATAACATAAGGACTGAAAACCACTCCCAAATAGCGAAATGAACGACACCCATTGGGAAGAGTGTATGTTATAAACGTGTGTCCTCCTGACACGCCTGTAACAACGCCAGAAGCAGCATCAATAGTTGCCGAGCTATGTGAACTACTCCACGTACCACCATCCGGCGAACTGCCCATTGCAACTGTTGCACCTGTACATACATATCCCGGGCCAATCAATGCCGACGGGGATGCATTAACCGTTTCAGTTCGGGTAGTGAAACAACCTGACCCCGCCGTATACGTGATTATTGCAGTACCTTGTGCCACACCCGTAACCATAACCGTCGACCCTCCCGAAGATATGGTTGCAACTGAAGGATTACTACTGCTCCAATATGGCGTTCCTGCTCCAAAAACCGAATTACTAAGCAATACATTAGACCCAACACAAACAGATCCGCCACCAGTAATATCAAAAGGTGGATTACGAACCCCTAAAAACTTTGTACTAAAACAACCGGGTTCCATGGTATAGATCATCGTCACTAACCCCGGCTCAACGCCAAGTGCTTCTCCGGAAGCGGCATCAATGGTAGCTTTAAATGGATTACTACTGCTCCATACACCGCCTACGGCGTCATTTGTCAACAAGGTAATATCACCTACGCACAAATTAGTTGCACCCTCAATGGGTGGTAAGCCAACTGTAAATAATGCAGTGTACGTAGTTGCAGATACCGTATAGCTAATAGTAACTGTTCCCAACACATGACCGGAAACAACTCCTGAAGCAACTCCAACCGAAGCTATCGATGGGTTACTGCTGCTCCATGTACCGCCTGACGGATAACCAGTAAGCGTGGTTGTACTGCCGGGGCAAACCCACAAATTTCCGATAATAGAAGGCGTAGCATTGACCGTAATCGTCTTTGTAGCAGCAGTACTACCACAACCACTCACTACTGTATATGAGATCACAACTGTTCCAGATGCCACTCCGGTCACAACACCACCGGCATCAACAACAGCTACAGACGTATCTGCCGATGACCATTCCCCACCGGAAACAGAATCTGACAATGTAATTGTAGAATCAATAATTACAGATGAAAGTCCAGCTATCTCCCCAGCATAGGGTAAAGAAAGGTTTACTGTAAGCGTCTTTGTGGCTAGCGTACTACCACAGTCTGTAGTTATCACATAAGAAATTACTGTAGTGCCCATCGCTACTCCCGTCACAACACCTGTGCTACTCACAGTAGCAACACCTGTATTCGACGAACTCCAATCGCCTCCGCTAACTGACCCACTAAGCGTTGTAGTATAACCTAAACATAATGACGGCGCACCCGATATTGTACCAGCAGACCCTGTCGGGTTGACGGTAATATCTTTTGTAGTAACTGCACTTCCACAACTACCGGATACAACATACGATATGGTAACCGTTCCCGGCGACAATCCCAGAACAGACCCAGTACTCGTGACTATGGCAATACTAGAATCAGATGATGCCCATACCCCGCCACTAACATCCTCAGATAAAACAACTGTACTACCCTCGCATACCACTTCAACACCTGTTATTGTACCGACATCGGGTAGGTTTTCTACAGTTACAGCACTTGTTGCAATATCGCTACCACAACTATTTGTAACTGCATAAGATACTGTTGCTATTCCTGAAGACACACCTGTAACAATTCCAGCGTCACTGACCAATGCCACAGCACTATCTGAACAACTCCATTCACCACCAATTGCCGTATCAGATAGCGTTATCATATTACCTTCGCATACTATACTTGCCCCTTCTATTGAACCAGCACTAGGGAATGAGTTGACGGCAACAGTGTGAGCAGCAGAAACGCTACCACAACCATTTGTAACTGTATAAGATATTGATGCAACACCCGCCACAACACCTGACACCAACCCTGTACTACTGACGGTAGCAACACCTCCATCTGACGACGACCAGAAACCACCGACTGCTGCATCTGAAAGGGTTATCGTTGAGCTTTCACAGACCTCGCCAGAACCCGATATAGAACCAGCATTGGGTAGTGAATCGTTTATTACATTTAAAAAACGAGACGCATAACAACCCACAGGAAGCGTATACGTGATAAAAGTGTGTCCTCCTGACACGCCTGTAACAACGCCAGAAGCAGCATCAATAGTTGCCGAGCTATGGGAACTACTCCACGTACCACCATCCGGCGAACTGCCCATTGTAACATACGCCCCGACACATACGGAGGATGGGCCACTCAATGCTGACGGGGATGCATTAACCGTTTCAGTTCGGGTAGTGAAACAACCTGACCCCGCCGTATACGTGATTATTGCAGTACCTTGTGCCACACCCGTAACCATAACCGTCGACCCTCCCGAAGATATGGTTGCAACTGAAGGATTACTACTGCTCCAATATGGCGTTCCTGCTCCAAAAACCGAATTACTAAGCAATACATTAGACCCAACACAAACAGATCCGCCACCAGTAATATCAAAAGGTGGATTACGAACCCCTAAAAACTTTGTACTAAAACAACCGGGTTCCATGGTATAGATCATCGTCACTAACCCCGGCTCAACGCCAAGTGCTTCTCCGGAAGCGGCATCAATGGTAGCTTTAAATGGATTACTACTGCTCCATACACCGCCTACGGCGTCATTTGTCAACAAGGTAATATCACCTACGCACAAATTAGTTGCACCCTCAATGGGTGGTAAGCCAACTGTAAATAATGCAGTGTACGTAGTTGCAGATACCGTATAGCTAATAGTAACTGTTCCCAACACATGACCGGAAACAACTCCTGAAGCAACTCCAACCGAAGCTATCGATGGGTTACTGCTGCTCCATGTACCGCCTGACGGATAACCAGTAAGCGTGGTTGTACTGCCGGGGCAAACCCACAAATTTCCGATAATAGAAGGCGTAGCATTGACCGTAATCGTCTTTGTAGCAGCAGTACTACCACAACCACTCACTACTGTATATGAGATCACAACTGTTCCAGATGCCACTCCGGTCACAACACCACCGGCATCAACAACAGCTACAGACGTATCTGCCGATGACCATTCCCCACCGGAAACAGAATCTGACAATGTAATTGTAGAATCAATAATTACAGATGAAAGTCCAGCTATCTCCCCAGCATAGGGTAAAGAAAGGTTTACTGTAAGCGTCTTTGTGGCTAGCGTACTACCACAGTCTGTAGTTATCACATAAGAAATTACTGTAGTGCCCATCGCTACTCCCGTCACAACACCTGTGCTACTCACAGTAGCAACACCTGTATTCGACGAACTCCAATCGCCTCCGCTAACTGACCCACTAAGCGTTGTAGTATAACCTAAACATAATGACGGCGCACCCGTTATTGTTCCAACAGACCCAGTCGGGTTGACGGTAATATCTTTTGTAGTAACTGCACTTCCACAACTACCGGATACAACATACGATATGGTAACCGTCCCAGGTGAAGAGCCTGTTACAACACCCGTACTCCCAACCAAAGCAATCCCTGAATTGGAAGAACTCCAGACTCCGCCATCTATTGCATCAGATAGCGTTATGGAACTCCCCTCACATACTTCATCTGCACCCGTAATTGTTCCCGCATCGGATGAAGCGTTGACGGTAACCGAATGAGTGGCCACCTCTGTTCCACAACTGTTTGAATCCGTGTATGAAATTACCACTGCTCCTGCCGACTCTCCTGTAACAACTCCTGCGCTATCCACCGTTGCGACCTCTGTATTTGATGAACTCCACTCGCCAGCTGTTGCTGTCTCGGTTAATGCTATTATACTTCCTTCGCAAACAACATCTAATCCGGATATTGTACCAGCAACGGGTAACGGGTTAACGGCAACCACGTGTGTAACAAATACACTACCACATTCTGTTGAATGTGAATAGGATATTGTTGCCGTTCCTGACAACAATCCCGACACCACTCCTGTACTACCTACTGTAGCTATTCCATCATCTGATGAGCTCCATGTACCACCGCTTGCTGCATCAGATAGTGTTATGGAGCTTCCCTCACATACTTCATCTGCACCCGTTATTGTTCCCGCATCAGGTGATGGGTTGACGGTAACCGAATGAGTGGCCACCTCTGTTCCACAAATATTCGAATCTGTGTATGAAATTACCACTGCTCCTGCCGACACTCCCGAAACGACTCCCGTGCCATCTACCGTTGCCACCCCAGTATCTGACGAACTCCACGCGCCACCCGTTGCCGTATCAGATAGCGTTATCGTACCGCCACCACATAATACGTTGGTGCCCGTTATGTTGCCCGCAACAGGCAACGGATTAACGGTTACCGGATGTGTAGCAAAGGCACTACCGCAGTCATTTGTAAATGTATAGGATATCGTTACCGCACCGGAAGAAATGCCCGAAACGACACCAGTACTAGCCACAGTCGCAACGCCATCGTCAGATGAGGTCCAAACACCTCCGTTAGCTGTATCTGAAAGTGCGATTGTACTGCTTTCACATACTATGTTTGCTCCGGTTATCGTTCCGGCATCGGGTGTAGCATTCACAGTTATCGCCTTTGTAGCCGTTTCGCCTCCGCAACTGGTTGTGGCTGTGTACGATATCAATACTGTGCCGGAGGAGATACCGGTAACAACGCCCGTACCACCTACAGATGCCACTCCGGCATCTGACGAACTCCATTCGCCGCCCGATGCAGTATCAGATAATGCTATCGTACTACTTTCGCATACGGTATTTGATCCGGTAATTGCCCCGGCATCCGGCGACAAATTTACGGTTACAACCCTTGAAGCAAATGCCAGTCCGCAGTCATTCATAACGCCGTAAGATATAGCCACAGTACCGGAAGTGACACCCGTAACAATACCCGATGCGCTACCTACAGTGGCTATTCCGGCATCTGACGAAATCCATTCGCCACCAACGACAGAATTAGACAGCGTTATTGTATCACTCGTACACACAACAGAGTCCCCTGAAACAACACCACCATCAGGTGGCGCATTTACGGTGACGACGGTAGATGTGCTACAGCCAGCAGTATAACTTATTACGGCCGTTCCGGCAGACACCCCTGTCACCCAGCCGGTCAATGCATCTGCTGTCGCTACAGCCTCGTTATCGCTGCTCCATACGCCCCCCTCGGTTGCAGAACTCAACTCGGTAAAGTCATCGACACATACTTCCTTTGTGCCTGTGATAGCCGATACCATTGGATAAACACTCACAGTTGCGGTTACGTAATTTGATGACAGCACATACGTTATGGTTGCTGCACCCTCCGATATCCCCGTTACGAATCCTTCACTGGAAACCGCTGCCACAGACAGGTTGCTCGTAAACCAAGAACCACCCACAACACTATTGCTAAGCGCAGTGGTAGCACCTACACATACTGTAAGCCCCCCGGCAATTGTATCTAATGGAATGTTTACCGTAACTGTCTTTGTTGCAACATTGCTGCCACAATCATTACCTACCGTATAAGAAATAGTAACCGTACCTGCGGCTACACCTGTGACCAATCCTATGCCGGACACGGTAGCATTGCTGTTGCTTGCACTCCAGGTGCCGCCGGTAACGGCATTGACGAGTAAAATGGTTGCACCGGTATCTACACTATTAGGGCCGGTAACAATACCTGCTTCCGGCACCACCGGATTGACCGTCATGGCATGTGTTGCATAATCACTGCCACACTCATTGGTTACGCCATACGATATAACCGCAATACCGCCCGAAATACCGGTAACGACTCCTTCACTTACCTCTGCTACTCCACCATCAGACGAGCTCCAAACGCCATCAGCTACAGACGCAAAAAGGCTGACACTTGCAGCCTCACAAACCTCAGACACTCCCGAGACACTACCCGCAGAAGGTGCATCAATTACGGTAATGATGCTTATCGCAGTATCGCTACCACAACTATTAGTGGCAATATAGCTAACCACAGATGTACCTGCCGAAACACCTGTAACAATGCCGCTGACAGCATCAATAGTAAGAATACCCGGATCGGAGTTGCTCCATACACCTCCAGCTACTGTGTCTGTAAGCGTTATTGTATTACCAACGCAAACTGAAGTTTCTCCTGTGATTGTGCCGGCATCAGGCAGAGGGTTAACCGTAATTACTTTCATTGCAACACTTGAACCACATTCACTAGAAACAGTATAACTAACGGTTGTAGTACCTGTAGCCACACCGGCAACAATGCCTGAAGTATCGACAGTTGCGATAGAAATGTTAGATGACTCCCACGCTCCACCAGAGACTGTGCTACTTAGTTCGGTTGTGGCTGTTGGGCAAACTGTGGTTGTTCCAGACAATGCACCTGCATCAGGCAGAGGGTTGACAGTTACGTCAACTGTTGTTGTTGCGCTTCCGCAGGAAGTCGTAACTGTATAGGATATTGTTGAGCTTCCCGCCATTACACCTGTAACAATTCCGGACGTATCGACAGTTGCGATAGAAATGTTAGATGACTCCCACGCTCCACCAGAGACTGTGCTACTTAGTTCGGTTGTGGCAGTTGGGCAAACTGCAAATGTGCCAGACAATGATCCGGCATCAGGCAATGGATTAACAGTGACTTCAACAGTTGTTGTTGCACTCCCACAGGAATTCGTAACTGTGTATGATATTGTTGAGGTGCCTGCCGTAACACCGGTAACAATTCCGGACGTATCGACAGTTGCAATAGAAGTGTTAGATGACTCCCATGCACCACCAGAGACTGTGCTATTTAGTTCTGACGTGGCAGTTGGGCAAACTGTGGTTGTTCCAGACAATGATCCGGCATCAGGCAGAGGGTTGACGGTTACAACCCTTGAAGCAAATACCAGTCCGCAATCATTCATAACGCCGTAAGATATAGCCACAGTACCGGAAGTGACACCCGTAACAATACCCGATGCACTACCTACAGTGGCTATTCCGGCATCTGACGAAATCCATTCACCACCAACGACAGAATTAGACAACGTTATTGTATCGCTTGTACACACAACAGAGTCTCCTGAAACAACACCACCATCAGGTGGCGCATTTACGGTAACGACGGTAGATGTGCTACAGCCAGCAGTATAACTTATTACGGCCGTTCCGGCAGATACCCCTGTCACCCAGCCCGTCGATGCATCTATTGTCGCTACAGCCTCGTTATCGCTGCTCCATACGCCCCCCTCGGTTGCAGAACTCAACTCGGTAAAATCATCAACACATACTTCCATAGTACCTGTAATAGCGGATAATGAGCAAGCAGTTGTAACCGTTATCGCATGTGTTGCTACATCTGTACCACAGCTATTACTTACGAAATAAAATACAACTACACTACCTGCAGCTACACCGGTCACCACCCCATCGGTACCAACTGCTGCAACAGTCGTATCTGAAGAGATCCATGAGCCGCCAATAACAGAAGATGACAATGTAATTACTTCTCCTTCCATTAGTGTTGTATCTCCATATAAGGAGCCTGCTTCAGGAGCAGGGTTCACTGTAACCTCATACGTCTCATTACACCCACCAACAACATATGAAATAATGGCTGACCCTGCCGATCGTCCCTCTACATATCCCGCAAAGACTATTTCAGCAACACTAGTATCACTACTGCTCCAAGTACCACCAATAGTCAAAGTTGATAACACGACACCCCCATCCGAACAAAAAACCGAGGGTCCCGTTATTTCTGATATTCCATCCGAATATTTAAACACATGAAATTCATCATGATACTGTGCTGCAAATAATGACCCTATACTATCAAAAGCAATATTGGCATATTGACCATCCTCAACTAAAGGCGACCATATCGAAGCCCAATGTTCGCCATTATGCTTCATAACTTCTAGTGAACCTCCATCAGAATACGCAACGTATGGTCTCCCATACCTATCCAAAGCAAGCGAGGTATAAAAGACACCGCTTTCTGAAAAACCTGGAGAGCCTACATAAGTCCACGTAGAGCCGGACCACTTCATTAATGACGCTGGGTGCCCCTCAATACTTCCGTCCCCAAATGCTAAAAATACATTATTGGAACTATCTATTTGCAGCGATGGATAACCTACCCCCCCCGGGGAAAAGCCATATCCACCCAATGCCTCCCAAGAAGCGCCATTAAATTTCATTACCGTAGCTTTTTCACCAAAAGCTTCATCATTGAAAGCCACATACGGTGTTCCGCTATAGTCAAAGACTACCGAAATGAAAGAAGCTCCACCTACAGAGAAGCCAGGAGTGCCAACTACAGCCCACTCTGACTCATCATATTTCATTACGGTAACCTTATTGTCGTTGGCACCGTCGCGGTATGCCAGATAAAGAGAACCACCATTGTCAATTGCTAGCGACTTCCTAAATATCCTAGCGTCTCCCTCTGAAAAACCAATCTCGCCTACAGACTCCCACGACGCTCCATTATACTTTTTCACAGTAGCCTTGAATTCAGCAGGATAACTCGTCGGCGAATAGGCAACTGCGACATATGGAGTTTCATCATCGGCAAGAACAATGGACACATCATCAGAATAAAAACCACCTACATCAGAATAAGAACCGACGTCCACCCAATCTGATCCATCATATTTCTTTATCGTTATTCCTAATGAACTACCTGTATTAGCAGCAATATAGGGTTCACTATCGTTACTGATCGCCATTGAAAAATCGCCCCCCCCATGACTAAAACCAACACCAACATTTGACCAAGCAAAGCAAGATTCCGAAAACGCAGAAACAACATTTACATTAATGGCAGCACTTGCGCTACCACACTCATTTACAACAGTATACGAAATCACCGCGCTACCCGTAGTCACACCGATCACTACCCCGTCGGAACCCACCGTTGCTATTGCAGAAGATGATGATGACCAAGAACCACCGCTAACAGATGATGTTAAGGTTATAGAAGCACCTTCTACAACAGTTGTGTCGCCGGATATAGTCCCAGCGTTGGGGAGTGGATTGACGGTAACAATTTTAGTAGCAGAAGCAGTGCCACATTCATTGCTTACAGTGTAAGAGATAGTTGATGTCCCAGAAGACACGCCGGTTACTATACCAGAACTATCTACAGTAGCTATCGAGGTGTTTGAGGATGACCAAGTGCCGCCAGATACGCTATCCACAAGGGTAGCTGTAGAACCAATGCATACCGAAGATGAACCGGTAATGGTACCGGCAACATTGCCAGCATTGTAGAGTTGGGTTACTTCTGATAGTGTTAGCGCACGGTTGTAAATCGCTATGTCGTCCAAATAGCCCTTATAAAACCGCCCGTTGAGTCCTTCTTTACCAAAAAACAAATCTTGGGTGAACGATGAAATGTCTATTGTCCCAGTAGAGGAAGACACCCCTAACAACGTATCATTCTTATATAATTTCAACGTTGAACCGTCATAAGTTCCGACAATATGGATCCAACTATTTAAAGGTAAAGAAACTGGATCCTCATAGGATACATATCCTGTATAGGGTTGCATTGCAAATTGAGGACCACAACAAGTGCTAATTTCATCTACTGTTTCAAATTGCAAGCCACTTTGAGTTGGAGTTGTCTGCATTCCTATTGGATTACGCTCAATCATGCCAACTGAGTTTAAAGAATGGTCGGGTTCGTTCATCCAAAAAGAGAAAGTAACTGAAGTTGTCAATGATAGAGAAGAACTATTTAGAACTTTAATAAAATCGCTATTGCCATCAAAACTATATGCACTATTCGCATTCCCAAACCTATCGGCAATTAAACTTGCGCCATAGATAGTTCCATTATTACCATTTCCACTGCTATCAATTGCATTACCCGTAAACGGATACCAGGCAACTA
This sequence comes from Bacteroidia bacterium, assembly GCA_030426665.1. GTDB lineage: Bacteria > Bacteroidota > Bacteroidia > Chitinophagales > Chitinophagaceae > Nemorincola. The sequence continues at coordinate 143,143 of JAUHYD010000002.1, read as the reverse complement.
ATCCTAAGGTTGGCAAATAGCATGGCAGTGAACCGATAACAGTTATTACCTTTCTAACGGTATCGCTACCGCAGCTATTCGTAACAGTGTAGTTTATAGTATCAATACCTATAGATACAGGTGTCACAACACCAGCGCTGCTCACCGTTGCCACTGCAGTATTAGAAGATGACCAAGAGCCGCCAGCAACAGAAGGCATCAGAGTGATGGAGGAGTCTGCTACTACAGAAGATGCTCCTGAAATAGTACCGGCATCTGGCAATGAATTTACAGTAACATTAACAGTTGTTGTTGCACTTCCGCAAGAGTTAGTGACTGTGTATGATATTGTTGAGGTACCAGCCGTAACACCTGTAACAATACCGGACGTATCGACAGTTGAAACAGAAGTGTTAGATGACGCCCACGCTCCACCAGAGACTGTGCTACTTAGTTCTGACGTGGCAGTTGGGCAAACCGTGGCTGTCCCAGACAGCGTGCCGGCATCAGGTAGCGGGTTGACAGTTACAACCCTTGAAGCAAATACCAGTCCGCAGTCATTCATAACGCCATAAGATATAGCCACAGTACCGGAAGTGACACCCGTAACAATACCCGATTCGATACCTACAGTGGCTATTCCGGCATCCGACGAAATCCATTCACCACCAACGACAGAATTAGACAGCGTTATTGTATCACTTGTACACACAACAGAGTCTCCTGAAACAATACCACCATCAGGTGGCGCATTTACGGTAACGACGGCAGATGTGCTACAGCCAGCAATATAACTTATTACGGCCGTTCCGGCAGATACCCCTGTCACCCAGCCTGTCAATGGATCTGCTGTGGCAACCGCTTCGTTGTCGCTGCTCCATACGCCCCCCTCAGAGGCAGAACTCAACTCGGTAAAATCATCGACACATACTTCCTTAGTGCCTGTGATAGCCGATACCATTGGATAAACACTCACTGTTGCGGTTACGTAATTTGATGACAGCACATAAGTTATGGTTGCTGCACCCTCCGATATCCCCGTTACGAATCCTTCACTGGAAACCGCTGCCACAGACAGGTTGCTCGTAAACCAAGAACCGCCCACAACACTATTGCTAAGCCCAGTGGTAGCACCTACACATATTGTAAGCCCCCCGGCAATTGTATCTAATGGAATGTTTACCGTAACTGTCTTTGTTGCAACATTGCTGCCACAATCATTACCGACCGTATAAGAAATAGTAACCGTACCTGCGGCTACACCTGTGACCAATCCTATGCCGGACACGGTAACATTGCTGTTGCTTGCACTCCAGGTGCCGCCGGTAACGGCATTGACGAGTAAAATGGTTGCACCGGTATCTACACTATTAGGGCCGGTAACAATACCTGCTTCCGGCACCACCGGATTGACCGTCATGGCATGTGTTGCATAATCGCTGCCACACTCATTGGTTACGCCATACGATATAACCGCAATTCCGCCCGAAATACCGGAAACGACTCCGCCACTTACTGTTGCCACACCGTTATCAGAGGAACTCCAGGTACCCTCAGGAACAGAAGCTGATAGGCTTGTGCTTGTGGCTTCGCATATTGCAGACGTACCGGTGAGGGTGCCAGCCGAGGGGATATCATTTACGGTAATGGTTGTAGTGGCGGTATCATTGCCACACGCATTGGTGGCTATATAACTAACCTCAGATGTACCGGCAGAAACTCCTGTAACAACGCCACTTGCAGAATCTATAGTCAGAATATCCGGGTCGGAACTGCTCCAGGTGCCATCTGCCGGTGAGTTTGAAAGTGTAATCTCCGTACCGCTGCATAATTCCGAATATCCCGCAATAACACCTACATGCGGCAATGTATCGACAGTAATAGATGTAAAGACTGCTATACTCCCCGAGCCGGGAACATAATAACTAACAATTGTAGTACCACCGGATATGCTGGTCAATTCACCGGTAACAGAATCAATAACGGCAACTGTAGTATCGCTGCAACTCCAATACCCACCGGGAGTACTATCTGTGTACACCGTAGTAAGCCCTTCGCACAAACTCTCCGGACCGACAATAGGAGCAGTAGGCTCAGTATTATTGTACGGCTGCTGCACCCCCTGCGCCATAGCGCCGGCAGCACTGCTCCCAGTGACAAAATCTATCTGCCCGACCGTAAAACTCATAGAGCCTCCGGCACCTACTGCGTCTCCGCCAGCCGGCGTTACTGCCTGCTGTGCATTTGCAGCAAGCCCAATAATCGATAGCGCAAAGGCAATAATAAATATTTTCAGTTTAGGCATTGTTTATATTTTTAGAATATTTTCATTTCAAATAGTATTCGGTGCAAGTACTTCCTTGCTTTTTTGTCTGAATCAGGATTTTCAGGATTAAAAGATTTTCAGGATTTGTTATCTGCATCTTTTTTATCCTAAGATCATTTTTACCCATATTATTACTTTTTGTCTGAATCAGGATTTACGGGATAAACTCGATTTTCAGGATGTGTCATCTCCTTCTTTTTTATCCTAAAATCATTTTTATCCATATTATTACTTTTTGTCTGAATCAGGATTTACGGGATAAACTCGATTTTCAGGATGTGTCATCTCCTTCTTTTTTATCCTAAAATCATTTTTATCCATATTCTTACTTTTTGTCTGAATCAGAATCTACGGGATAAACAAGATTTTCAGGTTGGGTCATCTCCTTCTTTTCTATCCTAAAATCCTTTTTATCCATATTCTTACTTTTTGTCTGAATCAGAATCTACGGGATAAACAAGATTTTCAGGACGTGTCATCTCCATCTTTTTTATCCTAAAATCCTTTTTATCCATATTCTTACTTTTTGTCTGAATCAGGATTCTCAGGATAAATTCGATTTTCAGGATGTGTCATCTAAAAATTCTGTCTACCTACTCATGTTCACAACCTCCATCTTCCTTATCCTACAATCCTGTAAATCCTGATTCTGACATTTAGTTAAAATTCTCTGATGGCTCTGATTTTATAACTTGCTGACTTACCTTGACACTCTTGTTCTGCTAAAACATAACCGGGGTAGGACCTGAAAGAAAAACAAGTGGCGTAACCTCCGTCAAAATGCCCCCCATGATACATATCATCATCATATACCCAATGACACTCACCAGACGACGACCAATAAAAAGAATCAAAAGACAAGCCACCCAAACCGAAATTACCCAAATGACTAAATACAAAATTCAGTTCTACCCTCGAAGGTAGAAACCAGTCACTATAACCATTTAAAGTAAGGTCAAGACACATAAGTGCTGCTGGAGAGCCCACCGCAGCCATATAGGTTGTATTATCTGCCCCGGTTCCCAAGTCCGATCCCGTCCCCAACAAGGCCCCAGAAAGGCTCGACCACACAGCCTCTCCCTGATCATATGGTGCGCATACAAAACCATGATTACCGGTAGAGTCCAAATAAAAAATAATGCCTCCAGCATACAGTTCCCCAAGATAATGTCCGGATGAGGGGAATCCTGTTGTTAATACAAGAGTATCATTATAAACTGTCGAACCTACAATATTAGTGGCAGACGCTCCACTTACACGATAGGTAATTCCTGGTACCAAATCAGAGAAAGTTACTACCATTGTATCACCCACTAATTCAAGAGAGCTACCCCCAGCCCCTATATAACCTACAACAAAACAGAAACCATCCTCATAAGACGTAAGACCGCACCCTCCGTCATCTATTACATATTTTATTATTGCTGAAGTGGGAGTCACTTCAGCAATAATAGCGGAAGTAATGACCGGAGCGTTTTCAGTATATGTAAAAGAGAACTCATTGCCATATACAGTACCATAGCTATTAGTAGCGTAAGCCCTTATATAGAAAACTGTTCCACAACCACTTACAGAAAATGCACTGGTAAAATAACCAAGCCCTGTACCATCAGAAGTATGGTCATCGGCAAGTGTGGGTGTGGGTGATGTACTCCAACATATACCGCGTGCAGTAATAGAAGCCCCTTCTGATATATAGCCTCCGGAGGTTACACCAGAAGAATCAACGACGGGAGGGATAGTACCGACGATAGGCAGAGTAGCTGTACTCGCATGTACAGAATCTGTAGTAAAACTCCGTAGTGTACCGTAAGCCGTGCCGGTACTATTGGTAGCATAGGCCCGTATATTGTACACAGTCACAGGATTAAGTCCGGTAAAATAGCTGTTATATAACCCTAACCCTGTGCCATCCGTTGTATGGCTGCTATCTATGGTGGGTGTATCTGTCACACTCCAACATACGCCGCGGGCAATAATGTCGCTGCAACCATCTGCTGTTATATTACCGCCACAAATCCCCCCCCCACTATTGATGCCAATTACTTCATTTGTCGTAATTGAGGGTAACGCAGACGGCAGCAGGGTAAAGCTTACATCACTACCATAGCTTGTACCTATACTGTTGGTACTGTATGCCCGCACATGGTAGGTAGTGCCGGGCGCCAGACCAGTTAGGCTTAGGGTGTAATGCCCGATAGCATTTGAGGGTGCAATCACTTTTGCAGACGAAGTAGTAGGATTAATTGCAGTATCATAACAAATGCCCTGCTCTGTTATAGCAGCGTTTCCATCGCTGCTGGTGTTCAGTCCGGTGGTAACAGATGTACAACCGATATTGCTGGTTTCGTCTGTTGAAGTCGTAGGTGGTGCAAACAGAATAGTGGTAAATGTTCGCTGCACACCGTAAGCTGTGCCTGCGGCATTGGTGGCATACGCCCGAGCATAATAGGTGGTCACAGGGCTTAATCCGGACATGGTACTACTGAACGCACCGACCCCTGCACCTGATGGTGCCAGACTGTTGGCAATGGTAGGCGAGGCAGATGTGCTGAAGCAAATACCCCTTGCGGTAACAGGACTACCCCCGTCCGAAATTACAATGCCTCCTCCGGTAGCAGCCGTATTACTGACACCACTCATAGTATCGGTAGTAACGGTAGGTATCGTAACACTATTGGTGATAAACGAAACCGTATCGCCATAGGCGGTACCGTTTGAGTTGCTGGCAAATGCACGCAAGTAATACCGCTTGCCCGGCACAAGATTAGCAAGAGGTAGCGTATAAGTACCAAGCGAACTTCCCGATACATTAACAGCACTGTTTATTGTAGGGAGTGGCAACGTATCAACACATACACCCCGGGCTGTTACAAACTCACCACCATTAGACTTAAGCGTGTCGGTGCTTGTGGCACCTGTATAGGAGACCTCCGTTACCGGACCTGTGGCTATTTCCGGAAGGTCTATCGCGCCCGGCACGCCGCTTTTCTCTGAGTAAAGCGAATACGGCACACTCACCAACTGCTGCACCGCCGTAACCGAAAAATCACTACCGCCCGATGGATCTGTTTCTACTTTCAGGTAGTATGGACCTGTAGTCCAGTCAACCGAATCAAAAGACCCGGTAACAGGTGTTCCGGTACCAAAGTAAAGCGAGGCCAAACCGTTTTCATTGGTCATGGGCGCATGGGTCTCCGTATAGACTGCCGCCCCTGTTTCAGTACCCTGCAATATACTGATGCGCATACTCACCGTGCTGTTGGTGACTAAGTTACCATCTCCATTGCGCACAACCGCCTGAAAACTCATCTTATGCGGCGCCTGTGCCGATAACGTAACCGCATATATGCACAGTACGATAAGCAGTAGTATGTGATTTGTGTATTTCATGGCATTTGTTTTTTTATTTCATTTTTTGTCTGATTTTTTGTCTGAATCAGGATTTTCAGGATAAACAAGATTTTCAGGATGTGTTATCTGCATCTTTTTTTGTCCTAAAATCCCGAAAATTCTGATCCTTACTTTTTGTCTGAATCAGGATTTACTGGATTAAAAGATTTTCAGGATGTGATATCTGCATCTTTTTTTGTCCTAAAATCCTGCAAACCCTAATCCTTACTTTTTGTCTGAATCAGGATTTTCAAGAATAAAAGATTTTCAGGATGTGTTATCTACATCTTTTTTTGTCCTAAAATCCCGAAAATTCTGATCCTTACTTTTTGTCTGAATCAGGATTTTCAGGATAAACAAGATTTTCAGGATGTATTTTCTGCATCTTTTTTATCCGACGATCCTGTAAATCCTGATTCAGACAATATCCACTTTTCACTCATTCGCATATCTCGGATTAAACACCTTTTTAAATTGCAAGCTTACTGCACCAAAATTGATGAGTAAGCCTATTTTTAAGTCATACGCAACAACATAATTTTTTGCTTGTGCTAAATGCACATCCTCTAAATTTATCAATGCTTTCAGCTCCACTAACACCGTACCCTCCACTATGAAATCTGCCCTTCGTGACCCGACTTCACCTCCATCGTAATAAATGGCATGTTCTTTTTCTCGCTCAAATCCTAAACCCGCTTTACTAAGCTCTATAGCCAAACATCTCTGGTAAATCACTTCCTGAAAACCATTGCCCAATGCATTATGCACCTTCATTGCACAGCCATTTATTTTATAAGTCAATTCATTTAAATCCATACAATTGCTTTTCTCAATCCATACTATTTGTCTGAATCAGGATTTTCAGGATTAGAAGATTTTCACGATGTGTTATTCAAAAATTATTTCAAAGTATTCATATTTACATCCTCCATCTTCCTTATCCTAAAATCCTGTAAATCCCGATTCTGACGTTTTATCCTTACTTTTTGTCTGAATCAGGATTTTCAAGAATAAAAGAATTTCAGGATGTGTTATTTGCATCTTTTTTGTTCTAAAACCCTGTAAAACCTGAATCAGACATTAACCCCTCAATCTTCCATATCCTAAAATCCTGCAAACCCTGATTCCGACATTAACCCCTCAATCTTCCTTATCCTAAAATCATGCAATTCCTGATTCCAACATAGAGTTGTGTGTGTAACTTGCTTTTTCAGAACCGAGACACTACCTCCTTACTTTTGGACAAAGGGATTGTCTTTCATTGATTGTCGTTCGCCTTTATTCTTGTCTCTTTCCCTCTCGTTCAACTCTGCCTTCAACAATTCAGTTTCCTTTACAAGCATAGTATTTTGAGCCTCTAATTGTTCAATCCTCTCTATCATAACCTCTGTACGCTTTACCAAAGCCTGTATAGCTATGAAACTCACCCCTTCCATATCGGCCTGATTTATTGTAGTGTCATTACCTATCGTACCCAAACTATCCTTACCAAACGCCGCATAAAAATCCTGAGCCATTGGCCCATAATGACGGAACACTGTCGGGTCCTGACCTTTGTAGTTCCAGCTTGTCAGTTTGAATTTTGTTATCTTTTTCAAGAATGCTTCACCATCTACAGCGGAGAAGTTCTCTTTTTTATGAACATCACTTATCGTACTCCAACTGTTTGCGCCAGGGGCTAACTCTGCCCCAACACTTAAGGTACTGTTGGAATAAAGCTTATAACCACCAGCAAAGCGCATCATCATCTGATTGGCAGCATCATTCATTGCAACAGAACCTGAATTATCTCCTATTGCAAAGGCTCCTTCTTTCCCGTTGGTGGAAACGTCCCTTCCGAGAGCCATCGAATGATCTCCACTCGCATTTGAGTAATTACCGATTACTATTGCGCCAAAGCCAGATGCAGTATCTCTAAACCCAATTGCCTTTGCGTTAAATCCACTCGCGAGAACATCGAACCCATTAGCAAGGGAGTTCTGTCCCGTAGCAGTTGCACCGTTTGTCACATCTCCCCCTAAAGCTACCGCACCATAATTGGAAGCTCTGGCCCCGGAACCAATTGCAACAGAAGTGCTGTCGGCATAAGAATTGTCACCCATGGCGAACGAGGAACCTTTTGCGAATGAGGTATTTCCGAAACCAAATGAATAACCTGAAGCATTTGCACCTCCAAACGAATATGAAGCATCGTACGAGTTTCCTCCTCCGAAAGTGAATGAGCTCTCATCGGCATTTCCACCAGTACCAAAAGCAAAAGAAAGACTTCCAGCCCTGGAATTTAAACCCATAGCTACCGAAGCAAAACCTGTTGCCTTAGAGTCATACCCTGTAGCAAAGGACAGTCCTCCGACACTATCAACATCCCATTGGTTGCCCGTTACATAACCCGCTCTGAATGCACCACCAGCTGCGTACCACATCATTCGTTGACCTGCGCCGGAAACAGGTACCGACAGGGGAGCTGATATAGGATCCGGAACAGCAAATACCACATTCCCGTTTGCTACGTGCAGTTTTGCTAAAGGCGCATTTGTCCCAATTCCTACATTGCCGGAGTTGCTATTGTATATGTCATCACCAGACACCACCCAGTTGGTATCACTGCCACCACCACCAGTCGCGACGCTATCTACATAGTGCTTATCTACCAGCGTTCGATCATCAAAATGGTCGGTAACGTCGTTCAAATACTTGGCCACACCATCCTTGGTTATAGCCACGCCCTCGGTTGCACTGGCGTTACTGTATAACTTATACCCCCCAGAAAAGCGCATCATCATCTGGTTAGCGGTATCATTCGTCGTTGTTGCGCCCGAGTGGTCACCGATTGCAAATGCACCCTCTTTTTCGTTGGTAGATACACTACTACCCATGGCCATAGAGTTAGCACCACTGGCAGTTGCGCCATCCCCGATAGCTACCGCGTGTCCTGCACTAGCGACCCCCCCACTTACTCCTGTGGAATGTTCCCCGTCAGCAATACCACCACTAACCCCTGTCGACAGTTCCCCATTCGCAATACCACCACTCATTCCTGCAGACATTGTTCCACTGGCAACACTTCCCGGCAAAGCAACAGAGCCGTTACCTGAGGAAATACCACTACCAAAAGCCACGGATCCCAAACCGGAAGACTTCGCTTCGAGCCCAATAGCAACGGACTTTTCTCCAGAAGCAAGTGAATTATACCCCATCGCAATTGACGCATAACCTGAGGCTGAGTCACTCATTCCGGTAGCTACCGAGTAATCGCCTGAAGCAATTGATGACTCACCACTGGCAAAAGCAGCAGCACCGCTCGCCGTTGAAGTATTGCCCAAAGCAACGGAATACAGGCCACTAGCAACTGAAACGCGACCAACTGCTAATGAATAATCGCCACTTGCGGTTGAAGAATATCCCATAGCAATTGATGAGTTACCTATTGCAGAGTCGCTACTACCTATTGCGAATGAGTATGGCCCGCTCGCATACCCATTGCCCATTGCCGTTGCTCCGGCACCACTTGCTGAGGAACCATCACCAATTGCAAACGAATTACTGCCGCTTGCAGTCGCATACCCCATCGCAACAGAACCAATGCCCGATGCAAGTGCAAATTGCCCGAGACCAGAACTTCCGCCCATTGCGACAGAAAAATCACCGGAGGCATGCGCCAAACGACCTGCTGCGAAAGCAGAATAACCAGTCGCAGAGTCGCTCAAACCCATGGAAACTGAATAGTCTCCGGTAGCAGTTGTTCCGTAGCCACCAAACCCAAATGAATGGCTGCCGCTCGCCCTGACATACTCACCCATAGCAAATGAGAGATCACCACTAGCAGTGGAAACCAAACCAGCCGCAAAGGAATAATTCCCTCTGGCTTTTGTGTAACTTCCCAGTGCAATAGAAGCCGCACCAATGGCGGAGTCAACAGAGCCAACGGCAAATGAACCGGCTCCACTTGCCACGGTTCCCACCCCCATTGCTGTCGAGTTATCGCCACTTGCTGTCGTTAAATGACCTGTGGCAACAGAAGCATAACCATTTGCCTTAGTATTAATACCTGCTCCAAATGAAAATTCTCCGGTATTACTTTCATTCCACCTATCCTCTGCGATTGGGAACTCAATCCCTTCAACACCTCCAACTCTGAAAGCAGCTTTCCCCGGATACCACATCATCCTAACGCCGCCTCCAGAAATAGGTGGAGCCCCACCCGGAAGTGTTGGCGACCCTAACCAACCACTAAATCCTGTAAACACAACGGCACTATCTGCTACATGTAATCGTGCCATTGGTGTACTAGTACCAATCCCCACTTTTCCTAAATTACTATTGTATATATCGTCGCCTGATACCACCCAATTAGTATCGCTTTCACCTCCACCACTTGTTGTCACACTATCTACGTAATGTTTGTCTACCAATGAGCGATCATCAAAATGGTCGGTAACATCGTTCATGTATTTGGCCACACCATCCTTGGTTACAGCCACGCCCTCGGTTGCACTGGCGTTACTGTATAATTTATACCCCCCGGAAAAGCGCATCATCATCTGGTTAGCGGTATCATTCGTCGTTGTTATGCCCGAGTGGTCACCAATTGCAAATGCACCCTCTTTTTCGTTGGTAGATACACTACTTCCCATGGCCATAGAGTTAGCTCCACTGGCAGTTGCGGCAACCCCAATGGCAACTCCGTTGTTTCCACTCGCCACACCTCCTGACATCGCAACAGCATCGTTTCCACTTGCGTTACCGCCGGGCAGCGCTATTGATCTATCACCTGACGCTGTACCATACATCGCAACCGAACTAGCGCCACTAGCAATAGATGCACCAATAGCTGTGGCAGTTGTTCCCGAAGCCATGGCATAGTTTCCTATCGCAACAGAATTATCGCCACTCGCTGTAGAATGACTGCCGGCAACAAAAGATGAAACCCCGATTGCAGAATCTACAGAACCCATCGCTACTGAATAGTCTCCGCTAGCCGTAGTATGAACACCTCCCATAGCAAAAGACTCAACTCCACTCGCTTCTGTACCCTCACCCATCGCTACGGACATGTCTCCGCTCGCTACGGTGGCCATTCCTGTGGAAAAAGAATTATAACCACTAGCTGTCGTCCCTTCTCCAATGGAAACTGATGAGATGCCACTCGCAGTAGTACTTAACCCCATGGCTACCGAAGATAATCCGCTAGCTGTGGTGCTGCTTCCAACAGACAGGGAGACGTCGCCACTAGCGACAGAATGATATCCCATTGATGTCGACATCAGGCCGGTAGCCTTAGTAGAAACGCCCGACGCAAAAGAAAATGAACCAATATTACTTTCATCCCAGTCATCCGGGCTAAACCCCTCAACGGCACCTACTCTAAACGCAGCTTTTCCCGGTACCCACATCATACGAATACCTCCACCTGAAACGGGAAGAACGACATCCGGCAATTCTGTCGCGATCATAAGCGATTCCTGACCCGTAAACACTACAGCACTATCTGCCACATGCAGCCGCGCCAATGGCGCATTTGTCCCAATACCTACATTGCCTGTATTACTATTATAGATATCGTCGCCTGATATCGACCACTTGGAAGAGTCTATGCTACTGCCACTCTTCTCCGCATACAACGCAAACGGCACGCTTACCAATTGACTGGTTAATGACACCGAATAGTCAGCACCGCCTGACGGGTCAGATTCTGCTTTCAGATAATAACTCCCTGCAGCCCAATCTACGGAATCAAAAGAACCGATAACAGGCGTACCTGTACCAATATATAAAGTAGCTAAACCGTTGTCGTTGGTGGTAGGTGTATGTGTCTCTGTATATACTGATGCCCCTGTCTCCGACCCATACAAAATACTAATACGGAAACTGACTGTATTGTTGATTACAAGTTCATTATCGGCATCTCGTATGACAGCCTGAAAAGAGGTTTTATGCGGCACTTGCGCATAAACATGACTCATGCTCACCCCGCATAAAAGCGCAAGCAGCAAAACTTTACAAACAAAACTGTTTTTCATCGTTTCTTTTTAAAAGGGGAACGTACTAATTGAACAATCTTTGGCTAGAACTATCGGGGGCTATCGAAATAAAAACCGGGCTATTTTTCTTATATTATCACTAATGTATACAACACCTGCTACAAATACAAGTATTTTTCTATTAATTTATTAATAATTAATTAAAAATACATCATACGTGCAACATACTACAAAACCAAATATTCACGGTCTGATTTGTTATCATTGCAGATGTCAACAAGCAACGGCAATATCTATTAAATAAACGTCAGCATGACAACGATTTCTTTTATGCGCATCGGCTCAATTCCGAAATCTACGCTTGATGCTTTCTATGTGCAGCTATCGGACAACCAAAAGCAAGTCTATAAAGCTTACACAGATGTTGCCAGCAGAAATCAGAGCCTATGCGGAAAGCTACTACTCTCTCACTTACTTAAGAACATAAGCCCGAACAGCTCACTAAACGATATCGTGTACAACGAATACGGCAAACCTGAAATTAAGAACGGACCAGGTATCAGCCTGTCACACTCCGGCGATATAGTGACCTGTGCTATATCGCAGACACACAATATAGGCATCGACATAGAAGAACTGACCAAGATAGATATTGAGCAATACCGTGAATACTTTTTGCAGAAAGAATGGGATGCGATACACAACAGCGAATCGCCGACAAACACCTTCTTCCGGCTATGGACGAGAAAAGAAGCTATAATTAAAGCAACGGGGAAAGGTCTGACATATGCCTACAATGACATAAATACAATTGACAATCTTACAACTCTGGATAATGTCTGCTATTATTCAAAAAACATTCAAGCTATAGACAACTACCTAATTGCATTTGCGTCTGATCACTCAATTGACAATGTGACTATCAATGAAATAAAACACGAAAACATCCAGATATAATTTACTCGTTATTGCAAGCTTAAAAACGAAACTTTACTTTTACAGGTCTATGACTCCGGAAAGAGCAAACAGAATTAAAGAGGTACTTAAGCACAGACAAAGCGGGCTGGTAGTAGTAATGGAGAATGTGCATGACCCGCATAACATATCGGCAGTAATGCGCACCTGCGATGCGGTAGGTGTTCAGGATTTATTTATTCTGAACACAACCATTCCGCTGCACGACAAATATGGCAAAAACAGCTCTGCCAGCGCCCTCGGGTGGTTAACGATACACCAATATACCGATACTGCAACATGCATGAATGCAGTGAAAGCGTATTGTGACAAGGTGTATGCTACACATCTGGGCGTCACCTCATCATCACTCTATGAACTAGACCTTACTGAACGAGTAGGTCTGGTGTTTGGCAATGAAAGGGAAGGTGTAACAAAGGAATGTCTTTCATACTGCGACGGCAATTTTATTATCCCGCAGGTAGGAATGGTTCGCTCTCTGAATATATCTGTGGCTTGTGCCATCACGCTCTATGAGGCCTTCAGACAACGGCAAAATGCGGGGTTGTATGATGGTGTTCCTAAACTACCCAAGGACCAGCGCGACAATCTGGCTAAAGGTTGGGGACTAATAGAGACTGACGAATAACCCTGCCAGTAAGACTACAACGTAGCAGAATACGGTGTATTGTAATAAAAATACAAACCAGAATCGGAGCAAAATTCTTCGTGAGCAAGTACCACAACCCCGTAAAAAGCAACAAACCCCAGCCAATTGGCCGGGGTTTGAAAATGTATAATCAGTAGCGAATTACGCGCCCAATAGTTTCTGTATTTTTTTGTCGAAAGCGCCTTTAGGAGCCATTCCTAATTGCTTATCAACTACCTGACCGTCTTTAATAAACAAAACACATGGGATACTTGTGATGCCATAGTTAACACTTAGGTTAGGATTTTCATCCACATTCACTTTACCCACGTTTATCTTGCCCTCATATTCTTTGGACAATGCATCAATTGTCGGTCCGAGCGCCAGACATGGTCCGCACCAGGGAGCCCAAAAATCAATTACTGAAAGTTTGTCTGCCTTTAATACCTCTGCATCAAAGTTTGAATCATTGAATACTGCTGCCATTGTTTATTTTTTAAAATTATGCTTTGATTAAAAAACAAAGGTAAACCATTAAACCTTGCCTCGTAAATAGAATGCAGGAATAGTGATATAACCTTTCCACATATTCCTAACATTTTTAGTATCGCATTAACATTTAACAATTATAAATTCATCGAAAAGTTTGGCACGATTATTTCACTATATCATATGAACCCGATCTTGGGCCTTACAATAAATAAATTTGTTATGGCTGGTGTAATGTTGCTCGTAGTTTTTTCGATTTCAGTAGTAAAGAGTTTTGTGGATAAAGGCAGTTCAGCTGAATCGACGATTGAAAAACAGTTAGCAGATGAAGACGCTACGACCTTATAGTCGTAAAATACTGTTTGCGTTTTATCTGGTTTAGTAAAAGTCTATTACGGTATTGTATTTGTAATTGGCATGACGCGCCACGGCTGCTCCAACCTTGGCGTATTCCCCTAGACATATTTTTCGGTGCCCCAAATTGGGCACACCACTGTCGATAAGCAGCGACAATACTGTTTCTATCGGGCTGTCTGCACCGTAATTACAACATTCGCCATAGTAGTGTTCTTTTCTTTTACAAGATTCCGATTGGCGTTTATGACCCACATAACCTTTTTTTCCGGCGCTGATCGCGTGGCACCTGGCACTCTCAACACATGCTGCGTCCGGTCTCAATATTGCCCTTGGTCGCATAGTATCCATTGTAGCAATCAAAGAACGGAAGTATTGCACATCATTCGTATCTATAAATGAAGAGACTTTATAGCCATTTTTCACAACTGTCTCAGCAAACAGCCGCGGATTTACTCTTGCCAGATTTAGGATATAAATGACTTCTTTTTCTCGGTCATCCATATAGTCAACTGACTTTGCAGCGTTACAATCCTTATACTTAGGGTTGTTCCAGGCAGGAGAAAATGATGCAAGCGGCGACACGTATCCGCTGCTATTTACTGACTGAAAATAAGGCAACAGCAGTAATAACAGTGACGAAGCTAGACCGTAACCCATACTTTTCCGATTTATTTTACGATATCCATCTCATCAACCAGCCAACCTGCGCCGCCAAACTTGTCAATAATAAATAGAATATACCGAATGTCCACAGAGATATTCCGACATCTGTTGGGGTCGAAGTAATAGTCGCTCATGGTGCCTTCGTAAGGTCTGTCAAAGTTTGTTCCGATGAGCTCTCCTTTTGCATTCAGCACGGGGCTACCTGAGTTGCCACCGGTAGTATGATTGGAAGCAAGGAAGGCGACCGGTACCGAACCTGCAGCGCCCCAACGGCCGTAGTCCTTATTCTTATACAAAGTAACCAATTTGTCGGGGACATTAAAAATATCGGACTTGGGGTCATCCAATGCTACCAAATCTTTTAGCGTTGTCTGATAGGAATACTTTGGCGGACCATCGGGGTCCAACCCTTGTATTTTCCCGTAAGACAGGCGCAACGTAAGATTTGCATCCGGATAAAACTCCTTATTCTTGTCAAGCTTCATCTGCGCTTTCATATATAGGCGCTCGAGATAATTCATTTTTGAATTATAGGCATCCAATGCAGGAAGCAAGTTTTTTCTTCGCTCTTCCATAACCTCATGATACAATTGATATACAGCGTCGGCAAGCAACCCGGCGGTGTCGCCAACTTTTACATTTTCTGCCCACGCCTTCAATTTGGCATGCGTTGCAAACATAGACCCCTTATAGATATCCTCTGCCCATTCGTTAATGTCCTCGTTGTGCCCAACGTAGGCTACTCTATAATATTCAGGCAATGTGTTGGCACACTTATTAAAATACAAGGTCATCAAAGTCTTGAAAACATCTTTATCTGTCGGCAAATCATAATTTTTGTAGAAGCCCTCTTGCCGTTGTGCTATTTTCATGATCGTATCTCTCAGTTCGGGTTCTTTCATGTCGGTTCTGAAGCACTTCATCATCTGTTCGCCCACAGCGCCGCGGCCTACCAGTTCTATACCCAATACGGTTTCTCTCTGGTACCTGTCCTCATAAATCAGTGCGTCGGCAGATTCTGAATACTTTTTCATCTGCGGCAAAAGGTTGTCAGCAAAAGGCAATGATTTGTCGTCTGCAGCCCACTTAGCGAACTCGCTTTCGTATTTGCGTTTTTTGCCGACAGCGTCATTCATTTTTAGTCCTTTGACCTCTCCCTGCCATTTCTTCCAACCGTTAGCCACATGCCCCTTTTTAGAGGTATATTTCAGAAAAACCTCTCTGGAGCTTCCCATGTACTTATTGTATACGTCCAGCTTTCTTGTGCGCGCCTCAATGCTGATAGGGTCCGAAATTTCATAGACATGCTTAAGTGCGTACGACGATATGTATTCGTCGGTACGTCCCGGGAAACCGTAGACCATAGTAAAATCCCCCTCTTTGTATCCGGAAATATTAATCTTAAAGTGTTTGGGCGTCCGGTAAGGTTTGTTCTGACTATGATAGTCGGCCGGTCTGTTATCGGTACCTGCATATACACGAAACACACTAAAGTCTCCGGTGTGACGTGGCCATGCCCAATTTTCTACATCGCCACCAAACGCACCGATAGCATTGGGAGGAAATCCAACAAAACGGATATCCCTGAAAGTCTCTGACATGGCTAGCCAATACTCATTGCCCTTGAAATATGGCTTAATTGTGGCATCCATTTCCATTTTCTTTTCATACATCTTCTCCGCGTCAGCGATCCTTGATTTAATAATGCTGTCTCTTTCAGAATCCGGCATTTCATCACTCAAATCATGGGTAATTTCTTCTGTTACATCTATAATTTTTCTAATGAAAGTAACCGTCAGGCCTTTCACCGGCAATTCTTCATTTAGATTCTTCGCCCAAAAACCATTGGCAAAATAGTCGTTTTCGGCACTGCTGAGTGATTGGGCGCTCCCGTAACCACAATGGTGATTGGTAAGCAACAACCCTGTTGGCGAAACTATTTCGCCTGTACAGCCTCTACCAAAAAGCACAACCGCATTGTTTAAACCCGTACCATCTTCGTTATATATATCACCAATTTTCATTTGAAGTCCAGCAGCTCGTAAATTCTTTTCTTGCTCAATTAATTTGGGTGGCAGCCAAACTCCTTCCTTTGCCATGAGTATTCCTGCCGAGGAAAAGAGGGTTACAACAAATAAACTTTTACTTAATACTAACTTCCAAACTGACTTTCGTTTCATGTTCATACTTTGATTTGCGGAAATAAATATACACCTTTGCGGCAAAAGTTTTGTGCTTATTCCTTATATTAGCGGAATAATAGGACCATATCTTAACTGGCTTATGAAAAAACGCTTGCTACTCATTGTGATATTGATTGTATCGCAGATGAATTTGTTATTTGCGCAGACACTGTTCAGCGGACCTGATACTGTGTGCGTGAATCAATCCGTAAAACTATCCAGTAATGTTTTCAATGCCAAATCTTACTACTGGGGTTTTTGTTCGGGTTATCTGTTTAATACGCCTACAGGTGGCAATATTGGCAATAACTATGACATGCATATCCCAACGGGGGTAGAGATTGTCAATGATAGCGGTACTTTCTACGGATTTGTAATTAATTCTGAAACAACTGAGTTGTTGCGTCTGAATTTTGGCAACAGCCTTGACAATATTCCTACGGTAACCAACCTTGGAGACCTTACATTGGGTCTTCCTGAAAATCCAACTTCTCTATATCTGGTACGTGATACGTTTTCACACAAATGGTTTTTATTTGTAGCAGGTGGTTTTACCAAGGCGACTTCAGAACTTGCTCGTGTTGACTTTGGTCCAAGATTAAGTAACTCTAAACCAAACATCGCCAACTTCGGCAATCCCGGCAACCTGCTTGATCAACCAAAAGGTCTTTTTGTTGCTCAGGATGCGGACCACCGCTGGATAGGGTATGCACTTAACTACAATAACAGTACTATTATACAGCTGGATTTTTCTTTCAATGTATCTAACACACCATTGGCTACAGACTATGGCAACCCTTCCGGGTCGTTGAACTTCCCGTCTGACTTGGCTGCTGTATATGACAATGGCAACTGGCATTTGTTTATTACTAACTACGGTAATAGTACAATTACTCGTTTAGACATGGGTACTACGCTAGACACAGTAATTGCAGACGTGATTGGCACCAACCTGGGAGATTTTACATTCCGTGTGCTACGCCCATCATCAATATCGATGGTGAGAGATTGCAACTTCCTTCACCTGTACATTACCGATAGTACAACGAGCCAACTGGTAGAGGTTCGTATGGCTGATGCAATAGGACCATACTCCGCTATCAGCTACAGTACAATAGGAGGGATGAATTTCCCGACAAGTATTTCAAGTATCATCAGGGACAGGGACAATATCTATGCATTTATCACAAATGCACAAGACAGTTCATTGACAAAAATCACCTTTAACCAGTGTGTCAATTCTACAATACCCTCTTTTACCGACGTGTCACCGCCTACGTATTCTTACGACGCTCCCGGTATATATAATGTCTATTACGTTGTAGATGAGGGATTGCCAACTATGCGTGTGGATTGTAAAGACATCACTGTTCTTGCTCCGCCAACATTGTATCGCAACAATGACACTACACTTTGTCAGAGTGATACGCTAAGGCTATATGCGGTATCTACCCTAGCCGACTCAATCAGATGGGCAGCGGGTCATAATATCGACACAACAAATGTATTTTTTGATTCAGTAAGAGTTTACCCTAATTATTCTACAGAATACCGATTCAAATTGTATTATCCGTTTGGGTGTATTGTGGATACGGCTATCAGAATTAACATTGTGAAGGTAAAAGCAGATGCGGGTCCGGACAGATATATTAAAGATGGCGCAACATCTATTGTTGGCGGTCCATATACATCGATGGGCAATTTCGTGTACCATTGGGAACCGTTTCAATTTATGAGTGACAGTACTGTACCTAATCCGTACGTTAACCCTCCATATGATTTCACGTACTACCTTACCGTTACTGAGCAAGGTGTAGGCTATCAGTGTTCTGCGAAAGACACAGTAACAGTACGCGTCACCTGCGGAGATTTCTATTTACCAAATGCCTTTGCACCAAGTAGCGCGAATCCCGGTAGTAATCGATTTGGAATACTGAACAATTCGCTGGTAAAGCTTAACTACTTCAGAATTTTCAATAGATTGGGACAAATGGTTTTTGAAACCACTGATCCAACCCAAAAGTGGGATGGCCTGTTCAATGGCGTATTGTGTCAGGAAGGCGTATACGTATGGGTTGCCGATGGCTTCTGCCTGAGTGGGAAGCAGATAAAAAAATCCGGCAACGTTACACTGTTCAGATAGAACATCGGGTCCGGTCATTTGAACTGAAAGTATTGTTATGGCTGCTTATTTCTTCCATATCGAACTTCCTGTGATGAACGAAAGTATCATTGCAGTTATTCCTGCACACAGACTACACATCAACAATCTGCTGTCGGACGGGAAGATACTATCATACAGTGTCTCTGAAAGCCGTAACATGATATGGTGCGTTGTGGAAGCGGCTGACGAACAAGAAGCAATGCAAATAGTACTTTCTTTTCCCCTGTATCCTCACTTTGCAGATGTGGCCTGCCACCCGCTTTTGTTTCACAACACTTTTGCCACAACAATGCCCGGCATATCGTTGAACTAGCCAATATTCATCAAGATTAATGGAAAGCCCTGAAGCGCATACCATGTATGTGTTTCGGTATGATCTCAAAATTGAATTGCCTTATTGATTCATAACGAAACACAATGACGAAGAACATAAATATCTGTTGCATTATGACGATATTTGCGGAATAAATATTTTTAACGAAAAAGATAAAATTTATGGAAAACAACTTTGTAACAGTAGGTATGAATTTTCCTGAGTTCAACAAAAAATCTGTTGTCTCAATAGAAAAAGGAAAAGAATTTAAAGACATCAGCAACAGAGATATTGCCGGTAAATGGGCAGTAATGTTTTGGTGGCCAAAAGATTTCACATTCATTTGCCCAACAGAGATAGCTGAGTTCAATAAAAACTATACCAATTTCACAGACCGTGAAACTGTTCTATTGGGTGCTTCCACAGATAGCGAGTATGTACACCATGCATGGAGAGTAGCTCATGATGATTTGCGTGATCTACGCTTCCCGATGATTGCCGACACATCTAAAAGTCTGGCAGAGCAACTTGGTATCCTTTCTGCCGATGAGAAAGTTGCATACCGTGCTACATACATCATTGACCCGGAAGGCATCGTTCGCTGGGTTAATATTAATGACCTGAGCGTGGGCCGCAATGTATCGGAAGTGTTGCGTGTATTGGATGCTCTTCAAACAGATGAACTGTGCCCTTGCAACTGGGAAAAAGGTGAAGAAACACTTACACCTGCAGTAGGTTAAAATATTAAACAGACTAATGATTTACGTCCCGCATGTCTGTAATATGCGGGACGTATTTATGTAGTAAAACATAAACATTCAACCAATGGGAACAATAGCAGAAAACGAAACACTCCAAAACCTATTTCTTGAAATAGGAATTGACAGCACCCACTCCAGTCATAGTTTAAAGCGACTTGCCGAGACAGACAACAAGTATATCCGCGACCTGAAACTCAACGTATCATCTGTACTTGGCAGTACCAATATGACAAGGAAGGAAACTGCGCTACTTGCATTGGCGGTTGCTGTAAATCAGAAAAACGATACACTTATCCCGGGGTTTGAAACAATTGCACAAAAGCATGGTGCGTCTGCGGAAGAAATTGCCGAGACACACGGTTGTGCGTCTTTGTTAGGCCTGAACAATGTGTTTTACAGATTCAGACACTATATGCACAGCAATGAGTTTTACAACAAACAGCCGGCCGGTTTACGAATGAGCATGATGATGAACCCTGTGCTGGGAAAACATTTGTTTGAGCTAATGAGTCTGGTAATCTCTGCATTGAATGGGTGCGAAAAATGTGTGGTATCGCATGAACACTCTGTAAAAGAGCAGGGAGCAAATGAACCAAGAATATATGACGCGATACGGCTAGCAGCTGTGATACGCGGGCTGTGTACAGTAATTTAAGCCTTAGCGGCAGGCAATGTAATAGTGAAAGTGCTCCCTTTTCCGGGGGCACTATCTACTTTAATCTTACCGTCATGTGCATCTACAATTGCCTTTACGTAGCTAAGCCCCAGCCCGAACCCTTTAACATTGTGAATGTTGCCGGTATGTGCCCGATAAAACTTCTCAAATATTCTGTTCTGTGTCTCCTTATCCATCCCGATACCATTATCTGTAATCTTAATGGTAAACATCCCATTTCCATGCTTTAGTGTCTCTACCACAATCTCCGGCTCATCAACCGAATACTTCATAGCATTATCCAACAAATTGAAAATAATATTTGAAAAGTGTACCTCGTCGGCTTCAATCATTGCATCAGTAGCACGTAGACGTAAATCAATACTACCGTTCTTTTCCTGAATTTGCAGGGCAATATTATTGGCTACTTTGCTAATAATGCTATGGGCATCGAGCTTTTGCAATGTGAGCTTTACTTCCTCCTTCTCCAAACGAGCCGCTTGCAAAATCT
Source organism: Bacteroidia bacterium (assembly GCA_030426665.1). Lineage (GTDB taxonomy): Bacteria > Bacteroidota > Bacteroidia > Chitinophagales > Chitinophagaceae > Nemorincola. The sequence goes on along the minus strand of JAUHYD010000002.1, from coordinate 121,765 downwards.
TTTCGACCTGCTTATTCATCCGCTTATTCTCTTCGCGTATCATTCGACTATAAATCTTCACTTTGTCTGCATCATGTATAACCTTTTCGTTGGTCAAAGCATCAATAGCCAGTGATATAGTTGCCAACGGAGTCTTTAGCTCATGCGTCATATTATTGATGAAATCTGACTTAATCTCAGACAACTTTTTCTGATTAAATAAAGTCCGAACAGTAACGGCGAATGCCAAAACAATAATGGTGGTGAACACGATTGAAGCTACAATCATCCATGCCATTTCGCGGATAACAACATTTTTATCCTCTCTGATGGCCAAAAAAAGCGTTTCCCTTGCGCGATAGGAATCTTCCGGTGCCAGTTCTATTCGGAAGGGCGTCTCCTGGTCGTTAAGATTAAAACCATCGGACTGGAGAATTATGTTCTTGTAGATATTGGTGATACAATACTCAAAGGATTGCTTGACATTATTGTTCTTTAGCTGCTTCGTGATAATATCGCGAATTTCTTCTTTATCGAAAGACCCTTCAACCGTAAAATGATTACGAAGGTAAAACCGCTTAGACTCTTCGGTAGGAATATAGTTTGTGTGCTTGTAAAGGTATCTGCTGAAAACACTCTCCTTAGTCTGCTTCAGAGTTGCTTCGACTTCGCGCTGAAACTCTTCGTGTTTCAGCTTAACAGCATTGTTAATCCATGACATCTGAATGAACAGGATACCAACTACCGACAAAGTAATAAGCACTACAATCAGCGGATAAATTTTCTTCATGCAACGACGAAATTACTAACGTATTTGTTAAGCAAAAGGTTAAATCTATTAATATTCAAAAATCCCCCTCCCCCACTGCCAAACAACGACACCTACAACGATCATAATTTGCCAGCTTAACAACTGTTAACAAGATACTTTCTTTCGGCAAGAAAATAGATTATACTTTAGTATGCGAAAAAAATTGCACAATATGAGCAGACTATTAATCGGTTTTTCTATACTGTTATTTGCCTTTCGTTTATCCGCTCAAGATACCGGTTCGGCAGATGCCTCTTACGCAAACGGGTCGGGAATTTCCAATATCTGGCTCCATGATAACAAGACTGCAGAATTGGTGAACCTTGGTATGGTTTGGGGTTATATTAAGTATCATCATGATGCGGTTCGACAAGGTAAGTTTGATATGGATGTCGAACTATTTAAAGTACTTCCTGCAATAGTGAACTCACCATCTACTGACAGTACAAATATTATTCTGGAGCATTGGGTAGATGGTTTTGGGAAACCGGACACCTGCGAAAAGTGCACTCCATATGTCAAAAACGAAAAAACCAAACTCGAGCCCGATTACGGCTATCTGTTCGACGACAACAACTTACCCTCATCACTTGTAAAGAAGCTAAAATATATAAAGGAGAATCATTCTACCGGAAAGAATCATCACTATTTGCGTCCAGCAAAAAACGGTTCGAACATAGAGTTTATCAACGAACACGCGTACAACAACGGTCCCCTTCCTGATGCGGGAACCCGGCTTCTTGCACTATACAGATACTGGAACATGATACAGTATTTCTATCCTGACAGACACCTAATAGATGAAGATTGGAATAAGGCACTAGGTAAGCTAATCCCTGACTTTTGCAATGCAACTGACGTTGTTAAATACCAGCTTGCCTGCCTGAAAATGGTCGTAAGAATTAATGACGGCCATGCAATGCCTGTTGCGGGAATTGATACGTTAAAGGAACTGATAGGAAGCAACATAACACCATTTTCTGCACAATTTGCGGAGACCAGGTTGGTGGTGAACGACTACTATAAAGATACTCTTGGCATCAGCAACCAGATAAAGCGCGGCGATATTATAGAAAGCATTGACGGCGATGACGTGCACGACCTCGTAAGGCAATACCTACCCCTTATGCCGGCATCAAATTTTGAGCGAAAGCTATCGATGATGGCAAGTAGCAACGGGCCGCTCTTGCGTAGTAAAGACAATGAAGCAAAATTAACAATAATCAGGGATGGTAATCGCCAGACAATTACTGTTCCGAGAATACCCGTATCGCCGGATATGAGGCAAGTAGACAAAGGGGTAGTGCCTGAAAAAGGCTATAGCGTACTTAGTGGCAATATAGGCTATATGTACCCTGCTATGCTGAAAGACGAGGACTTTAAGGAAGTGAAGAAAGCCTTGTCTGAAACCAAAGGAATCATCATAGACTTCCGCTGTTACCCGACAACGTTTATGCCTTTTATCTACGGAAAATGGCTAAAGAAAACCAAAACTCCATTTGTAAAACTGACCACCGGAGACATAAACGTTCCCGGATTATTTGAATATACTGCAGATGTAGAAAATGGCGGTGGCGGCAAAAAAGCGTACGAAGGAAAGTTAGTAATACTGGTCAACTCCTCCACCCAAAGTAGCGCAGAATATCAAACTATGGCACTTCAATCAACTCCCGGTGCAATTGTCATTGGCAATAAGACATCCGGCGCAGATGGTAACGTCTCAATGATAACTCTACCCGGCGGTTTCAAGACGCACATATCCGGCATCGGAGTGTTGTACCCTGACGGGACTGAAACCCAAAGAGCAGGCGTAAAAATAGACAAGGTAGTACACAGGACCATTGCGGGAATAAAGACAGGCAAAGATGAATTACTGGAAGCTGCCCTAAGCTTTATAAATGACTAGAATCATAAAAACGTTACGTACTGTTCCGGACTAGTCGGTGCTATTTTTCTTAACTTAGCATTGTTCAAAATATTACTGTATGTCTTACATTTTAGTTGCCACCGACTTCTCTCCCGTATCCGAAAATGCTGTAAAGTATGGCGCTGCATTGGCCTATGAAAAAGGAATGGAGCTGCTGATATTACATTGTTTCACTTTTCCGGTAATGGTAAATGACCTTGCACTGCCGGCCACCCTGATTGATGATACACAAAAAGATGCTGAAAAACGCATGAGCGAACTGGAAGGCAAATTGCGGCATACGCATGTAGATATAAGCATGCAAGGAATAGTGGCTTACGGAGAACTGATAGATACCATTGAAAAAACGGCTAAATCGTCCGGCAAGCCGTGGTTGATAGTAATGGGTAACAGCAACCCCGCCGACAATACTTCATGGTTTTTCAGTACGCTGAATGATGCAGCTCATAACCTCCATTCGAGTGTATTGGCTGTTCCCGAAAATGCTACGTATAAAGGCCCGAAAAAAATATGCTTTGCTGCCGATCCCAAACAATCAGGGAGCGAAGCCTCTCTTCAAAAAATTGTTGATGTCTGCAACTTGCTTGAAACGGAACTGCATATTTTCAATGCACAGGGCGACATTGCATACATCGACATTCGTGAATTTTCTGAGGACTTTAAGGACATGATGGCACCCGCCAAGCCTCATTACCACTTTCGGCATCAGACGATAGTTAACCAGGCAATACACGATTTCTGCAAAGACAATGCAATGGACTGGTTGGCCATACTACCGGGGGAGTATTCGTTTTTAGAAAGCATATTTCATAAGAGCCACACCAAGGCTCTTGCTGAAACAATGAACATTCCGATTTTGATTCTTCATGAAAAAGATGAGCATGTTGACTAGTTTATTTTCCAACACTCAGCATGTTCATCATTAACCTGATTGCGCCGGCATTACCTGCAGGCAACTGACGGAAAAAAGATATCGGGGCATAGATGTAATTACCCTTTCCGGTTTTAGTGTATAGCGTACTACCTAAAACGGGCTTTTCTCCGCTATCGTGCATAGAGAACAATGCTGTGTACTTATCGTCCCACTCTGAAGGGAAGTACAGACCTCGTTCCTGAACCCAACCCTTAAAATCGTCCTGAGTTATCTTGTTGGGGTAATTAAGTAAACGGTGCTCCGGTTTCAGGAAGGTAACCTTTGCATCTTCTTCGGTGACTCTGTCATAGGACAACTTGAACGGATAAGGTCCGAGATCTTTTGTCGCCATGTTGTGATACGTGTTATACTGCATCAGAAGTGTACCGCCCTGCTCTGCATACCGCAGTAATGCCGGCATCCAGTAAGCCATTCGCTTCTCAGCATTCACAACCCGTACACCTGTTACTATTGCATCGTACTTTGAAAGAGCCTCCGGGTCTGTAAAATCCTCATCTTTGAGCATATCTACATCCATACCCAAAAGGCGCAACATAGAAGGTATATAATCTCCGGCACCTTCCACATATCCAATCTTCTTTGCGGTGCACTTCCAATCCGGCTTCAATACTTCGGCCGAGGAATTTGAAAACAACTGCAAAGTCGGCAGGTGGCTGTATTCTATTATTTGCAGTGCACCTGCATCTGCTACTGACAATTCAGGTACAAGTGACGCCGAACCATCTATCCCAAAACGCACTTTGCCGGCGGGAATTACTACCGGAACAATTGTGTCTGCACCGCTCTTAAAAGTTAGCCCGGAAATCTCGTACAGCTTGGTTGCTGATCCATCTAAATCTAAATTGATGCCTGCCCCTATGTTTTCGAGATTCTTATATGCATGAATATGCAGGTCTGCATGTACTGAGCCATCTGCATCGGCTATGAGTAATGTGTTTGCAAATTCTATTGTGGCGTCCGGTACAATCCTGAGCTGCTCTACCACATCACCCTTTACCGGATCCAGTCGCTTATACGACCATGGCACCTCTACTTCAAATTGCGCTCCGCCAACCGTTAGCGTTAATGTGGCATTCAATGCACTTGGTGTCTCCGGCAGACCGCCTACGTAATCAGACGGCATATAATACATTGCCTCATAGGGCTTCTTTTTCGACAACCAATAGGGCTGCGTAACCGGCGCGCTTGCAGGTATAGCCATATTGTGTGCAAAAGAATGTAAACTATCGCCCGATATGTTTACGGAAAGAGAAGAATCTCCCTGACCCCATTTGATGTTTTTCAATACTACCGGAGTTTCAGAACGGGCAATTACATTGAGTGTAAAAGGTAATTCTTCGCCCCTTACGGCTTCTGCACGGCGCACATAGAGTTCTGCCATAAACCCTGCACAATGCATTATAACATCATTTATCTCTTTTGTCTTTTGCTCTTTCCAGAACTTATCCTTGACAGTAGCGATTTTCTTTTTAACTGCAAGTAGTGCGGGTATGCTTGCATCGGGATGCATAAAGTCATAGTCCTGTGCTATTTTCAGCAAATCGTCGCCTATGTCCTGCCTGTCTACCCTCCCCCATGAAGTATCGATTCCATCGAAAAGAGACTCTGTAAAATCAATCCCTGCTGTAAGTTTAAAATATTCAAGCTGTGTACCGGGTACACTGGGCGTTCCAGCACCCTGACTTTTATGAACGCTGCGACTACGCCCTGCTAACTCTCCAACACCACAACCCAACCAAGGCACATACTGGCCTACCTGTTCTTTGTATTGGTCTTCGGACGTCGTATTGCGGCTACCAAACCTAAATGCATTAAAAAGCAATCGTTTTGGCTGCCATGCGGGGTATAGTATCAACTGCTCCGGGTACTTCGTTTTGTCTCCGGCTGCGTAAAAAGCCTCTTTTGCAATGATAGCGGATGCCGCATGTTGCCCATGACCGGCATTTGAATCCGGAGGGAATCTACAAATCACTACATCCGGGCGGAACCTTCGCATTGCTTTTACAGCGTCGCCGGCAAGTATTTCCTTACTCCAATGCTTGAATGTCTCATCTGAATTTTTAGAGTATCCGAAATCTACTGCGCGACTAAAAAACTGCTCTGCTCCATCCAGCTTACGCGCTTCCATCAGCTCATGCGTGCGGATAAGCCCCAAGGCAGCACCCTGTTCGCTACCCAACAGATTCTGACCACCATCGCCACGAGTTAACGACAGATATCCGGTGCGGATATGTCTTTCATTGACGAGATAAGCCAGCAGACGTGTATTTTCATCATCGGGGTGCGCTGCTACATATAGTACGCTCACTAAGTGTCGCAACTGAACAATCTCTGAATACAATTCTCCGGAGGTTACCGGACGCACTTGTTGTGCATTTACAATAAAACTAATTCCAATGAATAATAGCGCGAGAGAACATTTCCTTTTCATATAAATCAAAATAATAGCAAGCTAACCTTTGAGACCCCAAATGTAAGCATGATTGAATTTAATGAGTCTATGTCTGTATAGATTTATAGATGTAAAAAGCACAAATACACCCAACAATTGTTACCTTTGCCCGCTAATCGTAAATTTTTAATTCATCATTTTAAAAATTCTGTAAGACATATGTCATATTTATTCACATCGGAATCGGTATCTGAAGGGCATCCTGATAAGATAGCCGACCAAATATCGGATGCTTTAGTTGATAATTTTCTTGCCTGGGACCCACAATCAAAAATTGCATGTGAAACGCTTGTTACTACCGGTCAGGTGGTACTTGCGGGAGAGGTTAAATGCAACACCTATATTGATGTTCAGAGTCTTGCTCGTGAGGTAATCGCCAGAATTGGTTATACCAAGAGCGAGTATATGTTTGAAGCGCACTCATGTGGTGTTCTTTCTGCGATACATGAGCAATCTGCAGACATCAGCCAAGGTGTGGAAAAGAAAAAGAAAGAAGACCAGGGTGCCGGTGACCAGGGTATGATGTTTGGATATGCAACAAGCGAGACCAACAACTACATGCCATTGGCACTTGACCTGGCACATAACCTATTACTTCAACTTTCGGCAATACGTAAAGCCGGTAAGCAAATGAAATATTTGCGTCCGGATGCCAAGAGCCAGGTAACGCTGGAGTACGATGATAACAATAAGCCTATCAGAATCGACGCCATAGTTATCTCGACACAGCACGATGACTTCGCACCGGAAAAAGAAATGCAGGCGAGAATCACTAAAGACATTAAGTCTATCCTGATTCCACGCATTCTGAAGAGCTACCCACAGTACAAGCATTTGTTTAATGACAAAATAAAGTACCACATCAACCCAACCGGGAAGTTTGTGATAGGTGGACCACACGGAGATTCAGGACTTACGGGTCGTAAAATCATCGTTGATACATACGGCGGTAAGGGCGCACACGGTGGTGGTGCATTTTCCGGAAAAGATCCGAGTAAAGTAGACCGTTCTGCTGCTTACGCGACGCGTCATATTGCTAAAAATCTGGTAGCTGCAGGAATCTGTGATGAGGTGCTGGTTCAGGTATCCTATGCGATAGGTGTTGCAGAACCAATGGGACTGTATGTAAATACTTACGGAACGGCAAAAGTAGACATGACAGACGGTGCAATAGCAAAGGTGCTTAGCGGCATCTTCGATATGCGCCCTTACGCTATAGAGAACAGATTGAAACTTCGCCAGCCGATGTACAGCGAGTGCGCAGCATACGGGCACATGGGTCGTACGCCGGAAACAGTTACCAAAACGTTCAAGAGCGCTGATGGAAAAACGAAGAACATGAAAGTTGAGCTCTTTACGTGGGAGAAGCTTGATTTTGTAAATAAAATTAAAAAGGCTTTTAAAGTAAAGTAAGTTACTATAAAGGTTAAAAGGAGTGCAGGCTGTTTCGATCATCGGAGCAGCCTGTTTTCTTATTAACACACTTTCAAAAATCCGGCACACCATTTTACGACATGCTTCATTGTATGTGCGCACACTACACCCCAATAACATGAAACATGACTTACCTATAAAAACAGAAACGCCCCGAAGACGGAGCGTTTCTGAAAACTATATAATATTGATGTAAACCTAGGAAGCAACAAGTGTGTCAAGTACGGCATTCATATTGCGAACGGCCTCGGCAGACTTATTGAACGATGCTGTCTCTTCTTCGTTCAGTTTGAAGTCAATTATTTTCTCCCAACCTTTGCTACCAACAACAACAGGAACACCCAGACAAATATCTTTTTGTCCGTACTCTCCGTCAAGCGCAACGCAACATGGGAATACTTTCTTCTGGTTGCGAACAATAGACTCTACCAACTCAGCAGCAGCAGCGCCGGGAGCATACCAGGCAGAAGTACCTAACAAACGAGTCAGCGTAGCACCACCAACCATTGTATCGGCAGCAACTTTCTTAAGTGACTCTTCGCTAAGCATATTAGATACCGGCGTACCATTAAGGGTTGCTAAGCGTGTAAGCGGAATCATAGTAGTGTCGCCATGTCCACCGATAACAGTTGCCTGCAAGTCGTTTGGAGAGCAATTCAATTCCTTCTGTAAATAACATTTAAATCTTGCACTATCCAGTATACCACCCATACCAATGATACGGTTCTTAGCCAAACCGGTTGATTTGAGTGCCAGATAAGTCATCGTATCCATAGGGTTAGATATAACAACAATAATTGCATTAGGTGAGTGCTCCAATATGCTTTTGCATACAGATTCTACAATACGTGCATTCGTACCTATCAACTCTTCTCTTGTCATACCGGGCTTACGCGGCATGCCTGAAGTAATTACAACCACATCGGAACCAGCTGTAGCAGCATAATCATTTGTTACACCTTTTACACGAGTATCAAAACCTGATAATGATGCCGTCTGCATAATGTCCAAAGCCTTACCTTCAGCAAATCCTTCTTTAATGTCAAGAATCACCAATTCTTCAGCTATCTCTCTCCTTGCGATGTTGTCAGCACAAGTTGCCCCAACGGCACCTGCACCCACTACTGTTACTTTCATTTAAATATTATTTTGTGTGTTAGATAATGAAATATTATTTTGGCAAAGATACTGCAACCAATTGTAAATTAGGAACAACCAACGCTAAGCCGAGGTTCATTTTAACATCGGAAACGACAATATTACCACCGGCTACCGAAATACATTGCAAAAATGAAGCGTACTTCAGAAACTCCTAAATAGTGACTGTTTGGCAATAGACCTGTATACACCAGTATCATATAATTAATTTAAAGACATCTGTTTTAGTCATCAATAATATTTAGTAGTTTTAACGTTTAAATTTTGTCATATAAAGTATGAAATACTTTTTCCTTTTCTTATCGGCAATTGTTCTTTTGACGGCATGTACGCAACCGTCGCCCGAGGTGACTCCAAGCACCGAAAACCTGATGCGTTCCAGACAATGGAAATTGTCTGGTGGCACCATGACCGTGAAAAAACCGGATGGCAAGGATACGAACCTTCAATATCTTGACTTCATACCCGATTGCTATAAAGATGACTACATGAAGTTTGATTCTGCGCATTTCGGATTATATTTTACCGGCGGAGAAAAATGTGATGCATCCGATCCGGATTCCAGAGCTTTTACATGGCGCTTATATAACAACGATCGCTACATAGATTTGTTCGATGGATTCAACAGTATTTTTGCGGTAACTCAAAACATTGAACCATACCGATTTGAGACATTGTCGACAGCACCATTGGAGTTGGACACTATTATTGGAAGACTAGATACTACTCCCGGATTCCTTAAGCAATTTATAGTGTTAGATACTATTCGGGAAGTACATTTCACATCCTATCCTATTCACGAGTATGATTTATACGGTGCCGAGCTTGTTGACTTTACTGAGGGTTCATTTAAACTGAAATTCTCATTTAAGACAAGAAGGCTGGATTCTACAAACTTCCATGCAGGTCCACCGGAAAATTACCCTCCGATAGATCTTCCGGATACAACAGACTACCTGTTGACGTATCGTGCCTTCTAAGGTTGAATTTACTGGGCGAACGGAATCAATTCATTCAAAAGGCAGCATCCCGGAAAGGCGATGAAGTCACAGGATGATGTGACCTTTATGCCTTAGCATTGTTCAATGCCTCAACCAAAATATCCAGTTCATCGGTAGTTGTGAATAGATTCGGAACAATTCTGCATCCACGCACGCGTGCCTTGGGATTGTCGATTGCCACGGTGTAAATTTTGTATTGTTTCATAAGATATTCAGCCAGTTCTGCCGGTGTGTAAATTGACACACCAACATTCGCTATACCACAGGAACGCTTTGGGTCAGTAGGGGTATTTACTGTTACGTGGTCTAAATCCCGAACCTTATCGGTCCAGTAACGTTGCAAATAACGCAATCGTTCTTCTTTGTTCTCTGCCCCTATTTTCTTGTAATATGCAATCGCTGCTGAAACAGTCAGGTCAGTAGCTACAGGATGCGTACCAGTATGGTTCAGCCGATGGATGTCTTCAGGCTTTTTACTGTAATCCGCGAATATCGGCCACATGTCCGGTATATGTTCCTTTTTAACGTACAGCATACCTGCACCCAGCGGCACACTTAACCATTTATGTAAACTACTTCCATAGAAATCACAATCCAAATCGGGTATTGAAAACTGTATGTGTGCCAGTGCATGTGCACCATCAACCATCACTTTTACACCTCTTCTATGTGCCATGTCGCAAATCTTACGGACAGGCATTATATGCCCCGTGATGTTTATCATGTGGCAAACCATCAGGAGCTTTGTCTTAGGCGTAATGGCACGCTCATAAGCGGCTACAATTTCATCGTCTGAGAGTGGGTCCGGCGGCACCAGAACATATTTACTGACTACTCCATATCGCTCGCCCACCTGCTTAAACATATCCAGCATTGCCCCATAATCCTGATAGGCCATCACAGCCTCATCGCCTGCCTGCCATTTTTGCCCGGATATTACCAAATCAAGTGACTCAGTTGTATTTCGTGTAAGGACGACCTCTTCCGGTGAACATCCTGTTAGCTCGGCAATCTGTCCGGCAGCAGTATCTTTGTTGTCAAACTGAAAGTTCCTCATGTAGTAGGCACCCAACCGGTTCACCTCTCTAATATGCATCTGGTATTGTTCGAGGATTTCATCGGGCATCACGCAATAATACCCATTCTCAAGATTTATAAATTCGGAATTCAAGCGATAGCCATTTCTGACTTTCTTCCAATAGTCCTTGTCGCCCTGCTCGGGCAAAGTATGCGCGCTACCTGCGCTTCCCAACACCCTGCCCATAGCGGGAATAGCAGACATACTGCTTAACCCGAGAATTGATAAATTTTTTAGAAAAGTGCGCTTGTCCATTGTTGATGAGTGTTTTTATGTGACAATGAAATCTCGAACCACAATATAAACAAATATCAACGTACAAGCTAACGCAAAAGAATATGCAGCCTTACATTTTCCACTCTTGCTCCAACCAGGATTTTACCTTCTTGTCGGTAAAGTCTATGGTTACCGGCACTACAGATGCATAACCTTGTTTTAGTGCTTCCACATCGGTACCTGACTCCGTATCCATATTTACAAACTTACCTACCATCCAGTAGTAATCATTGCCGCGAGGGTCTTGGCGGTGATCAAATTGTTCATCCCATTTGGCATAGGCCTGCCTGCATATTTTCAGCCCCTTAAAAGACTTTTCTGTAACTACAGGAATATTTACATTGAGCAAAATATGCTCCGGCAACTTTTGTGCCAACATTCGCTTAGCTATATCTCTCACAACTTTTCTTGCAACAGTAAAGTCGGTATCGAACTTATAATCGAGCGAAGAAAACCCCACGGAAGGGATACCTTCAATAGCTGCTTCCATAGCGACACTCATTGTACCGGAATAGATGACATTAATAGAGTGATTGGCGCCATGATTAATACCGCTAAAGCATATATCCGGCTTATCGTGCAATATCTTATCTCTCGCCAGCTTAACGCAATCGGCAGGAGTGCCGCTACATTGCCAAGACTCAACTCCATCAAAGATGTCTACCTTGTTTAACCTTAGAGGTTTGTCTATTGTAATCGCATGCCCCATACCGGACTGCGGACTATCTGGGGCAACCACTACTATTCTACCCAATCCTTTTACAGCATCCACCAAAGCTCTTATTCCCGGAGCCGTGATACCATCATCATTTGCAATTAAAATAACCGGAACCTTTTCTATCATATCAACTAACTTTCCTCCTCCGACACTTGTCGGGTTCATTTTACGCGGAATCTAAAGTATTACTTTACGGTAAGTACAAAAGGCATCGCCATCATCGCACGACCGTTCATGTCCCGGAGGCTCTTCACTTTTTCGTACCAGGTGTACGCATCACCAAGTTCTTCCTTTATCGCAGACTTCAATACCACTTTTGCTTCAGTATTAGCACTAAACCTCTTCATCATCGTGCTGAGCTTATCTACGGATTCCGGATATGTGAGCACCTTATACGACTTCAGACCGGCTTTAGCGGCAGCACTTTCGATTGCGCGCTCCATACCACCCAATCCATCAACCAGTCCAATCCTCAGCGCATCTACACCCGTCCAAACACGACCCTGCGCTATTGAATCTACCGCTTCAACCTCCAAAGCCCTACCGGCAACTACATGCCCTTTGAACTTTGCATATATTGTATCGATAGCACGTTGCATGCGCACACCTTCAGCAGGAGTCAGTGGCCGAGTACCAGTAGGGAAGTCTGCGTAGGGTGCATTTTTAACTTCATCGAAAGTCACACCTAACTTATTCTTCATCATCCTGTCGATACTAAACATCATTCCAAACACCCCGATGCTGCCGGTAATAGTATTGGGCTGTGCGAAAATACTATCAGCATGACTCGAAATATAATAACCACCGGATGCCGCATAGTCACCCATGGAAACTATCAGTGGTTTTTCCTTTTGCAGCAATACCAACTCTCTCAATATCACCTCAGAAGCTAATGCGCTACCTCCCGGAGAATTTACACGCAAAACAACAGCCTTCACCTTGCTCTTTTTTCTCAGCTTACGAATTTCTTCACATAGCGTCTTTGAGGCAATCTCATTATCGTCCATTTGCTCCCCATCCTTTATTTCTCCCTCGGCAAATAGGACAGCTATCCTACCCTCACCACTTCCGCCCAATCCTTTCACGCCTTCAGCATAATCGTTCATTGACACAGCTTTGACGCCCTGCTTTTCTGTCCTGCCGGTCTTGGTCCTCAATAATTCATTGATTTCGTCCTGATACCGTAATCCTGCAACCATCCCGTATTTCAATGCGTCAGTTGGGAACTGAATTGCACCATCTACTGCCCATTGGTGAATGGTTTGCTTATCCTCTTTTATATAAGATGCAGCAGCAGTAAGGAACTGATCCCACATTCCATTTTGAAATGCCTGAATCTGCAGTCTGTTCGGTTCGCTAATTTCATACGCACGAAAAGGTTCAGTTGCACTCTTGAATTTTCCTGCATAGAATATTTCGGGGGTCAGTTCCAATTTATCCAGGGCGCCTTTAAAGAAACCCAAAACTGTGGCAAAACCTTTCAATTCAATACCACCGGATGGGTTCATGAATATACTGTCAGAAGCCGTAGCCACATAGTAAGCTCCCTGCGTTATAGACTCTCCATAGCTATAAATAAACTTACCGGACTTCTTAAAGTCAACAAGTGCATTTTTCAGTTCCTGTAAAGTTGCCCAGCCATTGGGAGTAGGTCCCAGTTTCAAATAAATGCCTTTAATATCTTCGTCATCCTTTGCATACGATATTGCACTGGTAATGTCATATAACCCGGCCTTGTATTGGGACGTTTCACTAAATGCCGCGAAAGGGTTCTTCTCACCAAGCTCGTGGATACGCTTCGTAACATCAACGACAAGAACATCCCCGTCAACTTGCTTACTGTCCTTATCAGTGATGCTCTTTGCCAACCCTATTATCAGAACTACGACAAAGAAAACCAATAACACACCCGAAACAATTATCGCCAGCAATGATGCAAAAAACGACCTGAAGAACTCTTTCATATTTTTGACTATTTTTCACAAAGATACATACCCTTACGCATCAATCGTTATTGACGGCAAGATGTTAACTATAACACTATCCGTGATACGTATTCTGTATTTTACTTAAAATATAAGCACAACACTACTACCTGCTTATAATGAAATGGATGACCTCTCTGCCCCCATCCCAAACTGAGGTCAAAGAATAAACGCCATTAGCAAGTGAATTATCAAGGTCAATTTGCCGGCTTACACTTCCGTTAAAAGATTTAAACCTGCCAGTATATACCTTTTGCCCGAGCATATCGGTAATGGTTATTGCAACGTCTACATTTCCTCTTACCGGCAAGCTACCTGTCAAACTAAAGTTTCCTTTATTCGGGTTCGGTACAATCCGCAAATCAGTGTTTCCGGTATGATGCTGCATCACACCTAGATCTCCGATATTAATGAACACCCAATCAAATGACGTTACTCCTTCACAAAAACCACTGCTTGTTACATTACAGACTACAGAATCGTTGTCGTGGAAAACTGCTGCATAAGAACTATTAGTTGCACCGGAAATGGGATACCCATTTAGTCTCCATTGGTAACCGGGAGTAGGGCCGGCATTTGTGACCGTCGTGTAAAGTGTCACCAACTCTCCCTCTCCAACGGTCAATCCGGGGTCCGGCGTAATCGTCACATTTGGTGTCGTGAAAGAATCAATAACCATGTTTACGGGTCCGCTGGAAACTGTATCAACTGATCGGCATAAATAGTCACTAATTAATACGCAATACACCTCGTCGCCATCCAAGGGAACATAAAAATAGGACGGACCAACTCCTACCTGCAAACCATTCACCATCCACTGATACTGTGGTGAATGTCCACCATAAGTAGGAAAAGCAGAATAAGAGACAGGGGTATGCAAACAGACAGTATCTCCCGGACTTGCGCTCACAGCCAATGATGGCACAGTAACGGGCAATACCGTCATTGTGTCCGAACCAAATACAGTTGTAACAGAACGACAATCTGCGTTACTGTTCATAGTTACGGTAATGACGTCTCCGTTAGCCGGCACGAAACTGTAAGCAGGACCACTACTAACCAAACTACCATTGACATGCCATAAATAAGAAGGACTACTACCGGCATGACTGGTATCCGGAGTCAAAGCAACCGCATCCCCGGCACATACTGTATCGTCGGGACTAAAATCTACAGAAACAGACGGTAGCACTATTGGCAAAATACCCACGGTAGCACTACCGGACATATCGTTTGTACACCCACTCGTTACATCCGTCGCCATTACGGTGTACACACCTGTTGCCGTTAAAAGCCCAAAGTCAATTGCACTTCCTGTACCCGGACCATAACCTGTGACAAACGAACCGTAATAAAGCAAATAACTTACGCCCGGCTGAGAACCCGCTAACCCGATATGAACGCCAGCATCCCCCGAGCAATAATTACCACCCCCAGTCACAGAGAATACGTTGGGGAGCGGATGTACAGTTACTACTATTGAGGCAAAGCATCCCGTCGATGGGAATACATAACGAATGACAGACGTACCAAGTGCTACAGAGCTCACAACACCCGAAAAAGAGTCGATGGTTGCAACACTTCTATCGCTACTGACCCAGACCCCACCAGCTGTAGTGTCGGACAGGGTAACACCCGCGCCAATACAAACGTGCGGCGTACCCAAGATGTCGGTGGGTATCGGGTTAACCGTGATATACTTAGTCCTTTTACATCCGGTCGCGAGCGCATAATTTATGCCGGTGGTTCCGGCCCGCACACCAGTAATCACGCCCGAGAACAGATCTACCGTCGCCGTGTCTGTATGATCACTTATCCATACCCCTGACGGCGTAGCGTCGAACAATGTAATACTGCCTCCGACACATACCTGATCGGGTCCGGTTACGGGCATGGGCAACGGGTTAACAGTAATCGACAGTACAGTAAAGCAACCTGAGCCAACGGTATAGGTCACAACTGTAGTTCCTGCGGAGACTCCTGCCACCAATCCCGTTGTCGGGTCAGCGACAGCAATTGAGGGATTTGCCGTTGTCCATGTACCTCCGCTAAGGGTGTTACTTAAAGCTGTTGTATCACCAACACAGACCCTCGGTGTGCCTGATATTACAGGCGGCAGTACTATTACGGTAACTACCTGCGTTTGCCGGCATCCGGTAGAGATTGTGTAACTAACCGTAACTGTGCCGGGAGTAATTCCGGTGACAACACCTGTATAGGGATGGATGGTAGCTATCATAGAAGGGGAAGGCGTTGCACTCCACACACCACCCGGCAAACCATTGGTCAGGTTAAGTGCGAAACCGGCACAGACCTGATCGCCCCCGCCTATCGGCGGAGGAAGCGCCTCAATGGTAACCGTTATATTGGTTGTGCATCCTGTAGGTAAGGTATAAATAATGTCTGCAGTACCAGCTGCCACACCTGTGTATGTTCCTGTGAACGCGTCTACGGTTACTATGGCGGTATCGCTACTTGACCATGAACCTCCGGGACTTGCATTTGTAAGTGTTATCGGACTGCCAATACAAGCGATGGTGGCACCTGATATAGCTACGGGCAACGGATTAACGGTAACTATAGCGTTCGTGTAACAGCCTGTAGGTAGTGTATAGGAAATAACCGAAGTGCCTGCGAACAAACCTGTAACTACGCCTGAAGCAGTTATAGGCGCAACAGACACGTCGGTACTAAACCACGTACCTCCTGCAGAAGTATCTGATAAAGCTGATGTAAACCCTAAACAAATAGACAAACCTCCTTCTATGTCCGCAGGTAAAGGGTGAACGGTCACAGTGGTATTGACCTGGCAACCACTACTGAATGCGTATGTAATAATAGCAGTACCTGCATTGACACCAGATACAACTCCACCTCCATCCACCGTTGCCACGGTAGCATCCCCACTAATCCAGGTTCCACCTGACAAACTCTGGAACAGAGTTGTAGTAGCACCTTTACAAAGTGTAAGTGTTCCGAGTATGGGAGATGGAACAGTGTTTATTGTTATGCCTTTAGTTACATAGCAACCATTCGTCGCAGTATAAGTTATCGTAGCCATTCCTCCCGAAGCCCCGGTAACTACTCCGGTAATACCGTGAACCGATGCTACCAACGATGCGCTGCTATTCCATGTACCCCCCGTAGTGCTGCTACTAAATGGAGTGGTTGCACCTACACAAATCTCATCGGCACCGGATATAGCACCAGGCAACGGAATTACGGTAACTACCGCATCAATAGAACACCCGGTCGGCAATGTATAGGTAATAACAGAAGTACCCGCAGCAATACCTGTAACCACTCCTGTTCCTGACACGGTAGCAACAGATGTTGTCCCACTAACCCAGGTGCCGCCTCCACTTGCATTAAAAAGCGGAGTAGTACTTCCTTCGCAGACCGTCATAGTACCCGAAATATTTGCCGGCAAAGGATTCACACTTACCGTTTTAGAAGTCGTAGTTGTGCAGCCATAAGCATTTGTAACCGACAGCGTCACGACATGTGTGCCCGCTATCGTATAAGTATGTGTGGCACTCATACCGGTATCAGTACTCCCGCCACCAAAATTCCACAACCAGGATTCAGGGGCGGAGAAGGTAGCTGTAGATGCATCAGTAACCGTAAATGCACTACCCTGGCATACCGGATTAGGCGCAACTGTAAAATCAGGATTGACTACGTCTACAAGAATTGTATCTAAACCTACACTTGCATTGGTACACCCTGTAGTGTCTGTAAGAATCAGCTTGGGCACAAAGTAACCAGATGTAGTGTACGTATGACTTATGGTATCTGTCATGGATACACCTGAGGTAGTACCGTCACCGAAATCCCAAACCAAACTTGCCACATTTCCCAGAACTGCACTAAAGTCGACAAAAAGCGGATTACAACCAGATAGAGGCGTATAAGAAAACGCACCGGAATATCCGAAAATATTAACATGGCGCACCGCTGTATCTGTACATCCAATACTATTGAATGCAACGAGCGAAACGGGATAATAACCGGAAGCCGAATACGGATTACTGGGCGAGGTTGCAATAGAAGAGGAACCATCCCCGAAATCCCAGTTAAAAGTCACTGCTCCGGTACTACTGTTGGAAAAGCTCACATTCAGCGGTGGACACACAGCAAAAGAATCGCTCATAGAAAAAACTGCATGTGGCGAGGGTGCTATATAAATGTAGTTCAATAAAACGGCCGTATCAGAACATCCATTAACGTCAGTTGCCACCAAGCGAGGGGTAAATACACCTGACGAGGAATACAAGTGGTAGGGGTTTGTGGTGGTCGATGTATCCCCATCGCCAAATAACCACAAACACGACACGTAATCCGTAGACGTATTGTTAAAGTGAACGTACTCGCCATAGCAAACATTATTCAAATCAGCATAAAAGCCGGCATGAGGTCGGTAAACGTTTATCTGAACAGGTGGCGTAGTTGTATCGGTACACCCAATGCTATCTGTTACAACCAATCTTGCGTCGTAGGTGCCGGGAGCCAGATACAGATGTGATACTCCGGGCGTGAAGTTAGTGACGGTGTCACCGTCTCCAAAAGACCAGAAATATGACTTTAGCGGGCAAACGCTCAACCCGGTACTATGGTCAATAAAGTCAACCGGTAGCGGACCACAACCAGTGGGAGGAACGGCGGTAAAGCTATCTATCGGGTTGCCTATCAGCATATAGTTGTCACGGCGAAAAGTATCCAGGCAGTTTCTATCATCTTTGATAATAAGCGTAATGTCATGCAACCCCGGCACGTCATATCTGTATGTGAAAACATCGACGGTTGTATCAACTATCTGCACATCATCTACATGCCATTTATACCGTTGCGCACTACCGCCTAGAACAAACGGCGTAATGTCTGTTTGTTCATGAATACAGATAGTCGGGTCATCAGCAATCATATAAATTAGCGGAGGAGCCAACTTCACGCTAACTCCTATTGTATCACGGCATCCTGAAGCATTATTAAAAGTGGTGAGTTGGGCACTATAATTGTAAGTGCCGGGAAAGTAATGGACGGGATTTTTCAGAGACGAAGTATCCCCATCTCCGAAAATCCACAGCCGCGAATCAGCGCCAAGCGAGCTATCTCCAAATGCAACTCCATTGTTGGGTATACACAAATAAGTAAGACTTGAAACTGCATTTGGTGAATCAATCTCGACGGGCATCTTTGATTCAAGGCTAGGGCAACCGTGATGAGATGCTACTACACGAGCTGTATCTATCCCGGGGATAGTGTACGTATGGTGAACCGATGAGTGGGTTACATCGCCTGTATCGATGCCTCCGTCACCAAACTCCCATTTAAAAGATGTTGCCGTACCAATTGTACTTGCGTTAAAATAAACTCTCTGTCCTGCGCAAATGTGAGAAGACACCGCCGAAATAGAAAC
The DNA here is from genome assembly GCA_030426665.1 of Bacteroidia bacterium. Lineage (GTDB taxonomy): Bacteria > Bacteroidota > Bacteroidia > Chitinophagales > Chitinophagaceae > Nemorincola. The sequence continues at coordinate 102,593 of JAUHYD010000002.1, read as the reverse complement.
AGCCGGCGGCACACCGGCGCCAACTTTGATGGTACTTGTAGCGGTACACCCCCGGGCTGTAGTAATTGTACAGGTTACGTTATAAACTCCTGTATCAATATACGTGTGTGAAGGAGTAGGCGTCGAAACGGGTGGCGACCCATCACCAAAATTCCAAGAATACCCGGTAATAGTGTATGGGAAGGGTAACGTAACAAACTCTCCGGATAACGGATTGTATGCTTTAACATGTGCCGCACTTACAAAAGACGTATTTAACGGTGCGCAGCCAAGTGGTTCGGAGGCTTCCAACTCCAGAACTAAATCATAAACAGTATCAATCTGTTCCACCCTTGTTGTACAACCGAACCCATTTGTAATACTCAACACAGCGGTATCCATGAGTCCGTAACTATAACTTCGAGAAGATGAAGGACCGGATGCAGTACCGTCATCTAAAAACTGCCATGTTGCAGATGAACCACCCGGTATCGATGCAATGTAGTTTAAAGTAACGGGAACAGGACACGCAACGGAAGGTGCTACCGTAAATGAACCGACAGGAGCGGGGTTGACGGTTATAGACCTAACAGCAGTATCAAAACATATACCATCTCCCACAATCAAGTTAATGTTGAAAGAGCCGAAAGATAAATATTGATGCTCCACATCTACATCAGCAGATGTGTAACCATCTCCAAAACTCCAATTTGTAGTTGTATAGGCAGCACCTGTGTTAAATATAGCGGCTGTATCGTATTGGCAAATAACGGACGGTGCTGTCATAGATGCCGATAGTGACGAAACTGTAACAAAACCTGAATTGATTAATGAGTCTCTACAGCCTCTTCCATCTACAACCAGCAAACGTACATCGTAATCTCCGGGCACAGAATAACTGTGCGTCGGATTAGGCGCTGCCGAGCTTGCTCCATCACCAAACAGCCAATTGTACGATAATGGAAAAGTACCGGAAGAGCTATTTGAGAAAGACGCAACACCGGGCGGATTGCAAATGAGTAAATCTGTACCTGAGTACCCCGCTACCGGTGGCGTGTATACCTCCAAATAAGAAACCTTTGTTTTTGACTGCTCGCACCCCATACTATTAGTTGCAAACAAGGTAATGTTATAGGAGCCGGGAGTCGGGTGTCCATAAGTCGGGGTCTCTGCTGAAGAAGTACTTCCATCACCGAAATTCCAGACATAAGAAACAGCGCCGGGAGTACCACCTACTGAATAGTTATTATAGACAACGGGAGTACCGGGACAAATAGTTGTATCACTTGCAGCGAAATTTACTGTTGGAAGCGGGTAAACATTTACCACCATCGAATGCGTGCTCGAAGAGCCTCCATTATATGCCGTCAATGTTACCGTGTACGTCCCCGGCGTAATGTAACTCGCAGATGGATCTGACAAAGAGGACGAGCTCCCATTACCCAAATTCCAAGAATAACTTGTTGCATCGACTGATGTATTAGAAAAATGAACTACAAGCGGTGTACAACCTGATGGGAAATCAGCGGTAAAGGCAGCAGTCAATTGTCCCTTTGCAAAAAAGGAGACCAATGAAAGTGCAAAAACCAGCGTTATTTTCAGATATTTCAGGGGCATATCGGTGATTTTCTTTGACCTTGAGATGGAAATTACGTCAATTTAAACTAATGTAAACAAACTGAAGCGATAATCTACCCTATTTCAGCGTATGATTAACCAATAGTTATTCCAATAAAACATAAAACCTTTAAAGTAATAAGGGCAAGATATTGGTATATCCCACCCTCATTAATTTTATTATACAACTTATTTAACCTACTGCTCCATCACAAAGTGGAACACTTTTTGTCCTTCTTCCGTTCTCAATGTTAGTATATACATACCGTTTGCCAGCGACTTGTCCATTTCTATCTTCGTATCTAATTCACCACGTTTCGCTCTTATTACGCCTTTGTATACCACCTGACCCAGCATATTAGTTATGTCAGCATTGATTTCAGCATCCTTAGCTACTCCCAGTGTTCCTTTGACCGTAAATGTACCACGGTTAGGATTTGGCATTAGTCTGATGTCACTTGCTTTCATTCCTTGTGTACTGCTGCTTGCCAGCGGCGCAATTGAGATGAATACCCAGCCATGTGTACCCACATTTGCACATACACCACTGCTTGTAACTACACAAGAAATAGAGTCATAGTCATTGAAGACTGCTGTGTATTTGTCTGATGTTGCACCCGGAATATCATAGCCGTTACGCTTCCATTGATATTTAGGTGACGGGCCTGCTCCCGTTACCGATGTCAGCAATGTTACCGGCTTACCTTCTTCTACTACGAATCCGGGGTCAGGATATACAGATACATGCGGTATGATGATTGAGTCTACACTCATGTTAACAACGCCACTCATTACAGTGTCTGATAGGCGACAACGATAATTGCTCACCATCTCGCAGTACACTTCGTCGGCATTAACCGGTACATAAGTGTAGGTGTCACCTGTGCCAACCACACTACCATTGATCAACCACCTGTATGTAGGTGCTGTACCGCCATACATCGGATTCGCTGTAAACGTTGTCGGGTTGAACTGACATACTGTATCGTTCGGTGAAACCAACACGCCGGCCACCGGCACCTCGTTTGGCAGTACTGTCAGCACTTTGGTTGCTGTTGCTGTTGGAACGGATGCGCACTCAGCACTACCCGTCATAACCACAGACACTACATCTCCATTGGCAGGTACAAAGCTGTAGCTGCTTGTTGTGCTAACGTTTACGCCGTTTACCTTCCACAAGTAGGTTGGTGAAGGTCCTTCATTCATTGCTATCGGTGTTATCAATACCGGTTGACCGGGACATAGACTATCGTACGGTGTAGTACCAACAGCTACCGATGGCGTTACCAAAGGTCTGATAATGACAGTTGCAGTACCTCTCATGTCTTTTTTACAGCCGCTGGTTACATTGGTAGCTTGCACGCTGTAGACTCCTGCGGCAGTATGCAATCCGAAGCTAATAGCAGATCCTGTGCCAGATTGATAACCTGTAGCAGAACTTCCATGATACAGCACATAGCTAACACCCGGCTGTGAACCACTTAAACCAATATCAACTCCGATGCCACCTGCGCAATATTTACCCGTATCAGTCACCGTAACATCAAACACCGTAGGTAATGGTTGTACCGTAACTTCTTTGGTTGCCTGACAACCTGTTGTAGGTAGCCTATAGCTGATAACGGTAGTTCCCAGTGATACAGAAGTCAAAACACCGGTTGTAGCACCTATTGTTCCTACAGATGGCGTTCCGCTGTACCATACGCCACCTGGCAATGTATCGGTAAATGTATTAGAAGAGCCAATACAAATGTGTGGGTTACCCTGTATAGGGTATGGAGTCTGATTCACAGTAATTGGCTTGGTACGCATACAGCCGGTACCACCTATTGCATACGTAATACTTACTGTTCCGGCATTTTCTCCGGAAACTACACCTGTGATTAAGTCAACGGTTGCAGTATGTGTATCAGGGCTAACCCAGGTTCCGTCTGTAGATGTCGTAAACAGTCGTATAGTAGCATCCTCACACACCTGGTCCGGACCGGTGATTACACCCGGAAGTGGGTTCACAGTAATAGTATGTACGTTGAAGCAACCGGTACCTACTGAATAGGTTACAACTGCAGTACCTGCTGATACACCTACAGCGACACCCGTAGCAGGATCAATAGTAGCACGGGTATTGCTGATGCTCCAAATACCACCGGCAACAGGGTTGGTCATAACAGTCGTATCGTTCACACAAACTGTTGGCACTCCGCTTATAACAGATGGAAGTGTAATGACGGTTACTTCTGCCGTTGCATTACAACCGGAACCCAATGTATAGGTAACAGGTATCACACCTGCGCGGATACCACTTACAACACCGGTAGCACTATTAATAGAGCCGTATGAAGCTCCTGACGCTCCGGCAGTCCAATATCCACCTGCAGGACCGCTATGCAAGTTGGTAGCAAATCCGGCACAAACACTCAATGAACCTGTAACAGGGTCCGGGTTTGCATTGATAGTCATCGGGAATGTAGCCTGACAACTTGTTGGTAAAACATAAGAGATTACAACATTGCCTGCAGCAACACCCGTAACAACTCCAGAAGCATCGACAGTAGCGATAGCAGTATCGCTGCTCATCCAACTACCGCCCGGTGTAGGATTCACAAGTGTTGTGCTTCCATCAACACAAATATCAGTAAGGCCAGAAATTCCTGACGGCAGCGGGTTCACCGTTACATTCTGCGTTTTCAGACAGCTTGTCGGAAGCGTATATGTAATTGTCGCAGTCCCTGCATAGATGCCCGTCAAGACACCGGTACTTGCATCAATACTAGCTAATGAAGGATTAGAACTACTCCATGCACCGCCCAAATAGCTGTCGTACAAATTAGTAGTAAGACCCTCACAAACTTGTGGTGTGCCGGTGATGTCATCCGGTAGAGGGTTAACAGTAACTACCACACTTGAGTTACAACCAGAACCTAACGAATACCGAATGGTTGTTGTCAATCCGGTTGCACCTCCGTCTAATCCACAATATACCCCGGTTGCGGAGTCGATTGTCGCAATTGTAATGTCGTCACTACTCCAAGTCCCGCCGGGAGTGATATTAGTAAGGGTTTGACAAAGACCGAGACATACTTCTCTCGGGCCGGCATTACCTGATGGTATCGGATTTACCGTCATATACTGTACCGAAGCACAGCCGGTAGACAAAACATACGTGATATTAGCCGTGCCTGTAGCCAGTCCGCTAACAGCACCGTTAGCAGGATCCACCGGTACAATAGCTGTATTAGTACTACTCCAAATACCACCTCCTATGCCGTTCAATAGCGTGTCATTCTGACCTACGCACAATCTATCGGGACCGGAAATAGGCAACGGAGCAAGAATCAGATAGACTCTTTTCGATGCAGTACAACCGGTAGGTAGTGTGTATATAATATCGGTTGTATCAACCGCCTTACTATAAACCAAACCGGTAGTAACATTCTCAACTCTGATAATATTGGTGTCAGCGCTTGACCATGTTCCGCCCGGAGTTGCGTTCAGGTAAGTAGTATAGCTATAGTTGCAGAAGGCATCACTACCCGTAATTGGCCCCGGCAACGGGTTAACAGTTACCTGTACGCTACGTGCACAACCTGTTACGGGCAGTGTATAAGTAACAAATGTTGTACCTATTGAAACACTTGTAACTAATCCCGAAGGGTCTATAGTTGCAACCGAAGGCGTGCCGCTCGACCAAGTACCACCGGTACTTGCCGTAGACAATAATGAAGTGAATCCTATACAAACCCCAAGGTTACCGGTAATAGTCGCCGGCTGCGGATTGATTGTGATGTCTCTTGAGGTTTGACAACCAATACCCTGAGTATAGGTTATTGTTGCAACACCTGCACTATTACCGAAAACTACACCCGTTGTAGGGTCAACGGTAACCAATGAACTTGACCCCGTCCAGGTACCTCCACCCGGCGCGCAGCTCAGGGTAACTGACGATTGTTCACAAACTTCTGTCGGTCCTGTTATCGCCGATGGCAATGCATGTACCGTTACCACCTTAACCTGATAACAGCCCGTAGGAATAGTATAACTGATAACTGCAGTTCCGGCCGATATACCCGTAACAATGCCTGTGGTAGCCCCTACCGTTGCGGTAGCCATATCGCTGCTGGTCCAGGTTCCACTCGGGCTCGCATCGCTGAGCGTAATTGTCTGTCCTACACATACGTTATCCGCAGGGCCTGTTACAGGAAGCGGTGGCGTATTTACTGAAACAACTGCTGTCGTGAAACAGCTCGAACCCAGTTGATAGGTGATTGTCGCTGTAGAGCCGGCAGTAACACCTGTCACAACACCCGATGACATATCTACCGATGCATTGCCGGGCATACTGCTAGTCCATGTACCGCCCGAAGGTGTGCTGCTCAAAGGCGTAGTAAGTCCAACGCATGCCTGAAGAACACCAGTAATTGATGTCGGCAGACTATTTATTGTTACCGTTTCCGTAACCTGACAACCACTAGCAGTTAATCTATAAGTAATTAATGTAGTACCGCTGTTAATTCCTGAAACCACACCAGTTGTATTGCCAACAGTGGCCGTAGATGTACTTGCAGAAGTCCATGTTCCACCGGAAGTGGTACTGCTTAATGTTTCTGAGTTACCAACGCACATAACAGTAGTTCCTGTTATCGGATTTGGCAGCGGGTTAACTGTCACGGCTCTCGTATTGAAGCAACCTGTGCCAACGGTATACGTAATCATAGCTGTGCCCGAAGCCGCAACAGCCGATACTATTCCTGAAGTAAGACCTACTGTAGCAGTTGCCGTTGCACTACTTGTCCATGTTCCGCCGGCAGGTGTACAATTGAGCGTTGTTGTTCCACTTTCACAAACATTGGCATTACCGGTGATAAAGCCCGGCAAGCTAAGTACAGTTACCGTTCTTGTAGTATAACAACCTGTAGGTAGCGTATATGTAATAGTGGTTGTGCCGTTTGCCAAACCAGATACCACTCCGCCACTATTTATGGTAGCAACTGCGGGAGTACTACTGCTCCAGGTACCACCGGTAGACGTTGTACTTAATGTTGTATTTTGACCTACACAAACATTCGACGTACCTGTGATGGCAGCCGGCAACGGATTAACAGTTGCAATAGAAGTACGACTACATCCGGTAGGTAATGTATAGATAATTGATGCGGTACCGGCCGAAATTCCGTTCATAACGCCGGAGCCCAAAGAAATTGTCGCTATTCCGGTAGACAGACTTGACCAGGTACCACCTGCCGGTGCTCCGGAAAGCGTACTGCTGCTACCCTCACAAACCTGAAGAGAACCACCAATACCTGTTGGCAATCCGCTTACGAGCACTGTAGTAGTTCTGAAACAGCCAGAAGGCAATGTGTACGATATAATCACGATACCTGGCAAAACTCCAGTTACAACACCCGATGTAAAACCAACGGAAGCATTACCATTACTTGCGCTCCATGTACCACCCGGCGTAGTTGAAGAGAGCGTTATTGTAGAACCGACACACACGTTCGTGCCACCGGTAATCGGGGCCGGTAATGGATTAACGGTCAAGACTTCTGTGCTCCGACAACCTGTCGGTAATGTGTACGAAATAGTAGTAGTACCGGGCACACCCGAAGTAACGTATCCTGTTCCCACGCCAATGGTAGCAACACTAACATCACTACTGAACCATACGCCACCGCCAGGCGATGACGTGAGCGTAGTAGCAGTGCCCTGACAAAGTGAGAATGTACCGCCAATAGCACTTGGCAGCGGATTTACAGTAATAACTTTAGTACTGTTACAACCTGACCCAAGCGAATAAGTTATCGTTGTAGTACCGGGATTATTCCCTGTAAACAATCCGGAACTGACATCAATACTACCGACAATAGGTGCACTACTTGTCCACGACCCTCCCACTGCACTATTGGTAAGTATAATGCTATTGCCAACACACACTTCGTCCGGACCACCAATTGCTCCCGGGATTGCATTGACGGTCACAATGGCCATTGCGGAACAACCCGAAACCGTATAACTTATTGTTGATGTTCCTGCAGAAACTCCGCCAATAAGACCAGGACTTAATACACTTGCTACTGCTGTGGTACCAGAACTCCAGATACCACCCGGTGTAGTACTCGCCAAAGTAGTAGTGAAGCCGACACATAATCCTAGACCACCCGTAATCGGCGCCGGCCCGGCATTTACTGTAACGGTAGTAGTTGCAAAACATCCTGTCGCCAAAACATAACTAACTGTGGTGGTGCCAGCCGAGATTCCGGTTAAGGTACCCGATGCAGAAATAGTTCCAACGGCAAGGTTGGAGCTGCTCCATGTTCCTCCGGGGGTCGCATCCAACAAATTAATATCATTGCCTGAGCAAACAACGGTTGGCCCGCTAATTGCAGCCGGCGGTGTGTTCACCGTTACCACAGTGGTAGTAATGCAACCGGCAGGTGAGGTATAAGTAATTGTGGCGGTACCACCTGAGCCCCCCGTTACGACACCACTCGTCATACCTACAGAGGCTGTACCGGGCAAAGAAGAGCTCCATGTACCACCTGAAGTGGCGCTACTTAATGTTGTTGAATTTCCCAGACACATGGATAGCGTACCTGTAATACCCGCCGGCAGCGGATTTACAGTAATTTGTTTAGTTGTAATACACCCTGAAGGGAGCGTGTAGGTAATAGTAGCGATACCGGGTGCAGGCGTTGCAGAAACCCCTGTAACAATACCACTCGCAATACCAACAGACGCAATAGCAGTATTACTGCTACTCCATGTTCCACCGGTAACCGGATGACTTAACGTAAAGGTGAGTCCTTCACAAACTGTAGAATCACCGATTATAGGTGTGGGAGCTGCCGTAACAGTAACAACTTTTGTGGCTGTACAACCTGCACTCAATGCATAAGTTATTGTAGTGGTACCTGACGAAACGCCACAGGTCACTCCGGTAGTGGAACCCACTGTGCCGACGGCAGTACTGCTACTGCTCCACGTACCGCCGGCAGTACTGTTAGTAAGCGTAATACACGATCCCGGACAGACTGAAGAAGGACCAACAATAGGAGCTGCCGCAGAAACAACATCCATTGTTGTTGTAACCGAGCAACCTGCATACCGGTAACTAATAGTTGCAGTGCCAACAGCGACGCCACATGCTAAACCGGTAACAATACCAACAGAAATAACACTAGGCGCACTGCTTGTCCACAGCCCGCCGGCCGGAGTACTTGCCAAGGTTCTGCACTCTCCTACGCAAACACTTGCAACACCCGTAATAGCACCGGGAAGTGGATTGACAGTGACAACGGAAGTTACAAAACAGCCACTACCCATATCGTAGGTAATAGTTGTTGTTCCAACAGATACACTAGACACGACTCCTGTGGTGGACCCAACTGTCGCTACTGCAGTATTGCTACTGCTCCAGGTACCACCCGGCAACGAATTGGATAAAGTAGTGGTGGAGCCCATACACGCAATCAGGATTCCCGATATTGTTGCTGGTGTAGGGGTTACGGTTACAACGGTAAACGAGCTACAGCCTAATACAGTATAGTAAATAGTAGCCGTACCGGGTGCCATACCCGTTACGACGCCGGTTGTACTTCCGACCGTTGCGATACCGGGCGACCCACTACTCCACGTACCGCCAGGAGTTGTGCTAGACAATGTTGTCGTATAACCTGTACATACAGAAGTAGTACCACTTATCGAAGCCACAGATGGGTTGACAGTGATACTTGCTGTATCTGCGGCAGTACAGCCAAAGCTATTTGTAACAGTCGCTATATAGTCAAAAACAGTAGGTGTAGTAACCGATGTCGGGTGTACATAAACGGTTGCTGTTGTACTTCCGGTATATGGCGTTGTTAATCCTGCATCAACGAAAAGGTTTGTTGCCGGAGACCATGTTGCTGCAGCGGTAGATGTAATTGCAAGACTACCGCCATTACACATAGTAGATGTAGCAGGTGTCAATACCGGAGCTGTCGGCGTAGGGTTTAATGTCACAACCGTAGAAGCCGTAGTAGTACAGGTTCCGTTGGTAGCAGCAAATACATACACACCGGTCATCGCTGTTGTCATACCTGTAAGGGTAGGAGAAAGCTCGGTAGATGTAAAACCGGCAGGTCCTGACCATGAATAAGACGAACCCGTAGTTGTACCTGTCAAATGAATAGTTCCCCCCGGACAAGCGGGACCATCATTAACTGCAGTTGCCGGAACATCGCATAAAGACCACCTGTACACCTGATTGGCTGCCGGAGGAACCAACGCAGCATAAAAAGTACCGGTAACATGCGTAGGAGCACTAGAAGACGACGACAACGTTGTAAAGTCAGATGATGTATTTGTGAGTCCGATCGTGCCCGACAACGAAGAACCTGACAATGTGCTGGTTCCGTAGCAAAAGTCAATCATGTTTGACGACTCATAAAGTTTTGCCTGCAGGGATATGTTTCCTGATACAGTACTGGAATAGTGGTGAAAGTTTGTCCACTCAAACGTAAAAATACGATTAGGTGCAGTCCCTGTTGTTCTGTACCAAGCAGTGTGACCACTGCCATGCAAGTCATCCCAGAAAGGCAAAATCCAACCGGCGCTCGTGATGTTTCCAAGCGTATTAGTAAACGGTGAACCACCGGTATTTGAAAGTTTCAAAAACCCATTAGAACATGCAGACAGCACCGTGTACGTCGTACCACAATAAGTAAACGGGAATCCGATACTGATACTATTTTGAGAAATATCATCCGCACTTATACTGGCTGCAGTACTACCACCTCCAGCAATCGAAGTAAACGTCGAACTGAATGCAGTAAAACCGTAAGCAGATGTTTGCGCTCCGGCATTCTGCGCACCGACAAAAAATAGCGCAAACAGGATATAAATAATTCTTTTCATTTCTATCTATTAATTAATATTCAGGAGATTATAGACCTCACGTAAAGTTACGTAATATCATTAATATACTACATTTCAGCATCAACTTTTTACAACGCTTCCAAAATCGACAATTACCTGAATAACAATTTCTTTATGCAAACAATTAACTATCGATTTTTGAAATTTCACAACAACATTTTCAACATGCAATGTAGATACCGTACCAATAAGGCGTAAAAAGCAAAATACCTGTTAGCAAGCGATTAATATTTATATTATTTGCACTTAAAAGAATAGCCAGCCATTTTAGGGAGGAAACTTACCATTTGTACGATAATAAAACACTTGAAAAAAACTTTACACCCAGACGAATTTTAATGGTCTTAACTCGTGGAGCAGACCGTCCAAACCCTTTAAGACCACCAGGCTTACAGCCACATTAAAGTAAATTTATAAGTAATCCGACCTTCTACGCTCCGTCACCACCATCATGTTAACCAAATAAACGCTATGACTAGTGTAGCTTTCTGAAGTTTATAACATAATTTTTTCCTAATAAGATAGCCTCTGCCGACCGAATGTCATTACTTTACAGAATGAAGTTCCTAATCGGAGTACTGACTCCAATACTCGCTTTCATCGGCACATATGCCAACGCCCAACAAGAAAACTGGGACACATATATGGCAAAGTTCGGCGCGAAGCCCGGTTCCGTTCTCGTAGATATGGGTTTGGTATCAAGTGCTCCGTTAAAGCTATACCCATACATTGTTGTAACGGGGCCGAAGGCAAAGATCTGTAACGAAGCTAACGGCATTCCTGACAACGAATCAATAAACAAACTGGAAACCATTCTGAATGTAACTTCGGGCATCCTATCGGGAGCAACCCCGAAAAAATTAGTTGGAACATTTACTTATAATTGTGAACGACTGAACTACTATTATGTAAAAGATACGACTGCCGTCAGGAACGCTATTACCCGCATGTATGCCAACCACTATAGTGATATAGAATATACTATCAAGATAAAACCCGACCCACTTTGGGTAACGTATCGAACTTTTTTGTTCCCTGACAGTACTGCGCAATCGTGGATGAGCATCAACAAACAGCTAATAACAATGCTACAAGATGGAGACAACCTCGCAACAAAAAGACCAATAGCTCATACACTGTATTTCATGACAGACTCGGGACGAAACGCCTTCAATCAATTTGCGGAGCGAAACGGCTATAAGGTTACCGATGTAAACGATGCGAAGGACGTAGCTCTAAGTTTTGAGTGTACAGTCGCGCGGGAATCGTACGTAATTTCTGACTCCATAATGGTGATGCAATCTGAACTGAAACCAATGGCAAAAAAACTAAAAGGATATTACAAAGGTTGGGATGCTACAATAAAGTAGCAATTATAAATTGCCTACTTCAATTGCCTTCTGTATAACACATAAGCAATAACTCCGAAAATGGCATTGGGTATCCATGCAGCAATAAAGGGGTCTAAAGTTGACTTGGTCGCAAAGGTAGTAGACACCTGTAAAAACAGAATATATACCGCACTGATAGCAATACCCAAGGCGAGGTGAAATCCGCTACCTCCCCGTATCTTACGGCTGGCAATGCAGGCGCCGATAATAGTAAGAATAAAGCCTGCAAACGGCTGTGCCGTACGGCGCTCCTTCTCTATAAAAAAAGTGTTCAGGTTTTCCTGACCTCTTAACTGTTCTTCCTTTATGTACTTTTTAAGCTGCGGAGTTGTCAATGCCTCTTTTATTGCATCTCCTCTGTTTAAGTCTCTGGGAGTAAACGGATATGCAACCTCCATATCCGGGATCTTCACCATTGTCTCTTTGAGTGAGTCATTTGTTCTGATAACAACATTTCGCAGCTTCCAGATTTTCTTTACACTGTCGTAGACAGCAACGTCTGCCATCAATTTCTCCTTCAATAGGGTTCCTTCAATACGTTCTGCGCAGAACCTATTTCCGGAGTAATTATTAAAATTGAAATTTTGCAAATAGACAAAATAGCCCTTAGCAAGACCAAGGTGCAGATTGTCTGACGCCCACCTGAAATTCGCATCATTAATGTACGTATTCTCGAAGTCTATTCGCTGCTTGTTGGCGACAGGGATAATATAGTGGTTCGAAAATAATGATACCAAACAAAGAAAACCTCCACCTATTGCATAAGGACGCAAAAATCGGGTAAACGACACACCCGAAGATAAAATGGCAATAATCTCTGACTTGTAAGCAATCTTGGAAGTGAAAAAAATCGTAGCAATAAAAATAAATAACGGGAACAGCAGGGCAGTGATATGGGGTACGAAGTTCTTGTAATAATTGGCGACAACCCAAAACGGTGCGTTTTTAGAAACGATATTGTCAACTTTTTCTGAATAGTCAATTACGCACGAGATAACCGCCAATACCATGATGGCAAAGAAGAACGTGCTAAAAAACTTTTTGACAATATACCAATCCAGTATCTTCATGCAGCTGCGTCGTGTTTGCAAAAGCAAACGAGGTACAAAATTGCGCTTTTTTAATGACTGTTATGTTGTGATTTTCCTAAAGATGTGCCGATAACAAAAATGTGCGACAATCGCCGCACATATATTTTAAATAACTCTTGAGCATTACTTCTTCAGCGTTCCTTTGCGTGGCAAGTATCTAGGGAAACGAACGGCCAGACCTCCATGAACTAAACCTTTGTAACCATAACCCAACTCACAAAAACCGGCCCATGTTCTACCAATACGCACACCGATGGGTGTCAACTGCACACCCCATGGTTTTGCTCCGCTTTCGTCTACCTGACCGGGAGCAACATGTAAATCTGAAACAGCCGAAATACCATAAGCAACTGAGCCATATAACCTAACACGTACCCGTGTTGTTCTGGTATCCATGTATTTCACCGAAACTTCAGGCGATACAGTAAATACAGATGCCCAATCGCTGATTCTTTCATATCCCGCACCTAACCCCACTTGTACACTCCTCGATACATAATAACTGAAAGACAGACAAAAAGCCCCCGAAGACGTGTTATAAGGTGCACGGTTATTAAGCTGGAATGAACTTAATTGTCCATAACCAAGCTTCACTTCACTTTTTCTCCTTTGTGCGTAAGCATCAGGAGCAAACATCATAAGAGTAGCCACCGCAAGGCAAAAGACAAAAAATCTGGCTTGAATCATATTATGGATAGTTTCGTTTTATACGAATGTTATGTAAAGGCTAAAGATATAGCAAACTTTGATTTTTCCAAACTGAACGGACCCTGAACGATTACTTTCCCGCAGTTGTATATGCCGATACGTTGAAGAAAGTGAACCCGACTTGCTATACGGACCCTGAAAACTCAAGTTTACAACTTCTCAAATTATGGACTAATTTTGGCGAATGTTTCAACCACTTTCCAATCAACAACTGATTGATGTAGCCGACGAGTTCGGGACTCCGGTATATGTATACCATGCTGAACAAATAACAGAAAGGTACAATAAGCTTACAGATGCTTTTAAAGGGCACCCTACCCGTTTCTTTTATGCATGTAAGGCTCTGACAAACATAAACATAGTAAAACATATAAAAAAACTTGGCGGACTGCTGGACTGTGTAAGTATCAATGAGGTTAAGATCGGGCTGCTTGCCGGTTATGACCCACAGGATATCCTCTTTACGCCAAACTGTGTTGACTTCGATGAAATAAAAGATGGAGTTGAGTTGGGTGTACGTATCAATATTGACAGTATACCAATACTTGAGCGGTTCGGAAATCATTATGGCGGTTCCTACCCGGTTTGTATTCGGATCAATCCACACATCGTGGCAGGCGGCAATTACAAAATATCGACGGGGCACATAGATAGCAAATTCGGTATATCCATTCACCAGCTTCGGCACATTGAGCGTATCGTAAAAACAACAGGACTGCACGTACAAGGGCTGCACATGCATACCGGAAGTGAAATTAAAGACATAGACGTATTCCTGCAAGGTCTGGATGTGATGTTCGGTGTAGCTACTCATTTTAAAGGGCTTGAATTTATAGACCTGGGAAGTGGTTTTAAAGTACCCTACAAGGACGACGACCAGGAAACAGATGTATATGCGCTGGGCGCCAGTGTCACAGAAGCAGTTGCCACATTTAAGCAGGAGACAGGCATGGACCCCGAAATATGGTTTGAACCGGGAAAATATTTAGTATGTGAATGTGGATTTCTGGTAGTGAAAGTAAATCTGATAAAACATACTACCGCGACGGTTTTTGCGGGAGTCAACTCCGGGTTTAACCACCTTATCCGCCCGATGCTATATGAGTCCTACCACCGTATAACTAATATCTCTAACCCTAATGGGGCGGATAGAATATATACTGTTGTCGGTAATATCTGCGAGACGGACACCTTTGCCTGGGACCGCGTACTGAAAGAGGTAAAAGAAGGTGATTACCTGGCCTTCCATAATGCCGGGGCTTATGGCTTTGAGATGAGTAGCAATTTCAACTCGCGTTTGAAGCCTGCCGAAGTAATGGTAGAAGATGGTGTAGCCAGACTGATACGCAAACGTAATGAGTTTGAAGACTTACTGAGCAATCAGATATATTAGTATTTCCTGACAATAAAATAATTGATGAAGAAGCTGGTCGTACTCACAGGTGCCGGAATAAGTGCGGAAAGTGGCCTCCGCACATTTAGAGACAGCGACGGGCTTTGGGAAGGACATGAAGTAACGTCAGTAGCTACACCCGAAGCCTGGCACCGGGACCCCAAACTGGTACTTGACTTCTATAATATGCGACGCCGGGATGTACTGGCGACGCAGCCCAATGCCGCACACTATGCCCTGGCTTCGCTCCAGGACATGTACGACGTACATATTGTCACACAAAATATTGACGACCTACATGAACGTGTCGGCTCAAAGAAGGTATTACACCTGCATGGCGAAATACTGAAAATGCGTAGCGAACAGAACGAGCATCGACTTTTTCCGATTACGGATGATATTACCATTGGGGAATTGGCTCCTGATGGTGGGCAATTTCGCCCGCACGTAGTATGGTTTGGCGAGCCGGTGCCTATGATAGAATCGGCAATACCCATTATGATGGAAGCAGACACTTTCATACTTGCGGGAACATCACTTGTGGTTTACCCGGCAGCAGGTTTAGTGGATTATGTGCCGGATCATGTAACCAAGTATGTCATAGACAAGACAATACCGCCTGTAAGCAGATACCGTAACGTTGTACCCATTGAGCAGGCAGCAACTACGGGCATGGCCGCGCTACTGAAAGCCCTCACGGCTGACAAACAGTCTTAGTTCGCAAAAGTTACGTGCTAACACATACACAAAAGCAGGTACCAACTGAAACAATACCCTGTCAAATGAAGTTGCCAGATGCCATGACAAGTCGTGAGGAGTAAGTATATACACAAAACCAAAGCCAACTGTGCAGGTAAATAGCATCCATATATTCCTACCCGGCGAACGACGAGTGAGGTAGCAGTATATAACATACATGATGGTACAAGCAGTTATTACCAATGTATGGTCGGTAAACCTTGTGTAGAAGTAATTACCTACCAGTTTGTATCGGGTAACATCAAAGAGTTGAGCAAAAGTGTCTGCCCCTTGTTCTTTTACCAAATCATTGGCAGGCGCATTCAACTTTAAAAAACCGAATACCACAACCGGGAACGCTATTCCAGCAGCAAATCGTTTCCAGTTGGCAAACAACAACCGGGCATTGAACATGACAAACACCAAAGAAAGCCAAAGCCCTTCATTCTTCATCCATATACAACAACCCAACAAGGCTGCAACAACAATCACAAGTTCTTCGTGCAATCTAGCTTGCTCCATCGTTATAAGTGCGCATAAAAACATCAAACCCAAGGGTTGATCTGCATACTGAGACAAACCAAATAAAAGATAGGTAGGATTCATAGCCAACATTAGATAGGCTACTGCCGCAACAAACCTATTTTTGTTATACAACGACAAGTATATAACCGCCGGTACAGCAAGAGTGACTATAATACTAAACGTATAGGGCACCAGCATTGTATAGTTTCCGATACATCGCCAGAAAAAAGCTATCAGAGAAGATACGAATAAAGGATAGTCGGGGTGATAAGCATCGTTCAATTTGAACAACTCTCTCCAGTAAGCAGGGTCTTGCAAATACTTAGCGTGATAGTCCCACAACCACCAAGCATCCCAATTCCCGTATTGTTCCTCAATAAAATATGACCTGACAACAATGAAAAGAAGACCTATAAAGAAAAGTGCATAGTCGCGGATACTGTCGCCTTTATGCGTCAATACTTCTTCTGATACCGGCATATTTTTACGCAGCCACTTATAACTTACCAGTCCATATATAATAATGAGTAGCACTGTGACCGCCACAGGCAAATGAGCTATTAACGACAGGAAATAAATCATACTGATACTCCCCAGCAAAAGCATCAACCAGATTATTGTTCTTACATTTCGTTGCATCACATTTTTTGAACAAGAATATACCGATACGCATCATCAGAAGTCTCCCATATCACTTCCTTTCTGTCAACTTCCCGAGCCACAATAGAATCCGCAACTCCTAAAGGAAATAGCAACATTACTTTACCTGCATCAATACTATCAACCCTTACCGGAGCCAGCGCGTAATGAACAAATTCCGGAAACATCGAATTTTTCGGTGCATAGGACTCAGGTATGGGGACACAGTTTTTTAACTGAATGGACTCATCGGGCTTAAAAAATGTATGAACATCGCCCAAACTTACAATCATATCTGCCTTCCAATCAGGAATAGAAAACTTATAAGAATACAAGAGTACAGAAGCAAGAACCGCAATAAGCAAAACAATATTGACTATCCAATTCCTCATAACAGAGAATCACCATGTAAGAAAATCAGACGGGTCTGATTAGATCTACTTATTCAGACTAAACAAACTGTCGACAAATTCTTCTTTCTGAAAAATCTGTAAGTCTTCCATTTTCTCTCCGACACCGATATACTTAACAGGAATCTTGAATTGATTGGCAATAGCCAGGACGACACCGCCTTTGGCAGTACCATCAAGCTTGGTGATTGCCATAGATGTAACATCAGTAGCTGCGGTAAAGTGTCGTGCCTGCTCAATTGCATTCTGGCCCGTACTTCCGTCCAGAACCAATAGCACTTCATGTGGTGCATCGGGCATTTTCTTGCTGATAACTCTTCTTATTTTTCCCAACTCATCCATCAGGTAAGACTTGTTGTGCAACCTACCTGCCGTATCTATAATAACCACATCTGCTTCTCTGGCAATAGCACTGGCGACAGCATCGAAAGCGACTGAACTAGGGTCACTACCCATTTCCTTTTTTACAATCGGCACTCCTACCCGCTCGCTCCAAATAGTCAACTGGTCTACCGCCGCAGCCCTGAAGGTATCTGCAGCACCCAAAACCACGCTTTTGCCATTCTTCTTGAAGTTGTACGCCAGCTTGCCGATAGTAGTTGTTTTGCCCACACCATTCACACCTACCACCAGAATAACATAAGGTTTTTTACCGGCAGGCAAATCGAACGTAGCAAACTCATTAGACGGTGCCGCCGTGAGCATACTCATAATCTCTTCCTGCAATATCCCGTTCAGCTGAGACGTTCCAACGTACTTATCCTTGGCTACTCTGTCCTCTATCCGCTTGATTATGGCAACCGTAGTATCTACCCCGACATCGGCACTTACCAGCGCATCTTCTACCTGATCCAGTACCTCTTCGTCTACCTTATCTTTCCCGGCAATAGCTTTTGCCATCTTAGAAAAGAAACCCTCCTTCGTTTTCTGGAGACCTTGATCAAGTGCTTCTTTCTGCTCCTGCTGTTCCTTATTACGATTGAAAAGCTTGTCAAATAAACCCATGTTGTGTGTGTATGAGGTGCAAAATTAGTGAAATATCACTTCAGAAAGGTATATAACGATTGTAAAGATGCAGATGATGGCACATTTCAATAGAAAATCACTTTCCGTATCCCCCTCATTTAATGTGATTTGTATTTAATAATTTGTTTAATCGATACCGAATACTTCATGTAAGTCGGGAATTTCAACATCGAAAAAGCCCTTCTTAAGCAACCTTTCTTTGAATCTGTTTTGCACGTCGTACTCGCCATGCACCAAAAACAGCTTTTTGACATCCCGAGGATTCTGGCAAGACAGCCACTGACATAAATCGTCATAGTCTGCATGAGCACTCAGACTTGTAATCTCATCAATTTGAGCATGAACGGGGAATAGTTTTCCGAATACTCTCACTTGTTCCGGCTTTGCCTTTAACCTCGCCCCCAGCGACTGAGGTTCGCAATATCCTGTCAGCAGAATTTTGTTTGAAGGATTTGCCACATTGTTTGCGATATGGTGCTTAACCCTTCCCGCTTCTGCCATTCCGGAAGCGGAAATAATAACACATGGGTCGGTTGTGTCATTGAGCGCAATGGACTCATCAACCGACTCGATATGGGTAAGACCTTTAAACAGAAATACATCATCGTCTTGTTTCAACAGGTCCTGAACATGGTTATTGAAACAACCCGGATACCGCTTAACAGCATTCGTAATCTTAACAGACAACGGACTGTCCAGGTAGTAAGGCAAATTTGGCAGTCTTTTTTCTAATTCCAGCCGGTTAAGCATAAATAATATCTCCTGCGTTCGTCCTAAGCTGAATGCAGGTATTATTAACTTCCCTTTATTTTCGATACATGTTTCCTGAATATGGGCTAACAGCTTGTCAGTCGCGGCTGCCATATGTTCGTGCTGCTTATCGCCATAGGTGGATTCCATGATAATGTAATCGGCCAAAGGGAACGGCTGAGGTGAACGAAGCAACATATCCCGATAACGACCTACATCTCCACTAAACGTCAGGCGTGTAGTCTTGCCATTATTATTGATAACAAGGTTTACGGCTGCACTTCCGAGAATATGCCCACAATCGGTAAACATTAACTCAACATGGTCGGTAAGTATATATCGCTCATTGTATGGAATGGTCTCAAACAATGAGAACACGCGCATTGCATCTTCCTCTGTGTACAATGGCTCTACAGTCTGCCTGTTATCCTGCTTTCTGTGTTTATTGATGTAACGCACATCGGCTTCTTGAATGTGAGCAGAGTCTATCAGCAAAATACGGGCAAGACTCGCCGTGGCAGGAGTACAATAAATACTGCCTTCATACCCATCTTTCACCAACTTGGGAAGAAGACCGATATGGTCTATGTGAGCATGAGACACGACAACATGGGTTATCTCTTTCGGGTCAAACCCCCACTCTCCATTCAGCGTGAGCGTATCCTGCCCCATCCCCTGAAACATCCCGCAATCGAGTAGGATTTTTTCTGTGTCGTTAACCTCCAGCAAGTGCTTGGACCCCGTCACCATGCGTGCGGCACCATGAAAAGTAAGCTTCATAATTGTAGCTTTTGTTGTGGTTTTAATAATAAAAATACAAGGTAGTGGAAATTCCTCGAACGATGTGTTAATATACGATGGGCTCCGGACCTGGGCATATAGCGATTCCGGGGCAAGGGAAATACAAATCCCTATTTTGAAAATGCCATTTATTCTTATAGTTCACAAAATCGCAGGCCTTTCATGATTCGATGTAAAAGAAAAGATAGTTTCTATCATGTTATGGCCAATCAACAAGGCAGTCAGCACAACTATTAGCAAGTCCCGATACTGCTGTAACAACGCTTTGGGTTCTAAGAAAAAAAGCTAATACATACACGCCACCTTGCAAGCCACAAAATATTTCTGGCCAACCGAGGTATTTTACTTTTTTTGTCGTCCAACCCTATTAGTACTTCGTTTTTCATATCAACAAATGAACATGAACATCAAAAACATATGTGTAACTTTAGTAGCCTTTATAGGTCTCACCAATGCCAACGCGCAATATAATCCGCTTAAAATCCCGGATACATTATCCGGTACTGTTTTCAACCTGACCGTCAGAGATACGTTCAAGCAGTTCCTGCCGGGCAACCAGACGATTACAGCTGGTGTCAATGGAGACTTCTGGGGGCCAACCCTGATCTTCAATCAGGGTGATACGGTGCATATCAATCTGCAAAGTGAACTTAATGACAGCACAACTATGCACTGGCATGGTATGCACTTACCCGCTGTTATGGATGGAGGCCCGCACCAGGTTATTCCACCGGGTACTCTATGGCAGCCGTACTGGAAAATTGACAATAAAGCCACTACATTCTGGTATCATCCACACCTGCACCATCATACAGAAGAGCAGTTATCATTAGGTGCCGGAGGAATGATTATCGTTAGAGATGCAGAAGAAGCGGCGCTGCCATTGCCCAGAACATACGGAGTGGATGACCTCCCACTAGCACTTACCAGCAGAAAATTTGATGCATTTAATGCAATCGACTACACCTCCAGTCATTACGGCGATACTATGCTTGTAAACGGCACACTAAACCCTCAGGTAACACTACCAAAGCAGTTTGTACGCCTACGCATCCTAAACGCTGAAATGGAAAGAGGCTACAATCTGGGTTTCAGCGATAACCGCACATTCTGGGTAATAGGCAACGATGGCGGTTTGCTCAATGCACCTGTTGCGCTAACCCGAGTACCTATAATGGTGGGAGAACGTGTAGAGATACTGGTAGATTTAGGTGCAGATGCTATAGGCAGTAACGTAAACCTGATGGCATACAATGCCGGACACCCTTTGGGCTTTCCGGGAGCAGAGCCGGGTACGACAGGCCCGTTCGGCAGCTTGCTTAACAACAGAAATTTCAACATTCTAAATATCGTTGTAGGCGCTACGACCACAGGGGCAATAACATCGCTACCTGCTACACTGGTTACGAACATATACCCGACGGCTGCCGACGCAACGCTGACCAGAAACTTACTCGTAACCGATGGCACACCCGGTACCGCTTTCCGTTTCGATAATACGGACTTCGATCTCGACAACATCAATCACCATGTTGTAAAGGGTACCACCGAAATGTGGACTGTAAAAAACAACAATATTTTCGGACATAGCTTCCATATCCACGATGTACAGTTCAAAATTGTATCGAGAAGCTCCGGGGCTATAGCTGCATATGAGAGCGGCTGGAAAGACTCCTATTATCTCAAGATAGGCGAAACTGTTTCCTTTGTTGCGAAGTTTGAAGATTATGCCGATCCGTTGCACCCGTTTATGTATCACTGCCATTTTGCACCACATGAAGATGGCGGTATGATGGGACAATTTACAGTAGAAGACCCATCGCAAGTACCAACTATAGGGAGCAAGGGTGCGACATTCACCTTATATCCGAACCCGGCAAGCACGAGGCTATTTTTCTCGTTCGATGACCCGTCAGCAAAAGCGTACTATGTCACTGTCTCCAACGCCATAGGTCGTACACTATTAATGTTGCCCAGACCCGAACTGAAAAATGGCATTGACATCAGCAACTTTCCTCCGGGAATGTATGTCGTACAGTTGATCGATGAAAAAACAAAAGGAACAGTTACCAGAAAATTTGTAAAGGAGTAATCTGCAGGAGAACTCCTGTTCCAATTATTTTCAATACACTCAAAACATTATTAATGAAGAAATCGCTTCTGAATTTGTCTTTACTTTTAGTGCTTTTCTTAACGCTTGGCTTTGTACCGGACAACAATGAGTCTAACTATGACTTCAGACTAAAAAATGTAGACGGCAAGTATGTATCGCTTAAGGACTATCCTGATGCCAAGGGCTTCATTATCATATTTACATGTAACCACTGCCCTTTTGCAAAACTGTATCCTCCCCGATTCAATGATATCAATACCCGCTACAAAAAGTTAGGTGTGCCGCTGATCGCAATCAGTTCTTCAGACACAATAATATATAGCGACGACAGTTACCCTAAAATGGTTCGTAAAGCAAAAGCCGGGAAATACAATTTCCCCTACCTGTACGATAACCTACAAACAGTTGCCCGGAACTACGATGCACAAAAAACACCGCACGCCTATGTAATATGGAAGGAAAACGGGAAATGGGTAGTGAAATACAATGGTGGTATAGATGATAATGGTAAGCACCCCGAACTGGTAACAAAGCACTATTTAACAGATGCGTTAGATGCATTATTAGCAGGCAAAGAAGTTGCACTAAAAGAAACCAAATCAATAGGGTGTAAGATTAGTTTCAGGTAGCACCATAAGAAAAAACGCAACAGAGCATTTTATCGCTTCAAAATGTGATGTCCCAAAACGAACCTTTTGCCTGGGTTGCGCCACCTTACTTCAGGTGCAAACCATAGTACACGTGGCCACACCTTTCACCGTCAAAATTTGCGATGTCCGGCAAATAGCCCCACTGACAAAATCCAAGCTTTTTCATCAGGTTGATACTGGGGACATTTCTGTCGAGAATAATGGCAACCATACTATAATAGTTGAGCCTTCTACCCTCATCGATACCCTCTTTAACAAGCGCAGTGCCTATACCCCTGCCCAGAAAAGATTTATCAACGTAATAACTAACCTCTACACAATCCTCTAATGCCTTCCGACCCACCCGGTACGGACTAATACTGAACCAACCTCTTACAACACCCTGCTCCTCATCGACAAGAATAGGATATGCCGTGTCAAGATGCGCACGAAACCAGGCATCTTTTTCCGCAACGGAGAAAGTTTCGGTATCAGCAGTTTGAAACCGGGCATTAATTGCCTGATTGTATATTGCTACAACCTGCTCCTGGTCTGTCGCTATAGCTCTCCTGATCATTACTAAAGTACAAGTGTTCTTATTGTCTCCATCTAAATTAAGAAAACCACCAACAAATATGGAACAAACATTTTCGAATCTTTGATTATGCTTTTGCCAAACAATACAATCAGCAACCTCAAATAACTCAGACGTCTTATATTTGATAAATGGGGCGACTAAAGAAATTTTTGCTATTTATCGGTCTTTCATTCACTTATATGCTGACCGGATTGATAGCTCTGGTTTTTATGATTTACGGATTAGTAGAACTATTCGGCTCGCCTAGTACACCGAAGAACACCTCAACAGCAAACATAACCGGAACACTAATCGGACGCCCCCATCGACAGTTCGACGGAAAGAGTGTAGAATACATAGACATCAGCCTCAATGAATACCCGGGATGTAGATTTAAGATAGGCGGTGATGCAATGTCCGTAACCAAATGGGGACAGATGCGCAATTGCTTGTATATAGGTGATACTGTTTATCTGAAAGTTCACGAGAGCGAATACAATGACTATCTGGAATGGTTAGACAACGGCGAACATGTTTTTGGATTTAACGTTTTAGCCTTCAAAGGAAAGACATGCACTTTCCTGACCCTATCTGACTACTGCAAAGAAACAAGTTCAAATATAGGTGAAGGGATATTCATCTTATTGATGGGCGGAGCGCTGGCATTTGTAATTGTACAAGACATTAGGAAACGGATAATTAAATGGGCCAAAGATTAACATACCTAAAAAACACCATAACATAAACAGCATTTTCAATATCTAATTTTGTTTCGATACGATATTTATAGTCAAATAAAACCATCACCTTTTTAAAAAGAATAAACCAAGCCGCGACAAAAGCATTTTGTAACTTCATACTTACTGATAACTTTTTTTGTGAAAAAAATATTTTGCATCAGCGGTCTTGGCGCGGATCATCGCATTTTCAAGAATATCTATATTGCCGGATTTGAGTTGGTGCCTGTTCCATGGCTACCGATACACAAAACCGATAACATGAGTTCGTATGCTCTTCGGTTAGCCCAAACCATACCGGATCCAGAACCAATAATATTAGGTCTGTCTCTCGGGGGTATGCTGGCAACAGAAATCAGGAAACAGCAAAGTGTATCAAAAGTTATCATTATCTCGAGTGCCAAGACAAAAAAGGAACTCGGTTACAACAACAAGCTCCTTGTTTGGCTGAG
This sequence comes from Bacteroidia bacterium, assembly GCA_030426665.1. Classification (GTDB taxonomy): domain Bacteria; phylum Bacteroidota; class Bacteroidia; order Chitinophagales; family Chitinophagaceae; genus Nemorincola. The sequence continues at coordinate 78,101 of JAUHYD010000002.1, read as the reverse complement.
CCGTATTAACATTGTACCAAATTTCATTTTCAACAAAACTGCGTTATTTCAAATGTACTTTCTGGGCGCATCTACCAAAGACGAAAAAAGCCTGATGAAACAAATAATCAGGGAATCGGATCCTACATTTGTGAAGCACGCAATTGATATGTTGTTAAACTGGTGTAATGATACAATACCTAAAGGCATTACCCATATTCACGGAACAGCAGACAGGGTTATCTACCCCAAAAACGTGCATCCTGATTATTGGATAAAAAGCGGTTCCCTCATTATGATATATAACAAGGCTGATGAAGTAAATATGATATTGAAAGAGATTCTTTCAGCCCAATAGCCATATTGCACCCCTTTCAGTTATTTAAGCAATCACATGTACAACAATGATACGCCCCTCATAGATATTCACCATACCCGTATTAACTGAATCACAGAATAATTCCTGACCTTTATACCGAGCGAACAAAGGATAAAAATGCAGGGATTTAGATTTAAGGACTTTCAGGCTGACCCGACTTCTAAGTTTGACGCGTTGTTTAAGATATTTAAGCAACTGATTACGCATACAAGCGGAGACGTAGAAGAGGCATTGGACTGGTTGAGGGAGCTGGACAAAGAATACGAACTAACGGACAAGGATTACACGATTGATGACTTTATAGCTGAACTGAAAAAACGGGGCTACCTGAAAGACAAGCCTGACAACAGTGGAGGCATGTCCATAACACCCAAAACAGAGCAGGCAATAAGGAATAATGCACTGGAATTTATCTTCGGCAAGCTGAAACGTGGTGCTACCGGCAATCATAAAACGAAGTTTACAGGCAAGAATGGGGAAGAAATGAGTGATGAGTTACGAGGATTTGAGTTCGGAGACTCACCGCAAAGCATCGCCATGATAGACTCCATCAAACAGGCACAGATAAACAATGGTCTTGATGATTTCAAACTGACGGAGAACGACCTATTAGTAACGGAGCAGGAGTATAAAACCCAAACTGCTACGGTGCTGATGATTGATATAAGTCATAGTATGATACTCTATGGCGAGGATAGAATAACGCCCGCAAAAATGGTGGCGATGGCAATGGCCGAAATGATAAAGAGAAACTATCCTAAGGACAGTCTTGACATCATTGTCTTTGGAAATGATGCATGGCCCATACAGCTTAAGGATTTGCCCTACCTGCAGGTAGGTCCGTACCATACCAATACCGTTGCCGGACTGGAATTAGCCAGTTCCATCCTCCGAAAAAAGAAAGCGAGCAACAAACAAATCTTCATGATTACGGACGGTAAGCCGTCCTGCCTGAAAGAAAATGGCGAATACTACATGAACAGCTTCGGATTAGACAGGCGTATTGTCAGTAAATGTTTAACACTTGCCGCTGCTTGTAAGCGTAGCAAAATCAACATCACAACATTCATGGTTGCCAGCGACCCATACCTTCAGGACTTTGTAGATGAGTTTACACAAGCCAATCAGGGCAAGGCATATTTTACCGGGCTGAAAGGGCTGGGCGAAATGATATTCAGAGACTACACAAACAACAAAAGAAAGAAAATATAGACATGAGCATACCAGCAATACAAACACTTGGAGAACTGAGGAAGTCGGGGTACCAATTTATAAGTATTAAAGACGAGCTACGTAAGAACCTGATTGAAAAACTAAAAGCAGAGCAGTCTGTTTTTGAAGGCATATACGGCTATGAAGATACGGTTATCCCTGAGATAGAAAGGGCAATACTGAGTCGGCACAATATACTGTTCCTTGGACTACGGGGACAGGCAAAAACAATGATGGCAAGGCAACTTGTAAATCTGCTGGATGAATACATACCTGTAATTACAGGCAGCCCGCTGAACGATGACCCTATGCAACCTATCTCCAAGTATGCTAAGGCATTGATAGCTGAACATGGTGAAACAACGCCCGTCAGCTGGATTCATAGAGAAGATCGTTTTGCGGAAAAGCTGGCAACTCCGGACGTAAGCGTAGCAGACCTCATTGGAGACCTTGACCCCATTAAGGCAGCGAATCTCAAATTATCTTTTGCCGATGAGGAAGTAATTCACTATGGTATGATACCACGCAGCAATCGCTTTATTTTTGTGATTAATGAGTTGCCCGACCTTCAGGCACGTTTGCAGGTTGCACTGTTTAATATTTTGCAGGAAGGCGATATACAGATACGAGGGTTTAATGTGCGCATACCACTTGATGTACAGTTTATATTCACTGCCAACCCCGAAGACTATACAAACAGAGGCAGCATTGTGACGCCACTTAAAGACAGAATAGGGTCGCAGATACTGACACATTATCCCAAGTCAATAGAGTACTCAAAACTCATTACGCAAAGTCAGGCAAAACTCAACAAGGAACAACAATCGATTGAAGTACCTGAGATACTAAAAACACTCGTTGAGCAAATAGCTATCGAGGCCCGTAAGAGTGAATATGTAGACCACAAAAGCGGTGTGAGTGCCCGCCTCACTATAACTGCATACGAGAGCATGATAAGCGCTGCAGAACTACGCTTCCTGCAAAACAAAGAGCCTTATTCATTTGTACGAATTGCCGACTTATATGCCGCCGTGCCTGCCATAAATGGCAAAATAGAGCTGGTATATGAGGGAGAGCAGGAGGGTGCTGCGATTGTTGCACAGAATTTAATCGGTCTGGCAATACGGAATACGTTTCTGCAATTTTTCCCCGACCCGGGCAAGCTGAAAAAGAAAAAAGAAAATTCCGAATATTCCCGTATCGTTAATTGGTTTTCGCAGAGCAACATTGTAGACCTGACAGATGACGAAGATGATGAAGAGTACTCAATAAAATTGCTGAGCATAGACGGAACAGAAGAGCTGATGAGAAAGCACCAACCAGATGCAAAGGGTACAGAAAAGCTTGTGATGATGGAGTTTATTTTACACGGTCTTGCAGAACACTCGCTGCTTAGTAAGAGTAAACTTACACAAGGTGTCCGCTTCAATGATTTGTTTAACTCGCTGTTGAGTCAGAGTGCTGAGTATGGGGAGGATTAGGGTGTGATTCCGGTTGCAAATCGGCTAGACTAAGTGGTCCTCATTCGTCTGTCAGAAACCGACTACCATTTAAGCCGTAGGATCATCCTACGGCGAACGTGATCGATATTTTTGACGGGAGCGAGACGCTCCGTGCGTATGGACGAAGCGAGAAGCTTCGACCAGTGGGGGAACTAATTTAGAATTGTCAAACCTTGCATGATACCGTTAATGGTATCTTGAGTTATTATTTTTGCTTCTTTGTTAAAACGAATATAGTAGCCGACAGAGTCTGACACCTTTCCTGCCAATATGTATTCGCCGGAACAATCGTCAAACACCGCTGAACAAAACGAAAGATCAGGCATTAATGGTATAGTGTCTGCGGCCACTATCGTTCCGCTTTGGCTAAACACCGTCAAATGTGTTTGTTTTTTATCTTGTCGAAGGCCATATAACAAGTCACCCTTAACATCGTAAGCCAAACCAAACAATCGGTGACTGTTCGAGGAATACAACTTTTCTAATTTTGCGTGTGAGGGCAAATAGCTGTATAATGAGGAAGAAGTATCGGTACCAATCTGAAAAAATATTTCACCTGTTTTATTGTTTACGGTAGATGAAACAATAGAAGCGGAAGTAATTATACCTAAATCAGTCACCAGCTTATTTACTGTGTATTCGCTACCACTTATCAGCAATTCACTCAATGATACTTTTATTCCGCCTGAAATGCGCTCAAAAACATATAGTTTATCATCGAACCTATTATAAAGCAAGCCGTCATATCTTCCGAAAGCAACTGAACCCTTATAGGTAGTAACGGCACCGTCAAGTGCCAATTTATAAAGAGGAGTATAGAATGCGCCATCGTTACGAAACACATAGTAACAGAATTCTTTAGTGCTATATGCTCCATGGTTGGTGCTTACCCTATTTTCAAAGTTGCATATGGGTGTCACAAAAGCTGTGTTTTTTTCTACTGTGCCGAAAACACAACTTTGTGTGCTCCCCGACTTGCCATAAACACCCCTGTAACCAAGGTAGGTGTGTTTGCAGTTGGACGTTTCCGGCTGCTTTTGGCAGGCAACAGCTATAATTGAGACAATAAAAAGTAAACAACAGAAAGATTTGACCATACGCAACATCGCAACAAATATTATTCCAATTTTAATTAAAAATACATTTTTACATGTTTTAGGCACAAAATTTGACCGTGTTATACATATTAGTTTCAGGAGTCACTTTTTTTCATACATTACATACAGCATGAGGCTACTTTTCTTCTTTCTTATTTTGCTTCCATTTTGTGGATATGCCCAAATACATATAGCGGCGTCGGACACGACTGTGTGCAACGGAACGAGGGTAGTGTTTTCGGTTACTGATACGGGTAGTGCTACAGCGCATTTCAACTGGATGCTGAATGGAAACTATGTAGGAACGGATACATCTGTATATATTACAGATACCTTAAACAATGGAGATTCAGTATTATGCAAACGTACCAATGCAGCGCATGATACTGTCTTTGCTATATCTGATGCGATAGTGATGGTGGTGGACACCGCAATACCTGATGCCGGGATTATAACAGGTACGGTAAGCCGCCTATGTGTGGGAACTTCAACATTACTTACGGACACAACATCCGGCGGCATATGGGGTGCAACAAATGAACATGCAACAGTAACAGACGGAACAGTAGTGGCAGTATATGCAGGTCTCTTTGAATGCCCGTATCCGGTGGAGGATACACTATATTACGTAGTATATGATGGAGGATGTAGTGATACAGCATTCTATACCATGACCATAGAACCCAAACCCTATGCCTATTTTGACATTGTAAAGCCATACCTATGTGGTGCAGAGCCGTTAACAATCATCGGACCGCCCTGCGGAGGTACTTACGATGTACTAACCTACTCTGATAAAAGAAGAGATAACTGGAATATATTTGGTGTCAGTACTAATTTCTGTGGCAGTGATACTACTAAATATTACAAGAGTGTCACTCGTTATAAACGTTTTTATGACGACACTCCGGTAATTAGTCTTACAGTTGACGAAATGTGCCAAGGCGGTAGTGTAGTGTTATCGGCTACGGGAGACCCCAACTGGTTAGGGTGGTATTCAAATAGTAGAACATTATCTTTTTTTTACAAAGACGATGAGTGGCATGTATCCGGCACCAAAGTCGGGCTCGATACGATTACCGTGACGTGGAACAGCCCATGTGGGTCAATGTCACCAGCGGGACAAGCTACAATCAGAATAAACCCACAACCCCAAAGGGACTCTATAACATGGCCTATATGTATTGGTGAGGAAACTAGGCTTGAGAATGTTGTACCCGGGGGTGAGTGGCAGTGCAGTGACCCAACTATTGCGGTAACTGACCCCACGTTGGGCAAGATAATGGGCATTAGCGTAGGGAGCGCTATTGTTACCTATACACATAGTAGTGGCTGCTTTGGTACGAGAAAATTAAGCATTGCTGACTGTGATGTAGCGGTATCTGCATTTCCCAACCCTGCAACCAACACCTTAGTATTGAATCACCAAGCAGGGTCCTATGACCATTGCGCGATAATAAATGATTTAGGTATTACAATGCTATCCCAACAAATAAACGAAACAGCCTTGTATACTGTATTGGACGTATCAACACTGCCACCCGGCATATACATAACTAACCTCACTGGTGAAAAAGGCTCGAAAAAAATAAAATTCCGGAAACAGTATTAGGTTATTTAAAGCGGAACGTTGTGTTTGTTTCGTTGCCGATTTCTGTGATTATCTTCTTTAGTAGCTTATACTTAGACCACACAAAGACTGACAAAGCAATTGACACAAGTGGAATATGCTGGCGCCAAATGGGGGCTATGTTGAAACTTGCACTAGTGGATGATTTCAACTAGCTAATCAGTCCCCCATGGATTAATAACTTTCAATGTATCAACCTTGCTAAAGTCTGAAACATTCCTTGTCAATAAAGTATAACCATACACTACAGCGGTAGCAGCTATGATTGCATCGGGCAACTTTATTTTTGTTTGCTTCCGAATTTCGGCTGTTGAAATTTTTATCGACTTTTCCAATTCGATCACAATAGAATCATCAATGAAACTGTTGAGCAAATCTGTGTCTTTCTGTGACGTGGTTCTCGAACACAATAATTCTATTTCAGTAATGGCAGATATGCAGGGTGGAGCATCCTTTAACAACTTGTCAATCAACTTTTCTGCTTCAGGAGGGAATTGCTATTGTAAAAATTGATAACTAATATTGGTATCCCAAAGGTATTTTACTCCCATTCGTCACGCAATTGATTTAACTGTGTGTCTATGTCTACGGGTGTCTGTTTTGACATCGCTCCTTTATACTTTGTTGACCAATCAATTTGCATAGGCTCACTATAGTCTTTACGCAGCCGAATAAGCTGCAACAACTCCAAATCTTTCAACAATTTGAATGCTTTGCTATTAAGTATGTCTATCGTTACGCTCTGCACAATTATAGTTTATATACAAAGTAAAGGTAAGAAGTAAATTAATATCATTGAAACGTTAGAAGGAGAAAACTAAGATGCTGATAACATATTGGCAGAACTATACAGTCACGAGGCAGAGAGAGGGAAATGGGTATGCTGAGGCATGCGCTGGATGATACTCTATATTGAACAATGTAATTACCGACAGGTTTTTTCTGCTACTCGTGTAGTCGTCGGTGAGGAATACCAACGACGGCGAAATGATACTACTCTCCAGTCGAAGAGACTGGCAAAGCTGTAGACACCAGTATAAAACGCTGGCGCCAATCGGAGAATATTATTATTACTATCTTAGTATTTGATTAATAACAACTAGACACATGTCCCGTTTTGAAAAAGTAAAAGGCTTTTGCTTTGCAATTGGACTGATAACCATGTTCCTAGTAGGGATTTTGATGACAATATTGCTTGTACCGCTATTTGTAATTGCCATCCCGTTTTCCAACCACAGGCATAAGAAGTTCCGGTCTGATTATTTAGAATTCCTGAAATCTAAGGAGGAGTGCGGCTTTTTCTTTTATACCGACAAAAAGAAAGCACTTGCCTTTATTGAAAAGGAAATACTTCCGAACATGTATTCAAAGATAAACCCGGTATTTATTCAAGGAAGAGTGATTCATACCAATTTGGAAAAGAGACACCTCCGAGAGATTCTAAACAATAAAAAATCGTCTGAAAAATTCCCGCTATATATTCAAATTCGGAATGGAGCACCAATCATTGAGTCCCTAAATCGAGAGTTATATCGAGCTATAGAAGTTGACAACCCAAATATAGTATTGTCAAAACTTAATAATAGTAAGCATCATAGCAGTTTCAGATAGAAAACAAATTAAAAATCGCGTCGGTGGGGTCCCCATTCATCGACAGAAACCGACTACCGCTTATGCGGTAGGAATATCCTATGGCAAACGTGAGTATTAATTAACCACCCCAGCAGCAAAAAACACTTCGCCTTTTTTACTGCGTCCCCTCCTTTAAAAAAGGAGGGGAGTTCCCTTTAAGAAATATAACCGAGGTAAGTGACGGATTTGCACTAAACATTGAGTTTAAGGTACGATAAGCTACGACTCCGGTTGCAAACCGATTATACTATGTGGACACGAGTCAGGCAACAAACAAGGCTATGCTCAGACTTGCGCCGGGGTAGTCATCATCTGACTCTTAGAGATCAGCATCACCTTCCTCCTTTACATGTTCTTGTAAGTTCATTATCCTATTGGCTATAATACATGCCACCACATTTATTAAAATGATAGCTTTTTGATGATCGTGGTTTATACTAAAATCGAGCTTAGACAAGCCGACACCAAAATCAAACGAAACAGAATCTGTCATATCTACCCCTATAACGAAATACAAACCCGCGACATATTGAAATGAATAGCCGCCAACGGCGAATCCTATCACTTGTAGCGTTTGATTTATCAGCGAGAGTGACAATCCCTGCTTTTTGAACTTTAAGCACAATACACCACAATAAATAGAAAACAAAAATAACGCAGCAGTCAGAAACAGAAAGCCGAGTATCAGCGAATTGAACCCTTCTGTCTGCACAAATGAAACGGCTGCAATTATAAAACCAACTATACCGCCGATTATTTGGTAGTAGCCCAATACTGAATACTCCTTTTCAGTTTTTACAGAATTCCCATTTCTCATGCTCGTAATTTCTGATAAGGTGAACAAATAAAGTTTAACGTAGCTAATGTCCTTCCAATATATTCAAATTACTTAAAATAAAACTATCCACCCCTTTATCTTACTTTTGCAGCAGTATGAATGACCGTTATAGCCAGCGTGGGGTATCTGCGCAGAAAGAAGAGGTACATAAGGCAGTAGCCAAACTTGATAAGGGTTTGTTTCCAAATGCATTTTGCAAGGTATATCCTGACTACTGGGGTAACGACCCTGACTACTGTAACCTGATGCATGCAGATGGTGCAGGTACAAAGTCGGCACTTGCATATATGTACTGGAAGGAAACCGGAGATATGAGTGTATGGAAGGGCATTGCGATAGACAGCATCGTGATGAATATAGATGACCTGCTGTGCGTAGGTGCTACCGGGCCATTTACCTATTCATCTACCATCGGGCGTAATAAGGGACTGATACCAGGCGAGGTTATCTCTGCTATAATCAATGGCACACAGGAATACTTCGATAAGTTGCGGGAATATGGCGTTGATGTACGATTCCTGGGTGGCGAGACAGCCGATGTAGGTGATCTTGTACGCACCGTGATAGTAGATGGCACTATGGCGTGCCGTATGCGTAGGGATAGACTGGTTACTACCGAAAACATGCAATCCGGCGATGTGGTGGTATCGCTTGCCAGTTACGGTCAGGCAACTTATGAGGATACCTACAATAGTGGCATGGGCAGCAACGGACTTACCAGCGCTCGTCATGAAATGCTTAACAAGGAGCATGCGCGTAAGTACCCGGAGAGCGTCGACCCTAATCTACCTGACGAGGTGGTTTACAACGGCAGCTACTCACTTACAGATGCTACCGAAACTCCGCTTAACGTCGGTAAGATGATACTCTCCCCTACCCGTACGTATGCGCCGGTAGTGCTGAAAATGTTGCAAGCTCACTTTGATAAGATACATGGCATCATACATTGCAGTGGTGGCGGACAAAGCAAGTGCCTGCATTACCTACCGTCAGCACTTAGAGTTGTGAAAAACAACTTGTTGCCGGCACCTCCTCTGTTTACCATGATTCAAAAATCTGCAGGAACAGATTGGCGGGAAATGTATCAGGTGTTTAATATGGGGCAACGATTAGAGGTATTTACGGATAAAGACACGGCGGCAAGCATCATAGAAATAGCAAAGAGCTTCAATATAGATGCTCAAATTTCCGGGTTTGTGGAGCAATCAGAGAAAAAGGAAGTAGTAATAGAAAGCGAATACGGTCGATTCACTTATAATTAGCGGTTGTATAAAGGACGGGTGAAATTTTCCATCGTTCTTGCACAATATTTTATTAAAAAAATTGTTTTAGTCAGTGAAGTTTACAATATGTAGTACTTTCACACTTTAAATTAACCTTCAAATTCAAACCAAAAGCAAACAATATGAAATCAATACTGCTTACAGCGTTGTCCCTATTATTGATTGGCGGAGCTTATGCTCAGGAAGACGAACCAGGCAATGTAGGTATTTTGTCAGAAAAATCAAGTCTGGATGGTAGCCCGCGACCTTCATTCCATCAACATAATATGGATAAGCATTGGAGCGACTTTACAACAATCGCATTGTCGCCGTTTCAATTTACAGAGAATGGCGTTGGTGTCGGATTGAGTTATGAGCGTGCCATTGAGCCGGATGGTATTATCTCGGTTTATGTACCCGTCATAGCGACCTTCAATATCAGAAATGACCAGTACGACCCATATTACGGAACTCCCTATCAGAACAACAACAACGTAATGTTTTACGCTATGCCGGGGGTTAAGTTCTATCCTACAGGCATGGGTAGAGTGAAGTATGCAGTTGGTCCTTCGGTAGTGGTGGGTGCCGGACAAAAAGCAACAACAAGCAACTATTACGACCCATACTACAAAGCATACTACAATGCGCCGGGTGTTTATGATCGCTTTTTGTTGGGTATGATGATAAACAACTCATTGAATATCAATGCTACTGCTCACCTATACGTAGGTGCAGAACTTGGGTTCGGATTTACCTATATCGATCGGATAAATACTATCAATCAGGGTACAACCTTCCTGACTCAGGGAAGTTTCAAGATAGGCTACACATTCTAAGGTTATCACCAGTTATAATGACAAAGCCCTGCACAATGCGGGGCTTTGTTGTTTTACCATAGCAACAATGCTAATAGTTAATAAACTCGTACATTTGTTACTGACTTTAGGGGTGTCGGGCTATGCCGACTGAGATAATACCCTTTGAACCTGATCAGGATAATACCTGCGAAAGGGAAAAGTAACTTACCTCCTGCATTTGCAAATGCTGACCTGAAGTCGGGTTCCTTATTAACGTTGAAATCTAGTGTATGAAAATCCGCATCAACAATTCTGATTACGAATTGCCGGAACAGTCGGTTCTTACCGATGCGCTTACTGTGCTGAATGTGCCGTCGCGTAAGGGAATGGCCCTGGCAGTAAATAGCGATGTGATACCCTCACAGGAATGGGACTCCTACCAACTAAAAGAAGAAGACCGAATAATAATAATAAAAGCAACTCAGGGCGGATAATACCCTAACATAAACAATTTGTAAATCGGGAGACAATAGTTCCCGGCAAAAACTGACAAATGAAAAAAGATATAACACCACAACCGGGAATAATAACAAAGGGCGTATACCCTGCTTCCAAAAAAATATATGTACCCGGCAAGATTCATGACATTAAGGTTGCTATGCGAGAGGTTAGCGTTAGCCCTACCAAAACAAAATCTTTTGGTGTTGAAGAGGAGTTCGCCAACCCTTCTGTAACCATGTATGACACCAGCGGTCCGTTTACCGACCCCGATGTTTCAATTGACATAACAAAAGGGATTCCCCGTTTGAGAGAACAATGGATAAGAGACAGAAATGACGTTGAGGAACTGACTGAGTTTTCTTCGCATTATAGCAATGAGCGCCTGGAGAACAACAGTCTGGACGCACTAAGATTTGAACATATCAGAAAACCCTATCGTGCAAAAAAAGGACAAAATGTAACGCAACTGCACTACGCCAGAAAAGGCATTATCACGCCGGAAATGGAGTACATTGCTATCAGAGAGAACCAGCGTATTGACGAGCTGAATGACGGCAGTGATATGTGGCAGCAGCACAAAGGACACAGCTTCGGGGCTAACACACCTGTCAAAGTGATTACTCCGGAATTCGTAAGAGACGAAATAGCAGCAGGTCGTGCTATCATTCCTGCCAACATCAATCACCCCGAAAGTGAACCTATGATAATAGGCAGAAACTTTCTGGTAAAAATCAATACCAATATCGGCAATTCGGCAGTGACATCGAGCATAGAAGAAGAGGTAGAAAAAGCTGTGTGGAGCTGCCGCTGGGGAGGCGACACCCTAATGGATCTGTCGACCGGAAAAAACATACACGAAACAAGAGAGTGGATAATTCGCAATTGTCCGGTTCCGGTAGGTACAGTACCCATATATCAGGCATTAGAGAAAGTAAATGGCAAAGCCGAAGACCTGACCTGGGAGATATTCAGAGACACCCTGATAGAGCAGGCAGAGCAAGGGGTCGATTACTTTACCATACATGCGGGCGTTTTGCTGCGCTATGTACCACTTACTGCCAAACGCGTGACAGGTATCGTATCTCGTGGTGGCAGCATCATGGCAAAATGGTGTCTGGCTCATCACAAAGAGAGCTTCCTGTATACACATTTTGAAGAAATCTGTGAAATCATGAAGGCGTATGATGTAAGTTTCTCGCTTGGCGACGGGCTACGCCCCGGCAGTATAGCGGATGCTAATGATGCTGCTCAGTTTGCAGAGTTGGAAACACTTGGCGAGCTTACCAAAATAGCCTGGAAACATGATATACAAGTAATGATAGAAGGTCCCGGTCACGTGCCCATGCACCTGATAAAGGAAAACATGGACAAGCAATTAGAATGTTGCGATGAAGCACCATTTTATACGCTTGGTCCATTGACAACCGATATTGCTCCGGGATACGACCACATCACTTCCGCAATAGGTGCGGCTATGATAGGTTGGTACGGTACAGCCATGCTGTGCTATGTTACCCCTAAGGAGCACCTGGGACTGCCAGACAAAAAAGACGTGAAAGACGGAGTAATCACGTACAAGATTGCAGCACACGCCGCAGACCTTGCAAAGGGGCACCCGGGCGCACAATTCAGAGACAATGCACTTAGCAAGGCACGGTTTGAGTTCAGATGGGAAGACCAGTTTAACCTGTCGCTAGACCCGGAAACAGCCCGTTCGTATCACGATGAGACGTTACCGGCAGACGGAGCCAAAGTAGCGCACTTCTGCTCTATGTGTGGCCCTCACTTCTGCTCTATGAAAATAACGCAGGATATTCGCGACTACTCTAAGCAGGAAGAAGAAAGACAGAAAGCTATGGAAGAGAAGTCAAAAGAATTTGTAGAGACGGGCGGTGAAATTTATAAATAGCATATAAACACCGTATCCCAGCAAACCTATTTGACTTTTATTATCTATAACACCTGAGTTATGACAAAAAATAAAAGCATTACAGTAAAAGGTACAGATGTGTTCTTTATTGAGGGTGAAAATTATGATTACATCTCTATTACTGACATTGCCCGATTTAAAAACCCTCAAGAACCTAAAGATGTCGTAAAAAACTGGATGCGAAGCCGAAATACGATAGAATTTATGGGGTTGTGGGAAAAACTACACAACCCACAATTTAAAGGGGTCGAATTCGACTCCTTTATGTATCAGGCCGGTAGTAATAGTTTTGTTTTATCACCATCTAAATGGATAGAAGCTACCAATGCCATCGGCATACAATCAAAACGAGGAGTAGGGGGCGGAACATTCGCCCACAAGGACATCGCTTTTGAGTTTGCTTCATGGGTTAGCGCTGAATTTAAGCTTTACCTTTTAGTAGAATTTCAACGACTAAAGGAAATAGAAAGCAGTAAACACAACCTTGATTGGAACCTTCAACGAACACTTTCAAAAATCAACTATCGTATTCATACAGATGCAATAAAAGAACAGTTGGTACCACCAACAATTACCAGGAGCCAGGCAGCCGAAGTATATGCAGGAGAGGCCGATATCCTAAATGTTTCCCTATTCGGTATTACAGCAAAGCAATGGAGGAGTGAAAATGTAGGCAAAACCGGAAATATACGAGACCACGCTACATTAGAACAACTTGTAGTGCTAACGAATCTGGAAAGTATCAATTCTGTACTCATTCGTCAACAATTACCCCAATCTGAACGACTTCTCAAATTAAATGAAATTGCAATTACACAAATAAAATCGCTACTCTCAAATAACAAAATAAAAAATCTTAAATAATCTATCAATGACCTCAACTTCACATCCAATAGTGCTTTCCATCGCCGGATTCGACCCCTCGGGAGGAGCTGGGGTATTGGCAGATGTGAAAACATTGGAAGCAAATGGAGTATATGGAATGGGAGTTGTATCGGCGCTTACTTATCAGAATGATATTGAGTTTGACAAGGTGGAATGGGTGGCAGTAGCGCAAATTGAAGAACAAATAGCTGTACTGCTACGGCGGTTTTCGATAAAGCACATAAAAATCGGATTGATAGAAAGTGCGGATGTACTAGCGAGGTTGATACAATTTATAAAAGGAAACATAGAACAACCGGTGGTTGTGTACGACCCTATTATCAAAGCTAGTGCCGGGTTTACGTTCCATCAGCATCCGGAAAAGTTCAGGGAGATTTTGAAAGACGTGTATTGCATCACCCCAAACATACCGGAGGCAGAGTGGTTATTTGGTAAAGAAGAATTGAATACCAGGTTGGAAGAAGAAAGCGAAAGCCTGAATATTTATCTTAAAGGAGGGCATGCCGACCAGGGTACCGTTACGGATCTGCTCTATGTTGCCGACCACACCTATGCCTTCGCAAATGACAGGATAGAACATGGCGAAAAACACGGCAGCGGTTGCGTATTATCAGCAGCTTTGACTGCACAGCTATCGTTAGGCAAAGAGCTGGCATATGCAGCGGAGCTGGCGAATACTTATACACACAAATACCTGTCGAGCAGCGACACTCTATTAGGTGTTCACCAAAAGTTTGCCCCATGAAGCCAATCTCCAAATTGCAGTTAATCACTACATCGGCCGCAGTTGCCGATGCAGCTTGCGGCGGCGGCGCAAGCTGGGTACAATTGCGCTTGAAAGACACTCCTTATCCGGAATTTAGAAATATAGCGATTGAGGTGCAGCAGGTTTGTCGCAGACACGGTGCTACTTTTATAATTAATGACAATGTTCAATTAGCCATGGAGTTGGTTGCGGATGGTGTGCATCTTGGTAAAAATGACATGCCTGCCGAAGAAGCCAGAGCATTGCTGGGACCGGATTTTATTATAGGTTGCACCGCAAACACTTATGAGGATGTGGTACGACTATCAAAACTGCCGACAGACTACATAGGTCTGGGGCCGTTCCGGTTTACCGGCACTAAGAAGAACCTTAGCCCCGTCATCGGTTTAGAGGGCTATCAGCGGATTATCGAAGCGTTATCTAATAATGAAATCCCCCACCCTCCATTAGTAGGAGTCGGAGGTATAACAAACAAGGATGTGTCTGATCTGATAGATGCAGGCCTATACGGTGTTGCAGTTTCGGGTGCTATATGCAATGCAGCAGATGTAACGACTGCTACCACCACATTTAAACAACTTTTACAACAACGAGTAGTATGAAGGATACATTAAAAATTGCCGACAAAGAGTTTTCATCCCGACTGTTTACCGGAACCGGTAAGTTTGGGAATCACCAATTGATGGAGGCTGCACTACTTGCGTCCGGCACGGAATTGGTAACGGTGGCATTAAAACGAGTAAGTAGAGACGGTGAAGATGACGATATATTGCAGCACCTTCAACACCCACACATTCACCTGCTACCCAACACCTCCGGCGTACGCAATGCTGACGAGGCTGTATTTGCTGCCAAGTTGGCGCGGGAAGCTATGCAAACAAACTGGCTGAAACTTGAAATTCATCCGGATCCTAAGTACTTGATGCCAGACCCGATAGAAACGCTCATGGCAGCGGAACGGTTAGTTAAGGAAGGTTTCGTTGTACTGCCCTACATTCACGCAGACCCGGTTCTTTGCAAACGGCTTGAAGATGTAGGCGTAGCAGCAGTAATGCCACTGGGAGCCCCCATCGGCAGCAATATGGGTCTGAAAACGCTGGAGTTTTTACAGATTATTATTGAACAGAGTAATGTACCTGTAATAATAGATGCGGGTATAGGTGTACCAAGCCATGCCGCAGCAGCTATGGAACTCGGTGCCGATGCAGTATTGGTGAATACTGCAATTGCAGTGGCCGGAGACCCTGTGTTGATTGCTACTGCCTTCCGTATGGCTGTCGAAGGAGGAAGAATGGCATATAATGCTCAGCCCGGGTCAATAAAATCCCATGCTGAAAGTAGCAGCCCACTAACAGACTTCCTGAACTTATAAATAATCGAATTAAAAAAATAGGGAGAAAAAATTTGTAAAAGCAAATAACCGGCATCTATACCACCATCTTTCTGTACTCCTTCATAATCTGCATACTGGTGGAGCAGCCCAGGCGTGTAGCACCGGCATCTATCAACTCCATGGCGAAAGCGCATTTGCGTATTCCACCGGCGGCCTTAATGCCTATCCTGGTTGGCAGCAACTCTCGCATCATTGACACCGCATGTACAGTAGCACCCACACTCGCGTACCCGGTAGATGTCTTCATATAATCTATCTCATACTTGCTATACAGATTGCAACAGGCGGCTAATTCTGTATCGGTTAGCATACCACTTTCTACTATCAGCTTTATTACTTTCCCGGCTTTGGCAATTGGCTTAAGACATTCGTTTATTTCGCGTTCCAGTGCAGACCAATCACCACTTTTGAGGGCACACAAATCGATAACCATGTCCACCTCATCGGCGCCCATATCTAAGGCGTCTTTAATTTCACGCACCTTAATTTCCGTTGCGCTATAACCAAGAGGAAAGCCGATAACAGTAACAACTTTAACTCTGGAACTCTCCAATAACTTCTTTGCTCCAAAGACATAGCGAGGTGGTATACAGACAGCAGCAAACCCGGCCATTGACGCCTCCACACAAACCTTGTCTACTTCTGCCGCTGTAGTTGCCTGTTTTAATACAGTATGCTCGATATATGATGCTAAATTGATTGACATGTATAATCAGCCTATTAATTTGGACTGCAAATATAATCTTATTTTAATGCATTAATAATAAAATGAGCAACTTTAATATAAAAAGCAATGTAAAAACTAAAATGCCTGCATTCTACCAAATGGCAAAAGCAGGCATTCTAACAAATATATATTTCAAAAAATTACTATTAAAGCTCTGTAGCATCCATGCCACCGTTCTTGATAATATCTAATGCAAATTCGCTTGTTTTCAGCAACGTTGCATCGTGCATCAGATTGAAGAAGTCTATGGTGACTCTTTTACGCTTAATTGTCGTGGCTAAAGCTGTTTCAATCAACTCTGCAGCTTCGTTCCAACCCATATATTCCAGCATCATAACACCACTCAGTAGCAAAGATGAAGGATTCATTGTGTCAGTGTTAGCAAACCTGGGAGCTGTACCGTGTGTTGCTTCGAACACGGCATGTCCGGTCTGATAATTGATGTTAGCACCGGGAGAAATACCGATACCACCTACCGCTGCAGCCGCAGCATCTGAAATATAATCACCATTAAGATTCAATGTAGCCACAACCGAATAATCTTGTGGTGCCAGCAATATCTGCTGCAAGAAGTTGTCAGCTATTACGTCCTTCACAATTAACTTACCCAATGCCTCTTCCTGCTTGAGGCGTGCATTTGCGGCATCCTCTCCCTGAGTTTTTCTTGCATTTTCCCATTGGCCCCATGTATATACTCTGTCTCCGAATTCGCGCTCAGCAAGTTCATATCCCCAAAGCTTAAAACCACCTTCGGTAAACTTCATGATATTGCCTTTATGTACCAATGTCACAGAAGGCAACTTATTATCGAGTGCATATTGTATGGCAGAACGCACCAAACGCTCTGTACCTTCTTTAGAAACCGGCTTAATGCCAAATGCAGATGTCTCCGGAAAACGTATCTTTTTACCTGCGCCCAATTCATTAGTCAGGAAATCGAGCAGCTTTGCCGCCTCGGGACTACCTGCACTAAATTCTATTCCTGCATATATATCTTCGGTATTTTCTCTGAAAATGGTCATGTTCACATTTTCAGGGTGCACAACAGGCGAAGGAACCCCTTTGTACCATTTGATAGGACGCTGACAAACATATAAATCCAGTTCCTGCCGCATTGCAACATTGAGCGAGCGAATCCCTCCTCCAACGGGAGTTGTCAACGGACCTTTTATAGAAACCAGATATTCCCGGGCAGCAGCCAGCGTTTCTGCGGGCAACCATTCTCCGGTTTTGTCAAAGGCTTTTTGACCAGCTAATATTTCTTTCCACTCTATCTTGCGTTTACCACCATATACATGTGCCACTGCCGCATCCAAAACCAATTTACTGGCACTCCATACGTCCGGACCGATGCCGTCACCCTCAATGAAGGGTACAATAGGATTGTCTGGTACATTCAGTTGGCCATTCTGGCTCATTGTAATTTTCTGTGGTGTCATGATATGTGCTTGATTTTTGAGTTGCGAAGTTAAGGTTGTATCAAGTTCGTACAAAACAAAAAGGCGGGAAAAATCCCACCTTTTTAAAATATTATGATTTTGTAACGGATTGCACTGTCGTGCAATTCCGGAATATAACTACTAACAATGTGTTTCAAATGCCTGAATCAAATTGGCAGCAATCATCTGAGCAGAACGTCCTTCAATGTTATGACGCTCAATCATATGAACTACTTTGCCATCCTTCAACAAGGCGATTGCAGGAGAAGACGGAGGATAAGGCATCAGGTAAGTTCGTGCTTTCTTTACTGCATCAACGTCGAATCCTGCAAAACTTGTTGTAAGGCGGTCCGGTACCTTAGCAGCATTTTGTACAGCCATCAGCACACCCGGTCTTGCTGTACCGGCAGAGCAACCACACACGCTATTTATCATCAACAAAGTCGTTCCTGCCTGACTCAAAGTTGTGTCTACATCTGCAGGGGAAAGCAATTCAGTAAATCCCTGACTTGTAAGTTCTGACTTCATCGGAGCCACTATCTGTTCTGGATACATCGTTTAATTAATTTTTGTTGACACAAAAGTACGACAAGAACGCGAGCGTCTGTCAATCTGCCAATAGGAAAAAATTATGTCTTCTTTCTACGGAATTAAAAACCTGCTTTCGCATAAGGCGAGACCGAAATACTACCTTAAACCCTGACCGAAAAATGTACAGTCGTAAGAAGATGTATCACGCTCCACGTGATATTTCAGCCACAAAGAGTCGTTGCTGACTTTACCGGTCCCTACATAAGTAAGGCTATTGTTGCTACCCTGAAAAATAAAAGAATCTGTTGCCACCATTGTACAAACAGCACTATCATCAAGGTCATTGAGCACATTCAGCATTCTCATTTCTCTCGGGTCGTCAAGCATTACCCTAAAATGAATCGGATATGCCAGGAGGCTCAGTGTATCCCAGGACGATATGCAACTATCTATACCATTAAAGGTCTTAATTAGTTTTTCACGACTCAATATTTCGCAATGAACTCCCTCAAACCCAACAGGACACACACATGCTCCGTTATCACATGCACCCAGATTCATGCAGACAACATTGTCACAAGGGTCGGATTTGCAGGAGGTGTAAGAAATCGCAGCAAACACTATAAAAGCGAGAAAAGTGGTAAGGAGTACGTTCCGTATCGGCATAATAAATGAAGATTAAGTTGTGCTAATATATTGAATCTCTGCTCAAAGATAACCCATAGAAAGATAATTTTCGTAGGATTTCCTTGACTTCCACTGTAAATTAATAAAATGGAGGAGAATTTTAATAGACGCCAATTAATACAAAAAAGCCCCCAAGGTATGGGGGCTTTAAGTTTTCACGGTGCCAGGGAGATATCTTTAGATAAATTCTTTCCGGCTATCGTAACACAAAGTTACACATTCATTGCGTTTATTCACAATTTTTTTTCAAAATAATTGCTATCAGTGAGTAAGATATTGAGACATGACAAACGGGCAACATAATGTATCTTCGTGTTTTGCGTTACTAATACAGAACAACACTAACTTTCATGCGACACGGTAAATTACCGATTTTCATATTGTTTCTTTTATTGCCATTAGGTACCCATGCACAACGACAGGTATTAAATATGCCGGAACATGATGACAAGTTATACTACTTCGGCATTACATTCGGCATGAACTTTTCAGTGCACAAAATTAACTACTCTTCTTCATTTGCTACAACAGATACTTTTACCAGCATTCAACCACTATGGCAGCCGGGCTTTAATCTGGGACTGATGGGCAGTCTCAGACTCTCCAGCTTCGTGGATTTCCGGTTTGTGCCTTCGCTGGCTTTTGCAGAAAAGCGACTAAAATTCCAATATGGCCCTCCATCGGATAGTTTGTCCAACAGAAGTATCGAGTCGATATACATGCATCTACCTTTTCAGTTTAAATTTAAGAGTGATCGCATTAAAAACTTCAGATTTTATGGACTTGCGGGCGGTAAGTTTGATTATGACCTGGCGGCAAATGCCCGCTCAAAAAGACCCGACGAGTTTATAAAAATTAAGCCTGTGGACTACGGGGTGGAATTTGGCGTCGGGTTTGAGTTCTTCAATCCGAACTTTATTTTCTCGCCGGAAATCAAAGTCAGTCAAGGCTTTGCCAATCAGTTGTTTAGAGATGAAGGACTACAGCTTACAAATGCCATAGACCGTCTAAGCACCCGAATGATAGTTATTTCTATTCATCTGGAGGGGTAATATCTGTTTTCCCCTATAACTCTGCTGCCCCTGTTACTGCAGTCATTTACAAAATACCTGTACCTTTGTACCCTCTAAAAAACGAAAAATGAAACAAGCATATATAGTTGATGGAATACGAACTCCGGTAGGTAATTTGCGCGGTGCTTTGTCCGGCATTCGTGCTGATGATATGGGCGCATTGGTCATGAAAGAGCTCGTTGCCAGAAACCCAATGATTCCCGCAGAAGACATAGACGATGTGATTTTCGGGTGCCATAATCAGGCAGGGGAGGACAACAGAAACGTGGCAAGAATGTCATTGCTGCTTGCCGGAATCCCGTGGAGTGTGCCGGGAGAAACCGTCAACAGACTGTGTGCTTCGGGAATGTCTGCCATCATCAATGCATCCCGTGCTATTAAAGCCGGAGATGGCGATGTATTTCTGGCAGGAGGAATGGAGCACATGACCCGCAGCCCCTGGGTAATCTCAAAGACCTCACAAGCTTTCGGTGGCGACGCACAAATGCACGACAGTAGTTTTGGGTGGCGCTTTATAAATCCAAAAATGCATGAATTATACGGCACAGACCCTATGGGGATAACCGCTGAAAACCTTGCCGACATCCACAAAATAAACAGAGAAGATCAGGATGCTTTCGCTTTTCGTTCGCAAATGAAAGCCACAGCGGCACAAGACTCAGGCAGACTTGCCGAAGAAATAGTTGCGGTTTCGATACCACAACGCAAAAAAGATCCGATAATCGTAGATAAAGATGAGTTCATTAAACCCTTCTCAACGCTTGAAAAACTAGGAACATTGCGCCCCGCGTTCAGAAAAGATGGCACAGTAACCGCAGGTAATTCATCCGGACTGAATGATGGCGCTGCTGCATCATATATATTGTCTGAAGATGCAGTGAAGAAGTATGGCATAACGCCAAAAGCCAGAATAGTTAGTTCAGCGGTGGTAGGAGTAGAGCCTCACATTATGGGAATTGGTCCTGTAGGCGCAACCAACAAAGCACTGGCAAAAGCAGGGCTAACTCTTAACGACATAGACCTGATAGAACTTAATGAGGCATTTGCAGCGCAAAGCCTTGCCTGTACCAGAAGCTGGGGAATTGCCGACGAAGACCCACGCCTTAATGTAAACGGAGGTGCCATCGCTATCGGTCATCCATTAGGAATGACAGGTGCGCGCATCGTATATAGTGCGGCGCACGAGTTGCAAAAACAGGGCAAACGTTATGCGTTGGCTACAATGTGTGTAGGATTGGGACAAGGCTACGCAGTGATACTGGAGCGTGTTTAGGAATGAACAAATTAGTTTGCAGTGCAATAAATCACAACAGGATAGTGATCACTGTACCCTTTTATCCAGTGACTTCCCTTAAAGGAGCGATGCGGTTCACCAACATGCCCCTTGTAAGTTTCTTGTATAAACTTCGGTTTATAGATGTTTGCGCTTTCAAATTTAAGTTTGCTGTCGGTTTGTAACATTCCTGAGGAAATGATTATCTGGTCAAATAAATTCCAGACATGTCTGTAAACCTCGGTTCCCAGGCCATCGGAGTATAGTTTTGCAAAAGGATTGTACAACTTATGCGACCTGCTTGCAGGCACCTTTCCCGAAGACTGCAATACCTTTGTTAACGACGGATCATCCGGATTATCGTTAAAGTCGCCCATAACAATAATACGTGCATTCGGGTTTTGCTCCAGAATTCCGTCAACTACCGCTTTGTTTACCCGTGCGGCAATGGCTCTTTTCGGATTACTTTTTGCAACTCCACCTCTGCGAGACGGCCAGTGGTTGACCAGAATATGTACTGTATCTCCGGCAAGTACGCCTCGCACGTACAAAACATCTCGAGTGAGTGACCTTTTCTGTATTGATGACAAATCTACATTCAAGGGTTGACTCCCCAGCATATGAAAGTAATCGGGATTATACATCAACGCAACATTTATGCCCCGGATGTCCGGACCATCATACCAAACATATTTATAGGCAGACCGGCGTAATTCAGGTTGACGTGCCAAATCTCTTAAAACGGTGGCATTCTCTACTTCTGCCAGACCGATGATCGCCGGACTCTTGCCATTATCCATACTCTGAACAACAGTAGCTATGTTGTGCAACTTCTGCTCATAAACCCGCTGACCATAATGATATTTCCCTTCCGGCGTAAAGTCGTTATCTATTTTGTGCGGGTTGTCTAATGTATCGAAGAAATTCTCGACATTGTAAAACGCTATGGCAACATCGGATTTGAACCCGGTTTGAGAACTCCCGTTACAGGAAATAGCAAACAACGCAAAAAAGATAAACGAATTGTTAAGCAGACGCATATTGGTATTTTAGAGGTCTGTAAGTTGTCAATATTTTTTACTTTCACAAAAATTAATTTCAGACAATGTCACTTAACAAACCACTAATAGCCGAAGTTCAGCGGGAAGCTGAGAACACAAGAAAAATCTTAAAACTTGTTCCGGTAGAGCAAAATGACTGGAAACCTCATGCAAAGTCGATGGCACTAGGAAAACTTGCGATGCACGTGGCAGAACTTCCGGGCTGGGTTTCAATGACCATGCTCACAGATGAACTGGACTTTGCAAAGTTTGACTACAAACTGGCACCTCCGTCTTCCATTGAAGAGTTGATGGAAAAGCATGAAGAACATGTTGCGCAGGCATTGTCGGTATTGGAGAACTGCACAGACGAAGACTTTGATAAGAACTGGACGATGAGAACCGGTGAACATATTCACTTCACAATGCCAAAAAGCGTTGTGCTGCGGACGTTTGCATTAAGTCATCAATATCACCACCGTGCTCAATTAGGCGTTTATCTGCGCATGTTAGACATACCCCTTCCGGGCATGTACGGCCCTACAGCCGATGAAATGGAAGCAATGGCAGCAAAGTAAAACTCTTTGGAAGTATTTATTAATAAAAGGAGTGGCATATTGTCGCTCCTTTTTTGATTAAAGGCAGGGTTGGACTAACCCACTACCGATGCATAATTTGGACAGCGACACAATAATAATTAACTTTAATGTGTCATCCTTTTTCATCCATTTTATTCCTATGCGACAGACCTTATGCACTTTTCTATTTTTAATCATCACTGGTGTGTCCGGCTTTTCACAAAACTATCAATGTCTGCAAACAGGAGTGAAGCACTATTTCACTAATAGTAATGGTTATGTCCGTGGCATAAGGATAGACTCAGTACATTCTTACCCGGACTCTTTAATTTACTACCCGTTTCATACGCTACGCGGTTCATATAGCGGCACTATGGGAATAATACCAACTGACTCCAATGGAGGCAGTTGGCTTGGAAAGAAAGTTATACAGCTTAATGATGGCACCTTTCTATTTGATAACATTTGGCACGATACCATAATAATCAAAACACAGGCAGAAATTGGAGACTCATGGATATTCTATCAAGACACAAGCAATGTTTACTACAAAGCTTTTATGATGTCAAAAACAGTAAAAAGCATAGGTAGTGTACATGATTCAGTAAAAACAATGGTTATTCGTGCGTTTGACAGAGATACAGGTTATGTGCCCTCGGACCCGGCATCAGAATTAATAATTGCAGTCAGCAAGAATTTCGGATTTTATCAGGCATTTGACTTGTACTTGTTCCCACATAGATATGTTTGCCCAACAAGTTATTGCGATACTGCTACCGGCCTGGTAAATGATTATTTCTTTCAATTATGTACCGAACAGCAGTTCAGTTTTGTAGAAACGCCTCATATCCAAAACGAAAATCTGTATGAATATAATGTTGGTGACATTTTTGAGTATCACGTTTACTGCTCGGGCACAGGAATCTGCCAAAAATATATTTTAGATACAATATTCTCAAAAACAGTCACCAGCAGCACTGAAACAGAATACGAAATTCATGAAAGAGGATATTTGCAAAGTGGTTACCCAACTACATACTCGGTAAGCTATGCCATTAAAAACCTGACCGTGACCGCTGGAGACTTTGATTTCCTTAACCCCACGTTTATGCCCGAAGAGCTTGGTATCGACAGCAAATACACCTATTTCCAAAACGACAGTTCTTGTGGATTTGTCAGTCCACTATTCACAATTGTAAGCGGTGAATTGTTTAACGACTTTCAACCCTGTGGAAGCTCTTCAACATATAAAGTAGGGTTTGGGCAGAAACAGAATTACGAATGCCATGACCCGACACCAGGCAATAGCACGAGTAGCAGGATGATATATTCATTCAAGAACGGTGTGTCTTGCGGCACATTCAAGTATCTGCCTACTGAAGTCAACGACATTCTGCTCAGCACTGATGCTGTAACACTATTTCCCAACCCGGCGAATAACAACCTGACCATACGTACCGGCAAGCCGGGCAAATACACAGTTTCGCTCACCAATGTATCAGGACAACAAGTGCTTGCCAATGAGTATGATGGCGCAGACATCGTACTTGACATCAGTACATTGGCATCAGGCTTCTACTTTGTTTCAATAGCAGACACAAGAGGTCAGCGTATCTATAGCAAACTCCAGATAAACCACTAAAAGTATTGGCGAAAACCATCATCCCTCTTTTACTGCGTTGGGTTGTTTGCACTGTTCACCTTCCTGCTATTGGAAACGTTTGACACGAAATTAAGTGTAGATAACAGTTTTCTTTTTACAACTTATGCGAGTGTCAAAATATTACAGACAAAAAAAGAAGCAGGCTTTGAAACCTGCTTCTTGAATATTGATTCCTGTATTATTATCAGGACAGAACAAATTCAAAACCTACCATTACTTTCCGAAACTCTCGGCGAAGTACTTGTGGAAATATGGAATTGTTTCTATGCCTTTGTTGTAGTTAAATACTTCAAACTTCTCGTTTGGCGAGTGGATATTATCATTATCCAAACCAAAGCCCAGCAACACGGTCTTCAAGCCTAATGTACGCTCAAATAAGGCCACAATAGGAATACTACCGCCACCGCGTGTCGGTATCGGGTCTTTTCCAAAGGTTGTTTTAATTGCTTTGGCTGCGGCAATATAAGCAGGAGAATCAGTAGGAGTAACAACAGGCTCTCCACCATGATGCGCTGTGATTTTTACGGAAACACAATCAGGAGCGATAGACTCAAAATGAGCTTTGAACATATCCGATATTTCCTGAGAAACCTGATTTGGCACCAGACGCATAGAAATCTTCGCATTTGCCTTTGAAGGCAATACTGTCTTTGCACCTTCTCCCATATAACCACCCCAAATACCATTCACATCCAATGTAGGACGAGTACCGGTGCGCTCAAGCGTAGTATAACTGTCTTCTCCCCAAACGTCTTTCACTCCCAGCTCTCTTTTATATTCTTCCAGATCAAAAGGAGCATTATTGAGGGCAGCACGTTCTGCCGCATTTAGTTCCAAAACTTTGTCATAAAATCCGGGAATAGTAATGTGATTGTTTTCATCATGCAGACTCGCAATCATCTGGCAAAGGATAGTTGCAGGGTTGGCTACTGCACCACCATACACGCCACTATGCAAATCACGGTTAGGACCGGTTACTTCCACTTCCATATAGGATAACCCTCTCAAACCGCTCTCGATAGATGGCGTATCCATACCAATCATTGACGTGTCTGAAACCAGCACTACATCGGCCTTTAGCTTTTCGGTATTATCTTCTAAAAACTTGCCTAGATTATCAGAGCCTACTTCTTCTTCGCCCTCAATCATCACCTTTACGTTACAAGGCAGGCTGTTTGTCTTAGACATTACTTCCAGCGCCTTGATATGCATAAACATCTGCCCCTTATCGTCGCAGGCACCTCTTGCAAATATCTTACCTTCTTTAACTACCGGCTCAAAAGGACCACTATCCCACAATTCCAACGGATCTGCGGGCTGTACATCGTAGTGACCATAAACCAACACTGTAGGTAACGCGGGGTCCACTATTTTCTCGCCGTAAACAATAGGATGACCGGCAGTAGGACAAATTTCCGCTTTATCGCAACCTGCATTTAAAAGGTGCTCTTTAACAACATCGGCACAATGAGCAACATCTCCTTTGTACTTGCTATCTGCGCTCACCGATGGTATGCGCAAAAGGTCAAGTAGCTCGTTAAGAAAACGGTCTTTGTGCTCTGTCTGATAATCTTTCCATGCTTGCATAATAATCTATATTTTAGATGTCAAAAGTAAAAATAAAATTGTCACTCGTCTCGGGAGGGGGTTAACCAATAACCAATATTGTCGTGGCTTCTACCTGATACCCAACAACTCCACATCAAAAATCAATGTGCTGTTTGGTCCGATGGTAGCACCCATTTGCCTGTCGCCGTAGCCAAGATGTGGTGGAATGAAGAAACGCCACTTGCTACCTGTATTCATCAGTTGCAACCCTTCTGTCCAACCTGCAATCACCATATTCAACGGAAACGAAGCCGGCTGGCCACGCTGTACCGAACTATCAAATATACTTCCGTCTATCAATGTACCATGATAGTGACAGGTTACGGTATCAACTGCTGAAGGTTTTGGTCCGTCGCCGGATGTCAACACCTCATACTGCAAACCGCTGGGCAGTTCTGTTACGCCCTCTTTGTTCTTGTTGGCAGCAAGAAACTCTTCGCCTGCTTTCAGGTTGGCTGCTGCTTTTTCTGATTTCATTTTAAATAATTTGTCTGTAAGGCTCATTCCTATTTTTACCCAAAAGTAGAGAAAATAAGACTGTTTATTGGTATGAGCATCGTCAGGAAATCCAAACAATGTCATAAAGTTTTCAAATCGCACGTTTTTTGCAAGCCTGTTCACATGGCTTGGCAGGAAATAACTATCCACCACCTGCCAAATGATAAATACAGACGATAATAACTGTTGATAGGGATATTACCGCTAACTTTTGCGGGTACATTAATTTTACCTTGTGACAATTGATATACCGCTACATAAAAAAAACTGAAGCATGACATTAAAAAAATTATTTACATTTTATTTAGTGATGTTATTTCCTGTGACATGTTTGTTTGCGCAGGCAACCGGCAGTGGTGTAGTAACCGGTGTGATAAAAGACAAACAAACGCAAGAAACGCTGATAGGCGTAGCTGTTGGGATACAAGGCACGTCCTATGGAGCAATAACCGATACAAACGGACGATTTACAATAAACAACATTCCATCAAAAACTTACAATTTAGCGATACAGGCACTCGGCTACGAAAACAAAACAGTGTACAACGTTGTTGTTACATCCGGGAATGCCCAAATACTTAATATAGAACTGGACCCAAGCGGCGCAACTGCACTCAATGAAGTGGTAATACGCAAAAACCCATTTAGTAAGAATGCCGAGTCTCCAATGTCTTTGCAAACCCTGTCGGCACAAGAGATTAAGAGTAATCCGGGTGGAAACTTCGATGTATCGCGAGTGATACAGGCATTTCCCGGAGTGGGCGGCACATCAGGGAGCGTCGGAGGGTACAGAAATGACCTGATTATCAGAGGTGGTGCCCCCAACGAAAACGTGTACTATCTGGATGGCATAGAAATACCGGTTATCAATCACTTTGCTACACAGGGGTCTGCGGGTGGACCGACAGGTATACTCAACATCTCATTTATCGAGGACGTGCAACTATACACCAGTGCCTTCCCTTCCAAGTATGACAATCCACTATCGGGCGTCCTGCAACTGAAACAAAGACGAGCTAACCCCGAAAAGATTCAACACAATTTACGCCTGAGCGCAACTGAGCTGGCATACAGCACTGATGGCCCGATAGTAAAAGACAAACTCACCTATATGGCCTCGGCGAGAAGGTCGTACCTGCAACTATTGTTTAGCGCACTACAGCTACCCATAAGACCATCCTACTGGGACTTTCAGTACAAGATAGACTACCAGATAAACAAGAAGCTATCTTTCTATACACTGGCTGTCGGTGCCATTGACAATTTCTCGTTTGTGACGCCCGATGACCTAACAGCAGAAAACGTCTATACGCTTCAGTCTAATCCGCTTATTAACCAATGGAGCTACACCAACGGATACGGTCTTAAAGGTCTTGCTAAAAACGGATACTGGAACCTGACCTTCAGCCGCAATATGCTGAACAACCAACTGGATAAATACCTGGACAATCAAAACCCAAGTGAAGCCACCAGAACCCTAAAAATAAAGTCTGTAGAAGCTGAAAACAAGATGCGGTTTAACCTGAACAAAAACTACCGAAAGTGGAGTTACAGCTTCGGTGCCATGTCGCAATATGATCACTTTACCAACGATCTGTTCAGTGTAATAAGTCCGGAGATCACCGATAGTAACAATAACGTTTTGCAACCTGCCGTCACCATAGGCGGAAGCACAGATATCAACTTCGTCCGGTACGGGATGAACGGTCAGATTGCAGGCAAATTTGCCGATGACCTATTGAACTTATCGTTCGGGCTTAGAGTAGATGGCAATACATTTACCGATGACGGTAGCAACCCTTTGAACACCCTATCGCCAAGACTGGCAGCATCGTATGCTATTACGGAAAAACTAAAACTAAATGCCTCGGCAGGCAGGTACTATAAGATACCAACGTATACGGTACTTGGTTACAAGGACAGCACGGGTAAATTCGTAAACCGAAACGCAAAATACATCCAGTCTGACCACCTGGCTGCGGGCATAGAATACATGCCGGGATGGAAGGGGGCAAGAGTAACTGTGGAAGGGTTTTACAAGCTATATAACAACTACCCTATTTCGCTGCTGGATAGCATCTCCCTGGCTAATAAGGGCGGCAACTTCAATGTGTTGGGCAATGAGCCGGTTACGTCTTCCGGAACCGGAAAAAGCTATGGTATTGAATTCCAGTTCCAGCAAAAACTCACCAAAAACTTCTTTACTATCCTTTCGCTGACAATCTATAATAGTGAGTTCACTAATCTGGATGGCAAGTATGTACCTGCCTCGTGGGACAACGGGCAACTGCTATCCTTTATAGGCGGCTACAAATTCAAAAAGAACTGGGAACTGGGTGTCAAATTCAGATACCAGGGAGGTGCACCCTACACACCGTACAACATGCAGGCATCACAAGCCAGCTACCTGACGCTCGGCACAGGGGTACTTGATTATGCCCAATTCAACACACTACGCCTATCCGCTTTTAATGCCATGGACGTGAGAGTAGACAAGAAGTGGAACTTCAAAAAATGGAGTTTTGACCTATTCCTGGACATCACCAACCTCTACGCTAGCGCACAACCATCTGTCCCAAACTTTACCTTTAAACGTACTGAAGACAATTCCGGTTTTGAAACAACAGACGGCGCACCCATAAAAGCCGATGGCAGCAACGGAAAACCAATACTACTTGACGACAACTCAGGAACGGTTATACCTTCAATCGGGTTTATCATGGAGTTTTAGGCAATAAACTCACCGGCTACTTCAGCTCGAGCAATGCCACATTCTCTATATGGTGGGTATGCGGGAACATGTCTACCGGCTGTAGCTTAATAACCTTGTATGCTTCGTCGAGTAATTGCAAGTCTCTTGCCTGAGTGGCAGGGTTACAGCTTACATATACTACCCGTGGTGCCCGCATTTTCAGCAGTTGCTTTACCAGCTTTTCGGTCATACCTGCACGTGGCGGATCGGTGATAATGACGTCCGGCCTGCCATGCTCTGCAAAAAAAGCATCGGTACATATCTTCTCTACATCGCCGGCATAGAACTTACAGTGGTCGAGCCCGTTCATAGCTGCGTTTTCGTAGGCATCCTTTACCGCATCTTCTACCACCTCTATTCCTATCACCTTCTTTGCCCCTGCAGAACAGAATATCCCTATGCTACCCGTCCCACAATACAGGTCATACAGCGTCTCTGTGCCGGTAAGCCCTGCGAAATCCCTGGTAACCTGATAAAGTGCTTCTGCCTGATAAGTGTTGGTCTGAAAGAACGATTTGGGCGAAATCTTAAAACTATAATCCTCCAATTTTTCCACTATATAATCCTTGCCATACCAGCAATGTACCTCCAGATCATGAATAGTATCATTCAGCTTTGGGTTGATGGTATAATTGAGCGAAGTAATACCGGGGATATTGTCGAGCATGTGCTGCAATATCGCTTCCCGCTCTTCTTTATCCTCGTTGTGTATCACTAAGTTTACCAGCACCTCGCCTGTTGTAGTAACCCTGATAATTACATTGCGCAACCACCCCGTGTGGTCTCTGAAGTTATAATAAGTCAGGCCCTTTGCTTCTGTGTATTCCCGCAATACGGTCAGCAACGTATTAGTTGGTTCTTCCTGCAGGTAGCACGTTTGTATCTCTACCACCTTGTCAAACAAACGGGGTGCGTGAAAACCGAGAGCAGGCTGCTGCTTTATATCCTTTTCTCCGTCGCCTATCTCCTCAAAAGTCAGGTATCGGCTGGCAGAGAACGTAAACTCCAACTTGTTACGATAATATCGCTCCCTGGGGCTCCCTATTATTGGTTGAATCTCTGGCAGCTCCACCTGCCCAATCCTTGCCAGCTGATCAGACACCTGCTGTTGTTTATACACCAGCTGCTGCGCATAAGGCAACATCTGCCACTTGCAACCTCCACACACCCCGAAATGCTGACAAAATGCATCTATCCGCTGTGGCGATGGTGTAACCAATCTTGTAGTGCGGCCCTCGGCCCAGCTTTTCTTATCCTTGGTGATTATTACATCTACCACGTCGCCGGGTATTGCTTTGTCTACAAACAAAACTTTGCCACCCTCTAAGTGGACAATGCTTTTGCCTTCGGCCGCATAGGACTCAATCGTCACATTCTCTATGGGTGCGTGCTTTTTCTTCTTTCGTGCCAAAATATATAGTGGTATTAGAGGGCGAAGGTAACTAAATACAGGAAACGCAAATCGACGTTTACTTTCTCAGAATTTTCTCCATTGCCTTTCCCTTAGCCAATTCATCGACCAGTTTGTCTAAATAACGAATCTGTTTCATTAGCGGCTCTTCAATATCCTCCACCCTATAACCACAGATAACACCGGTGATTTTTGACACATTGGGATTGAGCTGCGGTACCTGGGCAAAAAATGTCTCGAAATCGACTTTGTTGTCTATCTGTTGCTGAAGCGTTTGTTTATCATACCCTGTCAGCCAGAAAATAATGGTATCCACCTCTTCCTTTGTGCGGCCCTTTTTCTCCGCTTTCTGAATGTACAAGGGGTAGACGCTAGCAAAGGACATTTTATAAACTCTCGTATTCTTCATTTTAGCAACTTTTCTGTCTCAAAGTTAGGATTTTGAACAATTTCGCGGCACCGGGCAACCGAAACCAGCTACCAACCACAGATGGTCTAATGAACTGAACGACCAACAACCGGCTGCGGCTTCCCTTTTCGTTTGGCTATCTATTGCTAAATTCGTATTGCTTAAGCACCCCACATTTGAAATCATTTAACAAATTCATCAATATCGCTTCCTGCTTGCTGCTCTGCGGTATGCTTGTGTACTACGGCTACTATACTTTCCATGTATATATGGGTTTTATACTGTGGTTTGTTCTGCCGGCAATATTCGGCGGCGTTTTTTTGGTGTCGCTACTTATCCGTCACTTATTCTTCCGGCAACACCACCGATTTGATGTTTTTCTACACACCTGTACGATTGCATTTATACCTATCAGCCTACTCATATACAAAGACCTGTACAAACCAACGATTACATTTCATATTCCGAAAAACTACAACGGACATATTTACATCTTCCCTACAACGACCGGGTCAAAAACAGACGTTTACATTGATACCAACGGCATCGGCTACATACTGAATCAGCGGCACCGAGGTGGGTTTTTACACGAAGTTTACCGCGGCAAAAAAGACATTTCCGACATCATCAATATGAGTCTTTCCAAAATGATTCCTGTGCATAGTTATACACCAAACACTTACTCGTACTTAAATCTACTCCATTTACAAACCGATGAAAATGACAACTACCCGCAGCGTGAATACTGGGAAAACTTTGAGTTTGATTCTGTTGACTATGCCCGACTGATTCGTCAGAGAATTGTAGACAGCGATAGAGTGTATATACAAACTCAGAAAGTATCTACGCAATGAGGGTAGTACCTCATTCTCAATCCTGCCCGGCTGGCTATTGCCGTTTCGCTAAGGGCAAAGTATAAGCGTAAATTGGTCTCAGATAATACGTCGTGCTTAACAATTAAGCAAATACAATACAACTGACAGCTACTTGTACCGGTTCTGTATTATGTAAGTCAAAAATACCTTACTGTAGCATAAAAACTAACGGAAAACACGCGCACTAAATGGCCTAAATTTCATACATTTAGCACCAATTCACCTCTGCCCTTATGAAAAATCTTTTTTTGTTGTTTAGTCTGGTATTGCAATCGTACCTGTCATTTGCGCAGTACAATATCAACCAAAATAAAGTATGGGCATTTGGTAATAATGTTGGCATTGATTTCAATTCCGGTGTTCCCGTTTCAGTTGGTTCAGGATTATATACAGGTGAGGGGTGCGCTTCGGTTTCCGATGCTTCCGGAAATCTACTGTTTTACACTAACGGAAAAAAAGTTTGGAATAATGCAGGTTTTGAAATGCCGTCGGGTTCTGATATAGTTCCCTTTGTTACCACAAGCACCTCTCAGGCTGCCGTAGTGATACCGGTATTCGGGAACACAAACCAGTATTATATTTTTTCGTTGGAAAACCTGGAGTCGTCTCATTCTGACAGAGCCAGATTATCCTACTCGATTGTTGACATGACAATGGATGGAGGAATGGGAGACATTATTTCGGGGTCCATGGGGATTCCACTTGCAACAAAAATGTCTGAAAAAATGATTGCAATTCGTGGCGACAATTGTAACATTTGGTTGCTGACGCATAAAATGGTAGGCAATGAGTTCCTCGCATTCGAAATCTCAAATGCTGGCATTAATACAACGCCTGTCGTATCGGCAGTTGGTTTTTTTTCGCGACATGCTTCCGGCGTGTTAAAAATCAGTCCTGACCGTCATAAGTTGGCCGTAATGTCGTATTTCGGGCTTCCCTCAACTCTACCAATGGGCGGCGCTGAGCTATACGACTTTAACCCGGCGACTGGAACAGTATCCAACGTTCGGTTTATAAATGATTACATTGGCGCAGGTGGTGCCGAATTTTCGCCCGACAATAGCAAATTGTACGCAACGCACTATTCTGCGGGCTCGACGGCTTTTCAATACGATTTGTCAGTACCTACTGCAGCTGCTATTAGAGCGTCAGAGCAGGCTGTCGCTGATAGCTCAAGCTATGTCTATGACTTAAAACTGGCTGCTGATGGCAAAATCTATATGCGATCATTTTTTAGTGACAAACATTTGGCTTGTATTAACAACCCAAATCTATCCGGTGCCGCATGTAATTTAGTCGATAGCGTTGTTGATGTCGCGCCCGGTTCCGTATTTATCGGACTTCCTGCACTCTACTGGGAGTCTCCGTCTGATATTGTTTCAACAACAGGTTCTATGGTTATGTGTATTGGCGATACGCTCAAGTTGCACATTGGGTCATCTGGGGGCATTTGGAGTAGTAGTGACCCCTCCGTTGCCACAATAAATACTACAGGCGTAGTTGCCAGTGTGTCTGTTGGTTCCGTAACTATTTCATATACCGGAGCAGCGTGTGGTCTATCAACTACAAACGTATTCGTTAGTTCGCCACCCGATGCTATTAGTGGCGCAACGGATATTTGCGTTGGTACCAGCACCACTCTTTCCAACTTAACTCCCGGAGGTCGCTGGAGCAATTCTGACACTACTGCATTTGTGAAACCAATTAGCGGTGTGGTGTTTGGGTTGGCAACAGGCACAACAACCGTTACTTATTCCATAGGGTCCTGCTCCACAAGTGCCAATGTAACAATAAAACCTACCCCAACTATCGTTAGCAGCATGAGCGTTTGTGTCGATGCGACTACAACAGTTACTCCTTCCATATTAGGAGGAACCTGGAGCAGCAGCAATACCACTATTGCAACAGCAAATTCAGTGACGGGTGAAATTACTGGTGTGAGTTCCGGAACAACGATAATTTCGTATGTGCTAGGTAATGGTTGTTTCGCAGCCGATACCTTTTCAGTTATTCCCTGCCTGGCAGTTACCGACATTTCCATGGGAACTGGCAAAATAAATCTTTACCCCAATCCATCGAACGGGAAGGTTTCTATTGACATTCGAGGTCAAAATGGCAAGGTAGATATTTCCGTATTCGACATCTTCGGCAGAATCGTTGTCAAGTACTACGAAATTCTTACGCACGGACATGGGGAGATAGACTTATCGACAGCTTTACATACCGGAAACTACTTCATAAAGGCGGAAGTAAATGGAGAAGTGTATAGAGCAAAGATTGCCATTTACTGATACAGCCCCCTGCCTGGGACGATTGCCGTGATGAGAATGTAACACCCAACGACGGCCGAAAGTATATGTTTTACATTCGGCACAATTATGCGGTTTTCCGCATGGTACTTTTTTAAAAAGGCAATTATATTGAGCGGAAGGTCGCTGAATATTGACTAAATTCGTATTAGCTCCTAAATATACCTTCATGAAAAAGATACTGATTTCTATGCTTGCGATAGTAGGCTCCTTAAGCGTCTTGGGACAGTCCAATTCTGAATATGATCCCTCATCTGACCCTATTGGTAATGCATACAACTTATGGGCAGCAAAATCGACCGGCGACCAACCCAGGTTGTTGTCGGAGGTCAGGTTGAAGTTTGATGGCATTAATTACAGTCTGTTAGATGGTACAGATTCGACAGCGTATTATTATTCAGGATCAAGAGGTTATTGGAATAATGGCGGAGAATTCGAATTCTGGAAGTACGATGTTGGGGAGTCATACCAATATAACGGTACCAGTGGCACCTATATGCCCGGAAATGAAAAATTGTTGTCAACGTATGATGTCGCAGACAGACTTCTGGAAAGGGTTTTGCAACTGCGAATCGGCGCATCACCGGACTTTGAAAACAGACAAAGGACCTTGTACTCCTATAACACTGCAAATAACATTGACACGCAAACGGTTCAATCTTGGGATTACCCCACAGGTACATGGATAAACAGTTCCGGGACAAGGTTGATATTTACATACACATCGGATAGTAAGTATGCAAGCATAATTTACCAATGGTATAATAGCACTAGTTCTGTTTTTCAAAATGTGAGACTGTATGCCTACACTTATGACGGGACTGGCAAACTGACTCATATTGAAACAAAGAAATGGGACACTTCGTCGGGAGGTATGTGGGTAGACAATTTGAGGGCCACCTGCACTTATGGAGGTAGTGGCAATATGCTTAGTAAGGAGGAAGAACAGTGGGACGTGGTCACCGGCCTTTGGAAAAATTATTCTCAAACAACGTACAGCGATTTTGTAGACTATAAGCCCGGGCTAACATTCAGAAAATCGTGGGATGTCGCAACGGCAATGTACGTCGGTGTCTCTAAAATACGTAAAATATACAATGGTGACGGGCAAGTGGTGTTTGAGTATAGGCAGTACTCTCCAGGTGATGGGTTGTGGCATTTTTCGAATACGGCAACACAATATTATTATGAAACACCAGCCGGTGTGAATATCGCTAGTAAAGCAGATGATGGCATTTCAGTATTTCCGGTTCCTGCAACAGATGAAATACACGTCAAGGTTGATTGGTCACATTCGCAGGCCTTTGACATCTCTATTGTTGATATGAGTGGAAGTGTAAGTTGTACCCGACATGTTGCTGAATGTCGCAGTTACAAAGGTGCGTTTATCACGACGGATCTACCGCCGGGCAATTACATTGTACGGATAGATGGAGAAACGGATTGCATTGTGAAGCGGGTGACTATTATGAGGTAGTGAGCGGAAAATAAATGCCGGCGTGACGTTTGCCTTCCGAGGGTCGAAGTGTGGCACTTCGACTAGTGAGAATATCAAGAAAGTAACATGTTCAATCGGGTGATTGACCACCGTCGTGGCGTAGGCGGGAGACATACGCCAATCGATAATTTATTGACTACGGATGGCAGGGTATTCGGGCGTTGCAAACGCCATTCCATTACTTACTCGTTGCAAACAAGTACGAGAAGGGCCAAATGGGGGCTTGCCACTGAATGGACGAAATGGAAAACGTCGACCGGTAATGAGTAAAAAACAGGAACAACAAATGTGCATATATGAAATGTCTACTTTCTGGCATGCTTTTTGTTCATTGCGTTAAATAAGAATTTATTAACCAATACCTAATAGAAATGAAAAATTACTCCCAAAGAAATCTATTGTTGTTTGTATTCGCCGTTAGCGTTTTTTCATGCGGAAAAGATTATGATTCAGGTAGTGTGCTACCGAGTGACACTCCGG
Organism: Bacteroidia bacterium; assembly: GCA_030426665.1. Classification (GTDB taxonomy): domain Bacteria; phylum Bacteroidota; class Bacteroidia; order Chitinophagales; family Chitinophagaceae; genus Nemorincola. The sequence continues at coordinate 41,447 of JAUHYD010000002.1, read as the reverse complement.
GTCCGTATACATTGCAATCTGCTATGGCCAGTGTAGCGGTAAAGCCTAAAGTGGTAACATTAAACGCTGCCGATGGTGGTTCTTTTAATGGCGAAAGCGGCACCCGGTATATATTCCCTCCTAATTCCTTTGTTTCATCTACCGGAGAAGTAATAGATGGTGATGTTCAGGTGACTGTATCTGAGTATCTGACGAAGGTAGACATGCTTTTTTCGGGCGTATTACCTTTAAGCAATGGTACGCCATTGATTTCCGGGGGTGAAGTAAACGTAGAAGCGATGCGAAGTGGACAGGAAATAAAAATGGATGCCGGCAAAGAGTTTACTATTAACATGCCGCAGAAAGGAACACCTGTTGCGGGAATGGAGCTATTTACAGGAAACATGGACTCGTCAACTAATAGTGTATCATGGACACCTGCCTCGTCAACAAGTGGTTCATTAGGCTATATGGGCGATACAATATCGGTAAGTTCAGCGAATCTACACTTTATCAATGCCGACGGATTCTATAATAACCCTATTGCGGTAAAAATAAACATCAATCTGGAGATCACAGGAGTAAGCATGAATGATTCATTTTTGGTTTACTGTCTGGTTGATAGTGTAAACAGTGTTTATCCTCTGGCACGTCCTGTAGCTGGCACAATAACAAATGGCAATGCACTCAGCAGGCCGATGCATCTTGCTGCTCTGGGGGTAATAAATGGAAATTTGTACGGCGGCATTATTGCGATTACGCCTACAAATGAAGCTACGTACGCTATCCCACTTTCAAAAACTACGCCATCTTCATTTAAATCACAGTTGGGTGTACTTTAGTAATTCCTCACTCGCTCAAGTTTGCAACTCGGATGTTTCCGCAGGGTGTTTTTAACGCTTGTAATAACGTCGGCTCCCAGCTAGTCGAAATGCCACACTTTGTCCACAAACGGTAATTGAAAAATCACTTCACCTCCCGGTGTTGGCTTATCTCTATCGCAAATGTGAAGTTTGCTGTGGTATGGACGAAGTGAGACTTTGGGCAGTGGGAATTCAGCATGTTCGCAAGTCGAGAAAGACTTGCAATAGCATAGACACAAAGAGGAAAACTCTTGCGCCAGACGGGGGACACAATAAAAATTCAGATTTTTAGCCCTAATGTCGGCGGGTCTCGCGAAGGGCGAGGACCCGCCGAGGACGGAAAACAGGTAATTGACTTGAACTATCATCTGCAGAATGATTACATTGTAGGAGTGAGTACTCAAAATGAAGAAAGTTTTGGTATTACCATAGAAGGTGAAGAATGGAGCTATCCTATTTCGTAAAATTATTAACTGTACAATAGTGCAAAAACTAAAACACTAAAATATCATGAAGATTAGCAAACTCAACTCCTCAAATGACTTTGATGATACGAATAAAAAAAGTAATTTCTCTTCACAAGAACAGTTCATACAAAATATTCCGACTGACTTAATGTCTCATAATAAGTCAACACTTTCTAACGTAAACTTCTCTTGCAATACATGTGAAAATGATTTGGCAGAGACAGACAAGTTACACTCAAACAATTCAATGCATTTATACTATAAGGGGCTATCGAAGTTGAAAGCACATGAAGCCTTAATACACTAAATCATATACAGTAAAAAAAACACTTCAGACGCTAAGAATTGATATTGTGCAAATAAGCCATAACACACATTAAATAAATCAATTTACAGACAACAGGTACTTTATGTCAGATGATAAATCAAACAAAAATGAAAAACACATTATTATTAATCTGCCTAATCGTTTTCGTTTCGGGATGTAGAAAAGAGCCGTCAAGTGAAAACAGTTATGCTAAAGAAATGGCGGGGATCTGGTACTGGCAAGGCATTATAGAACACCATAGATGGGAGTCGTTTCCACCACATTATGAGATAGACACGGCCTCGTATCTGGACACTACATATATTACGTATATTAATGACACTACTATTTATGTTAAAGGTACATCTCGCGGAATATATGCCAGGCCATCTTATGATGACACCTTGATATATGACAATCACACCTCTGATGAGTCGTCAGGCATTGTAGTTTTCTTTGGTTTAACTCAACTCCCTAGAGGTTTTCATCAACTAACATATTTCTCTAAAGAAAACAAAATTACAGATACTTCGTGGGTGAACTATACAGTAAATTCCACCTACTATTACGGTTCAACACTTTAGTTTTAATAAAAAAAAGAAGATGGATAATTTTCCGCCGTTGTTGGTCTTATTTTCTGACCAACAACCTCGAGTAGGGCAGAATAACACGGAGTAGTCATTCAGCAACTTTATCTTATATTGCATCATGGCATCCTCTAGGCGATACGAAGCTGACTATTTTACCGCTACCATACTAGAATGGAAATTCCTACTCACTGACGATCGCTTTAAAGACATCATTGTCGGTAGCCTGCGCCACATGGCAGAACGAAAAAGAGTAATGCTTCATGCCTTTGTAATCATGAACAATCACATTCATGTCATATGGCATATACTTCATCCGCATACAAGAGATGAAGTGCAACGGGATATGCTCAAGTTTACAGCTCAAACAATCATAAGAGAATTGCGCAATGAGCCAGAAGTGCTACAACAATATTTTGTGGGTGCAAGAGATAGAAAGTACCAGATATGGGAGCGCAATCCGCTGTCAATTCCTTTATGGAGTGAAGATGTAGTGAAGCAAAAACTTGTATATCTTCACAATAATCCTGTAAGAGCCGGATTATGCAACTACGCCGAAGAATATAAGTATAGCACTGCATCGCTTTATAACAGCAGCGACGATAAGTTTGGATTTATTGAGCCTTTTTATTTTTGATCACATTTTTCCTGTCCAGCGTGTGGTTGTTGGTCAGAAAATAAGACCAACAACGGCGAATATGTATACATAATAGACATGTCTGAGTTTCATTGGACCTACTGTCAGCGATCAAAGTAAATATACCAATTACGCGCATTGTTCAGAAACAAAGGACACTACTCAATATTGGCCAACGCACTCTGCCATGGTTCGGCGCGACTCACCATGCCAGGCTGCAGCACACTCCCGCTTCACCACCTTAGTTTAAGTACAGGCGTTTCATGAAATGCAACCACGCTTAGGAACTTCTACCAGCTGGCGATATCATTTCAAATTATTACCATTATCCAGTACGTCTTTAATTTCAGAAGCAGACAAACCCTGCTGTAGGAGCAATTACAGTTATTCTTCTAAATCTATCTGTATCAATTCTCCTCCTTTCCATTGTGTAATACTTATACAGTAATTCATTATTATGCTCTGCGCCAATTTAAGGCATTCCTCCTACTATCCCCATATTAGCGCAACTGTTTTCCTCTTGTATCAATCCTTCTGTAATTCTACTTCTACTTACGAACACCACTGCCACCCATGTGGTCGTCGGGAAGGAACACCAACCGGAAAAGGAATTTTTGATTATGTGCCTTAATATACTAGATATAAGATCATTTTCTTCTTCACTCCAGTTACCATCCTATGGCGAATAAAAGTATTTTTGGAGCCGCCACACATATTATCTTCTATTGTGTTATATAGTTTTTCAATAACTGTTTCCTTACCTTCATCCACGAGTATTTTTGTCATTGATTCAAACCATATTTCTGAATCTTTTTTGTTATTTGATTCAAATACAAAAAAAATATACTTAATATCGCAATGTTCTCGAACTGAGCATTCTATTTTCTTTAATGTAATTGAATCTGGCATTTTGTTGTCTATTGTGGTATTTATGTATATTTCTATAGACTTATTCATGTCAATTGCATGTTGCCATGAAGTATTTTCCATTTTCTTGTAAGTCATCATCATTGTGTATGTGGAGAGTGGTACAACTCCATCTAACACCGCTTTTTTAATGATTGGTATGTATTGATCAAATCTTGAGTGGTCGTGAATAGCAATCACTCTTGCAAAGAGTGAACCGTTTTCAATAGATGGCCAACCGTTTTTGTTGACATATTCATAAAGGAATTCAAAATTATTGAGATCAATGATTCTACGTGCTGCCGTTAGCTTGTTGCAGGTAAAATCGTCATTGCAGTAATGTAAGGCTTTACGTATTTCTTGGTCTTCAACGTACATTTTCTCGAACTTTTTGAATATTACACTTTGTTTTTTGTAGAATGTTGATTCAAATATTGTTCTGTATTTTTTTTGTGCTGCGTTTGTAAGCAGGTATTGTGTATATAAGGAATCTAATGTATTTGGTGTTTCTTTTTGGCATATAAAAAGATAAGGGTTGATTTTTATAAAATAATCACTAGCCATAATGCTATCATTTTTTAAAGAAAAGCTATCTGCTAGATGCTCATAGGAGAATGAAGTATTAATAAGGCTGGAATATGGTATTATTTCTGAATCATCGAAAACTTGACTTTTACTTTGGTACATAAAGAGTAAAGCAATGCATGTCGCATACGTAATTTTATGTATTGTCATAAGGTAAAAAATTAGTTATACAGTTCTGTAACCCTTCCTCTCTCTTTTTTTAATCGTTTAGGACGCTATTGATTACCGACCTATAAGTCCTGGCAAAAGATAGTTTTTAAGCGGTTTATACAATGTGGAGATACCCTTTTTGCGCCCTTTCTTATAGAGGTTCAGATATCTTTTTGATAAGGCGGGTTCAGACCGATGCATTAAGCGATACAGTTCAAATTTGCTATCATTGATTTGCGCTAATGTAATTTTCGGATCGTTTTTGCAACTATCCTTTGATATCTTTTTTTCTCCGAGCTCAATAATGCTTTTGTAACAAAAAACAGCGATTTTATTTTCGCCATAATTCTTCATGATTTTCCCCATCGTCCATAAAACATTTGAACATGTGGAACATAAATCAAAAGCCTTTATTATATAATAGTTTGCATAGTATAATTTATGGTAATTAATTCTGCCATCACTGTTGTTAAACAGTGCTTCATCCGCATATGATTCTGCAATCATTTGCAATAGTCGATGATCATTTTTGTAGTTGAGCTTTTTAATAATCTCTCTTGCCAATGTTGTATTGTCAGAATAAATTTGATAATATTTTTTGATAGCTTCTTCTCTATTCATCTCCGTTCTTTTCTTAAAATAGTGTCTTTTATTTCGCTATGCGAGTAGTTAGATGATAATGTGCAACTACTGGTCGAAGTATCCCCATTTGGCGCAACTGCTTTCCACTTGTTTCAATAGTATTGCAAGTCTTTTTCGACTTGCGTAGACCACTTGTCAAAATGTCTCACTTCTCCAATACCACTGCACGCGTCTCGCACGAATCCATCGTTGCTCCCACTGCTCAAAGGGGCCTTCTTGGACCATGCCAGATTCGTTTGGACTGCCTAGAATATGAGGGAAATGTTATTGGATAACAAGGCAATCAGGTTTATTTTCGGTTGGCCCACCATGGCAAAAATATTCTGATGAATACAAAAAACATTCCCACAAAAAACAATAACCATAAAAGTCTTAGAAACACAACATGTCCATATTTTGCTTCTAAAGTATCAAGATAAAAAGATGACATAATACTAATTATAAATATTATAACAAATAGGACATAAGGCAGTATTTTCATATATACATCTTTTGAACAACGAAAGCACTTCCACTAGTTTGCAACCATGCCTTTTGCTCCGACGGGTCGAAGTGTCTCACTTCGTCCATACCACAGCAAGCGTCACGCTTGCAACACGCTCACTCCACACTCCCATACATCATCTCTATAATCCTTACTACCTCTCTGCCCTCTTCTGCGGTGGTCATGATGGGGTGGTTGTGCAGGAGCACGTCGGTTACGTTTTGGATGACTTTATCGTGATTGCTCATGGAGCCCTGGTATAGTCCGTAATCGTTAGACTTGGCAGTGATATTGATGGTGGGTAAGGCACCGGCCTCCAACTGCTGATACTCGATGGTGTTGAGGTATTGCCCGCCTATTTTAACTGTTCCCTTCTCCCCAAAGACGGTGATAGAACCTTCCATATTGCGCTCATAGGAACAAGTAGTAAAGTTGAAGTTGATAACAGCGCCATTGTCGGCATGCATCACAAAGCTACCGGTATCTTCTACCTCAGTATTATGCTGGTGCGCAAAATTCCTGACCGTCCCGACAGCATCTGCTATGCCTCCGTTTATGTAGTAGAGTATGTCTACAAAGTGGCTGAACTGCGTGAAGAGGCAACCACCGTCTTTGGTTTTCTTACCGCGCCAGTCGCTACCGGCATAATAGGCATCGCCCCGGTTCCAGAAGCAATTGACCTGTATCATATAGATTGCGCCCAACTTGCCGGAGTCTTTCAGTTTCTTTACTTCCGATACGGGTGGGTTGTATCTGTTTTGCTTTACGGCAAAGATTATTTTGTTACTTTCCTTTCCGGCAGCTATCATATTGTCGCACTCGGCAACACTTAGCGCCATCGGCTTCTCTACCACCACATGGAGGTCTGCCTGTAATCCGACAATCGTGTGCGGCTCATGAAGATAGTTGGGCGTACATACGCACACCACATCACAGTCAGCTTCTTTTAGCATCACCTGAAAGTCGGTAAAAAAGGCTACCCCATCCGGTACCGCCGATTGCAACTTGTCATTAATATCACAAACTGCAATAAGTTCAGCGTTTTCGTTTCGGGTTATTTGCTCGGCATGTCTGCGGCCAATATTCCCAAAACCAACAATGGAGAAGCGGATTTTTTTATGCATCGGATTCCAAAAGTATAAAACCTAAACGGAAGATTTATCGTAGGTAGTATAGCTGAGCTCAAAAAAAGACTCGGCAACCAAAAACATTTTTTGCCCTTTTTAAACGAAAATGCCATGTATACTAACGAAGAAATGAGATTACAGGCGGTAAAACGCTTTATGCAGTTCAACTTTGACCTGGACAAGAACCTTCAGGGACTTCTAAAATTAGCTTCCGACATATATAAAACGCCGGTTGCCTTCCTCACCCTTATTGACGAAAAAGACCAATGGATAAAGGTAAACTATGGCTTTCAGGTAGAAAGAATGCCCCGCAATACCTCTTTTTGTACCCATGCTATCATGGAGCAAGATGTAATGGTGGTGAGCGATGCCATGACTGACAAGCGATTTAATAACAACCCATTGGTACATAATGCGCCCAACATTAAGTTCTATGCCGGAGCACCGCTTGCCAGTAATGAAGGGCAAAATATCGGGACAATATGCGTTATGGATGTCGATTCAAAGGAGGTATCTGATAATCAGAAACAGCTATTAAGCATACTTGCCCAACAAGCGGTACACCTTATGGAGCTGGAACTCACTTATAAGACACTAAGCGAAAAAATGACCCAGGTAGCCAGTCAAAATAAGGCACTGATGGATATTGCTTTTGTACAGTCACACGAGTTCAGAGGACCATTGTCAACAATTATGGGTATCATGAATGTGATTAAAGAGGAGAATTACAACTCACCCAGAGAATACATGCTAATGCTTGAGGAAGCCGTAGGTAAGCTGGACGAAAAAATACATGTGGTGGTAAAGAGTACAGAGATTGCCAAAATGGCCTACGTAGCGTAGCGTCATCGGCCGGGCAACTGTACTGTATCGCCATCCATAACTACTGCACCTTCATCTATCATCGTGCGCAGCAACTGTATTAATGATTCTTTTTGGTCAGGTGGAAACATCTGTATCAACTGACGACGGGAGATAGAACCATGCCGCGCAATTGTTGTGCTGATAAAAGCTTTTTGTCCGGCAGTGTCAACATGGACTCGTCGGTTCTTTCTGCAAATATCACAATGGCCACATGCATACGGCGGTCTTTCGCCAAAGTAACGCAGCAATAGGTTTTCCCTGCAAACGGTATCATTGTCCAGAAAAGCAATCATAGCATCGGTACGCTCCTGATGCCGCTTACGGAGCGCGGCTATCCGTCGGGCATTTATCGTCAGGTGTTCGCTCGGCACCCTGTAATGGTGAAAGAATAACTGAGGCCCGTCTTTCGGGCGACTGTACTCGAGTATCCGCATGGCTGCAAGTTGCTCCAATGCCTGTGCCACCTCCTGATTTTTCATTGTGAGCTGTATGCCGATAGCCGTTTCACGAATGGGAACGGGCGAATGAAACACACCGCTATACATGCGCAGCAAACCTGTGACCACATACCCAAGACGAGGATTGACCTGATGGAGACTGTCCAACGTGTCTCTGTCTGCAATAAATTGAATTACCGGCGGGCTATACACAGCATCTGTTAGCGTCCACAAGCCTTCTTTTTCTAGCAATTTCAGGGCATGCAGCACATTTAACGGCACCAGCTTAAACCGGTGGCAAAACACGGTCAAATCAAACGGGAAGTACTTATCTGGTTGTGCCGAAACGGGCACCTGTAAATACTCCGCTACCGACTGATATACCTGACGGAGATAGTCTATCGGGGGAAACTGGATATCGGTACTTTCCCGTAACCGCTTTATATCTCCGCTATTGTACAGGCAAACAGCAGCGGATGGCTTACCATCTCTACCTCCCCTGCCCACCTCCTGAAAATAAGACTCAAGATTCTCAGGCGCATCATTGTGCATCACCATGCGTACGTCGGGCTTATCAATACCCATCCCGAAAGCAGTTGTAGCCACCATTATCGGAGACTTGTTAGTCATCCAGCCCGCCTGTGCACTATCCCGCTCTTTTCTCGCCAATCCGGCATGATATGCTTCCGCCGGTATACCCTCTCTTATCAAATCCTGCGCGGTAAGTTCTGTCAGCTTCCTGCTGCGACAATAAATGATGGTACATTCCTGTTTCACCCGGTCTAACAGGTCAGCAGTTTTATGCTCACTACGCACCACCTCATAAAAGATGTTATCTCTGGCGAAGCTGTTGCGAAAGACATTCACCCGCTTCATCTTTAGTTGCAACTGAATATCTGCCCGTACATCGGTAGTCGCGGTGGCGGTAAGTGCTAACATGACCGCACGAGGAAACAATTCCCGAACAGAGTTAATCTGCAGATAGGCCGGCCGGAAGTCATGCCCCCATTGCGACACACAATGTGCTTCGTCCACTGCAACCATTGTAACATGCATTTCTTCGAGGTACTCTCTGAACACTCTTGTTTGTAGTCGCTCAGGAGAAACATACAGCATCTTATAATCTCCATCTACCGCATTTGCCAGGGTCTGCCTGACCATCAAATAGTGCATACCCGAATGAATACAGGCTGCGGGCACACCCAGCCCCTCTAACCTTGTGACCTGGTCCTGCATCAGCGAGATAAGCGGCGACACTACAATGCATATACCATCCAGCAGCATTGCCGGCACCTGATAGCATAATGACTTACCGCCACCTGTAGGCAGCAAAGCCAACGTATCGTTGCCACTAAGCACACTATTGATAATGTCCCGCTGCAGTGGTCGGAAACTATCGTAACCCCAGTACTTTTTTAGTATTTCTTCCGGATAAGACAAATCGGGCAGCCGTTTATGTAAGTAGTGAACTTACAAAAATAGCGGTAAGGAGTTATTTCGCACGATAATTCTCGAAATGCCCGGACCAGGAGCCACTTTCCACTGATTATCCAACACATTCGCCCTGGCGTAACGACAGTTACAAAGTATGCCCTGTGTCTGCCCCCCGCTTAGTGATGATGATAATCTCGTCTTTGTTTTACACGCCTTATCAGCATTGCTTTAAATTCTTTTTCAGCTGCGTACATTTTCTTTAGCTGCTTCGGACTGACGACCTTAAGGAATTGCTCGTTGTATTTTCTCTTAATCCCTATAACCTTCTCTTGGTAATCGAGGTCGTTTTCAATGTACTTAGCGGCTCCTTCCCCTCCGGCACTACGCAAATCCTTGTTCTCAGAGCAAAACTCGTGCCTGACTGTTCTTTTCTCCTTCCGGTACTCTTTGTATATCGGCACAAACGCTTCCGACTCATCAGCGGTTAGTTCCATCCTGTCCGTCACATAAGCTATCTGGGCTGCATGCACCCGTTTCCACGACTTCCCCTGCCTTCCGGATACAGCACCCGCTGTTAACAGCACGAGGGCTACCACACTAATAACTGCTTTCATCTTAGTTTATATTTTCAGTTAACACATCATCATCCCATCCATTCTCATCAAGGTAAGACTCTATTTCTTTTGTATCAATTCCGTCCAGATAGCTATTATCTGCTATTTTATCAATATCGACAGTTGGCATATCTTCCGAAAGATACGTCCGGATGTCCTTGTCGGAAACAGAAGCCAGCGAGCCAGCCGTACTTACATTAACGCCATTAAACAGTCCACTCATACCCACCCCTACAGCAATAACCAATACCGCTGCCGCCACCCACCTCAGGTATACAAAAGGAATTGTCCGATTCTTTTCTGCGCCCACAGTCTTACTCATCACATCGGCTGTCATCTGCTCAAAATACCCCTCCGGCATACTAAACGGCTGTTGCGATTTCGCCCCCTTCGGCATGCTACCAATAACGCCACAAGTAGCCGACTCCACCTCCGCTGTCATTTGCCCGAAGTACCCCTCAGGCACAGAAAACGGCATTTTCCGGCTCAGGTGTTGTAAGCTGCTACCCAATGCCTCCAGTTCGTCTGCTGTTTCTTTTTTCATAATCTGCACTGATATAAGATAACAATATCTTCCAAAAGTTTAACCTGCCTTAATATAATCTTCAACCTTTTTTACTGCGTGGTGGTAAGAAGCTTTGAGTGCCCCTACCGAGGTTTCTAACACTTCCGACATTTCGACGTAAGGCATTTCATCAAAATATCTGAGGTTAAATACGGTTCTTTGTTTTTCTGGAAGAGTAGCAACGGCCTGTTGCAGCTTCCACTCAATCTTCTTCGGGTCAAAGTCCCTATCTGCCTGCAGCCGTTGCAATACAAAATCATCTTCGGCGTCGATTGACACTGAAGAGAACTTTTTCTGACGGGCAATCCATGCTAAAGATTCATTTGTTGCAATTCGGTACAACCATGTGTACAGGTTAGACTCTTCCCGAAAACCATCTAAGTTTTTCCAAACCTTTATAAATACATTCTGAATAACATCATCCGCATCGGTGTGAACGATGACCATCCTCCTGATGTGCCAATAGAGCCGCTGCCGGTATTTCTCTACCAATACCTTAAATGCACGTTCCCGAGACTGTTTCACTTTGAATAAAACAATCAATTCCGTATCATCAATAAGGTCTTTGGTGCCTATCATCAGCTAATGGCTTTTAGCTATGATAAAGTTAACCAGCAAAGGTTTAACGGGATGTTATATTTATTGTAGACAGATATATTGAAGACGGAGCTAAATTGCCCACTCAACTATTCTGTTGGCATAACTTTCGTTAAAAGGAATCTGTACCTTAATGTAGTTGTCGGAGTAGCCTTCCATGGTACCGTTTTTCTCGGCATGCTCGAACAAGACTTTCCTTTTTGCCCCCCGCTGACTTTCTGTGAAGTACTGCATCTTCTGGAAGGACAAATTCCGGAGTGTCTTATTACGTTGCTGGCGTATGTGCTGCGGTACTACGGGCTTCATCTCTTCTGCCAGGGTATTGGTACGCTCAGAATACGTAAATACATGAAAATAAGACACATCAAGACTATGAAGAAAATCAAATGTCTCTTTAAAATCCTCATCTGTCTCTCCCGGGAAGCCCGTAATAACATCTACCCCGATACAGCAATGCGGCATCAGCCTTTTGATATGGGCCACACGCTCCTGGTATAGCTCCTTCTTATACCGACGTCGCATTAATCCAAGAATCTTATTGCTACCGCTTTGTAGTGGAATATGAAAATGGGGCATAAACCTGTGAGACCCGGCAACAAAAGAAATAATTTCATCGCTGAGCAGGTTGGGCTCAATAGACGAAATACGGAATCGCTCTACACCCGGAGCAGCGTCCGCATCCACTGCCTGTATCAAATCATAAAAAGTGTCCTCTCGGTTTTTTCCACCATCATTTCCCTTGCCAAAGTCGCCGAGGTTTATTCCGGTCAGGACTACCTCCTTAACACCGGAAGTTGCCAGTTCGCTGATATTGTTTAACACCCCCTGAATACTATCGCTTCGGCTATGTCCCCTCGCCAGCGGAATGGTACAAAAGCTGCAATTGTAGTCGCAACCGTCCTGCACTTTCAGGAAGGTACGTGTACGATCATTTACAGAAAAAGAACTGTGAAAACCCGACACATCGTCAATATCGCAAGAGCATATTTTAGCCCCCTTTCTATCGGCGGCCCCCTCAGCAATGGTAGATAAATGTGTCACCAGATTGAATTTCTCAGCAGCTCCAAGAACCAGGTCCACACCGTCTATTTCGGCTATTTCCTGTGGTTTCAGTTGAGCATAACAGCCGGTCACTACTACAGAGGCTTCCGGCGCTTTTCGCTGAATCCTACGTACCAGTTGGCGACATTCCTTGTCTGCATTTTCTGTAACGGAGCATGTATTAATCACATATACGTCCGCCACATCATCAAACGCCCGCTTCTCAAACCCTTCGGCTTCGAGCATGCGACTGAGTGCTGATGTCTCAGAGTAATTGAGTTTGCAACCCAACGTATGAAATGCGACTGTCTTATTCATTAATAAATATCAATATAACCAAAACGGCTGCAAAGTTACTGATAAAGGAGGAGAGTAAGCTTTGACGGATTTCTGTATTTTCTATTTTATCGCTCAAAGGTTATCTTTGCAGCAGTTGAGGTGTTTATTACAGAATAGAAGTATATTTATTCACCTGAACTCTTGTTCCCGATAACATTTTAATTTAATTGTATATGCCGATAGTATCCTCGTCAAAATCTGCGAGATTGTCTTTTGATGAATTTAAGCAAGAAGCCCTTGAAGACTACCGTATTGCCAAAGCAAGCAGGGAAGCGAGCCTGATGGGCAGAAGAGAAGTGCTGACTGGCAAGGCGAAATTCGGAATCTTCGGAGACGGTAAGGAACTGGCGCAGTTGGCTGTTGCTAAGTGTTTTAAGGCCGGCGATATTCGCAGTGGTTACTATCGCGACCAGACACTGATGTTTGCTACGGGCATGAGTAATATACAGGAGTTTTTTGCTCAGCTATATGCAGATACCAACATCGAGAACGAGCCTGCTACTGCAGGTAGGATGATGAACGGCCACTACGGCACTCGCTGGCTGGACGATGACGGCAACTGGAAAGACCTGACAAAAGCACCTCAATCGAGCAGTGACATATCTCCTACCGCCGGGCAAATGGTACGTGCCTTAGGACTGGCATATGCATCTAAGATGTATCGCCACATAGACGAGTTGCAGACAGGCTTTGAGAAATTCACCAGGAAAGGAAATGAGGTTATATTCTGTACCATTGGGGATGCATCCACATCTGAAGGGCTGTTTTGGGAGAGTGTAAACGCAGCAGGCGTGTTGCAGGTACCCATGGCTATCTTTATCTGGGATGATGGTTATGGCATATCGGTACCGAGGTCGTACCAAACAACAAAAAACTCAATATCTGAAGCCCTTGCAGGAATGCAGTGGGACGATAAAAAAGGCGGCATCAACATATACACCGCCAAGGGTTGGGATTATCCCGGATTGGTACAAACTATCCAAAAGGGAATAGACAGAATAAGAGAAACGCATATACCTGCTATCTTCCATATTCAGGAAGTTACGCAACCACAGGGGCACTCGACCTCCGGTTCGCATGAACGATATAAAAACAAAGAAAGATTAGAGTGGGAAAAAGAATGGGACTGTATTGCTAAAATGAGGCAGTTTCTGATAGATAATAAAATCGCATCGGAAGAAGAGTTGGTTGCCGTGGACGAGGAAGCCAAGGATGAAGCAAGGACGGCCAAGCAAAACGCCTGGAATAACTTCCTGAACCCCATAAAGGAGCAGGTAGCAACGGCGGTAAACCTGTGTAACCAGGCAGCAGCCGATGCAGGCGCAAACGCCGACGCTATTGCAGCGATGACGCAGGCTCTCAGCAACATTAAAGAGCCAATCAGAAAAGATGTGATGCAGACAGTCGGCAATGTGCTGGCTTTATGCGACCCGAACGGTAGTAATACGGCAGCCCTGCAAAATTTCTATAACAATACACTGGCAGACAACGAGCAGAAGTACTCTTCTCACCTGTATTCAGAATCGGCACAGAGTGCAATGAAGGTGACGGAAGTACCTGCCATCTATGAGAGCAATGCCGCTTCTCTGAACGGATACGAAATACTCAATAAATTCTTTGACCACACTTTTGCCACCAACCCGGCTGTCATTGCCTTTGGCGAAGACCTCGGAAAAATAGGCGATGTAAATCAGGGGTTTGCAGGGCTACAGGAAAAGTACGGCAAGTACCGTATATCTGATACCGGGATACGTGAGGCGACCATAATAGGTCAAGGTATAGGAATGGCTTTGCGCGGCTTACGACCGATTGCAGAGATACAATACCTTGACTACCTGCTATATGGCTTACAACCATTAAGCGATGATGTATCTACCCTGCAATACCGCACCAAGGGTGGACAAAAATGCCCCCTTATTGTACGTACGCGCGGGCACAGATTAGAAGGCATCTGGCACAGTGGCTCGCCCATGGGCATGATACTCAATGCCATCAGAGGTATGTACTTATGTGTTCCCCGCAATATGGTACAGGCTGCCGGTATGTACAATACGCTGTTGCAAAGCGACGAACCGGGATTGGTTATTGAGTGTCTGAACGGCTATAGACTTAAAGAGAACTTACCCTCCAACCTCGACACATTCACAGTGCCATTTGGTGTGCCGGATATAGTGCGCGAGGGCGACGATGTAACCATTGTATCTTACGGCTCTACCCTACGCATCATTGACGATGCAATCAATACTTACCTGGCACCAAAAGGCATAAGTTGTGAAGTGGTAGATGTAAGAACGCTACTGCCTTTCGACATCAACCACGTGATTGTGGAGTCGCTGAAGAAAACAAGTCGCATAGTGTTTGTAGATGAAGATGTGCCGGGAGGCGCAACCGCATATATGTTCCAGCATGTGATGGAAAAACAGGGTGGCTATCGCTGGTTGGACGTGGCTCCGAGAACCATAACTGCCAAAGCACACAGACCTGCCTATGCAACCGATGGCGACTATTTCTCCAAACCTAATGCAGAGAACATCGCACAGGTGATAGAAGAAATGATGCGGGAATAATGGTAACCAAAATAGACATAACTCAGTTTCTCGAACTTGCGCAACAGCATCTTGTTTTTGATGTTCGTAGTCCGGGAGAGTATAGTCATGCACACATACCCGAAGCACACAACCTGCCACTATTTTCTGACGAAGAACGCAAGGTGGTGGGTACTGCCTACAAACAACGAAGCAGGGAAGATGCCATAAAAATAGGACTCGACTACTTCGGGGTGAAGATGCGCACCATGGTAGAGGATGTAGAGCGTATCGTTAAAGAGAAAAAAGACATTCCACTCAATAAACATCAGAAACAAACCGTGCTGGTACACTGCTGGCGAGGTGGCATGCGCAGTGCCGGCGTGGCATGGCTGCTGGACCTGTACGGGTATAATGTATATACACTACAGGGCGGATACAAGGCATTCAGGAATTGGGTGCTGGCGCAATTCCCGGCACCACTTTCTTACCGGATAATTGGCGGATATACAGGCTCCGGGAAAACTCATCTGCTGCATCGGCTTACCAAGGCGAGGCAGACAATTGTGGACCTCGAAGGGCTGGCACACCATAAGGGTTCGGCTTTCGGTGGACTCGGGCAACCAATCCAGCCATCGCAGGAGCATTTTGAAAACAAGCTGGCCCTCGCCCTTAGCCGAGTTGCAGAAAAATGCACTCCCGACACACCTATTTGGGTAGAAGACGAAAGCCGTAGAATAGGACACGTAAAAGTGCCGGATGCCTTATGGCTCCGGATGCGCAAGGCGCCCATATACTTTCTGGATATACCGCAAAACGTAAGGCTTGACCTGATCATGAAGGACTACGGTAAGTTCAAAAAAGACGACATGGTAGCGACTGTAATGCGCATCCGTAAACGATTAGGCGGGCTTGCTACCAAAGAAGCTATTAACCACATAGTAGAAGACAATTACAAAGAGGCTTTCGGAATACTGCTGAACTACTACGACAAGTTTTATAAGCATGACCTCACTACCAGAGACAACCTGAACGAACAGTTGACTACCATCACTGCCGACACGACTGACCCGGAAGAGCTTTCGCGACAAATACTGGCACGGCTACGTGAGGAGGCAACTCCGGAAGCAGAAAAACAAAACTAATGACTGATACAATAAGGCTTACACAATACGCACATGGTGCCGGCTGCGGCTGCAAGATAGCCCCTGCGGTACTACAGGAGATACTGAAATCTGACAAAAAAGACCCGCATACCGCCAACCTGCTCGTAGGCAATAGCAGCAACGATGATGCTGCCGTGTATGACATGGGCAATGGAAAGGCGCTGATAGCAAGTACAGACTTTTTTATGCCGATTGTAGATGATGCTTATGACTTCGGGCGCATAGCTGCCGCCAATGCCATCAGCGATATATATGCGATGGGTGGCACGCCGGTAATGGCATTAGCAATACTGGGATGGCCGGTAGATAAGCTGCCCGCCTCACTGGCTGCTAGGGTGATGGATGGTGCCAGATACGTATGCGAGCAGGCAGGCATACCGCTGGCTGGCGGGCACAGCATAGATACCACCGAACCTGTATTTGGCTTGTCGGTAAATGGCTTTTGTGATAGCGTCAACCTGAAACGTAATGATACCGCAAAAGAGGGCGACCTGCTATTTGTAACCAAACCCCTGGGCACCGGTATATTGGCTACTGCCCTGAAAAGAGGACAGATACACGACGACCACAAACTACTGCTCAACAACAACCTGACCTCGCTCAACAGCATAGGCGCACCCCTAGGACAACTACCGGGTGTAACAGCCATGACAGACATAACAGGCTTTGGGCTGGCGGGACACTTAGTAGAAATGGCGGAGGGCAGCGGACTATCTGCGGCAATCAGCTATGCAGCACTACCGGTATTAGGTGGTGTAAAAGAATACCTCGCGCAGCGCATAGTGCCCGATGCCACCTACCGCAACTGGAACGCCTACAGCGATAAAATAGCCTTTGGTGATGGCGTTGATGTCATGGAGGCATTCTCCTTGCTTCCTGACCCACAAACCAATGGCGGACTACTCATAGCAGTGGATAAAGATGCTTCCACTACGCTTATAGCCGCGCTTAAAGAACATGGCTATGAAGATTTTATACTGCCGATAGGCAGCATGATTGCAAGGGGAGAGAAGGTGATTGTGGTGGGGAAGTAGCTATTTGTACGTCAGCGAGACGCTGACAAATGTAAGGACGAAGGGCGACCCTTCGACCAGAATGGGAATTGATCCGCCATTAGCACAACCACCCGCAAAAAAATAGATGATCGTCATGAATAGAATATTAACAGTGTGTACAGCTCTATTGTTTGGCTGTTTTCAAGGCTATTCCCAAAAAGGAATTGTTCCGGATTCAATTGGCTGTTTTCAAGGCTACTATCCAACAAAGGGGTTTGTTCCGGATTCAACGACTGCTATAAAGATTGCAGAGGCCATTTGGTTGCCCATTTATGGTAATAAAATTTATAAAGAACTGCCCTTTCATGCAACTTTAGTTGGTGATTCAGTTTGGGTTGTACAGGGCTCATTGGATAATAAAAGTCGATGGGACACAGTAAGAGGACAAGAAACACTTACAATTACCTCAGGTGGGGTTTTAAATGCTGAAATCAGAAAAACAGATTGTAAGGTGATGCGTGTTTTTCATTCAAAGTAAATGATAGCCCCCCGCTTGCCGTAGTCAAAAATAATAGTTGATTGGCGTACGTCTCCCGACTACGTCACTGCGGTGGTCAATCTCCTGATTGACGAAGGTGTTTATAAATTCTACTTTGTCGATTTCCTACTGGTCGAAGTGCCGTACATCGTCCTTTTTTGCTGAGAGCGTATGCCTGTCATGGTGAGCCTGAGTCTACACCGAGGAACCGAAGTGCGTTAGCCTGTCATGGTGAGCCGCGCCGAACCATGGCAGAGTGGGTCGGCAAAAAATAATGCTGTGCAGGTGTTACCATTAAAAAGTAGATGCGTTGTATATTCATCTTTTGAGGCAAACAGAGCAGTACAACAAAGAAAATGAAACTCAGACAGGTCTATTACGTTTACATATTACAATGTGCTGATGGTTCTTACTATACAGGCATGACCAATAATTTGGATAGAAGAATAGCAGAGCATGAAAAAGGTCTCGAGACTACTTGCTATACATATTCCCGTATACCGCTCTTGCTAAAGTACTGCATCGACTTTCAATACGTAAACGATGCTATAAAAAGAGAGAAGCAAATAAAGCGTTGGAGTCGTAAGAAAAAGGAAGCTTTGATAAAAGGGGACTTTGAAGAATTGATGCGCCTTGCCGAATGCAGAAACAAAAAGGAAAAGGAGTAAGCTTGATGGAATGCCTAGCATGATGCCGAGGTTCGGCATTTCAATAATACAGGGTAAGCTGAGACTGAAATATACAGGCTATTTGTTGATCAGTCATTTGATAGCCTGCACACACTGCCATGGTTCGGCGCGGCTCACCATGACAGGCCACAGCACCCCATCTGACGTAACCCACTACTAAACCCACGGAGCGCCTCAGTTAGCCGTAGTCAAAAAAACAAATGATTGGCATTCTATGTTAAAATCCAAAGGTTATGCTGCGAATTTTCGAGTGTTGACAAATGGCCTACCTCTTGTAACTGTGGCAAATACTCTACTCAAGACTTTACATCGGATAGAGTTTATGACTAGCATCGGGTGTTTACCTTCATCTGTTTTTCTTTATTTGTCTGCAACCAGAAAACCTAAAAGATGTAGATTTACATTGCCGATACCTGTTATGAATATAAAAGAGATCGAAACTACTATTCTTGAGCTATGTAAAAAGCTAGAAACAGAGAATACTGATATAGTTTCTCCATTTAATTATCTACCTGAGTTTGAGTACCAAACTATTGATTGTACTCCATATATTCAAGTATCAGTTGGTCGTACTCCTCTATATCATTACATAAACCGAGAAAGGGGGCGACTTATACGCCATGACAAAACGACAAATCTAGACGACTTGCTATACTGGACATTTTCTGATATAACTTTTCCAGTTGCATTAAAATATGAGCTTAACCATCGCGATGTTACCAAAGACTTTAGGCGTATCTTATTTAGGAAGCAAGAGTGTTTGCTAGGGCAATTAAATCCAGAATGGAGGCGTATTTGTGAATATAGGCATAGAGAAATACTAAAAGAACATCCGTATGACGACTTCTATAGTGTAAGATTAGATTTGCATATGGAACTGATAAAGATTGGAATGTCTCATGATGATGCTAAAGTGACAAGTGAAAAAAAGTATCCGAGACCGAGTAACAGTGAGTGAGAAGGTGATAGTGGTGGGGAAGTGGCTATTTGTCGCAAGTGAATAACAATTGCAGTAGTTTGGACACAAGTCAAAAAAGACTTGCGCCAAGTGGGGGAAAAAAACTTGCTATGGTTTGGTCACAAGAGGAAGACTCTTGCGCAAAGTGGGGCCATACGTGGGCAATACAACTCGTCAATCAGGCGATTGAAAGCCGTAATGACGTAGTCAGAGACATACGCCAATCCATTTTTTTATAAACTACGCCAAGCGGGGGGAAGCGAATTTATAACAGAAGATAAAGTTAGAGTAGACATAATTAATATACAATCATTAGGCAAGCAGTCGACATAATATACAATGAAAACGATTTATAGATTAAATAATGATACATCTAGAATTTCTGATGTGCAACGGGAATCTATGAGGGCAACAGGTAAGTTTGGATATAAAATTGAAAACGGACTACTGTTTGGCTCAAGAGAATGGTTTGAAGCAATCGAGACGGGTGCTATTCGTAAATATGTGGTCCATGGCGTTATTTGTAGAGTTTATGTAACTGGACATAACGATTACGCCATGTTTGATATTGAAGATGATGAAGGCGAAACTGCATGGACACAATTCGGACCATCTTCTGAATATTTGGTTGGACGGCATGTGGAGTTAGTATATGTAAATCAGAAGTTTAAACGACCTTCTGATATCATTGGGGTTAGTTCAAAATGCGTTATTGAAGTTGCGATAGATACTGTAGGCTAATAGAATGGAAGTATGCCATATGAGCTGTTGGATGCTAGTTTGTATAGTTGTTTTTGTAGTATCGATGTCAAAAGAAACCGTGAAGTATCTTTATATATCAGAAGGTTTTGTAATGCCTACTCGGTAAGTGCTAAGGGGTCTTTTATGTCGGGGACATTTCGTCAGTGCACTGAAACTGTATTATACATTTGATGGGCACAACACGAAAGTAGCGAAATATTACACCCCATCGTTCTCCCCACCAAGCGTAGTTTATAAAAACATGGTTTGGCGTAGTCCCTGCTCACGTACATTCACTAACTTTAAGCCACGAACTTAGAAACGCTAAAAATCCACATCACCAAAGTAACGGATGACAATAGGCATTAGTTAAATTTGAATATACCGATACCATAATAAATAAACTACTACCTTAAACTGAAATACCCAAAACAAATATGAAAAATACACTACTGTTGCTGTCGTTAGCTATCCTTATTTCAAACAACATTTTCGCACAACACTACTCGAATAGAAATAAAGTGTGGACTTTTGGTAGGCAAGCCGGGCTCGACTTCACATCCGGGACTCCGATTCCCATAAGTTCAAAAATATATCACACCTCGTATACCGAAGGCTGTGCGTCGGTTTGTGACACTGCTGGAAATCTGCTGTTTTATACCGACGGGAAAAAAGTTTACAACAAGAACAATACCATTATGCCATCAGGCACCTCAATAGTTCCATTTCAGACCTATAGCACCAGCCAAGCGGCACTCATCATTCCTGTTATTGGTTCCGACTTCAGATACTATTTATTTTCGCTACAAGAGGTTGGCGGTACAGATACCACAACGTGCCAACTTTCGTATTGCGTTGTGGATATGACACTCGACGGAGGGTTGGGTGATATCGTACCGTCTTCTATCGGAACAACACTTAACCAATGGATGTCCGAAAAAATGATTGCTATACCGGGCGACAATCATAACATATGGCTGCTCACTCACAAGAGAGATACAGCTATATTTCTGTCCTACGAAATTACCAGTGCCGGTATCAATACTACACCAGTTATATCAACTGTTGGTCAGTTCTCAGGCCTTTGGGGTTACGCATATGGAGTAATGAAGGTGTCACCCGATTGGACAAAAGTAGTTTGTCAGAACATGGTAAAATATCCAATGGACTCCGGTTGCACCGAATTATACGATTTTAATCGAGCAACAGGAGGCGTATCAAATTGCGTAGTCCTCGATTCAGCAAAATACCAATACGGTGCTGAGTTTTCACCGGACAATACAAAGCTGTACGCCTCGGTTAATAAAGGAACTGACAATATGGATATTTTTCAATACGATTTGTCGTTTGGTACAATTAGTGCCATACAAGCATCGAGAACGCTGGTGCATACTGTGACAACGTGTGGTAGCTCAGACCTGAAGCTAGGCCCCGACAACAAGATATATCTTGCAGGAAGGGACGATTCTACTGATGCAGCAGGGAAAGAGTATTCACGCTACCTCGACTGCATCACCAAACCTAATTTACCCGGCACCGCATGTGGGTACATATCTCAAGCGCTAAAGTTACCTGACACAGCAGGAATCTATATCGGACTACCAAACCTTGTGGTGGATGAACGTATCGTTTCAAGCGTTATTGATGACGGGAAAAAAGAATATACCCTTTTATTATACCCTATTCCTGCAGTCGCAAAAATCTACATTTCTGCAAGCACAAAAATTGAGGAAGTTGTCATAAGTAACATTTTAGGTAAAGAACTCTTTCGCAACACCTATGACAGTAGTACAATTTCTATCGATATCAGTTCATTTTCTGCAGACATATATATCGTCAGGGTCAACGGGCGAATAGTAAAGAAGCTAGTGAAAATGTAAAACCCAGCTTGTCGTAGTCAAAAATAATAGTTGCTTGGCGTACGTCTCTGACTACGCCAAGCTGCCCCTTCGACCAGAATGACAAATAACCATACATTTAAATTGTAATACAATATATGTTTTACATTTATGCAATTGCAATACCACTATTGATACTTTTCACTGATTATGTTACCACCAAACCTAAACCTAAATCATGGGATAGATGGGTTAGCTTGTTTTTAAGGGCACTTCCGCACGAATGGTGCTATGTGTTTTTTTTATACTATTTAGAAGGGGAATTTGAAATTGATACTTATGCGGTATGTCTTGGGATGACTATATTTTTGCTACCAATAACAGTGCTATTAGTTCTTATTAAACTAATTCCCTGGGTAATTAGATTATTCAAGAAGGATAAAAAACATTAAGTCCTAGTATCCCCGCTAAGCGTAACCCACTGGCCGAAGTATTTCACTTCGTCAATACTGCAGCAAGCGTCCACTTGCAATTTACTCCTGCGATTAAAGCCATTCAACCAAAACATAAAATACAATATTCGATATTGCCCTACAATCATTTTGTATATTACATCATGGCATCGCCATTATTTTCGAAAATGTGACAATATGAAATATTTCTTTCTTCTACTTATAATTGTTTTAGCTAACGCTCCGTTGGCTATGGCAAGTACAGATGTAAATTTGCATGTCATAAGAAAAATCGATTCCGCACAAAAATTCCTCTGCGACAACGATACCCTATCTGCAATCAGACAATTGGAACAAATAGAGCATGAATATCCCAATGATGCCCATATCATTTTTAGCAGCAAGTTGCTCGGTGATTTATATTTCATTAAAGGTGACACAGAGAAGTCATTGAAGAGTTTACTACATGCATTAAATTGTACAATTGGTCCCTATGTTTATAAAGGCACGATTGTCTGTGAAAAACAGTCCTACCCCTTTTTTTATTTTTCTTACGGCAAAGCGGACATTTGCATTTCAATCAGCAAAGTATATCAGAGTAAAAAAAAGTATGACAGTAGTTTGCACTACTTAAATCTAGCGGATGACAAATACCTACCTTACAAAGGTTGTGGCAATGGAATAATAAGTGCCAAGTCTCACTTATCATTGTTTTTTGCTGATCATTTTATTGCTGCCGGCGATACTGCAAAAGCCATAAACCGACTACTTGATTTTTTTATGCTGGTTGATGGTGATATGAATGCACTCACCAGCAAGCTAAAAGCCATTTTGAAATACACTTACACCCAACAACAAATCAATAGTGAAGTAGAAGCGGGAATAAACAACCTGAAAATTGTTTCCGGTAAGGATGGACAGCCGAAGGAATTATTAGAGTTCAAGCTATTCAACCATTTGATTCATATGTTTCGGCATGAAAAAACAATTGAACAGTGGCGAGACATTCTAACCAACCGAAAAAGTATAAAGCAATTGGTGGATTAGCCAGCTAAGCGTAGTCAAAAATAATAGTTGCTTGGCGTACGTCTGTTAAAACAATCGGAAGAAATCCTATAAATAATGCAAGAAAGGA
The DNA here is from genome assembly GCA_030426665.1 of Bacteroidia bacterium. Classification (GTDB taxonomy): domain Bacteria; phylum Bacteroidota; class Bacteroidia; order Chitinophagales; family Chitinophagaceae; genus Nemorincola. The sequence continues at coordinate 17,785 of JAUHYD010000002.1, read as the reverse complement.
ATAGGTACCCACTGGTCGAAGTCCCCCACTGGTCGGGTCTCCCTTCGTCCATACAGCAGCAAGCGTCGCGCTTGCTAACAATCCCGTTTGGCTGTGTTTGCAGTAGGTTGTACCCCTACCGCTCACTCAATCGAAGTGCTTCTTTTATTGCTTTTGCTATATGATCGGGTGACGATTTGTTATCAATAATTATATTTTCTTCTATAACATGTAAAAATGCACCTTTAGTGCCCTCCTTAGTTGTAGGGGTAAAAACAAATTCATCCCCTTTTTCTGTTACATGACAAACAATAACTTTCTTACGCATAACAGACATCGACTTTATCCCTGTGTTCTCAAGATGCTTTTGGGCACGATCCGCCCATTCATTTTGTTTAGGATGTGGCAAATCAGTTTGATTGGCTTCAATGACTTTCTTGAGAGTTGCAGCAATTACATCAGCATCGGCTTCTCTTGACAAATGAATATAAGGTGCGACAACCAAACTTAAATGATCTACCGTTTGCGCGTTAGAGCAAAATATCAACTTGTCTTTTATTTGATATATAGTTGCATATCTCATAATTATTGCATTGGTGTGTTGGTTACTTTTACGCCTTAATTTACACCCGTTTTAACAGCCTTTTCCGTCCTCGGCGGGTCTTCCCGCTTTTTCTGCGGGAGACCCGCCGACATCAAGGCTCGAAAGCCTATTATCCTCCCACTGGTCGAAGGGTCTCCATTCGTCCATACTGCAGCAAGCGTCGCGCTTGCGTAACAATCCCGTCTGGCTGTGTTTGCGGTAGGTTATACCTACGGCATGAACGGTAGTCGGTTTCTGACCGACGAATGCCCCCCACTGGTCGAAGTCTCCCTTCGTCTATACTGCAGCAAGCGTCGCACTTACGTAACAACCCCGTCTGGTCCAATAGTTTTCCTCTAGTGCCCTGTACGATGGTAGTCTTTTGGGTCTGGCGATAATTCAGAATCACTCACCACCGGTCGTTGAACGTACCGATAGTATCTGCTGTAGAAGACCTATCGTGTCAACAATATTTTTTGGCTTGGTTTTTGAGGTATAATTCTATACCGCCAAAACCCTGTTATTATGATATTGTCACCACTTCGGCTATCGCCCATCACATTTATTTTTGCCCGTGCACACCAGCAAGAAGTGAGCAAAGAATGCGCAATTTTGAAAGGCAAAAAGCAGTGTAAATAATTGATTATCAATTCCAGCATGTGCAAAAAGAAAAATGTTGCGCATTGCGCCTCCCTTGGTCAAAGTGTCTCAACTCAGCCATACAGCAGCAAGTACCCTGCTAACCTAATCTGAGACCTGCTATTAGCAATAACCTCTTTTATTCGTTAATTTTTTATGGATAAATTTTTATTTATATGGGATATTATTTATACTTTTAGAAGACGTTCTATACCTTGACATTTTAAATAGTAGCGATTATGAAATTTTCAATAAAATTTATTTTATGCAGTCTGTTACTTTGTACTATTTCGCAACAAGGCTTTGCTACCGCATGGACTACTGTATCTGCCGGAGCGATAAACACCCTGTCTAACTGGAGCGACGGAAGTTCCGCGCCAACCTCATTTACTACTCCGGGCGATACCTGGACCGTCAATAAGTCGATGACATTGCCTTCGTCGGGCACATGGACTGTCGGAACAGCATCAGCATCGGCCGTAACCGTCACCTTTGCTACAGGTGGTACCCTTTCTATGTCGGGTGCGGGCAGTACTTTTACGATAACTATTCACGGCAATCTCAACATGAGTGGCGGCACCTTCAGCCTTGGCGGAGCGGGCACAACGGCAAATGTCACCGTTAACGGTAGCGTCGATGTAGCAACCGGAACCATTAGCTCTGTAGCGAGCAGCACCGATCTTAATATGACTGTCAATGGACCATTCACGATGTCCGGCGGTAGTGTGGCTACTTCGGGTGCGTCAAGCACCGTTACCTGGAACACAAATGGATCATTTACAATGACCGGTGGTTCGTTCGTTGCCGGTGGCGCCGGAGCTGATTTACTGCACAACATCAAGGGAAACGGCAGCTATAGCGGCACGTGTAGTTCCACCAATACCGGCGCAGGATGTACTAATGAGATACACTTTGCATTACCCACAGCTTCCGGTGTTATGTCTATTGACAATACGAGTACCGGCACCTGGTCCAAAACAAATGTGTTTGTCGATGCAGGCTGCACGGCACAACTGGCAGGCAACTTCAGCACCACTACCGGAACGTCTGCTTACGGACTCACCGTAAATGGCACACTGATATGTCCCGCAGCATTTGTAGTCAATGGCACAAGGACGTTTACACTCAGTAGTCTGGCTACATTGGTAGTAGCACACCCTACCGGCATAAACGGCGCTATTGTTACAACCGGCACCACGACCTTCAACAACAACGCCAACTATACATTCAATGGCACCGCTCCGCAACTCACAGGCGCATACCTGCCCGCATCGCTCGTCAGCCCGTCTGTGATGACGATTAACAATAGTGCCGGAGTTACACTCTCCCATTCTGAAGCGACTACCGGTGTACTTGCCTTTTCTTCAGGCATATTAAATACCGGCACAAATACAATGACAACACCCGGAACAGCAGGAGCTGTTACCGGTGCCGGTGCCACCAGTTATGTGAACGGGACCCTGATAAAGACAATAGCAGGTGTTACATCCATAAACTATGAAGTGGGCGATGTTAATTATGCACCCATGGCACTGACGCTCAGCCCTGCGGGCAGCGGAGGCAGCATCGGGCTAAAAACCACGAATGGGTTGCATCCGAACGTGGCAACATCGGGACTCACGAGTGCTAATATGGCCAACCATTATTGGACAATATCTACCTATAGCCCGACGGGACCTGCAACAATTACTCCCAAAGCCACCTACAATGCTGTTGACATATTAGGAGGCAGCAATGCATCATTTGTTACGCAGAAATACTCAGGAAGCGCGTGGCTGGCAACCTCATTGACCACCACCAATGCGTCTTCGCCCTACACCTCTACTCCCACAGCCGGTATTGCACTCGCTGGTATAGCCGGACAGTATATTTTCGGCAACTTACCCTGCGGTACATTGCCAATTACAGGTACGCCCATAGTGTGTGTAGGCGCTACAACAACATTGGCCGATGCTACGCCGGGAGGAACATGGAACTCAGCAACCACCGGCATCGCAACCGTTTCGTCAACCGGGGTTGTTACCGGGGTGAGCGCAGGTACAGCGGTGATATCGTACACCGCATCGGGCTGTACCGTCTCTGTAGTGGTTACCGTTACACCGGCAGCCGATGCCGGCACGATAACAGGCGTCACCTCTGCATGCATCGGACTGACTACCTCGCTGAGCAACGCCACGACAGGCGGCACATGGAGCAGCAGCACCCCATCTGTAGGCACCATATCTTCTACGGGCGTGGTAGCGGGCATTTCTGCAGGCACTACGGTTATTTCCTATAGCGTCACAAATAGCTGTGGTACGGCCACAACGACTGTCACCGTCAATGTAGGCACTTCGCTGCTGGTAGCTCCTATTACCGGTGTAGATAGTGTATGCCCCGGACGCACAGATACACTTTATTGCGCCACCGGTGGTGGGGTTTGGACAAGTCTTACGACAACAGTTGCCGTAGTATCTGCAACGGGCGTGATTACCGGCATAACTCCGGGATACGATACAATCGTGTACACCGTTACCAATAGTTGTGGTACAGCCTCATCGAAGTATCGTATAAAAGTGCGCGACTCGGCAGACTGTCCACTGGCGATAAACCCGATAGCCAGCAACCCCGAACCGACATTGCAAGTATTCCCCAATCCGAATACGGGTACATTCACGGTACTACTATCGGCCGCTGAAACAAAAACGACACACATTGTTGTCACAAATGTATTGGGTACTAAAGTGAGACAGACCACAAGCACTACAAATGCGAAACAAACGATAATGCTTGACCAACCACCGGGTATATACTATGTTTCGGTAACTACCGAAAATGAACGCTACACCGCAAAGGTTCTTATACAATAGTGAAGAAACAAGCGAAAGCCATAGCCGACCCTCATTCTGCGGGTCGGCTATGGAAATAATTTCGGATTGTGCAGCTTGCTTATCGTAAATGAGTAACCGTTGGTAGTTTAAATGTGCGCTACCTGTAAACAACCACGTCACGCGCACGCATGACACTATCATTTACGTTGCAGGTATTGAGCGAAACTATTCTATCTGCACGTTCGACCGGATAGCAGGCACTACATTTGATTTTGGCGTATTGATAGTTGAATATGCGTATTGTTCGATTAACTGACGGTATGTACAATTCCCATTCATAAAGGTCATACAAACTGTTGTCGCTTTCACCAGTATTGAGACCAGACGGATATTCATGCATCAGTATGTAGTTGCTGCCATCTTCCTGAACAGAATCTCGTAGTTTGTCTTTTACAACATTGGTGAAAGCAGAACCTCGTTCATATCCGGTGGTGTAAATTGTGTCTAATTCCTCTGGCGAAAAGCCGACAAACGATATCGGAATTGTGTGTCGCTCTGTACAATCAACTTTTCTGCAGCAAGCAGAAAAGAGATATGACGAGAAACAAAGAAGGAGTAGGGATTTTCTCATTGTTATAGCATTGTATATAATGAAACGGATAATCATGGATTATATTACGTCTATTAGGTTTTAATTTATTGCGTAATCGCATGCCATCTGTGACAGGAGATCTCATTCTTTTGTTTCACGAGGTGTGAACGAGCAACTGACAGAACTATTGACCATGCACCGCTCGTATCAAGGGCAGGCGAGCAAAAAAAGCGACTGACTTTTTGTGCACACTTGAAAGCTATCATGTCAACTTTCTATCAACACTTTGGCTCTTCTAACAATCTACTCTTTAGCATTTTCTTTGCCTCGTCATCTGAAATTAGTGGCGTAATCGTGTATAGCGAACCGCCTGACTCGAACATGAGCATATCGTCCGATTGGTTGTGTTTGCTAATACCCAGCAGGTGTCCCAGCTCATGTGCCATGGCCCAAATCGTGGCATATTTAGTGACTACGGCCGAAGGCTTACCTATGGGGTGTGTAGCCTTGCCACCAATTGTACTTTGGTCATTGTCACCGTCTATGTGTATTGTTTCCAATTCGACAAAATAGACTACTACATCATTGCCGCTCACATTATTTCTGTTTTCATAGAGCAACTTCTGACCTTCAGACATATTGCGGATAGAGCCATATTCTTGGTTGGAAACAGCCAAAGGTATTAGTTCCGGTATGTCCAGTTCTTCTATCGTCGGGTATTCAACAGAGATGCCTATTTTATAAAAAAGTTCTTTTGTGGCGTCCATATGCTCTTGTATGCTAAAACTTGGTGCTACCAGTACCTTTATGTGTACCCGCAGCCGCTTGAGCTGTGGAATGATAACCGGTCCATTCCATTTAGGTTGGGCATCTGCACTCCACCAATAGTGGTCGGCACTACCATCTTCTTTTACTGCCGCTACCTCCAAGTTGCCATTCCCGAAGTTGCTCTGTATGAGTGACACCGCGGTATAGCTCCCACTACCAAAATCTTCGTTATGCACCCAAGATGAAGTGTTGGCCACATTTGGCTTACGGCTGAAATGTGCTAACCCACCGGATATACATGGCACAACTATTTCGTAGGTTACTTTGCGCCTGCTATTGCCAATTAGTCCGGATGAATCAGCCTGAATAAAACCGGGTGCTCCCGTAAAACCTTTCCCCAGCACTGTGCGGTTTTCCCATCTGCTATTTATCCCTTCCGGACGCCGATAGTGTACGAGCCTTTTCCCCTCAACCGCAACCAACTCTAAATCGCCGGACCTTATGCCGAAATCCAATTGTATTAACGAGCACCCACTGACATCGCCACTACCGAAAGATTCTGTAAGCCGCCATTCAAGCGGTCTATTGTTGTTGTCTCTTCGAAAATGCAACAGACCACCACCTTTCTCTTTCCCAACCACCACTTCAAAACACCCTTTACCTGTTCCTGCCTGTATCAATGATGGAACTCCCTGCACTCCGTCAGCTATCTTGTATGGCCCATTCCAACTCTTGTCGCCATCATCATTTCGCCAATAATGGACAAGGGTGTTTTTATCCACGGCTACAAGTTCCAAGTTGCCCTTTGTGCCATAATTGCCCTGTATCATTGCAACGCCTTCTATCTTGCCTTCGCCAATCCGATATGGACCACCCCATTGTAGTATATCAGGTGCATCCCAAAACTTGTTAGCTATCGGGTCATTATCGCGCCAACAGAACGCTATTCCTTTCTTTTTGCATGGCATTGCCAACTCAAAATTGCCCTTTATGCCATGCGTACTCTGTAACATGGCCCCACTGTTTTTGGGAGAATATGACATATGTATAGACTGTTGTTTATCGAGTGAAAAACTATTTATCAACTGAAAATAAGTACGCGTAACGTGTAACAGAGTTACTTATTCATTCTGCATGACAACAATTGAACTATAGTGTCGGCTTGCTGACTGGCTCAAACGTAAGATACAATCATTTGATTTAACTTCGAAAACGAAATCAGGGCAGACCAACTATAAAGTTACGTTAATCAGTCAACACACAAATATCTCAAAATGAAGTATTCCCTATTGTTATTAACTGCACTTTTTATTCAAACTCATGGGTCTGGACAACCCTACGTAAATACATTTAATGACTCCAACTTTGTAAAGCAAAATAAGATTCGATCGTATAAAGAATACAGCAAGGACGCTGATGGTATAAAGCGAGGTTTATTTGCGCTCACTTTTGATAAAAATGGCAAAGTAATAGATTTCAAAGATGTCGTTGAAGATAATGCGGAACCGGTGCGGGGATTTGCCAGCTATAGCTACGATGTTGACAGTACAGATACTACAGGGCTGGTAATCGAGACCAAGCACTACTCCGATGGTTCTCTCGTTTATGTGGAGCAACATAAATACAACGACAAAGGGTTGAGAACCCACACATTCGGGACGGAAGAGGGTCATTCTCCGGTCATTAATATGGCAGCAAGCTATGATGAAAACGGAAACCTGATAGAGATATTTAATCCGGGCTACAATGTTGACAGGGTAATAAGGACCTACAATACCAACAATCAGATTGTGCTGAAAAAAAGTTATAAACTTTATACCGAATTATATAGAATAGATTCAAACGTTTATAACCAGGCGGGCAGCAAAACGGCTACGTACAAATATGAATACCGCAATGGTCAATGCGTGCTTACCGATAAGTACACAGCAATTTATGATGACTTTGAGAACAGGGTAGCCGACAGTATATGGGGCACACGTTCACATGAACTGCAACTTCAACATACTCACAGTTATACTTTCGACGATAAGAATCAGTTAATAAGTGAAGTATTCTACGACCATTTCAGCAATCCCGGATATCCCGAAGCAAAAAAAACAATAAAGTACAACAATAGAGGATTAAGAAGAAAAAAGTGGGTATATCATGCAGGAAGTGGTTATCCTTCCTGTAAAAAACTGTTCCTGAAATCGGTGACAACCTATGAGTATAGTTACTATTGACGATATGAATGAAGCTGCAACGTCGCTTTGTATACTTGAGTAAGCGACATGCGCCCTTACCGATTTCCGGCTAAAGGCAATTTCTGACAAAACCCTGTGTTCCTCACCTTGTCTATAGCAGGGGATTCAGTGACAACTAGAGTAATGTCACCACACGTCGTTTCGCTCTGATTCGGATAAATTTTTTTTAAGGGCTAAACGGACACGTAAGCGCGCACCAAACTATTATTGACCGCATTATTCCTTTTTTAAACCAGCATTTGTAAATTTATTCTTCCCAGCAACAAACCAATGTAACATGAGCACACACGACGCACGAATAGATGCCTATATTGATAAGTCTGCCGACTTTGCAAAACCGATACTGACACACCTACGGGAATTGATACATACAGTATGCCCCGATGTAGTGGAAACATGGAAATGGAGCTTTCCTAATTTCGAATACAAGGGAAAGCTAATGTTAAGCATGGCAGCTTTTAAGCAGCACTGCTCATTCACATTTTGGTACGCTGCTAATATGGCTGATACTGAAAATATACTTACGCTCACAGCAAAAAACGAAATGGGCGGCATCGGTAAAATATCTGACGTGAAAGACCTTCCTAAGGATAGCGTACTGAAAAAGTATATAAAAGAGGCGATGAAACTGAATGAGGCCGGCGTAAAGCGGGCTACCATCAAGACTACGGAAGCTGAAAAGAAAGCACTTAAAACTCCGGCAGACTTTGCCGCTGCGCTCAAAAACAACAAAGAAGCAGCAACAGTCTTTAAGAACTTCACCTACGCTAAGAAGAAAGAATATATAGACTGGCTGGAGGACGCCAAAACCGAAACGACTCGCACTAAACGTATGGTACAGGCTGTAGAGTGGATAGCGGAAGGCAAGAGCCGTCACTGGAAGTACCAGAACTGTTGACATCGGTGCGTAGGGCACGTAGGACTTAGGCCGCAATAAATCCGGATTGTGTGGCTGTAAGTCTGAAAAGCCCCCTGGAATAGAAGCCTCCCATAAATTTTTTGTGCCGAACAAGGTTACACGTCGACACCTTTTTGTCTCAAATCCTCTATCTGTTGTCGCTTTTGATAATCGCACCTTATCTTTCGTGGCTACATCTTTGCACCATATTTAAATCGAAGTTTTATTTTGCAATACAAATAGAAAAAACAAATGGAACCAGGTCCCCAAAAAACAAAAACACCTAAAAAGACAGACACCGAACTAGTAACTGACCACATAAACCAACTAGAAGCAGGAGCCCGCGAAATTGTGTTGGCACTCCGGCAAATCATATTATCGGTTGATGACGAAATAGCCGAACAAATAAAGTGGAATAGCCCCAGCTTTTACTACGGTGGTGAAATGAAGCCTTTTGACCCAAAGGAATACAAGCGTGATATGGTTGTCTGTAACCTTCACAGAGGGAAAATTCTACTGGTGTTTCCCACAGGTGCCAGAATAAATGACACCGCAGGTATAATGGGGGGCAAATATACCGACGGCAGGCGTATAGTAAACATAAAAGACCTCGCTGACCTACACAAAAAAGAGGCGGCACTACGTACCGTCATAAAGCTGTGGCTGGCATCTATAGAAAAATAGCAAATGATAAAACTAATCAATTGAATGCACACCTATATGCCTAATGTAGTTCCCACGGTCCGCAAGCTGAACCAGGGCCGAATCGCAATTCTATTTCAGAATCAATTTCTTAAATTAGATGCTGCTGTACAGCATTACATAGATTAAGGCTACATGAGTGTAAAAGAAAACAAGAAAGAGGCACCAACAAAATCATTTGCAACCGCAAGTGCATGGGAGAAATGGCTGGCGGCCAATTATGAAAAGTCGGAAGGTATTTGGCTGCGCATTTACAAGAAAGATTCGGGCAAAAAAACTGTCACATATGCAGAAGCACTCGACGAAGCACTCTGCTATGGCTGGATTGACGGACAAAAGAAAAAGTTTGATGACGAATCGTGGATTCAAAAATTTACGCCACGCCGGGCACGTAGTATATGGTCGAAACGAAATATCGCACACATTGAGCGGCTTACGAAAGAAAAGAGAATGAAAGCCGGCGGGTTAAAAGCCTTCGAGGAAGCAAAGAAAGACGGGCGAATAGCGGCAGCATATGATTCGCCGGCAAACTCAACACCGCCTGAAGATTTGCTCAACCTGTTAGAGAAAAACAAAAAGGCAAAAGCTTTTTTCGAGACGCTGAACAAAGCCAATAAATTCGCGATCACCTGGCGGCTACAGACTGCCAAAAAACCGGAAACCCGTGAAAAGAGAATGAAAATAATACTGGAAATGCTGGATAAAGGAGAGAAGTTTCATTAAGGAATAACAAACAGCAAAATGGAAGTAACAAGATAGTTGTTGCCCGGCTGCGGCGAATAAAATTAATATTATGTGGGAGGTAATCTCAGAAGTTATACTGATAACCATTTTTGCACCAGTTGGTGCATTCTATCGGTGGTTATCATCTTTCGGCGGAAAGCCATACCGCTATTACTTAAATTTGGATGGATATTTCAATGGTACAATTGGCATGGTGGTTACTGCTTTGCTTGTTATGTTGGCATTCAGGTTATTTGGGTAACACATCCTGCAACTAAGCTCATCAAGAAAATAAACGCAACTGATTAAGAAAAGCACTGAGATGCATTGAGAAGTTGCTATCAAAACCTATCATCAAATTTATTTTGACAATACTGCACCCCCAAATTTCCAGAATTAATCGCTATTCGTGACTACCGGTATTCGTTCATAATTAATTCTTGAGCGAAATAGTCAACGTCTGAATCAATAGCTGTATCGCCAATCTATCGGTGTTTTCACTAGCTTGATTTGACAACACAACGATTCCCTTTTTACTTCCCCTTTCAAACCCCATATAGGACCTAAAGCCACCTGTAGCACCATTGTGCCAGACTATATCTTCCATGCCAAATACCGCCCCACTCACCTTGTCAATATGCCATCCATATGCGATTCCGCCTCCTGTAATACCAGCCAATTCAGTTTGCGTCTTGAGCATACTTGTGCCCAATTCTGAGCTATCGCCCATGTTAGCGCGCAGAAACTTCAACATATCGGCACCTGTAGACTTTATGGCTCCTGCTGCGCCTAATACTGGGATTGTCCAATGGCAAGTTTTGTTTCCCAATGCATCGTAGCCGGCTGCAAATCGAGTGCTGTCTGTTGCAGTCAATGATGTATTTATCATCCCCAGTGGCTTACAAATATGCTGTTGCAATAACTCCTCATAACTCTTCCCGCTACGCCATTCTAAGATATGCCCTAGTATACCCGTCCCCAGATTAGAGTAATCATACCTGTCTAACGATGGCGCTTTCTTGTCTGTATAGCTATTCAGGTAACTAATGAGATCGTTTGTATCGAGCGAACTATAGGGGTCACAGGTATCGATTTCCAATTTGTCAAACCACACCTCCGGCAATCTGGGGAAGCCAGAGGTATGTGACGCCAGATGAAAAAGCTTTGTATTATCGTCGGCCGGCAACTTTACAGTTGCTGGTAAATACTCTGAAAAATTATCCTCCCAATTTAACTCTTTGTTGTCCACGAGTCGTTGTGCTATCTCGGCTGTAAATACCTTTGTCAGCGAACCAATTTCGAAAATCGTGGTGCTGTCCGGCTTTGCATTGGTTTGCTTATCCATCACTCCATACCCTTGTACATACATAGCATCCCCCTGGATGATTCCTACAAACAGTCCTGCAGCATTTGGTTTGCTCACAAATTTGTTGCACATCTTATCTACACGAGCCTGCAAGTCATGTGTGTCCTTCAAATTCCTTAACTTATAATAACCATACCCACCTAATATCAATGCAATCAGCAGTATTACGGCTATGACTATTCCTACAATTTTGAGTACCTTTTTCATTTCTATAATTTGATGCCTATTGGTAAATTACAATTTTAATGACACCACAAATTAATCAGCGTTTGAAATGCAAGTAAACTTCCTGACGTCGTCTGCAAAATTAGTTAACGTGTGTTTGTTACCTCGCGAATATAAAATAAGGTAAACTTCCGCAAACAGACGAAACGAATGATAGGTTCGAATAACAGTAATACTACGTCACGTCCTCATTTGATGTTGGAGGCAATTAGCCGCCACAAAAATCCTGAACGAACTTCATGAATATTAAATTTTCGCTCCCAATGGTCATTCAATTAAGACAATAGCCGTCAAACTTATTAACATGAAAGTATTCATGCTGCAGTTTTGTCAAATAATTACTTAGAGAACTTGGTTTATGCAACAGGCATAGAAATGCTTTACACACGCGACTCATGCGAATCAAAAAAATCCTTGTAATACGAGTATTAGTTTTGGTTGCTCACCTAAGCTTGCGAAAGTATTATGAGCAATTACGAGGTACAGGTACTTGTGGACATTGAGAAATCTGTAGGCTGTGGCGCAGCGCTTAAAGAAAAATGGGGTGACAATGATCTTTTAAAGTTTTGACCTCGCTAAAAAGAAACTATATATCGACCGGGTAAAAGCCCCCAAACCAATGCTACACGTACCAATTAGTTATTACAAGCCATAAAGAGGAGCACGGACGGCAAAGGCCACCACTAAAATTAAGAGAAATGCCAAACTATGTATATGTACTCGGAGTTTATTTTGAGGGCATTCGTAGGTTTACGAAACATAGCCAGCAGCGAGCTGATGCGGAGATTAAGCCGGATATTCACCGCACAAAATGCGGAGAATATGTGTATTCATCAACTAAAAAACTGGCCTGAATTCGAATGGGATAGTGAAAGGCCATCAGGTTTGCTTGCTGAAGTGCGCCATAAACAAGGGAAGTTACTCGGGCGAATGGAGTCTATCGGTTTCAAAATCCGTGAAGAAGCAACCCTACAAACACTTACACTCGAAATAGTCAAGTCAAATGAAATTGAAGGGCAAATACTCAACCAGAATCAGGTACGGTCTTCTGTTGCCCGTCGTTTAGGAATAGATGTTGCCGGCTTAGTTCCTTCTGACCGAAATGTGGAAGGGGTCGTTGAAATGATGCTGGATGTGACACAAAATTTTGGCAAACAACTTACCGATAAGCGGCTATTCGGCTGGCATGCCTCTTTGTTCCCGACAGGTTATAGCGGAATGCACAAAATAGTTTCCGGCAACTGGCGAGACAATCAAAAAGGCCCAATGCATGTAGTATATAGTCCCATAGGATATGAGAAAATACACTTTGAAGCACCGGAAGCCAAACTATTAGGACATGAAATGAACCGCTTTTTGACATGGTTCAACGAAAAAATGAATATTGACCCTGTACTAAAAACTGCCATTGCACACTTATGGTTTGTGACGATACACCCGTTTGACGATGGTAATGGACGAATAGCACGAACAATTGCAGATACGAAACTAGCAAGGGCAGACGGTATGTCTCAGCGATTCTACAGCATGTCTGCACAAATAGAGCGAGAGAAAAAACAGTATTACAACATGTTCGAAAACACTCAAAAAGGAACGCTTGACATCAGTAACTGGATAGAATGGTTTTTGAATTGTCTGGACCGCACAATAGCAAGTGCAGAAAGCACTCTTGCCAAAGTCTTGGAAAAATCCGCGTTTTGGAAGCAGATACCAGATACTCCTATTAACACCCGCCAAATACTAATGATAAGTAAACTATTAGATGACTTTTTCGGCAAACTGACATCATCTAAATGGGCAAAAATCACAAAATGCTCTCAGGATAGTGCATTGCGAGATATACAGGACCTGATAAACAAAGGGATACTAACAAAAGAAGGAGCCGGGGGACGAAGTACCAATTATGTTCTGAGGACAGAAACTAAGTGAGGAAAACGTTTTTCGGGAGCGAGACGATCTTTTTTGCTTGATCCACGATCTGCATGTTTGGGACAGAGTCAGACACTTTGATCAGTGTTGATGAATTAAAACGAAAAAAACAAATGCGTAATAAGTAAAAGAGAGCCTTTCAGCAACACAGCTGAAAGGCTCTCTTTTTAGTGGTGGTGTGGGAGGGAATTGAACCCCCGACACAAGGATTTTCAGTCCTTGAAATTATGGTTCAATATGAATCGATATGGTCTGAAAGTACTGTTAATAATGGATTGTGTAAAAATATAAAACCATCAAAAACCAATAAAAACCACAAAATGTTGTAGTATTGTTGTAGTAAAATTATACGATGATATGGCAAATGTTAAGGTCATTTTACGAAAGGAAGTAAAGAAAGATGGAACTTCTCCGCTAGCTATTCGCATCACGAAAGACAGGAAGTCATCGTATATATACCTCGAATATAGCATAAAAGAAGCAGATTGGGACAAGGCTACTCAAAAAGTTAGAAAATCGCACCCAAATTCTGGGCGGTTAAATAATTTCCTCGCTACCAAAGTTGCCGAAGCCATGAATAAGTCCCTTGAAATGGAAACAGACAAAAAAGACGTTTCCTCTCGTGCCGTTAGGCAAAAAATAAAACCTAAAGGTGGCGTAACATTTTTCTCCCAAGCTGACATATACCTTGAAGATTTAAAGACTGCTGGGAAGTACAATCGATATACAGCAGATAAACCAAGAATAAAACACTTCAAAGAGTTCTTAAACGGGGCTGATATAGCGTTCTCTGACGTTACAATTCCTCTTTTGGAAAGGTTTAAAACACATTTAAAGAGCAACAAACTAAACCTTAGCGAAAGGAGTGCAGTAAATCACCTTGTTGTTATCCGGTCAATTTTCAGTCAAGCAATCAAAGGAGAAATAACGGACAGGAAGTACTACCCATTTGGTGCGGGGAAGATTAGCATCAAGTTTCCCGATTCTACAAAAGTAGGTTTGACATCTGATGAAGTTAAACGCATTGAAGCTGTTGCTTTTCCAAGTGATTCTTTTGAAAACCACTGTCGTAACTTATGGCTATTTTCATTCTACTTTGCTGGCATGAGAGTTTCTGACGTATTCCGTATCAAGTGGTCAGATATTCAAAATGACCGTCTGCATTATTTGATGGGCAAGAATGACAAAGGTGGTTCCTTGAAAATACCCGAAAAGGCTTTGAATATCATTAGCCAGTATAAGAGTCAAAAACAAAATATTGACGATTTTATTTTCCCTGAACTAAAAACGATCGAAGATTTGAGTGATGGTTTTGTTGTTCAACGGCGTATTATGAACATGACCAGTAAGGTTGACAAAACATTACGTGAAAAGGTTGCGCCAAAAGCCAAAATTACACAAAAGTTAACGATGCATATTGCTCGGCATACATTTGGCAATATTTCGGGGGATAAGATACCAATACAAATGCTACAGAAACTCTACCGGCACTCATCTATCACTACAACAGTTGGCTACCAAGCGAACTTCATTCATAAAGATACTGATGAAGCATTGGATGCTGTGATTGGATTTTAGCTGGCTACCCTATCGTTCAGGTTCATCCTGACTTCGTCCAACACTTCTAATATCTGCAAGTTCTTCCACTTCGTTCTTTTCTAAGTTGTCATTTTCGTTTTCAGTTTCTACACTTTCAGTGTCAATATCTTCTGATGGTAGGGAACTGTCAGGCTCATACTTCTCATTCTTTATAGTATCGTTGGGTTGGGTTTCATGCTTCTCGATAGCAGTTTCATCCTTTTCTGTTTCTAATTTTTGTTGTTTTACTCGCCCTGCTCTTAATCCATGTAATTCATTTATAGCCTTATCCTCTTTGGCTTTTTTATCATCTCGCTCCTGTAGCATTGCTATATCTACACCTAATCTTGAAAAACGAAACTTTAGTCCATTATCACTTTGTACACCAGTAAGTACACCTGCTCTATAATATGCAGAAAACCCTTGCTCTTGTAGTAATGAGAGGAAGTGTTCAGTTGAGGTAGCAGACTTTTGTGCCACGTCGGTACACTGCAAAAGAGTACTTTTTACATTAGCTCGCTCGTCGATTTTATATTCGTATTTCGACCCTCTACCTCTATTCTTGTTTTTCCCATGTTCTGGCAAGCTGCATAATTCAGGATATTGCTCCTTCTGATACCTATCCATCTCAACCTTTATGTGAGCAAAGACATCTTTAGAAATACGGCTTGATAATCCGTTAAGTGAGGTGCCAGATACTGCTGCATGGAGGTGAGTATGTTCCTTGTCAATATGTTTTGTAAAACAATACAGATTATTCTCACCACGGAGTTCAATATACTTTCGAGCCATGTCCGTAAGCATGACATCTGTTAGGTGTTTTCCATCTTGGTTGTGCCATGAAAAAATCATGTGATTAATAAGGGTCTGGTCAACCCGCTTATGTATCCGGTTGGCTTCGTTCTGTTCGAACTCCTTTGCCATTCCCTCAGCAGTCATTGAGGCTATGTTGTGCTTCAGGAGTAGCGTTGCTTTCTCTTCTTTCGGAATTTGCACCGGTGACTTGTTCACGAGGCATGTTTTAATAAACTCTTCTACTGTGCCAGGAAATGCTTTCATCTCAGCCAGTAGACGTGCGTCTGTAGCCTCGCTTTTCAGATGTTTAATGTCCTGCTTGGAGAACCTTAGTCCGGCAATATAGCAATGCTCTGTTTGGGAGAGGTGAGACAAGTACTGCTCAAAACGAGACTTGTGGTTAGTCTTGGTATACTTCTTTTCCTTTAGGATATATTCCAACAACTGACCGATAGCACCGCTACCGCTCTTACTACTTCTGCTCAATGATTTAATAATCACAGGCTATAGGTTTTGGAGTAGTTGTAACAACCTTTCCTTATACTCAGGCTCTTTATTGATTGCTTCAATAACTAGGTCGTCTAGGCTCTTAGGGTTGTATAATTGCGTTGTTACATTGGCTTCTAATTCAGACATACGGTTGAGTAATTCAATACCTACTTGATAGGGAACATTGAGATTATCAAAAGCACTCTTTAACGACATGTAGTTCATTGTTAGCAGCTCTCTGACCGAGTTTACTGCATAAACATCTGGAACAACGTATTGCTTCTGTATATAGGCAAGACAGGACGCCTTAATTAATGCGGATACGCTTTTCTTATGCTTCTTGGCGGTAGTAGATAACACTGATAGTTCGTTACCTGTAAACGAGATAGTGAATGACTTTTCAGTTTTTCGTTTGTTCCGTCTCCAGTTCGCCTTGTAGTCTCTCCAGTACTGTTCCCGAGCCTTGGCAATATCTTGCTCCGTACCATTCTCTAGTACCTTAGTACTGAGTAGGTATGCATACAATCCGCTATTTCGTTTTATCGCCCGTTGCATGTTAATCAAATTGAATCGTTGGAGGGGTTATAAATGGAAGCTTATTTGTCGGTTGAAACGGTATTAGATTAGACATTTCAAGCAAGTTGCCCTGTTTGAAGTAGGGAACTATTTTGGTCTTAATTGCGGGCTTGTTTCCGCAGAGAATGAGGCTATCACTAGAATGCCGGATTTCATCTGCTGTCATTAGAGGACGGACATGTCGTGTACCTTTGTCATCTTTGTATTCAAACCGTCCGAGTGTAGCTTCTAACTCTTGTGCTACGCTAATTGGTTGCCCAGGCATAAAGGAGTTCGGCTTTTTCGTTCCGCAAATAATGCGCCATCCCAAACAAACACTTGCCCCTTGATTGTTGACTTTGAAAGGGAAGGGCAAGAGATTGTTTGCCCTATTGGGTGCTATCGCAGCATGTCACAGTATTTGCAGTTCACGAAAAAGCCTCACGGCAGCTCCTGTGTACGATATATATGCTTCCTTTTTTGACGGGTATCGTTACGCTGACTGCCGCTACCTCTACTTCTTTACAGCTTGGTATTTTTCCTTTCCACGCTGACTACTTCACACAAAATACCAGGCTTCCAAAACCCACCTCACAGGCTGGCAGACTGCTACACTCACACTTTCCGTCTTCAGTCAGCACATATATCCGTCCACCCGCTGCCTATCGTCTGTGCTCGCCTGCGTAGCCACCGGCTGCGTTCCGGGTTGGTGCTGGCACGAAACCCACGCTAATTTACATTCAACGCACCAACCCTGCACTGTGCGAACTCCGTATTCATACTTCATACTTTACAGTTCGCCCCAGCCTGTGGCACTCGCAACTTCATTTGCTCCATTATCATTCCGCTCATTCCGTTTCCGGGCGAGCTAAGTGTCCGCAAGGTATTGCAACCACTTTTTCTTGCTA
>JAUHYD010000020.1 GCA_030426665.1 Bacteroidia bacterium | reverse complement strand
GCAGTACCCCATCTGTTGCTTATGTTGCAGCAAGTACGGGTGCTATTTATGGAATTAGTGCCGGGGTCGCGACGATTACGTATCAGTTGTCAACAGGGTGTTATATAACGAGAGAGGAGACTGTAAATGCTTTAACACCATCAGTTACAATATCAGGTGCCTCAACTTTGTATGCGGGCGAGACCACAGCCCTTACGCCGAGCGTAAGTGGTGGTTCGTGGTCGTCAACAGCTACATCGGTAGCAACAGTGGGGACAGATGGTATTGTGAGTGGTGTGTCTGCAGGTAGCGCAATAATTTCCTATTCTATATCCGGAATTTGTGGTTCCAGTTCGGCAACGAAATCAATATCTGTTCTTTCCTGTCCGCTTTCTGAGATTGGAGGTGAGCCAACTATTTGTGTTGGTAGCACCACTGAGCTCAGCATCGGAACAAGTGGCGGCAGCTGGAGCAGTAGTAATACGGAAGTAGCTGCAACAACAGGTACGCCCGGTGTTATTAGTGGTGTGTCTGCAGGTACTGCTGTTATAACTTATGGATTGTCGGAAACCTGTTATGTGACAACGGTAGTAACTGTTAATTCGGTACCCGACGCTACTACAATATCCGGCTCCGGAAGTGTGGTTGTTGGCTCTTCGATAACGCTTACACCTTCTGAAAGTGGCGGAAGCTGGTCTTCATCTTCGTCATCTATTGCCGCTGTTGGCACTGATGGCGTTGTAACCGGTGTGACTACAGGTAGTGCAAATATATCTTATATACTAGTTAATAGCTGTGGGGCGGATACATCTGTCCATTCAGTGATAGTAGGAGCAACACCAAGTGCAGCAATGCATTTTGATGGTTCCAGTGATTATGTTCATGTATCTGGTGGATTGCCGGAGTCTTCTTCGGATGTTACATTTGAGCTGTGGGTTCATCCGGATAATTTGTCAACCGGCGATTATTTCAAGGCACTATTTCATTCTGACTATTGGGGGGCCGGCAGGGTTCATATGATGTTCAGAGGCACTAATGAACTTCAGTTTTCTGTTGGTTCTGCTATTCCAACGGATTATGTATCAAGTTATAGTTTTACGTCAGGTAATTGGTATCATATAGCTGCGGTTTACTCAGGTTCGAGCCATTATTTGAAAATATATGTGAATGGTGTTTTATCAGACAGTTTTGCTTATACTAGTTCACCAACTATTTATGCAGGCTTAAGTTATTCGATTGGTTCTTGGTATCAAGGACCAGTAGTTAGGAGTTTCAATGGGGCTATAGATGAATTCCGTATTTGGAAAACAGCGAGAACTGCAGCACAAATATTGTCTGATATGAATTGTGATATTGCACAAAGCAGTGATTTGATGGCATATTTCAGGTTTGACGAGGGGACACCAGGAGGCACAAATACTTCAATAACCTCCATTCCGGATTACAGCACACACCACAAGTGTGGTACACCTGTTGGATTGACGATGACCGGTACCTCTTCAAATTACGTCAATGGACGTGCCGGTGCTTATAATACAATTGATGTGTCTGCCGATATCACAGGAGCACTTACTGTATGCGCCGGAGCAACAACAGCGTTAAGTAATGCAATTTCCGGTGGTACATGGAGTAGTAGTTCAACTTCGGTTGCTACAGTAGGCTCCGATGGTACTGTTTCGGGTGTTGGTGCGGGTACCGCTGTTATCAGTTACGCTACGTGCTACAATACCGCTATAGCGGTCGTAACAGTTAACGGAGCTCCGGCCTCGATTGCAGGTCCTACGTCAGTTGGTTTAGGTTCAACCATTACGTTGACCAACAGCGTTTCAGGAGGTACCTGGAGCAGTAGTGATTCGGGTATCGCAACAGTAAGTGAAACTTCCGGTGTGGTTACCGGCGTGACCGTGGGCTCGTCAGCTACTATTACGTACAGTACGGGCTGTGGAGCACCTGCCACCTATGTGGTAACGGTGGTTTCTTGTTTGCCATCTTACACTTATGCATCAGCTTCATGTACTGATTATGGGATATATATAAATAACGTTAGTCTTGCCGGAGAAGCCGGTACCGCTATATCTGATACCAGTGGATGCGATGGGGGAGGATATCAGGATAGAACGGGTGTAGTTTCCGCTGTTTATTTGGCTGCAGGAGGTACCTATACGTTGGGAATTACAGACGGTGGGTATGGATATGAACAGATTCAGGTTTGGATTGATTTAGATGATAATGGAACGTTTGAGTCAGGAGAAACAATGGCTGGTGGCAGTTTTGATGCAGTAGGTTCCTACACACTTGACATTCCTTCAGGTGCTGCATTGGGTACGCATAGAATGCGGATTCGTATGGCGTACTACTTTTATTACCCTGATATGTCTGCTTGTTATCAGTATAATTATGGTGAAGCGCAGGACTATTTAGTGAATATTGTTGCTCCATGCACGTTGCCGGAGATAACCGGAACGGCATCTATATGTACAGGAAGTACTACAACATTAAGTATTGGTGCAAGTGGTGGTAGTTGGAGCAGCAGCAATTCGGAAATTGCAGCTACAACCGGTACTCCCGGCGTTATATCGGGTGTATCTATAGGTACCGCTGTAATTACGTATAGTAGTTCTGAATTCTGTTTTGTAACAACAGTTGTTACCGTTAACGGAACTACAGATGCAGGAACTATTTCGGGCGAAAGTAGTGTAGCAATTGGTTCAAGTATCACGCTTACATCTACAGTTTCCGGTGGTTCTTGGTCTTCCGGAAGTTCATCTATCGCTTCTGTCGGAACCGATGGTGTTGTAACAGGCGTGGGCGCCGGCAGTGTAGTAATCAGTTATATGCGTTCAGGTGAATGCGGTACAGGAACAAGTACGTATGTAGTAACTGTAACAGAATCCGGGCCATGCACACCTGTGTACTCGGGCTTGAGTATTGCTTGCTCCGTAGGTCTTTATATAGATGATTATAATTTGGCGGGAGAGTCGGGAACCTCAATTTCTGATGTCTCGACAGGTTGTCATGAGTATGAAGACCGTACAGGAAGTGTAACCCCTCCGACACTATTTGTAGGTTCTTCATACATGCAAACATTAACAGTTTTATATTCAAATATGTATGCACAGACCTGGATAGACTTTAATGACAACAACATATTTGAATTTGGAGAGACTGTTGGTGGTGGTTTCGTGGGATCTTCTACTTATGTTTCCTACCTGTATATTCCTTCAGGAGCGGCAGCAGGTACTCATAGGATGAGGACAAGAGTGGTGTATGGGTATGAAGGTGCAACTTATCCGTATATAGACCCTTGCACAACTTACAATTACGGAGAGGCACATGACTATTTGGTGACTATAGCAGATCCGTGCTCTTTGTCTGATATAACAGGAACGGCATCTGTATGTGTGGGTAGTACAACGACACTTAGTGATACTTCAAGTGGTGGTAGCTGGAGTAGTAGCAATTCTGAAATTGCTGCAACGACAGGTACTCCGGGCGTTATTTCCGGTGTGTCTGCAGGGACTGCAGTTATTACATATGGTACGTCGGAAACGTGTTATGTGACTACTGTTGTTACTGTTAACCCACTGCCTGAAGCTATAGCAGGTGGTCTGGTTATCTGCGAGGATGGAACGACAACACTTACCAATGGAACAGGTGGTGGTACCTGGAGTAGTAGTGACGAAGGTATTTTTACTGTAGGAAGTGAAACAGGTATTGTTTCCGGTGCAGGCGATGGTATAGCGACTATTTCTTACATATTGTCGAGTACCGGATGCGCATCTACCGCCATTATTACAGTTAATCCGGTGCCCGGGGATATTGGCGGGCCTTCAGAGGTGTGCGTAGGTAGTACTATTACACGTGCCTCTACGCCAACAGGTGGCGTGTGGAGTATCAGCGATACGGCAAAAGCAACAGTTAATAGCACTACTGGTGTGGTAACTGGTGTTTCCGAAGGGGTAGCTACAATTACCTATACGATTGAAAGTGGTTGTTTCACAACGTCAGTTGTAACTGTTAATCCACTGCCTGATGCCGGTACAATATCCGGTGAAACTACGGTGGTAGAAGGGGAGACAATAACACCGGCACTAACGGTAAGTGGTGGTAGCTGGTCTTCTTCAGATACTTCAGTTGCAACAGTAAGTGTTTCGGGTGTGGTTTCCGGAATATCAGCAGGTAGTGTGGTTATATCCTATATAGTAACTAATGAGTGTGGTGCAGATACGGCTACACTTCCGGTGACAGTAACTGCCTCATGTACCCTGTCTGCTATAACCGGTACGGCAACGGTATGTACAGGTAGTACAACTACATTAAGCAATAGTACTGAAGGCGGTACATGGAGTAGTAGTGATGTGGAAGTAGCGACAGTAGACGTGTCCACCGGTGTTGTAACGGGCGTGTCTGCCGGTACTGCGGCTATTACATATAGCTTGTCTGAGACTTGCTATGTGACTACAGTTGTTACGGTTAACACGGCAGCAGCAACTATAGGTGGTCTTAGTGCTGATGGCGAAACACCGGGAGTTATTACAACAATTGTAGGTGATGGTGTTGCCGGATCTGGTGGTGACGGCGGACCGGCTTCGGCAGCAAGAATTAACACAGCCTGGGATGTTGCAGTAGATGGTAGTGGTAATTTGTACATATGTGAATACACTGGAAAGAGAATTCGTAAAGTGAGTCCATCAGGTATTATTACAACTTTTGCTGGTAATGGTACGTCTACATATCCCGGAGATGGTGGACCGGCGACTGACGCAGGAATTGCAAAACCCTATGCCATTGCAGTAGATGGTGCAGGTAATGTATATTTCTCGAATGAGAATGGTTTTATTCGCAAAATCAGCACTTCCGGTATAATTACAACAGTTGCTGGTAGTGGTGGGTATTCCGGAACCAGCTTCACTCCGGGCGCAATGGCAACAGCTCAGGGTCTTGGTGATGTATATGGAATTGGTGTAGATGATGCAGGTAATTTGTACCTCTCGTCCACTACTTTAAATCGAATAGTAAAAGTTAACACTTCAGGTATTATTTCTTCTGTAGCTGGTATAGGAACTGCTGGTTTCTCCGGGGACGGAGGACCTGCAACAGATGCTACAATAAATTCGCCTTATGCTCTTACGGCAGACGGTAGCGGCAATGTTTACTTTTATGATGGTAATAACCATCGTCTCCGAAAGGTGAGTACGTCGTCCGGTATAATAACTACTATCGCCGGTAACGGTGGCTCTGGTTATTCTGATGGCGGTGGTGTTGCGACAGCAGCGAGTATAGGTAATTTTTATAATTACGGATTGGCTGTGGACGCTGCGGATAACGTTTATTTGTCCATAACGTCTAACAACAGGGTAGCAAAAATTACGCCTGCCGGAGGCTTTAGTATTATTGGAAGTGTGTCAAACCCTTATGGGCTTGCTGTTGATGGTGATGGAAGTGTATTCATTGCTTCCTATTTCCATAGGATTTACAAAATTCCTGGTGTCCCAACGAGCGGAAGCGTATGTACAGGTGACACTATAACACTGACTAATACAGACGAAGGTGGCTCGTGGAGTAGCAGCAATGCAGAGGTGGCTACTGTGGGTAGTAGTACCGGGGTAGTGACAGGTGTTGCGAGTGGAATTGTAACAGTTACCTATACAACCGGTTCGGGTTGCTTTAGTACTGTAACGGTTAGTGTTAATGCGGCACCTGATGCAGGTACAATATCCGGTTTATCTTCTGTAATGGTTGATTCTGCGATAACATTGAGTACAACAGGTAGTGGTGGTACATGGTCTTCTTCGGAACCTTCAATTGCGTACTCAGAAGGAGATGGCGTAATTACAGGCCTTGCTACGGGTAGTGCGGTAATCAGTTATACAGTAACCAATGGTTGCGGAACAGATGTTGCTGTGCATAGTGTTTCAGTTGTTGATTGTTCGCTTCCTGCCATTACAGGTACAACAAGTGTGTGTACAGGAGCTACTACGGCATTGTCGATAGGTGCAACGGGCGGTGTCTGGGGCACCAGCAGTTCTGCAATTGCGACAGTGAGTGGCTCCGGAGGAGTAGTTGAAGGCTGGCTTGCAGGTACTGCTACAATTACGTACAGTTTGTCAGAAACATGCTATGTGACTACTGTGGTTACGGTAAATCCGGCGCCGGATGCGGGTGACATCACGAGTCCTTCATCTTCTTCTACGATTACGGGTGAGGGTACATTTGTTTCAGACGGTGACGCGGGTGGTGTATGGAGTTCATCGGAAACAGGTATTATTACTATAGTGCCGGCTTCAGGTTTTGCGACGCCTGTTGGATTCGGTTCAGCGACTATTTCATATACAGTTACTAACAGTTGCGGATCTGCTACGTCGATATTTGATGTAATGGTTTATGGTGCTCCCAAGCCAGGACGTTTGTCTACGGGTAATGCACAATTGTTCCGGGTATTCCCTAATCCGTCTTCAGGAAATGTGACGCTTGTTGCCTCTGTAGATGGAGTAGGTGAGCTGTATACAATAGATGGACGCAAGGTAGCTGAGTTCAATATTAAGGCTACTGTAGAAAATGAACTTGTACTGGATAATGGCCTTGCAAACGGCATCTATATGTTGCAATTCGCTGGTGCAGATGGAAGTTCACAGAATGTACGATTGATTATCGAACGGTAGTTAATTGAGTTTTATGGAATGGGTTGCCGTGGTACTTATACACGGCAACCCATTTTTTATGCTGCTTTTGATTGTTAGGAATGCACCAGGCCTAGAAATATTTTGAATCATTCAATGGAAATGATACCTTCCGGAGTGGCATATTCAGCCAGTTCTTCAATTTTATTTTTTAAGAATGTAGTCCACTTTTCGTTTAGTGAAAAGAGTGAGCCGTTGGACTCTGTAATGGTTCCGGTTTGTCTGTCGAACTCGTACTGTAGCGCGTTAAGCTGTTTGTAAAGTTTGTCGAAGGTAGGAGTGATGTCATTTACCAAATCATTGGGACTTCCGGTAGTATGTGCTCGTTTTACGCTCAATAGGAGATATTTACGCATTCTACGGGCATATAGCTCAAAAATGTCGAAATGTATCTGCTCGTGTAACAGTATGTCTTCAGACTTCGCAATCATCCAGGACTCCTGTTTGCTGAATAGAGGCGCAATGTTATAATAGTAGCTTCCGGTTCTAAGTTTGTATATAATCGGGTCTATTGATATCACAGATGCAGCGGGAGAGTCTATAACGAACGAAAATGTAAGGTCCGTCATGTCCTCAGAAATGTTACTTGTGTCATTGACGCTGTCGCTACGCTTGGTGAGTACCTGCTCTATTTTTTGCTGCCAGAAGCGTTCATTTGCCGGGTCGGCAGTATTCATCCTTATGGAGAGTTCTTTATAGAATTCTCTGTAATCGGGGTAGATTACATTGCTAATGTCTGTATCCTTTGCAGGGAAGAATTTATCATATAGGTTTTTATTGTAACGGAAGTCGCTGTAAGTAAGTTTTTTATCTATATCCCAACGGGCATAGAACACTTCGTCAATATCTCGGTTCTTGTCATGATAGTTTACTCTTGATACTTTTGCTGTGACAAAAGGTCTTGGAAAACTTACATCTCTTTGTTTTTTGTGTCGTCTTTTCTTTTTGTGTTTCTTTTTTAATGCACTATGCATAACGCGAACCTGAGCATTGGCAGAACAACCGTAACACCAAGTCAGACCCAAAACAAATAATACGGATATTGCTTTTTTCATATACTCGTATAGGAGCCATACAATGCATTTGTACGCACAGTACGAGAATAAAGATACGGGGTATTAGATTTACTATTGAAATTGTTTGGATGTGAAAGAGTCGATCGGGCTTTTGAAATTGTTCAGCGTATCCAATTTGTTATATGTCTGATCATTCCAAAATATCTGCATGTTCTGAAACTTTCCCATGTTTGTTTCGTTGTCATAGACTTCATGGCAAATAGCGTGCTTTTCCAATAGGTCATAGATGCCTTTCTTAATCTTCTTAAGTTGCTTGGGGTTATTTGTAGCTTCATGGAGGTATTTACGGATCCTCCTAGCATATAGCTCGCTAATATTAAAATGTACCTGTGCGTGAGTTAGCAATGCGGTATCGTGTAACCAGGAACCGTATTCATAAAACAGAGGGTATACAATATACTTAAACTCGCTGTCTGTTTTTTTGTAGTCACTTATGTACACTTCTATGTCAAGCAGCGAGCTTGTTTTGTAGCAGTAATTCGAATGTCGTATTGATGTATCTGAATAATATTTGAAATCGCTGGCTAACAATAAAGAGTCGGCGGACCAAAATCGTACGCTGTCATTAATGCCTTTTGCTGATAAGTGTTGATTAGTAGCAAAAGTTGCAACACAGCCAAGCAACATACTAAGGGGAAGTAAGTACTTTCTTTTTTTCATAGTATAAGTTCTGCAGGGGTGAAGGATAGGATTACACACCTTCTTAAGACAAAGTTACAGCATTTGCAGGATTTGCAGACATTATGCACATGTTATTAACAATGGGTGGTGGTTAGTTAACAATTTATTTGCAGTTAAAATCGAGTTAAACTGTATTTGAATATTTTGTTACGAGAGGCTGTACGCTATTTTTGTACCTTTGCGCACTTTTCGTACTGCAACACAATGAACATTCCGGAATCATTAGACTTAAGTAGATTGCCAAAGCACATTGCCATAATTATGGATGGCAATGGACGATGGGCAAAAGAGCGTGGAGAAGATAGGGTATATGGTCACTACGAAGGGGTAGTGAGTGTACGTAGCATAGTTGATGCTTGTGGCAAAGTTGGAATTGGCTACCTAACGTTGTATGCGTTTTCTGCAGAAAACTGGAATCGGCCAAAAGCGGAAGTTGATGCACTTATGGAATTGCTGGTAAATACTATCAGGAAGGAAGTGGATGAACTTAAGAAGAACAATGTTAAGCTACATGTGATTGGCGATTTTGAGAGTTTGCCCGAAAGTTGCAAGAAAGAGTTGAATGAGGCAAGGGAGATTACGTCTTCAAATACCGGTCTAAATCTGATTCTTGCTTTAAGTTATAGTTCCAGAGGTGAGATAACAGCAGCGACACGGAGAATAGCTGCGAAAGTTGCGAAAGGGGAGCTAAGCCCCGAGGATATCACTGATGCCGTAGTAGAAAAGCATCTTTATACCTCGGATTACCCTGATCCTGAGTTGATGATAAGGACCAGCGGAGAATACCGAATCAGTAATTTTCTTCTATATCAGTTGGCTTATTCCGAATTGTATTTTTCGGATGTACATTGGCCGGACTTCAGGGAGCCGAATTTATATGACGCATTAATTAATTATCAGCAACGCGAGCGGCGTTTTGGAAAAACAAGTGAACAAATTCAAATGACTAAACCCACCGAAGTAAAGGGAGATGACGAATAAACCAAAACAAAGCCCCAAAAGAAACATGATGATAAAACTACCCATTTGGGTGAAATCTGTCGTCGGCAACCGTGAGGGTAGCTGGTCCGGCAATCGTAAAAAAAATACTCAGGGTAACCTTATCGCCATGATTTTTGCGCTGATTTTTGCTGGTGGACTGGATGCCGTAGCACAAATAGGCGGTGCAGATAAAGGTGGCGGGCTTAGCGCATACAAGCAAGCGACAGCTTCTGTTAATAGACCCAAAGAATACAGTCTGGCAGGTATCACCGTTACCGGTGCAGAATATCTGGATCAGGATTTGCTGATTTCTGTTACTAATCTTGTTGTCGGTCAGAAGTTACGTTTGCCCAACGATGATGGCATTGCAAGTGCTATCAGGGCGTTGTGGAAACAAGAGCTTTTTTCAAATATTGAAATTACCGTTACAAAAATTATTGATGACAAAGTGTTTATCAATATTGGTGTAGAAGAACGTCCCCGGTTAAGTCGTTTCAATTTCAAGAATATTAAAACGGGTGAAGCTAAAGAGCTGAAAAATAAAGTTCCGTTGGTAACCAATAAAGTAGTTACTGAAGCAACTAAAAAAGAAGCAGCGGAGCGCATAAAGAAGTATTATACGGACAAAGGGTTTGGAAGAGTGACCGTAGAAGCTAAAGAAAGGAAAGATACACTGGCGGTTAATAAAGTGATATTGACCTTCATCATAAACAAAGGCAGCAAGACGCACATTAACCAAATAAATATTGCAGGAGCAGATCATGCAAGTGAATCAAGGTTGAAGAGAACACTAAAGTCAACCAAGGAAATGAGTCGATTGACGTTGCATCCGGGTAAATCTGAAAATGTTTACGGTAGTTCTAAACGCTCTTTCCGTAAGTATATCAACAATTTTGGGTTTCTGTCTGTTTCCAAGACACTCGATGCCCTGGACCCGTATTTTCGTTTTAAGCTTTTTGCTTCATCGAAGTTTAACCAGTCAAAATATGAAGAAGATAAGCGAACGCTTATTGCTTACTACAATACTTTAGGCTATAGAGATGCTGCCATTGCTGCAGACTCAATATATCCGGTAAAAAACGGAAATATAAACGTAGATATTAAGGTTAAAGAAGGCGCCCGCTACTACTTCGGGGATATAGAATGGAAGGGAAATACAAAGTATTCAGCAGAAGTGTTGTCGCGTGTTTTGGGAATAAAAAAGGGAGACATTTACAACCTTGAGTTGCTTGAAACCCGTATGGGGAGACAATTGAGCCCTGAAGGCGGGGAGGATGTAAGTAGTCTTTATATGGATGATGGTTATTTGTTTTTCAATATAGAACCGGTGGAGACGTCAATTTCCGGTGGAGATACCATCAACTTTGAAATGCGAATTACGGAAGGTGAGCAAGCAGTAATAAGGGATATAAATATTTCGGGTAATGACCGAACCAATGAACATGTTATCAGGCGCGAGCTACGTACGCTACCGGGAAATAAGTTTAGCAGGACAGAGCTTATTCGCTCTCAAAGGGAGATTGCGAATCTGGGCTATTTCGATCAGGAGAAAATAGGAATTCAACCCAAACCACACCCTGAAGACGGAACGGTTGACATCGATTACTCGGTTGTTGAGAAGTCAAGTGACCAGTTGCAATTATCTGCCGGCTTCGGTGGCGGTCTTGGGTTTTATGGAAACGTCGGTATTACTTTCAATAATTTCTCTGCCAGAAATATATTCAAACCAGATCTTTGGAATCCGTTGCCGGTAGGCGATGGGCAGAAATTCTCTGTAAACTACTCCTCGAGTGGCAAGTTTTTCAACTCTCTGAATACTTCGTTTACAGAACCATGGTTGGGAGGGAAAAAGCCTAATGCACTAACAGCAAATCTGATTTATACGTTTCGTTCCGGGGTGTCTGGTCTGACTAACTCAACCGGTGGAAAAGTAGACCCTCGATCGTCGTTTTTTAGACTTACCGGTGGTGGTTTGTCAATGGGTAAAAGACTGCGCTGGCCTGATGACTTCTTTATTTTTAATTATGGTGTTTTTTATAATAACTACCGACTTAAAGAGTTCTCTATTATCCCCGGCTTTAGCAATGGTTTTAGTAATGACCTGAACTTCAAACTTATACTTTCTCGAAATTCTATTCAAAGTCCGTTGTACCCGAGGGCGGGCTCTAAATTGTCATTTACATTCCAGTTTACACCACCGTTCAGTGCATTTAGCGGAAAAGACTACTCTGAATCAAGTAACTCTGAGAAATATAAGTGGATTGAATATCACAAGTATCGATTCCAATCGGAGTGGTATCAGCAGATATATGGTAATTTTGTACTTAAACTGGCAGCGAAGTATGGCTTTATGGGCTATTATGATAAATCTATCGGTTATGCGCCGTTTGGTCGGTATCAGTTGGGTGGTGATGGTATGACAATGGGTAACTTCTTTACTGGTACTGAAATTATCAGTCAGCGTGGGTATCCTGTTTATGCAAGTGCAGCAACTATATTTAATAAATATGTAGCTGAGATTCGTTACCCATTCTCTCTGAGCCCAACAGCAACCATTTATGGATTGATGTTTGCTGACGCAGGAAATGCCTGGAATCGCTTTTCGGAGTTTAATCCTTTAAAGTTGAACAGAGACGTAGGAATGGGTATAAGGGTGTTTCTTCCAATGTTTGGTTTGTTAGGACTTGACTATGGTATAGGTGTAGACAAGTACAATCCTGTAAGCGGAACAAAGGGAATCAAAGGGATGGGGCAGTTCACGTTTATGCTTGGATTCGAGCCGGAATAATTTATGTGCCGGAATTCAGTAATTTTAGTTGTTAAAGTTTGATATTCTTAATATTAAAAATCGAGGTATGAAAAAGACCATATTGAGTTTTCTTTTGGCGATAGCTGCGGTTACTACAGTAAATGCTCAGCGTTACTGTTTTATCGACTCAAAGAGCATTTTGGAAAAGGTAACTGATTACCAGGATGCTCAGATAAAGTTAGACAGATTGTCAGAGTCTTGGCAAAAAGATATAGACGATATGATGGCTGAAGTTGAAAAAATGTACAAAGGGTATCAGGCAGAGAAACCGATGCTGTCGGATGAAATGCGCCAGCGCCGCCAGGATGAGATAATAGCTAAGGAAAAAGAAGCAAAGGATATGCAAAAGCAACGCTTTGGTTATGAGGGAGACTTGTTCAAAAAGCGTCAGGAATTGGTAAAGCCAATTCAGGACCGTGTATTCAATGCTGTTCAGAAGATGGCAGGACAAAAAGGGTACGACCTTGTGCTGGACAAAGCAGGAGGGGTTACTTTGTTTTATGCAGATCCTAAGCTCGACAAAAGCGATGATGTGTTAAAAATTCTTGGAATAAACAAATAATGGCACTTACTTTGCACCACTTAAAATCAAACAAAACCACATAAATACAAGATGAAAAAAATATTCATGCTTTTTGCCTGCGGGCTTATTTTAGGAAATGTTGCGATGGCACAGAATACCACGCTTAAGATCGCATATATCAACTCTGCAGTGTTATTGCAATCTATGCCGGAGCGTGTTAATGCTGACTCTGCATTGTCTAAATATACACGTACTTTTCAGGAACAAATAGACCTGATGACAAAGGAGTTTCAAACAAAATTGCAACAATTTCAGTCTGGTGAGCGGACAATGAGTGAAGCTATGAAGGAAGTGAAAACTAAAGAACTTCAGGATTTGCAGTCGAGAATTGAAACAACTCAGCAAAGTGCTCAGGAGAAAATTCAGACAAAGAAGCAGGATTTGTACACTCCAATTCTGGAAAAGGCAGATAAGGCAATCAAAGACGTAGCGAAAGACAAGGACTTTGACTATATTTTTGATATCAACAGTCAGGGAGGTATCGTATTTAGTAAAGATAAGTATGATGTGACTGCATTGGTGAAAGCGAAGTTGGGGATAAAGTAATGTTAGCTCTAAACTTTTTTAAGGCGAAGCTTTTGAGCTTCGCCTTTTTTGTGCGTTTATTTTAGCGTTGGATAGTACCTTTACAAGAGGTAAAATATCGAAGTTGATATGGAATTTCCACAGAAGAACAACCCTTTACACGGCATTACACTGGAGATGATGCTTAACCATCTGGTGGAACACTATGGTTGGGAAGAGATGAATGAGCGCATACGCATTAACTGCTTTTACGAAAATCCGAGTGTGAAGTCGAGTCTCAAATTTTTGCGCAAGACAGAATGGGCGCGAAAGAAGGTAGAAGCATTGTACCTTAAGAGTATAGGTTTGTGATTTTCAGACATGGTCATTGTATTTCCTTTCCTGTTTTTATTGTAGGTTTACCCAATGAAGCCCAGACAACCATCATTGCCGTTACTGGCGGGTAGAAAACCAGTTCTCGAAGCTCTTGAGCAGGGTGTCACCATTGAGAAAATTTTCCTACTTCGAACCGCATCCGGCGACGACATAGGGAAAATAAAGCAATTGGCCAGGCAGCATAATGTCCCCGTAAGTCAGGTGCCTGCCCCTAAGTTGGATGGGTTGACTCGGGTACAACATCAAGGTGTAGTAGCATGGGGGTCACTGTTGAATTATATAGACTTGCAAGCTGCAATCTCTCATGTTGTAGAACAAGGCAAGACACCACTTTTTCTCTTATTGGACGGCATTACAGACGTGCGCAATGTCGGTGCCATTGCAAGAAGTGCATTATGTTGCGGTGCGCAAGGGCTGATACTACCAACTTCTCATGCTGCATCCCTTACCGAAGAAGCTATTAAAACTTCTGCCGGAGCGTTACGAAAGATAATGTTGTGTCGTATTCCATCTGTGCCGCAGGCGATAGACATTTTGAAACTAAACGGTATTCAAGTACTTGGAACGCAGATGAAGGGTAGTATTCCTGTTTACGAATGTGACTTTACGATTCCTACTGCGGTCGTTATGGGTGCCGAAGATACAGGAATAAGTAAGGACGTGTTGAAGCGTGCTGATTATCTGATACGGATTCCAATGGCAGCGGACTTTGATTCGCTTAACGTATCGGTGGCAGCAGGAATGGTGATGTATGAGGCTATCAGGCAACGGGTACTCACTCCGTAGTTGGCAAAGCTGGAGCCAAATTAGTTTCTGCCACTCCACGCTTTTCGTTTCTCTTGTTTATCCATTGTGCTCCCTTCTGAGCCACCCATGCAGACGCAGTTCCGACAATAGCACCCGCAAGCACATCGGAAGGGTAGTGTACACCCATATACACTCTCGAATATGCCACTGTGCCGGCATACAGGTAGACAGGGGCGATTACATACCATTTGTGGTGCTGCATACTCATGGTAGTTGCCCATGCGAATGCTATTGATGTATGGGAAGATGGAAACGACGGCGAATTTGGTTCGTAATATGGGTTTACAAAAGAATGTGTATCAAATGGCCGTGTACGACTTATACTATACTTCAGTCCTATAACGCAGACAGTGGTAATAGCAGAGCCGGCAATGTGTATGAGCGCTTCTTCTTTCAGTTGGCTGTTTTTCGCGAAATGTCCGATTGTAAATTCGGTAATGGGGGTAAGGACAGCAAATGGGTAGGCTGTACCTGCAATAACAGAAAAGTATTTGTCGGCAGATTTTGCTCTGTTTGCATTAATATCTCTTAGCAAGTCGAGGTCAAGGTTTTGACAAAAGCTCCCCCTTGGGAAGAGCGCACAGAAAATCAATATGATGGAACACAGTTTCAATTTTGTATTTAGAGTTGGGAGTGTGTAACAGACGTACTTTCGGTTAGAATTGCAATGTCAATCCGTCGTACGCCAGATGCATTCCCTCCGGCAATGTTTTTTCAACTTCTGTATGTAAACCTAATTGATGGCTGATGTGGGTGAAATAAACTTCCGGTGCCCCTGTTGACTTTGCTACTTCTATTGCCTGTGCTAATGTATAGTGCGAGATGTGATCTTCGTGACGTAAGGCATTTAGGACCAGCGCCTTGCTGCCTTTTGTTTTCTCAAGCTCTTCCGGTGCAATAAAGTTGGCGTCAGTGATGTAGGTAAAGTCGCCGATTCTGAAACCTAATACCTCCATTTTATAATGCAGTACTCTTATAGGGGTAATATCTACACCGCCGACTTTGAACGTCTCGGATGCTGAAATTGTATTTAGTTCTATTTGCGGAATCCCGGGATAGGTTGGCGAGTTAAATATGTAGCTAAACTCACGCTTTATCGCCATTTGTGTTTCCTCTGTGGCGTATATGGCCACGGGCTTTTTGCTAAAAAAGTTATACGGTCTGATGTCGTCTAATCCTGCTATGTGGTCTTTGTGGCCATGGGTATATACAATTGCATCCAACTTGCGAATATTGGCACGAAGCATCTGATAGCGAAAGTCCGGCCCACTGTCTATCACGATGCTGTTTCCGTTTACTTCTATCCAAACAGAACAACGTAGTCGCTGGTCTCGCTTGTCTCCGGATTTGCACACTGCGCAATCACAACCAATAAAGGGTACACCCTGCGATGTACCGGTACCAAGGAACGTCACTTTCACGGTTACATATCCATTTTTGATTGAACAGAATCGCTTTCACCAAAATCCGGATCGGCCTTTAATTGTTTATACCACTTTAGCATTTCGCTGCTCAATTCATCTTCGTTTACAGTAATGCTTTGCAAAATCTCTATCAATGCATTGATACGTCCCTCAACATTGAAGAACTTATTAATGACAACTACCCGCCGTTCTTCCAGAATGCAGTAGCCGCTATTAAAATGTCCTTTCTCATAACGTATGATGTAGCGGGCTTCTTCGTAAAGCCCCTCCAGTTTTTTTAGCGTGTTTGGTGTATATTTGAAGCTCATTAGCTTTGGCTGTTTCAATGAATAAAAGTAGAAAATTTGCAGCACTTCTTTTAATCAATGTTCTGTTAGTTATATTTTGTGGCGTAGCCAATGCACAAATTGACGACGAATCGGGTGGTTTGTATTTAGAACGCCCGAAATTGATAACCGTGGGAGCTGTTGCAGGTGTGAACTTTTCTCAGGTCGACGGAGATAATTATGCCGGTTATAGGAAAGTTGGATTAAACGTGGGCGGTATAGGATACATTCGTTTGCACAAGCATTTGGCGTTTAGTTTTGAGCTACTTTACAGTCAACGAGGCGCCAGAAGTGACTATGCCAGATATTCTCCGATAGATAGTACTACGTTGATTACAAAATACAACATAACTGAAAATTATGCGGAAATTCCATTAATGATTAACTACTTCGATAAACACAAGAGTCATTTTGGTCTTGGCGTTTCTTATAGTAGGCTGGTAAGTAGCACAGAATCTATGGCTGCATTCCCCGCATATACTTTAGACTTTTCGAAATACCCATTTAAGACAAATACCTATGATTTGGTGCTTGCCGCAAAAATGCATGTCTGGAAGGGATTGTTTTTTAATTTGAGATTTCAGTATGGACTTACACCAATACGGACAGCATCCCCACCGGGTTTAGCGCGGGCTCAAAAGCAATTTAATAATTTGTGGAGCGTTAGGGTTATGTATCTGTTTCGGTAACAATTGTATATTTGAGAAAGGCAACTGCTAATAGTCAATCGATGTCGAATAAAATTTATGTTTTCATATTTCTGTTTGTTTGCGGCAGTTTTCGACTGGCGGCACAAAATTATTATATCGAGAACGAAAGAACGTTTTATGGTGGGTTAATACTTGGACGGAACTTTAGCCAGGTAGATGGCGATAACTTTGCCGGTTATCACAAATCCGGTTTTAATATTGGCGGAATAGTTTATACTAAGTTCGAAGAGCACTTAGCCGTGAGCATGGAAGTTTTATATTCTCAGAAAGGAGCTAAGTCCAAGGATTATTACATTATCAGCCCCGGTCGGACCATCACAGATTATAATATTACGCTTAATTATGCAGAAGTGCCCATTATGCTCAGCTATTTTGACAAACGAAAAAGCCATTTTGGAGCAGGGGTTTCCTATTCTCGTTTAGGAACAAGTACCGAAAATATTGTTACCGTGCCGTCTCAGGTAATAAACACTGAAGACTTTCCCTTTAAGAAAAGCGATTACAACTTTCTACTTTCGGGTAGTCTGCATTGCTGGAAGGGCTTTTTCCTTAATTTACGTTTCCAGTATTCTCTGGTTTCTATCAGAAATAAACCACCTGAAAACTTTGGTAGAAATCAGCAGTTTAATAATATGTATACCCTGCGTATCATGTACCTTTTTATGTAGGTTGCCGTTCCCGTTTCTATTTCTGAAAACGAATAAATTGGGTAATTATCAGTTTTGTTTTCCCCTTGGCGTCTACCGGCTCCAGAGTTGCCAAATAGCCATCCGGAATTGAGTAGGTAGAAGGTACGCCCAGATTCTTGTCTTCCGGGTGATCGAAAGTATATCCTCCTGTAAAGGTATAAGACCCGCCTCTCGTGCCTCCCATAAACCCGTATAGCAAAGCCTCATCATAGTCAAATGTCATCGTCAGGCTTGAGAAGTTTCCATGCGCGGCGGAGTCAGTAAATTCATGATATACAAAATTGACTTCGGTGCCTATTGCTCCGGTTTTGCATATACCTGTCCCTGAGCAGCCATTACCTCCCAGGTGTGCCCCAAACTTAACCATGCCGATACCCGCATTGACGGTGTTACTTACAAACAATAATGCAATTGCCATTAGGGACAGCCATATCGATTTTTTACGTTTCATATAATCTTAATAGAATTGATGCGTGTCAGCTAAAATTATAAAACAAAGTCGATTTATTATATAATGAAATTGACGTGATTCCAGATATTAACGGACGTTAGGTTTCGCAATATGTAAATTGCAAATTGTTTATGTTTCAGAATAATTTTTAGCTGTCCGATATCTGAAATAATTAATAAATATTGTTTTTCTTTTCTTTGTTGTAATTTTTTGTTAACTTTAGCTTACTTCCCCTGTTGAAATAGATTGTAATTTCTTGTCCGTTCATCCCAAAAAAAAAGTTTGTTATGAAAAAGTTTACAATGTTTTTTTCAGTTTTGGGGCTAGCATTAGTTGTGTCCTCAATTTCTTCTTTAGCTCAACGAGTAACTGTATCTGTTGTCGGTACGGGTATTGCCGGATTTAATGGAGATGGCATAGAAGGGAAAAATACAATTCTGCATGGGCCGAAAGATGTTTGCCTTGATGCAGCGGGAAACCTGCTATTTGTTGACAGAGGAAACGGGCTGGTGCGAAAACGAGATAAACTGAGCTCAAAAATTTCGACGATCGCAGGTGGGGGGACGTCTACTGCCGAATACGTTTCGGCTACGTCAGCAGCCATTTCACCTAATTACATTTGTATAGATGTTCATGGAAACATTTACATCTCTACTGATAATCAAATCAGAAAGATTGACGCAGCATCCGGTAATATTTTGACGGTGGCCGGTACAGGTGTTGCCGGTTTTAGTGGAGATGGTGGTCCGGCCATTGCTGCACAGATAAACAAGCCACAGGGTATCGCTATCAATGCAGCGGGTGACCTGTTCATAGTGGATAGAAATAACAATCGCATCCGCATGGTTTCCGGTACTACAGGTGTTATTTCTACAATTGCCGGAACTGGTACGATGGGGTATTCGGGCGACGGTGCCGCAGCTGTAGTAGCGGAGTTGAAACGACCTGCTGTAATTACCGTAGGTCCTGCCGGTGATGTTTACTTTTCTGATCAAAGTCCCAATTTTCCGTCATATGACAACTCTATAGTCCGTAAAATTGACATGTCAACAGGCGTAATTTCAACTGTTTTAGGTTCTATTACTCCTGGTCCTCTGACGGAAGATGTACCTGCTCTGGAAGCTAGATTGGGTACTATTACGGGCTTGTGTTTCGGCCCCCATGGGTGCCTGTACTGCAATGAAATGAGTTGCTCATGCCGTATGCTCGATTTCGCATCTGATTCTTTGTTTTTAGTGGGAGGTAATTTTTCTATCCAGAGTTACTCCGATGATATTCGTTCTCCTTTGGCAAACATGAACATCCCTTACGGGCTTTGTGTTGACAACGCAAGCAACGTGTATGTCGCTGATAGTAACAACCACAGAATAAGAAAAATAATCGCATTGACTACGGCGCCCACTTTTGCTTATGGCGATGGGTTGTTTATGACCACAAATCCCGGCGATACCTATGGTATTGATTCTCTGTTGTGGGCGACGGACCTTGACATGGGACAAACGGAAAAGTGGGAAGTTGTGAGAGCTCCTGTGCACGGTATGCTGTCAGGATTATCAACAACTGCTATATCTGTCGGTGATGCGACCACTGTGAAGCCAACCGGTGTTACTTACAAAGCTGAAGCCGGATATCTCGGTACAGACTACTTCAGGGTTAGGGTTACCGACAACGAAACTGCAGATACAATAACGATTTACACAAATGCGGTAGAAAAAGATGATGATGGTGGAGGTGCTACTACCGGGGTAGCTGGTACTAACATGTCGCCAACTGATGTGAGTATTTATCCAAATCCCGCGACTACCGCTTTAAATATTGAGTGGAATAGCAGCTCATCTGCAGATGTTATGATAACAGATATTACCAATCGGGTTCTGTATCACAATAGCTTCAAAGGCAATGCCGGCGTTACAAAAATCGACATTTCATCTTATCCTGCCGGCGTGTACATGATTCGTCTAAATGGAATGGAAGCGAAAAAGTTTGTGAAGCAATAAGGGTTTAGCTTATTTAGAATAACTTTTTTATGGAAGGCGTTGAATGGTAAATCGTTCGACGCCTTTTTATTTTGATAGTTATTAGTTAGCATTTATTGCGATTAGCAAGGTCCTTATACAATCGCTATTACGCTAAATAGTGATGTTGCGTTTTCTGATTTTCGTCCAAGACCAACCTATTTTGTTTTAAACGTGTCTATCTAAAAAAGAAATTCAATATTTATGAAAAAGATTACTCTGTTTTTCTCGATTTGGGGACTTGCGTTGATGGCGTGTCCTATTGCGTCCTTCGCTCAAAGAGTTACTGTTTCGGTTGTCGGTACCGGTGTTCCTGGTTTTAATGGTGACAACAAAGAAGGGAAGAACACCGTAATAAGTGGTCCGAAAGATGTATGTCTTGATGCTGCGGGTAATTTGATATTTGTAGATATTGGGAACAGGCGTATTAGAAAGTACAATGCATTAAATTCAAAAATCACGACAATTGCCGGTGGTGGCATTTCGACAGCCAATAATGTTCCTGCAACTTCTGCGGCAATTTCTCCTAACTATATATGTATAGATACACATGGTGATATCTACATGTCTACTGACAACAAAATCAGGAAAGTTGATGCGGTGACAGGCAATATCATGACTGTGGCAGGTACCGGTGCTGCAGGGTTTAGTGGGGATGGCGGGCTTGCTGTTGCTGCCCAATTGAACGAACCTCAGGGCGTCGCAGTAAACCCTGCCGGAGACTTATTTATCGTTGATAGAAATAATAACCGTATCAGGATGGTGTCTGGTGCTACAGGAATTATATCCACTATCGCAGGCAATGACACAAGTGGCTATGCCGGGGATGGTGGTGCGGCATTTGATGCCGGGCTGAAAAGCCCGATTGTAATCTGTTTAGATCCGGCGGGAAATGTTTATTTTTCTGATCAAAACCCGAGTTTCCCACGATATGATAATTCTGTAGTGCGTAAAATTGATATGTCAACAGGTATCATTTCTACGATTTTGGGTACCACTATGCCGTACCCTTTAGGGCTTGTGGATAATGTTGGTGCATTGGATGCCCAGTTGGGAACCATTACAGGTCTGTGCTTTGGACCGGACAGCAACTTGTACAATACAGAGATAAGCTGTGCGTGCAGGGTACTCGACTTTGCATCTGATTCTTTGTTTCCTGTTGCAGGAGATTTTGCAATACAGGGTTATTCAGATGATATCCGATCTCAGTTGGCAAATATGAATTACCCTTATGGTCTTTGTGTGGACGGCGCAGGTAATATCTTTGTGGCTGATAGCAATAATCACAGAATTCGGAAAATCATCGCCCTGACAACAACTCCGACATTTGCTTATGGCGAGGGAGTATTTATGACTACAAATCCGGGTGGTATCTATGGAATCGACTCTCTATTGTGGGCGACCGACCTGGACATGGGACAAACGGAAAAGTGGGAGATTGTTCAGGCTCCCGCCCACGGCGTAGTGTCGGGATTGACCACTACGGCAACCTCTGTGGGAGATGCCACTACGGTAAAACCAACCGGCGTTACCTATACGGCCGATGCCGGTTATCTTGGTACAGACTATTTCAGGGTTCGGGTAACGGACGATATAACCGCTGATACCATAACTGTTTATACAAACGCTGTAGAGGAAGGAACTTCAGGTATAGCGTCTAATGCCGTAAAGCAGTCAGATTTAAGTATTTTCCCTAATCCTGCGGCAACCGTCTTGAATATTGAATGGAATAGCCGTGTGTCTGCAGAGGTGTTAATTACTGACATTACGAGTAGGGTGCTGTATCACAATAAGATTCAGCCTAATGCTGATGCGGTGAAAGTAGACGTTTCATCATTTCCTGCAGGTTTGTACATCGTTCGTATAAATGGTATGGAGGCAAAGAAGTTTGTAAAACAATAAAGGTTTAGCTCCGGCAAAAGGAGACTTCTTGAGGCCATCGAAAATAACAAATTTTCGATGCCCTCTTTATATTCTGGTACACTAATTCCATTCGAAACCAAAGGTCGATGTAATGGATTTCGTCTTTTCTATGTTGGCTCGAGCCATCTATTAGCTAATTCGAAAAACTGGACAATGAAGAAGGGATCTGTTGTATTTTTTATACTCTTGGTATTTGTAAATTGTAATTCTGTATTGGGTCAGGGTGGATGGATACACGATACAAATCCGCTCAATGACGTTACTGCATATGTGACCGGCAACAGCTATGTAGGCGCTTCTTTTGTAGAGCTGAATGGAGATGAGTATGTTGACATATTTGCTCCGCCAAAGTTTGCCTTTATCAATAACGGAGACGGTACGTATACTGCTATGACTCCATTGCCGTTCGCCCATTTAAACAGTACATCGGGTAGCAGTTGTGCTGATTTAGACAATGATGGCGATAATGACCTCATAATCGCAGGAGTGCCGTCGAAAGTGTATTTCAACAATGGGTCAGGTATTTTGATTGATTCTTCTGCCAAAGTGCCGGGGCTTGCGGGATATGGTGCTTTTGGTGTTGCGATTGGTGACTATAACAAAGACCGGCAGCTCGATTTTGTATTTGCGCATGCAAAAGGCTTTCTTATTCCGGCTGTATCACAGCCATGTAGACTTTATCGGCAAAAAATGCCATCGTTTAGTACTGATTCTGTATCCGGTTATCCGTTTACCACCTCGCTTGATGCATACACAAACCCTTATTGGAGCGACTACGACCTGGACGGAGATATGGACTTATTTATTGCCAGCGGCCCCGCAGATGGTACCACCGACTATGACTATTGCTTTAAGAACATGAAAGTGGAAACAGGAACCGATACTATGGTGCCCATGACAAGCGAACTGTTTGCCACACAGACGCAGGACGGGCAATGTTATAATTTCATAGACTTTGACAACGATGGTGATTTTGACCTATGTCTTACTAATTACAGAGGGGTAGCTACACGGTTTTATGTCAATAATAGTGGTACGTACAACCTCACGACCACTCCTTTCACAACCACCACCACCAGCCTTGCAAACTGTTGGGGCGACTATGACAATGATGGTGATCTGGACGTTATTATTACCAATGACAACCAGACAACCAAGTATTATCAAAACAATGGCGATGGCACCTTTTCGTATTTGTCGGGAGGGTTTACTACGCCAACGGCAATATGCAGTATCGCTAACGGAGATTACGACAATGATGGCGACCTCGATTTGTTTGTCAATGGCGTAGGCAACACGGGTACGGCTGCATCAGTAGGCTTATACATAAACGACGCTGTTGCCATAGGAAGGAAGTTTGTGAATATCTCTTTAGTAGGTGTTGCGTCCAATCGCTCTGCTATCGGTGCTATTGTCAGGCTAAAGGCAACAATAGGCGGTACACCGGTATGGCAAATGAGGGAAGTTAATGCCCAAAACACCTTTCAGGGGCAAAACGATTTACGGGTGCATTTCGGGTTAAATGATGCTACGTCTATCGACTCGATTATTGTCAGATGGCCCTCAGGAGCTATTGGACATTTCGAGAATGTAGCCTCCGGATTATTTTATAAAATAGTTGAGGGTGCAGGCATTAGTACATTGTCGACCCCCATTCAAACAAAGTCTTTTGCTGCCACTTTGTATCCAAATCCATCGGGCAATACATTGTGGTTAAGTTTTGGAGACGATGCAATGCTTAGTGTAGCTCAATACCGTATTTTAGATATGCTTGGCAAACAGTGGTTAAACGGGGCGATAGCCGAGCCTGATACTAAAATCAATATTTCGCAATTACCTCCCGGAGAGTACCTGGTATCGGTTGATGGCTATGCCGCCAAAAAGTTTGTGAAACTGTAGTTAGATAGTTGGTCACTGTTACCTGCTGTTATTCTCTACAGCCAGTACCGTTCTAAGGTTCAGGTCGTGCGCAGCACGCATAATAGCCACAATATTATCTGCAGTGGCTTCTTTATGTGCATTGATAACAACGGTAGGTTCTACATCCTGTGACTTAGCAATAGCCGCAGCTATTACAGGTTTCAGGGAATCTACCACTACCGGCGTGGTGCCCACAAAAAATTGTTGATTATCGTTTACAGATACGACTACTGTTTGTTTGGCTTTAGTATTGCTCTTTGCCTTAGGTATGCTCAACTTTACGACATTCGGATTGGCAAGCGTCGATATAATAAGGAAAAACAACAGCAATATGAACAAAATATCGTTCAATGCCGATGAATGTCCCTGCGGATCATGTGACGTTCGCCTCTTTATATTCATCTTGCTGTTGCTTAGTGGTTAGGTTGTTGAATTGTATCCAAAAACTCTGCAGAAACAGATTCTATTCTGTTTACAGTTTTGTTGATTTGTGCATTCAGATAGGCATAGCCTACATAGGCAAGCAGACCTATTATCAATCCCGATGCGGATGTAACCATTTTTGTATAGATACCACCTGCAATGGTTTCCAATGAAAATCCTTGATGCTGCACATTGAAAAACAGAATAATCATACCGGCAATGGTTCCTAAGAAACCGAATATTGGTGCGATACCTGCTATCGTAGATAAAATAGAGAGGTTTTTTTCTAATTTATATATTTCCAGCCTTCCCGTGTTTTCCATCGATTTCTCGATATATTCAAGCGGTTTGCCAATTCGGTTAACGCCTTTCTCCAACACGCGTGCAACCGGGGTCGGGTTGCTCTTGCAGGCAGCAACCGCTGCAGCTATATTGCCAACTTCAACATATTGCTGTAGTCGCATAACAAGCGTAGGGTCCAGCTCCGATGCCTTACGGATAGTCATAAATCGCTCAACAAATACATATACCATAATGACCGAGCATAGCAGCAATGGTATCATCAATGCACCACCTTCCCACAGAAGGTTGAATAGCGATATTTTTTCTTCGGGAGCTGCGGCAGTATCTGCCATTCCCTGAAGGGTAGTGTCAACCTGTAGCAGTAAAGCGGATAGTAAAATCATGTCCGAAAATTGGTATAAGCAAATATAATTAAAAACATTAAACGCCTTCAGCGCTACAATTCTTTTATGTTTACTTTAACCGATAGCGATATTCTTCATTGACACTTTTGTGTGGCGTAGGGTGGGTTAGTGTTCAAACATAACGGTAATGTTTATTTTATGCGGGATGAACATTGTATATTTGTATTAGCGTCTTCGGATATCCTATGTAGCATTGCTGTGCTGTTTGATTGACGTTATGAGGTCGGTAAATCATATATGCCTCAATTCAAATCAAAACAGAAGATAGAATGGAACAAAACAATGAAAATAAAAAAGAACTAAGGTTTGCGGTGCTTATAGATGCCGAAAATGTACCTTCTGCCAACCTGAAGGAAATGTTGGAAGAGATAGCCAAGTATGGTACACCTACGCTTAAGCGTATATATGCCGACTGGACTAAGCCGCATGTAAATAGGTGGAAAAACCTTTTATTGGAGAATGCCGTTACTCCTGTGCAGCAATATAGTTATACTCAGGGCAAAAATGCTTCTGACTCAGCTATGATTATTGATGCGATGGACATCCTGTACAGTAAACACGTAGATGGGTTTTGCATAATATCCAGCGATAGCGACTTTACCCGACTGGCGTTGCGCCTAAGGGAATCAGGAATGAAAGTCATAGGGATGGGGGAGAAGAAAACACCCGAACCTTTTATAGCGTCTTGCGATAAGTTTGTTTATATCGAGATTCTTTCTGCAGATAAGCAGCGACCTGCTAAGAAAGCTGAGGAGACAACGGCTCAGACGGAAACACATGAGGAAGAAGAAGTAATTAAAAAGATAGACGCGCCGCTGCTGAAGATGATTACAAATTCTGTTGCAGATGTTGCAGATGAAGACGGGTGGGCATTTCTGGGAGAGTTGGGGAATTTGCTCTTGAAAAAGCGCCCTGACTTTGATCCCCGGAATTACGGATTCAAACGGCTGACATTACTGATACAGAGCTGTGATGCTTTTGATATCGAAGAGCGACTCTCCGACAAGGGAAATGGTAACATTAAACATGTGTTTGTAAAGATTAAAACAAAAGAAAAGCCAAAACGAATTAA
This sequence comes from Bacteroidia bacterium, assembly GCA_030426665.1. GTDB lineage: Bacteria > Bacteroidota > Bacteroidia > Chitinophagales > Chitinophagaceae > Nemorincola. Next base: position 66,012 of record JAUHYD010000020.1, on the reverse strand, counting down.
GCGGGCTTCAAAATCATCGCCAAAGAAGACTGCACAAAAAAGTGCCAAGTAATTGCCGGTTTAATTGTCACTGTTGAACAGTATTGTTTTGTTAATCGTGGTTTCTAAAAATCCACCCGATAATAGAAAATAGGTAGGAAGCCTAACTGATACTGTGTATAAAACGGATAAGCCACTCCCTGTGATGCTAAGTCAGAGCTGTAGGTAAGAGACAAGATGTTTTTTGTATTTGTCACATTTACGAGGTCGAGCGCCACTTCATGGGTCAGGTGCTTGGCGTTAAATCGAGCTCCAAGTTTCAGGTCGGTTCGGAAGTAAGATTTAAACCGCAAGGAGTTTCGTTCTCCGTCTATCACTACCATGTCGCTAAGGGCATTAGAAGCAGCGGTATCCACCGGAGAGTATAGTTTGCCACCAATCATAGTTGTTTTGAACCCCAAGGTCAATGTGCTGTATTTTCCGATTTTATGCTCATGCCCTGCAAGTATATTTACGGCATACCGTGTGTTATAGCTTGTGTTACGGTAAACTCCGTCATTGCCCGCAGCCTTGCTGTCAAACAGGCTGCCGGTGAGCAATACATAAAAGCTCTTGTTGAAAGACTTTTCTAATGTTGCTTCTATCCCATAGTTATAACCCGTACCTGTATTTTGTAGAGTGTCCGGAAAGTTTCTGCTGAATGATGCACCCTGATTAAGTGCAGAATATGACGAACCTGCACGCACTTCCACAGGAACATTAAACAGGTACTGACCATAGCTTTCAAGTCGCAGTCTTATGTTGTTGGTGAGTTTGCGCTCGTAACCGGCTACTAAGTGGTGGCTGCGTGTAAAGCCTATATTGTAGTTGCGCATGACTCCCGCCGGGTCTTGGGGCAGTTGGGCAAAGTATTGGTATAGCGGTTGCATCTGGCTATGCAGTCCATATCCCGCGGTAAATACACCTTTTTCTTTCCGCCAACGCATGGCAACCCTTGGCTCTAACGATTTTGAGCCGTTGTGTGTCAAATACTGACCGTGTAGTCCGCCTGTAAGCGTTAGCCGCTCCGTTGGTCTTATCTTGTACTGTATGTATGCCTGTAATAGGTCAGTGCCGCCAATGTAGTTTTCACGCATTTGCCAGTTCTGTCGCGAGGTAGGGTATTGCCTGCTGCGGTCCAGTAGGTTTACATGATAGTATTTGTTTTCGATACCATACTTCAATGTCTTTTGCGCCGATATTTTTTTGTTGATATACCAATGAGCGACAGTAGATGCTGTATTAAAGTCATATCCCAGCACATCTTTCAAAGAGTCGATGCCAAATGCAGCATTTCTGAATACTTTTATGTGTTGCGCCCATACATTGCCACCGCTTTGCGCTACAGTTAACTTCATATAGGCCCGCTTATTGATAGCGTATTCATAGGTGCCACCAACAAAACCGGTCTTCGATGCAAAATACTGGTCTCTGTCAGATTCACCATATAATTGTGGCTCCGGCTCCGTGAGCGTACTCACAATCAAATCTATTCTGCTCGAGCCACCCAATCCGAAGAATGCAAGATTTCCTTTCTTGCCCATGGGGAAGTTTAGGCGAAAACTACCGTCCTGATATTGTGGTACTGATGTTGTGCCTATTTTTATGTTCAGCCCCTGAAAAATCTGCAGCGTACTGTATCGGTAGTTAACAAGAAATGAAGAACCTTTTTTCTTAGAAATAGGGCCTTCTGCACTTATCTCTGTACCTAACAACCCCAACTGTCCCGTAAACTCGTACGCTTGATTGTTGCCGTTGCGCAGACGTACATCAAATACCCCTGCGATAGCATCTCCATATTCCGCGGGGAATGCACCCATAAAGAAATCGCTGTTCGACAGCATTTTATTGTTCAGCATACTCACTGGACCTCCTGTTGTGCCGGGAATATTAAAGTGGCTGGGATTGGGTATATCGATACCTTCCATACGCCACAATACACCCTGCGGACTATTGCCTCTAATCACGATGTCATTTCGGGAGTCGTCGCCGCCCTGTGCGCCGGCAAAGTTCGATGCCATACGGGCAGGGTCACCACGGCTGCCGGCATATCGCTCGGTTTCCTGAACGTCGAATGTGCGGGTACTAACCAATGCCATATCATTGATGTGTTCCCTTTTTTGAGTTACAGTAACTTCCTTCATCCCTGTAGCTCGTTCTTCAATTTCTATGGGTAGTATTACTTCTTTGGCAGATGTTACCAATATGCCGGGTAAGGAGCGGCTTTCATAGCCAACGTAAGATACGGTAAGAGTATGTTTGCCTACCGGCACACTGTCAATCGAGTAGTAGCCGTTTTCGTTAGTCGTCGTTCCCAGTAACGGCGAGCCGTCTGTTACCACAATCGTTACTCCGGGTAATGCTGCTTTCGATTCTTTGTCTGTTACCCTTCCCCTGATTCGTTGCAGGCGTTGAGCATCAACCGCACTGGTTACAAGTAGCAACAGCATACAAACAGATAACCTTTGTATCATACGAATAGCATTAGTTCGTAAGATAAGCAATAGGTTGAATTTTTGAAATGGATAGTGGAAAATGAGTGAAACCGGGGGGATGCCGTAACCACCTTTATTAATTCCCTTTTTTGAACAGCTTTTTTATTTTTTCTGTAAAACTTATTTTTCCGGCAGCAGTTTCTGTTTCTCCAATCAGGAAGCCATATGGACGCAATGCTTCAATATTATCACAGATAATTTTCAGCATAGCAATCAACGGAATCGCCAGAAATATCCCGGGAATGCCCCATACCAGCTCTCCGGCTATCAGTGCTATTATAGAGAACAGTCCATTAATTTTTACTTGTCCTCCCACTATTATCGGCTCCAATACCCATCCTTGTATAAACTGTACTGCACCGTATACGCATAATATAGCCAGTATAGTGCCGGGGCTACCACCGTGTACTGCAGTAACAAGTACCGTTAGAATTGTGCCGGTTATATTCCCGACAAATGGGATTATCTCTAGTATGCCGCAAAGGAATGCAAAGAATAATGCATTGTGCGCACCCACAATCGAAAACCCGACTCCATACATCAGCCATAGACACACAATCATTTTAGACAAGCCGGTCAGATATTGTTGAGACACTTTTGCAATGCTATTAACAATGACGTTCATCTCATTTCGTTTTTCTGAAGGGGCCAGTTTTAACAGGAACTGCTTAATGTGCCCTCGGTAATAGAGCAAGAAAACAACGTATACCAATATCAGAATAAGATAGGTAAAAACATTCGCCAGCGAACCGGCCGTGCCTGTAATAAGGCCGGCGAACATCGATTGTTGTTTGTTGAGAATTTCTGATTGTTTTTCCAAGGACATTCCGGCATGTTTCAGAATATAGTCCTGAATTGAATCGAGTGTCGCCGTTAAATTCTGCTTGATTAACGTCATGTCATCCGTTAGTGCCGATATTTGCCAGCCGATCAGCGTACTGATACCGGCCAACACCACCAGTATTATCAACAAACAGGATAGTACAGCAACAGCACGGGGAACGCCTTTACTTTCTAACCAACGAGATATTGGCAAAAATAGAGTGGCCAACACACCGCCGACAGCCAATGGCATTAGAAAATCCTGTGCATAATACAGCCCCGCAATTGTCATAAAGAGCAGAATCATCGCCTTTAACACTGTATTAGTTGAAAATTTCATCAATGGTAATTTTGTTCAAATTTATCTCTATTATTTCAATTTGTTTATTGTTTGTATCAAATCAATCGGGAGCAGATTGTGCCCGTATAATATACATTTTTTAGGCTGGTAACTTTTGTTGATGATTCTTTAACAATAATTTTTTAATCAAACGTTTGTTTAAATTCAAACGACTGTTTAGTTTTGCATCCGAAATCAAAGAGTATGGAGTTTAACGAAAAACAACTGGCGATTATAAGCACTGCGGAAAAACTATTTTCCGTAACCGGCTTCAACGGCACATCTGTCAGAGATATTGCCAAGGCCGCCAATGTCAATGTTGCCATGATATCCTACTATTTCGGGTCAAAGGAAAAGCTAATGGAGGCTGTGTTTGAACAGAAGACCAACAACATGCGGCTTAAGATTGAAAACCTGATTCAGAACAAAGAGATGACAAGTCTCGAAAAAGTGTTTGTACTGATTGACGATTACGTCGCAAAGTTTATGAGTCAGCAATATTTTCATAAGGTGATGTTGCTGGAGCAGCTGTCAAACAATACCGGCGATGTAGCCAGGCTCATCCATGAGCTGAAAGTAAGGAATCAGGCGTCGATAAAGAAGCTCATACGCGAAGGACAGAAGAGTGGTGAGTTTAAAAAGAGTATTGACGATGTATTCCTTATGGCGACAATTGTAGGTACCGTAAGTCAGATGATAATATCTGAATTTTTTTATAGAGAAGTTAATGGTCTGGAACACCTGTCTGATGAAGAGTACAGAGAGGTAACCGGAAAAAAACTACGAACACATCTTAAAAGTATTTTCAAAGCAATTCTTATCAATGAAACCAATGTTAAATAAAGTATTGTCAATAACGTTTTTGTTGTCAACCATAGGTAGCGGACTTTCTGTACCCGTATTTGCTCAGGGCGTTACCCATCTTACCGTTGATGAAGCGGTGTCTCTTAGTATCAGTAACAGTGGGAAATTAAAAGTTGCCGATGCCAAAACAGATGAAGCGACGGCCAACTATATGGAAGCCAAAAACAATAAGTTGCCCGATGTTAAGTTATCCGGTTCGTACCTCAGGTTGAACAATCCCACCATCGACCTTAAAATGAAGAGCGGAAGCAGCAGCGGCTCATCGACAGGCGGTGAAACTCAAAGTGGTGGAGGGACACCAAAGGTAGATCAGGCAGCATATGGGATAGCAAATTTGTCGCTGCCTTTGTTTTCAGGTTTCCGCATTAAGTATGGTATAGAATCTGCGAAGTTTTTAAAAAAGGCAGCTGAACTCGATGCGGAAAAAGATAAGGAAGAGGTAGTGCAAAATGCAATAATGGCATACAGCAATTTGTACAAAGCTCAGAAGTCGGTAGAATTGGTAAAGGAAAACCTTGCGAGAGAAGAAGCAAGAGTAAAGGATTTTTCAAATCTTGAACGCAATGGACTGCTGGCACGTAATGACCTGCTGAAAGCTCAGCTACACCAATCTCAGATTGAACTGTCGCTGTTGGAAGCAGAGAATAATCTGAGCATTGCCAATGAAAACATGAACCTTATGTTGGGTTTGCCCAAGGGTAGTACCATACTGACAGACGCACTTGGTTACGAAAAACTACCAGAGACGGGTAGCCTTGTTGCCTGGGAAACAACAGCATTAGAAAACAGAAAGGATAGAGCGGCTTTAGAGGCTCGTGAACATGCTGCCGGTAGCGCCGTTAAAGCAACCACTGCCGAATACTATCCCGGTGTGGCACTTACAGGTGGCTACATAGCTGCGAATGTGCCCAATCTTCTCACGCTTACCAATGCGCTGAATGCCGGAATTGGTTTGCAATACAACCTCGGCGCGCTCTGGAAGGCAGGCGCTAAGGTAGATGCGGCAAAGGCCCGCTTACATCAGATACAGGCAACCGAAGGGATGCTGGCTGATAATATACGGCTCGAAATCAATCAGGCCTATCACCAGTATTTGCTTAGCCTTAAAAAGGTAAAAGTATACCAGAAGTCAGTAGAGCAGGCCGATGAAAATTACAGAATAACCAAGAACAAGTATGACAATAATCTCGTGACAACAACAGAGCTTCTGGAGGCCGATGTGGCGCAGTTGCAGGCGCAACTTAATTATGCTTTTTCTAAAACAGATGCAGTAGTGGCTTATAGAAAGCTACAACAAACTGCGGGAGTCCTACATAAATAATAATATCAACCTGATCAACAATTATCAACTACAACCATAAAGACAATGGACAATCAACAGCAAACAAATACACCTGCTCCGCAACCACGCAATAAACGTTTCATCATTGTATTACTGGCATTGGTGATAGGGGGCAGCACGTTTGGTACAATAAAGTATATACATGCAATGCACCACGAAGATACCGAAGATGCGCAGGTAGATGCAAATATCAGTCCTGTTATACCTCGTATTTCCGGGTATGTTACCGAAGTTAGAGTAAAAGACAACCAGCAGGTAAAGGAAGGAGACACACTGGTGGTGTTGGATAACCGGAATGAACAGATATTGGTCGAGCAGGCCCAAGCAGCATTAGTTGCCGCACAGAATGGTCTTGGCGTTGCACATGCAAGTACTTCTGCATCACGCGCAAATATTGCCAGTTATCAAGCCAATGTTGCTACTGCCGATGCTCAGATTGAAGCTGCAAAAGTGACTCTTAAGAGAGCTAAGCAGGACTATGACCGATATGCCAATCTTATCAAAGACCATTCTATTACCCAACAGCAATTCGAGCAGGCGGAAGCTGCGATGCAGAGCGCAGAGCGTCAGTTGCGGGTATTAGAAGACCAGAAGCGAGCCGCAATGAAAATGACATTTGCTGCTTCCTCTCAGACCAATGCGACAGCAAAGCAAGTAGGCGTTGCTAATGCAACAATACAGCAACGTATTGCAGACCTTGACAGGGCAGAGTTAAACCTGTCTTATACGGTAATCACGGCACCTGCCAGTGGAACCCTGTCTAAAGTTAGTGTTCAGTTGGGACAACTTGTACAGCCCGGTCAGGCATTATTTAGTGTGGTGCTCGATACTAAGCCATGGGTGATTGCAAACTTCAAAGAAACACAGATAACTAAAATGCGCGAGGGGCAGCCGGTGTCTGTGAAGATCGACGCATACCCCGACCATAAATTTAAAGGTAAAGTAGCCTCGTTTTCGCCGGCTACCGGTTCCCGGTTTGCTTTGTTGCCGCCGGACAATGCCTCCGGAAACTTCGTAAAAGTGGTGCAAAGGCTTCCCGTAAAAATTGAGCTTACCGCAGATGATGAGTATGTAAGAGCATTGCGTCCGGGAATGAATGCTGATGTAGATGTAAATATAGACTAAACGAAAACTTCAAAACCGACAGATGGAAGAGTCGCTCGTTGAGTACGGATCGAGGAGGGTTATCATTACTATAACTGCAATTTTCTGTGCATTGCTGGAAATTGTTGACACCACTATTGTAAACGTGGCACTAAAGGACATGCAAGGCAACCTCGGTGCAACACTTACAGAAATAGCGTGGGTCATTACCGCATACGCAATCGGTAATGTTATCATTGTTCCGATGACCAGTTGGTTGTCAGCGCAGTTTGGTCGGCGCAACTATTTCGCTGTGTCTATTATGATATTTACTGTTTGCTCGTTTCTCTGTGGTAATGCCGATAATATCTGGGAGCTGGTATTTTTCAGATTTATTCAGGGGCTTGGCGGAGGAGCATTGCTGGTAACTTCTCAGACTATTATTACTGAGAGTTATCCTGCCGAGAAGCGTAGTATGGCACAGGCTATTTACGGTATGGGAGTTATTATCGGCCCGACGCTTGGCCCGCCGTTGGGTGGCTATATTGTAGACCATTATTCGTGGCCGTACATTTTCTATATCAATATTCCTATTGGTGTTATCGCTACCTTGTTGACCCTGCAATTTGTACGTAGTCCTAAATATGCCGCAAAGAAATCTCGGAAGGAAATTGACTGGGCTGGTATAAGCTTGCTGGCGTTATCGGTAGGGGCATTGCAGTTCGTATTGGAACGTGGGCAGGAAGATGACTGGTTCAACAGTAGTGTGATTACTTCTTTGGTGGTCGTAGCTGTTTTTGGGTTTTTCTTTTTCATCTGGAGAGAACTGTCAGCCAAGAACCCGGTTGTGGAGTTACGTGTGCTCAAGAATGGCAACCTCCGAATAGGAACAATACTATCATTTATTTTAGGATTTGGATTGTATGGTTCCACATTTATTATACCCATTTACACACAGGGGACATTGGGTTGGACGGCTCAGCAATCAGGTGCGCTAATGGTACCGGCAGCACTTACCACAGCGTTTATGATGCCGCTAATTGGTAAGGTGTTGCAGATGGGTGTGAGGCAGCAGTATCTGGTAGCATTCGGGATGCTCGTATTCTTTGTTTATAGCTTCTGGGGGTATAAAATTCTTACACCGGATACGGGCGCTGACGCATTCTTTTGGATGCTGATTGTTAGAGGTGTCGGTATGGGTATGTTGTTTATTCCTATTACTGCTTTGTCTTTGTCTACGCTGAAAGGTCAGGAGATAGGGCAGGGCGCAGCATTCACAGGTATGATGCGACAGCTCGGCGGGTCGTTTGGTATAGCATTGATTACTACCTATATGGTGCGCCGAAACGCTGTTCACCGCAATGATCTGGTGTCTCATCTCTCTGCTCACGACCCTATGGTACAACAACGGGTAGCAGGCATGCAAAACAGTTTTATTGGAAAGGGTATGTCGCCGGATGTAGCACTCCAAAGTGCGCATAAATCGCTCGATTATATGGTCATGAAACAAGCATCTGTACTGTCGTATATGGATGTGTTTATGTTTATTGGACTTATGTTCCTTTTTTGTATACCGTTTATTCTGTTGGTTAAAGAAAAAAAGGAAAAAGCTTCAGAGAAAGTCGACGTTTCCGAGGCACTACATTAGTATATCTGCCCCTGTTGGGGGCTTCAGACTTGCTTTATATTTGCACACCCGTGTTATCCACAGGTGTGCAAAATCAGTACCCCTTTACCCCGTTTTATCTCTCTACATTTGTTTTGTTATCGGGTTCTAACGGCAGGGTTTCCTGTCGGGATTAAATGGGAAGCCGGTTTTTAGTCCGGCGCTATCCCCGTAGCTGTAATCCTGATGTAGCAGTACATTCAAGTTTTCGGAGATACCTCTTTGCCACTGTTCGGAATCAATCCGGATGGGAAGGCGTCTGAAAATCAGGAAAGCCAGAATACCAGCCCCGTAACAAGTGCTTCGCTTTCGGTGGAAAGGTGTGGTTCGTTACCATAGAGTATAGTGACACCCCCACTTTAGCTGCGAAAGAAAGAGATGTAAAAATATTTATATGGAAGAAGAATTATTACTTAGAGAGAACAAGGACAGATTTGTTATCCTGCCAATCAACTATCCCAAGATTTGGGAGATGTACAAAAGGCATGAGGCTAGTTTCTGGACGGCTGAGGAGATTGACTTAGGTGATGACCAGAAACACTGGGATAACCTAAACGATGGTGAACGTCATTTTATCTCCCATGTACTTGCTTTTTTTGCTGCCAGCGATGGTATCGTAAATGAGAATTTGGCTATCAACTTTATGAGTGAAGTACAATTGCCGGAAGCTCGTTGTTTTTATGGATTTCAGATAATGATGGAGAATATCCACTCTGAGACCTATGCGCTGCTTATAGATACTTATATCAAGGACGCAAAGGAGAAGGACAGATTGTTTCATGCTATTGATACCGTACCTGGTGTTGGTAGAAAAGCTGATTGGGCGTTGCGATGGATAGAGAACGGAACCTTCGCAGAACGTTTGGTGGCATTTGCAGCGGTAGAGGGTATATTCTTTAGTGGAAGTTTCTGCTCAATATTCTGGTTAAAGAAAAGAGGTTTAATGCCAGGTCTTACGTTCAGCAACGAGTTGATTAGTCGCGACGAAGGAATGCATTGCGAGTTTGCTTGTTTGCTTTACAGTATGCTGAAGAACAAACTCACAAAGCAACAGGTGTACGATATTATTTGTGATGCGGTAGATATAGAAAAGCAGTTCATTAGCGAAGCTATCCCGGTAGACCTTATCGGAATGAATTCAAAATTGATGCAGCAATACATAGAGTTTGTTGCTGATAGGTGGATTGATGAGTTAGGTTATCCTAAAGTATACAATGCGACAAATCCTTTTGACTTCATGGAAATGATTTCTTTACAGGGCAAGACTAACTTTTTTGAAAAGAGAGTAGGCGATTATCAGAAAGCAGGCGTTGTTTCCGGTTCCGCTTCACAGAGTTTCTCTTTGGACGAAGACTTCTAAAAGATTCTAAATACGCTTCCGTAGCATTAAAATAAACACTAACCTCGAAAAACAATATTTATCATGTACGTTATAAAAAGAAACGGTAAGAAAGAAAGCGTAAAGTTCGACAAGATCACCGCGCGCATCGAAAAATTATCGTACAGTCTTGATGCTTCAATAAATGCCATAGACGTTGCCAAAAAGGTGATTGAAGGGATTTATGAAGGTGTGAAAACCACCGACCTTGACAGCCTTGCTGCAGAGACGGCAGCATCTCTTACCATTAAGCATCCCGATTACGCGTTATTGGCCAGCCGTATTGCGGTGAGCAACCTGCACAAGAATACGACTAAGTCGTTTTCTTCTACAATGCGTAAGTTGTACAATTACAAAGACCCGGCAACAAATCGCAAGATGCCCATGATTGCCGACGATGTTATGAAGATTATAGATGCTAATGCAGAGTTGTTGGATAGCTCTATCATATACGATAGAGACTTCGGTTTTGATTATTTTGGCTTTAAGACTTTAGAGAAATCATATCTTTTGCGTGTAGATGGCAAGGTTACTGAGCGTCCGCAACACATGTACATGCGTGTTGCAATCGGCATTCACAGAAACGATATAGAGAAAGCGATAGAAACATACAACTTAATGAGTGAGCGTTGGTTCACTCATGCAACCCCTACATTGTTCAATGCGGGTACCCCCAAGCCGCAGATGTCTTCTTGCTTCCTGCTTACTATGAAGGATGACAGCATTGATGGTATTTACGATACACTTAAGCAGACTGCAAAGATTTCGCAGAGTGCAGGTGGTATAGGGTTGGCTATTCATAATGTTCGGGCAACCGGCAGTTACATTGGTGGCACTAATGGTACCAGCAATGGCCTGATACCCATGTTGCGTGTGTTTAACGATACAGCACGTTATGTAGATCAGGGTGGTGGTAAGCGCAAAGGAGCGTTCGCAATATACCTGGAGCCATGGCATGCAGATGTTTTTGAGTTCCTGGAGATACGTAAGAATCATGGTAAGGAAGAATTACGTGCAAGAGATTTGTTCAACGCATTGTGGATTCCTGATCTGTTTATGAAGCGCGTGGAGGAGAACGGAAATTGGAGTTTGTTCTGCCCCAACGAAGCTCCCGGTTTGTCAGAATGTCATGGTGCTGAATTTGAGGCTTTGTACACAAAGTACGAAGGCGACGGCCGCGCAAGAAAGACAATAAAGGCACAGGAGTTATGGTTTGCGATACTGGAAGCCCAGATAGAAACGGGTACCCCTTACTTACTGTATAAAGATGCAGCAAATGCAAAGAGCAACCAGCAAAACCTTGGTACAATTAAGAGTAGTAACCTATGTACAGAAATCATTGAGTATACCAGCGCCGACGAGGTGGCGGTTTGTAACCTTGCGTCCATAGCGTTACCACGCTTTGTGCAGGATGGTGTATTCAACTTTGAAAAGTTATACGAAGTAGCCTATCATATTACCTGCAACCTCAACAAAATTATCGATGGCAACTACTATCCGGTAGAGGAAGCTAGAAATTCAAACGTAAGGCATCGTCCAATTGGCTTGGGTGTGCAAGGGTTGGCAGATGCATTTATCCTGATGCGCCTACCTTTTGAGAGCGATATGGCTAAGCTGCTTAACAAGAATATATTTGAGACCATATACTTTGCGGCTATGACAGCCAGTAAAGATCTGGCAAAAGAGCACGGAGCATATCAGTCATTCATGGGTTCTCCGCTGTCTGAAGGTAAGTTTCAGTTCGACTTGTGGGGGGCAGAGCCTTCCGACCGTCACGATTGGGAGAGCCTGAGAAAAGAGGTAATGGAGTATGGTGTCCGTAATTCATTGTTGATTGCCCCGATGCCAACAGCATCTACTTCACAGATACTCGGTAACAATGAATGTTTCGAGCCATACACTTCTAATATTTACACACGTAGAGTGTTAAGTGGTGAGTTTATTATCGTCAACAAGCACCTCTTGAAAGACCTTGCGGAGTTGGGGCTGTGGACTAATACCATGAAGAACAACATCATCAAGGCAAATGGTTCTGTGCAGCATATTGGCGAGGTGCCTGACGAATTAAAAGCACTATACAAAACCGTCTGGGAAATAAAGCAGCGTAACCTTATAGATATGGCTGCAGACAGAGGTGCATTCATTTGTCAGTCTCAGTCATTGAATTTATTTGTGGAAAGCCCTACCATGTCTAAATTGACATCTATGCACTTCTACGCATGGAAAAAGGGACTCAAGACAGGTATGTATTACCTACGTACACAGGCGGCAGCGCAAGCGGTGCAGTTTACCGTAGAGAAGCAAGCAGCAAAAGAGATTGAGCCTGTGATGCCGGCCGATAAAACGAAACCAACAAATAGTGACGCAGACGATGACGTGACAGCAACAGAGTTTAATGGCCCTACTTGCAGCATGGAGGATGGTTGTATCACTTGCAGCTCATAGCGCTTTCACGGTGACTAGATAATACAAAGCCATGTCCACAAATACGGACGTGGCTTTGTTTGTTTAGAGGAACATGTTTGCGTCTGCAACCCAAATCATGTATTTTGCATTAATAAATCTACAGTATTGAACGCTAAGACACTTTTATGGGTAGGTTTGGGAGGTGCCGGCGGTAGCATGCTCCGTTACGTAGTTAATGTGTTGGTGGGTAGGATAGAGGGTGTTCCGTTTCCGGTAGCTACTATGGGTGTTAACCTTGTTGGTTCTTTCATTATCGGCGTTCTGTTTGGCCTCTCTATTAAAGGTGCTGATGGCTGGCTCTCACAGGGGGGTATGCTGTTACTGGCTACCGGCTTTTGTGGTGGATTTACAACCTTCTCAACTTTTGCATTAGAGAACATCAGTCTGATGCAAAAAGGGCAATCTCTTATCGCACTCACGTATACCGCAATCAGCCTGATAGGTGGGCTATTGCTATGTAGGGTGGGGTTGTGGATGGCAGGGTGACCGAAAATTGTCCGGATGCTGAATCCTCGATTGTCGTAAATAACTGAGCAGCTATGTAATAGAATTGAGAATTCAATATGATACGGGGGTAGGCCCGCCTCTATGAGGTGCCTATTTTCTGCGATGCGTAAGGATAAAACTTTTTAGCCCGGTATACGTGCAATGTACTTAGCCATTTCTTTTATCTGCTCAACCACCTGCTCATTTTTCGCTTTGCAGGATTTGGCTTTGTTGAAGTAAATTTTCGCATTTCTAAAGTCGCGGCGCTGGACACAAATTCCGGACAATTGCAGGTAGGCGGTAGCAGCATTGTCGGCGTCAGCCAGCCCTATTTTTACAGCTTTTCTCAGATGCTCATAGGCTTCTTTGGTATTACCTTTTTTCTGAGCAATGGCTCCTAATTGGAGATAGGCTGTTCCTTCGTAATCTTTTTCCGGTACACCGGCCTCTAAGCCTTTTCTGAGTTGAGCCTCTGCCATGTCAAGATCTTCGCCCATAGTAGAAAAGTTGGCCTGAAGCATATAGTAAGACGAACGGATAGGCTTGTAAAGTAAGTTTGGGTATTTCACCATTTTAATGAGCTTTTCAGCACCCTCCATGTCTCCGCTTTCCATATAACCCTGAATGAGCGTCATTGGTCCGATAAGGAAATACGCCGTTATCATTAATACGGCGGCAAGGAATGGGATCCAGGCAATCCACCAGGTAACCTGAAATCCGATAACAAAACCAAGAATAATAAGTCCTATCGCTATTGGAAGACGATAAAATACAAATATGCGACGTAAGTTCATTTTTTTCTTTATGGGGTGCAAAGATACCTTGTTTTGTCTAAAAAACAGGTTGAGGTGTTTTGAAAAAAATTGTGTCAGGACGACCGGAGCGTATATATCTAATGTGAGCGTTAATCCGGATATTACAGGAATATGCTATTAAAAAACACTGCATATTGTCCTGACATTCCTATTCAGAAGCCATGTTTTATTTTTGGCTGTCTCGCCATTCGTACACCCAGGAAGATTGAATCATTTCCAAGTGTCCTTCGTTGCAATTTTCTCTTTTCCCTTCGAAATTAGGTATCTCCAATACCCATTCAATAAGGTCCGTAAATCTCAAACGATATATTTGGCTTTCGCCAAAATCATCGCCAAACTTTTCATATAGCTTTATGGCAATATCTTCGTAATCATTCCAGTTAATGGGTGGCTCGTACATATAAGTAATTGTAATTGGCGTTCAAATATTCAGTTGTTCAGAAGGATATTAAACCAGCTATTCGCCGTGTATTAGTGATTGGTCAGGTACGGAAACTTCCAGGGTGCCCTCGCCATCTTCTAAAATACACTGACAACCCAGCCGGGAGTTGATTCTTGGGTTACGTGCTCTGTCAATAAAATCCTCCTCACGGTCGGTAATTTCCGGCACATGCTCTTCTCCTTTTTGCAGGTATATATGGCAGGTACTGCACGCACACACCATCCCGCAATTGTGGTGAAGTTCTATATTATTGTCAAGCGCAACTTCTAATATGCTTTGGTCAGGAGCAATGTCTTTAAGTATTACGGGCTCAAGACCCTTTTGTTCAAATGTGAATTTAATAGTATACATGAATGGTTCTAAATGTCAGTTGGTTGCGGCAAAGTTAAGGTATCAGTTGCAACTTGTCAGTCACAATGTAGTTGGTAGGTATAGGCATAATTGATAATGATGCATCCATTTGCCGATTTTCTGTTTTAGTCAGGGTAAACTTAAAAAACAAGAGGCAACCGGATTGGCAGCCTCTTGCTTTTCATGAACATATTTTCTGAAACTTATTTCTGAAGTTCAGCAATGTACTTTACCGTACGAACGAGCTGGCTTACATAGCTCATTTCGTTGTCGTACCAGCTTGTTGTTTTTACAAGTTGGGTGTCACCCGAAGTGATTACTTTAGTTTGTGTAGCATCAAACAATGAACCGAAAGAGGTGCCAATGATGTCGCTACTTACTATTTCGTCGGTATTGTAACCAAAACTTTCATTGGCAGCAGCACTCATGGCAGCATTTACTTCCTCAACACTTGTTTTCTTATTCAGAACAGTAACAAGTTCAGTTAGCGAGCCTGTAGCTGTAGGAACACGCTGTGCAGAACCATCCAATTTTCCTTTTAACTCAGGAAGCACCAAACCGATTGCTTTTGCAGCTCCTGTAGAGTTTGGAATGATATTTTCTGCTGCTGCACGTGCACGGCGAAGGTCTCCTTTGGCGTGAGGTGCATCCAGCGTATTTTGGTCGTTTGTATATGCGTGTATTGTTGTCATAAGGCCGGTAACGATACCAAATGAGTCGTTAAGAACCTTTGCCATCGGCGCAAGGCAGTTGGTAGTACAAGATGCGCAACTGATTACAGTTTCTGTTCCGTCAAGGAGGTCATGGTTTACATTAAATACAATAGTTTTTACATCACCTGTTGCCGGTGCTGAGATAACCACTTTCTTTGCTCCTGCAGTCAGGTGAGCAGATGCCTTATCTTTATCAGCAAAAAAGCCTGTACACTCCAGTACAACGTCCGTGTCATGGGCTCCCCATGGAATTTGACTTGGGTCTTTTTGTGCGTAAATTTTGATTTCATTGCCATTAACGGAAATAGAATTGTCTGTGTTTGTGACATTTTGCCCGAAACGTCCCTGGGTAGTGTCGTATTTCAGCAGATGTGCAAGTACATTTGGCTTGGTTAGGTCATTGATTGCAACCACTTCAATTCCTTCCATGTTGTAAATCTGACGGAAGGCAAGACGACCGATACGGCCAAAGCCATTAATGGCAACTTTTACTTTATTCATTGTTGAAAATTGATTTAAAAACGTTTTAAAATATCGCGCAAAGGTAAAAAATTAATAATTAATAAATCGGCTTATCGATTCTAAATCTCTCCACATCAGTATTAACATCAGGTTTTTAATTGTTGATTTTTTGAAAATAGGGAGTAATGGAATTGACGTTCCACCACAAATCTGGACAGTTGCTAATCAGAGAAATTGGGGCGTTAATTATACAATAAAAAACGAAAATAAATTAATGTAATTAACTATTGACAGAAGCGCTGATCGTATTTGCGCTCAAGCAGTCAACGATTGAGGGTGCTGTTTCAGAAGTATTTCGGAAGATGGGTATATCGTAGGCTACAATTTATAATCGGAAGACAATTTTCGGCGATTAAGCGTGTCAGGAGTGATAGCAAATTGGGTTCTTTTCTTAAAAATACAGAGCAATAATTGTTAAAATGTAAAACAAACTTTACATTTTGTAAAATAGACCATACCTTTGAAAAAAAATAAACAACATGAAAAACCATCTTTTGCTCCCGAATAAGTGTCGCCTCATTGGTTGGGTATTATTGCCTTTGGGTTTGATGTGGCTGATTGCTACCAGCTTTCTCAATGTTACTGTATTTGAGTGGCTGAAAGTCGCCGATAAGTCCGGCAAACAAAAGGGTATATTTGACACATCGAACACCCTTTTTAGTCCCGATTTTAGTGCAGACCTCAATCTCACATTTGCCTTGGTGCTTACTTTTCTCGGCCTGTTTATGGTAGCATTTGCCAAAGAGAAAATGGAAGATGAATATGTGCGTACTGTGCGCCTTCATGCCTTTCAGTTGAGTGTCTACACAAATTATATAGTCTTGTTTCTAACAACTATATTTTTGTATGACAGTGCATTTTTGGTGGCTATGGAAGTAAACCTATTCACGATACTTATTATATTTATTGCAGTGTACTACTACATTTTGCACATTAAGCCACGCCTATCAAAATCTACTGAACTATGAAAAACATTGTAAAAGTAGAGCGTGCCAGAATGAACCTTACCCAAGCCGACCTTGCAGAAAAAGTGAGCGTATCGCGCCAGACAATTATCGCGATAGAGTCAGCTAAGTATGTGCCCTCGGCAATTTTGGTACTAAAGATTGCAAAAGTTGTAGGTAAACCTGTTGAAGAGCTGTTTGAGTTGGAAGATGGCGACTAGAGGGCGCAATTGTGCCCGTTTACCGGATCAAAATGTAGATAGCCGCATTTTTGGAGCCACTACTGTTTCGTATGCGATTAGAAAGGCTTTCTCAATCCCCTATATTCCATGCACATTCACTAAGTAGATCAACTGCGCTAATGTAACGGCACCAAGCTTTAACTCGCGGTGGTTTACCTGTTCAAATACATCGTTGTTGGTATGGTGGTAGTCAAAGTAGCGTTGCGAATCGGGGATAAGTCCGGCAGCCGGTACTTTCAATTTTCGGTGTATGGGACCTATATCTACACCGCCTTCTTCCATCGTAAAGTCATAGACATTGTAAGGGCGAAATAAATCGGTGTATTTCAGGATTTTTTCTTTCTGTTCGGGGCTCATCTCAAACCCGATTCCTCGTGGAGAAAAGCCACCTGCATCACTTTCTATTGCCAGTATATGTTGTTCCTTTCTGGCTATAGCAGAGTCGGCATAAGCATTGCCGCCGGCTACGCCATTTTCTTCGTTCATAAACAGCACCGCACGTATTGTATATTTGGGTTTAATGCCTAGTGCTTTGAATGCGCGCAGTACCTCAATGGCTTGTACGCACCCTGCGCCATCGTCATGAGCGCCTTCTCCCACATCCCATGAGTCTAAGTGACCACCCACAGTGATAATTTTTTCCGGTTCTTCGGTGCCCTTAATTTCTCCAATCACGTTGAATGATGGCGCTAACTCTTTACGCATCGTGCATTCCGATGTCATGCGTGCAGCAACCGTTCCCGTTTTACAGGCAAATTCGAGCGCATCGGCTGTCCTGTTGCCAATGGCCATTTCCGGGAGTTTCTTTACAGAATCTGCATAGTGCATACTGCCTGTATGCGGGAAATTGTCTTCGCCGGTAGAAATGGAACGGATGATAATACCGGCTGCACCGCGCTTGGCAGCAATATTCGGGCTGTTCCATCGGTACTTTACGGCATCTCCATATCCTTCAAAGCTATTCACAAGGTCTTGACGGAAACGGTAATTGAAGAAAACGATTTTATCCTTCACTGCGCTTTCAGGCAACGCCATATATTCATCAAAGGTATTCACCATCACTATCGGTGCCTCAAGTGTTTTCCCACCCGTGCCCTCGCTGTTCCCTAGCGATAGTGTTGGCACAGCTCTGTATTTGCCGTTAAGCTTAAGTTCCAGGCTTTCCTTTCCTCTGTGCCATACAGGTACATTTGCAGGCTGAAGCCATACACGGTCTGCACCCGTTCCTTTCATAGCCTTTTCGCCCCATTTTACAGCTTTGTCGGCAGCCGGAGTACCACTCAGTCTGTGGCCAACTGTTTTGCATAATACTCTAAGGTTATCATAACAAGTGCCATGAAGCATTATATCATCCGATATTTTCCGAAACATCAGTGAATCTTGTTCCCGGCTCTGCGCAGTAAATACAGCAGCAAGGGCTGCAACCGAAAGTATTATCTTTTTCATTTTTTATATTTTGCATTTATCACTGTTCCCCATATCAAATCCCTGAATCCATACTACTACAGCAATCTGAACGACTATCAAATACCCGAATAACATTTTCAAATTGTCTCATTGCCGAATTGTCAAATTGTCTAATCCTTCCCACTCATCCCCTTAAACTGATGATGCGTTTCTTTGAACAGAATATTAAATGTAGTAAGCGAACCATATACAGCGGTTATGTATTGTTGCAATTCTACCTTTTCATCATCCGTCAGCACTTTGTGAGCGTTTATTTTTTGTTCCAATACCCTTAATCGGTCGCGGACCATTACTATCTTATGGAAGAAGGTATTAATCGGCACCTCCTTCGACTGTAGCGATGCATCGCCGGGTTTAAGTACCATATTGCCACCTCTCCAGCGGGTTGCAATTGGCACAATTTGTGTGTCATGTAGGCGCTGGTCAAGTATGTTGTTTAAAGCATGTTCTATATCTGCAAGAGATATTGAGTCCGGAGTTCCCGAGTCCTCGGATGCAGCCAATACTTTTAGTTCCGTGTATTCTTTGCTGATGATTCTGGTATCTGATTGCGATTTAAACCAAATGATAAGTGACTCTAAGGCGGTTTCTACTACAACGCCTTTGCCAAAGTGCGGATGCTCTACACGAGAGCCTATTCCTATCTGTAAACTCATGTTGTTTTGTAGTTGAACAGGCAAAATAATGAAAAGTATGATTGCTGCCGCTATAGAAATAGGCTTTGTTGCAATCTTTTTAAATAATTTGTAAAAAAGGCGAGGTTAAGGCGAAAGATAAAGTGCGCTTCTGTACTATGCTTTTCCTAATACGTAGAGGTTCTCCATTGTCGGGACAGGGCTGCCACCATTCTTTTCGAGTGTTATAGCAAAAGCTTCACCTGAACTAACCGCCATGGCTACTTTCTGTATTTTAGGAGTATTTGCCATTTTGTTAGATAGTACGCCCATGTCTACCGGTTTGCCATCTTGTATAACCCACAATTGATATTGCATGCCTTCAGGCGGTTTCGGCAGGCCATCTACAGAAACATATGCCTCTGCTTTTTCTTTGCTCCAATACAGGGTAGCGGCCATAGGGTGGCCTTTTTGCATTGTGTGCATTACAATAGTCTGCATGGCGGTGTCCGCCATCATGTCTTTTGCCTTTAGGTAGTCGTCCAGCTGTGCAGTGAGCAGTTGCTGATCCATATGAAGACAGGCCACCTCTTTAGTCAGCGCTATTGCTGTGTCAGCATTTTTTCTACCGATATTCCATAGCAATAGATTCAGCGCCAAACTGCCGGCAAGCACAATCCATATAGCGGCATATCTCCACTGCACGTTTTTCTGAGGAGCGGGCAATGGAACGTTTTTTGACGCTGAGGCCAATGGAGCCGATGGGTTAATTGTTTTCCATATTTTATCAGATACACCGACCTGAGGCAAAGAAACGCCGGAAGCCGAATACTGAATCAAAGCTGACTCAATAGCGTCCAGTTCGGCAGAAAGTTCAGGGTGCATAGCCACGTAGGCTGCTACTTCCAGATTTTCATCTGCAGTAAGCACGCCAAGCACGTATGCCTCCAAAATTCCTGATTCTATGTATTCCCCGGTATTCACAATTCGTTATATCATTTCACAGCAAATGCCTTCCGAAGCTGTCCGATGGCGCTTCGCATTCTGGTCTTTACTGTTCCCGATGGTATGTTAAGTGTTTTTGAAATTTCTTCTATAGTATATCCGTTAAAGTAGGCAAGGTTGATAATGCTGGCATGCTCGGGTTTAAGGTCGGCAACCATATTACGCAATCCTATCGTATCTGTAGCCTGTTCTGTTTTGATGTTTTGCTCCAAACTATCTACGATATTTTCACCCGTATGGATTTTGGATTTCATAATTTCCCCTTTCGAACGCGTCTTATCAATTGCCGCATTTCTGGAAATATTCAGCATCCATGTGTATAGCCGGCCTTTATTCGGGTTGTACTGGGCTACGCTGTTCCATATTTTTACGAAGACATCTTGCAGTACGTCCTGGCTGGTTTGTTCGTCATTCAGTATCCTGTAGATAACACCATATAACGCACCGGCGTAATTTTGATATAAGTAATCAAAACCAGCCTTATTCTGCTCCTTTAGCAGTTGTATCAACTCTTCTTCGTTATATTTTGTTGCGATTTCCCCCAAAGGTGGCAGTTTTGCTTTTTTAACTTGTAAAGCAATAAGTTATTCAAAAATAGTCAAGTTTCGGAATCTACCTAATATCCGGCGTATTTAATTTGGGGTATTTGATATTGATAGGTGTATACTATGGGTGTAAATCACTTACCTTATATCTTGTGCAAATATCGACTTCGACTTACTTTTAAGGAAGTCCATTCTGTCTAGAAACTTGTCTAACTTGTCTTTTGGGAAACGAAGGTTGTAAAACGGGGTAGGGTAGTCTTTGTATACAAATTTTTGGTAGTCTTCGTTCCAGTCGACCAATAAGTCTTTGTTGATACCAAGTTCCTGCGCCATCAGACCGAGATGAATAGGTTCCTTTATTCTTACTATGGTCATGCTCTGTAGCTCTTCCATAGTGAAACGCGATTTAATTTCTTTGCGCGCAGGCTTAGAAGCGACTATAGTTTCCGGTTTTGCAACAGCCCCCGGGCCGGCAGGCTTATCTGCGATAATTGTATTAGAGGCCGGTACTTCGGGCAATGCTTCTTCAGCATTAGGATTAAAGCTGAAGTCCATCGGAATACTACCTAAATCAATAAACTTACTCAGATTTTCAAAAATAGAAGCAGTTGCAATAAAAGCCAATACATGTCCTTGTGTTTCACGAGGCAGGTATTTTTTTATATCCCAGAAGTTATGGCTGCCGGTTCTCGCAATTGCTTTATTTACCGGAACAGGGCCGCTATTGTATGCCGCTATAACCAATAGCCAATCATGAAACTCTGAATACAAATACTCTAAGTACTTGGTTGCAGCCGCTGTTGATTTGTGCCAATCTGTTCTGTCATCATTGTGACGGGAAACCGACAGACCAAGCATACGAGCTGTTGGTGCCATCAGTTGCCAGGGGCCTACCGCACCGACGCTGGATACAGCAGTAGGATTGAGGGCAGACTCAATCACAGCAAGGTACTTGAGTTCTTTTGGCAGGTGCTTCTTTTCCAGTACGTTATCTATTACCTGAAACGGCTTGGCCTTTCGCGCCTGTACATAACTTAGTGTGCTATTGTGTGCTTTAAGGTAGTGCTCTACATAATTGTTTACGTAGTCGTTCTTATCGCCAAAATAATCCTTGTTGCCGGCCAGATGAATCGGCATGTAGGGGATTTTTACATCTACATCAGCTTCTACAGAAGGGGTAATGTTTTCTGCCAGAAGATGACCGGTAGACTTGAATTGAGATCCGCTATCGCTTACACTTTGGGGCAGCGTTTTTCGCTCTTGCTGGGCATGTACCGCCACATGGCTGCACATATAAAAAACAATAAGAAGCAGAAAACCTTTTGTTTGCATTATTCGATTCGGACCAATTGATTAACAACTCCGGGAATTAGGTCGGAGCGTGGATACACTTTCTTACTATAATGGGACGGCTGAAATTACTTGTTGTCTGAAGAGGATTTGTCTTTATCCTTCATGCCGCTTTCTATCTCGTTTTTGATGCCGTCTTTGGCATCGTTAAACTCACGAATACCTTTACCTAAGCCTTTTGCCAATTCAGGAATTTTCTTACCCCCGAAAAGTACAACGACAATCAGCAACAAAATGATTAACTCACCGGAATTCGGCATACCCATCAGAAACTGCGGTTGGATATTTAGTAGTGTCATTGAATGAAAGTTTTTACTTGTTTTTAAAATAGAAAATCTATTTGTGTACAAAGATAGTGGTTATGTAATGATAAGGACACTTTTATTTTACTAATGTGACTATCTGTGTGAATTTAACATATTCGATTTAAGATTAAATGTCGGCAAATTGCCGACATTTAAGTAATTGACTATAAGTGTTTTATGTTTATTTGTCTAATTTTATAATTTAAGTTACGCAAGCATTGTCACAGGGTTCTCCAGATATGCTTTCAGTGTCTGAAGGAAACCAGAGCCTACTGCTCCGTCTACCGAACGGTGGTCGCAGCTTAGCGTCAGTTTCATCAGGTTACGTACCACGACTTGTCCGTTCTCAACCACAGGTGTAGCAGCAATTTTGCCGACAGCAAGTATGCAACTATCCGGTGGGTTGATAATGGCTGTAAATTCATCAATATCCATCATGCCGAGGTTAGATATTGTGAACGTATTGCCTGTAAACTCATGTGGTTGAATCTTTTTCGTACGTGCTTTTTTGATGAGTGTCTTTGCTTCCTGCGATATTTGAGAAAGTGACTTTTGGTCAGCAAACTTTACAACAGGAACAATCAATCCATCCTCTACGGCCACTGCGGTGCCAATGTGGATATGTTGGTTTTGACGAATGAAATCGCCCATCCAGGAACTGTTTACTGCAGGGTGCTTACGCAGCGCCATTGCACAAGCCTTTATAATCAAGTCGTTGAATGATACTTTTTCAGGTGCCAACACTTCGTTGATTGCCTTGCGCGACTCCATCGCGTTGTCCATGTTGATGGTCATTCGCAGATAAAAGTGTGGCGCCGAGAACTTGCTCTCTGCAAGTCTTTGAGCAATAATACGGCGCATTTGTGTGACAGGAGTATCAGAATATCCTTCCTCACCCTGTACCACAGGTACAATCTGTGTCTGCACTTGCGCAGGTGCGCTTGCCGCTGCGGACGGGGTGTAACTATCAACATCTCTTTTTATTATTCTGCCGTTGTCGCCGGTCCCTTTTATGGCAGCTATGTCCACGCCCTTTTCTTCTGCCAGTTTTTTGGCAAGTGGAGAAGCCTTGACACGGTCATCACCAGCTTCCTCGGTTGCAGGAGTTTCAGCAACCGGCGCCGGACCAGAGGTAGTTGGTTGTGCTGCTTCTGATTGTTCATTGCTTTTTTCTTCGGTACCTGCATCCTTTGATTCTGCATCCAAGATTGCCTGAAAATCCTCTCCCGGTTTTCCGATGATAGCCATAATACCATTTACAGGAACGCCTTTTCCCTTCTCTACGCCAATATATAGCAGTGTGCCATCAACATAGGGCATCACTTCCATTGTTGCCTTATCCGTCTCTACGTCAGCAATTATGTCGTCCGATTTTATTGTGTCTCCAACTTTCTTATGCCATTCAGCGATAACGCCTTCTTTCATTGTATCGCTCAGGAGCGGCATACGTATAGCTTCAGCCATGATTCTTAATTATGTATTTTGAGTGTCAAAAGTAAATTTTTTTATGCAAATCAATCACACTTATTCAGGAGTGCTTTTCGAGAATTAACATGGATAGATTTTATGCACATTAACCATTGTGCCTATTTATGATTATACGACCATCTGTAGCTGGTTTCATTGCATTGCCAGGCGAGCAGGCAAAATAGAATTTGCGACTTCTTAGGGAGGTAAGGATACTGCCTGATGTTGTGCCAAGTATAGCGTGAGCATTGAATTGAGCTCTTTATTAGGGAAATCACAGACTAAATTTTGCGAATGTTAAACTAGGAGTTGAATTCCATATGGGACGTCTGGTTTTAAAGATGATAACGGCCATTTCTGCTTTTGTTTTTCGGACGCTAATTGGGTCGTAGGTGTTTGGTTTCTTTGACTACCAAAGAATTATTGCAATTAATACGTCTATTAAGGTGTATTTGACATAACTTAGTACTTATATTATTAATACACCCCTATAAATATATACCAATGCGTAAATTATTATTATTGTTCGCAGTTAGTTTTTTGTGCCAAACGGTGCAAGCTCAAACAATGCAGGAAAAACTATATTACACTTGCAAGGTATGGGGCTTTGCAAAATATTATCACTCTGAAGTGTCGGTATGTAATGTGAATTGGGACAGTGTTTTGTTGGCAGTGTTGCCCGATGTTAGAAGTGCTGCCAGCAGTACGGAATTTAATGATGCCCTTTTGGAAATGCTCGATGCGGCAGGGCCAATGGCATTATCTTCCAGCTACTTTCCCGATACGCTACCGGCTGAGTTAAAGAGGAACCGGGATTTTGGTTGGATAAGCAGTCCTACTCTTCGGTCAGATGTGAAAGAGATACTCGATACCATAAAAAATAATTTCAGACCGCACCCAAGTTGCCAGGTAGAATATACGCCTTGGCCGACACCTTCCAGTTCATATTGGGGAGGATATCTGAAATTTCCGCAGGATTCTATTATGCTCGATGTAAATGTACACGCTACGTTTCCATCGCAAGACCAGAAACTATTGATGTTTTTTAAATTGTGGAATACAACACAGTATTTCAATCCCTATAACTATGTTTTAGATATTCCGTGGGATTCTACATTGTATAATCATGTAGTTCCGTTTTCTAATGCACCGAATGTACAGGCGCTAAATCTGGAATTTTTGAAAGTGGTGGGAACATTAGACGACGCACATGTTCGGGGGCTCTCGTATGTGTATAATGAAGGATTTCCTCCGGGTTTCTACAGACCAAGAATAAAGTTAAAGTATGTAAATGGAAATTATTTGGTTATCAGGTCTATGGAGGTTGGGGTTAACCTAGGTGATGCGATTGTTTCTGTTGATGGCCTAACTATTTCCCAGTGGACTGATAGTCTGAGTAAATACTGTTCTGCAGGGAACCCTTCTGTAAAGGGAAGGAGTATAGCAGATATGCTTTTGCGAAGATTGTCTGTTGGCATAAACGAAACCCTGGTTCTGCAAGCACCCGATGGAACAACAAGAAGTGTAAGTGTAAGTACGATTAATTCCTTTTCATCTGCCTATGACAACTTCTTCTACGATTATTATTACCCGGCAGACTCGTTAAATGATATCGAATGGACCATTTTCGACGATTGCAATATTGGCTATATGAATTTTGGTAATATTACTGATGCGGAAGTCGATGCTGCCTATGCCGCAATGCAAACACTACCCGGAATTGTTCTAGATATCCGGAACTACCCATTAAGCGGCAACGCATGGGCTTTGTCGGACAAAATGTACACTGGTCCAATGCAGTTTTCCAAATTATCTATCCCTGATGTAGAATACCCCGGTACCTATTCCTGGATATACCCGAGCATGGGTGTTGCGGGTAATCCTACCCCCTATTTGGGACAAGTAGTAGTAATTGTTGATGAAACTACCCAAAGTGCAGCTGAGTACACCACCATGATGCTGAAGAAGATACCAGGCTGTATAGTAATAGGTAGTCAAACTGCCGGTGCTGACGGCAACATAACATGGTTGTCGCCGGCACAGGACATGTCTTTTGGCTGGACAAGTTTAGGTGTATATTACCCTAATGGTGATAGTACACAACGAATTGGTATTGTGCCTGATTCATTCGCCTATGCGACTCCGGAAGGCATTCGAGACCATAGGGACTACGTCCTTGAGAAAGCCTTACGAATTGCAGGTTGTCCCTTGTCAGCTAGTGACATAACAACTGAAAAGCCCGTGGTTTCAATCTATCCGAACCCGGCTAATGAAACTATTACGATAAGTACAACAGGTACCAAGGGTAAAATAGACGTTGTCATCACAGATATTTCAGGTAAGGTGCTTATGCAAGATGAAGTGAGCAATAATGCAACTGTAGACGTAAGCAAACTATCAGCGGGCATGTATTTTGTTCGGCTGAAAGTAGGGGAGTTTAATACTGTAAAGAAGATGATGAAGCGATAAAAGTCTCCTAAACTTGCGGTGCTATTGTGTTTTTTTGTCTGAACCTTGATTTTGAGGATTAAAGGATCGACAGTATTGTGTGTGTAGTCGATAATATACAGGCGATACAATCGCCGTTCCGTGGCATACTCGTCGCAGACGAGTACGAGTGGGAGGTGATATCTTCCAAAGTCTCAGTTACAAATATAGGGGGTAGTGCTACCATTTGTCAGTATCGAGATGAAGCCGTTCGGAGAACGGGTGCTATTCGCAGTTCCGGATGCCCTTCGGAACATCCGGAACAACGAGGGATTAAAGGATGGACAGGATTGTGTACGTAGCCGATAATATACAGGCGATACAATCGCCGTCCCGTGGCATACTCGTCGCAGACGAGTACGAGTTGCTGGGGGGGCACACAATAAGTCACAGACCAATACGAGTGAAGAATTTCACATTAGATTGTTCTCTTGTCTTTATTTTATACAAGCGATTTCATTCTCTACGAATTCTTTGAATTTTGCCTGAATGAGTATTCTTGCATCGGCAAGACTATCATCTAATGTTTTTTTGTATTTTAAAATACAATCTTCCAGAAAGTTTATTTGGTCATTAATATCATTATTAAATACACTACATTTATTTAAGTATAAAATATAAAATAGCTTTTGTTCGGTTTGACTAAATTGTGAAAGGAAATAATAATTCTTTATTTTGTAATATAAATTGATGTAGTCTGCTGATTTGTTGATCTCGAAATCTGCACCAAAAATACTTTCATAATATTTGTCAAATATTTGCTTTTTTTGATTTGACGATTTTTCGGGAAAGCCCTTAATTGCAAAAAGTATCTGCCCGAATTTTTCCATGCTAATTTTGTGCTTATAGTTTTTTTCTGGCTGCCCAGTATCTCCAAATTTCCGAGCGTAAATAATATTTTTCTCATCTAGAAATTGTTCAATTTGTATTTGAGTAGTGCTTAGAGACTTTAAGTCGACTTTAGAAATTGAATTCTGGCTATTCGTATATTCAGCTATTTTATTTCTGTTTTCGCTGTCAGTTATCTTGAATACTCTGAGTAGTACTTCGCAAGATGATAAGTACTTGTCAATATTATCATTATCTGAACTATTAAAATTATGTAGTATTCTTAGCGTTTGTCCTCCGTTAACTATTTGAAAATCTTTTATATTTAATTTTACCTTCTTTTTCGCATTTGTTTCTTGGTAGATAATATCCGCAGCTATTAACGTTAACCCATTATTGTACATAAAAAATTTAGAAGGATCGTTTTTTAACGTATTCGCTATGTTTTCATTAAACTTTGAGCGCATAACTAACCCTCGTACGTTATCAAATAGCAAGTTGTAATCCATTTGAACTTTGCAGAGACTATTATGATCCTCCAAGTTGTATTCATTCCTTAAATCCTCATTGTTACTTGTAATTCTAATGAGGTCAACAGCAGATAGCTTTAGAACATATGACTTAGAAGACGATAGGCTGTTTTCAGTATAGGGCATAATTGAATCACTGTTCAAATGAAGCGTTGCGTTAATAGCTTTAGGTCGAATCGACATACTTTTTGAAATTGCCTCGAGACCATAGGGTAACACTTCCAAATCATAAAGGTCTTGTAATTGTTTTATTTCAGCGTTTTCGGGGTCCAATGTGACCGAATCGTTGCTAATAACATACAATTTAAACTTCCAAACCTCCCTGCTATTTAATTTATCAATTATGTCTAATGCATTCGTTTTTAATTTTCCTTGTAAATGTTCAGCATTTCCATTAATGATTGCATTTGTAAATTTTAAAGAATTCAATGTTTCGTTTGTACCTTGCTTTCGTTCAGCATTATAATTATCTCTAAACTTAAAATTAAAAATATTAATTACTTTTTGCTCGTCATCAATATATATCGCATCCACTCCTTGGTCATCAATGTCTACATCAAAAACTTTTTTATTAAAGCTAGTGTCTGTTATTAATTCCGCAATGTCAATAGGGTCTTTTATATTACATATCGACTCAAGAACATACAGGTAAAACCCAATCCTTTCTTGTTCTTTCCCACTTAAAACGCTAATTTTTCTGTCGAGTTCATTATTTAGTATATTGAAATATGATTGGCATTTTAAGTTCAATAATTTAAAGTCGTTAATATTAGTCATAGTGAAATACATAATTTTAAAGTGAAATCGATTAGGCTGAATTTAAAAATTCTTCTAGCATTCTGTTATGTCTGACTATATAATGCAATATAGCTAGTCTGTTTTTGAATTGCTAAAAATTTCAATTCTTCGAGCGACTTGGTTCCTTTTGTTTCTGTAAATCGAACCCCAGTTTTCCTTAGTTTTCCTTACGTGCAACTTCGGAAGTTTGTCCCAGTTTGCCGTAAGTTTTACCTACGGCAAAAGCGGTAGTCGGTTTCTGACCGACGAGACGCTGCACCACTAATATTCTATCTGTAATCCTGCACCTTCTTTTAGCCGCGCAAGGTTGGGGTTCTTTTCAGCCATGTGTTCATACATTTCGTTTTTGCTTAGTACTCGCTCCTGTGGCTCGTTGGCAGTTTCGTCTTCCTGGATATCGGTGGTGATTCGCACATGCATATCACAGTGTTGTGTATAGAACTCTATGATTGCATTACGTTGCTCACGGGCATAGGTCTCAGTCAGTTCGTTGGGACATATAAGGCATACCTCGTCCGGTGGTATTACTTCCACTTTCATCATATTGAACTGAGAATAAAGCACGCTTTTGCCGGCTGCCTGCAATCCTAACTTATACTGCTCAAACAGATGAAGTCCTTTTTCTTCGGTTATTTCAGTGACTTTATTTGCTTGGTTGGCTACCGCAGCTGACATAGCTTCGTCCAGATCGCCCAATAAGTCCAGGCTCACCCGTTTTGAGGATGCAGCCGCAGGTTTAGGTTTGGGAGGGGCAGGTGTTTCCGCTTTTGGTGCAGTGGCGGTATGTGCCTGTGCAGGTGTCACCGATGACGCTATATCCGATTGTTTTTGTACCGGCGGTGGAGCTGGTTGTGGTTTATACTCAGGTGTCGCTGCTTCCGCAACCGCTGCCGTTTGTGGCGCAGGTGCCGGAGGAAAAGGGGTAGTCTTTACGACACTATCAGTGTTTTTTTTTTCGTCCGGCGATGCGGTGTTAGTAGTTGAAGTATCTATTGAAACAGGCGTAGCATTTACAGACTGAAGCAAAAAGCACAGACGTATCAGACACATTTCTATATGCAGGCGTTTGTTCGTCGCCGACTTATACTGAAGCTCTGAATCATTAATGACATTCAATGCGGAAATAACAAATGACGGAGGTGTCTGGTTTGCCTTTTCGAAGTACATAGGTTTGTGCTCATTAGGAATGTCCAGCAACTTTGTCATTCTTGCATCCTTACAAAGTAGTAGGTTCCGGAAATGCTCAGCCAATCCGCCGAGAATGACATCGCCCTCAAATCCCTTTTCCAACGCTGCGTCCAGATGGAGTAGGGTACCGGCAACATCCTGACCGAGCATAGCATCTGTAAGACGGAAGTAAAACTCCGCATCCAACAGGTTCAGGTGCTCCATGGTGTTAGCATAGGTGAGCATCCCATTGGTAAAGCTAGCAATACGGTCGAGCATAGACAGGGAATCACGCATACATCCCTCACTCTTTTGAGCGATAACATGTAGCGCAGCTTCCTGAGCTACCATACTTTCTTTGCTCGCTATGCTTTGCAGGTGGGCAACAATATCATGTGTTGTGATACGCTTGAAGTCGAATATCTGACAGCGGCTCAGGATAGTCGGTAGTATTTTATGTTTCTCCGTAGTGGCAAGTATAAATATCGCATACGGAGGTGGTTCTTCTAATGTCTTAAGAAATGCATTAAATGCCGATGCGCTCAGCATGTGTACCTCATCTATTATATATACTTTGTATTTGCCATGTTGCGGTGCAAACCGTACCTGGCTCGTCAGTTCACGTATATCATCGACAGAGTTATTGCTCGCAGCATCCAGTTCAAATACGTTAAACGAGGTATTGTCTTTAAAACTGATACAGGTGGAGCAGGTGCCACATGCTTCGGTATCAGCGGTGCGGTTGGTACAGTTGATGGTTTTCGCCAGTATACGCGCACATGTTGTCTTACCAACACCACGAGGGCCACAAAACAAAAACGCATGTGCCAGATGCTGGTTCTTAATGGCATTCTTTAGCGTAGTGGTAATGTGTTCCTGACCCACAACCGTATCAAAGGTCTGGGGGCGGTATTTTCTGGCAGATACTATATAATTATCAGACATTCAGATTGTATAATGCGGTTTCACTAAGCTACGAAAGTGTAGCTGTTCCTATTACAAAGTTCACAAACTTTTCGGTAAAAAAAAGAATCATTAATAAACGGACTGTAACGCTCAAGTAACACCCGCAGCGTGGTATTAATTAATTAAATAAGTCACTAAAACAAAGAATATTATGCCTATCAATGTAGATAGTAGCCAAATCAGCGGCGGTTTGGAAGCCATCAGTTGTTTAAATTTGGAGCTGTCAGGTCCCGGTTTCGCCATTCTGCCAATCATGTATTTTTTGAATATAAAATAGGAGGCAATCAGGCATAGTACACCCAATGAGGCAATAATTTGCGCTTTTGTTGTGGTCATTACGTCCCACCGGCTGATAGTTAAGCCCAAAAACGCAATAGACATAGATTGAGTAGCTGAATATAGAAAGTACTGCTTAGTTTCTTTTTTCATGGTGTATAGCTGTTTGAGTTTGGGCATTCAAGACTGTTAACCTATAGATGTATTTTTAAAAAGGTAGAAGATGGATGCGAAAATTGAAACGGTTACAACTGTTGATATAAGCCAGGCCACAATTGGGCTGCCGGAGATTATTCGCCTGAACTTATCACTAAATGGTTTTCCGGGATCTATCTTTTTGCCTTGTATATGCTTTTTGAACAAAAAGTAGGAAGAAATGAGCAGTACTACACCTAAGGGTGTAACAACCTGGGAATGCGTTGTGGATAATCCGTCCCATGTGCTGATTGCCGAACCCAATAGTACACCCACCAGCGTTTGATTGCCGGTATATAAAACGTAAATCTTTTCGTCCTTAGTCATTTATTCTTATCTACGATTTACAGGGCATTTTAGGATACTTTCAGTTCTATTTATAAAATGCCACCATTTCCTTTCCTTCGCTATTGCACATGCCACGGTACATCCCTGCAGAGTTGAAGCATAGTTCGTAATCGCCCCTGGCATTTACTGCGATAAGCCCGCCTTCTCCATCTAATTTTACTAATTTGTCTTTAACCACAACCTCGCAAGCATCGTGCAGTGAAAGCCCTTTGTATTCCATAAGGCAAGACACGTCATAAGCAACCACAGCGCGTAAGAATAGCTCGCCATGCCCCGTACAAGATACCGCGCAGGTAGCATTATTGGCATAGGTGCCGGCACCTATTACAGGACTGTCACCTATACGATTGAACCTTTTATTAGTCATGCCTCCGGTAGAAGTACCTGCGGCAATATTGCCGTGTATGTCACAGGCTACTGCGCCCACCGTGCCAAACTTGTGCCCGGTATCAGGAACGGCAGTGCCTTTCAGATTGTCGCCTTTATGGTCGAGTTGAGTAAAATCTGTATCGCGTATCTCCATCCATTGGTCATACCTCGATTGATTAAACAGGTACTCATCAGTAGCCATTTCTACACCTTGCTTTAATGCGAATTCAGATGCGCCTTCATTGGCAAGAAATACATGTCCTGAATGTAGCATAACCTCGCTCGCCAGCCTGATGGGGTTCTTAATATTACGAACGCCTGCCACGGCGCCGGCAGCCAGATTACTGCCGTCCATAATAGCGGCATCCATTTCATTCAGCCCCTTTTTTGTAAAAACGGCACCTCTTCCTGCATTGAAGAGCGGATTGTCCTCCATGCTGCAGATAGCGGCAATAACGGCATCGGTAGCCGTTCCGCCATTTTTAAGTATAGAGTTGCCGGCTTTCAATGATTCGTGAAGGGCTGCGGTGTACTCTGCTTCTTGCGTAGCATTCATAATTGCAGGCGTAATATTACCGGCACCGCCATGTATAACTAAGGTGTATGACATTGTTTTATGTGTAGTTAATTGATTGGTTATCAGGAGGTAATGGCGGTTGTGGTCGCCATGCTTTCCCGGAAGTAATTCTTCTCGCGACTAAAGTAATTATTAAAACGATTGTGTCCAAGAAAATGGAACTTATCGGATAGGTGACGGAGACTTAGAAACGACTAGACCAAATAGACCGCCTTTACCGTATTTCCGTCAGTTTCTACTTCAATATGGTCCTGAATAGTAGTAGCTACCGAATGTCCGACGATGTTCGTAGCAATCGGAAACGATTTATGCTTTCGGTCTACAAGTACAGCAACTATTACTTTTTTCAGGTCGTACGATAGTATACTATTCAGGCAATATTGGAGGGTTTTGCCGGAGTTGGCTACATCATCTACAAGGACAATCGTTTTGCCGCTCAGGTTTTCGTCTATGGCAAATACAAAGTCCAACGGGCTTTTTTTATTTATTTCGACGGTAATACTTGTAATCTTTAGCGGACTTATTTCCTTCAGTAGTGCGACAAGGTTGTCAGCGACAATCCTTCCACTACCTTCTATACCTATTAATACAATCTCTTTTTCCGTACTGTTGCGCTCCCATATTTCGTACGCCATTCTGCGCAGTTTAAACGCTATGCGTTCCTCGTCTAACAGTAATACTCTTTTCTTTTTCATGAGTAATTAATTTGATCTTATGGCAACTACAGGGTCCAGTCGGGATGCTGCCAGAGCAGGAATCAGTCCCGCCAGAATTCCAACAAAAACAGAAACCGCGACGCCAACCATAAAGTTTGCTAATGAAAGTACTACATCAAACTCAAACACCCTGGTTAGAATAAGACTTAAAAGTACAACAATAATTATCCCGATTAGTCCACCCAGAAGCGAAAGTACAACGGCCTCAAGCAGGAACTCGAGTAGTATTGACTTTCTACGGGCGCCAATCGCTTTTTTTAGTCCGATAATCTTGGTTCTTTCCTTTACCGTTACAAACATAATGTTTGCAATGCCAAATGCACCTACCAATAACGAAAAGAAGCCTATCACCCAGCCCACAATATCAATCGTGCCGAATACGCTTTCCAGACGTTCGGAAACCTGACTTAGTTGATTTATGGCAAAGTTGTTCGGCTGACCGGGCTTTACCTTTCGAACTCGCCGTAAGACACCTTCAACTTCATATTTTACTTCTTCCAGATTTTTCCCCGATGCTGCTTTCACTGCCATTATCGGGTCGTAGTTCAGCGATTGTAGATCCAGGGTCGCTGCAGCAGCATAATAAGAGAATACAACCGAGTTGTCAAAGTCGAACCCTGCCATGTTTTGTCCGGATTGTTTCATGACTCCGATAACGTTGTATTTGCGACCCAGAAACCCGACTTTCTTGCCCAGCGCGTCTATGTTGCCCGGAAACATATTTCGATACACAGCATATCCCAAAACAACAGAATTGGTACCTCCTTCTATTTCAGCGGTGCTCAAATAACGCCCCTGTTCCATTTCTATATTTTGCACTTTGTCGAAAAAGCTCAAAACGGCATAGCCCGACATGTTGCTTAGCTCCATATCCCGGTATTTCAGCGTCATCCCTCGCTTGGTCAGGCAAAGCGTAACTGTTGCGGCGTCTGGTACTTGTCTTTCTATTGCTTTTACTTCTTTTGGCGACATACCCGGTCTGCGCCAGTACTCCCACCATTTGTATTCTCCTCCGTCGTCCATCCACGGCCACCTGCCAACATATAACACATCGCTACCTAATGTAGCCATTTCTTTTTGAATATTATTTTTAAGGCTATCTAAAACTGTCAGAACGGATATAATGCAAAAAATGCCGATTGTAATCCCCAGCAGCGACAGAAACGTGCGCAACTTGTTTGCACGAAGCTCGTGAAAGGCTTGCACAACACTTGTTGATATTATCTGCAGCAGGTTGTTCATTCTTTGCAAATTTAAGCGTTAATATCATCGTTAAAGAATAATTTTGCAGGATACCAAAAGCGTCTTTTTGTTTCTTCCTGCGTCATTTTTATCAAAGAACAAAGCACTCCGGTACCCGCATTTCCGAAAGTTTATGCTCATGCGTTTTGCCATCGTCATGGCTATAAACATGCAGGCAGCTGTTATCAGTTATTATGTCTATCAGTTGACACATGATAAGCTTGCACTGGGTATCATAGGGTTAATGGAGGTAATACCGGCAATAGGGTTTTCCCTGTTCTCCGGGCACTTTGTAGACCTGAAAGAGAAAAAAGGATTGTTGATACGGTGCTTTGCAGGATACTTATTGCTCTCGGTTTGCTTTGTGTTGCTCGCCTCTGACGGCATTAAAGATGTTATGTCGGTGAAGGCAATTGTATGGCTGGTGTATGCAGGCATATTTCTGGGGGGCGCACTAAGAGCTTTTATTAGTCCTTCTTCATTTGCGCTGATGGGGTTGCTGGTGCCAAAGAACCTGTACCCGAATGCCACTACATGGAGCAGTACTTCGTGGCAGACAGGTGCTGTTTTCGGTCCGCTCATTGGTGGATTTATATTGGCATTTGGTGGGTTTGTTGTCAGCCTCGCCTCGGTCACGATATTGGAGATTATTGGTCTTATAGCATTGTTGGGTATTCCTAAGCAGCCTTTACTAAACAAGTCAAAAGAGCCGATATTGAAGAGTTTGAGTGAAGGCATCCGTTTTGTATTCAGCACCCAAATAATCCTTGCTACACTTTCATTAGACATGTTTGCCGTCCTTTTTGGTGGCGCTGTTGCGTTGTTGCCCGTGTTCTCCGACGATATTCTGAATGTAGGTGAGATGGGGTATGGTTGGTTGCGTGCCGCTCCGGGAATTGGTTCAGTAGTAGGGCTGTTTATACTTTCTATGATACCACTGTCAAAGAATCCGGGTATGAAACTTCTGTATAGCATCGCAGGCTTCGGCATTACTATGATAATCTTTGGCTATTGTGGTTATTTTGGTACAGATAGTCTGGTTTCGATTGGCGGCTTTGGTGTCTCAGCCGGTTTTATGGTAGGGTTTTTGATGCTATTGCTTGGAGGTATGCTCGACGCTGTGAGTGTAGTTATCAGAGGGACCGTACTACAAGTGCATACGCCTGACAAAATGAGGGGTAGGGTGGCGGCAGTAAATACAATGTTTATCAGTTCCTCAAATGAGTTGGGGGCTATGGAAAGTGGCATTACAGCCAAATGGATGGGGGCGGTGCCAGCTGTAGTATTCGGTGGCTGTATGACGTTGGCTGTTGTTGTAGTTACCTGGCTCGCGGCACCGGCAATTAGGACATTACGGCTCGACAAAGGGCATGATTCTACCGAAGACGATTGATTATTTGATTGTTAGCTTTAGATTGTATTTAATGATAGCTTTTAAAAATGCCCGGTATTTCGCTGTTTTTGATTAGTATTAATTATCTTTACAATCGAAATATATTGAGATGAAAAATTTGTTGCTATTAGCAGTAATCACATTGATTGGATTTTCCGGATGTTATAAAGAAAAACTGCGAGATAAGCCGTTCGACGTTCTTATTAGTACACCCTGGATTATTGAGGCGCACACTTCAGTGGGCTTCGTTACAGAGCCTGAGGTGCAGCTTAAAAGTCATTGCGGTGTGCCGGAAATGGTGGTTTATAATGAAGATAGTACCGGGTATTTTCACTATTACAGTCGTTGTAAACCAACTGATAGCGATACCTTGAAGTTTAATTGGTATATGTCATACGATGGGAAAGTTATCCATTATTCGAACTTTAATGGAGATTCAACTGTTAATCTGGTTGTTTTGCTTGCCGATTATAACTACAATAATATTAGAATGACTGCCGGTGGTAAGTACTATCAACGTTTTCTGGACGGCAATTATGTAGCTATGCCTAAACCGTAATTGTCACAAATTAAAATTCCCTGTCAGTCATTAAATTCTTACATACACTAACCTGAATATTTGTCATATGTTTCGTATGAAATTT
This sequence comes from Bacteroidia bacterium, assembly GCA_030426665.1. GTDB lineage: Bacteria > Bacteroidota > Bacteroidia > Chitinophagales > Chitinophagaceae > Nemorincola. The sequence continues at coordinate 29,734 of JAUHYD010000020.1, read as the reverse complement.
ACTTTTCCCGCTTTGTTGTCGTTCATGACTTTGTTTGCTGTGAGTTCAGACGCACAGGTTCAAAATATTTCAACAATCTCCGGTACCGGGATTGGTGGGTTTTCCGGCGATGGAGCCGATGCCCTGAGTGCTCAGTTAAATGCACCTCATGGTGTATTAACTGATGATGCCGGCAATGTATATATATTAGATTATTTAAACTACCGTATCAGAAAAATTAATACCTCGGGTAATATTGCTACCATAGCAGGTAACGGAGGTATTAGTGGCACAGGAGACGGATCAGTTGCCACTTCAGCTGAAGTTAGGCCATATGGTATGGCTTTAGATAAGGACAATAACCTGTATATATCTGATGCCAGCTGGGGAGTTATCCGTAAGGTCAATTCGGCGGGAATAATCTCTACTATTGCTGGAGTAGGTGTTCATGGCAACACCGGTAATGGTGGTCCGGCTTCGGCTGCAAAACTTCATGGTGTATATGGTCTGGCGTTTGATACGTCCGGCAATCTGTATTTGGCAGACGGTATTAGCAACGTAGTAAGAAAGATTGATAAATCCGGGATTATTTCTCGCTTTGCGGGCGACGATACCGCTGGATATTCCGGTGATGGTTTGTTTGCAATTGCTGCACGTTTAGATTCTCCTTATGCAGTTGCGACGGATATTCCGGGCAATGTGTATATCTCTGACATGAAGAATAACGTTATCAGAAAGGTGCTTACAGACGGCACTATTGTTACATACGCCGGTACGGGTTCTATGGGGCATAGCGGTGATGGCGGTCCTGCTACTGCTGCAGAGTTGAATCGCCCTGCAGGTCTTTGTGTTGATAATATTGGTAACCTATATATAGCTGATGCAGACAACGATGTGATTCGTAAAGTAGACACTGCAGGTATTATCACCACAGTTGTTGGTAACGGTACTCCGGGATTTGGTGGAGATCTGGGTCCTGTAAATGGTGCAAACCTGCATACACCATTCGATGTAGCTGTTGATGCTGCCGGTACTTTATACATAGCTGATGCTAACAATCAGCGTATACGTAAAACCTACATGCCGGTTAGTGTTGCCGGTGTAGAAAATCATGGCAGTGTATTAGTGACGCCTAACCCGTTTAGCAATAAGTTTACGCTTACAGGTATCAACAAGACTGATAAAGTTGCCGTGTATAATTTGTCCGGCAGAGCAGTATCTGTTGAAGAGGTCACAAACGGCGATACCAAGAGCATTGATATGACTGCATTGCCTTCCGGGGTCTATGTGCTGAGTATCAGTGATGCGTCCGGCAGCTCAAAAGTCGTCAAGGTAGTGAAAGAGTAGGAGTAACGCCAGAAGTGTTCTCCGCTGCCATTTGTTTGGCTAACAAGACCTCTGTTAATTGGCACTGTCTGTTATTCGTCGAAATTATCATTTTCTGATTACCTGCGATGCAATTGCATAGTTGGTAGTCAGGTGCTGATTATCTATTATTACAATCAACTTTATTTAACGACTTTGTAGTAGTTTACAATAAACCGTAAACCACTCCTTATATTTGCTATCAATTATTATGGAACTAAGTAAGAACTTTCAACATAGCGATGCCGAGAAAAAATGGTACGCACATTGGAATAATTCAGGGTACTTCACCAGTAAACCTGACAATCGTCCCCCTTATACTATTGTGATGCCTCCCCCCAACGTAACCGGCGTGTTGCACATGGGGCATGCACTTAATAACAGCGTTCAGGATATACTATTGCGCCGTGCCAAAATGAAGGGATTTAATACCCTTTGGGTACCGGGTACAGACCATGCATCTATAGCTACAGAGGCAAAGGTTGTAGCCATGCTACGCGAAAAGGGCATCGATAAAAAGAAGATGCCTCGTGACGAGTTCATGAAGTATGCCTGGGAGTGGAAAGAAAAGTATGGTGGTATAATTCTGAAGCAATTGGAAAAGCTGGGCTGCTCTGCCGACTGGAGTCGTACCACCTTTACAATGGACGAAGGCTACTATGCTGCCGTTATCAGGGTATTTGTAGAGTTGCATGAGAAGGGACTGATATACAGAGGGGTGAAGATGATTAACTGGGACCCCAAAGCAAAGACCGCCCTCAGCGATGAGGAAGTAGTGCACAAACAAGCCAATTCTAAGCTCTACTACGTTCGCTATAAAGTAGATAGCGACACAGAGGAGTACTTGACCGTAGCTACTTCGCGCCCGGAAACAATACCGGGTGATACTGCAGTATGTGTCCACCCGGATGATGAACGATACAAGCACCTTGTTGGTAAATATGTTTTTGTTCCGCTAATAAACAGGCGGGTACCGATAATTGTTGATGATTATATCGATCTGGAGTTTGGTACAGGAGCCTTGAAAGTAACACCCGCTCACGATATAAATGACTATAACCTTGGGCTGAAACACAATCTTGAAGTTATAGATACACTTAACGATGATGGTACACTTAGCGAGGCGGCGCAGCTATATGTTGGTATGGATCGCTTTGTGGTTCGGAAGAAGATAGTAGAAGACCTCCGTGATGCCGGACTGATGGTGAAAGAGGAAGATTATGTGAATCAGCTTGGGTACAGTGAGCGCACCGATGCAGTCATAGAGCCAAAGCTGAGCATGCAGTGGTGGTGCAATATGCAGGAAATGGCAAAGCCGGCACTGGATATTGTAATGAAGGATGAAGTGGAGTTTCACCCTGCTAAGTTCAAAAATACTTACCGTCACTGGATGGGGAATATAAAGGACTGGTGCATCAGTCGGCAGCTGTGGTGGGGGCAACGTATTCCTGCGTGGTATGACAGTAAGGGGGGCTTGTACGTAGCTAAAACAAACGAAGAAGCTCATGCTAAATACAAAGCAGCCAAGCCTGAACTGGCAGCAACTGAGCCTGTATTACGACAGGACGACGATGTATTAGACACATGGTTCAGCAGTTGGCTGTGGCCGATGCAGGTGTTTAACTGGAACGAAGCACCTGACAATGAGGAACTGAAGTATTACTACCCGACAAGTACATTGGTGACCGCACCGGAAATTATCTTCTTTTGGGTGGCACGTATGATAATGGCAGGTGATACATTCATGGATAAGAAACCATTTGACAAGGTTTACTTTACCGGAATAGTAAGAGACAAACAGGGCAGGAAGATGAGTAAATCATTGGGCAACTCACCCGACCTGTTGCAAATGATAGAAGACTCCGGAGCTGATGCCGTACGGTTTAGCGTGATGATTTCATCGCCTGCCGGTAATGATTTGCTGTTCGACGAGGGACATCTGGAGCAGGGTAGTTTCTTCTGCAACAAAATGTGGAATGCCATGAAGCTCCTGAAAGGGTGGGAGAGCAGGTGCGCTACCGGTATGGACGATAGCAAGCATCTGTTTGCCATCAACTGGATGGAGGCAAGACTGGCACAAGTATCGGCAGAAGTTGAAGACCTGATGAAGGACTTCCGCCTGAGTGAAGCACTAAAGACGATATACTCGCTTATATGGAATGATTTCTGCTCCTGGTATCTGGAGTGGGTAAAGCCCGGCATGGAGCAACCGATATCGGCTACTGTTTATGAGCATGCAATTAGCCTGTACGAGCGTTTGCTGCAATTGCTGCACCCGTATATGCCGTTTGTTACCGAAGAGATTTATCATGTGCTGCGTGACAGAGAAGAAGGTGATGACCTGATAGTACGTCAGCTACCCGACTACGGCACACCTGATGCTGCCATACTGAAAGAAGGTACCATGCTGCAGGAGCTGATAACCGCAGTACGCGACACCCGCAACAAAAACCAGTTGAAGCCCAAGGATACCATTAAGCTTTGGGTACAGACAGCCGACAAAGACTTCTATACCAAAGTTCAGGATATACTAAGCCGTCAGGTAAATGCCGAGGAAATAGGGTTTGTGACAGAAGCTGTATCAGGTGCTATATCTATAGTTGTTGAGACCGATAAGCTATACATAGAAGCTCCCGAAGCTACGATAGACACCGAAGCCCAGAAAGCCCAGATGCAGAAAGACATCGACTACCTCAAAGGCTTCCTGGTGTCGGTAGATAAGAAGTTGGGCAATGAGCGTTTTATGGCAAATGCCAAACCTCACGTCATAGAAGCGGAAGAAAAGAAGAAAAGCGATGCACTTGCCAAAATAAAGACACTGGAAGAGAGTTTGGCGGTGCTGGGGTAACGGCTACTCAGATATTTGTTTAAGCACCAATGGCAACTCTTTGTGGGTTGCCATTGGTGGTTTTTTCGGAAGCGAGACGCTACGACCAGTGGGAGGATTATGAAATTTTTTCTTCTTCTATCTGTTTCAATGTTTTACCTATGTTGTTTTTCCAAAATATTCTACCGTTTACCGAGTAACCTAAAATCACTGCGCCAGCTTGAGAAGGGCTTGTGAATTCATAGTCCTGTAAAAACTCATATCCATTTTTATGTTTTGTTACATATCCCTTTTCTAGCAAGTCGTTTCGTATTTTCAAGTATGTTGGAGCTAAAGCAGGCGTCGCCATTTGTTTCATCAAGCTTCCTTTTAAAACTAGTAATCCATTTGATGTCAATTTGCTTTTTGCAGTAATTTCCCCAACCTCCAACATTAATTTGTCTTCCTTGTTCGTAAGTGATTGTTTTTGGATTTTTAATGTTGGTTTGAAAAAGTCAAAGCCCATAGTAGGTAGTAACACTTTCATGTTGTCAAAATATGTATCCATTTCATCTTTTACCATTTTGGGTAAACTGACCCTGTTGCCTTCCTTTTTGTTCACAAGAGTGTATCCAGATTTTTCGAATACTTCGCCCAATATTTTCGTTTCAAGGTATTTAGTATGTGACACAGTCATATTGTCATCTTTTGAACTAAATGCAATAATAAGTTCGAAAAATGACTTGGCCTCATCTTTCATGTGATTTGCAATTCGTTCATAAAGTTGGTTTGCTTCTCCAACATATATCAGCACGTCGTCAGGATTGTCCTCTTTAAATCCTATTAAGTAATAGATTCCGGGCCTTTTCAGTTCATCGAAGTTTTTAGTATCAAAAAAGGAATTTCTAGGAATTTTAATTGCTTGACCTGTCCAATTAGAAACATAAGACATCATTATTCCTTCCGGGTTTCCATCAACTAGGTAGTTGGTAATAGTTATTCCTCTGCTCATTTTGTGTTTTTTGAATTTCTTTGTTATCTCTATGTTTGCTTTCTTAAGTTCAGTGAATAAAAGTAACTAATGTTGGTCTAATGCAGAACCCACTCGTCCTAGTTGCAAACGAGAATGAGCTAGGTCGCGTAAATATATCAACCCAATATATTACTATGAATGTAAGAAAGTGTATGTGATGCGTCTTGAATGATGTACCTGTCACCGGACATAGGGCTAAATTAACGCAATTATTCGGGCGTTACAGACGCCGCTCTGTGGCATCCCCGTTGCAACCCGTCTGGCGCAAGTGTTTTTTCACTTGTGTCTAATGCGTTGCAAGTCTTTTCTGACTTGCGTAATATTTGTCATTCGCTCACCTGCATAATCTTATCCACATTTTTTCGTCTTTCCCCACCCACCTATAAACACTGGTACACTTTTTGTGGCATATTTTAGTGTTGTGTTTCAGTAGCAGTTTGTCATGAGGTCGGTGTGTGTAGATGGGCGGCGGCTGGTAACAAGTGCGCAATTTTTGCGCAATTCTTATCATATAACCCATTGATTATCAACAAAAATGCTGAAAATAGAAATACACTTAGCAAATGCGCAATTTTTGGGTTACTCCCCACATTGTTTGCTGTAGGTTGTATCTCCACTAGTCGAAGAGTCTCCCTTCGTCTTTTAATACCGAAGCGGCACGCTTCCGTATGTGCCCCACTCTAAGCGTAGTAAAAGACCTCAAGCAGATAAACAGATACCGCTCAATTCTCAAATTTAAGAATAGTTATTGTCTTTTGCTCTGGTTTTGTTGAGGTGATTTTATTGGTGGAAAATCTTACACCATGCTATTTTCGACTGCATGTCCAGCCCTGAATAAGATTGTCGGTGAGGAACACCAACTTTGGTAGGAAATTTTTATAGTGATATTATCGTGTAACTAATATCTTGTATACTAACTGATGCGACTCATTTTGTATACGTAATATATATAGTCCCTCGGTCAATTCCGGTGGTAATTCAATAGTTTTTCTTAATTGCCCAGTAATGTTGAAAGGCACTATTTGAGACATAACATTCATAAATGTTATAGTAGCATATTCATATTCTGGTGGCATGTCTAAATAAATATTTCTATTGGTGAGAGTGGGGTATACTTTTACTATATCATGCGTTAAAGTGGTAACATTTGTTGCTTCCCCCAGTTTTACCACCCAATAGTCCTGCAGCCCATGTCCTCCTGAAATGTCCTCGTCTGTTGAGCTAGAAGTACCAACCACAACATAAGTACTATCCGCACATTGCACAATATAAGTCCCAAAATCAAACAAGGAACCACCCAAGCATTTATTCCACTCTATCGAACCCATTTCATCCAGCTTTACCACCCAATAATCGGTAGTATCATGCATCCCCGTAACATCGCCATCATGTGAAGCTGTTGAGCCACCTATTATATAGCCATTATCTTTGGTTATTTGTATTGCACCTATATTGTCATCAGTGCTTCCGCCGTAAGTTTTATTCCAAACTACAGCCCCTGTGTCGTCTACTTTTATCAGCCACACGTCGGCTTCTCCATGGTTCGAAATAATATCACCGTCATTTGAGAAAGTCTGACAGCCTATAATATAACCACCGTCCAATGTTTGTCGTAGCGATGTTGCCACTTCCACATTCGTGCCTCCATATGTTTTTTGCCATTGTATTCCTCCGGTATCATCCAATTTTAGCACCCATGCGTCTGCCATACCCATATTCAGTATCACATCACCATCAGTCGACTGGGCATATCCACCCACAATATACCCACCATCAGTAGTTGAGATTATGTCATATGCTATATCATTCTTTGTTCCCCCATATGTTTTTTGCCATTGCACTCCTCCTGTATCGTTTAGCCTTACCACCCAAAAATCTTTACCCTCGCCCCCATGATAACCAGTTACATCGCCATCTGACGATTGGGTATAGCCAGCAATAATAAACCCGCCATCTCCGGTCAATTCTATAGCAGATGCCATTTCTATATCCGTCCCACCTAAACACTTGGACCATAATATGTTTCCACTATTATCTATTTTAACGACCCAAGCATCTCCCAATCCATGAAACCCTACAACATCCCTATTATTAGATGCGGTAATTCCAGCAAAAACGTATCCGCCGTCACTAATCTCTTTCACTGATTTAGCATTGTCAAATTCTGAGCCGCCATAACTTTTTTGCCACATAATACCGCCGCTAGCATCTAACTTCACAATCCAACAGTCACCATCGCCCAAATGGTTATCTATATCTCCGGAAGTCGAGTAACTAGTACCAGATATAATATAACCACCATCTAGCGTTTGTTGCACACAAGATGCCATGTCGATTCCCTCACCACCCAAGCTGTGCTCCCATACTATTGATGGTGCCTGAGCAGAAACAAAGAAGGGTATTTTCATTATTAGGAGTAATACAGCTCTGAGGAATCCTGGTTTGAAGAATCTAACTGTCATGGTGGTAGCGTTAAGTATTTTCAAAGGCTAAGCTAATTTACAAAAAAATAAATGTTTTTCGCCGTTGTCAATCTTCCTCACCGACGACCCCGAGCAGATAAACACATACCGCTCTATTCTCAAATTTAAGAGTATTTAATGTCTTTTGCTCTGGTTTCGACAAGATGATTCAATTAACGTTTCGCTTTTGGGATGCAAATTTTTATGCGTTTCTACACTTGACTATCACTGCCTGCCCTTGGCAATGTTGTGTGTGCGGACAGCAAAAAGGGAAGTAGTGTGCACTGTTGTCTCTGTAAGGGCTACCATTGGTGTTTTTTTCGGACGCGGGATGTTGCCTTAATGTGGTGGAGCGGTGCGATACACTGTGAATAGTTGACAATGAGCATTTTCAACATAAAAAATTTGAATAAATAACTAATCGACAATACATTTGCTAAAGTCAATTTCTATCATTTTAACAACTTGATCAATCACTTGTATGAAAAAATCTACGCTATTTATATTTTTGTGCACTCTGATAATTTCTGAGTTTGCAAACGCCCAACTGATAACTACAATTTGCGGAAATGGAACATCCGGATATAGTGGTGATGGCGGAGCTGCAACAGCGGCTGCGCTACACGGTCCGAGAGGTTTAGCGGTAGATGCCGGTGGGAAAATATTCATAACCGATTTTTACAATCAACGTATTCGTTCAATTAATACTGCAGGGATTATTTCGACAATTGCAGGAAGTACTTCCGGCTATTCAGGTGATGGCGGGCCTGCTACTGCTGCAAGTTTCTTAAATCCCTACGGGCTTGATATTGATGTATCCGGCAATTTACTCATTGTCGATGCCGGCAATGATGTAGTTCGCCAAATCAATTCCTCCGGCATTATTTCAACCATTGCAGGCAATGGTCTACCTGGTATAAGTGGTGATGGCGGCCCCGCAACGGATGCACGCTTATATCGACCTACAGGTATAACTACCAACAGCTCCGGCAACTTATATATCGCCGACAATCAGTACAGCGTAATCCGAAAAGTTACGGGTGCCGGAATCATTTCCCGCTTTGGGGGTGATGGTATAACGCCAACTGCAGGTTACTCCGGTGATGGTGGTCCTGCTACAATTGCAAAAATGAATCATCCTTTCAGTGTTCAGTTAGATGGCAGTGGGAACCTTTTTGTCGCTGACTTTTATAACAGTGTAATCAGGAAAATAAATACTACTACCGGCATTATTACAACAGTAGTTGGTACAGGTACTGCCGGCTATAGCGGCGACGGCGGTTCAGCAACTGCGGCAAAACTGAAAAACCCCAATGATATTGCTTTCGATGCTGCCGGAAACATGTATATAGCTGACTACGGAAATGATGCCATCCGTATGGTCAATACTTCCGGCATTATTACAACCATTGCCGGCACCGGAACTGACGGGTTTAGTGGTGATGGAGGGCATGCAGGTTTGGCAATGTTATCGAATCCTATTTCGATCGAAATGGACGGAAACGGGAATCTCCTTGTGGCCGACTTTTACAATGAACGTATTCGGAAAATTGGTGGCGTTTCAATAACAGTCAGTCCCAACGACACAATATGCGCCGGCACGTTACTTACCTTCACCGCTCATACTCTTGGGAACTTGAGTGGTCTGCACTACCAATGGGAAAAAAATGGTGTAATTGTAGGTGGCGATAGCATCGTATATAATACTACAGGTTACATGACGGGTGACACGGTTAATTGTACATTAATTGGCAGCGGCGATGTATCTAACTCCATCATTCTATCGGTATTGCCGTTGCCTACAGTTATGCCTATCACCGGTGCCGACGAAGTATGTATAGGCAGCGATATAACTTTGAGTACGACATCATCTTCCGGTACGTGGTCATCCGGAAGTGCTGCTGCCACAGTAACAAGTACCGGCTTAGTATCAGGGGTTGCGGCAGCCACTGTTACAATCTCTTACACTGTTACCAATTCTTGCGGCAGCACATCTGCCACAAAAGAGATTACGGTTAACCCATTGCCTTCGCCAACTTTGTCAGGTCCGGCTGCAGTTTGTATAGGTGCTACGGTTACTCTTATAGGCGCTCCCGCAGGCGGTACATGGACAGCAAGTAACGGCAATGCAACTGTAGCGAGTGGCATAGTTACTGGGATTGCCGCCGGAGCTGTAGATATTTCGTATACCGCTACAAATAGTTGCGGAAGTGTTTCAGCTACTCAATTGGAAAGTGTCACAGACTGCTCTACGGTAGTACCTATGATGTCAGGTAACAATGGCGATAAATGCCTTATTTATCCTAATCCGACAAAAGGTTTATTTACGATAAAACTTCCGATGGACGGTGACTATGTAATGTCGATTACCGATGTATTTGGTCGAGAAATTAAAAAAATATGTTTGACCCACCCAACGCAAGGGCAAACTTTTGATCTGACCGGCTATGCCAATGGTTTATATTGCGTGAAGGTAACAGGGGCTAATACTTCATTTTCAACCATTGTGTCTGTGCGTAATTGATAATTATCATCAACGCTGTTTGCGTACTTCGGTTACCTTAGTGTGGTTGGCTGGGGCTTGACCCGACCAGTCGAAGGTTATCCCTTCGTCTTTGAATACTTAAGCTCGTGTTTCAGTATGTACGCCATTAAGCGTTGTGAAGGATAGCAGGCCGATAAACACTTGCCGCTGAATTGTCAAATTCAGGAAGTGTTATTGTCGTTCGCTCTGGTTTCGTTGATTCTTTTTATAACCTGTTAACTCAGAGAGGACCCTTGTTTTGTACGTGGGTATCATAGGCACTTCGTATCCATATTTTTAGTTAATATTGTTTTGTCAAAAAATATTATGCAATGTTTAAAGTCTTAATTGAAATCACCGTAGGCTTCTTAATACTCGCAACGTTGGTAACACAGATTATCCTCCCAATGTTCACGAACCTGGAACTGTTTTGGCTTTTTAAATCATCAAAAGAGCCGCCACCACGACCTCCGGACAAACCGAAAAAAGCCACAGATTTGAATTCAGAGGTTGACAAGTTAAACTCCGACCTTAAAATGTATGCAGCTAAAACAAAACAAAAAATAGAAGAAGCTGATTCGACTATTGATAAGTTAACCAAAGCAAAAGATGATTCAATTAACAACTTAACAAGCTAATAAATGGAACAAAAGAAAATGAAGAAAATAGTTTTAGGCAGTGTAACAGCGTTTATACTGCTAATAGTACTATCAACTATCGGCTCTATAATAGAAGAAATAGATGCGGGTGAAATAGTTGTGATACAGCGGCTAAGTGGTGAATTGAAAGTGTACACGCAGCCTGGGTATGAATTCCAGTGGTTCGGTAAGGTAACACACTACAAGAGAAGTAATCAGTTTGAATTTTTTCTGCCAAAACGGGCAACAGATATTGACAACAGTATAGAAGTAAAGTGGAACGATGGTGGTACAGCACATATATCCGGAAGCGTTCGGTATGATTTGCCTACCAACCGCAATCAGATGATAGAGATACATAAGAAGTTCGGTAGCCAGCGGGCGGTTGAAGACCAGCTTATTGAAACAAATGTTCAGAAAGCCGTTACCATGTCCGGTCCGCTAATGACAAGTAAAGAAAGCTATGCGGAAAAGAAAAATGATTTGATATTCTATCTTGAAGACCAGGCGTCTAAGGGTGTCTATAAAACAAAACAGGTTGAAGTGAAGGAAACCGACCAGTTGACAAATGCAGAAAAGCTGGTTACTCGTGTGCAGATACAAAATGATGAACATGGAGTAACAGCAAGACAAGAGATATCGCCGCTTGTGGATTTGGGTATCAGGCTCTACAATATATCTATCAATAAGATTCAATATGACGGACGTGTTGAAGAGCAAATTGCAACACAGCAGAAAGCCATGATGCAGGTTCAGACAGCAATAGCAAAAGCTAAAGAAGCGGAACAGAGAGCGTTGACAATAGCCAAAGAAGGTGAGGCAGATGCTGCAAAAGCAAAGTGGGACCAGGAAGTAATCAAAGCGCGGACAGTGACGGAAGCTGAAAGCCGCAGAGCAGTGGCGTTGCTGGACGTTGAAACTGCAGAACTACAGAAACGTAAAAATATCCTTGAGGGGGAAGGTGAAGCAGCAAAGAAAAGAGCGGCAATGCTGGCTAATGGAGCACTTGAACAAAAGCTGGAAGCATGGGTGAAAGTTCAGGAGTATTGGGCAAATGCTTTTTCAAACTACTCCGGTTCTCTTACTCCGTTGTATGTTGGTGGTGGTTCAGGTAATGGCGGTTCGAACGCTGGTACACAGTTTATGGAATTAATGATGATGAAGTCTGCAAGAGATTTGAATTTAGATTTTACTCCAAATAAATCAAGTAAGTAAATTAATCCCCCGGCTACGCCGGGGGCTTTTTTGTGTTAGACTAGGGTAGGAGCGAGATAGCGCGACAAGTGGGCTTTCTGGATTTGTCGGTCAGAAACCGACATGCCTTGGTGGAGTGGGGATATACTACACCCAAATAGGAATGTTCAGATGCGGCACATTTCTTAAACCTGGGAATAGTTTTTGTCAGTTTGTTCTATTCCATACATTAAACTTTTTGTTTTCGGTGCTGCCCATGGCGGTCGTGAATAGGGCAAAATCAAATCCAGGAAGTTTGAATATTCTATCTAATATTGTCTGACACACGTCATTATCCTGCGGAATTGCTACACCTCCATTATTGTCGCTAATCAGGATAAATACATCGCAGATATAAGGGCCTTCATCAGTAGTTATTACGGCGACACTGTCAATATTTGCCCAGGATATACGCTCCGTTTTGTTTAACGATGGGTACGAACAAATGACGTTACTATCAGTAACCGTAATAAATGGTTCTTGTTCAGATTTTGATTTTTGTTGCGTGTCTGATGACGACATGGAGCCGGTAAGCTTCCGGATTACTTTTCTAAAGAATGACATTGACAGCTATTTAAGTGGATAGAAAATGGTTTAACAAATTTGAATAAATATTTGCAAAGAGAAAGACCCAAGTACTGAAAAATGGGTTTAACAAAATTACTAACCGGATATCAAAAGAAGCTACTCAACAACGAAAAAAGCATCAGCCAACAACTGTCAGCCAATGCTCTTATGTCAAATAATGTAGTTGATTAAATATCAAGGGCGACTATCCGAAAAGTCCGCCCAGCTTACTGCCGAGAGAGTCAAGCCCGTTTCCGTTTTCGGATGGGCTGTCGTTTCCTGTAAACTTCTGAATCAACCCGGGCAATGCAGCAACAATGGCGCTGGTAACCATAGGTGGTAAGCCAAATTTATCGCCCAATTTTTCGGCCAGGCCTGCCGTGATACTACTAACATCAAACCCTCCACCGAGCATCGACAACACACCTCCGGTGCCTTGGGCTTGTAATTTTTCGGTTACGTGGTTGGCAATTTCATTGTTTACTGCTTCCTGTTGACCTGTTGGTATGGCAGATGTAATTTCTGAATTGTTACTCATTTGCTCTTTAACGAGCTGCAATATCTGATCGAACATTATTAAAGTATTTTTTGTGATTGCAATTTACTTGATAATCGCTTTTCGATGCGGAACACTATGCTATTAAGAAGTTAATTGCAGCTATCATGTGTATTTTATAGCCAAAGAAAAAGCCGCTTCTTTCGAAACGGCTGTAATCTGTGCCCCAGACGGGAATCGAACCCGTACTCGCATTGCTGCAAACAGGATTTTAAGTCCTGCGCGTCTACCAGTTCCGCCACCAGGGCAACTGCCGGTGTTATGCCTACAACATAGATATAACGGGCAAAAAAAATTCCATCCGATGTGTATCTGAATGGAATTTTTAGAGCGGAAGACGAGACTCGAACCCGCGACCCCGACCTTGGCAAGGTCGTGCTCTACCAACTGAGCTACTTCCGCATATCTTTAAGAACTTTCCCTCTTGCCTTATCACTTAAGGGACTGCAAAGATAGTGGGATGTTGTAAAAAAACAAACTTCTTTTCGTAGAAAATTTATTGCTATACGCTGATGCTTAACTCTTTACTATTCGCGCATAATTTGTAACACGTTTTGCAGTAATGTTCCTAACATGGCTATCTTTGGCGCGGCTATGGCAACAAGTACATTTCTTACACTTGTAAAAAAGGATCTCCTGATGGAGTGGCGACAAAAGCACTCACTTTTTGGTGTGTTGCTTTATGTTGGGGCTACGGTTTTTGTGGTCTATTCTATGAACGGTCAGCCGGAGGCCAGAGTATGGAATGCGTTGTTTTGGCTGACCCAGTTGTTTGTAGCGGTAAATTCAATGGCCAAAAGTTTCCTGCAAGAGCACCCACATAGGTTTCGTTATTACTTCACGATTGTTCGTCCGGCCACATTTCTACTGGCGAAGCTTACATACAGTTCGCTATTAATGATTGTGATGAGTGTTATTAGTCTGCTGTTGTACTACGTAATGTTGGGCTGGCCGGTGTCGCAGGGTGGTTTGTTTGTGATGTTGGCCGTTACCGGTAGCCTTAGTTTGTCTGTCGTATTTACGTTTTTGTCTGCAATAGCAGCGCGAGCGCAACAGAATGCCTCGTTAATGGCCATTCTTGGTTTTCCGTTGGTAACGCCCATATTGATGATATTGAGCAAGCTGGCCACATCGGCGTTACAGCCGGTATACATGCCGGGTTGGTGGGGGTTAGCGCTTGTCTTGGTAGCAATGGATATACTTATCGTTTTTCTGGGGCTTATTTTATTTCCGTTCCTATGGCAGGAATAGCATGGTCCCGAAAATGTTAACATTTCAAAATGTGTGGCTGTTTCAGGTTATGTACTACATCTTTTGTATATTTACAATCTAATCCCAAAATCAAAATTTACGATTATGAAAAAGATAATTCTTTCATTGGTAGCTATTTTAATGGTTAGTGGCGTTTCTGTTTCGTTTGCGCAGAGCAAAAAGAAAAATAACGCGAAACAGTCCGGCAAGGAAACTGCTGCCACTGTCCAAAATGTTGCTAATGCTGTAGCGCCTACATACAAAGAGGCTACATTGGCAAAAAAAGCAGACAAAAAGTCAACTATTAAAGTTGCTAATAGTTCTACTTCGAATAAAGAAGCTAAAAAGATTTCCGCTCCGAAATCCAAGGAAGCAAAAGCAGCGAAATAGGAATATAAGAAATCGCAGGTATACTGGCATTTAGTATACCGGAACTGAAACTGTGGCTTAGGTTAGAATAACCTGAGCCACTTTTTCGTTTTGACAATCAAATAATATTGAGTCTTATTAACACCGCACTGTTCTGTATTCATTTCATTGTTAGGGTATTGAGGTTGCCGAAAATGAAGTTGTGATATAAATGTGGATAAGTGAATTGTTTTGCTGTTAATAGTCAGGTATTTCATGTAGGTTTGTATTCTTCAATATCTAACGGAGACTATGCAATTAGCACATAGATTAAAATCCTTCTCAGAACCACAGACAATAAAAATGGCCAAACTTGGCCGTGAGTTGAGAGGGCAAGGGGTCAACATTATTGATCTCAGTCTGGGAGAACCGGACTTCAATACACCGGAACACATATGTAAAGCCGCGGTTCAGGCTATGGAAGACGGTTATACAAAGTATACTCCGGTTGCGGGTATGCCGGAACTTCAGGAAGCAATCAGCATTAAGCTGAAAAGAGATAACAATCTCGATTATTCGCCCAATGAAATAATTGTATCGTCAGGTGCCAAGCAGGCACTAATCAATACGATGCTTTGTTTACTTGACGAAGGAGATGAGGTTATCATCCCAACCCCATATTGGGTGACCTACGCAGCACAGGTTCGATTGGTTGGTGGTGTTGTTAAGCACATTGATTGTTTTATTGACACAGACTTCAAAGTATTGCCTGAACAGCTGGAAGCAGCAATAAGTCCAAAAACAAAACTTTTTGTTTTTTCGTCTCCGTGTAATCCTACCGGTAGTGTGTATACAAGAGATGAGTTAGCGGCATTGGTAGAGGTGTTTAAAAAATACCCGCACGTAAATATTATCAGCGACGAAATTTACGAATACATCAATTTCATTGGTGGACACGAAAGTATCGCGCAGTTTCAGGATATCAGAGATAGAGTGATTGTGATTAATGGAATGTCAAAAGGGTTTGCAATGACCGGTTGGCGTATTGGTTACATGGCCGGCCCCAAGGCGCTGATAGAAGCTTGCGATAAATTGCAGGCGCAGTTTACTTCCGGTGCCAACTCTATTGCCCAAAAGGCCTCTGTGACAGCATTGCTGAGTGATTTAGGACCTACTCACGAAATGGTGGCTGCCTATAAAAAACGACGAGATTTCGTATCGGCAGAACTTAAAAAAATGAAAGGCATAAAGGCAAACAACCCTGGTGGTGCATTTTATGCCTTTCCGCATATTAAGCCCTTATTCGGAAAGAGTTACGGAGAATATACAATAAACAATGATGTAGATATGAGCATGTATTTACTCAATGAAGGGCACATATCTACCGTTGGCGGCAGTGCATTTGGAAACTCTAATTGCCTTCGCCTTTCGTTTGCTACTTCGATGGAAAACCTTGAAGAGGCTATGCGAAGGATGGCCAGTGCTTTAGAGAAACTGGCATAGGGTGCCGTGCGTGCAGCAAATCAAATACTTAATTAACTATCAATCGCTCCGTAACCGGGGCGATTTTGCTATTAGCAAAACCTGCGCTCACAAAGTAAATGCCCTTTGGTAGATTGCTAATATTAATTTGGTAGCGTTTGTTTGCAGACCCGTTATTACGGATAATTTGGCGCCCTGTCATGTCGTAGATAACTATATTGTTGATTTCATGACGTGATGAAATAATAACTTCGTTAGAGGCAGGATTTGGCGAAATACTAATAGCAGGTGAGCTCATAAGATCCGCTACAGCAGCACCTTCGGGACAAGTTAGGGTATAAAGGAATTCGCGCACCAATGAGTCTACAGAGTTAAACTTTACCGCATCTGACTGCCATGGAACATGCCCATCGCCCGGGAATAACATACTCCAGTGATTAATGCTGTTAGCAGTGTAAACAGGTTCCAGAGCTCCGAGCCCACAAAGGTTCACATGTATTGTGAAGCCACTAATGATAGGGTAAGCACAGTTATATGGGACTACGTCGTCGGCAGTGCCGTGCGCGTTAACAGAAGGGTTGTCAGTGGGATCAACAAAAGATGTTTGGTTGAGTGCTCCCGCCAGATTGATTACTGCCTTGGTCTTAACCGTATACCCATCGTTACCGCTGTTACCCTCAAATCCACCGTTTGCGGCCAGCGCAGATGCGATATAGGGAGGGCACTCGGCAATATTGCTCAGGTAACCAACGTGCATATATAGTACAGCCCCTGCGGAGTTACCTCCAACATAAATATTATTGGTGTCAATTCTATAGGTGTTGGTAGTGGCGGCATCTTTCATGAAATACCTTACGGCAGCCTTACCATCGCTAATTGCTTTTATTACTGTCTCCACAGCATAGGCTGAGTCGAGCAGCATAGAAGCAACATCTCCAAGTCTATAGTCAATGGAAGCAGTCACATAACCCCTTCTCGCAAAACGCTCACACAGCGAATCTACCGCCTCGTCATCGGTTCTTGTGCCGGCAACGAAACTTCCACCATGCGCTAGTATAATAAGCGGGCGTTCTGCAAGCACATCTCCCGCGGGTTCGTATATATCCATCAGGAGGCTGTAGGGTGTTGAGTAGGTGACAGTTGATTTGGTGACACCAAACATTTCCGTCTTATATCTGCCTGCAGGGCATTGTGCCGTTGATATTTTTGCTGCAAGAAGCAATAGTACAAAAGAGAGTGTGATTGAACTGTATTTCATGATAGTTGATTATTGCGACGAAAGGTCATTTACTAAAGTAGCCAGCGCACCATCATACGTGCACAAACGGTCTATTCCTCGTAAAGTTCATCCGTCTTAGGTTGATTGATAGTTACTTTTACTCTTGTTATTCGCATTTTGTCCACGGATACCACCGTAAAGTCATAATGCTCAAAACTTACTTTATGATTAGCAGACACAAATTTCCCGGATATTTCTAATACCAATCCTGCCAGAGAATCACTCTCGCCCCTGGCTCCGTCGAATGCATCCGAAGGAAGACCGATAATACGACAAACATCATTGATTAATGTTTTACCTTCAAAAATGTAGTTGTTTTCATCTACTTTTTTGTATTGTAGGTCGTCTTCGTCAAACTCGTCCTTAATGTCACCGATTATCTCTTCCATTATATCCTCAAGGGTAATGATGCCTGAGGTGCCTCCAAACTCGTCAACAACTACAGCAAAGTGTTGGCGCTTCAGCTGGAATTCTTTCAGAAGGTCTTCGATAAATTTGCCTTCATGTACGTAATACGCGTCCCGTATAACAGTATGCCAGTTAAAGTCGTCTTCGTCTACATGTGGCAGAAAATCTTTGGTATGAATTACACCAACAATTGTGTCGAGATTCTCTTTATATACCGGGAGTCTTGAGTACCCTGTTTCTATACAGAATTTGCGCACTTCAGGAAATTTCATTTCATCGTCAATACCGCTAACATCAAGGCGGGTACGCATCACCTGGCGAGCAGTAATACTTCCGAATTTTAGTATCCCCTTAAAGATGTTCACCTCTTCTTTAGTGGCGGTATGACCGACAGTTATCTCAATGGCATGTTCAAAGTCTTCGTTAGAAATAGTAGACGACTTTGTTCCCATTCGACCTTCAATAAATCTGGTAGATGATACAAGGAACATGCTTACCGGCTTAAATAGAAAGGTCATTACATTCAGGAACGGAGCCGAGAACAAAGCCATTCTCAGGTTGTTCTGGGTCGCATACACTTTGGGCAATACTTCTCCAAACAACACCAACAAGAAAGTTACGCAAACTACTTTAATGATGAATGACGTGACGGTTCCGAGGTCATATCCCTCTAAAAAATGATTTACCAACAAGTCGGTTGATATAACGATGGCGATATTTATAAAATTATTTGCGACAACAATTGTTGCCAGTAGCTGCTTTGGGTGCTCTAGTAGATTAGATGCAATCCCTGCGCTTGATTTTTCCTTTGCCTTCAGGAAGTTGATATCTTTTGCCGACAATGAGAAGTATGCTGTTTCTGCACCTGCTGTTATTGCCGTCATCAGCAACAATACAAGAATTGAAATAATGAGTATGGTAGCGCCGGTTTGCGTAAACGCTTCATTAGTAATATCAAGCAGAAACGGGGTTAAAAACGTGTCGCCTTCGGAGCTTTCCAATGTGTGTATCGGTTTGGTAATTGTTCCAAAATTAAACAAAGGAATGAAACTTAGAAAGTTTATATTCATTTAATATTTTGGGGCATTCGGTCAAAAGGGTAAATCGTCTTTCGGAGATGTTCCGGCAGAAAAGCCGACATCAGGAATTTCTCCGCTATCAGACGGTGATTTTGAATCGTTGTTATGATCTTGAGCGTCTTTACGTTTATCAAGCATCACCAGATTATCACCTACAATTTCTGTGCTGTAGCGCTTGTTTTTATCCTTGTCTTCCCAATTTCGAGTATGTATCCGTCCTTCAACGTATATCAGACTTCCCCTGCGCAGGTACTTTTGTGCCAGATCAGCTAAGCCTCGCCATAATATAACTGTATGCCATTCAGTTTGAGACACGAGTGCTCCTGTTTTATCTTTGTAAGTTTCTGTGGTTGCCAAAGGGAATTTCGCAACAGCTATATTTCCTTCCAGATGTTGCACGTCAGGGTCACGTCCAATATTTCCTATAAGTACTACTCGGTTTACGCCTCTCATATCGGGTCATTTAGCTCAACAATATTATCCTTAATACATAATCAATTATAAAAGTATAAATTATTTTTAAAAAAAGAAACCAGAGTTTTAGGAAAGGCTAATTTATTTATTTCGCTTAAACTTACCCAAAAACCTTCGTGTGTGCCAAGATTTGGTTTGTTTCTAAAGTTAACGGTGTAAAAATTTGTATGAATCATTTGATGCGTTAGCCGCTGTTTACTGGTCCCATCGGCTGTAATTGACTCGATATTTCGTTTATTATTGGCTATCAAATCTATTTTATTCACCTGTTCCGCCATTAATGGTGAGTCAGTCTCTATAAGAAATGGCTGATGCAGATTTTCCCAAATATCGCCGCTTCCCCGCTTCTGAATCCATATTTTCTTATCATGTATCAACATTAAATAGTTGAAATAGCGATTTTTGACGAGCACCTTTTTACTGCGAACGGGTAACACCTCTATCAGGTTATTGCTGGTTGCAATGCAGTTTTTCATGAGTGGGCAGACGTCACAAAGCGGCGTTGAAGGGGTACAAACAGTTGCTCCGAGGTCCATGATAGCCTGATTATAGGCAGCACTGGAATCTTCTTTTATTAACTCTTGTGCCAATTCTGCAAATTGCTTTTTCCCTTGTGTTGTGTCGAACGGTGTATCTATCGCAAAGAAACGGGAGAGTACCCTATATACGTTGCCGTCAACAACTGCGTGTGGCAGATTGAAAGCAAATGAAGCTATCGCAGCTGCGGTATATGGACCTACACCTTTAAGCGACAACAGGTCGTTGTATTTGTCCGGAAAAACATCATTCAATTCGTTATGGATATAACGGGCTGTTGCCAGCATGTTTTTGCATCGGTTATAATAACCCAGTCCCTGCCACAGTCTGAATACGTCTTCATCATTTGCGGTAGCAAGTGCAGCTACATTGGGGAATGCCGTTGTAAATGAGTTGTAGTAGGGTAGTCCTTGCTGTGCCCTGGTTTGTTGTAGTATTATCTCTGACAACCAGATTTTGTACGGGTCCGTTTCTTCCTTCCATGGCAGACTACGGGTGTTTTCGTGCTCATGCCAGGCAAGGAGTTTTTTTGTAAAGTAGGTCTTGGCAGCTGCTTTGTTCTTCATACTTAATGCAATGTACGAACGAATAGTTTTTGTAAAAACAGCCATAGTTACTGTTTGCAAAAGCCGACATTATTTTCGATATATTTGTTTCTAAAACGCGCAAAAAATGTTACAACGGTCATCAATTCAGTTTTTGGAGAATCTTGCAAATAACAACAACAGACCCTGGTTTGAAGAGCATAAGGACGAATACCTGACAGTTAAAGCTGAATTTGAATCTTTGGTTACTGAAGTATTGTCAATTTTGGGTGAAGACGAGCCACTTCTTAAAGGTTTAGCTGCCAAGGACTGTATTATGCGTATTTATCGCGATGTACGATTCTCGAAAGATAAATCGCCCTATAAATTAAATTTAGGTGCTGGATTCAGTAAAGGAGGAAGGAAGTTTACCGGCGCGGGATACTACTTGCATATAGAGCCGGGCGGAAAGAGTTTCGCAGGTGGTGGTATATGGATGCCCCCGGGACCTCAATTGAAAGCTGTACGGCAGGAAATAGACTATAACTTTAAGGATTTTACGGCCATTGTAAATGATAAGAAATTCACAAAAGCATTTGGTGAGGTTGACGGAGAGCGACTCGTTAAACCTCCAAAGGGATATGATGCAGAAAATCCGGCAATTGATTATCTAAGGCTAAAGAGCTTTACCGTAGGGCAACAAATAACAGATGAAGACCTGACTAAAAAAGGGTTGGTAAAAAAGATAACCGGAACATTTGGTACTATGCGCCCATTTATTGAGTTTTTAAACCGGGCTGTGGAATAATATAGTATATTCTTTTAATGCTGGTGCTTTAGTCAATTGTAAGTTCAGGTCTCTTAAAACAACAAAATAGGCTGCCCATCCGGACAGCCTATCTCTTTAATGTATGTTGGTGTGTAACTAATTGATTTTTAGCTACTCGCTATATTGTTCCTATCAATCGCTTTAGGTACATGCCGTATCCACTCTTCATGTAAATGTTGGCGAGTTGCTCCATTTGCTCGTCGTTAATCCAACCATTACGATAAGCAATCTCTTCGATGCAACCGATTTTCATACCCTGACGCTTTTCGATGACTTCGATAAACTCACCAGCTTCAATCAATGAGTCGAACGTGCCGGTATCGAGCCATGCTGTTCCTCTATCCAGAACACCTACTTCGAGCTTTCCTTTTTCCAGGTATACTTTGTTCACGTCTGTGATTTCAAGCTCTCCACGTGGAGAAGGCTTAATGGCCTTGGAAATTGCTACTACATCATTGTCATAGAAGTATAGTCCCGGTACAGCGTAGTTAGATTTTGGTTCTGTAGGCTTTTCTTCGATGCTAAGTACTTTGGAGTCTTTATCAAACTCTACAACTCCATATCTTTCCGGGTCGTGTACCTGATAAGCGAATACCACGGCACCATCGGGGTTAGCTTTCTTTTTAAGTAATGTCCCCATGCCGGAGCCATAGAATATATTATCGCCAAGTACTAAGGCTACCGGATCATTGCCAATAAAACTATCACCAAGAATAAATGCCTGTGCAAGACCTTCCGGTTTCGGTTGGATAACATACTCAAAACGGCATCCAATCTGACTACCATCGCCCAATAGTTTCTTAAAAGCGGGTTGGTCTTCCGGGGTAGTAATGATAAGTATCTCATTGATACCCGCCAATAACAGGGTAGATAATGGATAGTATATCATCGGCTTGTCGTAAACCGGCATCAGTTGTTTACTAACCGCAATGGTAAGTGGATACAGTCTTGTCCCGGAGCCTCCTGCTAATATTATTCCTTTCATTATCTGTCAGTATATTGTGTTTCGTAATAGTTTTTGTAATCACCGGATGTTACGTGCTGCAACCATTCTTCATTAGACAAATACCAGTCAATGGTCAATTTAAGTCCTTCTTCGAATGTAACAGATGGGTACCAGCCAAGTTCTTTGTTGATTTTGTTGGCGTCAATTGCATATCTGCGGTCGTGACCCGGACGGTCTTTGATGTAGGTAATCAATTTCTCAGATTCTCCCGGTTCTCTACCCAGTTTTGCATCTAATTCTTTGCACAACAGCTTAATCAACTCGATATTCTGCCATTCGTTAAACCCACCTATGTTATAGGTTTCACCGTTCCTGCCACCATGATACACCATATCAATCGCTCTGGCGTGGTCAACTACATACAACCAATCACGGGTGTATTTACCATCGCCATAAACTGGCAAAGGCTTGTTAGTACAGATATTGTTGATAAACAAAGGAATCAACTTTTCCGGAAAGTGGTTAGGTCCGTAGTTGTTAGAGCAGTTGGTAATCACGAAAGGCATGTGGTAGGTATTGCCGTAAGCCCTCACTAGGTGGTCAGACGCTGCCTTTGAAGCAGAGTAGGGTGATTGCGGGTCATAAGGAGTTGTTTCCAGAAAGAAACCTTCAGCACCTAACGAACCATAAACCTCATCGGTAGATACATGGTAGAAGCGTTTTCCTTCTTCATTTCCTTTCCACAAAGTCCGGGCAGCATTCAGTAGGTTGGCTGTTCCCATTACGTTTGTCATAATAAACGCATTTGGGTCTATAATCGAGCGATCCACATGACTTTCAGCTGCCAGATGAATCACACCATCAAACTTATATTGCTCAAACAACCGGTCTACATGCGCTGCATCGGTAATGTCTGCTTTTTCGAAGATGTAGTTGGGGGAGTTCTCGATATCCTTAAGGTTTTCTAAGTTTCCTGCGTACGTAAGTGCATCCAGGTTTACAATCCTGTAATCAGGATATTTCGTTACAAAGAGTCTTACTACGTGCGAACCGATAAATCCTGCCCCACCTGTTATTAGCAATGTTTTGTTCATGGTGCGAATGTAAAAATATTATTATTAGTTTTTCTTAATCGTTGAAATATTTAATCTGAACACTTATGAAGTAAGTGCTGGTTACTTCAGCTTAAAGCTCTCCATGAACTTCGTTGTAAAGTTACCTTTTCTGAAATCTTCATTTTTCATTAATTGAATATGGAAGGGTATTGTTGTTTTTACACCTTCAATCACATATTCGCTAAGTGCGCGCTCCATCGTATTTATTGCTTCCTCTCTTGTCTGAGCTACCGCAATTACTTTGGCAATCATAGAATCGTAATAAGGAGGAATTGTGTATCCTGCGTATATGTGGGAGTCAATTCTTACACCGTGTCCACCCGGTGTATGGAGGTTTGTGATTTTTCCCGGACAAGGGCGGAAGTCGTTGTATGGATCTTCCGCATTGATACGACACTCAATGGCATGTATCTTCGGCTCATAATTCTTACCTGTAATCTTGATGCCGGCTGCTATTTTTATCTGCTCCTTAATGAGGTCATAGCTGATTACCTCTTCTGTCACCCCATGTTCTACCTGAATACGAGTATTCATTTCCATGAAGTAGAAGTTGCGGTGTTTGTCCACCAGAAATTCGACCGTTCCTACGCTCTCATAATTGATAGCTTTAGCTGCTTTTATAGCAGCTTCCCCCATTTTCTTACGTAGTTCTTTCGTCATAAAGGGAGAAGGTGACTCTTCAACCAATTTCTGATGACGACGCTGTATAGAGCAATCTCTTTCACTAAGATGACATACGTTGCCAAACTGATCTCCGGCAACCTGTATTTCAATGTGTCTTGGCTCTTCTACAAATTTCTCCATATATAAGCCATCATTCTTAAAAGATGCTTTGGCTTCTATTTTTGCGGTATTGTATGCATGTTCCAGTTCGCTTTCTTTCCAAATTACACGCATACCCTTACCACCACCACCGGCAGTTGCTTTGATGATAACGGGGTAGCCCATATCATTAGCCAGACTCTTAGCTTCGTCCACGCTCTCAAGCAACCCTTCAGAACCCGGAATTACAGGAACGTTTGCCTTAATCATAGTTTCTTTGGCCGTAATCTTATCTCCCATGGAGTTAATCATCTGCGGCGTAGGGCCAATAAACTTGATATCATACTGTGCACAGATTTCGGCAAATGATGCATTTTCTGCCAAAAATCCATAACCCGGATGTATCGCATCGGCATTGGTGATTTCCGCCGCTGCCATGATATGTTGCACATTCAGGTAGGAATCTGCACTTTGTGCCTTGCCTATACATACTGCTTCATCTGCAAAGCGCACATGAAGACTTTCTTTATCTGCGGTGGAGTATACTGCAACTGTTGAGATACCCATTTCTCTACATGTACGAATGATACGCAATGCTATTTCTCCCCGGTTAGCTATTAGTATTTTTTTGAACACTTTTTTACGATTTAGAGTAAAAATATAGATGTTTTATTTATACCAAAAATGACCCCGTAAAAGGTCATTTTTAAAACGGTATACCGTCTGAAAGTCGCAGATTAGATCGGCTCGACTATAAATAATGGTTGATCGTACTCTACTGGTGTAGAATCGTCTGCCACTACTTTGATAACCCGACAATTCATCTCACATTCTATTTCATTAAAGAGCTTCATTGCTTCTATGATGCAAAGTACTTCGCCTTTCTTTATTTCGTCGCCGACATTTACAAAAACGGGCTTGTCAGGCGATGGGCTACGGTAAAAAGTACCTATCATTGGCGACTTTATTTCAATGTGCTTGTCGTTTTCTGCCGGGGCTGCCGGTTTGGGCGCTGCTGCTGCAGGTGCAGCAGGTGCCGCTTCCGCAGCGGGTGCAGGACTGTACTGAGCAACAGGCATCGGTGGAGGTGCAACATATTGTGTTTGTACTGCACTTTCTTGCTTAATAGTAATCTTGAAATCACCCTGCTCTATGCTCAGTTCACTGATGTTTGACTTATTAATGGTTTTTATCAGTTCCTGAATTTGTTTGTACTCCATGAGTGAAAATTTTAATCAAATATTATTTAACGTGTGTTTTACTTTTTCTAATGCTTCTTGACTATTCAAAAATGAAATCAAGCTGAAAAATACAAAAAAAATGCCGCTTGCCTCCCGGCAAAAAATGACACTCTTATTCTTTAACGCGCTCTACATAGTTACCGGTCTTGGTATCTATTTTAATCAGTTCGTCTGTGTTTACAAACAGCGGTACATTCACTGTTGCACCGGTTTCTACAGTAGCTGCTTTAGTTGCTCGTGTAGCTGTATCTCCTTTTACCCCCGGCTCAGAATACGTAATACGCAGGTTCACACTTGGTGGCAACTCTACACTCATCGGTATTTCTGTTTCTGTATTGAAAATAACAAAGCACTCCTGACCATCCTTGTACAACTCCGGACGCTCAATCATTGATTCGTTAATAACAATTTGCTCGAAAGTGTTGTTGTCCATCAGGTTGTAGCCGGTATCGTCTTTGTACAAAAACTGATAATTTCGCTTTTCTACACGCACAGGGTGTATGCTGTCACCTGAGTTCCAGGTGTGTTCTATTGAACGATTATTGTCAACGCCTTTGAGCTTTGCCCAAACTTTGGCGGCTGCACGCGCGGTCTTGTTTTGTCCGAACTCTACTACGGAATAAAGGTTGCCATCTAATTTTATTATCAACCCGTTACGCATGTCTGCTGTTGTAGCCATGAAGTATTTAATTTTATATGGACTGCAAAAGTAATCATTATAGCCCAAAGTGTAAATAGAATAAATGTTTAAATATTAACAGTATATACAGTTAGTTATTGCTAATTATAGACACTAAAATTCGGCATTTTTAGGTGTTCTCGGAAATGGTATTACATCTCTGATGTTTGTCATTCCCGTCACAAACAGCACCATACGCTCAAAGCCCAACCCGAAACCGGAGTGAGGCACAGTACCGAATCGACGGGTGTCTAAATACCAGCTCAATTCGTCTGCAGGAATATTCATGGCTTCCATTCGCTCTGTCAGCTTATCCAATCTTTCTTCCCTTTGTGACCCTCCAACTATTTCACCTATACCAGGTGCCAGAATGTCCATAGCGGCAACAGTTTTGCCATCGTCGTTCATTCGCATATAGAACGACTTAATCCCTTCCGGATAATCTGTAACGATTACCGGCTTCTTAAAGTGCTTTTCAACGAGGTACCGCTCGTGTTCGCTTTGCAGGTCTGCACCCCATTTAACCTCATATTGAAACTTCTTCTTTTTGTAGGGTGTAGAAGATTGTAATATGTTTATTGCGTCAGTATAGGTAATACGTTCAAACTTGTTGTTGATGACAAACTCCAGCTTTTCAATCAGGCCCATTTCGCTACGCTCATTTTGGGGCTTTTGTTTTTCTTCATCTGCCAGTCGTTGGGCCAAAAACTCAATATCTTCACGGTTATGTGCCATTGCATGCTCTATCAGGTATCTGATAAAGTCTTCTGCTAGGTCCATGTTGTCGTTGATATCATTGAAGGCAACTTCAGGTTCTATCATCCAGAACTCAGCCAGGTGACGGGCTGTATTAGAGTTTTCGGCTCTAAACGTCGGACCGAAGGTATATACCTCACTGAAGTTCATAGCTGCCAACTCTGCCTCAAGCTGTCCGCTAACCGTAAGGTTGGTGCTTTTCCCAAAGAAGTCTTCTTTGTAGTTGATGCTACCGCTTTCTGTTCTTGGCGGATTGTCAAAGGGCAGGGTAGTTACCCGAAACATTTCTCCCGCCCCCTCTGCATCCGATGCAGTAATTATAGGCGTGTGCACATACACAAACCCCCTGTCGTTAAAAAACTTGTGAACAGCATATGCCAGTGCATGTCTTACACGGAACACCGCTCCGAATGTGTTGGTACGGAAACGCAAGTGCGCCTTTTCCCTCAAAAACTCAAGGCTTGGCTTGTTTTTCAATTGCAATGGGTACGACTCCGAATCGCAGGTGCCGAGAATCTTGATTGTTTCGGCTTTGATTTCCACTCTTTGCCCTCTGCCCTGTGAAGCAACTACGGTGCCGTCCACACTTATAGAGGCGCCGTTGGTAATGTTTCTTGTAACTTCTTCGTCTGTTGCTAAATCTATTACCACCTGAATGTTGCCCATACAGGAGCCATCATTTAAAGCAATGAACTGGTTGTTCCTAAAAGAACGAACCCATCCCTTCACATTCACCTTATAGTCTACACCATCTCCCGTGAGTATTGTTTTTATCTTGGTACGCATTATTATATGGTTTTCTTGCTTCTGTATGTTGTATAATGAGGCTGCGAAATTAAAGAGCAATGCCTTTAATAAATAATTTTTTTTGGTTGAGGCGCGAAATAATCTGCTATTTGCTGAAGAAAAGATATTTCAGGGATACAATCATAAGAAACACGCCGAATGCTTTTTTTACGACATTGTCCGGCAGACCAATAGATACCTTACTGCCAAAGAAGCTACCCACTACAAATGCAACAATGAGCACGCCTGCTACTTTCATGTCTACATAGCCTGCTTTGTAATAATTGATAACAGCAAAAATTCCCACGGGAGGCAACAGTAATGCAAGTGAAGTACCCTGTGCCATTTTTTGACTCATAGCAAATAGAAACACCAACGCAGGGACAATCACGATACCACCCCCAATGCCAACCAGACTACTTAGCAGACCGGCTACCAACCCTAACACTATGAGTCCTATTAATGTAGTAATGCTCATTTCAGATATGTTTTATGTGGTGACTAAAGTAGGAAGCCAATTGCTGATTGCCAAAATTATTATTAGGTTCTACGTTGATTCATAAAGCTCACCTGTAAATGCAAGGGTATGCTTTCTTAACAGAACAAACAAGAGTTAACCACCCCGGACACAAAAACCGGTAAACCGTTGTTTTTGTGTCATCCCCTCCTAAAGGCAGGAGGGGAGTTCCCTGAAGTTACTTACTCAATAAGAGTAAGACTTATATTGAATAAATTATTTGGGCAATAATACAGAGCAGACAAAAAGTACAAACTCTAAGTAAAAACACTAAGAGCTAAAACTTAGAACAAACAACACGAGCAGACCCCATGAGAACTCCCCTTCTGTATTTAGGAGGGGACGCTGTGAAAATGCGCAGCCATTTTCACAGCCGGGGTGGTAAAATATTTGAAAACACATGAAACAATAATTGAAGGTATTACAATACCAAGGCCGTGGTATCTGTACTGCAAAACCCGTCGAGCAACGGATTTTTACTTTACTATTTTGTAACGTACCAGCTCCCATACTTTGTTGTAGGAATCTGTTTCAACAATCATTTTTATCATACCAATGTCGTGACGTACATAATAGGTGCCGGATCCCCCTTGTACAAGCACAGAATCATACGTGTTTCCGTTTAAAGAGAAAGTCGGAAGTAGCTTTCCTGACGACCAGTATGGGTAGTCAAAACTGCATCCCTCTTGACTATATACGAACTTATACTGAATATGATTATTGTGAAGGTGAATGCCCAAAACTGCCTCATCTGTATCATTATAAATGTTAATAAATGTGGCAAAATACTCTGTGCCGTCAGGTTCCGGCGCAGAACCGGTCGAGCTCACTTGAAATGAATCTACGATACCCGTAGCAGAGTCCCTGTATATCCAATACGTGCCTACCTTAAAGCTGAAGTGACTTTTGGTTTCAGCATCCACAGGGTGTGTGATTTTTGTCTTTTTTTTGCAACCAACAACACAAGATAATACAATGAGCCACGGAATTAATCTTACCATTTTATGAGAGTATATTTAGATTGAAATATTTCAGCAATATTACATATTGGGGCATCCTTTGTCCAACCATGGGAAAGGTCTCCCCACAGTAAAGGTAATATGAGTATCTCACGCCATCACAATTTAATTATGAATTGGTTTTTGTAGTATTGTCATACAGTATATGGTTTTGTAATATTTATAAAATAGAGAATAGTTAATCAAGAGTTTGACACGTACAGTGTGGGTGCAGAAAACAAGCCCAACAAAAGCTAAAATAAAGAAATGTAAGTTTTGAGCGTTTTGTAACTTCATTATTCGATCATTCTGCGCTCAAATGAAAATAGTCTATTTACTCCTATTATTAGCTACTCCATTACCTGTGTATGCACAGCCTGTAACACCAATGATTTCTTTGGAGACAATTGGGGGGGATGGTTCAGACCAGATGTTGCCGTATACTACAAAAACACCTGATGGTGGTTTTATTATCGGTCTTAACAGTCTTTCATCAACAGGTCCTATAACCGATGATTTTTGTAGTGAACCGCATGGGAGAATGATTTTTGTAAAATATA
>JAUHYD010000030.1 GCA_030426665.1 Bacteroidia bacterium | reverse complement strand
TCGTCGAGTGGAGACCCATTCAGGTCTCAATCGAAGACGATTGTGGATAAAATATTTGAAAAACTAAAAGGTGAAAGTCAAACAAAAACTCTACTTTTAAACACTACGAATTAAAGGGAAGCCTACAGATACACCCTCGATTTTTGAATATAGCTGTGCTCCACCGGGGCTAATAACTTTCTTCGCACTTTCGATTCAATTGTCAAATATTCAGCTAAAAAACAAGGGGCGCAATTTTGGCGCCCCCTGCGTTTTTAATCAATCAACACATCTAATCTTACTAATAATGTTATCATGGCTGATACACAAGCCTTACAACTGCAGCCCCTCCGTTATCACCCTCAAAACGGCACATATATATCCCTGCAGCGAGCCCCGTAGGTAACGATACCGTTTCTGAAACTGACTTTATAGAATAATGTCCGACAGCCTTACCGTCAATGGTGTACAATGTCATTTTACCTACCATCGGCGATTCAATCGTAACGACACCATGCGTCGGATTCGGATACAGCCTTATCTCAGCTACATTGTCTGTTACCGGCTGTACTGACGTTGCACATTCCGCTGTCGATTTTACGTAAACAGATGCGCTGGCAGTATCAATGCTACACACATTGGAAACGATGTATCGAATATCGGTTATGCCGGGCGAGACGCCCACCACAACTCCCGATCCACTTACCGTTGCTATGGCCGTATTCGCACTACTCCACGAACCACCACCTGCCGTATTTGCAAGAATTATAGATAAACCCTGGCATACACTATCGGCACCTGTTACGCTGCCCGCATCTGCGTGCAGATGAACAATAACATCAGAAGTTGCTGTTGCCGTTCCACAAGAATTCGTCACGGCATAAGACATAGTTGCAGAACCCGCCGAAACCCCGGTTACTTCACCAATGCTCGATATTGATGCATTACCAGTAGCACTACTAGACCAGGTGCCTCCTGAAACGGAAGAAGAAAGCGACAACGTTGTACCTACACAAACATCACTTCCTCCCGTTATTGTACCTGCCACAGGTAAAGGATTAACTGTAACAGGGTGTGTCGCTACCGCTGTACCGCACACATTCGTTACGCTATACATAATTGTATCTAGGCCTTCAGATGCCCCTGTAACTACACCCGTAACAGAAACAGCAACGTTTCCTGTCGTGATTCCCCAGAACCCACCTGTACCGGATGTGGTCAACGCAATTGTCGCTGCCTCACATACTACAGAAGGACCGGAGATAGAGCCGGATACAGGTAGCGGATTAACAGTGATAAATCTGGAAGTTGCACAACCCGTTGGCAACGTATACGAAATTCCTGCTGTACCAACAGATATACCACTCACAACACCTGTAGTAATACCTGCGGTCGCAACTGCCGGCATGCCGCTAGCCCAGCTACCTCCTGCAGGCGTACTCGCAAGCGTGATAGCACTACCTTCACATACCGTTACTGGTCCCGTAATTGCAGTCGGTAGCGGATTAACGGTAGTAACTGCAGTGGTAATACAACCCAAAGATGACATATAGGTCACAATAGAAGTTCCCGCAGACATTCCGGTTACTACACCAGAGGTTACCCCAACTGTTGCAATACCGGTACTGCCACTGGACCAGGTACCACCTGTTGTGGTTGAACTTAACGTTGTGGTATTTCCGTCACACACAGCAAGCGTTCCCGAAATAGAAGCAGGAAGCGGATTAACCGTTACTTCAGAAGTAGTGTAACAACTGGAAGGCAATGTGTATGATATTGTCGCAACACCTACCGCACTTCCTGTAATGACGCCGCCCGAAGATACCGAGGCTATGCCACTGGCACTACTGCTCCACGTGCCACCAAGAGTTGTAGATGAAGCGACAAGCGTATTACCTACACAAACATTACCGGTACCGGTAATGGTATTTGGCAACAGATTAATTGTAACAGTTGCAGACGTCGCACAGCCGGTTGGCAAGGCATACGAGATATTGGTCATCCCGGGCCCTGTGCCGGTTACCACACCGGAAAGCGAAATTGTCGCAATCGACGTAGCATCACTAACCCATACCCCACCAGCGGTAGATGAGGACAACG
The DNA here is from genome assembly GCA_030426665.1 of Bacteroidia bacterium. Taxonomy (GTDB): domain Bacteria; phylum Bacteroidota; class Bacteroidia; order Chitinophagales; family Chitinophagaceae; genus Nemorincola. The sequence continues at coordinate 14,510 of JAUHYD010000030.1, read as the reverse complement.
TAGACGTTGACCCATGACACATTTCCATTACACCGGTTATTGCAGAAGGCCGAGGGTTAACAGTAACAACAGCAGAAGTAGTACAACCTGCAGTTGATGTATACACAATAGTTGTAGTACCGGCAGATATCCCGGAAACTACCCCGGCAGCAGACCCGACAATAGCAGTAGCAACATCGGAGCTACTCCATACTCCACCGGGTGTTGCATTGGTAAGAACCGTTATGTCACTCTCGCATACCGTTAATGTGCCACCAATTGCAGCAGGAATAGGGTTAACTGTCATCACCTTAGTACGTCGACATCCTGTTCCCAATTCATAAGTAATTACCGCTGTACCCGAAACGCCGCTCGTAATCACACCTGTTGCGCCATCTATTGCTGCTACTGAGCTATTGCTGCTACTCCATACGCCACCGGCAGTAGTATTTGTGAATGTTGTTGTTGTTCCGGCACATATATTTGTTGCGCCGGCAATACTGGAAGGCGTTGGATTAACTGTCAGTACCGCAGATCGGATACAGCCTGTGGCGGCCAATGTATAGTTAATTACAGAGTTACCACCCGTAAGAGCAATTACAAACCCTGTCCCCGACCCTATAATGCCAACGGTAGTATTGCTGCTACTCCACGAGCCGCTTCCGGAAGCGTTGGTCAACGTAGTTGAAGACCCCGCACACAATTCAAGCGTACCACCAATAGCCGCAGGAAGCGGATTAACTGTAATTACCTTGGTAGCAGTACAACCCGTTGTCTCTGTATAGGTCATGGTTGCCGTTCCTTCGGCTACACCTGTAACGATTGCTGAAGAAGATCCTATTGTTGCTACCGACACATCAGACGAACTCCAGGTGCCTGTGCTGCTGCCCAGAGACTCCGTTGCATTCACACAAACCACAACAGGAGTGGAAGACAAAGCAGGTCCGGCATTTACAGTTACCTCTGTTGTTGCTATTGCTGTTCCACAGCTACTTGATATCGTATAACTAATAGTCGTTGTACCAATTGCCACTCCGCTCATAATTCCGGATGAGGAACCTACAGACGCCACAGACGTATTACTGCTCATCCAGGTGCCTCCCAAAACTGAAGAAGAAATCGTACCGGAAGTACCAATACACAAAGCATCATCTCCCGTAAGTGTACCCGCTGTTGCAGACGTCGTTACTGATACCTCCTGCGTACTAAACACCGTTCCGCATGCACCTGTAACGGTATAGGTAATAGTAGATGTACCGGCAACCACACCGGTTACTAAGCCCGAAGATGCGTCAGCAGTTGCTACTGCCGGATTGCTGCTACTCCATGTACCACCCGAAACAGTACTCGCTAATGTGACACCTAAACCCGTACACACGCTGGTAGAACCCGATATAGTACCTGCAGTAGGTGCCGGGTTAACAGTAACAGGAGTAATAGTTGCACATCCTGTAGGCAATGTATAGGTAATATTTACCGTACCTGTCGCCACTCCGGTAACAACACCCGTTGCGCCATCAACAACCGCACGGGCAGTATTGGAGCTAGTCCAACTGCCACCGGCAGGGGTACTTGAAAGTGTTGTAGTAGTACCAACACAGGTACTCGCTGTTCCGGTTATCGATCCCGGCAAAGGATTAACAGTTACTATTTGGGTTCTTAAGCAACCTGTAGCCAATGAGTAAGTTATTACGGATGTTCCTGTTGCAATTCCGGTTACGACACCGGAGCTACTGCCAACCAATGCATTTGCCGTCGAACTGCTACTCCAGGTACCACCAGGAGTAATATTCAATAATGTAGAATTAGAACCCGCACAAACGGAAAATGTTCCGGCTATTGTTCCCGGCAGCGCGTTTACCGTTACGGTTGTTGTTCGTATGCAACCTGTAGGCAATGTATAAGTCACTGTTCCAACACCCGCGGAGATTCCGGTTACTACGCCGGAGGCATCTACTGAAATTGCCGAACTGAATTCACTCCACATGCCACCGGGCGATGCACTTGACAAACTTACAGTGCCATCAACACAAACCGAAACATCGCCGCCGGTAATTGGCGCCGGGAGTGGATTAATAGTAATAGAATGTGTACGATAACAGCCCGTGCCCAACGTGTAGGTGATGGTAACACTACCGGGAGCTACACCCGAAACCACACCACTCGTAGCCCCAACTAACGCAACAGAACTATTGGAGGTCCCCCAGGTTCCGCCTGGAGTTGCATTACTCAGTATAGATGTACTACCCACACAGATGTTAGATACACCGGATATTGCCGCAGGCAACGGATATACCGTTACTATTCTCGAAGTACTGCAACCTGTTGATGTAACGGTGAAGACGATAGTCGCTGTTCCGGGAGATAGCCCTGTTACAACACCCGAGGATCCGACCGAAGCTACTGAAGCACCACTCGTTGACCATGTACCACCGGTTGTTGTCGTTGTCAAACTTGTAAAGGAACTAACACATAGGCTTGCAACACCCGTAATTGCCGCAGGCAACGGGTCAATAGTTACAGTGACACTTCCTTCCGGCCCCCAGCAACCACCGGCAGACTGAGCCCTGAAATAATAAGTACCTGATGCAGTCACACTTTGCGAACCGGCAGCTGTTGCCGTTGATGTGCCACCAGATGTTGTCCCCTGAAAATATATAGTACCGCCGGTTCCGCCCGATGCAGTAATCGTAGTGCTGCCACAGAATGTTCCACCGCCCGATACTGTAACCGCAGCCGGAGTGTTTGTTACCGTTACAACTCGTGTAGTAACACAACCTGTAGAAATAGTGTAAGATATAGTACATGTCCCGGCAGAAACACCACTAACACTACCGGACGCACTACCAACTGTTGCTATAGACGTATTACTCGACGACCATGTTCCACCCGCAGGCGAACTTGATAACGTCGTGGTGTTACCGGTACATACAGCTGCCGAACCAGTAATAGTTGCCGGCGCAGGATTAACTGTCACAGGCTTACTTGCAGAACAGCCCGTAGATACAAAAGTCATTATCAGTGAAGTGGAACCTGCGCTTACCCCAGTAAGCGTAACACTTGTTGGCGTAACTGTTGCAACCGATGCAACAGAAGGCGCTGCGGTACTCAAAGTAAATGATGATGTAGTGCTAAATGGCACCGTAGCACCTTCACACAAAACAATATCGGGACCGATAAAAGTAGGAAGGGAATTTACTGTAATTGCTTTGGTGACCACACACCCGGCAACTGTCGTATAGGTAATTGTAGCTATTCCGGCAGCTACTCCGGTAACTACACCCGAGGCATCAACATTGGCAATAGAGATATTGCTGCTGGACCAGGTGCCACCGGAAACAATATTTGATAAAGTAATAACCGACTCCATACAAACATTCGATGGACCGGTAATCGGCGCTACGGGGTTAACCGACACCACCGCACCGGACGAACAGCCTGCTGCCGTTGCATAGGATACGACAGATGTACCCGAGGAAACACCTGTTGCAACACCGGTGGAAGCATCTATTGTAGCAACACCGGGAGTCACGCTCGTCCAGGTACCGCCGGAAGGCGCACTTGACAAAGTTGTCGTACTACCCTGGCATACCGCTGTCGTGCCCGTAATAGCCGAAATAGGATTTACAGAAATAAATGCAAAACGGCTACACCCTGTCCCCAGCGTATATGATATTTGTGCAGTCCCTCCGGATGCAGCCGCAGGTGTTACCACACCCGACGCTACTCCTACTGTCGCAACCGACAGATTACTACTTGACCATGTGCCGCCCGATGTAGCATTTACAAGCGTCGACGTTTCATTTGCGCAAAACGTTGTAGTGCCGGTAATTAATCCCGGCAATGGGTTCACTGTAACAATTGCCGTCACAAAGCAACCTCCCGGAGCAGTATATGTCAGTCGCGCGCTACCTGCACTGAAACCTGACACAACCCCGCTGGATATGCCGACACTGATGCTTCCCGACAAAGGTGTTGTACTCCAGGCACCACCGGAAACAGCATTTGTTGCTGTGGTGGTAGCCCCCGGGCATACAACTAATGTACCGCCAATAGCGGGCGGCGACGTATTAACGGTAACGGTCGAGACTGAATTACAGCCCGTAGACAATGAATAGGTGATATTCGTAGTGCCTGCAGACAAACCACTTACTACACCGCCGGAGACAGTCACGGTTCCCACGGCAGTATTGCTACTGCTCCATGTTCCGCCGGAATTGATATTACTTAATGTTATAGACGTACCGGTACAGGCAGTTGTCGTACCGGTGTTCGGCGCAGAGGGATTTACGGTTACAATTTTGGTCGCAAAACACGAGCCTATTGCATAACTTATAGTCGCCGTGCCGGCAGCTACACCGGTTACAACACCTGTCCCCGATACTACGGTAGCGACACCTGTTGCGCTGCTACTCCAGGTACCACCACCGGTCGGATTGCTCAGTGTTGTTGTACTCCCGGCACAAACTACTGCAGTGCCCGTGATGGCTGTCGGAGCTGGTGTCACAGTAACAACGCGTGTAACAAATCCGGTTCCGACAGTATAAGTAATCGTAGCTGTACCTACGGACACACCTGCAATGGTTGCTGTTGTTGCCGATGCTGTTGTTGCAGTAGCAACCGACGGATTACCGCTACTCCAGGTACCACCGGAAGTCGCGTTAGTAAACGTAGTTGATGAACCTGCACATACACTTGCCGTACCTGTGATGGCTCCTAGTTCCGTAACAGTTGTGCTACCCGTGTTCCACTTGTCACCTGCATCATCAGAACCATTTGAATTCACAGCATTTATTACGCCTCTTAGCGTTACACTTCCCGTACCGGACGAGGGCGCTGTCCATGGAATCTCCACTACATAGGTGGTACCTGCCCCCCCGGAACCGGAAGTAGCGTTAATTCTTGAATTCTGTTCAACTACATTAATGCCCGCAGGTGTTGAAACATGGCTGCCGCTCGGCGCGGTCATGGTTCCTGCATTCGTACTTGGAGAACTGGTTCTTACAGCAGATACCTGATACCCGAATCGAGCCAATGAAAATGAACTACTTGTTTGTGTACCTGTAATCCTGATTATATACGACCCTCCCGCTACGTAGGAAGTAACCGGACTAAGCGATGTTGTGAGCAGCTGTAACGCTATGTTCGTAGACGATGTCGCCGACGTACCATGACAAGTACCACAACCCGTCACAGTTCCGTGTACACTGTGACTGCCGGCTCCATTGTTATATCCTGTCGTCAGGACGTAAAGGCAAACACAGAAAAGGGGGAAAAGAATGTAGTTTTTCTTCATATTCAATTTTGTATATTTATATATATTATTCTTTCTTTATACTCAGTCAAAAATTCTTCAATTACCAGTATTTTATATAAACTTGATGTACATACTTCTATTTAGTAAATGTAGGCAATAATGTGATAAAACAAAAAATACATTTATTCAATAGCAAACTATAATTCATAGCGTTCCCATATTACAAAACACAGCCTCCCCTTTTTTGAAAAAGGAAGCCATCTGAGTAAATAGGGAACAGGAAACGATTTATAAAATTTACTGTTCAAGTAAATAAAAAACCAGCATTATATGAATTGTAGGCGTACAAGAATCACAAATTGTTAGCATTAGACATAATTTTATTAATTGTCGGCAAATTGCTGTACACACTTTCCTGGCCAATTCCATAAGTAATCAATCAAAAACCGGTTGATGACCTCACGCTTGTGCGCGCTTTACTTGTATCCTGGTTTAAGAAAACATTCAATAAAAAAGACAATAAACAAAATTCCGAATGTAAAAATTTTGCTTCTGTTCATATTTAATCTTTGACATTGTGCGGTCTGGTATCTATTTTTGAAGTTAGAGTAAGCATTACTAAATCCATATGGCAAAAAATCTAAACAAGAAACGTCAGGCACCACCACCGAGTCAGAAAAAGCAGGCGCCGACAGCAGTAAAAGCGGCATCGACAAAAGACGGAGGTACATTTTCAATCAAAAACCTATGCATCTTCCTGGGAGTTGTTTCATTTTTGATATATGCCAACACGCTACTGAACGGTTTTGTGATGGACGATGTGATGGTTCTCAAAGAAAACAGAATGGTTCTCAAAGGCATGAGTGCCATACCTGAGTTATTGTCTACTCCCCACATGCGCGGTTACCTCATCATCCCCAACGACCTTTACCGTCCGCTTTCATTAGTAATGTTTGCTATCGAGTACCAGTTGTTCGGGTTATCGCCGGGAGTACATCACTTTTTCAATGTACTTACGTTTGCAGGTTGCTCAATCATGCTATTCTTGTTTCTGAACAAGTTTTTTGGCGGCAAAAGGACGGCCGTAGCATTCATAGCTGCACTTATTTTCGCGGTTCACCCGGTGCATACAGAAGTGGTCGCAAATATCAAAAGTCGTGATGAGTTGATGTGTTTCTTCTTTGGCTTTTGGTCGCTCAATCTATTCATGAATTATATGAAGGATGGCAAAATGACGCAATTGCTACTTGGCGTTCTGGCATTCTATCTGGCTATAATTTCTAAAGAAACGGTGATCGCATTCCTCGGCATCATTCCTATTTTGTTTTTTATCTATAACAATCCTGATAAGAAACGAGCAATGTACATCACTGCAGGTACCGTTATTGCCTTTATTGTTTTTATGGCTATTCGCACCTCAGTGCTGAAAGCATACGATGCGAACCAACCGGCAGCTGAGGTTGAATTCATAGACAATGCGCTATCCGGCGCGCCCGATGCAATCTCACTCTTCGCAACAAAAATAGTCGTGATGGGGCATTATCTCCGGTTGATGTTTATCCCCTATCCATTGCTGAGCACCTATTCCTTTAATAGTATTCCATTTGCAGATTTTACGAGCATTGCCTTCTGGTTATCACTTGCAGCCTATGGTGCTATGATTTACTTTATGGTAACCCGTTTCCTGAAGAACAAAAAAGACCCCTGGGCATTTGCCATTATGTTTTATCTGGCAACCATATTTCTTTTCTCTAACTTCCCATTCCTGATGGGTGCTGAGTTGGCAGAGCGTTTTGCATTTTTTGCCTCAGCCGGTACATGTTTGTTGATGGCACTAGCTATAGAACAATGGATCATCAAATCAAAAGAGGCCGACGTAAGCATCATAAAAAGCTCCAAAGTACTAACCATTCTCGCTCCGCTTTGCCTAATCTATTCCGGAATGACGTTTGCGCGAAATGCAGAATGGAAAGACAATCTGACACTATACAAGGCAGATGTGAAGCGATCTCCCAATGACGTTCGCCTGTACCACAACGTTGCAGCGGCACTTGCAGAGGAACTGTATGAAGAAGTAACCGATTCCGTGAAAAAGAAAGAAATTGACCAGGAAGCACTGGGCTACCTGCGTGACGGTTTAAAAATCTACGAAAACTATGCCGACCTCTACGTGGAAATGGCTCGGATATTCGATAGAAACAAACAATATGACTCTGCCATCAAGTACAACAAGATCGGGCTTAGCCTGAACCCCATCAACTTCACTGCCAACAACAACCTTGGCAGCGTGATGATTACAGCAGGAAAGTACAGGGAAGCAATACCCTATTTCCTTCGTGCTATGGAGTACAACCCCAACTTCAAATATGCCTACCTCAACGTTGCAAGATGCTATGCGCAGTTGAAACAATTCGATTCCGCCATCATCAACTTCCGAAAACTGCTTGAATTTGAACCAAACAACCTTGATGTGGTTCAGGAGATCGGCACTGCATACTTTATGGCAGCAAAATATGACTCTGCACAATACTACTATCAACTGGTGCTGAAGCAGAAACCAAATGATCCAAACACAACAAATAATATAGGAGCTATACTGCTCAACACAAAACGATATGCCGAGGCAGTGCCCTACTTCCAAAAAGCGGTTGCATTGAACCCCGGTTACCTGAATGCATATTCCAACCTCGCAAGGGCATATTATTTTTCAGGCCAGTATCAGAAAGCTATTGAGACCATCAATAAAGAAGTGGAAATGGATCAGCAAAATGCCATAAAAGACATTCCATATATTGCGTTATCCTATCAAAAAATGGGGAATATGGCCGAGGCAAAACGATACGAAGCCATTTCTAAGCAATACTATTCAAACTTCACATTAGAATAATAAATTAGCACCATAAAAAAGGGAGTTGTTGACAATTCAACAACTCCCTTTTTCTATACTTTAAGAGCAGATAAAACTACCCTATTGATACCAACTCAATATCGAATACCAGCTCCTGTCCTGCAAGTGGATGGTTCGCATCCAGCAATACGGTTTCTTCTTTTACCTCTGTTATTACTACCGGGAATACATTTCCCTGATTGTCTCCCATTTGTATTTCCATACCTACTGTAGGTGTCATATCGGCAGGGAATTCTGCTTTAGGATACTCCATTACCATATCATCCTTTCGGGGACCGTAAGCGTGATCAACAGGTATATTAACAGTTTTCTTTTCACCTTGTTTCATATCAACAACAGCATCATCAAAGCCTTTGATAACCTGACCTTCCCCTGCGGTAAACTGTAACGGCTCACGCCCCTCCGAACTATCGAAAGTAGATCCATCGGTCAAACGGCCATGATAATGTACATTTACTTTGTCTCCCTTTTTTACTTGTTCCATCTGAAATAAATTGAAAAATTAAATAAAGCATGCAAGTTACAATATTATGTTTGTAGGAGCAGTATCTTTAACAAAAAATACGATTAAATTGAAATTTAAAATATTTTATACCTTTTGCATCTCTTTATCAATTCTCTTCTCTCAGTGTCTGTCTGCACAAATGGACGACAAAATGGTCCGGCCTGCCGATGAGCTGACTGACGATTATATTCCGCTACTCACCGGAAAACACGTAGCCGTCATTATTAATCAGACATCGCAGGTAAACGGTACATCGCTGCTGGATATACTCCTGAAAAACAAAATTGATGTCAAAACAATATTTGTGCCCGAACATGGTTTCAGAGGCGATGCAGATGCGGGAGCACACGTTGCCAATGAAATTGACAGCGCAACCGGCATCCCCGTAATTTCACTCTACGGCGCCAACAAAAAGCCCAAACCCGAACAACTAAAAAACATTGATGTCGTCGTTTACGACCTTCAGGATGTAGGCGTACGGTTCTATACTTATATATCCACATTGGAATATTGCATGAGCGCATGCGCTGAGTCCGGTGTTCAATTTGTGTTGCTGGACAAGCCTAACCCCAATGGGTTCTATGTAGATGGTCCGGTACTCGATAAAGAACAATCTTCATTCGTTGGTATGCAGGAAATACCGATTGTCTACGGTATGACCGCCGGAGAGTACGCTACGATGTTAGTCGGCGAAAACCTGATAAACAACAAAAAGCCTATCAACCTGAAAGTTATTAAATGCAAAAATTATACACACAGCTACAAGTACAAACTGCCGATACCTCCCTCCCCCAATCTAAGCACCATGGAAGCAGTTTATGCCTACCCTTCTCTTTGTTTTTTTGAAGGCACACCGATTAGCGTGGGAAGAGGCACAGATATTCCGTTTCGGGTTTACGGATGTCCTGAATTTTCAGGCAATGCAGCATACACCTTTACACCAAAAAGTACCCATGGCGCCCATAACCCACCTTACAAGAATAAAGTATGTTATGGAGTCTATGTGGCACCCGACACCGCGACAGTACTTCAGACAATCAACAACTCTATGCACTTACAGTGGCTCCTGAGCGCCTACAACCAATACCCCGAAAAGTCAAAATTTTTCAATGGCTTCTTCAAGAAACTCGCAGGAACAACCAAATTGCAGCAGCAAATAGAGCAAGGGATGCATGAAGAGCAAATAAAAAAATCTTGGCAACCGGGATTAATCGAATTCAAAAAAACCAGAAAAAAATATCTCCTATACCCCGACTTTTGAAATAATTTATTAGAAAGGGATACAACCGCAAATCACCACTAATTCCAAATCCCCACAACCCACCTGTCATGTTTATCTGCCGATAGGCATGACTTGTGACAGGAATAAACTATCACAGAACATAAGCAGAAACCATGTCACCTTTTAGGGCCGGGGTCAGCAACCCACAAGCCCCACTACCCACCTGTCATCCTGACGAAAGGAAGGATCTAATACAACACAGCATGAGCATTCGTAGCTATTAACCGTCAATCAGGATAATGCGTGCCTCGGTGATGTTGTCGGGAGGCGATGCCAAGCGGAGAATAGTAATGAATGTCAATGTCAACATTTATTCAGCAGCTGTAAAAAACAGCATGTAGTAACTTCATAATCTAAAATTTGCATGTAATTTCATACATTGCTAGTCACGTAATACTTATGGATAAATTAAATTGGGCAAATTACACTTTTGACGACTTTACTCTTTTTTGCAATGCACTTTTAGAATTTGAACTTGGCAAGGGTTTTCAGCCATTTTCAGCATCTGGAAAAGATGGGGGCATTGACGGTGCATTTAACGGTAGTTATATGAACATCGAAGGCTTATGGCGCTTTCAGTACAAATTTCGCCTTGGTCCGCGCATAGAAGGTTTCCGGAATATTAAGAGTCTAATCAAATCAGAGTTAGCAAAGCTAAATAACGAAAACGTTTTTGTACTACTGACAAATGTAGAACTACTTCCACAAGAGCTTAGTGAATTGCAGAATGCTCTTACGGAAGAACTCTCCAATTTAGATAAAACATGCAGATGCGTGATTTGGGATGGTGCAAAATTGTATAATCTATATCTTCAACATCCTATTCTGGAACTTTGGCTTCTTGATGGATTCTATTCAGCACAGTTACAAGACTACAGGCATGTATTTAAAAAGAGTCTCGAAAAAACCGATTTCTCACCAGGAACTTTAAGCAATATCTTCGTCTCTCGCACGGGTGATCTCAATATGTTGAAATCATTTCTTCAGAGCGATAAACATTTAGCATTGGTTACTGGTGAAGCAGGCATCGGCAAAACCCGGCTTATTATTGAATTTTTCAAGACTATAGTAGATGTTTTAAATGACTGGTCTGCGTTGGTACTATTAAACAGAAATGTCGAGTTTGATAAGCTCCGAAAATCTTTAGCTGGGCAGAGGAATTATATAATTTTCATTGACGATGCGCACACTTATAGTCCAGAAGTGATTTCTGATATGAAAGCACTATGTGAGGACTCAAGTAATAAGGTTAAAATGATTATCACTTCCCGCAATTTGGAGGCATTTAAATCACTAAGCCTTATCAAAGAATATGAAAAAGCAGAAATTCTTCATATTGAGTTGGATAATCTATCAAGAGCTGATGCAGAAATGATCTTCATGAATTATGTGAAAGAGAAAGGTTATGCAGAGTATGTTCCCCAGTTAGTTGAAATTTCTTATGGCAAGCCAATATTAATTGTTGCAATTCTTAATGCAATCCAAAATAACATTGCTATCGGCAAAATTAGAGAGCAAGGTTTTGTAAAGGAATATGTTAGTAATTATTTCCAGAGTATTTTTTCAAAAGTCAGAGAGACAATTGGTTGGTCGATCTTTAAAACCAAAAGAATATTACAGTACGTAGTATTGATTGAGCCTTTTAATTATAATGACAATGCGGTTATTCAAAAGATTGCAGATATCCATGATGTTAAATCTGCTGAAGTGACAGTTGCCCTAAATCTATTAATCAATTACAATTTTGTAGATGGACGATATATACAGTGTATTAAACCTGATTATTATAGTGACATTATTTTGTCAGAAATTGACCATTCCGAAGTATCCAGTAATATTGGAGAGTTTATTCCTTTTCTTGATAATATCATCATTAACTTGAGTAGTGTTGATGAAGTTGCCAATGATAGAAGCAACGTATTGGAGGATATAATAAAATCTTATGCTACCTCTATTGCCGGAGCAACAAATGTTGATTTAGTCAATCGTGTACTAACAACAGTCTACAAAATTGCCGGATATAAACCAGAAATAGTAAAGCAAACAGTTGAGCTCTATCTTAAAGCAATTGTCGACCCCAAACATGTCATATATACGGAAATCCAAGAAAACCGGAAATCTCCCAGCTATTTTTCAAGCTCATCTTTACAGAAGGTTATTGAGATGCTCTCTTTTTTACTCTCTTATCCAACAAATTACGACTTTGTTTTCAGGAAGTCTTTCAGACTATTTGAGTTGACTAAAGAAATAAATTTAATTCATATTTATTCTTTTGACAGGCAGGATGTACGTAATAATTTGACGTTAAAACCTCAGCACTATTTTATTCAACAGTTGGCAAAGAAGCTTGGTAGTATGACAATTAATGAATTGACTTTTGGCATAAACGTACTCAAGTCTTTTCTTAATCTTGAGTTTACTTATACGGGTGTAAATGCAACACAACGCAATTCAATTAATATTACAACGTATTATTTGCCTGCAAATGCATCAGTCAAAAAAATGCGGCAAAATATTGCAGACACGCTCAAAAAACTCTATACAATTCCTATCGCAGTGTCTTTAAAATTGCAAATTCTAAAAACACTGTTAGATATTCCTCGCTCTATATTATCTACACAGCGGAACAGTAAACCCTATCGCAATGATGAGGAAAATACAATCGTACTGAACTTTTTAGAAGAGCAAGCAACGCAATTTGATATTTTCGAAAAAAAAGAGGTTCATGATAAGCTTTATTGGTATGGTCGTTGGGGAATAGCAAGTAATTTTATTTCTCAGATGGATATTATTAAAGCACGGATGCAACCTAAGAACCTGACAGAGCGACTTTCTCAAATTTTTTCGAAAGTAGAAACATCTGAAATAGAGTTAACCAATATGAATGCTCATATTGATGTTCGGTGTGATGATTTAGTTGCTGCATATTCTTCGTCTGAAATGGTATCAAGTATTATAGAATTTTTAGAACCACTGCCGTATGCGCCCCCTTATTTTTACAGATTTATAGACCGTTTAGTCATTCAACATTTCGAATATGCTAAAGGACTTTACAAGGAAATGTTTAGAATTTCTCCTAAACTTTTTAATAATTATGCAGCAACTATCTTAGGTGGATTATACTACATTTCACACGACAATAATTTTTATTGGGAGCAGGTCAAAACTCTACAAAAATTGGATTCCATAGATTCAGATAATATCTTACTATCCGTGTATGGTAGCCGCATTCCAGGAGGCACTACAATAAACCAAATGGATTGCAAAGTTATTCTCAAAATTTTCAACAAAAAACGCAAGGAGAATAATTACAATTTAGCAAGCGGAATTCAGAGCTTAATTGTGGCGAAACATCCAAAAGCAAGTCAAGTATGTGTAGACTTCTTAAAAAGGGCTGATCAAAAAGAGGCCGAAATGTTCTTTATTTGGATTTCTGACAATAAGGCTGCTGGTCAAGACTTAATAAATGACTTAGTATTAAATCACACGAAAAAATTTTACTTAAGTTATGAAATTGAACGTTGTCTTAATTCAGCTTTAATAAATTGTGGTGTATCTGCTGTGTTTAAATACTTATGCAGTCGTTTTGAATATAAAAGGCAGGAAGTTATTAATAAAAAAACTCTAATGGACTTTGAATTCTTGCCAGATGGTGAGTCTTCTCGTTTATTTGAAAAATGCCCGCCAGAATATAAAGGCGAAATGTTTATGCTTGCACTTGAGTGGTATATGGGATTGGACGGAGAAGGGCTAAATCTATTTTATGCAAAAAACATGATAGAGTATCTTAAGCCGAGCAACTCTGTCGATTCAGATTGCGCCAAATGGTACATAAACAAAATTAGAAATATAAAAGAAACAGCAAAAGGACTTAATCGTATTTTGGAAACCTTAAGCATCTTTCATGTTAAAGATGATATCTTACTAGATATTATTATAGAAGCTTACACAATCGGCTACGAATTAATTGATTCTAATCCAGAAATGCACAAACTCATCAGACAAGGATGTTATGAGGCAATAACTACATTGGGTGTCAAATCTGGCACACCAGGAGAGCCATTTCAAGTTGACATAGAGTTGCAAAATTTACTTAAAGTAAAAATTGATGTTTTGCCTGAATATTTGCCTGCTGCTCAATTCTTAAAAGATGTTTTAAAATCAGTTGAGGCTGATATTAATCGTTCAGTAAATAGAGGTAATTTCACATGGTAAAAACTGTTAACCAAACAAGCTTTTTTAGAGAAAAATCAGCGTTGTTAACTGTTGTGAATCGAAAAATCGCAACAGCTAAAGTGTTCAATACTAATGAGCTGATGAATGCTAAACTTAAAGTTGAAATAAATGCATTAAATGAGCTACTAAACGGAATTGAAGCCAAATTTCGCAAATGTGAAATATCGTATGTAGCTTACTTCGAAAACATCGACCATGGTATATTAAGTGGAAATGCAGTGTAGGCTTCCCTTTAATTCGTAGTGTTTAAAAGTAGAGTTTTTGTTTGACTTTCACCTTTTAGTTTTTCAAATATTTTATCCACAATCGTCTTCGATTGAGACCTGAATGGGTCTCCACTCGA
>JAUHYD010000019.1 GCA_030426665.1 Bacteroidia bacterium | reverse complement strand
CGAACTCTGTAATTTTTCTATTAAAGAGTTCTTCGGCTTTATTGAAATTTCCATTTTTCAATGCCTGCTGATATGCGATTTGCGCTAGGTATTGTAATGACTCTGCACTATTACCGAACTCTGTAATGTTTCTATTAAAGAGTTCTTCGGCTTTATTGAAATTTCCTAATCTATACATCAGCATCGCCGAGTATTGTCTTGTGATTTTTCTATCCGCATTTATGAATTCTGCCCAATCAAGGTAATTTTGAGAAGTGTAATATTCCCCCAAAGAGTAATAGTATTTCATTAGTTGAACTAAAGCGTGTTTGTTGTCTTTGTTTGCGAGTGTATCTAGGATGGGAATAGCTTCATCTTTTCTGTTAAAATAGATCAGAGAATTAGCTTTATTGAACAATAGATATACATTGTCGTTTCCTGTAACTGCAAGCCCTTCGTCTATTGTCTTGAAGCAATCAGTATAATTGTCTTTTAGCCTGTATAATGTTGCCAGAACATCGTAGGTGCTATTGTCGTCCGGATTTTCTGTTTTGCGATACTCCAATTTATAAATATCGGCATCAATATTATCGGATAGGAGTTCTTTTACTTTTACATCTACCAATGCAGTCCTCGCTTCATTTTTAAAAGTCAGCAAGCTTTCCTCTCCGGCGTTCTTAAAGTGATAATATGCCAGATTAAATGCATGTGTGTTTTCATATTTAGATTCCTTTGCAATCTTATAGTAGTATTCCCCATATGCAACATGAGTTTCTGTACGAATTCCCCCTTTACGATGAAGCAACTCTTTGATTAGTGAGTGCATTGATACTTTTCCTTCGTTGGAAGACCTCAAAATATGTTTCCGTCCGAGCAAGGAATAAAAATTAGAACGGTCGGTGTAGGCTGGCAGACGCTTCACCATTTCCATATCAATATCCTCGATAGCAGTAGCAATATCAAAGATTAGGTTCCTCTCATTTTCGTTACTATGATTCAGAAAGGTATCCAGTAATCTTCCAACTGCTTCCTTTTGGTTTTCCTCTTCTTCAAAGTCCCACTTACGCACATCATCAATATTAAAATCAGGGAATATTGTACTTTCCACAAGAAGTTCAGCGATAAGCGGATAACCTTGTGAAATATCCCACACTTTGGATAGAAGCACATCGTTAATGTTTGCACTAAATCTCAGACTATAGTATTGCTGTACAAATAAGTCATGTTCCTTCTTGGATAAGAGCTTAAATGGTAAATTTGGAACGGCCTTTCCGATGTGGGTATATGTATCTGGAAATGCCCGGGAAACAATGATTATTTTACCTGAAGTAGCCTTTGCCAGGTCGACGAGAACTTTATACAATGGTTCGTCCCCATTGATATTGTATAAGTCATCGACTATTATTACTCCCGATTGTTGCTGGACTTGCATAGAAAAATCTGCATACGGATCTTTTATGTCTAATTTTCCGATTTTTAATTTTTCTGAAAGGCTATAAATGTTTAGAGCATCTGTCAATTTTACATAACGATAGGTTAATTTAAGTTTGTCAATAGCTGATTTTAGTGCATGTGTCTTCCCTATTCCACCGGGACCATGAATAAATAGAAAGTGTTTTTCCGGATTAGTAAGGAAAGTGGTCAGATGGTCGCGTTCCGTATGTCTACCAACATATGTGTGTGGAAAAAAGTCGAAATCGTCGAGAGATATTTTTTCAATCCTATTTTTGTTCCTTTGAAGAAATTCAAGAAAATCCCGTGTTCGAGCCTTAACGAAACGATGGTTCGAGTTATTGCTAACAATATCTTTTTGGGAAAAGTCGTCCTGTCTGATATCAACGTGATAAATACAGATGTCGTTTGGCAAGCCATCTAACAACTTGTCATCAATTACACTTTCAGTAAATTGGGTGCCTACTAATACCAATTTAAAGTTGTGTTTCATCTCACTATGTAGGTAGTCATACAGCGTGTGTTCTGATTTTCTGATATGAGTATATGACCTATCTCCAAAAACAATACTGCTCAAATTATCACTGGTTATTATTCCGTGTAAGTGCGCAATAGATGGAATATTACTTCTGTTTCTGAGAGACGTGCTGTCTGGAAACGATTCAATTACGAATTCTGCAGTTTTTTTAGATAATTCTAACACTGTTTCCAGAACTGTGTCAAAATTTAGCGTGTATATATTTTGCCATTTCGGCAAAAAGATGCTTTCGAATATCAGAAGGTCTTTTTTTAGGCTTTCTTTGTCTGGAGTAAATAGCGATCTGAAAAATGCAGTTAGATCGACACCTTTTGCCATGAAGTTTTCGCTTAGCCACTTGTTAGCAGCTAAAGAGTAGTTTGTTTCTGAAATATTAGTACCAAATATTTCATTTGTAATAGTCACAAACTTACCCGCTAAGGGGATCTCCTTGTGTAGTTCATATTTCAACCCATTTACCTGATCCGGATATGTGGTGTTTTTGATTCTATAGCTAAACCCTGCGCCAAGAATTAGACAAAACTCACCATTGCGCAACCCTTCAAAGAAATATTCATCTTCTGATAATTCTTCTATGGTCATGGCCGTTCGTTTTTAATATTTACTAAAATAGGAATAAAGAAGCAAACGAGTGCTTTAATGTTTCTCAACGTTTCCCTATTCGTTGTCGTTTCCAAACGGCAATGCCACGGAACGTCATTTTCCGCGCTAAGAATAGTTTATAAAACAGTTTGGCGTATGTCGCCTGACTACGTCATTGCGGCAGGCAATCGCCAGTTTGCGGACGACAACTAAGGTAGCTTGTAGCGCCATTAATCCACTACTCACCCCACTTATACCCATTACTATCAATTCCTGCCAACTGCAGCACACGCTGCACTACCGTGTCTGCTACTTCTTCTATTGTTTGTGGCTTGCTGTAGAATGAAGGTGTAGCCGGGCAGATGATGCCACCGGCTTCGGTGATGGTGGTCATATTGCGGAGGTGAATCAGATTGTAGGGTGTTTCTCGCACCACACATATCAGTTTGCGGCGTTCTTTGAGCATCACATCGGCAGCGCGGGTCATCAGGTCGTTGCTGATACCGCCCGCTATCCGTCCGAGTGTCCCCATGCTGCATGGGCAGATTATCAATGCACTATATGAGGAGCTGCCGGAGGCAAATGGTGCCATAAAGTCGTTCTTGCCCCGAAAGTCAAACGGTAGCTTTTTGTAGTCACTGTTGCCGAGCTCCAGCTCCCATACGGTTGCTGCATTAGCACTCATCACTACCGATACTTCTACGCTGTCACTCATTTTCGAAAGGCGCTCCAGGAGTACTTTTGCATACACAGAACCACTTGCACCCGTTACACCTACCGCTACCTTAATCATAAAATTATTTAAAGACCTCACAAAACTACATGGATTATTTGTAAATTTGGTTGCTTAAAATGTTAGATATGAAACGTGCGTTACTCTTTGTTTTTGCTATATATGCGACTGCCGCTACGGCATTTGCAAAAAAAGACCCGCCGCCGGGGGGTAATCCGGAAAAAGAAGAAATTCATTGGATATCATCAATAGATGAATTGCAACGCAAAATGCAGCAGGCTCCTAAAAAGGTGATAATAGATGTATACACTTCGTGGTGTGGATGGTGCAAAAAGATGGATGCCGATACCTATACAAACCCGTCGTTGATAAAGTATGTTAACAACAATTACTACGCAGTAAAGTTTGACGCAGAGACAAGAGATACCATACACTTTCAGGGCAAGGATTTTTACTTTGCGCCGCAATACAAGACTAACGGATTTATTCTGGAGATGATGAAGGGGCAGCAGTTGTCCTACCCTCAGACTATTTTTATGTTAGAGAACTTTCAGTCGCCGACACCTATTCCGGGTTACCGAACAGTAAAGGAAATGGAAACATTCCTCACTTACTTTGGCGACAATGTATTCAGAAGGCAGCCATTCGACAAGTACTCTCAGGGCTTTACTTCTCATTGGAGCAACGGCAACGAGAAAGCACCAACACCTCCTCCGGGTCATTAGTAAATATCAACTAATGTATATTGTAACAGGTTGCAGTTTGCGAGGTTGAAATTACATGCCGGATTACGAACGTATTATGTATCGGGAAACGAAGGCGCAAAAAGCCGACTAATTTACTATCAACGCTAAATAAGGTAAATGGATAATTGTCCGAATTGCGGTAAAGCGATTAAGAATAATATTTGGGACTCGAATTATCTGATAAAAGATTGCAAGCTTAACATTATCAAAGAGATTTTCGAAGAGAGTGCCGAAAACTACTGCATTAAGTGTGGCGAGCAGGTTTTTCTTCAAGCTTATAATGAATTAAAGTCCCGGGTCAAAACATATAAAGAGGAAATTGCCGGGCTTATAGAAAGTATTCCAATTTCCAGCATTCACAGTCCCATGCATTGGAACTATCGTACCATTGGGGTCGTTACTGCGCAATCAGTAACTGGTACTGGTGTCTTTTCTGAATTGTCAATGTCAATATCAGATATATTTGGTTCTGAGTCAAAGAAGATGAACACAAAAATAAGAGATGCAGAATTGCTTTGTTTTCGAAGGCTGAGAGAAAGCTCTGTGAATATGGGGGGAAATGCAATTGTGGGTCTGGATATAGATTATTCGGAAGTTGGAAGTTTGCGCGGCATGATGATGGTGTGTTGTACGGGTACGGCTATTGATGTGACAAATCTCGAAGATGTCAATAGCGAGTTGAAAGACTCGGTGTCCAGAGCTAACGATATTCAAAAGAAAATTGAAAAGTACAGGAAATTGAATATTGAATTTCAAGCTCTTCCATAACATTTACTGCTCCTCAAACAGATACTTCATGTCAGATTTGTAGTACTTGCAGATGGATGTGAGCCCGCATTTATCGCATTTAGGTTTTCTGGCAAGACATGTGTACCGCCCGTGCAGTATCAGCCAGTGGTGTGCAATCGGTAGTAGCTCTGCAGGTATATTGGCAACTAATTGCTGTTCTGCCTGTAGTGGTGTTTTTGCCTTGGTGGTAAGTCCTATTCTTGCCGACACTCGGAATACATGTGTATCCACTGCCATGCCGGGCTTATCAAATACTACCGATATTATCACATTAGCGGTCTTGCGGCCCACACCGGGTAGCTCCACCAGTTCGGCTATAGTATCGGGAACAACGCCATTGAATTTTTCGGTAAGCAGCTTAGCCATACCTATCAGATGGCGGGTTTTGTTGTTGGCAAACGTCACGCTTCGTATAAAAGGTTCCACGTCGTCAAACTCCGCTTTTGCCAGCAGCTCCGCAGTAGGGTACTGTTCAAACAGGGCAGGTGTCACCATATTCACCCGCTTGTCAGTACATTGCGCTGAGAGTATTACCGCAACAAGCAGCTCATAAGGGTTGGTATACTTCAACTCTGTTTCAGCATTAGGCATGTTTTGCTGAAACCAGTCAATTGCAAATGTATACCGCTCCTTCTTCGTCATTCGGGAAATGTTGATTTAAATGATGAGCATTACTTCATCAAAACGTGTACACGACTAGTCCGTCTCTGAGCTTAGGCTCAAACCAGGTGCTTTTTGGCGGCATCACGCTTCCACTGTCGGCAATGTCAAACAGTTGCTGTATGCTTACGGCATGTATCGAAAATGCTGCTGCACAGTCGCCGCTATCTACACGCTTTTGCAGCCCTTCCATACCTCGTATGCCACCCACAAAGTCAACACGCTTGTCAACCCTTGGGTCTTTGATGTCAAGCAGTTTGTCGAGTACGTTCAGTTGCAGGATAGTGACGTCCAGTATTCCAATCGGATCTGTGGTGTAAGTGCCGGGCTTGGCGGTCAGCTTATACCATTTGCCAGCCATGTACATCCCGAACTCATGTGGCACGTCCGGTGCAAAGGGAGCTTCTCCCAATACTGCTACTTCAAAATCGGTATCTAATGCAGCAAGAAAAGCCTCAGGTGTAAGTCCGTTAAGGTCTTTCACTACACGGTTGTAGTCCAGTATTTTGCATTGGCTGGCCGGGAAAATGCAGGTAACAAAGTAGTCTGCTGCTGAGTCGTCGCCGGATACAGCACCGGATTGGTGCATGTTTTCACAAACCTTAGCTCCCGATGCAGCACGATGGTGACCGTCTGCTATATAGGTACACGGTACGTCCTTGGCAAAATTGGTGGTAATAGCGTTCACTTTGTCAGCATCGTTCATCACCCAGAAGATATGTCTGATGCCATCTTCCGCGGTAAAGTCATAATCTGCCGGATGTTCGGACTTCCAGTTCTCTATTATTTGTTGAACGCTGTCACAATCGTTATACGCCAGAAATACGATACCTGTTTGAGCTCGGGTAGCAGTTATATGATTAATACGGTCTTTTTCTTTTTCGGGGCGTGTAAACTCGTGCTTCTTTACAATGCCATTGTTGTAATCTTCTACAGAAGAACCACATAGCAAGCCTGTCTGCGACCGGCCGTCCATTACCAGCTCATATATATAGTAGCAGGGTGTAGCGTCTTGTATCAGCACACCGTCTTTCACCATTTTATCTAAGTTCTCTTTGGCTTTCTCATACACTTGTGTGGTGTGTACATCTATACCCTCTGGCAGGTCTATCTCAGACCTCGTCACGTGGTAAAAGTTGTATGGGTTGTCTTTGAATGTACGGGCCTCTGCCACGTTTACCACGTCATACGGAAGTGTTGCTACCTGAGAAGCAAGTTCTTTAGTGGGTCTCAAACCCTTAAAAGGAGAAATTTTTGCCATTATTTGAAATTCAGAAATTACCGGAATGTGGCATATGTAAATATGCGGCTGCAAAATAGCAATAATACATAACACCCCAAAGCAATACCGGAAAGACCTGCATTACGGACAGTTTATGCCGCATACCAAACACAATGCTCATAAGTGTTAAAGTTTCCATATCGCTAGTCATTGCCCTTGCAAAAAAGTTATCTTCGGTAACACATAAAAACTGTAGGTTATGAGAAAAATAGTTTTTTGTTGTGTTGTAACTATTGCCCTGTCAGCACAATTTACCGCATCGGCCCAAAAGAAAAACGCAACCGACTCTACCCGGAAAATGCGGGGTCAATTGAAAGAAGTGACCATAGGTGGGCAGAAAGAAGCCATCCAAACGGCTCCGGGAAAAACTATCATTAACGTACAGGCTTTTGCAGGCAATGCCGGTAAAAATATCCTCGATGTGTTGCGCCGTACACCGGGTGTCACCGTCGACGGAAAAGGCAATGTATCCATAGCCGGGCGCGATGGCGTGATGGTTATGATTGACGGCAGGCAGTCGCACCTTAGCGGCGACGAATTGCGGGACTATCTGGAAAGCATGACGGCAGAGCAGGTAGCCAAAATAGAAGTCATATCCCAACCTTCGGCACACTACGATGCTGAGGGTAACGCTGGAATCATTAATTTGCAAATGAACAAGCACCGCAAAAGCGGGCTGAACGGAACGGCAACACTCACGTACACGCGCAGTTTGTTTCAGAATACTCGCAACACACTACTGCTAAACTACCGTCCTAAAAAAACTAACTGGCATACAAACCTCACTTATACAAATGGCTTTAATGGGGTGGGTTGGGAGCAGAACACAATTTTCAAAGATGCGAACGGCAATGAGATGGCTAATTCGCTCTTGCGCTCAATGCCCGTTGAAGCCTTTGATAAGTACGATATACGTGCCGGAGCTGACCACAACTACACATTGCAGACAATGGCGGGGTTTAGCGTGATGGGGGCATACTATGGCAACTTTATGAATACACCGATTTTTACGGAGACAGATTTGCCCGGCGGAAGTACCGTGTACAGTTACAGAAAGACAAATGAGAACAGTCTGCGCAAAAAAGGTGGTGCCAATGCCTATTTTCAACACAGGTATGGTAAGGAGTCAGTTATAAAAGCTGATTTGGACTACCTGTTATACACCAAGCGAATGTACCAGTATCTGGAAACAGAAGCGTATAGCGATGGGCAACCGGTGCCGGACCAGTTAGTGCTCAAAAACCGCATACCGCTCAATATAGCCATATATAGTGCCAAGGTAGATAATAGCACAACACTTGCCGACGGAACTAAGCTGGAAAGCGGTGCAAAGCATAGCTATGTAGATATTGACAATGCCGCTTATTTTGATGTAAATAAATCCGGAATATGGAGCGAGGATGAAAGTCGGACAAATCGTTTTCTATATAAGGAACACATAAGTGCATTGTATGTAAATAGCATAAAGAAGGTAGCCGAACACTGGGAAGGTCAGGCAGGACTGAGAGGGGAATTGGCACAGATACATGGCTTGCAGGAAACAACAGGCGAGGAGTTCAATAGGTCGCTGCCTGCATTGTTCCCTACCGCCTACGTCAGCTACAAACCCGATGACAGCAATACCTGGGAGCTTAACTATGGCAGACGCGTTAGCAGACCTCATTACTCTATGCTCAATCCGTTCAACTACTATACATTTTATAATACATACAGAAGGGGCAATCCTAACTTACTACCGGAATACAGTCATAATGCAGAACTTAAATATAATCACAAGAACAAGGTAATAGCGGAGCTAAGAGGTAGTGTAAGCAAAAATGCTATTACCTACTTTATCGGTTCTGACAACACAACGCAAACTACCTACGATGCAATTGTAAACTTTAAGGGAAACCGAACTGCCAATCTGGGACTAACATACAGAGTAAGTCCTGTGCCTTGGTGTCGCTTGATGGTAAATGCAACGGGTAAATACGCCTACTTTACGGGGCTGCTGGATAATCAACAGATTGAATTGGATGGTGTAGGGTATAGCATGTGGTTAAACAGCCAGTTGACTTTGGGTAAGTGGACGGCAGACTGCTATGGCAGATATGAAAGTCGTATGGTTGGCTCTGTAGCTAGTTACAATCTCGCTAACCTGTATACTAACTTTGGTGTGTCCAGAAAAGTATTGCGCGATACTACTACCATCAAGGTGAGTATTGATGACCCTTTCTTTGTTTATAACAATCGGTACGAAAACAAGCAACCACTATTAGAAAACAACTCCTATTTCCTCAGCAATAGCAGGTATTGCACGGTGGCGGTTAGTTATAATATCGGCAAAAATGCAGAGCGGATTGCGGAACGAAACAGAAAGCAGATTGAAGAAGCGATGCGCATGTAGTGCGCGTTTTACAGCCACTTCTTTCGCTTAAACCAGATGTAGGTAAGTATAATTACCGATATCATAAGTATGATTACAAATGGGTACCCGTACCTCCAGGTTAGTTCAGGCATGTAGCTGAAATTCATACCATAAACACCTACTATAAATGTAAGCGGCATAAAGAACACCGAGAATATAGTAAGTACGCGCATCGTTTCATTGGTGCGTTGCGACGATATGTTGAAGTAGATATTCATTAGTTGGTTTGTATTCTCATACATGGAGTCATACAAACTCTTTTGTTTCACGTACAAATCTCGTACGTCGCGGGTAAAGGCGTTCGATGATCCGGTATGGTCTATCTTGTCTACTATGTCAAAGATGAGCAACAGCATCCTGCGGATAACGTCCAACTTTCGTTTTATGAAGTAGATGCCCTTCAGTAAGGGGACTTTTCTTGTTGTCAGAAACACCTGCGCCTCGTAATAATCAATCAGCTGCGATGTTTTCTTGGCAGGGTCATCATAGGTATGTAGCCCTGCCAGCACAATTTCTATCAGCACATGCAGTGGCATAGTACATTCATTCTCTTCCAGCAATACATCGCTTATATGATCCAGTTGCTGTATGCTCCGGGTATGCACGGTGATGATATACCTGTCAGTGATAAATATCGCTATCTTGTCTGTCAGTCCTCGTACCGTATCGGCATCTTTTTCTGACTCAGCATATATCCTGAATATGACAAACGTATAGTTCTTGAACTGCTCGTACTTAGGTAGGTGACCCGGTTGCATACAGTCATCTACCGAAACTTCATGCAGCTTATATTGCTCTGCCAGTTGCTCCATCTCTTCCAGTGTAGGGTTGGTTACATCAATCCATTCATAAGGAAAGTCTCGGTCGGCTGTGAGATTTCTTATCATTGTGAGCAAATGTTTCGGATGCCGCTAATTTTTTCCGGCAGGGTGAAAGATTACTGTAAATATACCGAAACAATACCGAAGCTGTCTCAGCCGCATTGCGATTAATGTATAAAGTGTACCTATTCTGTTATTGACCCACATCGTCGTGATTTCAGTAACTTTCCATATTATGAGCAACACAAAAACACCATTACTGTTTACGCCATTTCAGTTGAGAGGGGTAACACTCAAAAACCGTATCGTAGTATCGCCCATGTGTCAGTATTCGGCTGACGATGGGTTTGCTAATGACTGGCATCTCGTTCATTTGGGAGGTCTGGCTGTTGGTGGTTCCGGTCTGGTATTTACAGAAGCGGCAGCTGTTGTGCCGGAGGGTCGTATTTCTCCACACGACCTCGGTTTGTGGAAAGACGAACATATTCCATCACTTGCACGTATAGTGAAGTTCATAGAAGCACAGGATAGTGTACCCGGTATACAACTGGCGCATGCAGGGCGCAAAGCCAGCCTTACAGAACCGTGGAATGGCGACCGTTTGTTGTCGCCCGAAGAAGGTGGCTGGAAAACACTCGGCCCTAGTCCCGTTGCTATCAATGACGAGCGGGATACACCACAGGAGCTGACAAAAGATCAAATCATGAATATTGTCGCCGCCTTTGGTGCAGCAGCAGCACGAGCGGTTAAGGCAGGGTTTAGGGTGATAGAGATTCATGGCGCACATGGCTATCTGGTTAACTCTTTCTTGTCGCCGATAAGCAATTTGCGAACAGATGAATATGGAGGCTCCTTTGACAACCGAATGAGGTTCTTGCTGGAGGTGATAGACGCGATTAGAAAAGAAATGCCCGGGGAGTATCCGCTTTTCCTGAGAATATCTGCCACCGACTGGATAGATGGTGGCTGGACGGTTGACGACTCAGTACGGCTCGCAGCCATAGTGAAGGACAGAGGTGTGGACCTGATTGACTGCTCTACCGGCGGAAATGTAGCGAACGTAAAAATACCGGCAAAGCCCGGCTATCAGGTGCCGTATGCAGCAGCGGTACGCAAGACAGGCATACCTACAGGAGCGGTAGGCATTATCGTGAAGCCGGAACAGGCAGAGGCAATACTGACCAACGGAGAAGCCGACCTCATATTTATAGCACGAGAGCTGCTTCGCGACCCGCATTTTCCGCTTAGAGCAGCCAATGCGCTGGGGTATAAAGGCATTAAGTGGCCGGTACAGTACGAGCGGGCAGACCGGTGGTCATAGCCAATTAGCGGTATCTGCCTATTGCATTTAGTTATATTTATCAGTAAAGTTTTGTCAAAACCATAATGTAAGCATAATTTTGCACCTTAAATAATAAAAATGGTTTATTTGACTCGTGTAGAGCATTTTAATGCAGCACACAAATTGCAAAATCCTGCCTGGAGCGATGCAGAGAATAAGGAAGTGTTTGGGAAGTGCGCCAACGAAAACTGGCATGGACATAACTATGAGTTGCACGTAACCATAAAGGGCAACCCCGATCCCGAAACCGGTTTTATCTACAATGCTAAGACACTCGGCGATCTGATAAAGGAAGTAGTGGTTGAAAAGGTTGACCACCGCAATCTGAACTTAGATGTAGATTTCATGAAAGGCAAGTTTACCAGTGCAGAGAACTTTGCGATTGGCATCTGGAACGAGCTAAAACCGCACATCGAAACCGGAGCTGTTAAGCTACACCGTGTTAAGCTGGTGGAGACACAGAAGATTTATGTTGAGTACTTCGGATAATTAATACCGATACCCCTATTTGCTGCCTTTTATTGTCAGTAATTATCTTGCAGGTAATTGTTTATCAAAATTTCAGATATTGGCTTACCACAAAGAAGAATCTTACGATGAGGCAGCAACCAACGACCTCAAAAGTGCATATAAGTCTGTAATCACTGCGATTGGCGAAGACCCGGAACGTGAGGGGTTGCAGAAGACGCCGGAGCGCATGGCAAAGGCAATGCAGTTCATCACCAAGGGGTATGAAATGGACGCAGCAGCCATACTCAACTCTGCCAAGTTTCACGAGAGCTACAACGAGATGGTTTTGGTAAAGAACATTGAACTATACTCATTGTGCGAGCATCATCTGTTACCCTTCTTTGGTAAGGCGCATATAGCCTACATACCCAATGGTGTCATCACCGGGCTCAGTAAGCTGGCACGTGTAGTAGATTGCTTTAGTCGCCGGCTACAGGTACAGGAGCGACTCACCCATGAGATACTCGACGTAATTCAGGAAACCCTGAACCCTCATGGCGTGGGCGTGGTGATAGAAGCCCAGCACCTCTGCATGATGATGCGCGGCGTACAAAAACAAAACAGCGTGACCACCACATCTGCATTCAGCGGAGAGTTTATGAAAAACGAAACCCGCTCCGAGTTCCTGAAATTGATTTCTGCTGATTTGTCGTAAATTGAAATTGTGTAGAGGTTTGTCGGAAGCGGACACTTCGGGGTGGGTATTCCAAGCAAACTAGCGGGCACTTATTTTTGGCAATCAGGAGATTGCAAACCGCAGTGACGTAGTCTGGAGGCGTACGCCAAACCGTTTTGGAGACTACGCTTAGACGGGGATATAGGACGGGTTTTGGCTATTTGACAGAATGGTCTAGTAATTGGTAAAACGGAAACCCATATGAATTGATTGGATTAAATTTTGATTCCGTCCAAAAACAACTATGGTCGCTAATTTCAATTTTCTTGAGCTTTAATCGAAGGATCTTGTCAACTTCATCTTCGGAAATGCGATGAAAACAAGTAAATGCTACATAAGCATATGGGTATGGGTAATTTGTAGACTTTTTGGTTAATTTGACTTCTATCTTTTCCGAAGTACACATAACACCACACTGAGGGTGAAAACCCGATATGTTTACTATATAGCCTTCTATCTCAATGCTGTCCTCAAATATATTTAGGGTGTCTCGGACAATCGGGTATAAGTAAATGGTTTGCCCGTTTGCTGAAATGGAAACTTGGAGTATCGAGACTATAAAAATTAGCCGGAGGGTAACTGCAATATTCATTTTGGAGACTATTTCATTGTAAGTTAGTTGTAAAATGTATAACTTATTATGTGCATCGCTTACCGTAGTCTATACCGCGTATATTTGACGCACTATCTCACTACGTGGCTGCAGTAGGCTATTTCCTGATTTGTATTGGTTACAAACGTTTTGCCGATGCATCACAATTACAACAGTGTTGAGTGGGTAGTCTCATTCTTCTCCTTCTGTTTGTCACAACCCAAGGCAACAAGAAAGACTATCTTCAAGATAGTACCGTATAACTTATGCTTATTGGGTGTGAAAATATGTTTGCCATAGCATTTTATGCAATACAAAAAAACAAATGCTATATTCAGCATTTTTTAGTGTGGCATTAGTTTTTCACTTATTTCACCTCCACAAGGTCTTTAGTCCCCATTTTATTGGCAGCCTTTTTATCTCCTCTTAGTGCAGCTATTATTTTATCTGCATCAAATATTTCATCCTCATTATTATACGGAAACTCCGTTACCTGACCCGTAATATTATATCTGCTGAATACCGAATTTCTCAATTCAGGTCTCAATGTTGGTGGGTTAGCTATTATGTTGGTATGCATTTCATACCCGAATTGCGATGGTACATTAGCTATCCAGCATACCACCGATGGCATCCCTAGTGCAGCAGCAGTATGTTGCGCAAAACTGTCTATAAACAGCCGCTTGGCGGTCATGCTTATCAGCACCGCCAGTGCTCTAAAGTCTGCCTGTACAGGATACACATTTTGTAGTGCCAGTTGGTCTTGCCTTCTTATATGCACTACATTATATTCATCCTTCATGGCATTTACTACCTTTTGTGCAGTAGCCATTGGCAGGTCACGCGGCCATGAGTACTTATCTCCTTGGTTCGATATGCCGCCATTTGTCTGCATAGCTAGTATCGGCTTATCCGATGCAAATAATGGTGCGTACTGTGTTTTTTCTTTACTTGTTAAGTATAGTTCCGGCAGTTCGCCATTATATGGCACGCCATACATTTCGCACCATACCTTTATTAGGTGTCCCCTTTGGTATATAAAGTCCTCCTCACTATATGGGTCTTGCAGAAACAACTTCGTGTCCCTGCCCTCTATATGTTGCGGATAAAAATAGTTAAGGTTCTGGTGCGTTAGCGACATAGCCACATTAGGGTTAGGCGCAAGAACATCAGGATAGCCCGATATTACTATCAATTCACTATCCTTATAGTGTTTTTTTATGGCACTGCACACAGCCGTTGCAGCTATGCTCTTACCTATACCGCCACTTACTTGTAATACTATTTTCATGTTCAAAAAGGGGTTAATTATAGATTAAAAATTTTCACATTTCGACATTCTTCATTTCCACATTAAAACACCTCTATCTATTTTTGTCATTCAGAACGAGCGGCATAGCCCGTGCGTAAGGCTGCGAAGTGAAGAATCTAAACTCTATCAAAAATCAAGCAAATCCTTCAATCCTTCCAATCACGGTTCACCACTACTCCTTCACAAACCTCCCTACATACACCCCATTCACTTGCACAAAATACACCCCCACCGGCAATAGAGATATATCACATATCACCTCCTCCCATTCGGGGAGGTTGGGAGGGGTCACCACCTGGCCCACAGCATTTAATACACCCACACTCCTTATCTTTTCCGTAGCAGTGATTTTTATTTCATCAGTAGCAGGGTTAGGGTATATTTTTACTTTATTTTCAGCATCTTTATTTTCAGCATCTTTTACTTCAAGGTAACCACATTTGGGAAAAGTGACTTTACGGATTCGATAATTAAAAAGATCACAAACATAAATATTACCACATGAATCCACCGTTACGCCTTCTGGTTGGCTAATTTGAGCAAGTTTGGCATTCCCACCATCACCGGAATAACCTGGAATCCCATTTCCTATTATACTATGAATATATCCGTACAAGTCGACATGTCTAATAGTATTATTATTGCCATCAGCAATAAATACATTATCGTATTTATCAACAGCCACAGACCAAGGCGAATTTAATAATGATGAAGTTGCTGGTCCTCCGTCACCACTATACCCTGGCATATTACCTCCCGCAATAGAAGTAATAATCCGGGTAGAAGCCATTATTTTTCTTACTTTACTGGCTGTCGCTATATAAATATTTCCATGCCTGTCAGAACAAATGCTTTGAGGAGAACCTATTGATGAAGACGTTGCTAGTACATTATCTGCCCCATCGCTACCGACATATGCCGTGCCTCCATATGTTGATATAATACCTGTCAAATTTACCTTTCTTATTGTATGGCTACTAATTTCACTTATATAAACATTTCCCGATGGGTCTATACACACCCCAGTAGGTCCATCTAGTGAGGCATCTATTGCTAACCCTCCATTTCCAGCATGACCATTGATACCGTTTCCTGCAATCGTTGATATAATATTTGTAGAAAGATCAATTTTTCTGACCCTACTATTGTTTAAGTCGGCAACGTATAAATTGTCATTTCCGTCAATCGCTACCTGTAGTGGATTATTTAATTGAGCTAAAGTTGCAGAACCACCATCTCCGCTAAAACCAGCACTACCTATACCAGCAATAGTGTTGATAATACCTGAAGTAGATACCTTCCTAATTTTATGCTCACCTCGTTGTGCAAAATAAAAATTGCCATAGCTATCAAATGCTCCAGTTGTAAGCCCACTAATTTTGGCTGACGTTGCAGAGCCTCCATCACCATCAAAGCCACTTATTCCCGTACCTGCAAATGTGGTAATAATGCCATTCTGTGCATTTACGCACACCGGCGATAATAATAATATCCAATATACTAATTTTACAAACATTTTATAAATTTATACAATCATCAATACCTTACAACTACTACAAGCTTTCTCTGGTGAATTTTTTAAGTTAATCGCCATTAAGATTGAACCAAATAGTGGGCCGCCGAGTACGCTAAAAGAATAAATCGCTCTATCTGAATAATAGCGGGGCATGGGTTGCATACTGTCATTCACTTTGTTTTCGGGAGTGTTGTTTTCCATAAGAATGTTTTTTGAAAAGATAATGTATACATTTATTCCAACTGGTCCGAGCGTCGCGCTCGGACCTTTTTCATGCAAGCGTCCGCTTGCGAAACCAGAGTTTCAGCGCAATTTGGTTGAGGAGTTTGCGTGGTGCGAAATCTGCTGACAGACATTTTCCTGCATTCTATATAACCCCTTCAACGAAATACATATCTATCTCGCCCTTGTTCTTTGCCGGAACTTTGCCCCGATAGGTGCATCTGAATTTATCCTTCACCAGTTCGTAAGTAGTGCCGCTGATATTGATTTTGCCCTCTACACCGGTGTCTTCCATGCGCGCTGCAATGTTAACCGTATCGCCCCAGATGTCGTAAGCGAACTTATTTATTCCCACAACTCCTGCTACAACCGGTCCGGTATGGATGCCAATCCTGATATCCATAAAGGTGAGTTCATCGGTTCCTTGTACTTTACGTTCCTTTTTGGCGAAATCCAATATCCGGAATGCAGCATGTATGGCATCTTCCGGGTTAGTGGTATTTGCAATCGGTATACCACCTGCACACATGTACGAATCACCTATTGTCTTTATCTTTTCTAAGTTACACTCAGACACTATTTTATCGAACGCGCTGTAACGAAAGTGGATTTCGTCTACTAATGCCTGCGGCTGTAACCGTTCACCAACTGCCGAAAAATTCTTAAAATCAGTGAACATTACCGTTACCATTTCATAACTGACGGCGGTAGTGGTACCCTTCGCTTTAAGCTCTTGGGCTGTTTTCCCGGGGAGGATATTGAGCAAGAGTGACTCAGACAAATCAATTTGTTCGTGTAGCTTTTCTTCAGTCTTGCGCATTCCTACATCAAAATAGGCACCCCATACACTGAGGAAAATAAATGAACAGGAAATGTTTGTGATGCCCAGAAAACGCACAAGGCCCGGAGGCAATACATACACAGGTGCCGTTCCCCTCAAAAAGTATTCTACGTACAATATGCTACCCAGTACCCCTATCAGCAGCAACACCTTCAGTACTATCATTCTTTTGGGCATGACGAAGGGCAACATGGCGATAATAAATAAAAAGTACTGAAACCCGGCATCAACGCCAAGGTAATACGTTGCCAGTATTTGGTGCGCGAGCACTTCAATCATACCGATAGTGGTGATGAACATGAAGTGCCCTTTATTGTTAAGGTAAATAGTTAGCGAAAATACGAGAACACTGAGGATGTTAAACTCCCATATCTCCTTTACGTCATAAATGTAAAAGAGGATCAGCCAGAAAACATGGCAAATGAGCGCGAAAGGGTGTACCAGCTTATTTAAAAGATAGTACCGGTAGTCTGCCAACGGTATGTTTTCCGGTCTACGGGCGATACGCTCCAGAACCTTTGAAAATTGGATCATTATGGTTTTTTCATTTCTTGCGTTTCCATCCGGTCCTCAACATAAGCCATTCAACAATCCGAGGAAATAACCTGTGAAAATATATTGTCAGTCCGATAGGCATTGGTAAAAAAGAGTCTCCCCTGCCTTTCTCAATAGTGCGTACAATTCTATCTGCTACTTCTTCCACTTGTAAAGTGCGGAAAATATTGCTGATTGTGGGTATGCGATCTTCGGAGCCGGGATTATTCCTGAAATAGTTGCTGTTTACTTTTCCCGGCACCACAAGGCTCACCTTGATGCCTGTGTCGCTCAAGTCGGCCTTCAAAAACCGTGAGAACCCATGCATCGCCCATCTGGCCGTACCATATGCCACGGCACCCGGAATAGGGATAAAGCCTACCGGTGACGTGATGTTGACTATGTGTCCTGAGTTGCGCTCAAGCATAGCATGGACAAAGTTTCGCGTAATAAAAAAGGCGGAAAGATACGGAACGCTTATCATTTCAACTGCTTCTTGTTCAGAAGTTTCTTCAAGCGCCAGCCAACGTCCGGCACCGGCATTATTCACTATTATATCCGGTATTCCTACATCGTCTTTTATCTTAGCCGATACTATCTGTACCTCATCGTATCTGGCCAGATCCACAGCATAGCAGAACGCCTTTCCACCCTTTTCGGCAATTTCCGTTTTGAGATGCTCCAGAGCGGTACCGTTTCTGGCAAGCAACACAACTACCGCTCCTCTTTGTGCAAGAGCGCTGGCAGTAGCTGCCCCGATGCCACCGGATGCCCCCGTCACTACTGCGATTTTGTTCTCGAAATTGTACATTATAACGATAATTCAACATTCTAAATGACCTCAGTGTTTCGTCCCTTAATCAGGCGCAATCCCTTTAAGTCAATTAGAGCAACTGTCGATTCTATGGCGATAAAGATAAACATTTGTAGTATGTGACGCTCTTGAAAAAGACGGCCACAACTCATAATGTTTTTACTCATTGCTTTAAAGCAATAAAGGGCTGCATGGAAATAATGTGTTTATGGAATTGGGGAATTTGTGGTTTTCCCGATACGGGCAGTAATTAGCATGGACAAAACAACCGGCTAAGTCGATTTACTTTTTACACCACAATATTTACAGCGAAGTTGATATATTTGAGATATGACAAATCCGATATCGGGGAATATTTTCAGGAACATAGTGCACAAGAGCGTAGGTGCGGTCATTTGCTTTTTGTTATTTACCGTAGAAGCAGTGGCACAGACACCAGACCCCGGCACAGTGGGGCCACATGTTGTCTTGAAGGCGCAATATGACCTTGGCGACCTGGCCTTTACACCTCCGCCTGCTGCTGCATTTCCGGCCAATATGGAAGTCAGGGGGTCGGTTCATTATCCCGCGGACCTTTCATCAGGGCCATTCCCGGTGTTGATATGGTTGCATGGTAAACATAAGACATGCTACGAAACCGCTAACCCATCAAATGTAAGTTTGGCGTGGCCATGCCCGTCTGGCTGGCAGCCCATCACCAGCTACGAGGGGTACGACTATGCCGCCCGGCTTATGGCAAGCCACGGTTACATTGTTATTTCTGTTTCTGCCAATGCCATTAATTCCATTGACGGTACGTTGTCCGATGTCGGTATGAATGCGCGTGGTGTACTCGTTCAGCACCACCTCGACCTTTGGAACGGTTGGAATACTACAGTTACGTCTGGGCCGTTTGGTAGTCTGTTTGTAGGTAAGTTGGATTTGCAGAATGTCGGGACAATGGGACATTCCAGGGGCGGAGAGGGCATTGTCTTTCATGCAGAGTATAACAGAAGCCTTGGAAGCCCCTATGGTATAAAAGCAGTAATCACATTGGCTCCGCTGGATGTGTTCCGGCACAAACTGAATAGGGTGCCGTTGATGAATATCGCACCTTACTGCGACGGTAGTATTTATAATCTGCAAGGAGTCAACTACTATGACGATACCAGATACAACGACCCTGCCGACGAGGCACCCAAACACAGTGTGCTATTAATGGGGGGCAACCACAACTATTTCAATACCGTCTGGACTCCCGGCTCTTACATTGCCGGCACTTCAGATGACTGGCTTACCGTTGGGTCAGATACAGACCCCTATTGCGGTGCAGCGGCACCCGGCAGTGCACGCCTGGACACAACCGAACAGAAAGCATTTTTCAGCACATATGCGGCGGCGTTTTATCGTCGGTATTTGGGAAAAGAAGAACAATTTGCACCCATTATCAATACAATAGATTTGCACCCACCCGCATCATCGTTGCTGGACTCCTCACAGGTTTTTGTATCCTACCATCCGGGGCGTACAGACAGAATAGATATAAATCGAGTAGACACTGTTTACAACCTTTCTGTTAACGACGTTGGTGGCGGTGTCTCCGGAGCCGTCTCCCTCGTGTCGCCGGCTATATGTGGCGGTGGGCTTGCCATGTCCGACTGCGACGCAGGTTTAGGGTTTGGACAAAAGCCCCATATCGGCACACCTACGATAAAGGGGCTCGGGCAGATGCGGTTGAAGTGGGTAGATACGACTGCTTTCTACAACAACGATATACCTGCTGCCTATCAGGATTTTAGCCATGTTCAAAGCCTGTCTTTCAGGGCTTGTGTGAATTTCAGCGAAACCACCCCCGGCTCTAACAACGACTTTACGGTGCAGCTGATCGACTCTGCCGGGAATGTCGCAGGTACAAGCGCAGCACAACATACCAATGCATTGTTTTATCCGCCGGGTAGTCTGGCGACTTTTCTGCCGAAGGTCTTGTTTAATACTGTCCGGATTCCTATGACGGCATTTGTTGGGGTAGATATAGCCAAGATTCGTCGGATAACTTTTAAGTTCAATCGCTCTGCCGCCGGGGCGGTGCTGATTAGTGACATAGCACTAATTAACGACAAATGCGGTGCGTTTCAGGTAAGGTTTGCATCCTCGGTTATTTCCGGTCTCAATGTGTCATTTACAAATACCACGCAGGTGAATCCCGGCGATACGATGAGCTACTTATGGAATTTCGGGAACCCCGCTTCAGGCGTCAATGACACATCGACCTTGTTCAGTCCGCCACCACACCTCTTTACCGACTCTGCAGAATATACTGTCTGCCTGTACGCAACAGCGAGAAGAAGCAACGGTACTGTTTGCACCGATACATTTTGTACGACATTGCACCTCGGCAGTTTACTGAATGTAGGTACTTCAACAAATAGAGCGATAACAATATCGCCCAATCCGGCGAAAGACTACTTGCTTGTCTCCGGTGCAGCGCATGGCGACAGACTCGTCATGTACAACCTCTACGGGCAGGTGATAATAGACACCGAAGTGAAAGACACCGTCATGCCTATTCCATCGGGCATTGCGTCCGGTATATACTACGTGGCAATAACAAATGATAAAAGAAGGCAGGTAATGAAGGTAGTAGTGCAGCACTAATTTAATGGGCCTTACCCGCTTGCTCGTTAGAGAGTCAGGGCTGCTGGAAGTATTCATTTGATACAAGTGTATATTCCTCCCAATGTCGCTTGCAATATCGTTTGTCAATAATTCATTTTATACCTTTAGGTGATTCCGTCGGGCAAAGACTTTCAGGTCAGAATCGGGTGTAACACTTAGCATACAGTATGAAGACATTGGAATATAAGGGGCGTGTTGTTTTTCAGAAGGTTCGGGTGCCGACGTTCAAACGATTGCCGAAAGAACATTACGAAAGTGAGGCCTGCTTTGTTTTTGTCAATCAGGGCAAATTCAGGGTGCGTGCGCAAACGCAGTTGCTGGAGATAAACAAAGCTACTGGCTTACTCGCTAAGTGCATGAATTACTTTTATGAGACGGCCAAGGGGCGTAATGAAGAAGCCGACAATGTAGAGGTGGTTGGCGTTATGTTTTATCCGGAGTTAGTTAAAGACTTGTTCGATTTTGATATCACTAAGTCAAACCATACGGTTGACTACAACCTGAAACAAGTCCAGATAAATCAGTTGTTGGAGCATTACAGAGAAAGCATTTCTATTTTGCTCGATCATCCCGAATTGGCCGACGAACAACTTATCCGTAACAAGCTTAAAGAATTCATAATTCTGATTACCAAAACAGTAGATGCACCCTCAGAACTCGACTTTCTGGCTTCTATTTTTAAGCCGAATTATACTAAGTTCGAAGAGGTCATTCGTGCGAACCTGTACACCGACCTCAGCCTGAACGAAATGGCTACCCTTTGCTATATGAGCCTTTCCACCTTTAAGAGGAAATTCAGGGAGGCATTTGACGAAAGCCCTATTAAGTACTTCACAAAAAAGAAAATCGATAAGGCTACAGAATTGCTCAACAATCAGGATGTACGTATTTCTGATATAGCATACGACTTGGGGTTTGACTCCCTTACCACCTTCAATAGAGCCTTTAAACGGCAAACGGGTAAATCACCTTCGGCATATCGCTTGGGCTGATTTGACCAGTATTTGAGCCTGTATGTAAACACACTCGTTCATCAACAATCTACTTTTGTTCCGGACAGGAGGCAATAACAATTTTCAATCCTGCATCACAACGAAAAAGGTAAATTATGAACAAAGAGTTTAAGAACAAGTATGGCGACTGGTGTCTGATAACAGGTGCTACATCAGGAATAGGGGCAGAGCTGACCAGCCAGATAGCGGCTATGGGGCTCAACATTGTATTGGTAGCCCGAAATGAGAAAGTGTTGAAAGAACACGCCGAGGCAATACAGAAGAGATACGGTGTTAGGGCAAAATACATTGCTGCAGACCTCTCAACAGAAGCAGGTGCAAGAAAGGTAGCAGAGGTAGGCGAGGAGATAGGTTTGCTCGTTTTGGCTGCCGGACTCGAAGTTAATGGTGCTTTCGAGAAAACGTCGCTGGAAAAGGAACTTCAGGTTGTGCAACTAAATGTTGTTTCAACGCTGATGCTTACCCATCATTTCAGCAAAGGTATGGTCAGCAGAGGTCGAGGTGGCATACTGATGGTGGCTAGTCTTTCGGGGCATATGCCCAATCCGTATTTTGCTAACTATGCCGGGTCAAAAGCCTACGTACTCAATTTAGGCGCATCGCTATACGGAGAATTGAAACCCAAGGGTGTCGATGTAAGTGTACTGTCGCCCGGACTAACCAACACACCCATGATTGCAGACAATGGTATGGACTGGAGTAAGACACCCATGACACCTATGGAGCCGGCTGCTGTTGCCGAGGTTGGGTTATTGGGGTTAGGTAAGCGTTTCCTATCAGTGCCGGGAGGTAAGAATAAAATGATGGGCTTTATGGCGAAACACAGCTCACTTGAAATGCAGGCAAAAATGAACGAGAAAATGGTGAGGAAAGCCATTAGTCCCGCTAAGCTGTAGCTTGCACGTAGAAATCACATCTTAAGAAATACAAACAAAAAAGCCCAACATCACTGTTGAGCTTTTTTCGTCGGGAAGACATCCCGATTTTGTCGGGAGAACCTGCGACCATCCGGTTTT
The DNA here is from genome assembly GCA_030426665.1 of Bacteroidia bacterium. Lineage (GTDB taxonomy): Bacteria > Bacteroidota > Bacteroidia > Chitinophagales > Chitinophagaceae > Nemorincola. The sequence goes on along the minus strand of JAUHYD010000019.1, from coordinate 72,674 downwards.
GCCGCGGGATACACTACCGTGTTGCGGTACTTCGTATAATTGTCGCACAAAAAAGCCCAACATCACTGTTGAGCTTTTTTCGTCGGGAAGACAGGATTCGAACCTGCGACCACATGACCCCCAGCCATGTACGCTACCGGGCTGCGCTACTTCCCGAACTCTTTCGGGACGGCAAAAGTACAGAAAATTTGATTCTTTGCACGTTTGTTGGTTCAGTTTTCTTGTTTTGGGCGAGAGGCTTTTGTCAGTAATAGTTAACTAATATAGGTGTATTGGTTGTAATGTATAGGTGCCTTGGCACATCTTAGGGGCGTTTTACGTTTTCCACCTGCTATATCCCGGCAAGTCCGTGCTTATGCTACTACCCCGTTCTTTTTATAAAGCAATCGCAGCATAGCGGGCAGTACGATAAGTAATAGGGGTAACGCAACAATAAAACCACCAATTACCGAAATTGCCAGAGGCTGATGCAGTTGAGCACCTGTTCCTATCCCCAATGCTAATGGCATCAATGCGATTATAGCTCCTAATGCCGTCATGAGTTTTGGTCGCAGGCGTGTGGATATGGAGTAGATTATCGCATCATCAACACCTTGCTGCGCCACAGTATTTCGAAATTGCAGATAGGTGAAAATGGCATTCTCGCCAATGATTCCAACAATCATAACCAGCCCGGTATAGCTACCCACATTTAGTGGCGTATGAGTAACGTACAAGGCTATATAACTTCCCGAAATGCCTAATACTGCCAGCAGAACGATTAATAATGAAACCCTGAAGTCGCGAAACAGAAAAAGTATCACGCCAAATACTAACAGGCTGGAGGTTATCAGTATCATCAGCAGTTCTTTGAATGATTGTTGCTGCTCGGCGTAGGATCCTCCATAAGCTATATGATACCCTTGTGGCAAACTGATTTTTGATTTTATTTGTTTTTGGAGGTCTTTTATCACACTGCCCAGATCGCGATTTTCAAGCCGTGCCGTTACCACACCCATCGATTGTATGTTTTCTCGTTGTATCTCTGCGTCGCCGGAGTCTATGACTACTGTTGCCATTTTGTTGATTGGAGTCAATTTCCCGTTTGGCAGAAACACCTGTAAGTTTTTAAGGTCGGCAACACTCGCTTGTGTACTGTGGGGGTACACAGTTCGAATGTTGGTCAGTTGTTCTTTTTCCAACAATGTGCCAACTATATTTCCCGCAAGGGCGTTCTGGAGCTGATATTGAAGCCCCGATGGCGATAAGCCGAACTGCGCTAAACGTTCGTAGTCGGGTATAACCCTTATAGATGGACCTGCGATAACAATGCCGTCAAATACATCTGCTGTTCCTTCTACGCCGGAGACAATTTCAGCAACCTGACCGGAAAGTAATTGTAGTCTTTTCTGGTCGTTACCGAAAATTTTTACTTCAATAGGCTGCACAGAGGTCATAAGATCGCCCAGCATATCTCCTATCACCTGTCCGAAGTCAATTCTTAAACTCGGTTGAGAAGACTCAATACTATTTCTCAAATGACTGATCACTTCATCCGTAGTTCGGCCTCTTTTCTTCTTTAGCTGAATAAGGTAGTCGCCTCGATTAGGCTCCGTAATAAAGAAGCCCATTTGTGTGCCTGTTCGTCGTGAGTATGCTTCCACTTCGGGTGTGGCTACAATTATTTTCTCCACCTCATTCAGCATCCTGTCTGTTTCGTCCAGCGATGTGCCAGGTGGCGAACTGTAATCCAATACAATGCTACCTTCATCCATTTCCGGGAGAAATCCGGTTTCTAATCTTGGCAGGATGAGCACAATAGCGGCTATAAGCGTAGCTACGATAATAAAGCTTACCGCAGGCTTATGAATAAAGAAAGAAACCCACTTTTGCTTTTTTACATCGTGGGGAACTTCACTGACTTCTATATCTTTCTTTCGGGTGCGGGAGAGCAATAAATAAATCACCGGCAAACATATCCAGGTGACAAAAAACGAGCAAATGAGTGCGATAACCATTGTATTGGTCATTACTTTGAAATAGGCACCGGCTACGCCACTCATAAACACAAAGGGGAGAAATATAACAATTGTGCTAATAGAGGAACCGACCATTGCAGGAAACAGATAACTGAATGCTTTCTGTAGCAATGAGGTAGTCGGCTCGTCCGGATGCTCCTCATGAGTGCGGTGTATCTGCTCCACTACCACAATGGCATCGTCAATTATCAAGCCTATAGCAGCGGCAATAGCCCCGAGGGTCATAATGTTGAATGTATAGCCAACGGCGTACAATACAATTAGCGTTAGGCACAGGGTAGCAGGGATGGTAATAAGGATGGTTGCACTCGCTTTAAGCGAACGTAAAAAGATGATGGCAACAATAATAGCAAGCACCAGTCCTACCCACAAACTATCGGTAACGCTTTTAACAGAATCTTTTACGAAATCAGCCTGAATATAGTAGGGCTTTATCGTCACACCCTTTGGTAGTAGTAGCGTTAAGTCTTTTACCTTTTTCTCAATGTCCGCAGATACATCTATCAGGTTTGCGTTTGGCTGTTTTACTACAGCTATCAGCAAACTTTCTCTTCCATTTGCATTAATCTTTATGTACTGGTTGGCTTCATGGACTTGTACGGCAGCTATATCTTTTAGCAGTACAATCCGTTTGCCGTCATTTCGGACAATAATATTACTGATGTCTTCAATTGTTTGCGCCTGAGCGTCTGTGACGGTGAGGTATAAAAAGCGATAGTCAGACAAGTAGCCATTGGACTTTATGAAGTTGGTCTGTGCTATTGCTGTGCTAATAAGGTTTGGTGTGATGGAGAGTGTTGTCATTTTCTCACGGTCCAGAGTGAGCCAGTATTCTTTCTGCTTGCCACCGATTACACGTATTTCTGCAATGCCCTTTACTTGAGATAGGAATGGCTTGATGGTGTATGTTGCCAACTGCCTGAGTACAATAGGCGATTCAGTATGGCTTTCGAGGGCGTAGCCCATTACCGGAAGGATAGATGGGTTCATTTTTTCCACCGTTATACGTATGCCCGCCGGAAGGGTATTTTTTATTTCGTTTATTTTAGATTCTATTCTTTGTTTACCAAGGTCAATATCTGCGTCCCAGTTTATATAAGCAGATATTTCGCAACTTCCCCTATTGGTTGTGCTGCGTATGGTTTTCAGGTCCGGAACTTTCTTAATGGCATTTTCTAATGGCTTCGTTACCGTAACCATCATATTGTTTACAGGCTGCAGACCGGCATCGGCAATGATTTTTATTTTAGGGAATGTAATCTCAGGAAAAAGTGCCGTCTGCATCTTGCTGTATGCAAACATGCCCCCGCCTATAAGCAATATCAGGACTACTGTAAGTGGATTTTTATATGAAACAAAAAAGTTTTTCATCACTAATTATTGTATGATTCTCACTTTAGCTGTATCCGGTAAGCCATAGTTTCCTGTTAGAATAATTTTATCTGCCGTTGAAAATTCCGGCTCCAGTATTTCAACTCTGTCTTGTGTCTCGATACCGGTTTTTACCGGGACTTTTACAGCAGTATTCGAATCAATTAACTTCATTACCCAATAGACAGTTTGAATATCATTTGTGAGGATTGCAGCTTTGGGCACTGAATGTCCATTAGCTTTATTTGTTTTCATAATCCTGACTTTTGCGATAAGGTTTTCAGGAGGCATATTGCCTTTGGGTATTTTGATAATGACATTTTGTGTTTGTGTCGCCGGGTCAACAGTTGGCATAAAGGCAGAAACAGTACCTTTTAATCTTGTGTCATCCGGCAGTATCATATCAACAGTGCCGTTACGAGTCAGATACTTCTTTAGCTCATAAGGCAGGTTCAGAATAAAGGCGAAACTGTTTTCATCACTGATGGCCGCAAGCTGCTCGCCATCCTGAACATAATCGCCAACCTGATGATTGAGTTGTGTTATATAACCACTACTGGTCGATTTGATATAGTTTGTTCCGGAGAATTTGAATTCAGGATTCAGTTTATTGATTGAGTTGCCTATGCTTTGTGCCTCTTTTGTTTTCAGCGTAAAGAGTGTTTGTCCCTTACTTATGTATTTACCTAGTACTGCCTGTGCGCTTTCCACATAGCCATTCACGTTTGCTTTTACATAACTCTTTTGTTGAAAAGTTGCCGTAGCATTGAGATATATATAGTCAATAAGAGAGTCGGTTGAGACTTTTGTCAACGTAACAGGCGTACCTGGTGCGGTTGCGTCGTCTTGGACGACTTTAACTGCTGGGCCGCTGCATGAGTGTAGCGCCGATGCCAATACCCCGAGCAGTAAATATTTTTTATACAGCGTGTACATAGTTGATATTTATCTATTCCAGTAATTGATTTGATTAATAATCTGCATTTGGTTGATACTGTTTTTAGTTAAGAGATTTTTGGCGTTGAGGTAGTTGTTAATCGCAATTAGAAAATCGGCAATTTTTGTATCACCCGTTTCCAATAATTTGCCATTTACTTTTATTAACTCTTCTGCATACTTTATCTGGTCTTCGATATCACTAATCAACGATTCGGTACTTTTTAATTGCTGTTTCAGCAGTGCTATTTGTTGACCATATTGTTTGGAAAAGAAGTCTTTATAATTATCGTTAGTGTTTGCAGAGATTCTTATTTGTTGCTTTTGCAATGAACGTTTGTGTCCGTCATAAATGGGTACCGTGAGGTTTACCCCTGCCCACATGCCGAAGTTTTTGTAGGGAGTAATAAGCAGCGTAGAACTATAGCCTGCATTTGCAAAGGCGCCCAGTTTAGGGCGATAACTATTGTCCAGGACTTTTATTTGATTGGCAAGCTTTAAGTCAGTTATTTTATACCTGAGAAAAAATGCGGACTTATTAACATCGGGTATTTGCTGCAACCGGAGACTTGGGTCTTCGAGGCTTTCTGATGAAGTGTCGAATATGCCGCATAGGTAATTAAGCATGGAAAAGTCGTTACGGTATTTTATTTGTAACTGTTTTAGCTGGAGCTGCTGCTGCTTGAAGGTAACCAGAAAAGACAGATAGTCAGTCTGGCGGTATATGTTATTTTGAGTGAGTTTTTTCAGTATGCTTTCCTGGTTTTTGAGCATGTCATTTACCTCTGTGTAGAACAGGAGCTGCTGAAGGTCGCCATAAGCCGTTATGTATTGAGCGGTTATATTTCTTTTCAGGTCCTGCTCCGATATTTTTTGAGCGATGCGTAGAGAGTCTGTTGATAGGCCGATACTTCGATATTGTGTATTCAGACTTTTCTTCCCGATAAACGTCTTGTTGACGTTTACCCAGTCATTGAACGTGCCGATATTACTCAGGGCTTCATCATATCCCCAACCATTAATTATAGGGGAGTAGTAGCTATTGTTTACTCCTGATATTTGCGGAGAGAATGTAGCTTTTAGCCGTTGGCTGTCTATTCCGTTAGATTTCAGTTGGTTTTGAAAGTCTTTTATTAAGGGGCTATTTACAAGCCCTACGTTTAAGTAATAATCTAGATTTTTATTTTGAGCAAAGTTTGCATTGCTGAAAAGAAGAAACAGGAGCAATATGCTTATTCTCTTTATGTGCAATTCTAACGTCATGTCTCAGTTGTTTGATAAGGCAAATCAACGACTGAATTCTGAAGGAAATTAGTTTTTATAGGTTCTGAAGTGGATAACAAAGGTGTGCCTGCCACCCGAATACGAGTAGGAAATCGGAAACTTGCCGAGATCACAAATTTGCTTCACAATAGATAAGCCCAATCCATTACCATCTTGAGTGCTATTGCCCCGGTAAAAAGGTTTGAAAATCTTTTCGCTATTTAATTGTTGGCTGTCCGATGTATTTGTGATTGTTAACTCTCCGTTTTGCAGGTTTACACCTATTACTCCTCCGGTATTGTTATAACGTATTGCATTACCAAGCAGGTTGTTAATCAATATTTCTATCAGATGTTGGTGAAAAAGGATAGTAGTTGATGCTAAGTTACAGGTAATAGTTAAGCCGAGGCTCTCTGCTATTTCTGTGTACTCCGAACACTTATCCCTAATCACAGGATCAAGCTGAACTTTTTCATTTAATACAAATTGTTTGTTCTCAACCTTGGTCAGCAATAGTAGTGACTGGTGCAAACGGGATAGTCGTTGAATGGCTTTTTCTATGCTTGCGATGTCATCCCCACTGTTCTTCAATAGCGCCTCATTTTGCATCAGTGCATCCAGATTGCTACGAATAATTGCCAGAGGGGTTTGCATTTCGTGTGCTGCTTGCCCCGTAAAGTTTTTCAGAGAGCTGTAGTCTTTCTGTATTCGCACCACCATTTCGTTGATGCTATGATTGAGCAATGAAAACTCCTCTATGTCTGCCGTTTCCAGCTTCAATGGCTCCTGGTCCGGTAGTTGGTAGTTTTTTACTTTGTTTATTGTTTGGTAAAAAGGCTTCCACACCCTGCGTATAACAGTCTTGTTGATTAGGTAAACGGTAAGTAATATCAGCGCAATCATTACAATGGTAACACCAATGATAACCTGAAGTAGTGCTTCCGTTTGCTCTAATGGTTTGGCCACTGTTGCCAGATAATATTTATCGTCAGCAGTTATGCCAAATTGTAAAGTCCTGAGGTCTTCTTCTTGTTTGTCAAATTTGTTTTTGGTCGTAGAATATGTTGCCACCTGTTTGTAACTTGCCGGCTCAAAAGATATGTACTGATCTTTGGTCGGGATGATTTCCGGGAGTGTGTTGTGCGTGCTTACGTAGGCTTCTATCTCCTGCTGTTCAATTTCCAACGATTCATCCACCTCTCTGATGAGTACGTAATTCAGAACAAAATAGAATGTACAACTACCTACCAGAAAGATGAGGATGGTAGCGGTAATATTTAGTTTGTTATATTTCTCGAACAGCTTCAACGGACCGAAAATTTATATCCCATGCCATATATGCTTTGAATGTAATCAGCAGCACCGGCATTTAGTAGTTTCTTTCTCAGGTTTTTGATGTGGACATAGATGAAATCGTAGTTGTCAGCCATATCCATATCATCTCCCCATAAGTGCTCTGCTATCGTATTCTTTGACAAAACCCTGTTTTTATTAATGGCAAAGTACACAAGTAATTCGTATTCCTTACGGGTAAGCACAACAGGACTGTTGTTTACAGAAACCGTTTTTGCGGGTATATCTATGCTTATCTCTTCAAAGGTTAGCAGGTTACTGCCATGCAGGTTCTTACGGCGTATAATGGCAGCTATGCGTACACTTAATTCGGACAGGTGAAACGGCTTTGTCAGGTAGTCATCGGCACCAAGGCTCAGTCCCTTTATTTTGTCATCCAACTCATTTTTAGCGGAAATTATAATAACACCATCTGTTTGCCCGCTTTCTTTTAAGTATTGTAGTAGTTGCAGACCACTACCGTCCGGGAGCATCACATCCAGTACAATGCAATCGTAACTGTACAGTTCCGTTTTTTCAATGGCATCCTTATAATTGCTTACAGACTCACATAGGTATTGCTGCGATGATAGATAATCTACCATGCTTTTATTTAAAGCCTGTTCGTCTTCAACAATAAGAATTTTCATCCTTTTATTTTTCGATTAGTTATTGCCATCTACCATTACAGTTGGGTTTGCAGTATAATAGGCAACCGTTATTTTGGGGCTCTTTCTACTCTTGTCGGCAGCAGAAAGGTACGCTTAATGTTTTATTAGTTTTTATATCTGCTCAAAGGTTGTTTGACACCTGTCATGGTCTGGCATTGGTTCTTTAGTCTTTAATTTCTTTGATGAACCCGCCTTTGCTATCAAATATAAGGTCCTTGCCCTTTATTTCCGCTTCGTAGTTGGTAACGCCCTTAGCCATTGTCAGTTTTGCAGCACCCTTTATTTTTTGATCGGCATAGTTCTTAGCTACATAGTCAATAACACTCTTTGGTAGCTCGCTAACCTTGATTTTACTTTCAGTTTCCATCCAGTTGCCGTTGTTGTCAAAGGTGGCAGACATTTTATTGCCTTTTTCTTTAAAGTTGGCTTCATAACTGCCATTCTCTATTTCCCATTTAGCATTAGTAACAGTCGGGAAGTTCTTACTGAAATATGTTTTTGCAGTGGCAGGCACTTTGGATGCGTTGACTTTTTGACCAAATGCCGGCATAGTGGCTAAAGCAAAACAGATTGCAATGTAGTTTTTCATAACAGAATATTTTTTGAGTGAAACAATACGCAAATGTCAATTGCAATTCTGTGTGTATTCTGAAGTGGTTCTTAGACTTGTCTTTGAGGCAGGATGATAGCGTGTGATTTTCCCTGCTCAATTATTTTCCCCCTACTTTTGTAATACAATGATAGGATACATATACAGGATGGTCGTTGTCATTAGCTTCGCAATGCTTATGTCATCCGGCACTGCCGTCGGGCAATCAGGCATCACATTCTCTAAACAGCCACTAGCGCTTGGCGCGACATATACCGTTCATTCGGAATTGCTGTCAGAGGACAGGGCGCTGAACATCTATCTGCCGCCTGGCTATAATGCCGTTGACACGGTGCTATTTCCGGTCGTTTACTTGCTGGATGGCGGCGTGGACGAAGACTTTATACATGTAGCCGGTATTCTTCAGTTTTGTTCCTTGTCGTGGGTGGCGGCAATGCCGCCGTCGGTATTGGTCGGCATTGCCAATAAAGACCGTAAACGGGATTTTACTTTCCCCACTACTATAAGTAGTGATAAAGCTAAATTTCCTACTACCGGCGAGTCGCATAAGTTTATTGCATTCATGGATCAGGAGTTAATGCCCTTCATGCGTACGCGCTTTAAGGTAAATGCAAACAGAACACTCATCGGTCAGTCGCTGGCAGGGTTGTTGGCTGCAGATATATTGTTGACTAAACCTGATATGTTTGATAAGTACGCTATTGTCAGCCCCAGTATATGGTGGGATGGTGGTTCTTTGCTTAGCAGGCAAATGGCGACTGTCCGGCACCCGGTAGACGTATATGTAGCAGTAGGCAAGGAAGGGCTTACCCCCGGTGATAAACCCCGCGTAATGGAAACGGATGCCAACTTATTTGTTGAAAAGCTCAAAAAGAGTGGTAACAAAAACTTGAATATTCATTTCGACTACCTGCCCGACGAAAACCATGCTACTATATCGCATCAGGCATTCTTCGATGCGCTGAAGTGGTTGAATAAGGGAAAGTGACAGGAGTTGGTGTAATGCGCTCTATCTCCGATTTCTCGTTTGCTTTCTTTGTAAAGTTGCCGGGTGATTTTTTCATTTACTTTTAGGTTCCTATGTTATTTTGTATATTGTAGGGAACTCTAATGTAATGAAGCTGCCATTTAGACACTTATTGTTTGTTCTGATGTTGCTAAGCTCTTTCAATCTTCATGCACGGTTGAGAGGGCAAGCTGCAATTGACTCTATGAAGTCTATATTAGCAGTATTTGGGAGTGATACGAACAGAATAGCTTTATTGAATAACATAGCGCTTGAATATACAAACATAGACGCCGACTCTGCGATGAAAAATGTGGAGGAAGCACTGGAGCTTGCAAAAAAATTAAATTACAAAAGTGGCGAAAGCCGCAGTTGCTATATAATAGGGAGCATATTGTTAGACAAAGGCAATATGAACGATGCGCTGAAGTATCAGAAAATGGCGTTAAGCATCGCAGAGGATCTTGATAACAAAAGGGGCATAGGGGCTGCTTACTGTGGTATCGGAAATGTATATGCGTATCTAAATGATATTCCCAATACGCTCACTAGCTATTTCGCAGCGTTAAAGGTGCTTGAGGAGGTTGGTGATGAGGGTTTTCAGTCTAATGTACTGAACAATATTGGGATGATTTATTCTAACCAGGATAAGAGAGTCGAGGGGCTGAGCTACTTTAAGTCCGCGTTGGAAATCAGACGAAAGATTGGAGATGAAAAGGGTATCGCAAGCATACTCCTGAATATTGCAGGGCTGCAAATGGCGAATACTGAATTCGAAACAGCACTCATCTACCTCGATTCCGCCTTTAGTATTTATCAAACACTGAATGACAAAAATAAGCTTACGGAGTGTTATTTGACAATCGGCAATGCAAATAAAGAGCTGAATAGAAACCAACAGGCATTGCCCTATTATTTTGCTGGTCTGAAACTTTCGGAGGAGTTAAAGCGAACAAGATATATCGGGTTTTTTAACACAGAAATTGGTCTTATTCATCTCAAACAGAAAAAATACGCGCTGGCCGAAGGGTATTTAGACAAAGCCCTGGATGCTGCTCATAAAACCGAGGATATTGGATTAATAATGTCTATTGATAAACACTTGAGTGATGTCTATGAGCAGACGGGGAGAGTTGCGAAAGCCCTAAAGTGTTATAAAGCATATAAGGCCCTTTCCGACAGCGTGTATAGTAGAGACCACAAAAGAAAAATGGCCTTAGGCCTCTTACAATTCAATTTTGATAAAAAGGAGCGGGCAATGAAGGAGGCCCAGGAAAAAAAGGACATCCTGGCTAAGACCGAACTACGAAGGCAGAAAGTAGTTAAGAATGCGCTATTGGGCGGTATTGTTGTCGTTTTGGTGTTTTCGGGTGTCCTTTTTACACAGAGAAATAAGGTGAAAAGTGAAAAGAAAAAGACGGATAACTTACTGCTGAATATTCTACCCGCAGAAGTTGCGGAAGAATTAAAGGCTAAAGGGACTACTACTGCCAAGCACTACAACAATGTTACTGTCCTTTTTACTGACTTCGTGAACTTTACCAAAGTCGCGGAACTATTGACACCTCAAGAGCTGATAGATGAACTTCATACCTGCTTTAAAACATTTGATCAGATTACAGAGGCATACAATATTGAAAAAATTAAGACGATTGGAGATGCATACTTAGCCGTTGCGGGGCTTCCTGTTTACAGTCCGCAACATGCAGCGAATGCAGTAAATGCCGCAATCGAGATAAGAGACTTTATGACTGATAGGCGTGCGAAGCTAGGAGAAGGACGTACTTTTTCGGTTCGTATCGGGTTACATACAGGTAGTGTTGTGGCGGGTATTGTAGGAGTTAAAAAGTTCGCTTATGATATCTGGGGCGATGCCGTTAATACCGCCGCACGGTTAGAACAGGAAAGTGATGCCGGTAAAATCAATATATCTCAGTCAACTTACGAACTTATTGAGGGTAAGTTCGATTGTTTCTACAGAGGGGAAATAGAAGCAAAAAATAAGGGGCTGATGAAGATGTACTACGTAGAAAGCAAAATTGACAATTCTGATATAACAAATGTATAGTCTCGGCTGACACTATCTACGTTGTTGCATATTGTGCTAACAACTAATATAGATGCATTCTTTTCAATCGCTGTACCATTAAAAATTTGTTTTTTATTTATCTTTAATGCCTCACAAAATCAACCTGATATGAAAAATACACTGTTGGCATTGTTTGTTGCCATTTTGACTGTTAATGCGAGCGCACAGGTTACCTTGGAGCATACTTACGGCCCTTTAATGGAAGGAGGGAAACCAGTACTTTTTTCGAGTAATGGCACAAAATATGTCGCAAACGACTCCGGCTCCAATACTATAAAACTATACAATACAGATCATAGTTTATGGAAATCCATACCGGTACCGGTACCGGCTGGTTATAAGTGGTTGTATACTTTTCTGGTTTCAGACAATTTTTTTAATACCGATAATCAGATTGAGGCTTTTGTATCATGGTATCAGATGGGTGTATCTCCCATAGCATACAAGTGTGCAGTTATTAGTGAGTCAGGGTCAGTGCTGCACGATTTAGGAAATGGTTTTTATGCAACCCCTGCCTACATAGATGGTAGTCATAAGCTAATGGTGCTTGATCCTAATGGGGCATCTTTCACTAAAGTGTATAGTGTGCCGGGTGAATTGCCTTGCGGGCATTGCGATGCCGCGGGTGTAGGAGTCCCTAAGGTTGGAATGACCACAGGCAGTATTGCTCCGACATCAGTCCCGAATCCCGGTACCGGCGACGTAAAAGTTTTTTATACCCTGCCGGAGAACGTATATGATGCCCGAATTGTACTGAGTGGAATAGATGGAAAAATCTACAACTCCTACCCCGTTAGTGCCGCCACCAATTACATCACTATAGATGTATCCGGTCTGGTAAAGGGTATGTACATATATACCCTCTCAGGTGATGGGATGTTGCCATTGAGCGGTAAACTGACGAAATAGTTCAAGGGGAGGTGCTCTTGGGTAAGCGTTTATGAAAACTGCTTGGCATACATAGTCCGTCCTCGCCAATACTCATATGGGTAAAGCAAACCTGTGACTGTCGCTGAGTCCTGCCGGGCACAAAAGCAGCCGCAAGTAGGCGCGACCAAGATGGAAATTCAGAAAGCTCGTTCGTAACCCTATGCAACCCGGAATAAGATTAGAAGCTCTTTATCCAATTGATAATATTTACCGCAAAGCCTAGTGCCATAAAAAGCAGCACATACCAGGCAATCTTTTTTGTACGTTTATTAAAACGCTTACTTACTTGTAAGTAAATAAACACGGTAGTGAGTGAGGCTGCAGTCAGTACTTGTGCAGCAAGTAAAAGTGTTTCATTTTGTCCGAATTGATAGTACAAACCACAAGCAATAAATATATAGAATAGCACAATCAGAAACCACTGTCCCGGTTTAGCGACATAAGCTGTTATTGGTGAAATGTCGTTCAGGCGATTCTTCAGTTCGGCGTAATTAGCTATGTAGGGAGAAACCATAATAGTCCCCACACTATCCTTACCGCTAACAACCAACACCCCTTTCCGGGTCGATGATATTTGGACTATGTCTTCGTATTGAATTGTTCTTGTTCGCATGAATTTCACTTCACGTGTTATACTGTTGTCAGTCAAAGTGATTACAAAGCTTTCAATCATGCTCATTATATACTTGTAGCATACTAAACTGGTGATGATACCAATGGCAAACATAGCCAACATATAATAGCCCATTTCGCTTATCCACGTTGTCAGGTCGTAATAGCCACTTTTCCAAAAGGTAACGATGAATACCACGGACATTGCAATCAAAGTACCCAAAATGGATAAAAGGATTATTTTCTTCTCCCGCCTTTTACCTATATCTGAAAATAGATACTGCTGCATTTTATCGACTTGACACTGTCAAATTTAGTATTTTTTTACCCTACTGATTGTATGAGCATTTGGGTAGGAATCCCGCCGATACTCATAAGTATCTTATTGTCGTCAGGTCTCTACCTCACATCGCGGCAACCGCACAATGAGCTGCGACTGAGGTAGTACTTTGATTCACCGGTATTGGAATTTTTTTTCAATTTGCACCCCTCAATAAGCAGAAGCTACCTCTCTTTTATTCTTTTATAATATGCCCGGTTTGTTGCAAGCCATTGTTGTCTGAAAAATGCAATAAGTGTGCACCGGGAACCAGTAGTTTCGTATTGACAACTTCTATGTCAGAACGGAGTTGCCTTTTGATTACCTGTTTGCCGGTGGCGTCAAAAATGGTAACGGTAGTTCCTGCTGCGCCTTTGATGACCACATAGTTATTGACGGGATTAGGGTATACCTGAATCGTTGCCGAAACGCCCGGGTAGGTCGGGGTTAATACGCTGGTGCTGCAGTCAGCTATCTGTATATTCTTAGAGATGGTTGCATTTCCGCATGAGTTGATAACAGTGTAGTAAATTGTGTCGCGACCTGCAGATAATCCGGAAACTATCCCCGATGTTAGAGAGCTATGAATGCTGCTGCCGCTCCATATGCCCCCGGCAGTTGAGTTAATAAAGGTCTCTGTGCTGCCAATGCAAACGGTATCTGGTCCTGTAATGATACCGGCGTCAGGTAGGGGGTTGACTGTAATGCTATGTGTCGCAGTGCTCGTTCCGCAGGAATTGGTAACCGTATAACTTAGTGTGTTTATGCCACTGGCAACGCCGGTAACAGTGCCGCCCGAAACGCTTGCCGTTGGGCTGCTTGCGGACCAAGCCCCTCCGGCTACACTGGTCAATAAGGTTATGGATGCGCCGACACACACGGTCGAACCTCCGGTTATTGTTCCGGCAGAGGGCAGTGTGTTGATGGTGACAGTGACATAGGTGAAGGCAGTTCCGCAGCTATTTGTATAAGTAATATGTACCGTACCCGTCGAAACGCCTGTCACTATACCCCCGGTCACGGTAGCATTAGTGTTGCTAGCGGACCAGGTGCCGCCCGATACCGACGCAGACAATGCAGTTGTAGTACCCACGCACACGCTGAGACTGCCGGTGATAGTACCCGGACCTGTAGCCGGAGTGACAACTACCGTTGCAATTGCGGTGTCGGTGCTACATAGACCCGCAACTACATATAGAATTGTACATGTGCCGGGACTAACCCCCGTGACTATGCCTGAGGAGGTAATAGTGGCTATTGCTGTATTCATACTTAGCCAGGTCCCTCCGGAGGTTGTGTCACTTAACGTTTCACTTGCACCAACACATAAATCATAGCTGCCTGTTATAACACCTATCGGATTAGTTTCGTACGCGCCCATATCAACCTGTGCGCTCCCGATGCGGGCAGCACCGGTTATATCTGTTGTTATGCCGGTCGGAACGTAAGAGTTTAGTCCTGAATTTCTGGCAGGGCTGCACCTTGCTAGCTGAAGCCCATCATCCGCTGTTCTCCATATACCGTCGGCGCCTATTAAATTCGTGGGGTTCAGAAAAAGAGGGTCGACTGTGCTGTATAGATTGTGGCTAAAGGTGTACGTGCCGATAGGCTCCAGTGCTGTGTCGGAGGTAACCCCCGTACCGTAGTTGTCATTAAAGATATTATTCGCGAAAATATGGGTGCCTGGTACCGGCACTACATGTATTGCTCCTCCTCTGCCTCCGGAAAGAGCAGAGTCTGCAAAAAATGTGTTATTGACCAGGTAGTGTGTGCCGCGAGTTATTAGTATTGCACCACCTCCTAATCCTCCGATATCTTTATTGTTCACAAACAAATTGTTGATCATTGTATCTGTGCCCCCACCGTTATCTATGTTTATTGCACCACCTCCGTTTGTTGTAGATATATTGTTGGAAAACACATTGTCATACCCGGCATAATGCATTAGGTAAAGGTATCTGAGCGCAATTGCGCCACCGGTTTTTGCACTATTATTGTTGAACAGGCAATGCCTTGTGGTTAATTTTGTCAACGTTTGGTAGATAGCACCACCTTCACTGGTAGATGTATTATTCAAAAAACTACAGTTGCTCGTGGTGATAGGAGCGGTTAGCGAAATGCTGCTGATGGCGCCTCCGTAACCGTAATCGGCACTTGCAGACTCGGCATTGAACGTGCAGCCACTAATTATCGGAGATGATGATTTATTGCATATTCCGCCGCCATACGCATAGGCACGAGGCCCTAGCCCGGGTGGCATATGCCCAACGGCAATATCCGATGAAAATGAGCAATTGGTGATTGATGGTGTAGATGAAATATTGCATATCGCTCCACCGTAAGCGTATCCGCTGCTGCTAGAGGAGCCCATATAGCCCCAACCAGTTGCAACGTTGTTTGTAAATGTACAGTTGTTGATTGTTGCTCTGCTTCCGGAATCGTAAATAGCCCCGCCATAAGCCGGCCCTGGCCCGTACAGGTTCCCCGCTCTTCCATTCGATCTGTTTTCTTGAAAAGCACAATTCGTTATTGTTGGCGAGCTCGCCTGATTACAAATAGCACCTCCGTAGGAGGTGCCAATCGTTACCGAAGCCTGATTAGCGCTGAATGTACAGCTATCTATCAGTGGATCTGAACTGCTTAAATTGTAAATCGCACCCCCTTTCATAATGCCGTCTCCGTAAACGGTATTGGAAGTAAATGTGCATGCTGAAATAGTGGGAGATGACGATACGTTATAGATTGCACCTCCATATGCCGCAAGGCTATAATCTACTGCAGAGTTTGATACAAATTTGGAATGGATTATCCTTGGTGTAGAATTGGTATTGTATATAGCTGCACCAGCACCGATTGCCGTATTGGAGAGGAAGTAACAATTTTCAATTAAGGGGTTTGAACGACTTATATAAATACCGCCACCTTTTTGCGCATTGTAATTTGTGATTAATCGACAATTACGTAAAGCGAGCTTTGGTGAACCATTGTCTGAGAGGTAGATGCCACTGCCACATCGACTATTTATAAGCACGCCATTGCATGTCTTTGATGTAGAAATAACAGCGTTGCCGTGGCGAATGGTAAAACCGTCGACGACAACACTATCCGCGCCTGTTGACAAACCTGCGATAATAACAACATGGTAGCTAAAGGAGCTTGTCGCAAAATTGCCTTCCAGGTAAGTAGCGTGACTTGTATCCCGATCGGTTATGCTCGATTCCGTGCCTGCGAAGCCACCATATAGTTTGAGCGCTTTGCCAACTCCATCGCCTCTAAAAAAGCTAAATGAAGTATCTCGAGCATCTGATGGGAGTGTAGCGATGCCGTCTACTGGTGTATATGTCCCATGAGCTACCCATATCTCTACTACCGGAGAACTGCTCAGGTTGGCTGCAGATACCGCTCGTGTAAGATTACGGAATGCGCTGCTCCAGGTCGTTCCGGAAAAAGCATCGTTGCCACTGGAGGAGTCGACGTAATATACTGTTTGCCCACTCACATGGAAACCGCTGCTTAGTAAAGTTATCAAACAAAGTATCGATAGGAGTCTGTTCGCTATAAATTTTTTCATGTAAGGTGATTGTTATCAGCTAATTAAGTAAATTCCTATCCGAGGGTAGGTGGGTAATTGGCAAAGGTATTTAGTTTTTCGTGGAATAGTGGTCCATCTTAGTGTAATTTTCAATGTGAAATTGGTGTATGCCTTGGACCTATGTAAACTTCCGAGGTCAGTCACAGGGTTGTTAATTAATTTATTTATTGCTTATCATGTCGATGCATTGTAGCATCTCTATGACTTAAAATCTTCCACCCAGTTTGTAGCATATCTCCCGATTACGCCACAGTGGCGGTCAATCTCTGTTTGACGAACACACCACGTTTGTAATAGGGTGGGATACGGATCGGCATTTTGCAATGCCCTTAAATCCCCCCTTTTACTTTTTTCTTTTTCGTTGTTCCAGCAGTTGTATTATCTCTGCCGGTCGCCTGGTGCCTATAAGTGTCTTCTTGCCATTCTTTAGCTCCAGTTGCAGACCCTCATTGCCGCTTATGTTATAGGCTGTACCGGTCTTGCCCATGCCTTTGCGTATGCCCCAGCCACCATATTCCTTCAGTGGGCTGTAGGTGCGGATGTATGCTTTGTCTATTTCGTCCCAGCCTATCTTTTTCATTTTAAGATGAAAGGGTACAAAACGAAAATATATTCCGGTATCATCTATCTGCGTTTTCAGCTGCATCACCAGGAAAAAGATGATGATAAGGACAGGCAAACTACAACCCACAAGCAGATCTGCGACGCTGAGTGGTACTGCGGCATCGCGCGCTTTTATAACAGAGAGGACCAATGGTACCACTAATGAGGCAAGTATGAGGGTCCAGAGCCACCATTGCGTAAACCTCTGACGTTCCCTGAAATCGTTCATAAACAGCTTATGTTTTTGCCATAAAGGTAGGAAAACCCGTTTCAAGTCTTTCTCGTTTAGCACTGGTGTCTGCTTTATTGCCATTCTTCTTGAATGGTGTCGTATGGTGTGTATTTTCTCCGTACGGCAAACCTGCCATAATCCACTGCCTGTAACGTTCCAAATCACTCAATTCAAAAAAAATTATTGAAAAGCTGTAATAATTTCTACCTTCTGACACTAACTATAAAAAGCATTTATTGAGTTACGATTTTTACACATCATCAATTTTACCTTATTCCGGAATTATTATAAAAATATGCCGGGCATATACAGACTCTCAGGAAGACTTTGAGGATTATTATCAGGAAGTATGCTTACAAATCTGGAAAAGCAAAGACAACTTTCGTGGTGACTCCCAATGGTCAACATGGATATACAGACTAACGCTCAATATTTGCTTAACGCTAATTAAGAAAAAGAAAAAGGTAAATATACTTCGGGATGTAGCCTCCGACACCGTCCGGAAAATTGAGTTGATTGAAGATGCACCCACATTTACAGACGATTCGATAAATCAACTATATAGCGCAATCAAAAAGCTATCCGAAGTCGACAGGGCAGTGATTCTACTTTATTTAGAAGAAAAGTCGAACATAGAAATTGCGGAAATAATCGGAACAACACCAAACAACATAGGAGTACGAATAAACAGAATTAAAGAACGACTAAAAAAACTACTGGATGGAAAAATCAATTGAAAGCATATGGAAACAAGGGTTTCTGGACAAGAATGCCATGGTAGCCCCCAGGCTAAACAACCTCTACAATCAAAAATCTATTCACATTATAGATAAGTTCAAAAGAATGTTTAAAATAAACTTAAATGCGCTTGTCGTGTTTTCGTTCTTTATCCTGGTCATTTCATTTCTCGTAAAAATACCGGTTATGGGGGTGATGATGTTCCTGCTACTCAATACATTAGTAATTGTCAATAAAAGGCTATTAAAAGGTCTGAATCAAATCGATAAAAATGTAAGTAGCTATCAGTATCTGAAGTCCTTCGATGCTTGGATGCAAAAGCAAATTGCTGTAAACGCAAAAATGTCTCGATACATATATCCCTACATATTTATTGCTATGATTTCCGGGTTTGGGTTGTCAAGCTCTTTTCGGCAGACATTGCACAGGATATTTGGCGACTATCAACCTTATATGATATCCGGCATACCTGTGTATTGGGTGTCTGCAATGCTGGCAATCGTAATACTGCTGGCATTATTGGGCGGACGGATTTACAAGTGGGATTTAAACTTAGTCTACGGAGGAATATTAAGGAAACTTGAGGAACTAATTAGGGATATGGAAGACCTGAGAGCTGAATAAGGATGATTGAAAAAAATATAATTGCGAACGTGTAATATTATTTGATTTTGGACAACTAATAAATAAAGTAACATCATGACAATTAAGGAAACTGCTGGGTTTTTCAAAACACTATCAAACGAGACAGATAGCAAACGTGAAAGAAAGATTTATAAGAATTTCATCAGTATTCTTTCCTGCTTAGAGAGCAAAGAGCTTACCGTTGAGCAATTGTCGCTAATAGAGGACAAGATTGATACGCTAAATCTGTCATCGAAGCCCACAAACAAGAGAAAGTATTTTGGCAAACAACTCACGATTTTCAAACAATACCTTAAAGATGAGTTTTCATTAATCTCAGAGGGCTACTATACCGCCATTGGCATGAGTCTGGGTATGTGTTTTGGAGTTGCTATTGGTAGCGGTTTTTCCGCATTAGGAACCTCCATAGGACTATCTTTAGGAATGTTGATAGGGATAGTAATTGGTCGCTATAAAGATACTGAGGCAGAGAAGGAAAATCGAGTATTAAAAAACTCAATTCCGGATGCCTAAACTCACTTACTCATTATTGATGGTTAACACCCCCACTGGTCCGGGCGTCTCGCCCGGTCCTCTCTCATGCAAGCGTCTGCTTGCGAAACCCTGATTAGGGCATCCTTTCATTCCTTTATTCATGGGAATCAAGGCTCATGCAAACATAACAACTCATCCTCTACCGCGCGCCATCTGCTATTTTGTGGATATCTTACCCTGTCAGTTTGTGCTGTTTGGCGCGTTCTTTGCGGCAGTTAGTGAAAGGTAGGCATGGGTGTTCAGATGGGTGATCTTAAATTATGTTACAGCTAATATCGGGATGAAGAACGGCCGGAATTGCCCGATAGGGCTGCAAAAAGTGGGCAAAGAATGCGCAATTTTGCCCTTCAAAAAAATTGTAACTAATTGATTATTAGTTAGTAAGAAAAAACAGAAAACATTCGGAATAGTGCGCAATTTGCTATTGGAGGCGTGCGCTGTACTTGGTATCACAATATACAATAGGACTATAACGACCGGATGTTCTGCTTTTCTGTAAATTTGATATATCAAAAATGCACTTTTATGGAACGGAAAGACTTTATCAGGAAAGGGATATTTTCAAGCGTTGTAGCCTATATCGCAGCAGCAGTTGGCAATCCGCTTAAGGCAGCAGCAAAAGCCGCTGCAAAAAGTCCTTATCGTGGTGTAGAAGGTGTGCTTTCCCCCACTAATACACACATGGTGGGCAACGGTTTCAAAGTGATGAACTTTTTCCCGAATGGCAAAGGCTTTGAGGAACGGATGAGTCCGTTCTTCCTGCTCGACTTTAATGCAGAGGTTCACTATCCGCCGTCTGAGATTTCAAGAGGGGTGGGCGTTCACCCGCACAGGGGTATTGAGACTATTACATTTGCCTACAAAGGGTCGGTAGAGCACCACGACAGCAAGGGCAATCATGGAATTATAGGTCCCGGCGATATACAATGGATGACAGCAGGGGGCGGAGTATTGCACAAAGAGTACCAGGAGCAAACATACCTCAAGAGAGGTGGTGCTTTTGAGATGTTGCAACTCTGGATAAACCTGCCGCGCAAACATAAAATGACGCCTGCCAAGTACCAGAGTATTGTACATAACAAAAAGCCCAGAGTGAAACTACCCGGCAATATGGGGGATGTATATGTAGTAGCCGGAGAGTACGAGGGTACAAAAGGCATAGCCAGTACTTTTTCTCCCGTTCACATGTATGATATGCACCTCAACAGCAATGCCGACTTCAGGTTTTCGTTGCCGGCTGGGTATAACTCGGGTATATTAGTTGTTGATGGTAGCATCGCCGTAAACGGTCACAATGCACCAGAAAATCATTATGTACAGCTAAAGAATGAAGGCGGCGATATACACATAAAGGCAAGCAAAAACAGCCTGATACTGGTATTGAGCGGAGAACCACTCAATGAGCCGTATGTTAGCTATGGTCCGTTTGTAATGAACACTCAGGAAGAAATAAAGCAAGCTATAGAGGACTATAATGCAGGTAAGTTCGGTTTTTTGCAGAACTAAGGCGCTCGTTTTTGGGGTATGAAGAAGGCGGTACAATGACCGCCTTTCTATTCAGTAGTATTATTGATGGTATTTTGTGTTATGACCTTGGGCGGTAACACCAGTTCTGGAAGAATTCAACATATCCCTTCCCGTGATATACAATGCGCTGCTCTACACCTCTCAGCATTTCATTGGTACTCATTCTGATGGTTGTGAACATAGCATCACTGTTGCCTTTTACCGCACTACGTCGTAACACAAGCGGTCTGATCAGGTTATGAAAGCCGTTCGGTGTATCAATGCCTATTTCAAAAGTCAATAGTGTCTCATTTGGTGATATGCCGTCTAAATCACCTATGAAGAAATAGGAGTTGTAATGTGTTGGCAGTACTTTGGATGGTGTCAGGATGTGATAAGGACCGAATACCAGATGACCTACACGATCACTGCTGTCGGCCGCTATAATGTGGCCATTATAGGTAGGAGCGACAACATTTTCGTAGGTGTCTCCCGTATGATATATCTTACCTTGATAAGCTGTTTTTGTAAAATGATTGCGATATGGATTCGGAATATTTGGTTGATTGGGAAGGTGTGGGTCATCAACATACTGATATTGCATAAACCGGCTTTTCGTCGGTTGGTTGGTTTCTGTTGAAGCTCCTCCTTGCACACCGCCCGAGTACAAATGGTGTGCCTCGGCCACATACAATAGGTCTGAGTAACGCTTGATACCCTGAGGAATGACATTGTGCCCCAGCATATTGGAACTCATTTCATCTTCCGGTGTCTCATCGACATCATAGTTAGACGCAGCGAGTGTGAACCGCTCTATCTTGTCTCCTTTACGGGTTGCCATTTCTTTCGGCATGCTGTCATTTGTCTCCATTTTTTTGTTTTTGGTTGATGATAAAATGAATGAAATTTAGTGTACGTCAAACCATTTAACCCACTTGTTGTTGTTGTCTATTCGCACATAGTATTTTCCCTTTGCAATAGGGTTGATATACATGTTTCGATGGAAAGGTCGTGTTACTGCGGTGATAGGTCCATCCTTGTCATACGTTGATCGAATAAACAATTCAATACCATTGTCGTGACGCTTTACATCAATTCTGTCAAGCGTATACTTCTGGTTAAAGAAGTAACCGTCTACTTCTATTGTCGCAGTGTTATTTACGACATTGACATTAATACTTTTAATACCATGTGACATATCTGATTCGATAATGATGCAACATAAAAATATATTAATTTTAATTGAAAAACAAAATAATTAAACATTTGTTGTCTGCTTGGTAACTCACTAACACCTTTGGACGGATACGATATATGAAAGTGGATAGCGCTCCGCCAATTGCCCCAAACTACATTATCATAGGCAAAATGAAAACGTCGCAAAACCCAACACATTGGACTTTGCGACGCCATGATTTTTTTTTGGAGAGGCACTAATTGCCGGTAATGTAGCGTTCTACATCGCCCTTTGTTATCGTCTTGTCAGACAGTATAATCAATCGTTCCACGATGTTGCGTAGCTCGCGTATGTTACCTGTCCAGTTGTGTTTTTGCAATGCAGCGACAGCGTCGGGCTCTATTTCTTTTGCCGGTTGTTTGTATTCGTCGCTGATGTCTTTAATAAAGTGTGCAATCAGGTCGGGTATATCGTCAGTACGTTCGTTGAGTGGTGGTACATGTATTAGTATCACACTCAGGCGGTGGTAGAGGTCTAAACGGAAGTTCTTTTTTTCAACTTCCTCCAGCAGGTTCTTGTTCGTAGCAGCAATTACTCTGACATCTACTTTTATCGACTTTTCACTGCCTACTCTTGATATTGTGCCTTCCTGTAGTGCTCTAAGCATTTTTGCCTGCGCATTCAGGTGCATATCACCGATTTCGTCAAGAAAAAGTGTGCCGCCATTTGCTTGTTCAAACTTGCCGATACGTTGCTTAATTGCCGAAGTGAAAGAACCCTTTTCGTGCCCGAACAGCTCGCTTTCTATTAGGTCGGCAGGTATGGCTGCGCAGTTTACCTCTATCATGGGGCCGGATACACGGGTACTGAATTCGTGAATGCGCCTCGCTACAAGTTCTTTCCCGACACCGTTTTCGCCGGTTATTAATACCCGTGCGTCAGTAGGGGCCACTTTTTCTATAGTCTCCTGAATTTGCGTCATAGGTTCGCTGTTACCTATCATCACATACTTCCTGGATATGCGTTTGCGTAGCTGCTTTGTCTCGGTTACCAGCGACTTCTTCTCCATAGCATTGCGGAGGGTTATCAGCAACCTGTTCAGGTCCGGCGGTTTTGATATGTAGTCGTATGCACCGTTCTTTACGGCATCAACTGCAGTTTCTATGGTACCGTGTCCGGAAATGACGATAAAAGGAATATCTGGTTTTTCTTTTTTTGCATGGGCGAGTACTTCCAGTCCATCGGTCTTGGGCATTTTGATGTCGCAGAGTATACAGTCGTAGTTGTTATCATTTATCTTCTTTATTCCCTCTGCCCCATCAGATGCTTCGTCTACTGTAAAGCCTTCAAAGGTGAGAATCTCGTTGAGTACTTTTCGTATTGCTTTTTCGTCGTCTATTACCAGAATGTGTTGTGCCATAAAGCTATAGTGAGATTTTTTTCAGATGAACATTCGTATATTGTGCTAAGCCCCTGGGCGTTTAGCGGTATTTGCAAAGTAATGAAATTCTGATTGTCTATGGCAACCAATGTATAAAAGTTACGCCCTGCAGATGGACTTATAGGCGCATATTTGTCGGCATACTGCACTTTTGTCAGTATATGGGTTTTGGTATCAATTTTGTATAAGTGTATGTACATCTAATTTTTAAAAACTAATTATTATGGCAACAACAGTTTTTCATCCGGCATCGGGAAGAGGGCATGCAAACCACGGTTGGCTTGATGCGCACCATTCATTCAGTTTTGCGAGTTGGTATGATCCGACCCGTATTCAGTATGGAGCTTTGCGCGTCTTAAACGATGATATCATTGCCGGTGGTATGGGTTTTGGTAAGCACCCCCACGACAATATGGAAATCATCACCATCATATTGGACGGCGTGTTGGCACACAAAGACAGTATGGGACATGAACAGACAATTGTTCCTGGAGAAGTACAGGTAATGAGTGCTGGTACAGGTGTGTACCACAGCGAGTATAACCACAGCCCTGACAAGGAAGTGAACGTACTGCAGACATGGATATTCCCGTCAAAAAGGGATGTTGCTCCCCGGTACGATCAAAGGACTTTTGCCACGGAAGACCGGATAAATAAATTAAAGACGCTTGTGTCACCGATAGACAACGACGATGATGGGTTGAAAATACATCAGGATGCGTGGATTTATAGAACTAACTTAGAGGAGGGTAAAAGTCTGTCACATAAATTACATGGTGCTGGGCATGGTGCGTATGTATTCGTGATAGAAGGCAGTGTAAACATAGAGGGGCAATCGTTGGGCAAAAGAGATGCTATGGGTATAAGTAATACTGAAAACATAGAGATTGCAGCAACTAAAGCCAGTGACGTATTGATATTTGAAGTGCCTATGCGATAGGCGTTTTATACAGCATGGTTAATTTAGTAATCAGTTATTGAACATAGGATGGGACAATCAATAAAAAAGTACGTAAAGGATGATGTGACGATAGTATGGCAGCCTGATAAGTGCATTCACTCTAAACTCTGCTGGACGGGGTTGAGAGAGGTTTTTAACCCCAGAGCCCGACCGTGGGTGAATATTGAAGGGGCAGATAAAGAACGTATTTTAGAGCAAGTTGCAAAATGCCCTTCAGGTGCATTGAGTTACATTTTTAATTCAGAAAACAGTATGGAGCAGGAATCAAGTGAAAAGCAAGGTATATCAGTGGAGGCAATTAAAAACGGGCCATTGATGGTATACGGAGACTTAAGAGTAAAAGACAAAGATGGCAATGAAGTAAACAAAACTAAAGCGACTGCGTTTTGCCGTTGCGGTGCCTCATCTAACAAACCGTATTGTGACGGTTCGCACAGAAAAGTCGGGTTTAGCGACGAGTGACGCCTTGCAGCGCCATACGTTTGTTCCGGCTATAACGATGTCAGACATAGTGGTATAGCCGGAGGCGTAGAGCTGTATTTATGTGGTGTAGATCAGGTTTAGTTGGCATTAGTCGTTAGCAAATCTCCTTTTGCCAGTAGACTGCTGATTTCTGTCTCGATTGCATGTTGTTTGTCCTTTGCATACCACAGGTGCAAATGCTTGCCATAATCTGCTGCAGTTTCCGGATTGGCTTTGAGCTCCAGTACTAACTTTTGAGCCTCCTTAGGTCTCGGGCCCCATGAGCCTGTAACAACAAAGTCTTCGTTTAGTTGTATTACCCTGGGAATAGAACGTGTGCCGTTAGTAAGGTAAGCATCCATCAATTCCGGGTTTTCATCTCTGAATACAAGTCGCATATTGATTTTTCCATTGCTCATCCTGGCAATGGCATTTAGCACAGGTAGCGTTTGAGAGGCGTCGCCACACCAGTGTTCCGTGATTATCAGCCAGGTAATATTGTGTTTTAATTCACTAATCAGCTTTACGATGTCGGGCGAGGGATGATAGGTTTTGCTGACACGGGTTTCCCTGTGCTGATTCATCACAATATATTCTTTGTATTTAGCATCCGGATTCGTCAGGGCGTTTTCAGCCATAAGGGTCATGTACTCTTCGTAGCCAATGCTTTTTTGGAGGTATTGCTGATAATCAGACTTGCTGAGCATGTCGCCTTTAGTATTTTGATTCATAGTTGTCGGTTAAGTTTAATTTGATAGGCAAAAATAAATAAACACAGATGCAGAAACTGGAACCTTGAGTTGATTTATTCCTGATTTTCGTCATCGCTTGAATTAGCTATTTCGTCGGTGATTTCCCGCAGCGCAGGTACGGTAAGTGGTTTAATAATGTACTTTTTTACGCATTTGTATTGCCTTGCTCTATCAATGTCATTGCAATCAATTGAAGAGGAAACGATGTATACGCTTGTTTTTTCGTGAAGTTGTTGTTTTTGTAGTTCGTCCAGAAACTGCCACCCGTCCATTTCCGGCATATTCAAATCCAGAAGAATTACATCCGGTAGTTGTTTGGTTTCGTGCGCGGCTTTTTGAATGTTGTTTAATGCTAGTCTCCCATTCTCAAATACATGATATTCTCTACAGAAGTCAGCAAGCTGAACCACCCGTTTTGCCGTAAAGACAAAAATCGGATCGTCGTCAACAATGTAGACTGTATTAATCGTTTTCATGTATTACTCTGGTTTCTGTCCGAAATTGAATTGTTTCTTTCTGGCAGCACGTGCAATGAAGATAATGAAATTGGTATTAGTAGCATAATGCTATCTTCTTTATGTTTTCCCTTTTTGGGGAGCATCTCTGCCGATTGTGTTTTACGTCTGCTTTGATAGTGCAGTCTTGTATGTCTGCAGGCATCGTTCTCTTGCAAATTTGTGTTCAACTATTGGTTTTGGGTAGGAAAAATCAGCATATTCTGGTACCCACTTTGAAATGTACTTCAATTGGGCGTCAAACTTTTCCGTTTGTAAATACGGATTGAAAACGCGGAAATAAGGTGCAGCGTCGCATCCGCATCCAGCTGCCCATTGCCACCCACCATTGTTTGCAGATAGGTCAAAGTCGAGGAGTTTTTCAGCGAAATAGGCTTCGCCCCACCGCCAATCAATTAGTAAATGTTTTGTCAGGAAGCTGGCAACTATCATACGCACACGGTTGTGCATATAGCCGGTGGCATTGAGCTGTCTCATACCGGCATCGACAATAGGGTAACCCGTTTGCCCGTTACACCATTTCGAATATTCTGATTCGTTGTTGCGCCAAGCTATTTGGTCGTATTCCGGCTTAAATGATTGCGTGACGACTTGTGGAAAATGCCAAAGAATGCACATGTAGAACTCTCGCCAGATAATTTCGTTTAGGTACGTCTGATTTAGCTGTTTTGCCTGGCTTGCCATCATCCTAATGCTGACCGTGCCGAAACGCAGGTGGACGCTCATTCTTGATGTGCCATCTATTGACGGTATATCGCGGGTCTTGTCATAGGCTGCGACGATTGTCTCATTCAAAACAGGGGGAGGTATTGAATATGGCGCTGGGAGAAAGCCGATTTCGTGTAAGTCCGGCAAAGGAAGTGGTGGACACTGATAGAGGTTGTGGAAGTATTTTTGGGTAGGGTACGACTTCAGGTAAAAGCTATTTAGTTTTTCTTTCCACTTTCTGCTGTAGGGTGTAAATACAGTGTAGGGCTGTCCGTTGTCCTTCAGAATTTCGTCACGTTCGAATATGACCTGATCCTTGAAAGTGTTTAGTTGAATTCCTTTTGTATGGAGCAGCTTTGCTACTTCCTGATCCCTTTGTCTGGCATATGGTTCATAGTCGTGGTTGGTATATACTGCGGCTACATTATAGTTGGTGGTCAGTTGTTGAAAGGCTTGAAGCGGGGTGTCGTATATGACCTTTATGGTGCTACCTCTGTGATGCAATGAAGCATGTAGTTCGGATATTGTGTCATGAATGAACTTTACCCTTTTATCGTTTTTATTTGAAAGGTCTTCGAGTATATTTTTGTCAAAAATAAATACCGGTAGCACAGGTGTGCCGGATTTCAATGCATGGTACAGGCCGGCATTGTCATCAAGTCGCAGGTCGCGTCTAAACCAGAAGATGGAAACAGAAGGTAGCATTCGTTAAAGATAATGAGATAGAAAGACATGTGGTTTGAAGTTGAAAATATCAAATAGGTACCTGGTGGTTATGCTTCACTTATACTTTAACAAAACCAAAGTCCGTTTACTATCGTTTATCTTTACAAAAACCGGAGATATGCGTATATTTAATTTTATCACGATGGTTGCCTGCATGGTTTTGCTTACGCAATGCACGAGCGCACAGAAAGAAGGAAATATGGATACAAAGAAGAACAACCCATACTATTCCCGTACGGATACAGAACACCTGAACGTACCCAATAGCGAATGGCAAAAGATTTTACCTGCCGGAGTTTATAGTATTGCCCGGGAACAGGGAACGGAATATGCCTTTTCCGGCAAGTACTATAAAACGGACACGAAAGGAACCTATTATTGTGCTGTATGCGGTAATCCATTGTTCAAGTCAGATGCCAAGTTCGCCAGCTCCTGCGGATGGCCTAGCTTTTTCGAGGCTTTGCGACCCAATAGTGTGAACTACCTTGACGACAATTCGCATGGTATGCGTCGTACTGAAGTGCAATGTGGCAGGTGCGATTCCCATTTGGGGCACATTTTTGACGATGGGCCACCACCAACGTACAAGCGCTTTTGCATGAACTCTGCTGTACTGGACTTTGAGCCGGATGAAAAGTAATCAATACTTCTTCCGGAACGGCAGGAGTTTTCAGGTTACTGGCTACTACCAGTAACCACCGTAGTGTTGCCGAGGTCTGGCGCCGTGTTTGTGCCAGAAGTTATACCTCTGTTTAGCCTTCACGTACTTGTTGCTCTTGTATTTGTCTTTCCGGTAAATCGTACGACCACAACTGCTGGTGAGTATCAGTGCCGCAAGAATTGTAATTATAGTAAATGTCTTTTTCATACGTAGTTCTAACTGCAAAATACTTTTTTATTTAAAACTATGGTAGTGAAAAGACTGTTTTCTTTTGTTATCCCGGATTTGCGAGCCGTTCACTTTTAAGTAGTCCGGTAATCACCTTGTCTTCTGCAATTCCATTACGCAGGGTGCTTTGGCGAATAATACCTTCCAAACGAAACCCCAGTTTTTGGGCGACATTACCGCTACGGATATTTGCGGCTGCGTAGTGTATCTCTATTTTATTGAGGTTGGTTTTGCTGAACAGGTAATCAATAAATGCTGTCAGCGATTTACCTATTATGCCTTTTCCTTCATAGTCTGCGGCTATCCAATACCCTAATTGTGCTCGCTTAGTGTCATGGCACCACTCATGCATTCCTACGCCTCCTACCAGCTCACCATTTAGGAATATGCCGAGTGCCAGTGCTTCCTGTTCTCGCAATTGATTGATGGTATTTTCAATAAACTCCAACGAATGTTCAGGCCGTGTAGTTTTGGCTACCCAGTTCATCCAGGGGTTGAGGTGTTTCCGGGAACTATCAACCGCATTGAAAAGAGCCTCATGGTCTTCTCTGGTATATGCGCGAAGCAGCAGGTGTTTATCTATTTCTATTATCGCCAATATGCTTGCGTTTTAGATGTGTCGGTTTCCATAAATCTTTTCCCAGAGTTCGGGTATTCGTTTTATCCATGCCAGCTCTTTCATTTTAGGTCTTGCATCACCCGCAGGAGAACCGAAATAGGCCCTGTTGCCTTCTAGGCTGGCAGGTACACCACTTTGTGCCATCACAACGGCTCCCTTGCCGATAGTAAGGTCTTTGCTGACACCTACCTGTCCCCAAAGTGTGACTTCATCTTCGATAATCGCTTTTCCTCCGATTCCTACCTGAGCAGCAAAAAGGCAGTTTTTGCCTATAACTGCACCATGCCCGATATGCACATGATTATCAAGCTTAGTGCCTTGCCCCACAATAGTATCGCCACTCACACCTTTGTCTATGGTAGTGCATGCACCAATCTCTACATCGTCATGTATGATTACCCGACCACAGCTTAGTAGTTTATCGTACTGGACGTCCCGCTCTCTACGGCGTTTGAAGTAGAATGCGTCTGCTCCAAGCACACTTCCAGCATGAATGATTACGTTATCGCCAATGATACAGTTGTCATAGATAGTCACATTGGCATGTATAAGGCAGTTGCTGCCTATCCTTACCTTGTTGCCTATAAATGTGCCGGGTTGTATATGGGTGCCTTCCCCTATTACCGCAGTATCACTAATCAGCTTGTGCGATTGCTCAAAAGGTTGATAGTGTTCTATCAGACTGACGTAGGCGCTAAATGGGTCGTCTGTAACGAGAAGCGTTTTGCCTTCAGGGCAGGGCACTTCTTTATTGATGATGATGACTGTAGCTGCTGAGTTGATACATGAATTATAGTACTTCTGAAAATCGACAAATGAAATATCTCCTTTCGTTACTTTATGTATCTCATTAATACCTGTAGCTTCCTGGGTAGCATTGCCAATGAGTTTTGCACCGGTAAATTCGGCAATCCACTTTACAGGAACAGGCTTATCAAATTTCATAGTCTAATTTTTAGTAACAAAAATACAATTCTATGTCGGTGTTGTGCCTACATACGGTTGTAAGATACTGAATAGCCAATAATATTCGGAATTACTTGACCTGTTGCATTTCTACCAGACGCTTGTAGATGCCGTCTTTTTCCAGCAGACTACTGTGTGTACCCCGCTCCATAATTTTTCCTTTTTCCATGACAATGATTTCATCCGCATGCTTTACGGTAGAGAGGCGATGGGCAATAACAATACAGGTTCTGTTTTCCATGAGTTTGTTGATTGCTTCCTGAACAATTCGCTCACTCTGGGTGTCGAGGGAAGAAGTTGCTTCATCCAGGATCAGAATTGGTGGGTTTTTGAGTACGGCTCTGGCTATGGTAATACGTTGCCGCTCGCCACCGCTCAACCTTGCACCTCTGTCGCCGGCAGTTGTTTCGTAGCCCTCAGCTTTTTGCCGAATGAAATCGTCGGCATGTGCAATACGAGCGGCTTCTATGACTCTTTCTTTGGTAGCGCCACCGGTACCGAGCGTAATGTTGTTATAAAGGGTATCGTTAAATAGAATTGGGTCCTGGCTCACTACCCCTATCAGGCGGCGCAGGTCATCTATTTTACAATCTTTTATGTTGATGCCATCTATGAGTATTTCTCCACCTGTTACGTCGTGGAAGCGGGGTATCAGATCTACCATTGTAGATTTGCCGGCACCCGATGCTCCCACCAGGGCCACGGTTTTTCCTTTTTTGACGGTCAGGTCAATATTTTCAAGTATGCTTTTGGTGCCGTAAGAAAACTGAACATTGCGAAACGTGATATTGTTGTTGAAGTCGGCAATAGTTTTCGGGTTGTCCACTTCTTTAATGGTATTATCGACAGCCAGAAGTTCTTCTATCCTGTCTAAAGCAGCAGTACCCTTTTGTACATTAGAGAATGCGGACGACAAGTTTTTGAATGGCGCTATCACCATCCAGAACATGCCGATGTAAGTTATGAACATGGGCCCGGTGAACCCTTCGTTTGCGAAAACCATTTTGCCCCCTAACCACAGAATGACACTTGCTACAACGATGCCCATTGTTTCAGACAAAGGGGAAGCCAATTCTCTGCGGGCTGCTATGTAGTTGCGTGTGCGGAACAGCAAGTTGTTAAGTTTCATGAACCGAAGTCGCTGGTGGGTTTCTGCATTGAAAGCTTTCAGTACACGCATCCCGACCAGTGACTCGTCTATAACTTCCATCATCGAGCCGAGTTGTTCTTGTGCAAGGTTTGAAGACTTGCGCAGCGACTTGCCGATACGACCGATGATAAGTCCTGCAATGGGCAGGAAAATAAACATGATAAGTGTGAGCTGATAGTTAATGACTA
The DNA here is from genome assembly GCA_030426665.1 of Bacteroidia bacterium. Lineage (GTDB taxonomy): Bacteria > Bacteroidota > Bacteroidia > Chitinophagales > Chitinophagaceae > Nemorincola. The sequence goes on along the minus strand of JAUHYD010000019.1, from coordinate 41,113 downwards.
TCATGGCGGTGATATATATGATGATGGACAAAGGCTCTCTGAAGAAGACCTCTAGGACACTCATAATGGACAATTCTACCTCGCTGATGTCGTTCGTCATTCTGGATATAAGGTCTCCCTTTCGCTCCTCTGTGAAAAAGCCAATTGGCAGTGATAATGTTTTATCAAAAAGTTCGTTGCGTAGCCTCCGGAGAACGGCGTTGCGCAGTGGGTTAAGAATATAAAGTGCGATATAAAGGAATAAGTTCTTCAGCACGGTAAGTGCAACGACAGCAATACATACATATGCCAACGCTGTAAGTTTGTCCTGCTGTATAACAAAATCATTGATAAATGCAGAGAACTGTTCTTTAAGTGCTCCTATTTTGCCTATTACACCCGGAGCTGTATCTATTTTCGGGGTTGGTGCAGATTGGTCCGGTGTGACTCCGAAAAGCACGTTTAAGACGGGGCTTATCATCAGCATTGTAAGCAGCCCAAATAATATGCCCAGCAAATTCGCCCCAAAGTAAAGCGCAATTTTTCCCTTGTAGTCGGCGAGGTATTTGAATAACCTTGATACTTTCTTCATTTGTAAGGGGGCAAAATTACGTTTAATAGTTGTATGAATATGTTAGAATTGGAATGTTTACCGAAAATATGATAATGTGTAACTAATGGCAAATTGAGATTCCTTATAATGGAGGCGGGTTTTATCGGTTACCTTCGTACTACATTCGTTAACAGTAAATAGATGAATATGATAGCAGGAAAAGAAGTAGAGACGAATCATCCGTTGATAGACGTAATTAAGAAGCGTTGGAGTCCCAGGGCTTTTTCGCCAAAGCCTGTGGCCGATGCAGATATGCAGACTCTGTTTGAGGCTGCACGGTGGTCTGCCAGTGCCAGTAATGAGCAACCCTGGAAATACATTTACGCGCATCGAGGCACTGAAGGTTTTCGCAAGATATGGGAGTGCCTGAAGCCGGGAAACCAACCCTGGGCAAAAAATGCTGCAGTACTGGTTATTGCAATGATTCGGAAGACAAACGAAAAAAGCGGTGCGGAGAATATGTGGGCAGAACACGATCTGGGCATGGCCAACAGCAATCTGTTGCATCAGGCGGTGTCGATGGGTATCTATTGTCATCCGATGGCGGGTTTTGAAAAAGGAAAAACAATTGAAACGTTTGGTTTAGATGATGACATCGCACCTGTTTGCTTCATAGCCATAGGGTACAGAGATGAACCGGAGACGCTGGAAGAACCATTTATGTCCAGAGAACTCACGGCAAGAACCCGCAAGCCAACAACGGAATTTATACAAAACGTCGGATGAAATACAGGATATTGGTATTAGGCAGGCACGAAGATATTTTGGCAACAATATTGCGTCTGATAAATAATATGGAAGGTCTGGAAGCTACCGGAACTACCGACGATGAAGAAGCAATTGAGCTGTTTTACAGACACCAGTACGATTTGGTTTTAGTGGGTGGCGGTATAAGCTCCACGAGCGAAAAGAGGTTAAAGAAGTTGTTTTCGCTGCATACTCCCGGCATTAAAATGATACAACATTTTGGCGGTGGTGGAGGTTTGCTCCAAAATGAAATCAGGTATGCATTAGAGGGCAACGCCGGAAACGGCGTCAATGTAGCAGACAATCCGTTTTCATAAATAAGTACGGATAATTTTTAAAATGACAATAGTCGATAACTGACTATTGTCATTTTTGTCTGTGTCAATCATCATGATAATTGGGGAGGTGGTACGATAAATTTGCTTTTGAAAATTCAATCAAATGCCTTTTTATCATAGTCTGGGAATAATACCGGAAAAGCGTCACACAGTTAGCCGACAACCCAATGGAAACCTATATCAGGAGGAGTTGGTAGGGACACAGGGGTTTAGCGGTCTTTCTTCATTAGTTTATCACTTGTACCCGCCAACACGTGTTCGGCAAAAGGGGGTTCCCTATTCTGTGAAACCCGAAATTGCTGTAGAAAACGGACTGAATGCAATGAGTTTCAGGGGGGCAAATGTGCCGCCAGAGTCCGACTACATTAAGAGCCGTAAGACACTTTTTGTCAATCAGGCAATGCATATAGGCCTTGCTGCGCCAACAGCATCTACTCCTTATTTCTATAAGAATGCCGATGCCGACGAAATGTTGTTTGTACACAAAGGTAGTGGTAAGGTTGAGACCATGTATGGTACACTGCCTTTCAAGTATGGTGACTACATAGTAATTCCGAGGGGTACGGTATACAAAATATATTTTGATACGCCCGATAACAAGTTGCTGTATGTAGAGTCGTTTGACCCGATTTTTACTCCCCGACGTTATCGAAATGACTTCGGGCAGCTATTAGAACATTCACCATTTTGTGAGCGGGATATTAAGCGCCCACAGGATTTGCAGACGCACGATGAGCAGGGTGAGTTTGATATTTTTATCAAGAAAAGGGGTATGATGTTTCCATATGTTTATGCTAATCACCCCTTTGATGTAGCGGGCTGGGATGGGTACCATTACCCTTATACTTTTTCCATTTTCAATTTCGAGCCGATTACAGGGCGCATTCACATGCCGCCACCTGTTCATCAGACCTTCGAGAGCCGGAATTTTGTGATTTGCTCTTTTGTGCCCCGGTTGTATGACTACCACCCACTGGCAATACCTGCACCATACCACCACAGTAATATAGACAGTGATGAAATTCTGTACTATGTGGATGGCGACTTTATGAGCCGCAACAATATAGAAGCAGGTCAGTTTACACTGCATCCCGGCGGTATTCCCCATGGACCTCACCCGGGAGCTATTGAGCGAAGCATCGGTCAGAAGGAAACGCAAGAGCTGGCAGTGATGATAGACCCGTTCAATCCGGTAATGATTACAAAGGAGGCGCTATCAATAGAGGTGCCTGACTATTATAAATCTTGGTTAACAGAATAAATAACAAAATCATGAGTAGTGCTGATTTAAAAAACGTTACAAACTTCAACTACGGAATCGAGAAGATATTCGATAAGGCTGAAGATTTTTTACCGATAAATGGTACTGATTATGTGGAACTGTATGTGGGTAATGCCAAACAGTCTGCCCACTACTACAAGACTGCATTCGGTTTCCAGTCGCTGGCATATGCCGGTTTGGAAACAGGACTTAAGGACCGTACGTCTTATGTGCTTGTACAGGGTAAGATAAGGTTGGTGCTAACTACGCCGCTATCGCCGGACAGCCAGATTGCAGAGCATATTAAAATGCACGGCGACGGCGTGAAGGTGATTGCATTGTGGGTCGATGATGCGCGAAAGGCGTTTGAGGAAACCGTAAGCAGGGGTGCAGAAGTATATTTTGAGCCGATGGTAGAATCTGATGACTCCGGAGAAGTAGTAAGAGCCGGCATACGGACTTACGGAGATACGGTACACATATTTGTAGAGCGCAAGAACTATTTGGGTGTATTTCTTCCGGGTTATGAAAAGTGGACATCTGAGTATAACCCTGAGCCAACCGGGTTGAAGTATATAGACCACATGGTAGGCAATGTGGAGCTGGGTGGTATGAATAAGTGGGCCGATTTCTACGGTAGAGTAATGGGATTTGCTAATCTGGTCACATTTGACGACAAGGACATTTCGACACAGTACACTGCCCTTATGAGCAAGGTAATGAGCAACGGTAATGGCCGTATTAAGTTTCCGATAAATGAGCCGGCAGCCGGTTTGAAGAAGTCGCAGGTGGAGGAGTACCTGGACTTTTACAGAGGTCCGGGTTGTCAGCACATAGCAGTTGCAACAGACGATATTGTTCATACAATTTCTGAAATGCGTAAAAGAGGTGTTGAGTTTTTGTATGTACCCGGCACCTATTACGATACTGTCGAGAATCGGGTAGGCGAAATTGCAGAAGATATGAAGGTGCTGAAAGAGCTGGGAATAATGGTTGATCGTGATGAAGAAGGTTATTTGTTGCAGATATTCACAAAACCTGTGGAAGATAGGCCCACTATGTTTTTTGAGATAATTCAGCGGAAGGGCGCCCGTTCGTTCGGGAAGGGTAATTTTCAGGCGTTGTTTGAGTCGATAGAGGCAGAGCAAGCCAGAAGGGGAACACTGTAATACATGCCCTGTGAGTTACATTATGCTATTTATATCATTTTAAAAGTAAGGTTATGGAACTGCTAAAGCATAGCGAGGAAGAGAATGAGGAAAGTTTGAAGCATTTTGAAGAAAAGATAGAAAGAGGGGATTCAATAGAACCCAGAGACACAATGCCGGAGGCATATCGGAAGCACCTGATACGTCAGATGTCGCAGCATGCACACTCTGAGGTGATAGGTATGCAACCCGAAGGCAACTGGATAACTAGGGCTCCTTCGTTGAGAGCAAGGCAGATTCTTCTGGCTAAGATACAAGACGAAGGCGGGCATGGCTTATACCTGTATAGTGCTACAGAAACGTTGGGTATATCTCGTGATGAAATGATAGCTCAACTTCATGCAGGAAAGGCAAAATATTCAAACATATTTAATTACCCCGCGTTGACATGGGCTGATATCGGGGCTATAGGGTGGTTGGTAGATGGCGCAGCAATTGTAAACCAGGTTTCGTTGCAGCGAACCTCCTATGGCCCCTACAGCCGTGCGATGGTGCGAATATGTAAGGAGGAAAGTTTTCATCAACGACAAGGTTATGAGATAATGACCAAAATGATACGTGGCACCAGTGAACAACAACAGATGGCACAAGATGCAATGAACAGGTGGTGGTGGCCTTCGTTGATGATGTTTGGTCCTCATGATAGTGAGTCGCCGCATACGGGTGATGCATTCAGATGGAGAATTAAGAGACACTCTAATGATGAGCTACGTCAGAAGTTTATAGATAAGACGGTTCAGCAGGCAGAGGTGATAGGTCTGACAATCCCTGATGAAGACTTGAAGTGGAATGAGGAAAAAGGGCACTACGACCATGGCCCGATTGATTGGGATGAGTTTTACAGAGTAATCACCGGCAATGGGCCGTGCAACAGGCAGCGTATAGCACACCACAAGAAAGTACATGACGATGGAGCATGGGTAAGAATTGCTGCTGCGGCTTACAGAGAAAGAATTAAAAAGCAAAACGATAATCAATAAATGTAATGTTATGGCAACAGATTCTCAACTTGAAATATGGGAAGTTTTCATGCAGTCGAAGTCGGGTGCAAACTATATACATGCGGGCAGTGTACACGCATCTGATAAAAGGATGGCACTTCAGAATGCCAGGGATACCTATACCCGCAGGGGTGAGGGGACCAGCATATGGGTAGTACCCGCAACAGCTATTGTAGCGTCTGACCCTAACGACAGTGAAATGTTATTTGACCCCGCAAATGACAAAATTTACAGAATGCCAACATTTTATACAATGCCGGAAGGGGCAAAGGCTATTTAAAAAACAAATGTTATGACTGAAAAGGAAGCGCTTTTTAGCTATTGTCTGAGACTAGGAGATGATGCATTGATACATTCTTACAGATTGTCAGAGTGGTGCCGCAATGCACCGATGCTGGAGGAAGATCTGGCACTAACGAATTTCGCATTGGACCTGACCGGTAGAGCGAGGGCATTATTGACTTATGCCGGTGAAATAGAAGGGAAGGGGAGAACAGAAGACGACCTGGCTTACAGAAGAGAAGAGCGGCACTACTTCAATAATCTGATTTGTGAATTGCCGAAGGGTGATTTCGCAACTACCATTGTTCGGTTGTTGTTTACGGCAACGCAGGAACACCTTTTTTATAGTGAATTGACCCATAGTCAGGATGGTACATTGGCGGCGATAGCAGCAAAAACCGTTAAGGAAGCACAATATCACATGGTGCATGCCAGCGATTGGGTAAGGCGATTAGGGTTGGGTACGGAAGAAAGCCATGAAAGGCTGGAGCGTGCAATTGACGAGTTGTGTCCATATACGGGGGAAATGTTTGAAACGGACAAAGTTGTAGCGGTGCTCCAGGATAAGAATATTGCTGTTGATAATGCAGCAATCAGGAGCAATTGGAAAACATATATAGAGGATATCCTGAGAGAAGTTGGTGTTATGGTCCCCGGGTCGCAACATATGCAAACCGGTGGCAGGAAGGGTATTCATACAGAGTATATGGGGCACATCCTTACAGAAATGCAATATTTACAACGAACATACCCTGATGCAACATGGTAGTAAGTAGCTTTTCTAAAGATGACATATTTGAAATGCTTTCAGAGATACCGGACCCTGAAATTCCGGTGGTTAGCATTCAGGAGATGGGAATGCTACGAGATGTGGTAATGACTGACGAAGGGTGTGAAGTAATAATAACGCCGACATATTCCGGTTGCCCGGCCATGGGGTTAATAGCCCAGGATATAAAAATGACGCTTGAAATGAAGGGTGTGCCATCGGTATCCGTAAAGCTGGTGGATAGTCCCGCATGGGCAACGGACTGGATGACCGACGCGGCAAAGAAAAAGTTGAAGGACTACGGTATAGCACCTCCCCTTCATTCTTCCTGCAATAAAGGCAATTTCTCAGATAATGTTATACTGTGCCCATTGTGCAATTCCGACAATACTTCCATCGTTACGAGGTTTGGCGCTACGGCTTGCAAAGCATTATACCGCTGTGAAGACTGTAATGAGCCGTTTGAGTATTTTAAGTGTCACTAAAAATTAGTGACGTTTGCGTTTAGGGTGTTTTTACATAGATACAACTAATATTCTCTCCAATTTCCTGACGTAAATCATGATTCGAAATATTCCGAATCAGTAATTGCGTTTCTGCAAGAACATACTTTTGAACAAAATAGGGAGTAAATTATGTCCAATGTGTACTATAAATATAGCGAAGCAACACTTCCGGAGGTCATAGAGCAGTTGAGTAAAGGCAGTTATTCAGATCTGGCTGCGTTGTGCGACAAATCACTCGAACATGCAGAACGACTGACCGATATGGAAATACAGCAATCTGCCTCACAGTATATATTACTTTCTAAGGAGTTGATAAGGGCTGTTCGCCGCTTTATTACGGGAAGAATTGATAAGTACACACCATACATACAGTCTCTGTCAGAAAAAGTGGCGACAAACCACGACTGTACCGGCTGTAAGGGAGGCTGTAAAATCAGTCATGATATGCATGTCATGGAACTGCAAGGGTCTTTGTCTGAGATAAAAAAGATACTGGACAGGCTACAAATTGTTGCACTCCCGCTTTATTCAGAGACAATGTATCCGGAAGAATATCGCATTTTAAGGAATCACATGGCACTTATAGAGAGTGGTCTCACAGAGTTGTTCTTGCTAGAAAGCAACTACCTGATACCGAAAGTAATAGAGGCCCAAAAGAGTATTAATGCCGGCAGTAACTATTGATAAAGCATATGTAAAAAATGAACCTAAAACCGCAACGGAGACACTATGTTACCATTGCGGTATTCCCTGCTCGTCCGATGCCATAAGTATTGACGATAAAGCGTTTTGCTGCGATGGGTGTAAGCTGGTTTACGAGATTATCAACGAAAACGGGCTTTGCGATTATTACACGCTGCAATCTCATCCTGGTCTGGCACAGGTTAAAGCCATCAGAAACGACAAGTTTTCCTATCTTGATAATGAAGAAATTGCAGACCAGCTGTACAAGTTTACAAATGGTGACCATACTATTGTGACATTTTACATCCCTGGTGTTCACTGTACTTCATGCATGTGGTTGCTGGAACATCTTAACCGTTTAAATGAGGGTATTTCTGAAAGTAGACTCAACTTCAGCACCAAAGAGGTTACGATTCATTTTTCGCGCAGCCGTATTAGCTTGCGTAAAATTGTAGAGCTGCTGGCGACAATAGGGTATGAGCCCTACATCAGTCTGGATGATACCAGTAAGCAACAAACGAAGACGTATAACAAACAAAGGATTTATAAGTTGGGTGTGGCAGGGTTCTGTTTCGGGAATATCATGATGATGAGTTTTCCGGAGTACTTGTCCCAAAGGACGGGTATCGAAGAGCAGTATACGAGCTTGTTTCGCTATCTGAACCTATTGTTGGCTCTTCCGGTATTTTTTTATGCTGCGTCTGAGTTTTTTGTTACTGCATGGAAGGGGCTGCGTCAACGTACGTTGAATATAGATGCACCCATTGCGCTGGCAATCATAATCACGTTTGTCAGGAGTGTATACGAAATCGGGTGGAATGTAGGGGCCGGATACCTAGATAGCATGAGCGGCATTGTGTTTTTTATGTTGGTCGGAAGGTTGGTACAGGAGCGCACCTACAAGTCTTTGTCCTTTACCCGGGACTACAAATCGTACTTTCCAATAGCTGTAAATGTTGTCACGAAGGATGGCGTTGTTAGTAAGAAGTTGCAGGACCTGAAAGAGAAGGACGTAGTGCAGCTGCATCATGACGAGCTGATTCCGGCAGATTCTGTGTTGTTGCGCGGAGTTGCAAGAATAGATTACAGCTTTGTTACCGGGGAGAGTGAGCCGGTGAGTGTAGCTGCAAATGAAAAGATATATGCCGGGGGCAAACAGACGGGAGAACAGATTACGATACAGGTGATAAAGCCTGTTGCCGGTAGTTACCTGACTTCATTGTGGAATCATCATGCCTTCAAAAAGGACAAGGAGTCTGACAATGACAATGAAAGTGTTGTACATAAGCTGAGCAAGTATTTTACCGTTATCTTGTTTGTACTGGCAGCTGCTACAGCAGTATATTGGTGGTATTTTGACCCTTCAATGATTGTTGACAGCGTTTCTGCCATGCTGATTATTGCCTGTCCTTGCGCTTTGCTGCTTTCAGCTACATTTACTAATGGCAATATAATGCGCATACTCAGTAACAATGGGATGTTTTTGCGTGATGCAACGGTGATCGAGCAATTGGGAAAATCGGACAGTATTGTTTTTGACAAGACGGGTACCATTACACATGGTGCTGCAGAGGTTGTCGCACATGGGCATCAGCTTTCTGAGCAGGAGAAAGACATGTTATATACAGTGGCATCGCAGAGCACACACCCGTATAGCCGGGCCATCATTCAGTGGCTGGGTGAGCGAAAGAAGTTGATATTCGGGCAATGGAAAGAGGTTCCGGGGCAGGGTGTCGAGGCTGTTGTCGATGAGAAGCTGGTGTTGGTAGGTTCCGGGAAGTACGTAGGTGTTATTGAGCCGGAGACAGGAACAACACACCCGGCAGTTTATGCAAGAATTGGTGATGCTGTAACTGCATTTGTAATCAAGCCGGCGTTTAGGAAAAATGTATCGTCTGTGTTGGCTAATCTGAAAAATAGATTTCAGCTTTCTTTACTTTCAGGAGACAATGACAGGCAACGAGAAGATGTTGAGCGTGTATTCGGGCAGGATAGCAGGCTACTGTTTAGCCAGCAGCCAGTTGACAAGCTGAACTATATAGATAGGTTGCAGCGGTCGGGTAGGAGGGTAATAATGATAGGGGATGGGCTCAATGATGCAGGAGCTTTGCAGCAAAGTAATGTAGGCATAACCCTTGCTGATGATGTCAATAATTTTACCCCGTCGTGTGATGCAATACTTGATGCGAAGCGACTGGAGCAGTTACCTGCTATTTTAAAGTTGGCTACTGCCTCAGGCGCTGTAATGAAACTGAGTTTCGTCGTGTCCGTCGTTTATAACGTGATAGGTCTGTATCTTGCAATGATGGGTGTCTTGACGCCCGTGATTGCGGCTATATTGATGCCGTGCAGTACTATTAGCATAGTTATAATTACGACAGGTGTTAGTAGCTTAATCGCTTATCGTCAGGGGTTGCGTTTAAGTGAGGTTAATTCTTAGACGAAATTGGAAAATTGAGTTAGACGTAAAAAAGGTTCCGATTTCGGAACCTTTTTTACGTGAAATATTTATTAGATTTTCAGATTGTCTTCTGAAGGTTACATCCACTTTTCTGCAAACTTCCGAAATTCTTGTGTCAGTTCTCTTACGGTCACTTCTTCAGACAGGTATCTTTCGCCTAAAGCAGCATGTTCTTCAACCAATTTGTCGTCAATGTATCCGGCACTTGAACCTTGAACTTGCGTGCTGATTGCATGAATGTTTGCATGAATGTCGTGTGCCAGTACATCGATGTTTTCGTTCTGAATCTTAAACTGGTTTTCGAAATGCTCTACATCCATCGCTACTTCGCTACCGGTATTTTTTCCGGCGATTTCCGTTAACAGCCCTTTCAGGATACTAATTTCTGTTTTGTAAAAATTCAAGCTTCTTAACCAACGATTGTGCTCGTTGTTGACGTGTGAAATGTTTGTTTTTTTCATGGTATTTAATTTTTGACAAAAGTAACTTGATGGCACAGCCGACATCATGACCGTGGTCAGTACGGTAAGTGATAATGATTTGCATTGTTACGTTGTTGTTGATTTTGGTTTGTCGGGTGTCTATAGTGAAACTCAAGAAATTCTGACTACAAACAATATACAGCATGACCCCTATCAAAGAATTAGCCCGGGGAGCAGGGTACTTTTGTAGAAAGTAATAATTATGAATGTGCATTTTGAACCCGGAGATAAGGTGCGTTTACTGGACGGAGGCCCTGCCATGGTAGTTCGTGGTCAGCATTATGATGTGAATACAAACAACTACATGGCAGATGTGGTCGATTGTATATGGTACATCGAGACGGCGTCGGGTAAGCGGGAGGTTCGTTATCGCCCGTGTCAGATAGATGATATAGTTAAAGTGAACGCTCGATAGTTGTTTGATCTGTCAAATATTCCCCTGATGATGACATCCGATTTACTGCCAATTTCAACTTTAGATAATGGTAATTCCCTTTGGATTTTACGCTGAATGATAAATATGACTATTGTCATGTTTCCGATTGAGCGGAGTCATGAATAACGACCTGTTACCTGAATAGTTTTGCTGCGTAATAAAGATAATCCCGAAAGAGATGAGTGCACTTTTTGTATTGGTTGCGATAAGTATGGTGGTTGCCGGAGCTTTTCTGGCGGCATTTATATGGAGCGTTAAGACTGACCAGTACGACGATAAAGACGGAGCCGCTATGCGCATGTTGTACGAAGATGAATCAGGTAAACAAATAAAATAAACAGAAAACATCAATTCAAAGTATATGAATTCAGAATTTGATAGCAATCAGGGTACGGTCGCATTGCAGACAGACAAGTTCTTCTACGACAATAAAATCGTAAAGATGTTTGCCTATGCAACCATAATATGGGGCGTAGTAGGTATGCTAGCCGGAATATTAGCTGCCTTTCAGTTGGTATATCCATCACTGAATTTTGGGTCGGCACCCACCACCTTTGGCAGAGTAAGACCGGTACACACCAATGCCGTAATTTTTGCTTTTGTCGGTAATGGTATTTTCATGGGAGTTTACTACTCGCTCCAACGCCTGTGTAAGGCGAGAATGTTCAGCGATAAGCTCAGTAGATTTCATTTCTGGGGTTGGCAGTCCATTATCGTGTTGGCCGCAATTACGTTGCTTCTGGGCTTTACGTCTGGAAAGGAGTATGCGGAGCTGGAGTGGCCGATAGATATACTAATAGCAGTTGTATGGGTTGCCTTTGGCTGGAACATGTTTGGTACGATACTGAAGCGTAGGGAGCGCCATTTGTATGTTGCCATTTGGTTCTACATAGCCACTTTTGTTACTGTTGCCATGTTGCACATTGTTAACTCTATTGAGATTCCAGTATCCTTATTTAAGTCTTATTCATGGTATGCAGGGGTTCAGGATGCCTTAGTGCAATGGTGGTACGGACATAATGCGGTGGCATTTTTCCTGACTACTCCTTACCTGGGTCTTATGTATTACTTTATGCCTAAGGCGGCAAACAGACCTGTTTACTCGTATCGATTGTCTATTATTCACTTCTGGGCATTGATATTTATTTATATCTGGGCCGGTCCTCACCACTTGTTGTACACAGCATTGCCGGATTGGGCACAATCTTTGGGTACGGTCTTCTCAATCATGCTTATTGCTCCTTCATGGGGTGGTATGTTGAATGGTTTGCTTACGCTGCGCGGAGCCTGGGATAAAGTAAGAGAAGATCCGGTGCTTAAGTTTATGGTAGTTGCGGTGACTGCCTATGGTATGGCAACGTTTGAAGGTCCTATGCTGAGTCTGAAGAATGTAAATGCCATCAGTCACTTTACAGACTGGACAATTGCACACGTTCACGTAGGAGCGCTCGGCTGGAATGGCTTCCTGACGTTTGGTATACTGTATTATTTGATTCCGAAGATATTCAGAACTAAGCTCTACTCGATAAAGCTTGCTAATAATCACTTCTGGATAGGAACATTAGGTATTGTGTTTTATGTGGTTCCGATGTACTGGGCGGGTTTCATGCAAAGTCTTGCCTGGAAAGAGTTTACCGCTGAAGGAACATTGAAGTATCAGTTTATGGATACGGTGAATCAGATGAAGCCGTTTTATGCCATGAGAGGTGTTGGTGGCACGCTGTTCCTGATAGGAGCACTGATAATGTGCTACAACCTGTACAAAACCATCAAGGCCGGTAGCTTACTGGAGGACGAAGCTGCAGAAGCCGCACCGCTTTCCAAGGAATATACACCACACAGCAGGCAGCACTGGCATAGCTGGATCGAGCGCAGGCCGGTACAGATGCTTGTTTGGAGTCTGGTGTTGGTTGCCATAGGCGGTGCTATAGAGATGATACCAACATTTATGGTTAAGTCAAACGTACCAACGATAAGTAGTGTTAAGCCTTATACACCGTTGGAGTTGTACGGTCGTGATATTTACGTACGTGAAGGGTGCTACTTATGTCACAGCCAGATGGTACGACCATTCAGAAGCGAAGTGGTAAGGTATGGAGAGTATTCTAAAGCAGGTGAATTTGTGTACGATCACCCGTTCCAGTGGGGTAGTAAGCGTACCGGGCCCGACTTGGCGAGGATAGGTGGTAAGTATCCGGATAGCTGGCACTTCAACCACATGTACGAACCTTCGAGCATCTCACCCGGTACCATTATGCCAAACTACCCATGGTTGTTCAAGGATGATATAGATACAGCATCTATCGGGCCGAAGATTAGAGCGATGATAACCCTGGGCGTACCCTATGATGAAGGTTATGACAAGGTGGCAAACGCGGACTTAATGAAGCAGGCGGATGGTATCAGGGACAATCTGGCAAAAGATAAAATTACAATTAAGAGTAACAAAGAGATTGTAGCGCTGATTGCTTATCTGCAGCGAGTAGGAACCGACATCAAATTGGAACAAAAGTCAGCACTTAATCCATAAAACATCAGAATATGAAATTCATACATTATTTGGAGACAATTACGGGGATAGGGGTTTACCCACTCATGTCGTTAGCTATTTTCTTCTTGTTTTTTTCTGCGATGGCTACCTGGTCTTTGCGAGCAGACAAGAAATATATCAACGAATTGAAACAGATACCTTTTCCGGAAAGCGAAAACGAGTAATATTTTTTTAAATCAAACAGTAGCTCTTATGCAAGCTTCAAGAAAGATAATTTTAATTTCAGCGTTGGCAACCTGCATGTTTCCTGTGGTGACTTATGCGGTACAAAGCCCGATGGACAAGAGTCCTCAATACAACTATACACTGTTGAGTTTGGTTAGTTTAATGGTGATACTTCTTTTTATTATCGGTGTATTAGCCAATACAATGAGGCAGCTTAGCCAGGTAGTGCGGGATAAAATCAGGAAGGACCGTTCGGGAAAGTCTACAACAGCAGTTGTCATACTGTTGCTGGCAGGCGGCTTGATGTCATCTTTGCAGGCCATTGCTGCCGATGCTTTGCCGGTGGCAGGGGGGCAGAGTATTGATGGAATACTGGCAAGTGATTTCTATTTACTTGTTTCCGTTATCGCTTTCGAGATTTTTATCATTTTCGCGCTGATATTCTATATCAATGTGCTATTGAAGGTTATTCGGGCCAGACCGGAATTGGAGGCTCAGGCAGAAGCAGTTATCAGGAAAAGTTGGTTTTGGGATAAATTCAATAAGGCAGCTACCATTGAAGAGGAAGAAGAAATATTGCTCGACCACAACTACGATGGTATCCAGGAGCTCGATAACAGCTTGCCCCCATGGTGGAAGTATGGTTTTTACCTGACAATAGTGGTTGCTGTAATTTACATATATCGTTATCATATTTCTCATGACGGTATGAGTCAGCACGAGGAGTTTGTTGCGGAAATGGAACAAGGTGAGCGAGATAAAGCAGCCTATCTGGCGAAATCAGCTAATAACGTTGATGAAAATACGGTTACCTATCTTACTGATCAGGCTACTTTGGTTGCAGGACAGAACCTATTTGTAAAGGTATGTGCGGCTTGCCACCTTACAGATGGCGGTGGTAGTGTTGGTCCGAATCTAACGGACGATTATTGGCTACATGGTGGCAGCATTCAGGATATCTTCAAGTCAATTAAATACGGCTGGCAGGATAAGGGTATGAAAAGTTGGAAGGACGACTATTCTCCTAAGCAGATACAGGAGCTGGCATGCTACATCAAGTCTTTGAGAGGAACTAAGCCGGTTACACCTAAAGACCCCCAAGGAGAACTTTATATTGAAGCAACAACCACTACCGATAGCACGGCAGTGGTGGACTCGGCTGCAAGTGATAGCGAAAAATAATTAGTAAAATGGAAGACAATGGCGGTAGTCCCGAATCGTTCAGGGATTCGGTAGCGACGGTAGATAGTAAAGGTAAAAGGATATGGATATTTCCTAAGAAGCCCCACGGACGATTGCACAATTTGCGGATTTGGGTGACAGTACTGTACCTGATTGTGTTTTTCGGGCTGCCTTTTGTAAAAGTAAATGGTCATCCGGTTTTTCTGATTAATATACTTGAGCGTAAGTTCATCTTGTTTGGGCAGATTTTCTGGCCTCAGGACTTTTTTATTTTCGCTTTGGGAATGGTAGTTTTTATCGTTTTCATTGCGCTGTTTACTGTTGTTTTTGGTAGGGTGTTTTGCGGGTGGGCTTGTCCGCAGACCGTGTTTATGGAAATGGTTTTCCGTAAAGTGGAGTACTGGATTGATGGGGATGCAGGTGCGCAGAAGCAGTTGAAGAAGAGCCCGTGGAATACTCAAAAGATTATCAAACGATTGTCGAAATGGACAGTCTTTTGGTTGATGAGTTTCATTATTGCTAATACGTTTCTGGCATATATTATAGGTGTTGATGAGCTAGAGAAGATGATAAGCGAGCCGTTTTCAGAACACCTGGGTACGTTTACAACCCTTGCGTTATTTACCACCATTTTCTTCTTTGTGTACTTGTGGATGAGAGAGCAGGTTTGTACTGTAATATGCCCCTATGGCCGGATGCAAGGTGTGCTGCTTGACAAAGATTCGATAGTAGTAGCGTACGACTATAAGAGAGGTGAGAAGCGCGGCAAGTTCAAGAAAAATGAGGAACGTACGTTAGGGGACTGTATCGACTGCCATCAGTGTGTAGATGTGTGTCCCACCGGGATAGACATCCGGAATGGAACGCAGCTAGAGTGTGTCAATTGTACGGCCTGTATAGATGTATGTAACAAGATGATGAATGCCGTGGGGCTGGAAGAAGGGCTTATACGTTATGCATCAGAAAACAGTATTTCAAAGAAGCGTGTGTGGCACTCTACCTGGCGAATGAAGGCATACAGTATTGTGATGGTTTTGCTGTTAGGTGTATTGGTTTGGTTGTTGGCAAGTCGTACAGATGTAGGGGTAACAATACTCAGGACACCGGGACAGCTCTATCAGGAGCAGCCCAACAATCAACTGAGTAATCTGTATAATTTCGAAATGCTGAATAAAACTTTTAAGGATAAAGAGCTGGTGCTTAAGCCTGAGAATTTTAGTGGTAGTATAAAGCCGGTAGGTGGAAAACAGTTTATTGTTCCAAAGAATGGTACAGCTCAGGGCGCTATGTTTGTTTATGTTGACAATAAAGATGTAGCGGGTAGAAAGACAATAATTGAGATAGGAGTATACGAGAACGGGAAGAAGATATCAACTATCAAGACTTCCTTTCTCGGACCTTTTAACGGTAAATAAAAACAATTAAAATGCAAGCTATGAAAATGGGATGGGGGTGGAAGATAGCGGTTTTATATACCGGTTTTGCCGGTATGATATTGTTGCTGGTTGTATCCAGCGTGCGTCAGGACTTTGACCTTGTGTCTGAGAATTACTACGACGATGAGATAAAGTACCAAAATGTAATCGATGCCGGTAAGAATCAGGCCGGGCTTTCTGCGGCAATGGCAATACACGCCAACGGTAGTCAGGTAGTAATTGAGTTTCCCGATGAATTGAGTAAGGGTGAGCTTACCGGAAAAGTTAGTTTTTATTCTCCGGTAAATGCAGCATGGGATAAGTCTTTTGATATAGCAATGCAATCAGGAAGCAACAGGATGGCTGTTCCCAGAGTGGCATTGCAAAATACAAGGTATATCGTAAAGATAAGTTGTGCATTAGCAGGCAAAGATTATTATCAGGAATCTGAAATTCAACTCCACGACTGATGAGTAGTGCTACAATCATAATGGGCTTTCTGATGGGCTTTACCGGTAGTTTGCATTGTGCCGGTATGTGTGGCCCTATTATGTGGATAATGCCATTTCAGGCGTTTGGAGGTGTGAAAAGAGGTTTGGCCATAGGTTTGTATCATTTGGGTCGCATATCTGTATATGCATTAATGGCTGCTACACTTCATTCTTTTCGCGACGTATTTGACCCTAAGGTACAGCAATATGTATCTATTATTTTGGGTAGTTTCTTTTTGATTGCCGGCATAATGGCATTTTTTCCGACAACGTCGTTCCGCATAAACTTGCCGTGGGCTGCTTACGTGAAGAGTAGGTTGGGCGAGGTAATGGGAAGGCCGACATTAGGTGCTATTACAATGGCTGGGATACTGAACGGCTTGTTGCCCTGCGGATTGGTATACATGGCACTTTCTGCTTCAATGACACTGCCGGATGTGGCTCAGTCTGTTGGAATGATTTATGTATTTGGGCTTGGCACTATTCCAATGCTTGTCGGTATCACTGTATTAAAGAGCAAGGTATCTTTTCTGAGAACTAACCAGCTTCGTAGGTTGGTGCCTGTTGTTGTTTTTTCTTTCGGCTGTTTGTTTGTTTTAAGGGGCATGAATCTTGGAATACCTTATTTGAGCCCGAAAGTATCTGTCTCGCATACGGGAGTCCATTCGTCTTGCTGCCACAAGAAGTGATAAACGTCAGGTTTTTTTATGATGGCCGTCATGTGTTGTAGTCGAAAACACAAATAAATTGAGATTTTTTTAGACTATGTCGGACTTGTCTTCACAAAATGGTGTCAGTGCATTGGGAGAAAAGATAAAAGGAGTAAATTTAGGCATGCCTTTTACTACTCTTAATACTGATAACTTTCATGCGCTGTTCGATTATGCCGGGATAGGTATACTCATTGCAAATGGCAACGGGCAAATTCAGTTGGCAAATAAGTATACAGAAAAGCAATTCGGATACAGCGAGGGGGAGTTGACAGGACAAAAAGTTGAAATGCTGATTCCGACAAGATTTGCGCCTAAGCACGAAAAGCATCGTGCCAATTATAATGCAAATCCGCATAGCCGCCCTATGGGTAGAGGTATGGAGCTTGCCGGTTTGAGGAAGAACGGTGAAGAGTTTCCGGTAGAGGTGAGCCTGGGGCATTATAGGATAGGAGAAGAAAATTTTGCCATTGCATTCGTATCTGATATCACCCAGCGAAAGGAGACAGAACAAGCAATTGCACAGCTCAATGCCCATCTGGAGCAAAAAGTAAAGGAGGGTTCTCAGTCGCTGGCGCTAACAGTAGAGCAACTCGGCAAGCAGATAAAGGAAACCGAAAGAAAGGATGCAGAACTTGAGCGTGTTAATTCGTTTCTGAACAATATTTGGAACCATGCCGGTGCTATCATTTTTGTGTGTGATAAGGAGGGCTTAATACAATTTTTTAATCCTGCCGCCGAGAGTAGTCTAGGGTATTCTTCGGACGAGGTTATTGGCAAGATGAATCTGGTTAGTTTTCACCTCCCGGAAGAGTTGGAGGCGCGCGCAAAGAAGTTGACAGACATTGAGGGGACGACTATCGAAGCAGGGTTTCAGGTTTTTGCTGCTGAGCCTGAGAATAATATGGAGTGGAATTATGTGAGGAAGGATGGTAGCTGCTTTTTTGTTTCATTGAATGTAACCCCTTTGAAGGATGCCAGAAATGAAGTGTCCAGTTATCTGGGTATTGCAATCGATATATCTGAAAAGAAAAAGGCCGAAGTAGAATTGCGCACTGCACTGGAAAAAGAAAAAGAGTTAAACGAATTGAAGTCGAGGTTTGTATCTATGGCATCGCATGAGTTCCGGACGCCATTGAGTGCTGTTTTGTCGTCTGCATATTTGCTTTCGAAGTATGTAAAAGAGGATCAGCAAGCTCAGAGGGATAAACACATTCAGAGAATAGTATCTTCTGTTACTTCGCTCACTGAGATATTGAATGACTTCCTCTCCGTAGGTAAAATTGAAGAGGGTAACATACTTGCCAAGTATGCCACCTATAGTTTGTACGAGCAAACAGAAGAAATCATACAGGATGTGCGCCATTTGCTTAAACAAGGGCAGGACGTGGCTTACAAACACCTAGGTGGCAAAAAGGAAGTATACCTTGATGCCTCTATGATGAAACACATAATTACAAATTTACTTTCCAATGCAATTAAGTTTTCAAACGAAGACAGCGTTGTGGAGGTGACGACGGAGACAACCGATAAGAATGTTATACTATCGGTAAAGGATAGTGGCATAGGGATTCCTGAAGACGATATGAAGGATTTGTATAAGCGATTTTTCCGATCTTCTAATGTTACCAATATACAAGGTACCGGATTGGGTTTGCATATAGTAAGTAAGTATGCAGAATTGCTGGGGGGGACTGTTACTTGTGAAAGCAAGGTAGGTGAAGGAACAAGGTTTACAATCACTTTTGTAAATAATAACAACCGATGAAAACTATTTTAATAATAGAAGACAATGAAGATATTCGGGAGAATGTGGAAGAAATTCTGACACTATCCGACTATAATGTCATTACCGCACCAAATGGTAAAGACGGTATCGAATCGGCTCAGCAAAATCTGCCCGACCTCATAATCTGTGATATTATGATGCCCGGTATTGATGGATATGGCGTATTGCATGTATTGCACAAGGATTCAAGGACACAGAATATTCCTTTTATTTTCCTTACCTCGAAAAGCGAACGAAGCGATTTTCGGGCTGCAATGGAGCTGGGTGCCGACGATTATATCACCAAGCCATTTGCCGGAAACGAATTGCTGAATGCCATTGAGAGTCGGTTTAAGAAAATGGAAATTCTAAAGAAGTCTTTGCCTTCAGACTTGTCCGGAGTAAATGAGTTGATTCATACGATTGACAATACAAAGACACTGGAACAGCTGGCAGAAGAGTGTAACACCAATACCTATAAAAAGAAACAGCTGGTGTACAAAGAAGGTAATCATCCTCACTATTTGTACTACGTTATATCCGGTAAGGTAAGGACTTATAAAACCCATGACGATGGTAAGGATCTGGTAATGGACTTGTATAGCACGGGCGATTTTTTGGGATACACTACGCTTTTAGAGGGTGGTACCTATCAGGAGAGTGCTGAGACCATTGACGATACTGAGCTTGCGCTGATACCGAAAAAAGATTTTGAAAACCTAATGAACAGCAATCCGGCAATTGCGAAAAAGTTCGTCTCATTGTTAGCAAGAAATCTGGTAGAAAAAGAAGAGCATTTATTGGGTATTGCTTACAATACATTACGGAAAAAGGTTGCGGAAGCCTTAATTAGTCTGGAAAAGAAATATCGCAAAGACAGAGACGAGCCATTTCAGATTAATATCAGCCGGGATGACCTTGCCACAATAGCAGGTACCGCTTCTGAGTCACTGATTAGAACGTTGAGTGATTTTAAGAGCGAGAATCTGATAGAGATTAAGAACGGTAAGGTGATTATTACGGATGAAAAGAAGTTAATCAATCTGATTCGCTAATAGCCGGAGCCTGAAGTTAATACGCAACTGTCTGGTTGTGTGTATCCATGCGTTTGGGGGAATGTAGTATCTTGCCCGAAACAGCAACAATTGCGCACTTCTTTCTTAGTATTACATATCGCAGGTGGTAGTATTGCCTTGTTGGCAGGGCTGTTAGCTATGTTATGGAAAAAAGGGAGCAGAAAGCATAAGGTAGCGGGCCTCGGTTTTTTCTGGGGAATGACAGCCGTGTTTGTATCTGCCATATATCTGTCGGTTGTGTCTTCTAACGCCTTTTTATTGATGATTTCGTTCTTCAGTTATCAACTTACAGCCATCGGTTACCGGTCAGTATTTCTAAAAAACCTCTATACAGGTGCTGTTCGCCCTCAGGTGGTGGATTGGGTAATTGGGGTTGTGCCGGCGTTGTTCAATGCCCTCATATTGTTTTGGGGAGCAAGGTTGGTTTTGCGGGGTGTTTACTTTGGTGTAGTAGGAATTGTCTTTGGCGTTATTGGTGCTTTATATGCTTATACTTGGATGAAGAGCTTTTTTGTTCCACCACGGGAAAAGCAATACTGGTTATTTTCTCATTTTCAAAGTTTTGGCGCGGCATACATTGCTGCTTTTACAGCCTTTGTTGTCGTTAATGTAAATTTTCTCCCGCCATTGCTCGTTTGGCTTTTTCCATCTCTGGTTGGGGGATTCATCATCGCAGCCACAACCAGAAAATACAAGAAGAAGTTTTTGAAAAGTCGTAAGTCGTAATTACGTAGGTTGAACGTAAAGCGCCGGGGGAAACAAAAAAAGACAGGCTCATCGGCCTGCCTTTCTTGCTTATATTTTTTCTGCTGACTGCTGGCCTATCTGTGTGCGGCACCCATAGTTACATTCATATTTGACTTTCTGATGTCATTGAGGATGTTTACCGTCTCCGCAATATAGATGTCTTTGCCTAAAGATTTGAGCCAGTCTTTGTTTTTAGCAATTGACGCGCTGTCAACGTTTATCTTGTCGAGGTCAGCAGTAACGTTTGCCATTTCCAGTAATTCGGCATTTTTCTGCAAATCTTCTAATTTTTTAGAAATGGCATTTATTTCTTCCTGCTCTTTTTTGTACTTCACTTCGTTGAGCGAAACAGTATTGTCTTCTTTCTTTGTTTTTATGAACTGTGCATTCTCAGTAATCAACTTGAAAGTTTCATTGTTTTTGATGCGGTTATTGCTCAATGCAACAATCTGATCCATATTTGGAATGCTGTTCGTGGGCGTGTATTTAGCAGGAGCAATTTCATCCCACTTCAACGCAGTTTTATAATGTCGCTCGCCCAGCTCGTCTTCATCGTAGCTGTCATATGGGTCAGGCATATCTATATTAGGCGATACACCTCTCAGTTGCGTGGAGTTGCCATTTACCCTGTAGAACTTTTCCATAGTCAGCTTCAGCACGCCTATTGAGCCGTCAGAAGCTCCCGTTGTGTCATGAAGCATGTTCAGACGAGTCATGGGGTCTAGCATGTCATCAAGAGATACCATTTTCTGAACAGTGCCCTTTCCGAAAGATGTAGAACCCACAATAACAGCACGCTTATAATCCTTAAGGACTGCTGCAAGTATTTCTGATGCAGATGCACTGTTTTGATTAATCATAATAGCAAGAGGTCCGTTATAAAGAGCAGTATCGTAGCTTCTGGACTCGAGTACAGAAGGTTTTGAACGCCCACTTTTTACCTGCACAACCGGTCCTTTGCCGAGAAATATTCCGGCCATGTCTACAACATCTCCCAGCGACCCGCCACCGTTGTAGCGGAGGTCCAGAATGATACCGTTTACCCCTTCTGATTTGAGTTTTTCAACTTCTATGGCTACATCCTTACTGCATGTGCGCCTGCTGGTATGGTTGAAGTCGGCATAAAATTCAGGCAGATAGATAAAACCTATTTTCCCGGTTTCGGTTTTTATGATCGCAGATTTTGCAAAAACTTCATCAAGCTCTACTACGCCTCTTTTTATGGGAATGACTTTTACCGCCCCGTCTTTACTTTTTACTGTCAGCCTTACTTCCGTTCCTTTGTCTCCTCTGATTATTTTAACAACGTCATCCAAAGCCCAGCCGGTAATGTCAACAGGTTCTTCCTTGCCTTGAGCTACTTTCATTATCTCATCTTCTGCTTTCAGGTCTCCTTGCTTCCAGGAAGGGCTACCGGTTATCACTTCCACAATAACTGTTTTATCATCTACCTGATTCAGTCTTGCCCCAATGCCTACAAAACTTCCACTCATACGCTCGTCGAAAGCACTTTTGTCAACAGGTGGGAAGTAGGAAGTATGTGGGTCTTCTGCTTCTGTAAGTTGGTTGACATAGAAGGTGAAGCGTTGTTCCGGTTTCGTTTTCTTGAGCCTTTTGATATATCGTTTGTTACTTTTAAGGATACTCTCACGTGCCTCAACTTCTAATTCTGCATCGGTTTTGAATTTGGCATTTACAGAATCTTTGTTTTCTCGCTTTTTATCCTGCTCAGATTTCAGGTCTATGTATTTAACCAATGTTCTGTATTTGAGGAATTTTTTCCACCTTTCATACATTTCTGTTCCGGCAGATGCGTATCCGCGTTTATCAGCATCTAATTCCAATACATCGTCAGTTTTGAACGAGAAAGGTTTTTTCAGTACTTTTTCGAAAATCTTTTCAGACGCATCTACCCTACGGAGGTAGATTGCTTCGAGAGAGTCAAAGAATTCTGTATTGCCCATATTTACCTGGTCATCAATAGCATATTCGTACTGTTTCAAGGTATTAATATTCTCTTTAGTGAAATAGAGCTTTTCCCCGTCGAAGCTGGTAATCATATCTTTATAGACGTTTGCCGAGAAAGTGTCGTCAATCGCCCGTGGAGAGTAATGCCCTGCTTTAATGGTCTTCATTGCAGTTTTGATAATTATCGCCCTTCTTTCCTGCGACGACTTGCCGTCTGCTTTCACATATTTAAATGAGAAAAAAGCAGCCAAAGCACAGACAATCAGCAGAGGTATGAGAATTTTATTCTTCATGAATTGTAACATAGTCTTTTACTTGTATAGTATAACAAATGTACTTTAAATGCTGTTAATAAAGTCATAATCGAAATTCATGGAAGCGTTAAAACGAACGGTGTCTGTTATGTATTGCTGAGGGAATGTTGCAAATTTGCAATCGTCAATGGCTATCGATGAAATTAACGAGCATGTTCACATAATTGGTGCGGAGCATTTCTTCCCACCGGTGGGGGATGCTTTGCCTGATGGGTTGCTGGCCATAGGAGGGGATTTGAGTATTGAACGGCTGCTACTCGCGTATCGTAGCGGTATTTTTCCCTGGTACAACGAAGATGAACCACCTCTATGGTGGTCGCCGGACCCGAGGTTTGTGCTGTTGCCGGATTCATTGAAAGTGAGTAAGAGCATGCGTAGTGTCTTGAACGGTGGTCGTTTTGAATTCAGAATGAATACAGCGTTTAGTGAGGTGATAGCCGCTTGCAGAGCTATTGTGAGAGACGGGCAGCCCGGTACATGGATTACTCCAGACGTAGTAAATGCGTACACTGCTTTGCACAAAGCAGGGTTTGCGGTAAGTGGTGAGGCGTGGAGTAATGGCGCTTTGGTAGGTGGGTTGTATGGAGTACGAATAGGTAGGATGTTTTTTGGAGAGAGTATGTTCAGTAAAGTGAGCAATGCCAGTAAGTATGCATTTATCAAAATGGTCAGACATTTAGCGTCAGAAGGGGTGCAGCTTATTGACTGCCAGGTGTACACCAGCCATTTAGAAAGCCTTGGCGCGCAGATGATGCCAAGAGCAGAGTTTGTGGCCGCTGTCGCAGGGTTAGTAGGTTAGCGACTGCGATACAGTATAATGGGCTATCTTCGTGTGAGTATAACTAATTATGACTTTTAAAGATTTTAATCTTAACACTCCGCTCCTGAATGTATTGGACGAGTTGGGCTACGTTCAGCCGACAACTATTCAGCAAAAGGCATTTTCTGTGATTATGTCCGGGAGGGATGTATGTGGAATCGCCCAGACAGGCACAGGTAAGACCCTGGCTTATCTGCTCCCATGCCTTAGAATGTGGAAATTTTCAAAAAACAGTTCCAACCCGGAGATTCTTATTATTGTGCCGACGCGCGAACTAGTGAAGCAGGTAGAGGAAGAGGTAGAGCGATTGACAAAATACATGAATGTCGTAACGGTTGGTGTATATGGTGGCGTGAATATGAAGCCTCAGATTGTCGCGGTGGAAAACGGATGTGATGTGGTAGTTGCGACACCGGGGCGTTTGTTAGACTTGGTATTGCATGGCTCATTGAAGTTAAAGGCTATCAAGAGAATGGTGATAGATGAAGTGGACGAGTTATTTAATCTTGGGTTCAGAACGCAGATTAACAAGGTGCTTGATCTGATGCCGCCAAAGCGGCAGAACCTTATGTTTTCTGCGACTATAACCGAAGAGGTTAAGGTGTTGATGAATACTCACTTTAATGTTCCCGAGATGGTGGAAGCTGCACCTACGGGTACGCCTTTGGAAAATATCAATCAACGGCTGTTTGAAGTTCCAAACTTTAATACCAAAGTCAATCTCCTGAAGCTGCTCCTGGCAGAAGGCGAAGACATGAGTAAGGTGTTGGTATTTGTTGGTACTAAGAAGCAGGCAGATGTACTACATGAGCAGCTGGAAGAAGTATTTCCCGGAGAGGGAGGTGTCATTCACTCTAATAAGGCACAGAATTACCGATTCAATACTATAAACAATTTCAGTGATGGTACCTATCGGTTTATTATCGCGACAGACTTAGTAGCGAGAGGTATTGATATTTCGGAGGTGTCGCACGTTATCAATTTTGATGTTCCCGATGAACCGGAAGCTTATATGCATAGAATAGGTAGGACGGGGCGAGCAGACAAAAAGGGTGTCAGTACCATGTTTGCAACCGAAAAAGAGGGTGTTTATAAAGAAGCGATTGAGCAATTGATGAATTATCAGATTCCCGTTGCTGGCTTGCCGGAGCATCTGGAGATTTCAGACGTGCTCACAGACGACGAAATTCCGCAGGTGCGTATGAGGGAGTCCCTGATCGAGTTGCCCGATATTCGAGAATCTAAGGGGGCGTTTCATGAGAAGTCAGAGAAGAATAAAAAGGTAAACGTAAAAATTAGCTATAAAGATAAAATGAAGGCAAAATACGGAAAGCCGAAAAAGCGGAAGAAGAAAAGGTAGTTTGTGCCATTTCCATGCTTCATACATTGTTTCTGTAAAACAGTAATGCCTCGCATTTGCGAGGCATTACTGTTTTATTTATCGGCTACGGTGCTTACCTGATAAGCGTTACATTGCCTTTATAAATTTTGTTTTCGCCATTGGGTAAGGCTACGATAATGTTGTAAATATATGTACCCAAATCTTGCTTCTCTCCGTTCAGCGTGCCATCCCATCCTACTTCAGGGTTGGTCGTCTGGAATACTTGTGTACCCCATCTGTTATACACTCTGAAGTCTACAAGCTTCTCAAACTTCAGCTTCATAATACGGAATACATCATTCTTGCCGTCACCATTTGGCGTGAACGCCGATGGAACAAATTCGTGTACACCATCGTCAACGATTACAGTAACGGTAGCTGAGTCAAGGCAGCCCCAAAGATTCATAGCGTGCACCGTATAGACAGTAAATGTGTCAGTTGGCGTAGCAATTGGGTTGTTAATATTAGGGTTGTCAAGTGTTCCGTTTTCCGGACTCCAGCGATAGTAAACCGCACCGTCAGCATTTAGATGAATACTTGTTCCCAACTTTATCTTCTGAGGGCTTGCCGTTAGATTTGTGATAGTTAGTGGTGGGTGTGAACGAACCACAACTTCATCGTTTGCTTCACAACCATTCGGAAATCCGGGGAATGATGAAGTATTTGCCGTTACCGTAAGTGTAAAGTTGCCAATTCCACTAAACTCAGGGTTGTGAACATTATACGCGTTAAGATTAGTGCCTGACGGTGTTTGTGTCCATGCATAGGAAACAGGTCTGTCCGGGTTTTCCAATACCTCTTGGTCAACTAATATTTTCATTGGGCCTTTCAGACAAACGTCCGTATCGTGCGGCCACGCTCTGATATCCAGAGAAATGGCCGTTACGTAATTTGTTACGTCAGACGTACAGCCGATAGTATCAGTTACTGTAAGTTTTACAGGGAATGTTGCAGCGTAATCGTATGCGTGATATGGTGACGTAGATGTGTCATCGGTAAAGCCATCACCGAACTCCCATAAATATCTGGGGCCATAATTGCTGAAGGAAGCATTATTGAACTCTGCATCTACACCACGACATACAGTATCAAATGTAGTGTTGAAGCTCGCCTGAATCCTGTGGTCAATGTCAATAGTATCCCTGAACGTCATTGCACAGGCCGGATCGTGATTGCGAACGGTGTTATAGGTAATTTCTACCACATAGCTGTTTGCATATTTGGGGCTCAGCAGGTCAGTGCGGAATATATGCCAGTCTTTGAGGCTGTCAGTACCGGAGCCATCACCATAGTTCCAATAGGTAAAATACCCTGTGGGTGTTGTGGTATTGGTCATAAACACCGTATCTCCCTGACATCCGAGTGCCAGGTCATAAGTGAATGACGGAGGGAAGCCCGGCGGGTTGTTCAAGGTAATAGGTGTGCCTAATGCGGTACAATACCTTACTGTTGCGGCAATGCCGGTATAGTTTCCTGCGCCTAACGACGGTATCACTACCGTGCTATCTGCTGCTACTATGTCCGTATACGGGGGTTGTGGTGTTCCGTCTTTATTGTAAGCTACGCTTACCGGTTTGAGCGGGGTTAAGCCATGTAGTTTAATCCATCCGTCATAGTATCCACATATTGTGGGGTCAGACTTCGTAATTTTCGATATTGCCAATACAGGCGTCACCACGTCAATAGGACCGACTTCATTTGACGGGCAATCAAGCACTTTCACGTAGATATAGTCGTAGGTCCCACCACATAAGTTAGACAAAGTTATCGTGCTATCCAGAGCTGCAGAATCTACATAAGATGGTTGCGGGACTCCGTTGTACGAATAAAAGACAGTATCTATCTGGTGCGGATTAATGCCGTGTAGTGTAATGGAGCCATCACAGACGCCACACTCAGATGGATGAACGACCGAGTATGTGTCAATGTGTGGAACTCCCGAAACTCCTACACTAGGTGGATACACAAGTATGGAAGCTTTTGTAGTGTCATTACAGCCCAGTGCAGCAGCAGTATACGTTGTTGGGACAGTAGGCGTAACAGTAAGGTACGGACCAGATCCCAGATAGGCACCGGTAGTGCTGTCATACCAATAGATGCCGGATGTAGCATAGGGCATAGGCGCGTAAGGGGTTGATGCTACTGTATAAGCACCAGGCCCACTTGGAGTGAACCGCCATGCCTCCGGTGGAGAGGTTACTGTCCAGGTTGGCATCCAGTCACGCATAGGTGCTACTGTTGCAGCTGTACCGGCAGCATTCTGGACACCGGTAATTGCCCTTCCGCTGTTCCATGCACAAAATGTTTTATTAGCTGTATGAACTTCGATAATGTTTGAAGTTTCATAGAGGATTATCTGGCTGGTCGTCCATTGCGTAGTACAGGAATACATACGTGATCCACACCAAGTGACAGAAAACTTTCTGTTTGGAGCAGTACCCGCAGTTGAGTAAGTGATGGAACCTCCGGCTGATATAAGAATGTCGCACCACGGGCCGCATATGTTGTTACGTGCACTCGGGTTTCCCAACAATGCAGCTGAAATAGGCCATGGACAGTAGGCCCCGGCACGAGTAATGTCAAAGCTCAACATGCCGTTTGAGCCGATTACAACCTGAGTGTATGTCGTACCGTAGAAATCGAAGCTAAAACCGATGGGGAATACACCGGAATATCTATCATCACCGGTAATACCGGTGGGAGTAGGCATCGTTCCCGTTATTGCAGCATGCAGCACGTGATTTAAACAGTTTCCTGTATCTGTGAGACTAAGCTGACCATATGACGAACTGTATAAAAACGCAAGCAAAACACTAAGCTTGGCGAATTTTGTAATTATATTACTTTTCATATCGTGATAATTTCTTTGTTAATACTTACGAGTGCCGCTAATGATTTGTTCAGTAGAATAAATATCCGCCTACCGCTACTTTACTCAATTTAGCTAACACAATATATAATTAGACACACGTTTTTAATAAAAGGTTGGTTTTCAACACCAAGTTACAAATTTATTGCAAATTTATCTATTATTAACATCAATAGTAAAATGTGATACCTCAATCAAAAAGGCAAATTTTTTAGAAAGGATTGTGTGTCGGTATCTGGTTTTGTTTACATGAATAATAAATCAATCTCTATTTGATTAGTAATCTTTGTATATACGATTGATTATTGTTTAATATTTTAATTACGTAGTTGCCCGGAGGTTCGTTCAATGAGATATTAAAATTGCTATTATTTATATTTTCATATTTTTTTATTGACCTCCCTAATATGTTGAATATTTCTATGTTGTAGCCGGAGTAGCCATTGTTCGGGAATGAAATCGTAAAATTCCCGTTGCTGGGATTAGGGATAATAATTCCCTGCAAAGGAGTGGTGGTTTCTGGTACCGACGAGGTGCAAGGCACAGTCGCCGAAACATTAATATTGAATGTGGCGACTGCCGTACCGCAGATATTCGAAACGCTATAGGATATAACAGCACTTCCGGCAACTACTCCTGTCACACTTCCTGATGCATCTACAGAGGCAACGGCAGGGTCACTGCTCGTCCATAAACCTCCGGTCACAGTTTCTGACAAGACGACACTCAATCCCGGACATACTGTATTTGCTCCGCTAATGCTACCCGCATCGGGGCCGGCAACGACCGAAATGTAAAACGTAATCGTATCGGCAAAAGTGCCATCAGTCACTTTGATAGAAAAGGTATCTGTTCCGGTAAAGCCAAATGGTGGCGCGTACGAAATAGTTGAAGGCGTGACCACGCCACCGGTAGATGTAGTGGAATAGCTGCATACGAGTGTGCCCAGTGTTGGTGAAGTTGCCGGGTTCCAGGTAAGCGTTTGACCAAGGTCAATGTCATAGACTTTCAGAAGCGAGTCAATGTTAATAAATTCTATTGGACACAACGTCAACTCCTGAGTGCTGCCACCAACAAAGTAAGGTGCGCTACTCAACCGGACATGGCGGACTCTGTGATTGTCTTTGTCGGCAATAAATACATCTCCATCAAACCGAACGGCAACATCAGAAGGGCGGTTTAGCTTTGCTGTAAGCGCTATGCCGCCATCTCCGCTGAACCCTGCTAAACCTGTGTTCCCTGTGAACGTATTTATTATTCCGGCTGAGTTGATGGTTCTAACGCAGTTGTTATAGTTATCGCATACATACACATTGCCGATGTTGTCTACGTCAATGCCAATCGGGTAATAAAGCTTTGCAGCCGTTGCAGGACCTCCGTCACCATCATAGCCATAAGGCAGTCCGATACCTGCTATTGTTGATATTATTCCCGATGTGTTGATTTTGCGAACCCTGTTGTTTGCCCAGTCAGCGATAAATATGTTTCCCGTTGGGTCAACTGCAACTCCAGTGGGATTATTCAGACGAGCAGCAGTTGCCGGGCCTCCGTCTCCGGCAAAGCCCAGAAAACCTGGTGTTCCGGCGATAGATGTGATAATACCTGTTGTGCTTATCTTGCGAATACATGAATTGATTTGGTCGGCAACCAGCACATTGCCGGCACCGTCAACAGTTATTCCCCATACATTTCCGAAATGCGCAGCTGTCGCAGGTCCGCCATCGCCGCTATAAGAGGGGATGCTTCCTGCAACACCTGCTATGGTGCTGATAATTCCGGATGTGTTTATTTTCCGAATAACGTTATTTCCGAAATCTGAAATGTAGATATTCCCGGAAGCGTCCAACGCAATATCTTTTGGCCACTTTATCCAAGCGGCAGTTGCCGGACCTCCGTCTCCCAAAAATCCACCAAAGCCTGTTCCGGCAATAGTTGTAATAGTTCCGCTTGCGTCTATTTTCCTAATTCTGTTATTGTCGAAATCTGCGATATAGGTATTACCTGCAGCATCAACGGCAACACCGCCCGGTGAATTCAGTTGCGATGCGGTTGCCGGTCCACCGTCTCCGGCAAACGCTCCTGTTCCGTTTCCTGCGGCAGTATAAATAGTTTGTGCTGTGGTTGCAAACTGACAAGTGATTGCAACTAACGTGATTAGCAGAGATGCCCGAATTGTTTTCAAGGGTTAATTTTTGCTCAAATTACGGGTTTTGTATTGGAAAGCAAAAAATTGCCATGTTTGATGACAGCAGCTTGTGGGTCTGTTTTTTAAAGAATAGGCAGATGTATATTGTTTTATGTTATTTTTTATATGAGATGAAGTCATTTCAATGCTGTAAAAAATTACTAGGTTTGTCATCGTTATGGAAAAGAGAGCACTACTGAAGGAAAAGCAGCAACAAGCGCTGAAAGGCGGAGGAGAAAAGCGAATTGCAGCACAACACAAAAAAGGGAAACTATCTGCGAGGGAGCGGCTACAGTTGTTAATGGATGAGGGGTCGTTTGAAGAAATAGGTATGTTGGTAACACATCGTTGCCGGGATTTCGGTATGGACAAGGAGGTATATCCCGGAGATGGTGTAATAACCGGATATGGTACAGTTAATGGTCGCCTTGTATATGTATATTCTCAGGACTTTACCGTTTTCGGAGGGAGTTTATCCGAAACACATGCACAGAAGATTGTGAAGATCATGGACTTGGCGATGCAAAATGGTGCACCGGTGATCGGGTTGAATGATAGCGGAGGGGCCAGGATTCAGGAAGGTGTTGTGTCTCTTGGCGGTTACGCCGACATTTTCTATCGTAATGTGAAGGCTTCCGGTGTAGTGCCGCAGATATCAGCGATACTCGGCCCTTGCGCAGGAGGAGCGGTATACTCGCCGGCTATTACCGACTTTATCCTGATGGCCGAGAATACTTCTTACATGTTTGTTACCGGTCCGAACGTTGTTAAGACGGTGACCCATGAGAATGTAACCAGCGAGGAACTGGGCGGTGCACATACCCATGCGTCCAAGTCGGGAGTCACTCACTTTGCGTGTGCCAATGAAGTGGCTTGTATCGACAATATCAAAAGCCTGCTCTCGTATATGCCGCAGAATTGTGAGGAAGACGCTCCGGTATACGATTATGAAGATGCTGATGAAAGCAGGCCTGCATTGGACAACATAATTCCGGACAACCCTAACCAGCCATACGATATTAAGGAAGTAATAGAGGAAGTCGTTGATACTGATAGCTTTTTGGAAGTTCACAAAGAATATGCAGAGAGCATAGTTGTCGGGTTTGCTAGAATTGGTGGGCGGAGCATCGGAATAGTAGCAAATCAACCGGCATTTCTTGCCGGGGTTCTGGACAACAACTCCAGCAGAAAAGGAGCTCGTTTTGTTCGGTTCTGCGATGCGTTTAATATTCCGTTACTTGTGTTGGTTGATGTTCCGGGATTTTTGCCGGGCACTGATCAGGAGTGGAATGGTATAATTGTAAACGGGGCGAAACTATTGTACGCACTTAGTGAAGCTACTGTGCCGAAGGTGACCGTCATAACCCGAAAAGCATACGGCGGAGCCTATGACGTAATGAATTCAAAACATATTGGTGCAGACCTGAATTACGCGTGGCCGACAGCAGAGATTGCCGTAATGGGGGCAAAGGGTGCTGCCGAAATTATCTTCAAAAAGGAAATTGCAGAAGCCGAAGACCCGCAACAAAAACTTAAAGAAAAGGAAGCGGAGTACATTGATAAATTTGCAAATCCTTACGCTGCCGCAGCCAAGGGATATGTGGATGAGGTGATTATCCCATCCGATACACGTTCTAAGTTGATAAAAGGGTATAAGATGCTGGAGAATAAAGTGGTTACGATGCCTAAACGTAAGCATGGTAATATTCCACTGTGATGTGTATCTAAATTCTTGAATTGAGTGCCGGATTTATCCGGCATTTTTTTTTATCCGGTGGTAAACGCTAATGAAATGATTATGGCATAGATAAACAGGAGAATCGCTAAGGTCTTTTTCATGGTCATCTGATTTATGGTCTGTACGGCAAATATTATCAATGCAAACATTGTGCCATTATTTGTATGGTGTGCTCCGCTCTGATTTATTGACCTGTTTTCGAATCTTTGTCTTTACTTTTGTAGTGTGCGGGTACTGTCTCGATTGGCTGATTTTTTTGTATCGACAAGCTTGTTTACAGCGTTTTGCGCTCTGGGAATGTGTTACATAACGGAGCACCTGATAGAATTTGGTAAAGTGATACAGATAGGCAGCAGCCTGCATCGTGTTGTTTTTGGGAGTACTCTTATGGTTTATAATTTGTCCAGGTTGGTTCCTGTGGGTTACCCTTCTGAGGCACCAACACGAAACAAGGGGCAATTTGTTTTGTTTTTGGCATTGGGTTCGCTTCTTTGTGTTTCCGGCGTTTATTTGTTGTCCGCAGAAATGCTAGTTTCTCTAATCGTTTTGTGTGTATTTGCGGTTGCGTATTTTGTACCTGCGATTCCGGTTGGCGGTAAACGACGGCTTCGCGATTTTGGTCTGATTAAGATTACAGTATTGACGGCAGTTTGGGTGGGTGCCACAACTATTCTGCCGATGCAATATCGCCATGTTGCTGTCTCCGGTTATTGGCTGGAAGTGTTGATGCGCTTTGTGTTTGTTTTTGCACTATGTGTCGTTTTTGACATTCGCGATATGGAAAAAGACACCCGACAGGATATTGAGACACTCCCAAACAGAATTGGTGTTGAACGAGCTTACCGCCTGGTATATTTCTTATTGATTCTCTTCGTAATAATCGCGCTTGCACAACATTCCGTTCATCCTGACGCAGCAAGGCTAATTGCTGCAGTGCTAACAGCCATCGTTACCGCTCTTGTAACCAGATATATCAGGAGCCGAACTACCCACAGCGCTTTTGTCGCAATGGTAGATGGTATGATGCTGTTGTACGCAATTCTGGTGTTGTTCCTAAGCTACGCGATTTAGCTGGGTTTTGTCATAAGTTTCGCCTGCTCACTTCTTGTTTAATCAAGGTTAGTTCTCTATTGCTTTGCCCGGCAACGGAAGTGTTTTCTTGCGCACGTCGCATCAAGTAGGGAATTACATCTCTCACAGGACCGTAGGGAAGGTATTTCGCAACATGATAGCCTTCATGTGCGAGATTGAAGGAAATATTGTCACTCATACCATATAGCTGAGAGAAATAAATCATGTTACTGTTGTGCGGAATATTATGTTCGTCTATCTGTTTCGCAGCGGATAGACAACTAAATTCGTTGTGGGTGCCTATAAACAGACTTATACTGTTTAAATGCTCCAGACAGTATGTAACGGCAAGGTCATAATCCTTGTCTGTAGCCTCTTTGGTCGGTTGTATCGGAGAAGGGTAACCCATGTCCTCGGCGCGTTTTCTTTCCTTTTCCATGTAGGCACCACGTACTAATTTAGCACCAAGGATATAGCCATTTTCCTGAGCCAAAGCATGAGAAATTTTCAGGAAGACGAGCCTGTCATGTCGGTAAAGCTGAAAGGTATTGAAGACCACGGCTTTTGAAGTATTGTACTTTGCCATCATTGCCGTAACCAGTTGGTCTACCGGTTCCTGAATCCAGCTTTCTTCTGCATCTATCAGCACCATTATCTCTTTTTCTGCAGCAGTTCTGCATATGGTGTCCACTCTTTTATAGACCCGTTGCCATGCCTCTTTTTCGTCTTCGGAAAGTGGTAGGTCGCTGTGAATCTTTTCCAGTAACTCAAAGCTTGAAAAGCCTGTCATTTTGAGGCTGATGAAAGGGATGCTTTTGTTTTCGGCAGCGTAGTTAATCGCTTTAATAAATTCAGGCACAGCTCTGTCAAACTCGCTTTCAGACTCCTTGCCCTCCACACCGTAATCGAGTATTGTCTTCACTCCATAGGTAGCCAGAGAAGCCGCAGTTTTACCGGCGTCTTCCATCGTTTCGCCACCGCAGAATTGATCAAAAAGAGTAAACTTGATGAGCTTTTTTACCGGGAGGTCCCACTTGATTGCTATTTTGGTCAGAAACATGCCGGCCTTGGTAACAGAAGGCATAGCCATAGAGCTAAAAAGGAATCTGGCCCTCTTTAGTTCCCTGTTACTTCGATACTTAAAAGCTACTTCTGTATTGTTAAATTCGGGAAGCATAAACTTGCTGTATAGAGCGAGGTGCCGGATGTGCGTGGAACGCATTTTTCGCTGTCTCGCTTATAGTTAGTATTGATTGGTCGAAAAGTATCACTGAAAGTCTGTTGTTAGTCAGGTTTTAGCTGATGCCATTTGTTGACACTTCTCTGTTTATTTTCTTTACAAGTCCTTGTAGTACACTACCCGGACCAACTTCCGTAAAGCTACCGGCACCATTCTGAATCATATTTTGTACTGTCTGCGTCCACCTTACGGGAGCGGTCAGCTGATTAATAAGATTCTGCTTTATTATTTCAGGGTCGGTATAGGGCTGTGCATCTACGTTTTGGTAAACGGGGCATGTAGGGGCACTGAATGTAGTGTCCTCAATTGCTTGCATCAGTTCTTTTCGTGCGGGCTCCATAAGGGGTGAGTGGAATGCACCTCCTACCGGTAACATCAGTGCACGTTTCGCACCTGCAGCCTTCAATCTTTCACAGGCAAGCGCCACACCTGCGTTGCTTCCGCTTATCACAAGCTGTCCGGGGCAATTATAGTTGGCAGCAACAACAACTTCGGCGCTAATATCTGCACAAATTTCTTCTACTTTAGCATCTTCCATACCCAGCACAGCAGCCATTGTAGACGGGTTGATGGTGCACGCACGTTGCATTGCTTCCGCTCTCTTTGCCACCAGTCTGAGTCCGTCTTCGAATGAAAGTGCTTTGTTGGCTATCAGCGCTGAAAACTCACCGAGTGAGTGTCCCGCAACCATGTCCGGTGATAGGTCTGGTGTTGTCAGAAATAAAATCACCGAGTGTAAAAAGACGGCTGGTTGTGTAACGTTTGTCTGTTTGAGCTCCATATCAGTTCCTCCAAACATTATGTCGGTAATCTGGAAACCAAGGATTTCATTTGCTCTGTCAAACAGTTCTTTGGCAGCTTCGCTCTGCTCGTATAGGTTTTTGCCCATGCCGGGAAACTGGGCTCCCTGGCCCGGAAATACGTATGCGTGTTTCATTTGCTGATTATTGTTTTGCGTTAGCCAAGTAATTTTTTGTCAGCCCTCACCGTTAGGAATCGGAAAACAGTTTTCTTGCCAACAGATAAATAACTTCACATTCGGGTGTGAAATTATACCGAATTGTACCAATCAACAAATAATAACCGATAAGTTATCGCATTAATCTGCAAACACGCGGAAAAGCCTACTTTTGTCTAGTAGATATTATATGACAAAAATAATTTTATAATCTGTTTCCGACTTGATTTCGGGGTATATATTCGCAAGTTACACATATAGATGAATCTCTCATTTTTCATAGCGCGTCGTTATCTGGTAAAGCAGAAAGGCACATTTTCTTCCTTCATAATCAGGTTGGCGATTGTGGCTACCGCGCTAAGTGTAACGGTAATGATAGTATCACTGGCAGTTGTTACAGGATTTAAGCATGCCATCGCAGAAAAGCTGTTCGGATTCATGGGGCATGTGCAGGTGCGTTCGTTCAATGAGTCAGGGTCTAACTCTGTGGGTTTTGCCCGACCAATATATGCGGATAGTATCCTATACCATGAGATAAAAAAAATGCCGCTCGTGAAGTCTGTATCGCCCTATGCAGTACGTCCTGCCATTGCGCAGGTAAATGGATTACTGGAGGGGCTCCAGTTGAAAGGGGTCGATAGCAACTATCGACTTGGCAGTGGCGTAACTACTTTTGGTAAGGGGATGGATTTTTCGACCTCAGGTTATTCTAAGGATATTATCCTGTCAAAAACAACGGCTGACCGGCTAAATGTAAAAACGGGCGATAAAGTAAGGGTTAACTTCATTGATAACGATTTGCCCAGAGTAAGGCTGTTGAAGGTTGCAGGTTTGTACCACAGCGGCATGGAGGAGATGGACAAAGCTTACGCAATATGCGACTTGCGCCTCCTGCAGCATATGAATGGTTGGGGCGCAGATAGCGTTAATGGATACCAGGTCGAAGTATACAATACTGCATTTGCCGATTCTGTTGCCAGTGACATTCACTACAATCTTATTATGGCGCCCTTGGCTGTATATACAACCACCGACAACTATACGTTTATTTTTGACTGGCTGGAAATGCAGGGTGTTAATAGTGCTATTCTCTTAGTAATTATGGCAATAGTCGCGATTATTAATATGGGGGCTGCATTGTTGATTCTGATTGTAGACAGAGCGGTGATGATTGGATTGTTGAAGGCGCTGGGGATGCCATACAACGCTATGCGAAATGTCTTTCTGAGCATTGCGGCAATAGTTGGAGGTGTTGGTGTTCTACTCGGGAATATACTTGCATTATCGTTGTGCTATATTCAGCAGACTTATGGTGTATTGACGTTGCCCGAGAACTCGTATTATATGCGCTATGCCCCCATAAAGGTTATTTGGTGGCAAGTTGCAGCAGTCGATATCACGACCTTGGTTTTGTGTGTTTTGTGTATGTGGCTACCCACGTTGTATGTGCGCAGGGTCCAACCGGCGAAGGTGTTGCAGTTTAAATAGTAATAATTACCAACAGCTTGTTGATACCTCATTTTATTAGTTACTTTACGTCCCCTTTGCTATCGAAATGAACCAATAAGCCAATTGCCCAAATCTAAATGAACAATTGACAATGAGCAATAAGGATATTTACAAGAAAGTTTGTAGCAGTAGAAATGACATTCCGGTTTTTTCACAACCTTGGTGGCTCGATACCGTATGCAAGGAATGGGATGTAGCTATTACTAAAAAAGGAGAGCACATTGCCGGAGCATGGCCTTATCCGGTCGAAAAGAAGATTGGTGTGGCGCTTATCCGTACGCCTATGCTAACACCTTATATGGGGCCTCTGGTTTTCTATCCTCACGACTTGAAAGAAAGCAAAGTGGATAGTTATCAGCACGATACTATAGCTGACCTTATTAAACAGATGCCAAAATCACCGGTTTGGCACCTTGCCATTCAGCCTAATGTGAAGCAGGCAGGAATATTCAAGCAATATAAGCTGCAGTCTCAGGTACAACAGACTTTTTTGTTGGAGTTGAAGGAAGATGAAAAGAAACTTCTTGATAACATGAAAGATGCAGTACGTAGAAACATACGTATTGCTGAAAGTGAAGTAACAGTGACCAATTCACCGGAACACCTGAAAGATTTGTATAAGTTTCAGAAAAAAATGCTTGCGGGAAAAGGGAAATCTTTCAAATATTCGCTGAAAGACCTGCAAAAAATAATGAAAGTTGGTTTAGAGAATGATGCTACTGCTTTGTGGGTTGCGAAAACACCGGATGGCCGTATCCATGCAATTGTCTGGGCTATGTGGGACAATGACACAAGCTATTATTTTATGGGGGCACAAAATCCTGAAACCAATAGCTATCGGGCAAAATCTCTATTGCTTTGGCATACAATGAAACTCGCCAAGGAGCGGGGAAATAAGATATACGATTTAGAGGGAAGTATGGACGAAGGGGTTGAGCGTTTTTTCAGAAACTTTGGTGGAGGAAGGGCTTTGTATATCGTCCTCAAGAAAAACCGATCAATTATTTGGAAGCTTAAACAATCCATATTCGGATAGATTATCTTAGACTTTTTTAACTACTGGTTTGATTTATGGCAATCATTTACGCCTTTGCGCAACTTATTTTATGATTCTGTAAAATATAATTAACTTTATCTTGAATCTGTGGTGGCGGTTTTTATATAGGTATTTTTATTTATATATTTTGTCTGTTGGCGCAGTTAAATTGCAGGAATTGTCGTTCGCGGCAGTTTCGATTTACTATTTTACTTTATATAATATGAAGAAATTTTACGTCACCCTATTATTATGGTGTTTCGGAATGGTTGGATATGCCCAGACGTCAACGTCTTACGGCTTTGCATCCCTAAACTTACCGTTTGCGAGTATTTCCGGAACTGGTACAGCTGTTGCAGGATTGAGTGGCGACGATGTAACTGTTACGGGCATTCCTATCGGATTTAGTTTTGACTATTGCGGAGCTACCTACACATCGCTTTCTGCGTGCAGCAACGGATGGTTGTCATTTACCGGTTCGTCGTCAACGTCAGCTATTAATCTGGAGACAAATATCTCCGGTGCAGGGTGGTTGATGCCTTTTTGGGATAACCTAGATGGGAGCGGAACCGGGAATGTATACTATGAGACTACCGGATCTTCGCCCAATCGGGTATTTACTATTGAGTGGAATAATTTTGCTTCAGCGGTTGGGCTTGGAAGTTTGACATTTCAGGTGCAATTATATGAGACTAGTGGTATAATAGACTTTCATTACGGTCCCTCATCAACTTTTATAGGCGATGGAGGAACAATTGGAATATCTAATAATAGTACCACAGACTGGCAGACAGTTACCGGTAGTTCTTTGTCTGACATTGCTGTTGGTCCGCCTTTGTTTGTTATTTCAGTTTTTACAGCACCTGTTTCCGGACAGGTATTCAGGTGGCTGCCCTCAGTTTGCGTTGTGCCTGATATCAATGGAACATTGACAGTGTGTGCAGGTAGTACTACAACGCTTTCCAATGATTCTACCGGTGGTACCTGGAGTAGTAGCACGCCTGCTGTCGCGGCAGTAGGTGCATCGAGTGGAATTGTAGGTGGTATTTCTGGCGGAACTTCCACAATAACATACACAAGAGCGCCGGGATGTTTTACAACTGCGATTGTAACTGTAAATGCCACTTCGCCCATTACAGGAATGCCGACAACTTGTGTTGGCAGTACTACTACACTTTTTAATGCTTCATCTGGAGGTATGTGGATTAGTGACGATATCTTGATTGCCACTGTGGGCTCCTCGTCCGGAGTGGTTACAGGCGTTGCGACAGGTACTGCCAATATTAGTTATGTACTTCCGGGAGGGTGTTCTGCTTCGGTGGTTGTTTCAGTTAGTGCAGCACCTCCGGGTATCTTAGGTACGCTTACCGTATGCGCCGGCCAAACAACAAATCTGACGCTGCCTGCTCCTCCGCCCGCGGGGACATGGAGTAGTAGCAGTCCTTCAATTGCTACTGTTGACGTTGCTACAGGAGTTGTGACAGGTGTTTCATCCGGTACGGCAACTATTACTTATACGTTGTTATCAGGTTGCTATTCGACGGCGATCGTTACCGTAAACCCTTTGGCGCCTATAGTAGGTTATGGCGCATTTTGTGAAGATGAAATAAGACCGTTGAGCAATCCGATTGCGGGTGGTACATGGAGTAGTAGTGATGTTTCCGTTGTTACTATCGACGTTTCCACAGGAGAAGTGACGCCGGTATCCTACACACCAACCGCTACGGCTACAATAACATATACCATGCCCTCTGGATGTTCTACCATTAAGATAGTGACTGTCAACCCCAACCCGACTCCGATAGCCGGTACATTAACTGTATGTGAGGGGTTGAGTACTACACTAACCAGTGGCCCTCCCGGTGGTATCTGGACGAGCGGCAATGAAACAGTTGCCACAATTAGTCCGGGTGGTTTGGTTTTAGGTGTCTCTGCAGGGAATGTACTTATTACGTACAAATTAAGTACCGGGTGTCAAGCTGCCGTAGAAGTAACGGTTAACGCCTCCCCAAGTAGTATTTCCGGACCCCCGAGATTATGTCAGGACGATACCGCAACTTATTCAAATCTGGTAGCAGGAGGGTCGTGGAGTATTGCTCCGCCGTCCCCATTGGCTACAATAGACGCGGCAACAGGCTTGTTTACGGCAATTGGCGTTGGTACAGTAGATATTACCTATACGATGCCCTCGGGATGTTACCGTCCCGCAATCGTGACCGTAGATCCGGTTCCGGCTCCGATAACCGGTACAGCAGAGGTGTGCTTAGGTTCTAATACCACCCTTTTCAGTTCTGCCGGTGGCACGTGGACTTCCGTTTCGTCGGCGACGGCTTCGGTGGGATTGGGTACCGGGGTTGTTTTTGGTGTGGCTGCTGACACTGTGTCTGTGTATTGTTCGTTTGTGACAGGGTGCAGGCGCACGGTAGTAGTAACGGTAAATCCGCTACCATCGGCTATTACAGGTACGGCTACGGTATGTGCCGGATATACAACTACATTAAGTAATCCCGATGCCGGCGGTACCTGGAGTTCTGATGATTTGTCTATAGCTACTGTAGATGGAACGTCCGGTGTGGTGACTGGTGTTGCTCCCGGAACAGCAACTATAAGTTATACAGTCGGCACTGGTTGTGCCGCTTCCGTCGTTGTTACAGTAAATGCATTGCCCCCTGCTATCACTGGCACAATGTCGGTATGTGTGGGTGATGTTACAACATTGAGCAATACGGTAACGCCCGGTACCTGGACCAGCAGCGATGTTGGTATAGCGACGGTAGTAGCCAGCGGCGATGTAACCGGTGTAGCGTCGGGAACGGCAACGATAACCTATACGATATCGAATGGTTGTTTCAGTACGGCAGCAATGGCGGTAAACCCGCTTCCCAATCCAATAACCGGTTCGAGCAACGTTTGTGTTGCTTCCAACATTACACTTTCTTCTACTACTGCGGCGGGTACGTGGAGTACCAGCGCGCCGGCCGTTGCGACGGTATTCGGCGCCGGTGTTGTGACGGGCGTTACAGCGGGAACGACTACAATTACTTATACAAAGCTGGGTTGTTTCACTACTCATGATGTTACCGTAAATCCACTTCCTTCGGCGCTTACAGGAACAATGAACGTATGCCTTGGTCTGACAACTACACTGAGCA
>JAUHYD010000040.1 GCA_030426665.1 Bacteroidia bacterium | reverse complement strand
ATTTTATTCTTGTGGTTTGGTTCGTGATATAGTGTTTGCATGTCTTGATTCCGGTATTTTTAATTATTGTGCTGTATCTGCTGATTCTCGGCAATAGGAGACATCCAATACTCATGCTATGTGACAGCCCCTTCCTTTCGTCAGGGTGACAGATGGGTTGCCCGGAAAAGTCCTGCCTTTCCATTAATCATTAGCATTATAATTCCGACAATAACAGAAGAATGAATATAGAAAACAGGTGCCGAAATTTTTACTTTACATGATAGGGTTTGCTCTTAACGGTTAATGGTTATTTCCTGAGTATCAATCACTTTGTTGTCGTGCAATACCTGTACATAATACATACCGCTATGCCAGTTTCGTACAGACAGTTGCAACTGCCTTTTAAACTCACCGGAATAGACAACCTTGCCTACTACATCGGATATAGATACTTTCCCCTTTTCAATACCTTGACACCTGATTTGAATAAAATCCGTTGTCGGGTTTGGGTAAATAGATACAGACGAATTAAGCGCAACCGAGTGTATTTCATTTGCCCAATTGGCAAACTTTGCAAGAAAGGCATCTTTAGAACCACCATAAAGGGGATACAAAGAAAATACATCATCTCCATATCCATAATAGCCCCCCCCTAAAACCGAACCATCACTAAGTGGGAACACCATGTATCCAACATCCTGTCGACTGCTCCCCAATACTTTCGCGTTTAAGAAATTACCATCGCTATCTGCATGTACTAACCAAGCATCCTTACCGCCACATCCGTACCGCACCTGCCCCCCGACGGTTTGGGAAGAACCCATTATCCATATATCGCCATCTGTGCCACGGCAAATAGAATTAGGGTATTCCTGCCCCCCTCCTCCATAACAATTATCCCAAAGGATATTGCCACTAGAGTCCACATTAATCAACCATATATTATTCCCGATATCGTTAATCTTGTGACTCACATCTCCGTCAGCAGACCCCGTACGGGCAGCTATAAGAATACCCCCGCTACCATTATTTGTCGCCCTGCACCCCTCTACCTCTGCTCCTCCATCGGAGCCAGTACCACCTATACATTTATGCCATACCATATTCCCATCGGTGTTTATCTTTGCAACAAAAACATCTCTGGCACCATGATTATCGGTACAATCGTAATCCGACGAACTTGTTGACCCTATAATGTAATATCCACCGTCCGATGCTAACACCACTGAGGCTCCTATATCATCTCCTGTTCCTCCATATATTTTGCACCATACTTTTTCTCCATCAACATCTACCTTCAATGCCCAAAAATCACGCGTTCCGCCACCACCATAATGAAATCCCATATCTCCATCGCCGGAATAAGCAGAACCAAACAAAATATAGCCACCATCGTCTGTTGCCATCATACTATTTAACTCTTGTGTACCTGTTCCACCATATGACTTATTCCAAATAAGCCCTCCCATAGCATCTTCTTTGCGTATTATCCATCTGTTTCCACTATTTTTCATTCCTCCCACTACATATTTATCATCAGTAGTTTCGAACAAAAAAATAAACGATGAATCTGACCATCTGTCTGAAAAACATTTGTTCCACTCAACTGCTGAACCACTGGCATTATATTTTACAAAAATCATTCTGCCATGCGGTTCACTACAAAAGTCATCAGTTATAGGACCTGTTGATGAAAGACTGTTAAGACCTATAATAAAACCTCCATCAGGTGTACTTGTTGTATATGGCATAACCTTATCTGAACCATCACCTCCAATTGTCTCAAAAGACAGCATGGGAGTTTCAGGCTGTGCATTTACAGCTAATGGAGTAGCTAATAACAGGAGTAAATAGACTGTTTTCATTTGAGCGCAGCATGATCGAATAATGAAGTTACGAAACGCTATTAAACAATTTTATTCTTGTGGTTTGGTTCGTGATATAGTGTTTGCATGTCTTGATTCCGGTATTTTTAATTATTGTGCTGTATCTGCTGATTCTCGGCAATAGGAGACATCCAATACTCATGCTATGTGACAGCCCCTTCCTTTCGTCAGGGTGACAGATGGGTTGCCCGGAAAAGTCCTGCCTTTCCATTAATCATTAGCATTATAATTCCGACAATAACAGAAGAATGAATATAGAAAACAGGTGCCGAAATTTTTACTTTACATGATAGGGTTTGCTCTTAACGGTTAATGGTTATTTCCTGAGTATCAATCACTTTGTTGTCGTGCAATACCTGTACATAATACATACCGCTATGCCAGTTTCGTACAGACAGTTGCAACTGCCTTTTAAACTCACCGGAATAGACAACCTTGCCTACTACATCGGTTATAGATACTTTCCCCTTTTCAATACCTTGACACCTGATCTGAATAAAGTCATGAGCCGGATTAGGGTATATTGATATTGAAGTATTAAGCGCAACTGAGTGTATTTCATTTGCCCAGTTGGCAAACTTTGCAAGGAAAGCATCTTTCTCACCACCATGAAGCGGATACAAAGAAAAACCACCATCTCCATATCTGTAATATCCTCCCCCTAAAACCGAACCATCGCTAAGCGGATATACCATATACCCAACATCCTGACGACTGCTCCCCAATACTTTCGCATTTAAGAAATTACCATCGCTATCTGTATGCACCAGCCAGGCATCCTTATCGCCATATCCGTACTTTACCTGACCGCCTGCAGTTTGCGAGCAACCCATTATCCAAATGTCGCCATCGGTGGTGCGACATATAGAGTTGGGGTACTCCTGACCACTACCACCATAGCAGTTGTCCCACAGCACATTGCCATCACTATCCACATTTACCAACCATATATTATTCCCAAATTCAGTAACCCTGTGGGTCACATCCCCATCTAAGGAAGCTGCTCTAGCTCCGATTAAGACACCTCCACTGCCGTTATCGGTAGCTCCACACCCCTCTCTCCCCCCCCCCCCATCTGAACCGCTACCACCTATACACTTATGCCAGATTATATCTCCGGCTGTATCTAAACGGGCGACAAAAACGTCTTTGCTACCACGGTTATCTGTACAGTCATAATCTGTAGAACCTGTAGAGCCAACAATATAGCATCCGCCATCAGGAGCTGGCAGTACTGATGCCCCTATATCATCTCCGGTACCTCCGAATATTTTGCTCCAAACTTTTTCTCCATCTCTATCTACCTTTAGCACCCAAAAATCGCGTGTAAATGTGCTGCCATAATGGAAACCCATATCGCCACTACCCGAATAAGCAGAACCAAACATTACAAA
>JAUHYD010000018.1 GCA_030426665.1 Bacteroidia bacterium | reverse complement strand
TCCAAATAAGCCCTCCCATAGCATCTTCTTTGCGTATTATCCATCTGTTTCCACTATTTTTCATTCCTCCCACTACATATTTATCATCAGTAGTTTCGAACAAAAAAAGAAACGATGAATCTGACCAACTGTCTGAAAAACATTTGCTCCATTCAACTGCTGAACCACTGGCATTATATTTTACAAAAATCATTCTCCCATGCGGTTCACTACAAAAATCATCGGTTATAGGACCTGTTGATGAAAGACTGTTAAGACCGATAATAAAACCACCATCAGGTGTTTTTGTAGTATACGGCAATATCTGGTCTGAACCATCCCCCCCAATTGTCTCCAAAGAAATCATTGGTGTTACAGGCTGTGCATACACAGGTAATGGAGTAGCTAATAACAGGAGTAAATAGACTATTTTCATTTGAGCGTAGCATGATTGAATAATGAAGTTACGAAACGCTATTAAACAATGTAATTC
This sequence comes from Bacteroidia bacterium, assembly GCA_030426665.1. GTDB lineage: Bacteria > Bacteroidota > Bacteroidia > Chitinophagales > Chitinophagaceae > Nemorincola. The sequence continues at coordinate 96,343 of JAUHYD010000018.1, read as the reverse complement.
CTATGGTTTGGTTTGTGATATAGTGTTTGTATGTTTTGATTCCGGTATTTTTAATTTTTGTGCTGTATCTGGTGATTGTCGGCAACAGGAGACATCCAATACTCTCGCTATGTGACAGACCCTTCCTTTCGTCAGGGTGACAGATGGGTTACCCCGAAAAGTCCTGCCATTCCATTAATCATTAGCATTATAATTCCGACAATAACAGAAGAATGAATATATAGAGAATGAAATTGGGTAGATTTGTTTCATGAAATATCTCAATACTTTTCTATTGGTTCTCTGCAGTCTTATTTCTTATTCTCAGGACATCGAGGATAATGGTAGTGTTCCAACCTTGACCGAAATTGTAAAAGTAGAAGGCGTATCAAAAGAAGAGTTGTATAATAGAGCCAAAGTATGGTTTGTCCGCAATTTTAAGTCTGCGAAGAATGTTATTCAGTTGGATGATAAAGTAGCCGGTAAGATAATTGGGAAAGGGAATATTCCCTATGACGCACCCGCTTTTAACCCCGGGACTAACTTTTCTGGTTATTTTGAGCTAATGCTCACCGTTGAACTAAAGGACGGGAGGTTTAGATACTCGATAGAAGACCTGCAACATGTAGCCAATAAAAGTGGATGTAGCGGTGGTGCACTTATAAACGAAAAAGCATCCGGGAATCGATTTCTGGGAACAGCACCTTCAAAAAAAGGTTGGAAAAAGATACAAAAGACAGGGAATAGTGATGCGCAAGCCCTTATTTACACATTAGTAGAAGCGATGAAGAAACCTTCACAAAGTGACGACTGGTAGAAACCTGTTGAACCGTTACTTTAACATAATTACATCAAAATACCACCCTCACAAAACAAACCCCAATTGGAAATAAAGGTAAATTACAGCCTATGTTCTCTCGGAGATGGCTACTTATAATATCTGGACTCACTTTGTCATTGATAGTGGTCATTTGGGGTGCCAACTATATAGTGGTACAAACAACCCAAAAACAGATATACAACTCCATTGCTGATTTACCTAAAAACAAAGTCGGACTGCTATTAGGTACTTCCAAATATCTCGGCAAAACAAAAAGCAGAATAAACCCATACTTTCAAAACAGGATAGACGCAGCCGTTGCGCTGTATAAGGCAGGCAAAATAGAATTCATTTTGGTAAGTGGAGACAATGGTCACAAAGACTACAATGAGCCGGAACTGATGAAACAAGACCTGATAGCCCGTGGTGTGCCGGAGGAAAAGATATTTATGGACTTCGCCGGGTTCAGCACGCTTGACAGCATACTACGTTGCCGGGATATATTCGGGCAAAATTGCTTTACTATTATCTCTCAACAGTTTCATAATGAACGGGCAGTATACATTGCCAATCACAAAAACATGACAACTGTAGCCTTCAATGCCGCTGATGGCAACGGCTATTGGGTGGCATCGGTAAGGGAAAAGTTGGCACGGGTAAAAATGACAATCGATTTAGTGGTAAACCGAGAGGCTCATTTTTCAGGGGAGACAATACTTATAAAATAACAAAACCTTGTTTGCGACAACCCGTTCCGTTTGGTTCCAAGCATTTCATTGTCTTGCCCTGCCGCTTCCACTACACTCATTTGCGCTGAGTCCCGGCCAGACGCGAAAGCTGCTGCACGCGGAGACTCGGGACACGACCTGTCCGAAAGGAAAAAAACGAGTTGCGAGTGTTTGTGAATGCCAGCGAGACGCTGGCGAGTATTAGGTGTTGCCGGAAGGATGATACAATATACATCAACAGAAAAGAACAGATATTCGATTGCTAACTTTTAGTGAATTATGGCTTTTTCATATGTTCTTTTGCCTTGACGCAAAAGAACCAAAAAGTCAAGGCTGTATAAAAATCCGCTAAAAAACACCTGCACTGCGCTGCAAAATATATAGTATCATTCGGCAATTTACCACTATCGCCAGAGGCTTACTAGCGGCCACTGAATATATCTATACATAGGTTTTGCGGTCGCTTCGTTTCGGCATTTTTCTTAACGCCATTTTTATAACGCCGGTTTGGGTGTTGCGTATTTAACGGAGTCTTGATGGAAGAATCCAAAGAAATACACTTTTTGTAATAGTGCCTGGGGTTTCATTTTGTGATGAATATTGACTGAATAAAAAATCTAAGAATATTTTTAAATAGTATTGTTGGAACCTTGAATTTAGGGCTCGGCTAACACACAACCTGTCCGAAAGGAAAAATACGAGTTTTGAGTGTTTGTGTATGCCAGCGAGACGCTGGCGAGTATTAGGACCAAGGGAGACCCTTGGACCAGAGAATTATTTCCCTCTAATAGAAACGTCCCGAAAAAACCTACTTATGCCACCTGATAGCATAACACACATAAAGGTTGAAGTTGAAATTGGCATTTTTATCGCCCTGACCAAAGCCGGCAATATTGAGGGGAGCTACATCCTCGAATGACCTGCCATTCATCATAAACTTAGCTCTGAGATTCCAGCCTGCCATCACACCACGGAGTAGCTCTACTCGCATACCTAGGGTCACTTCCGCCCATACGGCGGCAAAACTCTTTGCCTCGCTTAACCCGGTCTGGTCGCCCCATACGGTATCTGTGATGGTATAGGTAGCTGCACTCCTTTTTACATTCGCCATTGCCACCCGCATTCCCGCAAACAACATATCCCAGTCATGATCGCTATTACGTGTCAGCAGGCTTTTATTAAACCCTATCCGCCCGAAATAATTATTGGAAGTGTATTTCAGGTCGTCATAATCGGCCTTTGAGCCACCCATGCCACCCTCTGCAGCGAGGTAATATTCATTTTTGAGATAGTAGCTAATCGCTCCCTCATAAGAAGATTTAGCACCGGAAAAACTATTAACAATCGGGTTGAATATATCCACACCAATGCATAGCTGGTGACCAACTTCGAGCGGCTTGGCTTTCGGCTCGCTTTCTTCCTCCTCTGTGGCGGTAGTGTCGGTCTGAGCAACGACGGGCGATGCAACAAACAACACTATCAATACGCTGCTAAGGGTGAAAAAATATCTGAAGATGTTCTGTACTTGCATCGTTGTTTACGCTCCTCGTGATAATCTTTATTGAGTCAATATTATTGTGTGTGGTAACTACCGAATCCAGGTAGTAAAAATAGACATAACTACAGGCATTTGACAAAAACTGTAATTGCCGCTCGTAGTGAAAAACCATCGTATCAAAAACACTACCCGCAGCTGTATCTGTTGCCATCGCCCATACGCAGGAATCTGCATTTGGAGATAACGATCGGGTAAACGCAGACCGATTAGGAAAGTATACTCCGGACGTCGGGTCGACACCACTCACCGCTATAAACAAAGCTGCAGGCAGGGCTGTATCTACCGGCGTGTAGCTACCATCAGTTTGCTTTGCCTGAATACTCATTGTAGCTTTCTTAGGTGTAAGACAGGGCAGCCTCTCTTGCGTGCATGAAGTCCATGATAAAGCAAAAAGCACAGAAATTGAAAGGTATTTGAGCGTCTTAGTCATTCAGCGTATTGAGTATAACGTCGATTTCGCCAATCAGCGTATCTAATTGTTTACGCATGTTTTCCTTTTCTTTCTTGTCACCCACAGTACCTCCCAAGTCTACACTCACCATATCCTGCTCCAGCGATGCCAGTTGCTTTTTCAGGCTTGCTTCCGTTGCTTCGTGTTTGGCAATAAGCTCCCTGAAGCGTTTGTTTTCCGCTTCTATCGCTGTGTATTTTTTTATCAGCGCATTAATCTTGCTGTTCAGTTCGTCAAGTGCGTGCATTATTCTCGAATTACCGCATTTAGTTTAGTAGTATAAGCGTCCGTCAGCGATTTCATCAATCGCTCTGTTTCTGCATCAGTCAAGGTACGGTCTTGTAACTGAAAAGTATAATTCATGGCATAAGATTTTTTATCCGTGCCTAACTTTTCACTTTCAAAAACATCGAAAAGCCCGAAAGATTGCAACTCGGCAATCTTGAGTTTATTAGTCACCATTTCCACTTCCTGATAGGTTACTTTCTTGTCTAACACTACCGCCAGATCGCGCTGTACCGCCGGAAACTTCGGCACTTCCTTATACTTGGTTCTTGCAGCACTTACCGCTTCCATCCACAAATCCCACTGAATAGTAGCATGGTAAACATCCTGCTTAATATCAAACAACCTGAGCCGCTCCGCCGACACCTTGGATGCCGTACAAAGCACTTTGTTTTTCCATTTCCAGACTACTTCATTACCGTCTGCATAAGATACTGCAACACCCTTGACAGAACAATATGCCAGCAGGTTATCCATTATTCCTTTCAGGTAAAATAAATCGGAGGAATGCGCCTTGTGCTGCCAGTCAGCCGGTGTTGTATTGCCGGTCACCCACATTGCCAGGCATGCCTCTTCAATGTATTTATCTGCTTGCTGAGTATATATCTTACCAAATTCATACAGGCATAAATCCTGATTCTTACGATTAACATTGTACTGAACAACCTCTAACCCGGACTCCAGCATGGACGGCCGCATAGTATCGAGTTCGCTGGTAAGGCTGTTTATCATTCGTACTAATCCGCCATGCTCCGGGTAGTACTTACTATTGACGATAGAGTTGGTAACAATCTCCTGAAAGCCTGTACCACAAAGCAGTTGGGCTACCCTGTTTCTCGCAGTGCGATCGTCACTCAAAGGCTTCATCAACGAGATATTCAACCGCTGAGGAATCTCTATATTATCCAGCCCGTCTATGCGCAATATCTCTTCTACGATGTCGGCCGGCTGCAGTACATCCGGCTTGTTTGAGGGAACTCTAACCGTTATTTCCGCATCAGACGACGATAGAATAGTAAACCCTAACGCCAGCAAAATATTATTGACAGCATCCTTTCCGTACGCCTTGCCGCTTAGTTTTTCTATATAGGCATAGGCGACAGTTACGGTAACTTCAGGCAAGGGTTGTGGATACCCATCTGACATACCAACAACAACACCGCCAGCAATTTCTGTTATCAATGAAGCTGCCCGATACATGGCAGGAATTACGTTTTCGATATCTACACCCTTCTCAAAATGAGTAGCCGCGTCTGTCCGCAAACCATGATGCATAGAAGTACGACGTACCGACATAGGATTGAAGTAAGCACTCTCAAGAAAGACTTTGGTTGTCTTGTCGGTGATTCCGCTATCCTTACCGCCGAAAACACCACCCATTGCCATCGGCCCCTGCTCATCGCAAATCATCAAATCATCTGCACGGAGCTTTCTTTCTTTTTCGTCCAACGCAACAAAAACATTACCCTCCGGCAAGGACTGTACATTTATCTGACTACCCCTTATTGCAGTCATATCAAAGGCATGTAATGGTTGCCCGTACTCATGCAGCACATAGTTGGTTATATCTACAATATTGTTGATACTGCGTACCCCTATCGACTGCAATCGCTTTTGCAGCCATTCGGGTGCGTCACCAACTTTAATGCCGTCAATCTCTACTCCTGCATATCGTGGGCAGGCTTCCGTCTTAATGTTGATTTTCACTATTGACTCAGGCAATGAAGACAGCTCAGTCAGGGTCGGGAATTTTACCCTATAATCCTTGCCATTGTGGTGCGACAAATATGCACATACATCTCTGGCAACGCCAATATGACTGTTTGCATCTGAGCGATTGGGTGTAAGCCCGATGTGTATTGCATAGTCTGCCGGAGGCAACTTAAAATAGGTGCTTGCTGCAGTACCTACGACAACATCGTCCGGCAATACCAGAATGCCGTCATGGTCTTTTCCTATACCTATTTCATCCTCTGCGCATATCATCCCTGCACTTGCCTCGCCCCTTATTTTTGCCTTTTTGATGGCAAAAGGCTCACCATCCAACGGATAAATGGTGGCTCCTACAGGCGCTATTATCACTTTTTGACTGGCGGCCACATTAGGTGCACCACAAACAATATTAAGTGGTTCGTCCCCGCCAATTGATACTGTTGTTACTTTCAGTTTGTCTGCATTAGTATGTGGTACGCAGGTAAGCACTTCTCCTATCACCAGCCCTTCAAGACCACCTTTTATTGCCTCTGCTTTTTCAATATGTTCCACTTCAAGACCTATTGAAGTGAGTATGTTACTCAAATCGGCTACCGGCAAAGGTTCCGGTAAATAATCGAGCAGCCATTGGTAAGAAATAATCATATAAAAACGGAATTTGAGCAAAGATAACCCATGATAATAGCAAATCCCATCTTCTAAAAAAAACGCTTAACAAAATCATTTATCCACACCATTTTGTGTATCCGGTGTTAGTTACTGTTAATATTTGCCTTTTATTGTTGAAAACAATTTTCTTTTCGGAACTTTATGTAGACAACCTGTTAGTAAGGTGTGCCGGGGGTGCTTAAAATTTTACAACAAAATTTGTTTTGATGTTCTGATTTTCCCCTTTACATTCGTTCCCCCACTGAAAGTTTTGTGCGATGAGATAATATTTGCTTAACGATAAACAAAGAATTTTTTAACGTAAAAACTTCAGAAAATTGACAATTAACTGACAAAAACCATCAACAACAACTTAAATATATATTAGTTACATAAAATGGCATTAAATATAAAGAAAGATTTCGGAGCAACGTCACGCTCCGGTTCAGGTCGCAAACCGGATATTTCCTCACTGGTTTATGGCAAGGTTCCACCACAGGCACCGGAACTCGAAGAAGCTGTTTTAGGAGCATCTATGCTCGAAAAAGACACATTTGCACAAGTATTAGAAATTATTCAGAGTGAAGATTGTTTTTATGTAGATGCACACCAAAAGATTTACTCGGCAATGCGTCGTCTGTTCGACAAGGGAACACCCGTCGACCTATTGACAATTACCGAAGAATTACGCAAGACAAACGAATTAGAAATAGTAGGCGGCGCATACTTTCTTACCAAGCTGACCATGAGCGTCCTTTCGAGTGCCCACGTAGAGGCACACGCAAGGCTGGTAATGGAGAAGTTCATACAACGCGAATTGATACGCATCAGCGGCTCTGTAATCAGCGAAGCTTACGAAGACAGCACAGACGTATTTGACCTGCTGGACAAGGCAGAATCCGGACTGTATGAGATTACCGATAAGCACCTCCGCAAGAACTTTAAGAGCCTGCAGGAAGTATTGGTAAAAACCATTGAAGAAATAGACGAAAGCCGGAAGAAAACCGAAGATGTAAACGGTGTGCCCTCCTGCTATGCAGCACTCGACCGGATTACCGGCGGTTGGCAAAAAACAGACCTTATTATCCTTGCTGCCCGTCCTGCGGTGGGAAAAACGGCGTTTACCCTGAACCTCGCTATGAACGCAGCCATGCACTCCAGCAAGCCATTCCCGGTAGCACTGTTCTCGCTGGAGATGGGTGCCGGACAGATTGTTAAAAGGATGCTGAGTGCCGTTTCTGAGGTAAGTATGAACTCCATCACCAAGGGCAAAATGGCGGAACATGAGTTTATACAGATGTCGCAACGCATGACAAAGCTCTCGCAGGCAAAAATATTCATAGATGACCAGGCAGCATTGAACATCTTTGAATTAAGAGCAAAGGCACGCCGGCTGAAGCAAAAGCATGGCATAGAAATGATACTGATTGACTACCTGCAATTGATGCAGGCAAGTGTAGAAAAAGGCGGCAACCGTGAGCAGGAAATCAGTAAAATATCTCGTGACCTGAAGGCGCTGGCAAAGGAACTGGAAGTGCCTATCATCGCCCTATCGCAGCTAAACCGTTCGGTAGAGACCAGAAAAGAGTCGAAAGTGCCACAGTTGAGTGACCTTCGTGAATCGGGAGCGATTGAGCAGGATGCCGATTTGGTAATGTTCTTATACCGTCCTGAATACTACGGCCTTGAAAATGATGAGATGGGTGAAACCATAGAAGGTGAAACACACATCAGTATAGCCAAACACCGTAACGGTAGTACCGGTACAGTAAAAGTGCAGTTTATAAAGGAATACCAGAAGTTTGTGGATATGGAAGACGACCAGTTCGACTCGATGAGAGGCGGTTCCGGTGGTAGTGGTGGCGGAGATCGGTTTAACAGTGGCGGTCCGGGTAATTTCGCTTCCGGTCCTAAAGACAACCCTTCTGCGGGTATTCGCAGAGACACCAGTGATTTTGGTAACTCTAAGCTATTTATTCCAAGTGGCGGCTTCCAAACGAAGCAATCGAAAGCCAACAACATGAATTGGGACGACGACGACCTGCCGGGCAGCAAACCGGCCGGTGGTCCAAAGCCGTCGGACGAAGATGTTCCGTTCTAAAAAATCATATTATCACATCACAAAAAGCACCTTTGGATAGCCTACCCAAAGGTGCTTTTGATTTAAAATGCATAAACTTGCTGTATGAAATCATTTTACCTGTACACTGTTACATTATTAATGCTTCTGGCAACAACCCAACTTACCGCACAGAACTTCGGCGGGATGGGCGCAACCCTGATGCTGGATACTGCGAAAGATGGTTCTACCCTGCCCTACATCAAGGAGGTGCTGGCTAACAGTCCGGCAGAAAAGAGCGGTGTGCAAAACGGATGGTTCATCATCAAGGCCGATGGTAAAGCCTGCAAAAACAAACCATTGGAAGATGTTGTCAACATAATACGTGGTGAAACCGGAACAACAATCAAGCTGCTGCTTGCGGACAATGTAAAGGGGAAAAAAGCCAAAACATACGATATAGTGCGTGGCACAATTACAGTAAAACCGCCACCGGACCCGGTTACTGCTTTTTATGAGCAATGCAAACAAGCAACTACCGATATCAGAAAACAAGGGAATACCATCGTCAAGACCTTCACCTCCGACTGTGGCACCTTCTACTTCAGTTTTGAGGCAGCAGCGTATAATTATCACGCCAAAGTGTTTGCCATGGCACAGAAGACGAACACGTCCTTTCACCCTTCGGCAACCATGTTTGACAACAATAATGAGGACAAAAGCTCGGTAACAATGAGTGCGGGCGATAATAAGCAATACGGCGATTTCATCGTTTCTCAACTAAGCGGCATTATCGCATTAAAGCGGAACAGTGTGGGTGTTGTGAAGACGGCTACGGAAGGTTGTAAGGCGATGTATATAGTAGTATACAAATAGAAAACCTGAAGACTATTGTATAGCTGTATGTGTGACAAATAGAATTTGATATTTCCATTCGAAAAAAATGTCGTAAAATTGCGCTAAATATCATTTGTATTAAATTAAAATATGGACTTTAAGTACTCAGAAGCACAGGAATCGATAGCGACTATGATTCGCGATTTTGCTAATAAACATATCCGTCCGGACATGATGAAATGGGACGAAGCCCAAACATTTCCTGTCGAATTGTTTCGCAAAATGGGAGAACTGGGACTTATGGGTGTACTTGTACCTACGGAATATGGTGGGTCAGGAATGGGGTACTTTGAGTATGTGACGGTAGTAAGTGAGGTAGCGAAAGTATGTGGCTCTATCGGTCTGTCGGTAGCGGCTCACAACTCATTGTGTACCGGACATATATTGGCTTTCGGGAACGAGGAACAAAAGAAAAAATACCTACCCAAACTCGCTTCCGGCGAATGGATTGGCGCCTGGGGTCTAACAGAAGCAAACACCGGAAGTGATTCGGGCAATATGCGTTGCACAGCAACAAAAGATGGCGATGAGTGGGTGCTTAATGGCACTAAGAACTGGATTACCCATGGTATCAGCGGTAATGTAGCTGTTGTGTTGGCCAGAACAGGAGAACCAAGAACCAGAAACAATATCACGGCATTTGTAGTAGAAAGAGGAACTCCGGGATTCGAAGCCGGCAAGAAAGAAAATAAGCTAGGCATGCGTGCCAGCGAAACAGCAGAATTAGTATTTGACAACTGTCGTATCTCTGACGCTCAGCGTTTGGGTGAAGTAGGTTCTGGTTTTCCGCAAGCGATGAAAGTGCTTGACGGTGGTCGTATCTCTATTGCGGCACTTTCTTTGGGTATAGCTAAAGGAGCTTATGAAGCGTCTGTTAAGTACGCTAAAGAGCGCCACCAGTTTGACCAGCCAATTGCTAACTTCCAGGCTATTTCCTTTAAACTTGCAGATATGGCTACCCAGATAGAAGCTTCTGAAATGCTTATCTATCAGGCCGCTGACATGAAGAACCGTGGCGAGAAAATGACTAAAGAGTCTGCAATGGCTAAATACTATGCATCTGAAGTGTGTGTACGGGTTTCTACAGATGCCGTACAGGTTTTTGGTGGTTATGGATATACAAAGGACTTTCCGGTGGAAAAATACTACCGTGATAGCAAACTTTGCACCATTGGGGAAGGTACTTCTGAGATACAGAAACTAGTTATCTCCAGAAGCATTCTGAAAGACTAAATAATACTTGACACTATAAAAAAGGGCTGCTGCGATAATATATCACAGCAGCCCTCTTTAGTATATTACGGTATATCGAAAAATATAAAGGGCTGTCCGGAAAAGACAGCCCTCGATAAATAAGTAAAGTCAAAATCGCTAGTAATAATCATTCATTTTAATGAGCGCATAAATGACACCCGGTAGATAGAACACAAAATATAGTAACAGACCTATAATCCAATTTGGGCCTTCGAAGTCATCATTGATTCCTATCGCGAGCCCCCACCCAAAGGTATTATTGCAAGGATAACATAAGCTATCTGATTAATGGGAGTTGCAGCTGCATGCTTTACTTTGTCAAAAATCTTCCCCAAAAATGACTTATGTTCTTTATGATGCCCTTTAAGGTTCGTCTTTTGCAGCCCCGACTCAAAAGTCGCATTAACCTGAGAACTAATGGCCTCCGAAGGCTCAATTACTTGCTCCTGATTTGCAATAGCACGCTTCTTTACAACAAACCCTGCCTGACTGGTTCCCGACAGTAACAATAACGCAATAAACCGATACAGAAAATTCTTTTTCCTGACACGTAAATTTTAGTTAATTCAAAATTACACACAACCATTTCTTAATACAACCGCGCTTTCAATAATTCCTGTTAAAATAACACTTGGATAGTTAAACGGGAGCGAGGAACGCCCAATGTAACAGTTGTACCCCAAAAAAATTATCTTTGCACGGTTTGAACCAAACCAAAAGATATAAATCAATAAAATAACAAATAATATATGCGCAAAAAAATAGTAGCTGCCAATTGGAAAATGAACCTCAACCTGATAGAGGGTGCGGACCTAATTAACGAGATTTATAAAGGGCTTCCGGAGCTCAACGAGTCAAACGAAGTAGTTATAGCCCCACCCTTTCTGCACATTCCACAAACGGTTACACAGCTTGCCAATATGGAGTATGTGTTCCCGGGTGCACAGAATTGCCATCATGAGGCTGCTGGTGCTTACACGGGAGAAGTTTCTGCCTCGATGCTAAATAATGCCGAAGTAAAATATGTGATTATCGGACACTCCGAAAGAAGACAATACTTTGGTGAAGACGACGCTATGCTGGCCAAAAAGACTAATCAGGTACTAGCAAACAATATGCAGGTTATTTTTTGCTGTGGCGAGCCACTTGAAGTGCGCGAGCAAGGTGGGCAAAACGACTATGTAGAAGCTCAACTAAAAGCAGGACTATTCCATCTTAGCGAAGCACATATAAAGAATGTGGTTATCGCCTACGAACCAATATGGGCAATTGGCACAGGACTAACCGCCAGCTCTGCGCAAGCACAAACAATGCACCAGCACATTCGCGCTGTGGTAGCTGAGCAATATGGTGCTGCTGTAGCCGCAGAAATAACCATCTTATACGGTGGCAGCTGCAAGCCCGGCAATGCCGCGGAATTGTTTAGCTGTGAAGATGTGGACGGCGGCCTGATAGGTGGTGCAGCATTGAATGCGGACGACTTTTTAGCTATCGTGAGCGCGATGATTAATTCTTAAAAAAAAAGCGGAACAAAAATTTGCTTAGTAAAATTTGTCCCGTATCTTTGCACTCCGAATAACGGAATGGCGCGTTGGTCAATCGGCTAAGACGCCTCCCTTTCACGGAGGAATGACGGGTTCGACTCCCGTACGTGCTACCAAAAGCCTGCAAGTTTTCTTGCAGGCTTTCTTGTTTTTGGAGAAATGTTTAGGCTGTACGCCAGGCCTACTAAACAATCACTGAATCTCACCCGCTTTCAAATTGATTCTAAGAATTCCCTATCTGCAAAATTGTGATGTTGTAAACAATTCCCTACACATTGTATTTTTAAATTTGCATCTCATCTTACAGCACGTGCATGAAAAGATTACTTAACATCGCCCTCATAGTTACATCCTTAATCGGCTACTTAGAATGGGGAGGCAATAACCACAAATTTATCTTCCAGATTGAGCGTGAATTATTATTTGGAACTACGGTAAGTTCCAACTCATTCTTGCACCCGTTCATTCTTATTCCCTTGATTGGTCAGCTGCTATTGCTAATATCTGTCTTAAAAAAAGAACCAAATAAGACGATTACATACGCAGGGCTTTCCTGTTTGAGCGTAATCATGCTATTTCTTTTTCTGACAGGGATAATTTCGCAGAATATAAAAATTGCATTGTCAACAATACCTTTTATAGCAGTGGGTATAGGGGTTTTGTACACGAATAGAAAAAAGAAAGAAAACCCTAAGCAACCTGCTCAATAACAGATAAGCAGGTACTGACGGAACAAAGACGCTCTAAAACGAAAAAAGGGTTACGAAGGAAAACCTTGAAACCCTTTTTCTGTGACCCCGTCAGGTGAAGTAGATAAAACTTCGGGCTCGGAGGCGGTTATAGATGTAAAGTACTCCGTGAAAAAACTCCGTGAAAAAACAGGTGCGACACCGGTAGGACACTGTGCAGATGCACTCCCCGCACCCAGCAGGCTTATGACCATGCACAACAACAATACTGCCTTTTATAATTCATCTCTTTTGATACTTTGATACCGGTATATTTTATAAGGTTCTGATGTTTATATATTTTAGCTTTTACTTACTTTTTTCTTTACTGTTTACTCGCACTATACTATACTCTTCCCTGAATCACTCATTTGCTTTGCTCTGCCTATCGTGTTTAATGCTCACCATCGTTACTTATTTTCGTCAATCTCTATTCATTTCACTAATCACATACTCGCGTATTCTATGTTTCCGACACCACCAAATTCTCAATAAATTAAGCTGCATTTTTGTACTTATCCACATAAAATTCCTGTTTATTGATGACAGCAAACATTCTGAGAATGAGTTTACAAACGAGGACGAGTGGGGTCTCTGTCAGAAAAAGCCACATACACCCCAATCCCGCTATCAACACCTCTAATAACAACCTTCTCTCGTCCTACTTTGAAAACTGTTCCATATACTTTGACAACTGTTCCATATTTTATTCCATTTCTATATATATTAAAATCAGAATCAATAAAATAAATATATTGAGTTACATTTCTATTTACTGTATCGAAAGAGATTATATCTCCAAGAAAATGTCCATCTTCAGAACATTTCCAATAGTATTTAAGTAATATATTTTTTTCCCTGCTGCCCATTTTACATGAGCAAAAAAAAATAAATATCAAAATAATCGAACGAAATTTCATAGCATATCATTTTTTACTACCTGGTTGAAAATCAGACTCTTTCTGAGCCCCATCTTTTGAAGATGTCATTGGGTAAGCTTTTGCCCCAATAAGTAACGCTTTTTTCCCCTCTCCTTCATTGCCACTAATTAAATATGTTTTCTTTATTACATAAGCGGCTGGATCTCCATTATTGACATATCGTCTCTCAATTGGCAAATAATCTCCAGTTGCCTGCGAGATAGTTTCATTACGTTCATCTGTATATTGGGAAGGGAAGGCTGAACCGGGCTGCCCTACTACATTTACACCATTAAAATAACTTAACCCAGACACTTCAGTTGTAAATGATTTACCGTCAGGCCCTAACACCCCGCTTCTGCATCCATAAAAGCCTGCTCTATTACTGCTTTCGCCCGACCAATTCATATCTATATTATATCCACTTACATCCATTTGATATAGTGTCCCAGGGGCTGCATTTTCGCTCGTAGGCTCGCTTCCAACAGGACCTTGAAGACCTGAATGTGACCACAGCCCAAACTCAATAGTAAATCCATATCTTTCTTGGTTTTCCGCAATTAGTCCTTTAATTTTTGAATTAAGCTTGGCTAAATCTGTCACCTCAATCATTGCTACTTTATCTCGTTTCGAGTTGAACGTTGAAGAGTGTTCAATATCATATTTCCTAGTTAGTGCCGATGCTTTAAACATATCATCACCATGATTATTATTAACAGTATATGCCAATATATAAACATAATCCCCATTTACATCTACTGCGCCGATAGGACTATTGGCTGCAAAGGTATATGGACTTTGTTCCGGAAATTTTCCGGAGTACCTATCAACACCTCTAAACCTCCCAATCCTTGTATCATACATTCTTGCTCCAAAGTCCAAATGATTCCCCAGCCCAGCCCACTCATTGTCTTTAAACTGCCCATTAAAGCCATAGCTATAGCCATCGGAGTTGCAGGCAGTGCTGGTAAGATTGTAGGGGGCCATGGTGTCGTGAGGAATGTTTATGCCATCCAGCACTACATTTCCACCCAAGGGGTCCATACATTCTATACGCAACGTTATATCCCCGCTATGCGGTACCGGCCCTGCCTTTTTATAATTCATCTTTTTTGATATTTTCATACCGGTATATTTTATAAGGTTCTGATGTTTATATATTTTAGTTTTTACTTTTTTCTTTACTGACTACTCGCACTATATTCTTCCCTGAATCACTCATTTGCTTTGCTCTGCCTATCGTGTTTAATGCTCACCATCGTTACTTATTTTCGTCAATCATAGATTGACTACCACTGTGACGTAGTCTGAGCCTACGCCAAGCTGGGTATGCGTAACCTAATTCGATGCTGGAGCAAACCATTTGCCAGCAATTACAACGGTAAATAAGTGTAACGCTGAAAATTGAGAAAGCTGTCTTTTTCTTTTAAGAATATGTTTTAGTGCTTTCAAAACATTACCTATTTCTGTATCACCGTGATGATAGTCCTCCCAATTGTAGCCAGTAAAATCAACATTGTATTTTTGCGCAATTTGCTCAATCAAGGACCATGCGTCCATTCCGTCCATCCCTATTTTGTCAAAAAACAAAGTTTCATCTTTTACAGCCACGCCCGTGATTGAACTCAAAAAAGCATAAAACTCATCTTTTTCAATTTTCATATTGCCGTTCTTTAATGGAGTAAGTTACTAATCTGTCTTAATTGAAACGCTCATATTTAGTTGGCTTTATCTCTGTCTTTACCGAGAGAAATTATATATACCTATTGCCCCTGATGCTCCAAGATTGAGAATACCCAAGCCGATGGCTTGAAACTTTGACCCACCACCTATATGCTCCATTCCTGCTTGAAACTCCCTATCTTCTCTTTTTTTTCGAAAGAGACAAACCTAAAACTTTGTTTGCAACTGACAAGACATCAGCATCTATTGTAAACACATCATTGTTATTGAACCCATTACTTACTGTCGGGAGTGAATATTTTCCTTTTGCCATAGACCTTTTAACGCTTCCACTTTTGACAATACCAATCATATTATTATTTGCACCGTCACTTGCCACCCATTTGCCATTGTAATAGTACTCTGTATTCCCATCCGGGTCAACAAAAATCAAAGGGTTACAACAACCAAACTGATATGAAGATAGAGAAGGTTTAGGATGCCCGTCTATGGCAAACCATCGACCAATTCTAGTATCATATTTCCTTGCTCCAAAATCCATATGCTTCCCAATCCTGCCCACTCATTGTCTTTAAACAGTCCATTAAAGCCATAGCGGTGTCAATTTGCCTCAATTCTTTCGACATCCCATCCATCATAGAGTTGAACGCTGCAATATTGGGCTAGTTCATTGAAAGCTAAATTCCGTTTATGCAACTTCTCGGGTGTGAGAATGTCTATTTTGGTTACGTATAACTGCCATAATCCACCCTCCCTTTCTCCTATGCTTCCAAGGTTATATCCACTACCTTGCAATTCCTCGAAGACAGCCAAAAGGTGTTCTTTGTTTGTATCAACAAAGAAAAACCCCCATTTTAAATACCCTGCCGTATCGAACCCATCACTATTCATATTCCTAAAAGTATGGGTTAATCTATTTATGTCCGATGTCATAATATTTATGCGTTAATAGTCACTTTTATTTAAAGGGGGCGTTTACCATCGCTTTGTTCCTTGTGTTCCTTTATCTTTTCATGTTGCCATTTATGCATCTCCTTTTTAGTTCTGCTTACTTCCCTTTTGTAATTATTATTGTTCTCTTCTAAGTACTTTTTTGTGTATCGCTTTTGATTGCCTTCCCCAAACTTGTCCTCTCCTCGTGTTGTTTCTCCATACTTCTTCACTTGTCCGCTATTTTTGTCTCGTAATGTATAACCTTCTGCTGGCTGGTTGTTTAACGTGTCCCTCTTCCTTACTTAGTTTTGTCAATCACTATTCATTTCACTACTCACATACTCGCATTACATAGGCTATTCCATTGCATCCTTCCCGAAATCATCGGGACAGGCTATTATAAAGGACGAGTGGGTTTTATACTCGAATAGAAAAAAGAAAGAACTAAGAAGCCCACCCAACTACTGACAAACAGGCACTCCCGGAACAAAGACGCTCTAAAACGAAAAAAGGGTTACGAAGGAAAACCTTTAAACCCTTTTTTCTGTGACCGCGTCAGGTGAAGTAGATAAAACTCCGAACTCGGAGGCGGTAATAGATGTAAAGTACTCCGTGAAAAAACTCCGTGAAAAAACAGGTGCGACACCGGTAGGACACTGTGCAGATGCACTCCCCGCACCTAACAGGCTTATGACCATGCACAACAACAACGCTGCCTTTTTATAATTCATCTCTTTTGATATTTTCATACCGGTATATTTTATAATTGTATCTAATTGTGTGCAATTACACTTTGTGTGCAAACGAAAATAGGGTTTCAATGGTAAACCATGAAACCCTTTTCTGTGACCCCGTCAGGATTCAAACCTGAAACCTTTTGATCCGTAGTCAAATACTCTATTCAGTTGAGCTACGGGGCCATTCCCTATGCTTTTGGGAGTGCAAAGATATAAATGCACATTTACTTTAGCAAATCTTTTTAAAAACGTTCGAAAAAACACACCTTTGTCAAACGGGAGGCTACTGAAATGAATATCGAAATCTGGTCTATAGGAAAGGAAAATGACAAATTTATCGATGATGGTGTTCGTCACTATTTCAAAAAGACACAACCATGGAACCCGGTAACATTAGTAACTATGCAATTGCCTAAAAAGCTTGCTACTACAGACATTACCCGCACAAAACAACAGGAAGAAGAAATGCTGCTTAAGAAGCTGCAACCACACCACTACCTGATATTGATGGACGAAAAAGGCAAATTACTAACCTCCGAACAATGGGCGCAAAATATACAGCAATGCATGAACATGGGCACCAAGACATTGGTATTGCTCATCGGCGGGGCGTACGGCGTTTCTGACACCATTAAAGCCAAAGCAAATCAATGTTGGTCACTTTCAAAACTTGTGTTTCCGCACCAACTAGTACGCCTTATTCTTGCAGAGCAGGTGTACCGCTCTTTCAGCATTCTCAACAATTCCCCCTATCACCATAGTTGAGCTATAGTATATCAGAATGTGAGAGTTATGTGAAAGACATGTGACAGATGCAAAGTTTGCGTTATCTTTAAGAGTATGAGGACCAAAAAGGAAATAACCACCAATTGGTTGCCACGTTATACAGGGCAGCAACCGGAAGAGTTTGGCAGCTACATACTCCTGTGTAATTTTAAAGACTATGTGACACAGTTTGCAAAAATGCACAATGTGGATATCAGAGGAGCGAACAAACCCATGCAGTGTGCGACTGCCGAAGACATTACCATCATAAACTTTGGGATGGGCAGCCCAAGTGCTGCAACTGTCATGGACTTATTATCCTGCATAAAGCCAAAAGGTGTCTTATTTCTGGGAAAGTGTGGCGGCATCAAAAAGAAAAATGCCGTAGGCGATTTAATACTGCCAATAGCTGCGATACGGGGCGACGGCACAAGTAATGACTACTTCCCTCCTGAAGTCCCTGCATTGCCGTCTTTTGCGCTGCAAAAAGCCATCTCAACAACAATCAGAGACTATTCCCGCGACTACTGGACCGGAACAGTATATACAACCAACAGAAGAGTTTGGGAGCATGACGAGAAGTTCAAAACTTATCTGAGAAAAATAAGAGCCATGGCTGTAGATATGGAAACAGCGACAATTTTCAGCACCGGCTTTTTCAATAAAATACCTACAGGCGCGCTGTTATTAGTGTCAGACCAACCGATGACACCAGACGGTGTAAAAACTGAAGCAAGTGATACCAAAGTAAGCAAGAGCTATGTGCTTACACATCTAAAAATCGGTATTGATTCGCTAAAGCAGTTGATAAATAATGGTCAGACGGTGCGACACCTGCACTTTTAGCCACATCTTACCTTCCGGTAAGGGAACGGAAGACCTCTTCTAATGACTCTGTCTGTACTTGCATGGAGCTGATGTTAACATCGTTGTTCAGCGCCCATTGCATCACTTCTCTTCGTAAGCGTTCCGGCTCATCAGTTACCAATTTCCACTTATTGCCGTTAAGCGATTCAAAGTTTACGACATTAGTCAGTTGCCCGAACAATGCGCTTTCGATTGCAGATTCTAATTGAAGAATGAGGGTATTCTGGCTTGTCTTTGCTTGTTGCAGCTTCTCTATCGAGTCGTCTGCCACAATTCTGCCATTATTGATAATGATAACGCGACTGCACATTGCCTGAACTTCCTGCATTATGTGTGTAGACAGCAAGACTGTCTTATCGGCACCAATATTCTTTATCAACTCTCTGATTTCGACTATCTGATTCGGATCAAGTCCGGAGGTCGGTTCATCTAAAATCAACACTTCAGGGTCGTGAAGCATAGCCTGAGACAGGCCTACACGTTGTTTATATCCTTTTGATAGTGCCCCGATTTTTTTATGTGCTTCTTTACCAAGACCAGTGAGGGCTATCATATCTTCAATCCGTTGTTTGCTGCCATTGCCCATTTTATGAATACCAGCACTAAACTCCAGGTACTCTCTCACATACATTTCAAAGTAGAGCGGATTGGCTTCGGGCAGGTACCCTACCCTTTTTCGGACTTCCATCGGTTTGTCAGCCACATCAAAACCACAAACCGAAGCCGTGCCGGACGTAGGAGGCAGGTACCCGGTAATCATCTTCATAGTTGTGGACTTACCAGCACCATTTGGCCCTAGAAAGCCTGCTATTTCACCCTTCTTTACCTGAAAGGAAATCGCATCCACAGCTTTCTGTGTATCGTATAACTTTGTTAACTCAGTAACTTGTATAGACATGCTTACTGTTAGAAACTATAAGAATTGATATCAATCCGGCAGAGCGCCATTTACAGTACCTTGGTTGCCACTTTCTTAAAATGCAATCTCGTTTTGGTTGGTACCCAAAAACTCACATGAATAAGAGAAAGTATCTATTTCATTGGTATAGTTGCGCTCATATTTGTGCAACTTCAACGATCTGTCTGCTTGCAAGGTAATGGTAAATACCCTCAAATATTCGAGAGAGCCCGCTTTTGAACTGTCATTATTGGTAACGACAATTGAATAGGTACTTTCATTGCTACTTACGTAGCCCTGTAATACTTTTGGCTCAATACTCTGGAAGTATACATCTACCGTCAGCGGCCCACGATTTGCTGGCACAACCTTTACAGTATCAATGGTAGGAGCACCGTTGTTGCAGGTAGTATAACCACCATACACCCCGAGATACCTTGTTATCGACTTTGTTTCGCACTGAGCACCTTCAAACCCGCTGGGGCAGGTACAAACGCCACTCCCACATGAGCCGCCATTAAGGCAGGTTACACCGTCGCAGGAGTTTTTCTCACAAGACGTAAGAACGGCAACACCCACAATAGCGGAAAGTAGCGACGCCGTCAAAAAAATTTGTCTCCAGAACTTCATGAGTTAATATTTGTGTCTAAGATAGAAAATAAATTTGAGCGGACAAAAAAGATGAATTCTTTTATTCAGCAAATGCAGTCCAGCCCTGGGCTGTAAGCGCATGTTTATTGCCCGACTTGGTCTCCAGATTAGTCCCTTCTTTTTTATCGGTTATGTATCCAATTATGGTAATATCACTGTTTTTTGACACTTTTTCGTAGTCGGACTGACTAATCGTAAACAATAACTCATAGTCTTCGCCTCCGCTTAATGCACAAGTGGTAACTGACACCCCAAATTGCATTGCTATGGGTCTGGCCGAATCGCTTATCGGAATTTTGTCTTCGTGCAATACACAACCTACTTCGCTTTGCTTGCATATATGTAATAACTCTGAGCTCAACCCGTCGCTAACGTCAATCATTGCAGTCGGTACAATTTGATTTTCCTGTAACCACTCTACAACTTCTGCACGCGGCTCCGGCTTCAGAATACGACCTATTAAATATGACTGCTCCTGCAAATCGGGCTGTACTCCGGGGTTCTCTAAATATATCTTCTTTTCCCTTTCCAGTAGCTGAAGCCCGAGATATGCCCCGCCCAAATCGCCGGTTACACATATCAGGTCTTTGTCTTTTGCACCGCTTCTGGTTACGTACTTATCCGGCGCAACCTCACCAACCGCGGTAACGCTAATGATAAAGCCAGATAATGAGCTAGTAGTGTCTCCACCTATCAAATCGACGTTAAATTTATCGCATGCCGCATAAACACCTTCATAAAACTCCTCTAACGCCTCAACAGACACCTTATTGGAAATTGCCAGATTAATTGTGATATGTGTCGGCGTGGCCATCATCGCGTAGATGTCGGACAGATTAACGACAACCGATTTATACCCCAAATGCTTAAGCGGAGTATACATGAGATCGAAATGAACACCCTCAACCAACATATCAGTAGATATAACTGATTGGCGACCAAACTGATCAATTACTGCCGCATCATCACCTACACTAAGCAGCGTTCCGGCTTTTCTTATATCGTTGTTTTTGGTAAGATGGTCGATCAGACCAAACTCTCCCAGACTCGCAACTTCTGTTCTCATAATTGTACTGTACCCTATTTTAGTAGCTGCAAAGATAGCATTTAAAGGCTGCTGAATATCATACGGCGAAAGTCATACATGACTACGACCTACCCAGCCAAGCCATAGCATTGTGCCACAACAACTTGTCCTTTACTTCCTGCGTGTAGCCGGTACTTTCAATAAGCTTTCCGGGATGATGTTCGCCAAGTGGGAACGGGTAATCACTTCCCATACAAATCTTGTTCACATCCATAGTATCTGTGATAAAGTCCAACGACTTTTCGTCGTGAACCAGAGCGTCTATCCAAAACTTACCAATGTAGTCTCTCGGATTTACGTCATTGTCTATTGCACACAAGTCCGGGCGGACATTAAACCCATGTTCTATTCTTCCTACTGTCAGCGGGAAACTACCACCACCGTGTGCAAACGCAACCCTCAGCTTGGGGAATCGCTCAAAAACGCCTCCAAAAATCATTGAGCAAATAGCTCGACTTGTTTCTGCAGGCATTCCTACCAGCCACGGAAGCCAATACTTTTGCATGTCTTTTTCTCCCATCATCTCCCATGGGTGCACAAAAATGGCACAACCCAATTCTTCTGCAGCCTCCCAAAATGGTGTAAAATATGGGTCGCTTAAGTTTTTTGTATTAATGTTGGTACCAATCTCCAATCCGGGCATTTTCAGCTCCTTTACACACCGCTCCATTTCCTTAATAGCCGTATCTACATCCTGCATTGGCACAGTACCTATACCTATAAACTTTTCGGGATATAGCGTCACACACTGAGCAATATGGTCATTAAAAAAACGAGAAGTCTCCTTCGCATGCTCTACTTTGGCAAAGTAATTGAACAGCACGGGTATGGTTGATAAGACCTGCACATCTACCCCGGTCATATCCATTTCTTTCATTCTGGCACCCGGGTCCCAACAATTGTGTTCGATTTCCCGGAACACCTTATCCCCTTTAATCATCTTAGCGCAGCACGGCTTATGATGCTCCAGTCTAATAAATTCTCCATATCCGAATTTCTCAAACCAATTCGGAATATGCTCCGGCATAATATGGGTATGTATATCTATCTTTTTACACATCTATCAGTCTCTTTTTAATTGTTCTTCAATTTCTGTACACGTTTCAAAAACTACCTCATCGCTTGTTCAAAGTCATTCAGAATATCCTCGATATTTTCCATACCTACACTCACACGCATTAACCCGTCGGTAATTCCGAATTTAATTCTTTGTTCGTGGGGAACGCCACCATGGGTCGTAGATGCAGGATGAGAAATGAGGGTATCGCACGTACCTAAAGAAACAGCATTGGTGCACATTTGCATTTTATCCAAAAACTTCACTCCGGCTTCATATCCACCCTTCAACTCAAAACTTAACATCGCACCACCATTTTTCATTTGTCGCATGGCAGTTATATGATCGGGATGACTCTCCAATCCGAGAAAATTTACATTAGCAACAGAACTATGACCATTCAGGTAATTTGCAACTCTTTCAGCATTACTGCAGTGTCGCTCCATTCGCACACCAAAAGTCCGTAAACCGTTGGTCAATAAAAACGCATCAAAACCGTTGCTGTTGCCACCTAACAATCGGTGCGTTTTAGTTACCGGACCGTTCATTTTTTCTAAATCCTTGCCTACCAGCACGCCACCAATTGCGGTACCGTGCCCATTAAGAAACTTAGTAGTCGAATGCATCACATAGTCTACATCGTACTTAAAAGGCTGTTGCAGATACGGTGTCGCAAAAGTATTGTCAACGCATACGGTTAACCCATAGCTCTTTCCAAGAGACGACAACGCCTCGAGATCTATACACTGCAAGGTCGGATTCGCGGGTGTTTCCATGTACATCAGGGCAATGTTACCGTCAGCCTTAAGCACATCCTCCACTTTATCAATATCATGGAAGTCTACAACCACCGATTCCATTCCCATGCCCGGCAACACCTTTTCTATCAATTCATGGGTTCCGCCATACAGAGAGTAGTGCGTGATAATTTTTTGCCCTGCCTTCAGGTTACTTAAAAGCATCGTGCAAATAGCTGACATGCCGGAAGCATGCAAAAGCGACTTTAGCTGTAACGGACTACCGCTACTGTTCTTCAGCCGATAAGACTCCAATAAAGATATCTTTTCCTCGGCCTCGGAAATTGTTGGACTTCCCCACCGCCCATAAATATATCCTTTTTCTTCTCCCTTAAATACCGCTAACGCCTGCTCAGAGCTATCAAAGGTATAAGTCGAAGATGCATAAACAGGAGTGAGATGTGCTCTGTTATTTTCCGGTGTATGACCACCTCTTATACATACTGTATCAAAACCAGCAGTGTCTATGTCTTTCATATCTGTACAATTGACAATTTTCAGTAAATATACTAATTCATTTTTCGAGTCAAATCAGAAAAGAGAATTTACCCGATTAAGACCAAAGGGTTTGCTGTATTATTCCTTAGATAATCTTACTAGTTCATAATGCACGCCGTCACCAACAACAACCTCCCCTGTGCCCGGCGGAAGCATATCCGAAATACCTGCAATATCAGCAACATCGTCAATCGGAAGAACAAGTATATTTTCAGCAACATTATATGCCGGAAATGTCATCAACACCCAATCGCCGGGAACTGTAGTCAGGAAAGGCAAATTTCTGGTCTTGTCATATGGATAAGCGACCCCGGGCGTCACACAAATCGGTACATGTTTTGCGCTTGCCAACTCGATAGCGTGCTCTGTCTCCCTATATATTTTCATCCTGCGTTCATACTTGCTGTCCATGAAGGAAGCCACAACTGTAGAATATATATTACCAACTGTCCCCAAAAACAGTATCGCTGTGACCACAGATGCAGCGGCTCCTATACGCCCCGCTTGCTCTTTCAACTGTCCCAATAGCGAAATAATCATGATAGTTATAGCCGGTATCGCAAAAGCATTAAGGCGTGGTTCTCCCAACGGTAACTTTCCGAAAAGATGCAAGACAATCATAACAATTAATAGAATGACACAATACAAGAGTAAAAGGTTCCGCTGCTCTAACGCTCCCTGACGAATATTTATAACAGAACGATATGCAGTATTCAGAAAGGCTGCGAAACCTATAATTCCAAATAACCAGAAAAAAATAAATCCTGAACCGACCTCACCAAAAACATGGAAGATATGACTAATAAAATCCGCCAACTGAAACCCGTCATTTAGCATCAGATGTTGCCAATACTCATGCATCTCTCTGTCTTGTGTAAGCTGTTGAACATCAACAAAATAAAATACAGCGACACAAAAGGTAGCTACGAATAACGGGAACCACTGCCTTAACACAACAGACAACTCCAAACTCTTTGTTTTCCAGTTCTGTATATCCTGAATAAGAATCACAAGAAAGACAGGACACAGCACTACAGGGTACGAATAACTAAAAAAAGAGGCAAAAACGAAACTCAGGCAGAGCAGTGTGTATTTTACTATCCCGGACTTATGCTTCCCTTCGCCCAGGTCCAGCAAATACAACAATTGCCAAATAACTATAACACAAAGAAAAAGATCCATCGTGTACTGCTTGATTTGTACATAGTACTCAGTAAACGTGCCGCATGACACAATCGTCATTATCAGCAAGTATCTGCTTAAGACGGCTTTGTCATACAACTTCATACTCAGCTTGTATACTGCAACAATCATCGCCGAAGCGATAACAAAGGACGGGAGCCTCAGGGAAAAGTAACTATAGTTGAGTGAGGATGTGATACCCTTAAGCAAGCATAAGTAAGTTCTTGGAAATTGCTGCATAAATGCGAGCTTACCCCACAACTCTGTTGCGGACTTAAACTTAAGGTTATATATGATGCGCCATTCATCAACCCAAAAAGGTCTGACTTCAAAGAAAACGGATATAACACCCCACAAAATCACTACGCACAAAGTGACGATAGTAACAGCCTTGGCTATTTTATCAGGATTTCTTACATGAAGCCGCATTATCTTAGCAAGTAGAATAAAAAAGAAACAAATTCTTAATCCTCTAAGATAAATTAATACCGGAAACTTCCATAAAAAAAGCCCGACTGCAAATAGCAATCGGGCCAATGTGGTAACAATTCTGAATTAGTTTAAAAACCTGTAACCTACAGAAAACTGCATTGATGTATTAGTCATCTTTTCATTGCTGCTTGCGATATTATTTACATCAACCAAACCTTTGATGAAGCGTGCACCAACAGTCAACTTCATTGGCAAACGAACCTCCAAACCAGCAACAGCAGACACATCGCTGTTTTTGAAATTGTTCTTAACATCTACGTCAGTTGTTGTTTTGGCAGAAAGCATTGCAGAGAATTGAGGACCGGCCTGTAGCCAAACTCTATTTATCACTTTATATTCAAACAACAGAGGAATATCCAAATAAGCAGCATTTACCGAAACATCCGTTGGGCCTTGCACGGCAAACTTTGCTGTTTTTACCAGACCTTCTAATCTAAAACCAATTTTGTTTTTATCTACACTTAAGAAAACACCACCCAAAACACCCGCTTTGAATGCCTTTTCAAATGATGCGGCTGCAGAGTTATCGCTGTTAAGTTGTTGCATATTCACGCCCAACTTAGCGCCAATAGTAAATGTCGGAATTATTTTCTTCGTAACTTTTTGTACACCCAATTGAGCATTGGCAGTTGCAGAAAATAAAATTGCAACCGCAGTCGCCGCCATTAATATAGATTTTTTCATATCGATTATTTTCTTGCAAATATAACCCACATTCTTAAAGGGGCGTATTATTAACTACAATATTTTATAAGAAACAGAAAGTTGCATACCAGTCAGGGTCCAGCTATCTGCCGTACGATAATAGATGCTGTTATTGATATCCGTAATTCCTTTTATGATCCTTGCACCAAAAGTCAATTTTTTAGCAATTGAAAGCTCAATACCAGCAGCAAAGGAAAAATCTGTGGATTTTATAAAATTGCCTTCTCCATAAATTTGGGTAAAAACACCATTTTTGTCTGTAAGCGAAGCTAAATAATTGAATTGAGGTCCTGCAAAAACGCTCAGTTTCCTGCTCACACTGTACTCTATCAGTAACGGAACGCTTAAATATAAAGCACCGAATTCACCTTTCTTAACCGTATCCATACCTGGTGTATAAAGGGCGTATTGCGACGCAGGAAACTTAGTCTTGTAGCTCATGTAGCTACCCTGCAATTCTAACCTCACCCCAAAACGTTCCAGATTCTTATGGACATATACGCCTATCATAGGTGCAGGGCCAGAGCGAACCGTTGCAGAAGAAAGCTGCTGAACACTACCACCGGCTTTAATGCCAACATTAGCAAATGGTTCTACAATTCCCATCACCTGACCTGTTGAGGAGAAATAGAATAGCACCAATATTATTGTAAAAAAAGAGAATCTTGTCGCAATTGTCATTTTCAAAAAGTTACATTTAAAGCGCAAAAGTATTGATTACAAATGCGAATGCAAGTATTTCTGCAAAAAGATAACCGGAAACACATTTCTTGTTAAAAAGAGAACGGGTCGTCCCAAAAGACAACCCGTTCCTTTCGTTATATAACGGCAAACTCTATTGTTCCATCACGAAATGGAACACTTTCTGCCCCTCTTGTGTTTGCAATGTCAGTAGGTACATGCCGTTTGCAAGTGACTTATCAAGTACTATTTGTGCGTCTACCTCGCCACGTTTCGCCTTTAAAACTCCTCTGTATACTACCTGCCCAAGCATATTTGTAATGTCGGCATTTATTTCAGCATCTTTAGCAACACCTAATGAACCCTTAACTGTAAACGTTCCTCTGTTTGGGTTCGGCATCAATCTAAGGTTGCCGGCGACCATCCCCTGCGTGCTCACAGATAGCGGCGCAGTTGAAATAAATACCCAATCATGCGTACCCACGTTGGCACATACACCGCTACTCGTCACGACGCATGAAATTGAGTCATAGTCACTGAACACTCCGGTATATGTGTCTGATGTTGCGCCCGGTATGTCATAGCCGTTTCGCTTCCATTGATATTTAGGATCGTCACCTGCACCGGTTACACTCGTTAGCAGCGTAACCGGCTTTCCTACTTCCACAACAAAACCCGGATCCGGATAAACAGACACGTGTGGTATAATGATAGAGTCAACGCTCATGTTTACTACCCCACTCAATACTGTATCTGACAATCGACAACGATAACTGCTCGTCATTTCGCAGTAGACTTCATCTGCATCAACCGGCACATATGTATAACTATTACCTGTTCCAACTACGGTTCCATTAACAAACCATCTGTATGCAGGTGCAACACCTCCATACATCGGATTGGCAGTGAAAGTTGTCGGATTATACTGGCATACGGTATCGTTTGGCGTCACCAATACGCCCGCAATCGGTAATTCGTTAGGCAGTACCGTCAATACTTTTGTTGCAATGGCCGTTGGTGTGGACGCACAATCTGCGCTTCCTGTCATCACAACCGAAACTACGTCTCCATCTGCCGGCACAAAACTGTAACTGCTGGTAGTACTCACATTTACGCCGTTAACTTTCCACAAGTAGCTTGGTGACGGACCCTCGTTCAGTGCAATTGGCGTTACCAATACAGGTTGCCCCGGACATACGCTATCGTAAGGAGTAACGCCAACCAAGACAGATGGAGTAACCAGCGGCTTGACAATAACCGTTGCAGAACCACGCATATCCTTTTTACATCCACTCGTCACATTAGTAGCCTGAACACTGTAGGTACCAGCCGCAGTATGTAGACCGAAATCCACAGATGATCCTGTGCCGGAAACATAACCGGTAGCAGTACTTCCACGAAACAAGACGTAACTCACGCCGGGTTGCGAACCATTCAATCCAATTGAAACTCCGGCACCACCGGTACAATACCCTGACGTATCAGATATTGTCACATCATACACCGTAGGCAATGGCTGTACCGTTACTTCTCTTGTCGCCTGACAACCTGTTGTTGGCAGTCGATAACTGATAACAGTTGTTCCCAACGACACTGATGCCAACACACCCGTTGTTGCACCAATAGTTGCGACGGAAGTATTGCCGCTGTACCATACACCACCGGGCAAGGTATCAGTGAATGTATTAGATGAACCTATGCAAATGTGTGGGTTACCTTGTATCGGGTAAGGTGTTTGGTTAACCGTAACAGATTTAACCCGTATACAACCTGTACTAAAAGCATACGTAATATTGACAGTACCGGCCGACTCACCGGTTACCAGACCAGACAAAAAATCTACTGTTGCTACAGGAGTAGCACTACTAGACCATATTCCTCCGGTAGTAGCACTTGCCAGCGTTATTGTTGCATTTTCACAGACCTGTCCCGGCCCGGTTATTACGTCTGGTAGCGGATTAACTGTAATTGTATGCACGTTGAAACAACCCGTGCCAACCGTATAAGTAACGACTGCAGTACCCGCTGATACACCCACCACAACTCCCGTTGCCGCATCTATTGTAGCGCGAGTGTTGCTGATACTCCAGATTCCTCCGGCAATCGGATTTGTCATTACCGTAGTATCATTCACGCAAACGACAGGAACGCCACTAATTACAGAAGGTAACGTTACAACAGTAACTGCTTCTGTGACCTGGCATCCGGAGCCCAGAGTATACGTAACTGGTATCACGCCGGCACGCACACCACTAACTACGCCTGTGGCACCATTTATTGAGCCATATGTAGCGCCAGACGCCCCCATTGTCCAGACGCCCCCTGACGGACCGCTGGACAAATTAGTAGCAAACCCCGCACAAACACTTAGCGAACCTGTGATAGGATCAGGGTTTGCATTGATGGTCATCGGGTAAGTTGACTGACAACTTGTTGGCAATACATAAGATATTATCACGCTACCTGGTGCAACTCCTGTTACGACCCCGGAAATGTCGACTGTGGCTATCGAAGTATCGCTACTCATCCAGCTACCACCGGGCGTAGGGTTAGTTAGTGTAGTTGAACCATCCACACAAATGTCAGTCGCCCCGACAATTGCAGCCGGTAACGGGTTTACCGTTACCTGTTGTGTCTTAAGACAACTAGTTGGCAAGGTGTATGTAATCGTTGCTGTACCGGCATATAAACCGGTCATCACTCCTGTACTTGCGTCAATATTCGCTAAAGAAGGATTGGAGCTACTCCATACTCCGCCGGCATAACTATCATACAATGTAGTCGTTAACCCTTCGCAAACCTGCGGATACCCTGTAATGTCGTCGGGCAACGGATTTACTGTTACAGTGACGCTTGAGTTACATCCGGAACCTAAAGAATAACGAATTGTTGCAGACAGCCCTGTTGTACCGCCATCAACACCGCAGTAAACGCCTGTTGCAGAATCTATTGTCGCAATGGTTAGATCATCACTGCTCCATGTTCCTCCCGGTGTAATATTGTAAAGCGTCTCACATAGCCCTTCGCACACTTCCCTTGGTCCCGCATTACCCGAAGGCACCGGATTAACTGTCATTGGCTGTACAGAAAGGCATCCGGTAGACAACACATAAGTTATATTTGCCGTTCCTGTGGCCAGACCATTTACAGCCCCATTTGCAACGTCTACCGGAACGATAGACGTGTTGCTACTGCTCCACACACCACCACCGATGGCATTTTCAAGTGTGTCATTTTGCCCCACGCACAATCTGTCCGGACCGGTAATCGGGAAAGGCGCCAATATCAGGTAAACGCTTTTCGAAGTGCTACAGCCTGTCGGAAGTGTGATTATTATGTCGGTAGTATCAACTGTAAGCCCTGTTGCAACGCCGGTTGTCGGGTCAATAGATATAATGCTTGGATCTGCACTACTCCATGTACCACCGGGTGTACTCGTGTATGTTGTAGAACTTAAGTTACAAAAGCCATCACTACCTACAATCGGATCCGGTAACGGATTCACCGTAACAATTCGTGTGCTGGCACAACCTGTCAACGACGAAGTGTAAGAGATAGTAGTAGTCCCAACAGAGACACTGGTTACAAGGCCTGAAGCATCTATCGTTGCCACGCCGGCGCTGGTACTGCTCCATACACCGGTAGTACTAGTGGTAGCCAACATTGTCGTAAACCCGATACAAACGCCTGCATTCCCGGTAATCGTATCCGGCAATGCATGTATCGTAATGTCTCTGGTGCGTACACAACCTACGCCACCAATATAACTAATGGTAGCCGTTCCGGAGGCAATACCGGTTACACTACCTGATACAACTCCCACACTCGCATTGGCACTTCCGCTTGCCCATGTACCGCCTGAAGGCGAACCGATTAATGTGACAGATGAATTTACACATACTTCTGTGGGTCCCGTTATCAAATCCGGCAAAGCGTTGACGCTTACTATCCGTGTGTTATAACAACCTGTGGTAATTCGATAGGTAATTACTGCGGTTCCCGCCAATATGCCGGTTACTACACCGCCACTACCTGAGACAGTAGCTACAGTTACATCACTACTGGTCCAGGTTCCCCCTGAGGTTGCACTACTTAATGTGGTTGTAGCTCCCACACAAACCTGATTTATGCCTGTGATGGGATCAGGTAAGGGATTCACGGTTAAAATAGCGGTTGAATAACATCCGGTGCCTAATGTATAGGTAACCATAGTCGTACCAAAGGACACACCAGTGACAACACCTGTTGACGCATCAATGGTACCAATCGATGGGTCGGCAGTCGTCCAGCTTCCACCGGACGACGTATTAGTCAGTGCGGTGGTCTGACCCTCACAAACCTGCAATGTACCTGTAATAGCAGATGGCAGGGCATATACAGTAACCACCTGAGAAGAATAACAGGATGTCGCAACCGTATATCTTATGGTGGCCGTGGCAGTACCTGATATGCCGGTAACAAGCCCGGTAGACGGGTCAATGGTCGCTGTACCTGTTGCCGTACTACTCCATGTACCCGAAGGCGTTGTCGTACTTAGCATCGTAGTTTGTCCCTCACATACATCAGCAGTACCTGTTATCGGGTCAGGCAGTGGATTCACGCTAATCACCTTCGTGCTGAAACAACCTGTTCCGACAGTATATGTTATCGTGGCCGTACCCGGAGTTGATATACCCGTCACGTCTCCGGTAGTTGCGTCAACAACGGCAACACCGGGTGCGCCGGACGCCCATGTGCCGCCGGACGGCAAACAATTCAAGGTGGTAACTTGTCCCACACATGCGTTTGCACTACCGGTAATAATGCCGGGCAAATTAAATACTGTAACTGTTTCTGTTCGGTAACAACCCGTTGGCAGTGTATAAGTAATAGTTGCAGTGCGAGAGCCGGAACCTCCGTCAATCCCTGTAACAATACCACCGCTACTTATAGTTGCGACTGCCGGGTTCCCGGAACTCCATGTGCCGCCCGGCGTAGTACTACTTAAGGTTGTAGTCTGTCCCATACAAACAGTCAACGTACCCGTGATCGGACCCGGCAATGGGTTTACAGTGGCGTTGACAGAAAGTGAGCAACCTGTGGGCAACGTGTAAACAATGTCCGCATTACCAGCTGCGACACCCGATAAAACTCCGGACCCCGCAGTAATAGAAGCCGTTCCACTTGCAGAGCTGGACCAGGTACCACCGGAAGGAGCTCCGGTTAGAGAACTTGTCGATCCTTCACAGACATCGATACTTCCGAGTATAGATGACGGTGCCGGGTTGACCAATACTACAGTAGTTCTGAAACAGCCTGTAGGCATTATATACGAAATGGTGGAAGTTCCTTGAAACGACCCTGTAACAACACCGGTCAGGATATCCACGGTAGCATTTCCGTTGCTACTGCTCCAGGTCCCTCCGGTTGAAGTGGTGCTTAATGCTGTGGTGGCACCAACGCATACATTCGTAACACCGGTTATAGGTGCCGGCAGAGAGTTAACTGTGAGTACAGATGTTGCACGACAGCCTGTCGGCAACGTATAAGAAATTGTACTTGTACCTGTACCAACCGTTGTAACCGATCCGGTACCAACTCCAATAGTAGCGACAGACACATCACTGCTGAACCACGTGCCACCAGATGGTGTTGAAGAAAGTGTAGATGTGCCACCCTGACATAGAGAAGTGGTTCCTAAAATCAAAGAAGGAAGACTATTAACGGTTATCACTTCCGTGCTGATACAACCTGAACCAAGCGAATATGTTATTTCGGCCGTACCAGCTAAAGTACCAGTAACTTCACCTGTTGCAATATCAACAATCACGTTCGGCGAACTACTTGTCCAGGTGCCACCTGATGGCGCAGCGGACAACGTTATGTCTTCGCCGATACAAACCGTAGTGCCACCTGAAATTGAACCGGGAACAGTATTAACGGTAATAACGAACGTAGAAGAACAACCTGCAACTGTATAACTTATCGTCGCAGTTCCGGCCGATACCCCAGCCGCTAAACCAGGGCTTAAAATACTGCCTACCGTTGCGTCACTCGTCGACCAAACGCCACCCGGAGTCAGGCATCCTAAAGTAACTGTATATCCAACGCACAATGCTGATGTACCTGTAATAGCAGCAGGTGCTGCATTAACTGTCATTATATAGTCTACATAACAACCACCGGCAGCAGCTGCTACAATAGTAACAGTGTCTGCAGACACACCTGTAACAACACCTGAAGCTGATACTGTAGCCACACTCGCATTTGTGCTACTCCAGGTTACAGAAGGTGAAGAAGTGAGCGTGCTCGTTCCTCCAACACACAAGGAGGGTGTTCCTGTAATAGCAGATGGTAGTGGATTAACTGTAACAACAGTTGAAGTCTGACAACCGACTGGCGATGTCGCTACGATAGTTGCCGTACCCGGAGTATGCCCCGTTACCACACCGCTTGAGATGTCAACCGAAGCAGTACCCGGACTACCACTGGTCCACGTCACACCAGACGTAGCTGAAGACAATGTTGAAGTTGCCCCCTGGCACAATGTCAAACTTCCTAAAATGGTCGAAGGAACAGGGCTTACCGTAACGACTCCAATAGCGACACAGCCTGTCGGTAATGTATAAGTAATGGCAGCGGTCCCGGCTGTCACACCGGTTACTTCACCAGTCGCAAAACCAACAGTAGCATTGGCGCTGCCACTTATCCACGTGCCACCGGTCACAGAATGGCTCAGGGTGGAAGTTCCCCCACCCTCACATACCGTTAATGTCCCGGTGAACGCAGCCGGTGCAGGCAATACTGTTACGACTTTAGTTGCAACACAACCTGCGCTAAGCGAATATGTAATAGTACTGGTGCCGGTCGTGTTTCCGGTAACAATACCGCTGGACGTCCCTATGGTGACATTCGCATTGCTGCTGACCCAAGTGCCGCCGGAAGATAAATTGGTTAGCGTAATTGTCGGGTAATAAAGACACACTGTCGACGGCCCGACTATAGGCGTTGGTGCCGATACTACCGTCACTACCTTTGTGACAGAACACCCCATGGCGCGATAACTTATTGTTGTAGTGCCGATAGCAGAAGCAGATATGACTCCTGTTGTCGGGAAAACAGAAGCCACACCGGGTGCGCTACTCGTCCAAATACCACCAGCAGGCGAACTGAACAGTGTGTCGGTAATACCAACACAAATACTCGAAGGTCCCGTAATGGGATCCGGGGTTGGGTTCACGGTAACCTCAGCAGTCACCAGACAGCCTGCCCCCATAGAATATGTGATTATTGAGGTGCCGAGTGCCGAACCGGTGATAACCCCTGAGGAAGGAGTACCGACGGTTGCATTACCATTGCTACTGCTCCATGTACCTCCCGTGACGGAATTAGAAAGCGTAGTCGTTGACCCGAGGCACGCAATTCTAATTCCCGATATTGCAGCAGGCATAGCAGTAACAGTAACCACTTTTGTGGAAAAACACCCGCCAATATCATATGTAATTGTTGTTGTGCCGGCAGTAATTCCCGTTACAACACCCGATGCATCGACTGTTCCGACAGCCGGCACACTACTGCTCCAGCTCCCTCCAGCCACGGTATTTGCCAACGTAGTTGTCTGGCCGGTGCATATAGAAGTCCCTCCTGTAATAGCTGCCGGAGGACTGTTAATTGTAAAAGTAGTAGTTTCTGTAACCGAACAATACCCGCCGAAACCGGCAGAAATGGGATCGTTGACGGCGGTAAGCGAATAAGTGTAGGTGCCCGGAGTAAGCCCCGTAAACGGAGGGAGTGATGCCAACGTTGACGTAAAGCCTGAAGGTCCGGACCATGAATAGGATATTGCCGAAGCTAAACCTGTTGCTACCAGAGTAACAGTGTCAGGATCGCAATAAGGCGCTGTGGCATTGGACAGGGTAATATCCGGCATTGCGCAAACTTCTATATCGTCAATCGCAAGCAAACCTGCACCACCACCGCTGCGAGCATCAATACCAACGTAATACGTACCTGTTGCCGGAATTGTAAACGTTTGGATGTATTGCGCGTAGGTGGTGTTACTGATACCGGCCAATCCCGGACCTATTGTTACAGGCGTACCACCCATTGTTGTGGATGTTACTGCGGGGACGGTAGATACAGAACTTACCTGCGCATCAACGGCAGCCCAGGCCGGGCCGCTGGTGACATACCAAAAGCTAAGGGTATATGTAGTACCCGCGTTCATAGTAAGCGGAGGTAGCAGCAACCATTGATTGGCCCATCCTGCGGAACAAGCACCGCCTCTGAAGAAATTATAAAACTTTGACCCACCCGATGTATGATTTGTGCTAATAGTACCTATATACGTAACACTTGTCTGCACACCCGAGAAAACACAATTCTGAACATTAGAGGTCATACAGTTCGGGCTTCTGTCTCCAAGAATGGTACTAACTTCAAACGTCTGTAAATAGGGAATAGAACCAGCTGCAGAACAAGTAGTCATAGCTGTAGCAACTCCGCTCATGATGGCACATGCATCTGAAGGCGCAACACGGAACCAATATTGTGCTCCCGGTGTGAGACCTGAAAGCGTATAGGATGTACCTGTTCCCGCAGCAACCGGAAAACCGGGCGCCAAAGTCGTCAGACCTGCATCGGTATAGGCATAAACTGTATAGTTTATAGGAGAAACATGTCCGCCACCGGCAGGGGAAGCGGTCCAGCTGATATTAATAAAATTAACCCCTGTGGTGCCGACAGTCGGGCTACCGGTAGCACCGACACAGGTATTGAAATTGCCAGTAAGGGGCGATGAGAGGTTGTATTGCGGTCCTGTGCAATTATTATTAAAGGCAAAAACAAAAATGTAATAATGCGTATTTGAGTTCAACAAAGTGGTTGTATAGGCCGGTGCACTTCCGGATGTCGACCCCTGAATTACAATTCCACCACCAAAAGAACTTCCCGTAGCATAGGTAGTGTACGTTGTTGGCGAAGCGTAAAGCGTGGGTGACGTACTGGCAATAACCAAATACCCTGATGAGCCATTGGGTGTGAAATTGACTGTTGCACCGGAAGCCGTAACTCCCGTAAAAGTAATACCCGTTGGCTGTGTAGTCGGTGTAACGGCTGTAGGGCTATTAACGTCTACCGGCACGGTAGCAGAACAGGTACCCGTATTGTAATTTATTAAGGTAGTTCCAATGGAAACCCCTGTAACCAACCCACCGGTAGTAATAGTTGCAACGCCGGTCGCAGAGGAAGACCACGTGCCCCCGGTTGGGGTTCCTGTAAGGCTGGTTGTTCCAGGGAAACAGATGCGTGGTGTACCGGTTACTGTAGGAGTTGTGCCGACGGTAATACCCAAAGATGCTGTGCATCCGCTGGATGTATATTCAATACTCGTAGTACCGTTAGAAACGCCGGTCAAAACGCCGCCGGAAACAGTCGCAACACCAGTTGCGGTTGACAACCACGTACCACCTGCCGGCGAGCCCAACAGTGTCAGCGTGGATGGCATACACAATGTTGTTCCTGAAGGAGGAGTAATGCTAGGCAATATTGCCGTAGTTCCATACACAGTTACAGTGAACCCCGTAGCCGTTGCATAGACAGTCTGAGAACAAGCAGCTGTAGACGACGCCTGCTGCGTGAGCAAAAGCTGAAAAGGTAACGTGTACGAGCTACAACTGAATGCAGGCAAACAACCGGCAGTTGTTCCCCATGCTGCACTGGTAGACCATACACTACGATTTAGTAATCCACATGTATTGCCCGGGATACCACTGCTCGAGGCTGCGGCAGAACATGACAGCCACCCCCAGGTACACCCACCACTCACCTGAAAAGCCAACCTGGACTGCCCCCAGGACGTTGCCGGTGGTCCGTAATAGGTGAACGTCAACTGAATGTCGGTAAGTGTCGCAGCAGCAGGGATAGTTACGGAATTTGTATTTGTGCAAAACTCAGATGTACTCGTAATAGCCGGAGGCCATGTACCAGAGGTATAAGTAAAACCAGAGGACAATGTACCCGCTACCAATGGGTCAATAATATATGGATAGGCTGATGCAGGTTGGTCTAACAAGCTGCCCGGAATTTCAATGTCCAGCCTATTACCTGTCCCTTTTTTGAAGTTCAACACTGTTAGGGCATCATCATCACCAACTTTAGGGTAACCCAAAGCTTTATTAATTGTAAATACTTCGTTGCCTGATTCGTCAGTTACTTTTATGACTTCCTTCGTGACGCTGCCTTCCTGCAAATCGACCGACAAGCCACCAGAAGTGTTGAAGTCATCTTTTATCAGCAATTTCCCCGAAGAATAGCTGCCCATAGGACTCTTAATAACATAGTTCGTTTTTAAACTATTTATCATGACACCTATTTCTATATCTATCCCGGGCCATGCATCCACAATTCTTACCCCATCATCTCCGGCAGTAAAGTTTGACCAGTCTGCATTCCCTAAAGACACTTCTGTGCCATCCGGCCGTTGATAAACCAAAGCCAGATTATCGTTATAAGTGAGGCTTCCTTTTTTGCCGGTTAGCATACAATACCCTTTCTTCGCATTGATAGTGATATTATATGGTCTGTTTTCCGTGAAGTATACCCCATCTTCATCTTTACTTTTCTGCAGATGTTTGTTTATGGTCATCCATCTGCCCTCGGCATCCTTATAGTGCATCGGGTACAAACTAGATTGCAACGCAAACTCACTCGCTTCTGTCCCTTCTTTAACAAAGTATTTTTCTGTTGCCGTTCGTTTACCTATCAATTCATAACAATCAGAACATGGCGTTTCTGTGAACAAAACTCCTAATTCAGGGTGATCGAGATAATCGGCATTATATGTTTTGACTTCACTACCTGAATAAATGGAAGGTTGCGAAAATGAAGTATAATTCGGCGCTCCGTTTTTACCTGAACGAATTTGTGGAGCGT
The DNA here is from genome assembly GCA_030426665.1 of Bacteroidia bacterium. Lineage (GTDB taxonomy): Bacteria > Bacteroidota > Bacteroidia > Chitinophagales > Chitinophagaceae > Nemorincola. Next base: position 58,815 of record JAUHYD010000018.1, on the reverse strand, counting down.
AATCCTTTTCATTTGATATATTGCTACTACCGTTCCAAGCATTTGACAAGCTACTATTGTTAGTAGCTTGCAACAAAGTGCCGCCGGCAGCAATTGGTGGATTTGCTTGCTGTGCACTTGCTCCGAACGCAGAAAACAAATACACTACCGACAAGATTGCGCCCATATAAACCGGGGAAACGGCCCTGAAAATCATTTGTTTGTTCATAACAATCACATTAAATTAGGTCTACAGCAATACCATATTTGCTCGAAAGCAAATAGCAAAATTGTATATTTAATCGCTCTATTAACAGAGTGTTCCAAATCAGCAACTCAAATATATACATTTTTTGTCTAAAATAGCTCCGAACAACGCAAGCAGATGGAATGAAAGTAGAGAATTGAAAAGCCTTGCAATCATTCCACATCTTGCATATCAATATAGGCGGTCAAAAAGGGGAAAACGTTGGGTATCGCGAACGATAAATTTACATAATGTAATATTTATCAATCGATTAGATCAATTGATTAGAAATTCGGGAATTCATTAAATCAACAGCAATATTTACTAAAAGGAAAAGAAAAGGCAATAAATATTAAATATCTACTTTTCTATCTGGTAACATTTCCTATTTAGTTTACCCTGAAAATCAAACGGGGTCGTCATCTTGGTAATATCTTTTATAGTGACAGCCGGAATCCTTTCCGACTCAATTTCGAAATTTCTGTAATTATTGCTAAAATAAATACGGCCTGTATCGGCACAGCTTTTCAATAACTTTCGAAGCAGCACAACATGGTCTCTCTGAACATCAAAATTATCCTCCATGCGTTTACTGTTTGAGAATGTAGGCGGGTCACATATGATAATATCATAATAATTTTCGGGCATATGATCCAGCCACTCCATTACATCTCCGTGCACAAAGTCGTGTTTTTCATCATCATACAATTTATTGTATTGCATATTCCGCTTTGCCCAATTAATATATGTTTTCGATAAATCTACAGATGTAACGGTCTTGGCTCCGCCAGCGGCAGCATAAACACTAAAAGCCCCTGTATAACAAAATAAATTCAATACGTGTTTATCTCTCGACTCATCCCTTACCATGTTTCGTGTTATGCGATGGTCAAGAAACAATCCCGTATCCAGATAGTCTGTCATATTTACGATGAAGTTCAGCCCTCCTTCAGGCACAATACGTTCCTCTTTCTTACCGTCAAACTTTTCATATTGCCCTTGTCTGCCGGCTTTACGCTGCCTCACTTTCATAAATATTTCTAACTCATCTACACCGGTTACCTCAGCAATGGTTTCTCGGCATGTCTGTAGCCATAACTCATGGTCATTATCATCCATTCCGTGCTTTCTTTTGTATTCTGCAGCGTGTATCACTCCATTATACCAATCAATGGCAAAAGGAAACTCCGGTAAATCATGATCATAAAACCGGAAACATGCAACGTTTTGCTTACGTGCCAATTTTCCAAAATGTTTAAAAACCTTGGTGAGGCGGTTCAGGAACATTATTTGTTTATCGTCTGTCACAATTGCGTATTTAGACTCAAATGTACACAGTACGTTTCTCAATAGTAAGCTTACGCACCATTTATTCAGGAAAACGGGTAGCCTCGATAGTTAGTTATAGTAGATGTACCAATAAGATTACTCAATCAAAAAAAGGATACAACTTAATTACCTTTGCACTTCGAAAACAATAGATATGGGAAAAGTAGCGATAAATATAGCGACGGGAAGTTTACAAACAGAAGACATAATAGTAGGAATAGATTTAGGCACTACGAATAGCTTAGTGGCAATTGTCAGAGAAGATTCTCAACAACCGATTGCACTTAAAGAGACAGACGGACTCACATTGGTTCCGTCAATTGTGCATTTTGATGAATATAACAATATCACAGTAGGCAACCCGGCAAAAGACATGCTGTTGAAACAACCCGAACGCACTATATACTCTGCCAAGCGACTAATGGGAAAATCCTATAAGGATGTCAGCAAGGAAGCGGGATTCTTCTCATACAATGTTATTGACGATGATACAGATTCTCTGGTAAAGGTACAGATAGGCGATAAGTTTTACTCACCTATTGAGTTGTCGTCAGCTATCCTATCAGAATTAAAAAAGCGCGCCGAGCATATATTAAAGGTAAACATAAGCAAAGCAGTAATTACAGTACCGGCTTACTTCAATGATGCACAAAGGCAGGCAACGCGAGATGCCGGCAGACTGGCTGGGCTTGATGTACTGAGGATTATCAATGAACCAACAGCCGCGAGTCTGGCATACGGTCTTGGTGCAAAAGCAAATGAAGAAAAGACGATCGCGGTATATGACCTGGGCGGAGGGACGTTTGATGTATCGATACTTACAATAAGTAATGGCATTTTTGAAGTATTGTCGACAAACGGAGACACCTATCTGGGCGGCGATGATATGGACAGAGCAATTGCTAACTACTGGAGCGAAGAGCTGGGAATACCCGCTGACGACAAAATGGCGATGCAACATTTGCGAGTAACCGCGGAGGCAGCTAAAAAACATTTATCAAAAAATGATGGATTTGAAGGCGAAATTTCGGGCAAGAAGGTAACACTAAGCAGAGACAAATTCAATGAGTTGGTGCAACCATTGATTGACCGGACAATAACTGCCTGCAAGAATGCATTGAAAGATGCAGGTATCGCTAAAGATAAAATTGATGCCGTTGTAATGGTAGGAGGAAGTACGCGGGTGCCTATCGTAAAGGAAAGTGTAAAAAGCTTCTTCGAAAAAGATGTTTTTGATGATTTGAATCCCGATGAGGTCGTCGCTTTGGGTGCCGCCGTGCAGGCAGATATTCTGGCCGGTAAAAACACGGACATGCTGTTACTTGACGTCACTCCCCTTTCGCTCGGTATAGAGACTATGGGAGGCCTGATGGACGTATTAATCCCCCGAAACTCAAAAATCCCAAATAAAATTGCCAGACAATACACGACCCAGAAAGACGGACAAAGCGGAATGCGCATTTCTGTTTTTCAAGGGGAAAGAGATCTGGTAAAAGACAACAGGAAACTAGCTGAGTTTAACCTGACCGGCATACCGGGCATGCCTGCCGGACTCCCGAAAGTTGAAGTAACGTTCCTGATAGATGCGGATGGCATATTGCGTGTAAGCGCAAAAGAGCTGAGAAGTGGCGTTGCCCAATCGATAGACGTAAAGCCACAATACGGACTTACAGATGAGGAAGTAGAAAAAATGTTGCTCGACAGTCTTACCCATGCAAAAGAAGACATCGGTACTCGTGCGCTGGTGGAAGCAAGCACCGAGGCGAAACAAATGTTAGATACTACCGAGAAGTTTATTAGTAAGCATAGCGACAGTCTGTCTGAAGAAGAAATAGCAGCAACCAGAAAACAAATGGCAGTTTTGGCAGCCGCTATCAATGGCCAGGACAAGGACAAAATTCAACAGGAAACGGAGCAACTTAACGATGTATCGCGCCCATATGCAGAGCGCGTAATGGAAGGCGCACTTAAAGACGCAATGAAAGGAAAGAAGGTGCTTTAATTCTTCGCTGCTTAATCCATAAATCAAAAAGGGATTTTTGCAATCGCTTTGAATCTTACATGTATTCAATTCCAAATAACACATGTGTAACATGTGTTGTTTTTGTTACCTTTGCGCACTTTACAAAATATGAAAGTTTATAAATTCGGGGGAGCCTCTACGGCTACAGCAGAAAGAATGACGGCATTGTTGCCGATTATTAAAGAAGAAAAAAATCCGCTACTCATAGTATTGTCGGCATTAGGCAAGACCACAAATGCCCTTGAAGTCATTGTTGAATTTGCGTTCAAGAATGACAGGGAAATGGCGTTGATACTTGCAGCAGACCTTGCACAGAAACATCTCATTCAGGCAAAAGAAATGTTAGATTCCAGTCATTACGAAATGGCTGAAGAAGGGCTGGCACCGTATTTTGGTGAGCTAAACCGAGCAATAGAAAACATAGACCCTTCCAACTACGATTATTCTTACGATCAGATTGTATCCGTAGGAGAATTGCTATCATCGCTGCTCTTTTACTTTTTGCTACTACAAAACGGCGTCAATTGTGAATGGGTGGATATAAGAAAAGTGGTGCTAACAGACGACACTTTCAGAGATGCCGTTGTAGACAGGGATTATACCAGACTGGAAGCAGAAGCAATAATCGGTCGAAAGCTAATGCGAGGCACCGTTGTCGTTACTCAGGGCTTTATAGGCTCAACCGTCGATGGCAGAGCGGTAACGCTGGGCAGGGAGGGTTCCGACTATACGGCCGCAATTCTGGCTGAAATGCTAAAAATGGACTCGCTCACGATATGGAAAGACGTTGACGGTTTTCAGAATGCGGATCCGAAAATGTTTGCCAACACCTGCCGAATTGACTCAATTACTTATGAAGAGGTAATTGAAATGGCATTCTACGGAGCACAGATTATTCACCCAAAGACCATTAAACCGCTTCAAAACAACAAAATACCTTTGTACGTTAAGTGCTTTCTTGACCCTACGCTACCCGGCTCTGTAATTATTGCGGCGAAAGGTGGAGAAACGTTCCCTCCAATGTTTGTGTTGAAAGAAAATCAGGTATTAGTAGAAGTGACTACCAAGGATTTCTCGTTTATTACCGAAAGCAACCTGAGCAAACTATACAGCATCTTCCACGATCTTAAGGTAAAAATTAACCTGATACAGAATGCTGCTATCAGCTTTATTGCCTGCATCAACAACCGGGAAGACAAAGTCGAGAAACTAATAAAAGCACTTAGCGACGATTACAAAGTCACCCTTCACAAAGACGTAAATCTACTTACGGTCCGCCACTTTACAGACGGGATTATGTCCAACCTCACCGATGGTAAAGAAAAGCTACTTTGCCAGGAAACCAGAAAGACAAAACAGATGGTGCTGAGAGAGGGGTAAAAGGATAACAAAAGAATTAAATTAAATGCAACACAACTTGGCTGTAGGTCCGGCAAACTTGCCGTTTCTTAGTTCATTAATTATTGCCATACCCTATCTGTGAGTACACAGAAACGTCGTATTGCAGAAAGCCAACGACAATCACATTTAGCCAATTCTTTACTGATGCTTACCGTATGAAATACGAGTGACCACATTACATAATAAGAAACAACAAAAACAACTACCAATACCCTACATTTCAAGAAAACCAAAGTCATATATTTTCATATACAATAAAAAAACACCTTTTTTCAAGTTATCTATGACGCCATTAAATTTTCAAGAAACGTTTCATTATAATATTATTTATCTGGATAAAGTAAAACCCATGTGACCATCTACTTACATCTAATTCGATTTCACGTCTACCTTTGTATGTTTGACTACTTACCTTTTGCCCAAGCGTGTTATAAACAGTTATACTGTATATGTCATTGCAATAATTGATTACTATAGTTGAATTTGAGGGGTTAGGAAAAAGCGATAATTGTTCTGAATCAGACACTTCGGCAACAGTCATTGGCCAACAATCGCTCCCCCCTCCGGTACCGCTTAATTTGGCTAAAAAGCAATCATAGGTTTTATAGGTATTCGTTAACGCTGTTTCTCCAATTGAAATACCGTAGTTACTGTAAAGTCCTAAAACATATAAGTTGCTATCTGTCGAAAATATGTTGCGAATATCTCCGTTATTACGAATACTGTTGCCTAAAACCGTAGCATAAACAACTTCTCCACACTTATTATATTTGACGACAAATGGCACGCTGTAGGGGATACAACTTAAAGAAATATTGTCAAAATGTACTGAATCGGTTGTTCCTCCCGGTGAAACAGAACCCGAAACAAAAATGTTACCCCATTTATCAGTACAGATATCCCTAGGAATTACGAATTCAATACCACCCGCACTCTTTGCAGACAGAATCTCACCAGATGAACTATATTTAACCAATTCCATATTAACACCGCCAGACACCACCTTCATGGTATCTACTCCTATGATGTGCTCCTTGTCGTAACTATTTACCTCAAACGCGCTCCCATATTCATCTACAGCTACATGCCAATAACTCGAACTTACATTATTTTTTCTGCCCCTTATCCAAATTGCGTGCCCGTTAGAGTCAAATCGAGCAATATACCCACCATACATCGCACCTGGCACAGGGTCTGGAGTACATGTAACCGAACCAAAAGAAATTTCACTTTCTATGAGATTTCCCGATTGATAAATATTCTCCGATTTGTCAATAGCTAACGACATACCATAACCGGCAGTACCACTGACAGCCCAAATCACATCTCCAAAAATATTATATTTAACTAGAAACGCATTATAGTTACTTCCATGGTGAGGTAAAGTAATATGGTTAAACTTGGCAACGCCAAAAGCACCGCCGGATAAATAAATATTACCAGAGGGTCCTACTGCAACATTCGATACACCACTATTCGATAAAGAACTATCACCCCTGATCCAGACACAGTTACCTAATGTGTCAAACATCGCTAAAAAAGACGCCCAAGTAGAATACGGCGACGCATTCCTAACTACATGACCATTCCAGACCAATACCGAGTCGAAATAAGTACCACCTACGAATACATGACCTGACTCATCCACTACAATAGTTTGAGGTCGACCTCCATCGAAAGTCTTAGTCCATATTGTATCTCCAGAAGCAGTGAATTTTGTTATAAATGTTCCGTGATTAGGCAAAGGATACGGGCTAATAATTAAACCTGTGTCAATTTGGCCGGTTACAAATATATTACCTTTATTGTCCACAGTCATTGCAGCGCTAAATTGATAGTGCAGTCGTTGCGCCCATAACCATGACTGAGCCGAGGTAGAAATTGATAAAGAAACTAAAATCAGTAGCAGCAAAATCCTCGTTCTCATACATTTAAAATTATGAAAATAAATCCACTTAACCATAGAATATGCTTATGGTAACGTTTGTTAAATCAAACCTGCAGCCCTGCCAATTGTCTTAACTTTAGTCTCAGTCAAGAATTCAATCTGATATTTCCGAAAATAAAATAAAGCGATATGAGCGAAGAAAGTAAATGTCCGTTTCATCACGGAGCAGCAAAACAAAGTGCAGGTAACGGTGTGAGCAACCGTGATTGGTGGCCCAATCAACTTAAATTGAATATTCTGCGACAGAACTCAAAGTTGTCCAACCCAATGGACGATTCATTTGACTATGCCAGCGAGTTCAATAAACTAGACTTGAAAGAAGTAAAAAAAGAACTGTTCGACCTGATGACCAATAGCCAGGACTGGTGGCCGGCTGATTACGGGAACTATGGTCCATTCTTTATCCGTATGGCGTGGCACAGCGCCGGCACTTACCGGGTACATGACGGTCGTGGCGGGGCTGGCTCGGGCACACAACGCTTTGCACCACTAAACAGCTGGCCCGATAATGCCAACTTGGACAAGGCGCGCTTGCTGCTGTGGCCAATTAAACAAAAATATGGCAAGAAATTATCGTGGGCAGATCTGATGATACTTGCGGGTAACTGTGCATTAGAATCAATGGGCTTCAAAACCTTTGGCTTCGCCGGTGGTCGCGAGGATGTGTGGGAGCCGGAGGAAGACGTGTATTGGGGCAGTGAGAAGGAGTGGCTGGGAGACGAACGCTATACTGGTGACAGAGATTTAGAAAATCCACTTGCAGCGGTGCAGATGGGATTGATATACGTGAACCCGGAAGGACCCAATGGCAAACCTGACCCGCTTGCGGCAGCAATCGACATTCGGGAAACTTTTAAAAGAATGGCGATGGATGATGAAGAAACCGTTGCGCTAATAGCAGGTGGACACACGTTCGGAAAAACGCATGGTGCCGGCGACCCCGGCAAATATGTGGGTAAAGAACCTGCTGCTGCCGGCATAGAGGAACAAGGGCTCGGATGGAAGAATACCTACGGTTCAGGAAATGCGGAATATACCATTACCAGTGGATTAGAAGGAGCCTGGACAACTACACCAACCAAATGGAGTAACAATTTTTTCGAAAACCTTTTTGGCTACGAATGGGAGCTGACTAAAAGCCCCGCTGGAGCACACCAATGGAAACCCAAAAACAATGCAGGAGCGGATGCTATGCCCGATGCACACGATCCTGCTGTTCGCCATGCACCCTTTATGCTGACTACGGACCTTGCGCTAAGAGAAGACCCTATCTACGAGAAAATATCCCGACGATTTTATGAAAACCCTGAGCAGTTCGCTGACGTGTTTGCTCGTGCGTGGTATAAACTCACACATCGTGATATGGGACCGCGCTCACGCTATCTGGGTCCTGAAGTGCCGGCAGAAGAACTAAGTTGGCAAGACCCGATTCCGGCTGTCCTGCATAAACAAATTGATGACAACGATATTGCATTACTTAAAAACGCGATAATAGGTTCCGGCCTTTCCGTTTCTCAACTTGTCACTACGGCATGGGCGTCTGCTTCTACATTCAGAGGTTCCGATATGCGAGGCGGAGCAAACGGCGCTCGTATAAGACTAGCGCCACAAAAGGACTGGAAAGTAAACAACCCTACCCAACTCTCAAATACATTGGAGATACTGGAGGGTATTCAAAACACTTTCAATACCGGGCAAACAGATGGCAAGATGGTTTCGATGGCAGATTTAATTGTTTTGGGTGGTAGTGTCGGCATTGAACAGGCTGCAAAACAAGCTGGTCATACCATAGCAGTACCCTTTACACCGGGACGAGCCGATGCGTCGCAAGAACAAACAGACGTTGAGTCATTCTCTTATCTGGAACCCGCGGCAGATGGCTTCCGCAATTACACCAGTGGAAAGACAAATGTCACTGCCGAAGAAATGTTGATAGACAAAGCGCAATTGCTAACACTTACGGCACCTGAGATGACCGTATTAATAGGAGGCATGCGCGTACTGAATACAAACTACGACCAATCCAAACATGGAGTTCTTACTCATCACCCTGAGACACTGACCAATGATTTCTTTGTAAACCTGCTTGCCATGAGCACAACATGGAGCGCTACTTCAGACAATCAGGACGTATTTGAAGGGAAAGACCGCAAAACCGGAACCCTGAAATGGACAGGAACACGCGCAGACCTAATTTTTGGCTCTAACTCTGAACTCAGAGCGATTGCAGAAGTCTATGCCTGTGCAGACGGTCAGGAAAAATTCACGAAAGACTTTATTGCAGCATGGACTAAGGTCATGAATGCTGACCGCTTTGACCTAAAATAACTTCAAAGTCATAACATAGCAAAACAGCAAGAATCCAAAAGGGCAACCATTATCTGGTTGCCCTTTTGAAATATATTCTTTTTGACAAATACTATGCAAAGGAAAAGTCATTGTAACCCTGTTCTCCCGGAGTAAAGAAAGTAGCCGGGTCCGGAGCAGTTAATGGTTTACCTGACATCATTCGACTTACCAAATCCGGATTTGATGTATAAGGTGCACCAAACGATACTAATTCGCAATTACCTGCAGCAAGATCGGCCTCTGCACGCTCATTTGTATAACCACCATTAAGTATAACTGTGCCGCCAAAGGCCTTCTTCATTGCGGATATCAGCCCTTCAGGTATAACAAATGTAATGAGGTGCATGTATGTAATACCTAACTTGCCAAGCCCTTCCGCCAAAGCAATATACTGTGCCTCCTCATTTTCATCGGGTGTCATATCATTATAAACATTAAATGGAGACAGTCTGATACCTACCTTATCTTTCCCGATTGCATCAGCAACTGCCTGTGTTAGCTCCAGCACAAAACGATTACGATTTTCATGACTTCCACCATATTTATCTGTACGTTGATTACTACCTGGACTTAAAAACTGCATTGGCAAATAGCCGTTTGCTGCATGAATCTCTACCCCATCAAATCCCGCTTCTATTGCGCCTTTTGCGCTATGTACATACTCAGCAATCAAACCAGCAATATCATCGGTATTAATTGCCTCCGGCTGAGTGTGTGGCTGCATCTGATGTGTATCGGTCCATATTTCGCCGGCGGCTGTTTTGTCAGAAGCGGAAACCAGTTTGGCACCTTCAGGCAAATTGTATGTATGACCTATTCTTCCCGTATGCATTATCTGCATAAATATTTTTCCGCCTGTTTGGTGAACAGCATCAGCAACCTTCTTCCATCCTGCAATTTGATCGCTAGTATAGCATCCGGGAATTCTCGGATAGCCCAATCCATTTGGAGACGGTGATACGCCTTCAGTAATTATGAGACCCGCCTCTGCCCTATCACTGTAATACTTAGCCATCATGTCATTTGGAATATTTCCGATAGCGCGGCTACGAGTCATAGGCGCCATTACTACCCTGTTTTTTAGCGTAGTTTGCCCCAATTTATAGGAGCTGAAAAGAACTGAATTGTCTTGTTTCATAAATATTGAACTTTTTTTGAAAAAAATCTGATTGAATAACCAAAAGTACCTACTTTTACTTACCAAAAGATAGTTGTTACCTCTAAGTAAGTAGTTACCTGTCGGTAACCATCGCAAATTGACACAGATGGCACATGTAACAAAAAGCAAAGAATGTGATAGAAAATTAAAAGTCACAAGAGATGCCCTTGAAGTAATTCAGGGTAAATGGAGAATACCTATTATCATCTCACTTCTTTATGGCGATAAACGATTTGGGGAAATCAGTAAGGATATTGCGGAAATTTCACCAAAAATGCTATCCCAGGAACTGAAAGCATTAGAAGAAAACAAAATTGTTGTCCGTACTGTTTATGACACCATGCCTGTTACTGTAGAATACTCACTAACTGACCTCGGTCGCTCATTGAAGAAACCACTCGATGAACTTATGACATGGGGTAGCAATTTCAGAAAAGTGATACTGCGTGGTGCATAACCTACAAAAGCCTGGGTTACATTTGTTCTGTCCGCTGCAATTTGGACAAATCAAAGCCCATCATTTTTAGTCTCGATATGATGCGACTATACGAACGTTCGTCCAGCTCTTTTGTTCGTGACAAAATCCACAAATACTTTCTGTTTGGATGACTAACTACGGCATAGCTGTAATCGTCAGCTAAATCGATAATCCAATATTTGCCTTTAAACGGCCAGAAGAATTGAACTTTGAGTTTTGCATTTCCGGAATTCTTCTGCACAAATGCCTTCCCCTTAATATAGCTTTCTTTGCCTGTTACACTTCCTTTATTGCAACGGTTTTCAACTATAATATACCCTTTTTCTGTAGGGGTATATTCAGCGGTTGTACAGTGACAACCTTTTTGAAAGCGCTGCGGAAAAGAGGCAATTTCATACCACTTTCCGGCATATCTTTCAAGGTCTACGTAAGGAACGGTATTCATTGGCTGTGACTTCATAGAACAGGAGGATAATAGTGTTACAAAAAACATAGATAATATAATAAACGCCTTTTGTGGAGTAAGGTACATTTGCATACAGTTTATTCTACGCTAAGTTACGACAAGGAATAAGGATCTCAATCCCAATTACAGGCAACGCTATAAATCCTCGAACCAATCAAAACGTTTATCAATGATCTGCTCCTTATCCGATCGCACGAAATCTAAATATGCGCCGGCGGCAGCAGAGAATTTTTTGCTCTTTGGCCAGATAAGGTACCAGTTAGTTTTGATAGGTAGTCCGTTCATAGGAACGATCTTCAACTCTCCACTCAACAACTCATTCTTGATGCCGATTATCGGCATAATGGACACTCCCAAGCCTGCAATCACAGCTTGCTTGACTGCTTCATTCGAAGTCAATTCCATCTTTCTCGTTATTGCAAAGTTTTTCTTCTGTAAAAAACGCTCCATAACCTGTCTTGTTCCGGAACCGGGCTCCCGGTATATAAGCTGAACTTGCTCAAGGTTTCGTTCTGTTTGTCGTTTACCGCCACTTATATCAAATTCTGCGTTGGCGACCATGTATAGTTTATTCAACATTAACTTAACGCTTTCAATAGCCGGACTAGCGGGTAACAAGGATACAAGTGAAAAGTCAACTTCGTTCTTTTCCAGGCTTTCAATAACCTTTGACTTATTAGTTACGTCCATTTGCAATTCTACTCCCGGGTGCTGGTGCAAAAAATCTGCAAGAAAGTGCGGCATCACATACTTCCCGGTAGAAACAATAGAAATCTTCAGACGACCCATAATTTGCCCTTTATGGCTCATCATCTGATGATCAAGAATACTTACGCTTTTCAGTATCTGCCTGGTTATGGAATAAATCTCTCTACCAAAATCCGTAACATACAATTTCCTGCCTACTACTTCTGTTAATGGCATTTCAAATTGTTCCTGGAAGTTACGTAGCTGAATTGAAACCGCAGGCTGCGTCAGGTGCAACTCTTCAGCGGCTTTTGTGATACTACCCTCTTCCGCAATCTTCTGAAATATTCTGAGCTGATTAAGTGTATAATTCATAAATAATGTTTATGATTTTCATTACAAAGTTAAATGATTTTTATTTATTCGATTGATGCACTTTTGCAATCAAATAGTTCAAAACCATTAAAAACACATTTATGATTGAGGATCTTAAAGTAGGAATATTAGGTGGCGGACAGCTTGGCGCAATGCTACTCCGATATGCAATTGACTTCGGATTGGATGTATCAATTCTGGAGAAAGATGAAAAAGCACCATGTGCCAGATATACATCATCCTTTCATTTGGGCGACCCCATGAGTTATAAGGATGTTATGAAGTTTGGCAAAAACATGGATATCATCACAATCGAAAAGGAGGCAGTAAATACCGACGCGCTAAAAGACCTTAGAGACGTAGGAGTAAAGGTGTACCCATCTCCGGAAACAATAGAAATTATTCAGGACAAATACGTTCAGAAGCAGTTTCTCATTGAGAACAACATTCCGGTAGCAAACGGCTGGCTCGTGACGGACAAAGCAGAACTTCCTCAACATTCGGAAAAACTGCCTGCTTGCTTGAAAAAATGCAAAGACGGCTATGACGGGAAGGGCGTACTAATGCTAAAAACAGTTGAAGACTTCTCGAAGGCTTTCGACCAACCGAGTGTTTTGGAAGAACTTGTAGATGTCCGCCATGAATTGTCCGTCATAGTATCACGCAACGAAGATGGGATAATAGAATGTTATGACCCGGTGATGATGATATTTGACAACGAGCGAATGATTCTTGACTTTCAAATGTGTCCGGCAGACATTGACACACAAACAGCGGCAAAAGCCTGCAATCTGGCTGCCAGCGTAGCAGAGGCAATAGACCTAACGGGCATTATGGCTGTAGAGATGTTTATTGCCACTAACGGCAAATTATACGTCAACGAATTGGCGCCCAGGCCACACAATAGTGGTCACCATACAATCGAAGCAAATGTAACGTCGCAGTTCGAACAGCATATCCGACTAATACTAGGTTTACCACCGGGCAACACAAAAACAAAAAAGGCCTCAGTCATGGTTAACATATTAGAGCCTGCAGCGTACAGAAAAAACACAATTTCAGAAGCGCTAAAGACAATATTATGTACCAACGATGTACACCTACATTGGTACGGCAAAACAAGAGGAAAAGAAGGAAGAAAAATGGGACACGTTACCATCACCGACGACAAACTGGAACAGGCTCTTGCAAAATCTGTAATGATACGTCACTTATTAAAAGCATAAATTATGAACAAAAAAGTAGCAATTATCATGGGTAGCAGTTCTGACGCACCCGTAATGAATCCGGCGAAAGAACTACTCGCCTCACTGGACATACCATATGAATATATGGTTGTATCGGCACACAGAAGTCCGGATTGGATGTACGAGTTTGCCGCATCAATAGAAGAAAGAAACATCGGCATAGTAATTGCCGGCGCCGGTGGTGCGGCGCACTTGCCGGGCATGATGGCAGCGCTCACCACAGTACCGGTGATCGGGGTACCCATCAACTCTTCTAACTCCATAAGCGGAATCGACTCGCTTTTATCAATTGTTCAGATGCCAAATGACGTGCCTGTAGCAACGGTTGCTGTCAACGGCTCACACAATGCGGCAATTCTGGCAGCACAGATTTTGGCTGTAGGCAGCCCGGAAATTGAGAAAAAGCTGAAACAGCGAAAAGCTGATAACCGAGAAAAAGTTGAACGACAAAACCAATCCATTCAATAATTAGACTCACAAAAACATCAAACCAAAACAATGATTACACAAATCGAAAGCAGAACAACGGAGCGAAAAGTAAAAACCACCGAGCAACTAACTCCTATAACGGTAGCTTATGGCGACGGAATAGGTCCGGAAATCATGAATGCGACAATGAAAGTGCTTAACGCAGCCGGTGCCCGTCTGGAGTACGAAACCGTGGACATAGGTGAGCAAGTCTACCTATCAGGCAACACTTCAGGCATTGGCGAGGAAACGTGGACGTCACTACGAAAAACAAAGGTTTTTCTAAAAGCACCTATTACCACTCCACAGGGAGGAGGCTATAAGAGCCTGAACGTTACAACGCGCAAGGTTCTGGGGCTATATGCGAATGTTAGACCTTGCGTATCGTATCACCCATTTGTATCGACAAAACATCCGGTGATGAATGTGGTTATTGTACGAGAAAATGAAGAAGACCTATATGGAGGCATTGAGCATCAGCAAACGGACGAAGTAGTACAATGTCTGAAACTCATATCAAGACCCGGCACCGAAAAAATTATCCGTTATGCCTTTGAATACGCCAGAGCTTACGGACGAAAGAAAGTGTCTTGCTTTACGAAAGACAACATCATGAAAATGACAGACGGGCTTTTTCATGAAGTATTTAATATTGTGGGTAAGGAATACCCTGAAATTGAGCAAGAGCATCGAATCATCGATATAGGAGCTGCCATGCTTGCAGAGTCTCCGGAAAAATTTGATGTGATAGTCCTTCCAAACCTTTATGGCGATATACTGAGTGATATTGCCGCACAGATAACAGGCTCGGTAGGTTTGGCTGGCAGCGCAAACATTGGCGACGGCATTGCCATGTTTGAAGCAATACATGGTTCTGCCCCTGATCTTGCCGGACAGGACAAAGCAAACCCATCTGGTCTTATGCTTGCCGCTGTACAAATGCTTGTTCATTTAGGTCAGGCTGACGTGGCAGAGAAAATCCACAACGCATGGTTAAGAACAATAGAAGACGGAGTACACACAGGTGATATATACGACTCAAATGTATCATCCGAATGCGTTGGTACTGATAGTTTTGCAGATGCAGTCATTGCGCGCTTGGGGTTAGCTCCTGATAAATTTCCTGTTGTAAAATATGCGAAAGACGCTCCTACTATTACAATAAAAACAACACCTACAGTACCAGCAGTAAAGGAGCTTGTGGGCATCGATATATTTCTATACCACTCCGACCGCAATCCCGAAAATCTTGCATCCCTTTTAAAAGATATAGAATCAGCCGGCATCAAACTGCAGATGATAACGAACAGAGGTACCAAAGTCTGGCCAAACGGCTTCGCCGAAACGTTTTGTACCGACCACTGGCGTTGCCGATTTATAAGCGATGAGCCACAAGGGGTAAGCTATCAGGTTATTATAGATATCCTTCAGCGACTTCATAACAAGCGGCTAAACGTAATAAAGACAGAGAATCTATACACAATGAATGGCAAAAAGATGTTTAGCGCAGGCCAGGGGCAGTAGTGATAACCCTACTTTCAAAAAATCAAACAAACAAGTTTTGTAAAAAAAGGCGGTTTGTAAAAAGTAGCTTATTGGGCAAGTGCTACAAGAGGGTCCCGGAAAAGGGACCCTCTTTTTTGTCTTTTAAATCTGATACATCGTCATGTTTTTTTATCAATAATGGCAGATTTCATTTATCTTTGCAGCTAAGATATTAACCAGCTAATATAAATGACGAACGAAAACATTATTAGATTAAGGAAGGTAAGTCAGCAATATGCGTATTCGTCTTTGAAGATGCACGAAACAATCGCCAAAAGTGCAGGTCTATCGGGAACTGACCACAAATATTTAGGTTTCTTATTGCAAAAAGAAAAAATGACCGCAGGCGAACTGGCTGGCTCAACCGGCCTTACAACAGGTGCAGTAACGGGGTTAATAGATAGGTTTGAGAAAAAAGGGCTTCTAAAGAGAGTGTTTGATAAAAAAGACAGACGAAAAATCATAGTAGTACCCAACAAACAAAAAATAGTAGCGTTTCTGGAACCACTTTACAAAGAGTTTCAGGACAAGACCGATGAACTTATTTCCTCGTACTCCAACCATGAAATAGAAGTTATAGAATCTTTTTTAATGAAATCTGTAGAATTGATGAAATCGACAACCAATCAATATAAAAATGACAAAACTAAGTAGCACTGTACACAGCCCATTTGAGCAAACCTACTTCCACGGAACACGAGCCGACCTGAAATTGGGCGAACTAATAGAAGTTGGATATAAATCTAACTTTGGCGACAGAACCGCGAAATACATCTACCTTACAGCTACACTTGACCCGGCAATATGGGGTGCAGAATTGGCACATGGGAACGAAAGAGAAAGAATCTATCTGGTAGAACCTACTGGACCTATAGAAGATGACCCGAACTTAACAGATAAGAAGTTTCCGGGTAATCCCTCAAAATCTTACCGCTCAAAACACCCTTTTAAAGTTGTTGGTGAAGTCACTGTTTGGCAGGGACACCCAAGTGAACAAATTGAAGCAATGAAGGCTGGTATAGCAAAGCTTAAAGAACAAGGAATTGATGCGATAGAAGATTAGAAGTTGATACCTAAACAGCAGCAACAAAAACAGTTGAGGCAATATTTGATATGCAGTTTTCAATCTCACTCTTGAAAGAACAAAAAACCGAGGCATTTTGCCCACTAAAACCATTTTGAATCGTCGACAGAAATTAACAAGTAGAGAAAAGCACTAATTTTATAAGACAAGTTAATCTCACCTTTTGCATTATGTATTCGGCTGAAGACATCCTAAAAGTTATCGAAGAATTTTCCGGAGAAACAAACATTGCTATTGATGACGATATTTATGAAATTGGACTAATTGGCGATGACTTCGAAGATCTGATGGAGCTTTATGCAAGCAGGTTCAACGTAGATATGACAAGCTACTTGTGGTACTTTCATACCGACGAAGAAGGCTCACCAGGCTTGGGTGGATATTTCTTCAGGCCACCGAACGAAAGAGTTACCCGTATCCCCGTTACACCCCGAATGATGTTAGATTTCGCCAACTCAGGAAAATGGGCTATTGTATATCCGGAACATACCATACCCAAAAGAAGATGGGATTTAACTTTTAACCTTATCGTATTTCTCCTTACGATAGCCGCGATAGTTGCATATGCTCTATTTAACTAATCGATTGCTCAAAATTTGATTCCACACCAGCTTCCTGTGAAATTAAAAAGGGCTGCCTCTTTCAAGACAGCCCCAATATTAAACTCCTGTTACAGAAAACATTTAACGATACAGACTTTCATTGCCTTAGTTTGTTGTTCTCTAAACAGAAACACAATTACTGCACATCTACAGAAAAGTTCACCTCTGCATCCGTAGAGCCTATGCTGCAGTCGGTGCCGTTTTTACCGCTTGGTTGGTGGTGTAGCGACACCTGCAGATTGCCGGCACTTGCTGCTCCCGTAGTAAAGTCACTATGTAGCCCCAGTTCCAGTTTAGGGGTATTATTGTCGTAGTCTGTACGCTGTACTGTTAGGTTTAGGCCTGAAGCAGGTTCATAACAAATCAAATGGTAGTTTGAACGTTCATTTATCTCTGTAGACACATCATCTGCAGGGGTCTTGGTTTCGTCGAGGAATGATACTGTCACGTTGTACACAGCATCCTTACTGAGGACGAGGTGAGCCAGGGAAGTGTCGGGATTGCCATCTGTCGGTGTCAGGTCTTTCCATTGGGCGGTTACCACATCTGCGGAGTTAGCGGTATTTACTGCCGTCAGCTTTACAGTAGTTATTATTTCATTTTCCGGATCAGGCGGAGCGACCGTTTGTTCATCTTTATTACATGCTGTCCATGTTGTCAAAAGGGCGATTGCGCCTAAATATATTATTGATCTATTGTTCATTTTCTATTGATTAAGATTTTTGATTAAAAAGAATACTTCGCTTTTATTATAAAATTAATACCGATATTATCGGCATAATATCTGTAATTGTCCAGGTAATCTCGATATGCAGTATTGAGCAGGTTACTTACCGTAAAGTCAAACCGAAGCGTATTTGCGCGTACTAAGGTTGTAAAACCGGCACTGGCATTAAATATTGAATAGCCGGCAGGAGGAGCGACATAATCGCTGTTCGGAACAACTCTAGTTTGTCGCAGCACGCTTACATTCTCAACGGAGATATATGGCTCCTGCATAAACTTCCATGCATGCAGACTGTAGACAATACCATTTTCATATCGGTCTGCCGGCATGTATATCAGCCATTCTTTCCTGTCTATGTTCCACCCCCTTACAATGGTGACTCTCGATTGCAAAGTAAAGTGCTTTACGAAGTCATATTGGACAGATAAGTCAGTCCCGCGTATTGCAACATTGTTCTGAGTAAACTGAAAAGATGGAAATGTTCCACTCAGCAGGGTTACAAGCTGCAACTGAGGCACCTGATAAATATAATTGCCGATACTGTTGTAATACACATCCACCGTCGTACGTAGCTTTTTGCTATTGTATTTAACAGTCAATCCGGAATTAAGAGAGCGCTCTGAGGCAAGCGATGAATCGCCGTCCTGATAACTGGCATTACTGAAGTGTACCCCATGAATATACAACTCATTTACAGCCGGTGCGCGCCATGCCGTACCAATATTGCCGGTAAACGAGAGTCGGCCGTTAGCCCTGAACGTTGCGCCAACGGTACCGGTAGCGTTCTTGAACTGTAGCGTGGTATGATAGGTTTCCAGAGTTGTCTGATTTCGCTGATACACCCGCTGCCAGCGATAGTCGTAGCGCAAACCTGCCTCGAATGTAAACTTGTTGTAGCCATAACGCTCTACAGCGAATGCCCCTCCGCTGTATGTCCTAAAGTTGGGTATCAGGTACCTAATGCCCTTAAACACGTTCCCCTGTGTATTACCTGCCAGCCCTACCAACCCCGAAAACCCCTTGTGCGACGGTTCGGTGTAAACCAACTCTCCGCTATGGGTTTTCAGCTGAAAACTAACCTGCGGCTTTGTCAGCAGGTCTTCCTTGTTAGTATACGGTAGGCTCACGTCGTACTCGTTGCGGAGGTCTTTCTGACGTGCGATGCTTAACTCCAACTTACCTTCATTGACAAAACGATATGAAGCCTTCAACTTGGCGAGGTCGTGATATATTTGCTGGTAACTGCGGGCAATGTCATACGAGAACACAGATGCTGAAACCGGCCTCGGGCGACCAAGTGCTGCATTAAGGTCGGTAATATTACCTGCATGCGACCCTTCAAAAATGCCATTCTTTGTATTAAACATGCTGAAGAATCCGACAATGTCAATTCCCTTCCAGTTGTACCCCGCTGACGCCGAAAAATCCTGTTCGGAAATACCTGTGTTCTTAAGGAAATAGTTCGGTGTCCGGAAATTGCCTCCACGTTTTCCTGTCCCTTGTACACGCCAGGAAACGCCATTGGTTCCTGTTCGTCCTTGCAATGCCGCTGACAATGTACCCATCTGACCGTTGCTCTGCGCAACAGCATAGACATCTCCTGATACTCCTCGCGCCAACGGCAGCGGATCTGCATCCAGCAACACCACGCCGCCAATAGCATCGGCACCGTAGCGGACACTGGCGGCTCCTTTTACTACAGTAATCCGATTGGCAACGAAAGGGTCTATCTCCGGCGCATGCTCAGACCCCCACTGCTGCCCTTCTTGTCGAACGCCGTTGTTGAGAACGAGCACCCTATTGCTGTGCAAGCCATGTATTACGGGTTTAGAAATTGACGGACCGGTCTGAATTGCATTGAGACCGGGCAATTGTTTCAGCGCTTCCCCCAACGACTTTCCCCTCGACTGAAGTAGCGCCAGCCCCTTCAACTCTGTGTGCGAAACAGTTTGCAAATCCTGCATCTTCACACCGTTTATGACTACTTCGTTCAGCTGGTTCTTTTCGGAGCTGAGCTTAAACTCAATACTGCTATTTCCCGTAACATGCAGGTGGGCTGTCGCAGTACTATAACCCAGGGCATCACACACAAGTACAATATGCCCCTCACATACATTACTCAACCGAAACTTTCCACCCGTATCTGTCACATCGCCCTTCGCAGCATCAGACGCTACATGAATAACGGCACCCGGCACAACATGAAGCTGTGCATCCGTTACGATGCCGGTAATGATATAATCACAATTTTGTGCCTTGCTGCTATATGGTTGCATAAATGCAACTAGCAACAAAGCAGCAAGTCTATATTTTGCCACTGGAAATAGTTTACGTGAAACTGACTACAAGCAACAGTCGATTTTATCAGATATCTGAAGTAAGCGAAAGCTCTTGCACTTGGGTTAGGAAGACAATTACATGTAGATATTAAGCTAACGGAGGCCCACGTGAAAGTACAAACTGCTGGGGCGAAAAGTAATGAAAACTATATATCGGCAATACAAATACCGTATAGATAGACACCTCGGTATGTGAAAAATAATATGGCTGTGGCGTAACAAAAGGAGCAAACTCAAAGCTCAAAAAGGAGCAGTGGTTGTGTTTCTTGGTAATAACTATTTCCCCCTTGGCGTATACAGGATGTACATCGTCAACATGGTCAAAAAGCGCATCATGTATGTATTCCTTGGGCATTATCCCTGCCAGGAATACTATAAACAACAATAAGCCAACAACTTTTATCGGTTGCTTTACCACCACTTAATACTTTGAACAAACCAGATTGCAAAGTTACGACGAATTGAGTTAGGTATCGAAAATGCCTTTTTTCCCAATATTACAAATCCCTTAACTGTATAATTGGTAACTTTGATTATTGAAAAGGGATAAAAAAGAGATATGCATTAGCTACGATTTCTACCCTGATTTAATATCCCCTCTTAAGTAGAAATCTGCACATCTGTACACATAGAAAGTTTAAGACACAAAACTTTCTTTTTCCCTCTTTCAGTCTTGAAATTAAGTAATTGTTCACTTAAAAAAATAAATCATGAACCAGAATGAAGAACCAAAGAAGGAGCAGAATTCAAATGAACAACCGGAACATCATGAATCCTGGATAGAAGAAATTTCGGAAAAAATTGATCATGCACTCGAAAAAATAGATACAAACTTTCCTCTTTCCGGGGCTGCTCAAGATGAAGACCTGGAGATTTTTCCCGATGACGATGCGAATGAGGAAGATGGCGACTTTACAGAAAGAGAGCACCTCGATACCAACTTTCCACTATCGGGCGGTACAGACGAGTAATCAAAAAGCACATCTAAAAACGCATCACGACCTTTGCCGTTGTGAACGGGAAATCTATATACATAACAAATAAAACATCAGCAATGAAATTACTAATTGGAATATTTGATGACCACGAACAGGCCGTAAGTGCTGTTCAGAAACTTAAAGAGAAAAATTACCCTATCGACAACTTAAGCATTATCGGCAAAACGGGGACTGAAGTTGTAGATGAAGAGTTGCACCTCATAGCAGAAAACCCTGTAAAGATGGCTGAATTGGCTGCTACTACTGCCGTAGGTACCGCTTTGGGGGTATTAACAGGATTGGGGCTATTTGCCATTCCGGGTGTTGGCTTTCTTTATGGTGCCGGTGCCGTTATTGGGGGTATAGGCGGTTTCGACTTTGGCCTAATGGGCGGTGGTATTGCTTCTGTACTGACAACAATTGGCGTAAAGGACGAATTCAAAAAGAAATATCAGGATGCGTTAGAAGAAGGCAAATTTTTACTTATCGCAAAGGACAGTGAAGAAATGGTGAGCACTGCACATACCATCCTAAACGATGGTGGGCTGGAAAAGAACATGGCTGCATTATAGTCGCCGGAAGCAACACAGGTTTACCAGACGATAAAAGATTGTCCAGTTCTATCGAATAACATACGTAAAGAGGGTGTTCCATAAATTTTTGGAACACCCTCTTTCAGTTTTGTGAAGTTTAACCAGAACCTGCTAGTTGTACTGCGGTTCTTCTTTCTTTTCAGGTTCATTCAGAATCGGCTCACCAATTTTCCCGTTTACCACATGCCAGTTTTGCACGGGCTCGGGCTTCTTGTAGCGACGGCGGGCTGCTGCTCTACGTTCAGCCTCAATACGTTCGCGAACCAAAGCGATACTATCCTGAGTATGCTGTTGCTCTGCTTTCAGTCGCTCAATACCTTCGGCAATACCTTGCTTTGTACCCTGTGCCATCCCTTCTTCAGTACCGGTCTTATACCCCTCATCATATCCCGCCTTCTTTACTTTGGGGTGCATAACAAACCCAATAATTCCACAAATAACAACGCCGATAATCAAGCCAACAAAAAAGTTTTTCATTAATGCATTTTTTTTAAAACCCGCAATCTGCAATGTAACATAAAAGGATGTCAACAGGGCGGATTGACTGAATAATATTTACAACAAATCTACAACTATCATTGGAAGTTGCAAATATGGGTATTTGTAACTTGTAGTGTTTTATATATGTACGATGGTACACATTTTATTGTTGTAACTACCACCAACATCAAACCAAACAAAAAACAATATGCACATGTTCATAAGAACCATCTTCCACTAAATCTCAATACGAGCCCTACCCTTCTTTCACCTGCGCCTCCACAACAGACAGAGCTATCATATTGACTATCTGGCGAACAGTACTGCCTAATTGAAGTACATATACAGGTTTGCGAAGCCCGAGTAATATAGGACCGACAGCTTCTGCGCCTCCTACCTCCTGTAGCAAATGGTAGGCAATATTGCCCGCTGCAAGATTAGGGAATATTAGCACATTCGGAGATTCATTGACAAGATCGGAGAAAGGATAATTTTCCTTCAACAGGTCTTTGTTGAATGCGACACCTGCCTGTACCTCTCCATCAATTATCATATCCGGATGATTTTCTTTTATACGTGCTACCGCATTCCGGACAATAGTTGCTTCAGGAGACGGACTGCTTCCAAAGTTGGAATATGACAGCAGCGCAATACGAGGCTTAATATTAAAACTACTAACCATATCTGCAGTCAGCATAGTTATGTCTATCAGCTCTTCTTCTGTTGGGTTAAAATTCAGGGTAGTATCTGCAAAAAACAGCGGACCGCGCTTTGTAAGCATTATATACATTCCTGCAACTTTTCGCACCCCTTCTTCCATGCCTATTATCTCCAGTGCCGGTCTTATTGTATCGGGATATTGTCGGGTAAGCCCGGATATCATGGCATCGGCATCTCCATTCTGCACCATCATACAACCGAAATAGGTACGTTCCCTCATTGCTTTTTTGGCTTCGTACTGATTGACGCCGCGTCGCTTACGCTTCTCAAAATACAGTTCACCATAGTGCGTCCTCATATCTTCAGACTCATCGCTCATAGGGTCTATGATATCCACATCCGTAAGGTGCAGACCGTATTCTTTGATTATTGCTTCAATTTTAGCTCGTTTGCCAATTAGTATCGGAGTAGCCACACCGTCATCTTTGGCAATTTGCGCCGCTTTGAGAATTTTAATATTCTCAGCTTCGGTAAATACAACTCTTTTCGGTTTCTGTTTAGCTCTGTTATTGATAAACTTCAACAGGTTGTTGTAAGAACCGGCACGACGCATCAGCTCCGTCTCATACAAACTCCAGTCCGCAATCGGTTTCCGGGCAACACCACTATCCATCGCCGCTTTAGCAACCGCTGTCGAGACAGTTATGAGCAAGCGCGGGTCCATAGGCTTGGGGATTATATAATTAGACCCGAATTGTAAATGATGATTATTGTAAGCCACATTAACAATATCCGGCACCGGCTCTTTCGCGAGCGCAGCCAGGGCATAGACAGCAGCTATCTTCATTTCTTCGTTGATGCCACTTGCTCTAACATCTAATGCCCCCCTGAAAATATAGGGGAAGCCCAAAACATTGTTTACCTGATTGGGGTAGTCGCTTCTACCTGTCGCCATGATTACATCAGGACGTGCGGCCATTGCATCATCATAACCAATCTCCGGAGTGGGGTTTGCCAACGCAAAAACTATAGGATTGTCTGCCATACCTTTCACCATATCCTGAGAAACAAGTCCGCCCTTAGAGAGGCCGATAAATACATCTGCACCTTTCATTGCCTCTTCCAGCGACACTTGTTCGCAATCCTGAGCAAAAGGTCGCTTGTTGTCGTCCAGATCTGTACGACTACTAACAATTAAACCCTTTGTGTCAAACATCAAAATGTTCCTGGGGTTTACACCCAGGCTCTTATAAATTTTGCAACATGAGATAGCTGAAGCTCCCGCTCCGCTCACTACCAGCTTCACTTCGTCTATTTTCTTTCCTACCAGCTCCAATGCATTCAGCAAGGCAGCACCTGAAATTATCGCAGTACCATGTTGGTCATCATGCATGACAGGTATAGACAGTTCTTCTTTGAGCCGACGTTCAATCTCAAAACATTCGGGCGATTTAATGTCTTCCAGATTTATACCGCCGAATGTAGGCTCCATTGCCTTTACAACTTTCACAAACTCATCTACATCATGTACATTCAATTCTATATCAAACACATCAATATCTGCGTATATTTTGAATAGCAGCCCTTTCCCTTCCATCACCGGTTTAGATGCTTCAGGGCCAATGTCCCCCAAGCCCAAGACAGCCGTTCCATTGCTGATTACAGCTACCAAGTTTCCTTTTGCGGTATACTTATATACGTCCTCAACGTTGGCATGTATTTCCATACATGGGTCTGCAACGCCGGGAGAATAGGCAAGTGCCAAATCTCTCTGGGTTTTCGTTTCCTTAGTGGGAACAACCTCTATTTTTCCCGGCCTGCCATTCGCATGGTATTCAAGTGCGTCTTCCTTTCTTATTAGTTGTGCCATTATCTACAGTTTGAACCAACTAAGGTACGAATATGGGCAACAAAACAACAAAGATTCGAGGTTTTTGCAAACCGGGATTCAACTCATAACAATACAAGACAAAGTCAAATTTTCTATGATAGCAACACAACTAATGCTACTTAAAGCCAAACTAATAAAAGAACATATAGTAAACATTAAGCCCTTTTGTGTCGTCCGGAGTTATCTCACTGAATCTTGAAGAATGTACGACTCTTAATTTATCTGTTGTGCTGTTATATTCGTGTTGCATCAATTCAATATTACTTTCATTTTTTACGACAGCTTTTGGTAGCCCGGGATAGTGGAAACTACTGCATTCCGGACAAATCATGTTTATGATTGCCACGTTCTGCCGCGCAGTTAAACTCTCTACGTATCTACTCAATAGCGACTGATTGTTTCTGAGCGAAACATGAAACGCCCCAACAAGACATACAAAATGGTTTGTGCCGATAGCCGACAGCGCAGTATACATATCGCGTTCCCGATGTTTATAAGACAACCCTGCTGTATTAAATAAGATATCGCTAACGCCATTATAATCTGCGGGAGCAAGCAATAACTTCAACTTTGCTGAGTCGTTGACGAAAGCTATACGAGCCTTATCGTGCAACTTCCTGATTCCGTTTCGCGACTTTCGTTTTTCAACCGGACACCGCCGAATGCTGGTAATAGTCTCGCTGCTTATGCTATTTAGGTAATTAAATAACTCTGTTGATTGAATTTGTTGATTGTCGTAACTTCTCAATACTTGCAAAAGCACGTTTACAAAGTCGATACGCTCGAAATCAATGCAGTGAATTTTTATCCGGGGCTTTACAGGATTTTCATCGCTCAGCTTTTTTAACCGACTAACAAAGTAGCGGTATTGAGTATAGTAGTCAGAAAACTCCAACAACAGGCTGGAGTCTCCATTCATTATTAGTGTATTTGAAGCATATTCCACCGATTTGTTGTACTCCAGTACGACATCATTAATATTGAAATTAACATATAAATACTCCACTATAGAATATTTCACTTTCCATAAATCTTCCATTATATGAGACTCCCCTACGAAGCAGGTATTGATTGATGCGGCCTTATTGCCTATGACTGAAATTTTTGCAGGCTGTGCATCAACAGAAAAAGCAAAAAGCACACCAAAAAACAAAAAGCCATATCGTCTTATCGTTGGAGTCAACATATACACGTCAATTTTTTAGACAACAATCGCTCAACAGGAATCTTTAAGGTTGGTGAAGAAAAATCCTGAATTCCGGTAGTTTCGCAATTCACAATAAATTTATGGATAATCAAACAATAATTCCCCTCTATACACATCCGCGTTAATACCTATCTTTACGCTCTCAATTTGCGTCTTTTATGAAGTCTAAGAAAACATGGTGGGTCATCATTATAATTTTGCTTGTTCTGGTAGCAGTAGGCATCTATTTTAAGAAACGAAACGGAGGCGAAACCAAAGTTGCAGTAGAAAAGGTGAGCACTCATACCATAACAGAGACGGTAACGGCAAGTGGCAAAATATACCCTGAAACGGAAGTTAAGATAGCCCCGGAAGTAAGTGGTGAAATCACCATGCTTAATGTAGAAGAAGGAGATAGCGTAAAAAAAGGCGATGTACTTGTAAAAATTAATGCTGCGATATACGCCTCTCTTGTAAAACAAGCGACGGCAACTGTTGAACAATCAAAAGCAAGCGTAGATAATTCGAAAGAGATGATGGCGCAGGCAGAGTCGCAATATCAATTAGCGTTGGCTACTCACAACAGAAATGTAAAGCTCTACGAACAAAAGGTGATTTCTCAACTTGAGTTTCAGCAGGGAGAAGCCTCCTTCAAGTCAGCAAAAGCAACATACGAGGCGTCAAAAGCATCTATTTCCGGAGGAAAGTTCGTTGTGCAGGGTGCTCAGGCCGGGTTATCGCAAGCAAGAGAAAACATGCAGCGAACCACTATTATCGCACCCACTTCGGGCATTATCTCGAAGCTGAATGTAAAAAAAGGTGAAAGAGTTGTAGGTACCGCACAAATGGCAGGAACAGAAATGCTGACTATTGCGGACATGAGTCGCATAGAAATTCGTGTGGATGTAAGCGAAACAGACATTTCAAAAGTAAAAATCGGAGATACGACGATAATTGATGCAGACGCCTATCGAAACAGAAAATTCACCGGTATTGTTTCAAAGATTGCTGTAAGTAGCACAAATGCCACATTGAGCGCAGGTGGCAACAGTACAGATCAGGTAACTAACTATACAGTGCATATTCTCATACTTCCATCGAGCTACGAAGATTTGACGCATAGGGTTGGAAAGGGGAATTTTCCGTTTAAGCCTGGTATGTCGGCCTCAGTAGAAATAAAAACTAAAACACAGGAAAATACCCTGTCTGTACCCGTGAATGCAGTGACTACACGCGATTGGCCGGACAGCATGAAAAAAATGGATGAGCTGTCTGATATAACGAGCGAAATACGTCAGGTAGCCTTTGTTTATAATAGAAATACCGGCTCAGTTTCCGTAACAGACGTGAAGACTGGCATACAAGACAACAAATACCTTGAAATAAAAGGTGGGTTAAAAGAAAATGAAGAGGTAGTGGTAGCCCCATACGGTGCCATTGCCCGAACATTGGAAGACAAAACGAAAGTGGAAGTAGTCGACAAGGAAAAACTGTTTGAAATAAAGGAATAGCGACACAACCCGTTGCACAAACTTTATATTTTCTGAAAGAAAATGCATCTCCCATAAGTTATACTTTTACTCCGCCCGAAAACGTAAAAGGAAACCATGCTGCAGTTTAAGAACTACAAGAAATGTTTTGAACAAACCGAGATAGTTTCAGTAAATAGTATGAGTCTGGAACACGGTATCTATTGGCTACGTGGAGAAAACGGCTCAGGCAAAACTACTATAATGAAATCTGTTGCCGGACTTATTCCTTATAAAGGCGACATTACGGTCTGTGACAAAAATATACGACAAGACAGAATCGGTTACACTTCAATAGTCAACTATTCTGAAGCAGAACCACTGTACCCGGGCTTTCTTACAGGCATCGACCTGATAAGGTTTTTCGAGAAAGCGAAAAATGCACCATCGGGTCAGTCTGAGCATTTATCTAAAGCATTTGGAATAGATAGCTATAAGGGCAACAGGGTGGCCACATACTCCAGTGGCATGGCCAAAAAATTATCGCTGGTACTTGGCTTTCTGGGCAACCCCAAGCTAATATTGCTGGACGAGCCGCTGATAACATTGGACACACAGTCCGTAGCGGTTCTGCAAAAACTCATACAAGACTACCACCGGCAGGCATCCTTTATCATTACCTCGCACCAGGAAGTAACCACCGGCACACATTCTTTGCAGCACCTGCACATTGCCAACAAAACACTTACGTCAGCATGAAACAAGTAATGTCAAAAGTGTTTGTTGTCCAGTACTACAAGATTAATACCGGGTTCTTTCTGGCATCGTTCATATTGTTGTTCGGGCTAACCAATGGAAAAGCAACATTGGACCTGCATTACACGCTCATGCAGCAAATTACGAGTAGCTATGCATTTGCAGGTGGTGCGGTAATTGTTTGGGTGCTGTATTGTATGAAATGCATGGCGTTTTGTTTTAGGGAGATAAAAAACAGCGCCAACAGTTTTTTATCTGCATTGCAACCAGTTGCCGACCAGAAGCACTACTTGCTTTGGCTATCCTGCCAATCGATGCTAATGTTACCAATGCTGGGCTACGCCGGGGCTACGGTAATAATAGGTTTCAAAGATGGCAACTACCTGCTTGCTTCCTTATTTACATTGTTCCAGCTGTTGCTCTGTATTGCCCCGGCATATTTCTACTTTCATCAGATTAATAACACCTGGCAAAAACCGTTGCTTTCATTGCCTGACTTTTCAAAGTATATCCGGAAAGGATATTATAGTTTTCTGTTACACTATTCGCTTGACACAAGAAAGGGAACTATTGCCGGATTAAAAATATTCTCTTTACTCTTATTACAAGCTATGGTAATAGCAAACAAGTATGAGGTAAACAAAGAATCGGTTTGTGTGCTGATGATGTTTTTGATTTCAGCACATGCGTTGCTGCCACAGTACTACACCAGGTTTGTGGAGTATGACATGGCAATTATGCGCAATCTCCCGATACTACTACCGAAAAGATTCCTGCTCTATGTGTTCACTTATGCGGTACTTTTTCTGCCGGAACTATTATTTCTACTACTAAACGGACATCATTCTCTCCCGGTACAACTCACACTTTCTTTGTATGCGGTGGGTATATCTCAGTTATCTTTGTTTACTGCTTTCCGCTACTTTGGCAAAATGAACACAGAACGTTACACATTAATAGTTTTTGGTTTTTTCTTCGTTTCGCTGCTCGTTCTGGCTTCATTCAACCTATGGCTTCTGTTTCTGTCTGAAAGTATTGCCGCTTCAATTCTATTCAGGTTTTTTTATCCGGGCTATGAATATTGCGCACCGAAGTCGTGAGCGTTTTGGGTAGCGACTCTCAACCGAGAGAACGCAACATTGCCGTTTTAAGTTTTGGTGCACGCCTTCAATTGCAGGGCTATGTCGCAAGCAAAATACTTCAGACTCATTAAACAGACACATAATACATCTTCATTGCACCTTTATTCTTTACTTCCAATTCACCTCTGAAATAACAATTAAAATCCCCTTTTACCAGGGTATAGGTTGTCTGTGAAATATTAATCCGGCCTGCCTCGCTATTCTGCTCCATACGTGCCGCTGTATTTACTGTATCTCCCCAAATATCGTAAGCAAATTTCTTTACGCCTACGATACCCGCCACAACACTCCCGCTGTGAATACCGATGCGCAACTGAAATGTACGTTCTACACCTAACCTGGCCAGCCTTCTATCCATATAGTCAGCAATTTCGATGGCAGCGCTCACGACGTTCTTTGCATGATTTGCGTCTGCGGTGGGTAGTCCGCCGACTGCAAGGTATGCATCGCCAATTGTCTTGATTTTTTCAACGCCATGCCTCGTAACTATTTCGTCAAAAGCCTGAAAACAAGTATGTAACTCTTCTATCAGATTTTGAGGCCCCATGCTTTGGCTGGCCTGAGTAAAGTTGACAAAATCTGTAAAAAGCACAGTAACATTGTCGTAATGTTTTGCTGCAATCTCACCGGTTATTTTTAGCTCGGCTGCCACCGCTTCCGGCAATATGTTCAAAAGTAACTCATCTGATTTCTTACGCTCCTTTTCAGATTTACTACGTTCTTTTACAATGAAAAATGAAAAACCAGCCAATAAAATCATCCCCGCGATACCGAGAGAGGTATAGCTTTTCTGCTTTTTCAGGTAAATAGACGCAATTTTTTGCTTTTCTGCAGTCTTCATGCTGTCTGCCAAACGTTGACGCTCATATTCGTTTTGTAAACTTAGTTTCAGAATTTCTTCTTTTTTCTCGATAGAGAATAGGGAGTCCTTAATTGCCCAATAATTATCAGATGCTGCCAGCGCTTTTTTGTACAATGAAACCTGTTTGTATGCTTTTGCCAGACTTTCATAACAGGCCTTCAGCTGTTCCGGTTCATTTATTTCGTGTGCTACCCTTAGAGCTTGCTCTAGATAACTGATAGCACCTCGAACCTGAGCGGTTTTGCCGGACGGCAAGATCTTTAGTTCTCCGGAACTACCCGGCAACTGCGATTCCAAGTATTCGTCAACACTACCAGAGTATCTGCTTGCTATAGAAGTATCTTCAGAATACGATAGAAATAAATTCCCTATAGCCGTGAGATTAAACGCAACCTGGCTCTTATGACCAATTTTCCGGGCCAGCTTCAACGCGAGCTCATTATACGCCAATGCGAGCGAATAGTCTTTTTTGTCATGGCATATTAAACCCATGTTACTATAGCAGACTAACATACCTTGTACATCACCAATTTCCTCAGAAAGCTTCAAAGACTTTTTGATAAAATCCAGAGCATTTTCATATTCCCCCTCTTCCATATAAATAACACCAATGTTTGATGTAATACCGGAAACAGTTCTTTTATCGCCTAAGTCTTCCGAAAACTTAAGCGCTCTATTAAAATACTTTAGCGCGTTGGGCACATCTCGCATAACATAGTAGATATTACCAACATTCGCCAAATCGCGACCTATAGCCTGCGGGTCTCCACCGTGCTCGTCATTCTTCAATGCCTTAAAGCAATACTTGAGTGCAGCGGGATAATCCCCCTGAAAATAGCAGACAATGCCAATGTTTACAGAACTGGTTGCAATTCCACGCTTATCGCCGATCTTTTCATTCAGTTCAAGCGATTTCCTGTAATATTTCGAAGCATTTGCATAATCACCCTTGTTTTGGTAAATGAGTCCGATATTGCCCGTCGCCCCGGCCGTCGCAATTTTGTCATCTAGTTCTGTAAGTATTTCCAAAGCAGTCGAGGCATAGACTAAAGCTGAATCGTATTCGGACTTGGTAATATAATTTAGTGCAATATTATTGTTGGCATCGGCAATGCCCCGTTGCCACCCAAGCTTGATGGCGAGCGCCAATCCTCGATTTCCGAACTGAATACCTTCGTCGGGATTAATCGCAGTATTTATGTCGGATAACGAATTCAGAATATTTACCTTTCCGGTATTTTCCTTTTGCTCTGGCAACGCGTTCAAAAGAGAGTCAATACGAGCCTGATATTCAGATTGCCCGAAAACTGAGTTATCGAACAAAGCTGAATACATAATAAACAATATGACGCAAAATCGTTTCATAATAATCACAACCAATTAATCAGATTGCCGACAGAATGTGTAATATCCGACAAATTGCCCAAAAACAGTTTACGTTGAATTGTTAATGAAATCAATGAGTTTATTTTTCAAAATCTGCAGATGGAGTGGAAACAATTTCACTAATAGAACTTCCTTCCGGTATCTATTTTATTGAGTTGTTCAGCTCTGATGGATTTATAGTGGGCAGAGAAAAAGTAATGAAGTATTAAGCCATCATGGTGCAAACAGATTGATATGTGAATTATTTCCTCCTTCACTCTTTCAGGAGTAAAATACACATTCATCTCGTTTTACTCAACCCCATGTTCATTTATATACGCCTTTATTTCGGGAACCCTGGCGGCTTTTAACATCAGCTCCCTACCCTTCTGCTTATTTTGTTGTACGCCCTTTCCTTCATAATAAAGCATACCGAGCATACCGCCTGCATATATATCGCCCTGCGCATACGCTTTCTCAAACCAAAAGGCTGCCTGCTTGAAGTCCTTCTTCACTCCGTGGCCCAGATACGAGAGCCGGCCCAGTCTTGCTTGTGCACTCCTGTGGTTTTGCCTGGCAGCAGCGAGGTACATCTCAGCCGCCTCGGTATAATCCTGCTTTACGTCTGTTCCTATCCCCGTTTCATACATCTGCCCCAGTATATATTGTGCCAGAACATTGCCGCCATGCGCTGCCCTTCGGAAGTGGTGCGCAGCCTTTTTATAGTCGACACTCAACCCACCTAACCCAAAGTAGTACATGCGCCCAAGATTATTGTGTCCGGTCGGGTCGTCATTAAGCGCAGCTCTTTTATACCAGTATACAGCACGTACGGTATCCGCTTTTGCGCCATACCCATGCTCGAGCATCCACCCTACTATCCCTTGCGCAACAGCATTTTCCGCCTCGCCAGATAGTATAAACCATTTAATTGCTTCGGTATCGCTCTTTTCAACCGCAAGGCCCCTCTCATACATTCGGCCTACGTTCAGATAGCCATAGCTATACTTACCCTCTGCAGACCGACGATACCATTTCAATGCCTCCTCAAAATCGACACTTATCCCTTTACCATTCTCATACATATCTCCCATACTACATTCACACCTTGCGAACCCCTGTTCCGCACTCTTCCGATACCACTTTATAGCCTCCAGGTTACTTTTCTCAACCGCAAGACCGTTTTCATACATGTATCCAAGGTTGCATTGACCAACCGGACTACCGGCTTCCGCAGCCATCCGATACCACTTTACCGCCTCAGAATCGTCTTGTGGCACTCCTTCTCCTATATGATAAACGTCGCCAAGGAGCGCTTGCGCAGCTGTATCGCCACTCATTGCCACACGCTTCAGCGAATCAACAATCACATTTTGAGCACTTACCTTACCCGATAGTGCCACACTCAATAATCCAATCACAAAAACATAAAAACATTTCATATGCTACCACTTAACGCATTAAATTTAGGACATCCCTCTTAAAATCGCTGTTAAACCGCGATCAATTAAGCTTTACGTCACTAAAAAAAATGCGGATACTGCAAATATTTCTCAACAACCTTGTTTACTATTGCAGGAAACAGAAATTATCATGTCGAAGAAAATACTAAAATGGGGAAGCATCACAATTATAGCCATACTTGTTTTGATGCAATTTGTAAGACCCGAAAAAAATATCGCAGAAGGTGCACAACCTAATGATATTATGGCTGGCTACACTGTTCCTGAAAATGTTTCAAAAACACTTCATAATGCTTGCTACGACTGCCATAGCAACAATACCAAATACCCCTGGTACAATAACATCCAGCCAGTCGCTTCCTGGTTGGCGGACCATGTAAAAGAAGGCAAACGTGAGCTTAATTTTTCTGAATTCGGAACGTTCTCGACAAAAAGAAAACTAAAAAAATTGAGAGAGATAGTTAAGGAGGTTGAAGAAGGAGAAATGCCACTGGATAGTTATACCTGGATGCACGGAGAGGCGAAGTTGTCTGAGGCAGAAAAACAGTCCCTTATAGAATGGGCGAAAGGGCTGGGAACGATAATAACGCTTAAAGAAGGTCAGCCAATAGATTAGGGCTCTGAATAAATATCCGGATTTGTATACGTCGAACTGAATCATACTTCCATTATGTCATGCAAAAAAATTATTTTTGCATTATGGAAACTCCTTCGAAACGACCATCAATGCTACCTGCGATGATGACAATGAAATGCCCCAGCTGCCGGAAAAGCACGGTATTTGTCAATAAAAGTGTGTTTCCCCTCGGCAAATGCCTGGCAATGAAAGATGAATGTGAAGTATGCGGCCAGAAAATGAAATCTGAAAGTAACAATGGAGGTGGCATAAATTATGCGCTCACAATGATTCTGTTTTTTTTGAACCTCTGCTGGTATTGGCCTGTATTCGGGCTGTCCTACAAAGACAATAGCGTATTATATTACCTTGTTACCAGTACGATCATCGTTTTGATAGCACAACCCTATCTGATGCGCCTGTCTCGGATGATTTACTTGTATCTATATGTAGGTTTCGGCA
Organism: Bacteroidia bacterium; assembly: GCA_030426665.1. Classification (GTDB taxonomy): domain Bacteria; phylum Bacteroidota; class Bacteroidia; order Chitinophagales; family Chitinophagaceae; genus Nemorincola. Next base: position 24,440 of record JAUHYD010000018.1, on the reverse strand, counting down.
ACTCCCGCAGAGTAATTATCGAAGATTAATCCGGGCTCCTGTCTCGGCGGAAATGTACTTTCTCCCCATTAACCAAACAATATGGCGGTTCGAAACCGGGCATGTAAGTAGCTCTTATATGTCGGGACAACTTCTCCGCATCCCAATTAAGATCTATCTCTTTTAGCTTCTTTATTTCACCCTTATAATGCAGAGAAGTGCCATACTTTGACTCCAACAGCTCCTGTGGGACCGTCTGGAATGTACCTGTTACAATATGTCCAAGAGTCTGGCGAAACAAATTCAAAGAAGCTTTATAGGTGAGGTCGTACAATTCGTCTACCCAACAATTTTCGGGAATAGGAAACCGCTTCTGGAAAATAATGTCTCCACTATCAATGCCGGCACTCATTTTGTGAATAGTTGTACCAAATTCAGTTTTGCCATCAATAATGGCAAAGGAGAACTGATTACTACCTCTGTACTCCGGCAACGGAGCCATATGCAGGTTTACCGCAATTTGTTTTGCCTTGTTTATGTGCTCTTGCTTTAGTATTTCATGATACTGAACAGAATAAATAATGTCGCAGTCCGGCAGGTCACCTAATCTGTTGTACACCGGAATATTTTGGCTGTCAGCCAGATTTGCCAAATCATGGTCGCCACCAAACTCCTTACGCTCGCTGGTCATAACTCCAATAAGATCAATTCCAAGTTGCTGCCGATTGTCCAGAATATAAAGCAGACAATTATATCCAATAGGTTTAGAACCGAGAAAAATTACCTTTTTCAAATCCATGCCCAAAAATAAATCTAAAAACTTACTTTATATTGCAATCACAATGTCTGGTCGAAAAATACTTATCCTTACGAATAGAGTACCCTACCCACTCAAAGATGGGGGCAACTTGGCCATGAACGCTATGATAGAAGGCTACCACAACGCAGGCTGGCAGGTCTACCTATTGTCTATGAACACATCCCGGCATAATGTAAAAGAAGAAACGCTACATGAGATTTATAAGCATTTGCATCGATTTGTTTGGGTTAACATTGACAACAAGCTAAAGCCCAAAGAAATCCTAAAGAATTTTCTCTTTTCCAGCCTGCCCGAACACGTAGTCAGATTTTCAAATGAAGGCTTCAAGCGTAAGATAAAATCTGCAATCGCAAAATTCAATCCAGATGTCATTCAAATAGAGAGTGTCTACCTAAGTTCGTACCTTTCAACCATACGGAAATGCACTTCCGCTGAGACGGTGTTACGAATGCATAACGTCGAGTACCAGATATGGCAAGGAGTAGCCCGTAAGACAAAAAATTTCGCGAAACACTATTACTTAGAAAACCTAACGGAAAGAATTCGAAACTACGAGCGAAAAGTATGGCAAGAATATGGGTTATTGTTGGCAATAACCGAAAAAGACGCTGCGCTCGCCCTTCGGCTCGAAAGTAATGTCAATGTAATCGTTGCTCCGTTTACAATAGACAAATCTCAAATTAAAAAATCCTCGCAAACAGAAAAATGGGTCGGCTACCATATCGGAGCGATGGACTGGATGCCAAACGTATCGGGGGTGAAGTGGTTTCTAAACAAAGCTATTCCCAAAATTCATAAATCATGCCCCGACTTTAAGTTTTACTTCGCAGGGCGCAACATGCCAAAAGAGTTCAAAAATATTAATGTTCGAGGAGTAGAGTGCCTTGGCGAAGTACCGGATGCGGGTGCGTTTATTGCAGATAAGAAAATCCTGATTGTGCCAATATGGTCAGGAGGTGGCATCCGGGTGAAAATTCTGGAAGCTATGGCTGCCGGAAAATTGGTAATAACAACACCAAAGGGAATAAAGGGTATTGAGGCGCAACCAGACAAACACTTTTTACTGGCTCGAACACCCGAAGGGTTTGCAAAAGCTATTAAATGGACCCTCGATAATAAATCTGAAGCTGAAAAAATTGCCGAAAACGCTACAAAATTAGTAATTGAAAAATATGAGCAAACCAGAATGATACAAAACGTAATTGCTCATCTGGAGACAATGCTGGATAAATAAGGTTATACGTTGAGGGGGAGCTTTATTTTAATTTCAGAATTTTCGTCGTTTTCAATTTATTTCCCAAATTGTCGTGTAGTGTTAATAGGTATACGCCGGCTGCAAGATTTCCAATATGCAGGACATCTACATTTTTAGCAAGCAAAACCATCTTTCCATCAGCCGCCATCAGTTTTGCTGTCACTTTTTTACACCACGAAATATCAATTTCGTCGATTGTAGGATTCGGAAAAACTAAGATATCCTCGGGGTCACAACCGGGATAATTGAAAATATCGGAGCTGCTCGAACAGCCACTTGCGGTAGTAACGCTAACTTGATAACTACCAGTCTTCTGTGCAAAGAGTGAATCATTTGTTGCTCCGGGCAGCTCAGCCCCATTATATGTCCACTGATACACCGAATACCCTCCTGTTGTATACAATGTCCCGCGGTACACATTTATCTCAGGAACTTCCGGAACCGGTTTAACGGTCATCGGTATGGTTGCTACAGCTGTTCCACACGAATTGGTAATACTATAATTTACAAAATCACTACCGACAATCAGGCCAGTCACTTCACCGAAATTGACAGAAACCATACCGTTTGAGCTACTCCATACTCCGCCGGGAATCGAGTTTGACAAACTGACGCTAGACCCCACACAAACGCTTGTAGGGCCATTAAGAGTACCTGGCGACGGAAAAGTATCAATCTGAACATTTATTATCGTAGCGGCAACACACCAGGTATTTGCAACAGAATATTTTACTGTAGCTACACCCGGAGCAACCCCTTTTACCAGCCCATCCGGCCCAACAACAGCTTTCGCATTCTCGGTGCTCCATGTCCCTCCCGGAATACCAGCATTGTATTGAACCGATGATCCAATACAAATAGCATCTGGCCCTAAAATAGTACCTGGAAATGGCAATGGATTTACCGTTACAGACTTGCTAACAACAGCAGTACCACATGCGTTGGTAATCTGATATTCAATCAAATCTACCCCTGGCGTTACCCCAAGTACCTTACAACTTGTGCCGGTATCAGTAGGAGTTAATGAGGTTCTTCCGGTAGCTGTGACCCAAACTCCACCCCGAGCAGTATCAGTCAGAATTATAGATTCCCCGACACACACCTGCGAAGGTCCCTCTATGACGCCGGCCGACAACATAGGGTCTACCCTTACATATACGGTAATTATATCCGAAGACAATGCATTTGCTACTTTGACTTTAAACGAATCATTTCCAGAATAACCGGGATAAGGAGTATAAGTAAGCCCAACCGGAGTAATTACACCTCCTGACGACGTTGCGGAATAACCCACGGTGGCAGTACCATGTGCCGCCGCAGATTCCAGTGTCCATACATCTGTCAATCCCACATATACATCTTTTACTGCAAGGAGCTCATTTATTTCGACAGGACCCGAATTCTCACAAACCGCAAGTAATTCATCATCGCCTTTTACAAAGGATAAAATATTAGTAATTTTCCTAACCCTAACATTCATCAAATCAGAAAAATATACATTCTCATTTGTATCCACCACTATTCCAATGGGGCTATGCAATCGTGCTGATGTAGCCGAAATTCCCGTACCATAATAATCAGGAACCCCGGTACCTGCCATGGTTTCAATAATACCACCACGCCCTATCTTCCTGATTCTGTTATCATTAGCGTCTGTAATATAAATAACTCCTGAAGGAGTAACAAATACGCCTACCGGCCTGATTAGGCCCGCCGCAGTAGCAGGAAATCCATCTCCGGAATAAACAGAAGACCCATTACCCGCTACTGTTGATATCCTGCCCGTTGCATCAACTTTACGTAACCTGTGATTTTGCGCATCACATATATACAGATTACCACTCAAATCAGTTGCCAAACCAAAAATGTAGCTTAATTGTGCATTTGTTGCGGGTCCGTTGTCTCCGCTATACCCACTAATACCGGTACCTGCATAGGTCGAAATAACGCCGGCTGTATTAATTTTCCGAACTCTGAAGTTGTTGAAGTCGCCAAAATAGATATTTCCATCTTTGTCGACCGTAATTGCCAGCGGGAAGCTCATCTTTGCATCAGATGCCGGACCACCATCCCCGGAGAAGCCCAATATTCCCGTCCCGGCTATAGTAGTTATAATACCTGAAGTATTTACTTTACGAATTCTGTGATTTAACTGATCTGCTATGTATAAGTTTCCCGAAGCATCAGTTGCCACACCCCAATTAGAGCTGAACTTAGCATTTGTTGCCGGTCCGCCGTCCCCCGAAAAACCAAAGGAACCATTACCGGCAACTGTCGTAATTACGCCCCCGGGGGTAACTTTACGAACGCAATTATTGAACTGATCATTAATGTATATATTTCCGTTTAAATCTAAGGCCAAACATGAGGGGGAATCAAGTTGCGCCAGCGTTGCTGCACCACCGTCACCAGAGTAACCGACTGTTCCGTTACCGGCAAAATCAGAAATAATCTGCGCACTTGATTGAATATTAAAGCCAAATATAAAAACTATACAATACAGACAGTATAGACATTTGTTCATGGCGTTTAATTATTCTTTTTTTTTCACATACGCTGTTGCAATAATAAATGCAAAACACTCAATAAAACCGAAAAGGCAAATACTGGTGACGGGCTATATAAAACTGCTGATTAAGATCAATTCAAAATTAAGAAAAAAAGATAAGGTTTATATGAAAAATCACTTAGCAATCCTGTATCCAATTGCCAATCGGAAATAAGCGGATGACAAAGGCGCGTTGATATTTACGCCTCCCCTGACATCTCTTGGCGCCGGATTTTTCTGTACCAGTGCATCAAGCAACCATCTGTCACTGTACTCATAACTAAAACCCAGCATCGCACCAAAACGCAGACTGTTTTCCTGGGTGGCAGGGTATAAGGGGCCGTTGTAATCAGAAAATTGTGCACCAGAATAAGTAAGTACTTGCCCGATAGCCGGAGCAGGAGTCATTCCTGAAGTAGAGGAAATCATGGTATCTTTTGAATTTATAAGTCCGGAAATAATTTGAGTATTTTCTTTAACACCCTTCATCTGACTGTATATCATATTTACACCACCATACAATGCAAGTTTCTCAGTGACATTATATTTGGCAAGCACAGGAAGTTCGTATTCCATATATGCACCGCCATAAGTGTTAGTCTTAACAATACTGTCGTACACCTGCGTATAACGGTACTTTGCATTATAATAGGTTACAACCGTACTACCCTCTACTTTTACTGATGTATTGCTTCCGTTATCTGAAACATTGCCGTCTGACTTAACGTCATAATATGTCTGCGCGTCACCAATTATTCTATTTGGCGCCTGTGCATATTTAATAGCAGGCTGCACCATTATGGCAAACTTCGGTGTAATTTTATATTCAACATATGGGGACACCAAATATTTCGTTGAACCAGATTTATCAAATCCCCTTTCATAGCCAGCTTTTACACCCACTCCCCAACGAGAAAATCCGGGCTTTGCTTTTGGGTTGTCTAATACTTTGGCAGCAATTTCCGGAACTCTTGCATCTGGTTTTCGGTTTACATCAACAGCAGCATGCTCATTGGCATTTTTCCCAACTACTTCATTTACATTGCCGTTATATTCATTCACTTCATTTAAAACTTCAGGTGCCGGCTTTTTTGCATCACCCTTTGTGCCCGTGGTACTTGTCGACGCAACTACCATACTATTACCTGATGAAACCGCCCCGATAACCTTTGAAGTACCACCGGAAGCGTCAGCAGCTTTCAACACCTCAGACCTAGAACTTTTCCTTCTATTGTCTGTTGCAATATCTTCATTTTCAGACAATTGAGATTCACCATTACCCGAACCAGCGAGAGTACCTATTTCGGAATTATCCAAATCACGATTGCCATCATCATCCTTGTCGTTTTCATTCATCGCAACCGGAGTAATTGATCTACTCTCCGACACACCATCTACATCTTTAATAGAATTATGAGCATCTAACTTACTGATAGTATCTATTTTAGACTTACTATCGTTGTTTATAAACTTCTGAACGAATGAAGTTCCCAATACGGCAATCAATGAAACCATGCCGATATGAGAAGCCAGGCTAAACGACGAAGTTGCCGCTGTTGTCGGAATCCCACCACCCAGCAAATCTAACTTTGCATCCATGTTATTCCACGAGCCAACCGGGGGGCGCTCCGAATAACTACCGAGTTTATCCCGGAATAAGTCATCGATGTGTGTTTTTTTATTTTCCACGTTTACCTATTTTCTAATGCGTTAATTTTTTCTTTTAACCTTCTACGAGCATCATTCAGGTGCCATCTACAATTGTTTTGCTTCATACCCAACATTTTTGCTATTTCCTTATGAGAGTAATTCTCAAAAACAAACAGATTAAAAATGTTCCTTTGAGCATCCGGTAGGGTTTCAATTATTGCTAATAACTCTTTATGCGACATATTGGCCACCGGTTCACTATTCACATAGGCATCTTCAGGTTGCACTTCTCTGGTAAGCCTTTCTGTTTTCATGTGCTTACGGAGATAGTCACTCACCGTATGAACGACTATTCGCCTAATCCAGCCCTCAAACGCCCCCTGAAATGAATATTGATGCAGGTCTCTGAAAACTTTAAAGAAAGCATCGTTCAGGATCTCCATCGCAATTTGCTCATTATTATGAATATATTTTCTGACAATACCATAGGCAGCAGGTGAATATATATCATAAAGGCGTTTTTGAGATAGCCTTGACAGGGCAATACACTCCCGTATCAGAACGCGCAACTCCTCATGTCTTGACAAGTGTTGTTCTGAAGTAGGAAAATGACTGCTCACATCAATCGCTTTAGCCAATGCTCATGCCTTCTTTATTAATGAAACAAACTATACCCAAGCTAACAATACCGAATAATAATCTACGAATTAAAAAACGGATCATTACCTACTTTATTCATAGGCGTACTATACATAAAAAATGTTAGCGCCAGAACAAAGTAATTTACTGTAAAGGTCGAATTATATTTGAAGTTTACTTTTTGCTATCACCTATAAACCCGCAAATACAAAGTTAAAAAATGCATATCACCGTAAACGCCAACAGGTAGTTCTACGATACTCCAGGCATTATATAAAAACGACTATTTTTTCTTTTTGGCCAATGCGTATACCATAAGTTTAATTGACTCTCTTGTCAATGGCTTGATAAGGTAATATTCGACATATTGATTAGCGTTGGCACGCTCCATGTCCCGAACGTCAACAGAAGACGAAAGTATATATATACAGACTCTTTGCTTAACGATCTCATCCAAAGTGTGAAACTGTTCAAGGAAGTCCCAGGCATTTAATACCGGCATGCTTATATCCAGTAACAAAATGGCACCATTACTCGTGTCAGGTGCAGAAAAAGTATTTTCTAAATACCTAAACCCTTCGACAGGATCGGTAAAATCGACTATTTCCGACGAAGGATAAGTCTTTTCAATTATTTTACGACATAACTTGTTATTGATTTTATCGTCATCTATAATGAGAAAATTTTCAAGATAATTCATATGTGGTTTGTATTTTATGTTTATTACTACAATCTTATAATCTAAAATTAATACAATTATATATCCCCAACTCTTTTTGCATAAACTATTTGGCAAAGCATCTGTTAAAGGATGTCTTAATAAGAAATGAACAACAACAACATATATACAAATTTAACACAAACTATTTACTTAGTATGCTTTCCTGATTATTATTATAGTGGAAATCAATAGCAAAAAGGTAATAGTATATCTTTGCAACACCATGATAAGAATTGGAAAATTGGTCGCGACACACGGAATTCGTGGCACCCTGATAATGACGCACATTGCCGGCAAAAGCAGCTGGCTGTCAAAGGGAAATGTGCTAATGATTGAAATGCAAAAGGGAAGTCTTATTCCCTACTTTGTTGCTGATTGCAAGGCGGTAAGCAATGAGGAATATCATGTTTCTATTGAAGATGTTGATTCACAAGAAGATGCTAAGCACTTGGTTTCCAGACATGTGTATGTCGATGAAGCATTACTGACGGGAATGAGTAAAGAGTCGCCGTTACTTTGGATAGGCTTTAGCATTACAGACATGCATTATGGTGACTTAGGGAAAATAGCCGACGTAATGCAGACGGGTGCACAATGGATTGCCACTCTAAACTACAAGGGAGTTGAAGCATTAATACCGTTGGTTGACGAAACCATCAAAAAAGTAGATTTTAAGAAAAAGTCAATAACTACATCACTTCCCGAAGGGCTTCTTGAAGTCTATGAATAAGAAATTTATATAATAAAAAGATGAGAATAGATATCATTACCGTTTTGCCTGAGCTTCTCGAAAGCCCATTTAACCACTCCATGATGAAAAGGGCAAAAGACCGTGGCTTGCTGGACATACAACTACACAACCTGCGTGACCATACGCCGTATAAGCAGGGCCAGGTAGACGACTACCAGTTTGGAGGTGGAGCAGGAATGGTAATGATGCCGGAACCGCTCGCTGTCCTTTTAGACAAGCTAAAAGCCGAACGTAACTATGATGAAGTCATCTTTATGACACCCGATGGCAAGCTATTCGATCAAAAGGCGGCTAATTCATTATCGCTCAAAAAAAATATCATAATTATTTGCGGACATTACAAAGGAATTGATGATAGAATACGTCAACATTATGTAACAATGGAGATTTCGATTGGTGACTATGTACTGAGTGGTGGTGAATTGGGCGCTGCGGTGGTGGTAGATGCCGTCGGCAGGTTGTTGCCCGGAGTACTTAATGACGAAACGTCTGCACTATTCGACTCTTTTCAAGACGACATGTTGGCTCCGCCTGTTTACACACGTCCGGCAGATTTCAGAGGATGGAAAGTACCGGAGGTTTTACTTTGTGGTGACCCGAAAAAAATTGATGAATGGCGTTACCAGCAATCATTGGAAAGGACTAAGGAAAGAAGACCGGACTTATTGAACGAACAATAGCAAAAAATATCTAATAACATGAAAAAATACTTTATATACGGGCTACTTATATTGACAAGCGGTATGGCTGCCTGCAACAAAGACAAAGGAACGCCGATACCTACCGAAATGACTACCGTATGGAACGGAGACTCACTGTGGACTACCACGAATGTGACAACCGATGCCAGCAATGCCGGGCTTTTGTTTATCACAGGAAAAAGTCCTGATGGAACAGAGAAAATAAGCTTGAGTATTTCGGACTATAAAGGAAGACCAGGTACATTCGAAATAGATTATAGTGGCACAGGTGGCAATACGAAAGTGAATATGGGGCAGTTTACTAATGGGACGGAGATGATTGTAGCGAGAGTCGGGAAAGTCGTTATTGATGTTGTTACCAATACCTTCATCACAGGAAAATATGAACTCCACTATATGCAGGAACACATCATAGGTACATTTACTGCACCAACGCATTAACGCTAAAGGATGGCAACATCCAAAACTTTTTCTCCGAACATGTGTCCCTCTAATCGGTCATTGATATGCACCGGCCCTACTCCTGCCGGTGTCCCGGTAAATATATAATCACCTATATTCAGAGTGAAGAATGTAGAAATATATGCTATCAGGTGGTTCACTGTAAATATCATGTCTGCAGTATTTCCATTTTGTACCGCCTCGCCGTTTTTATCTAACTGAAAGGTGATATTATTAATGTCAATGCCCTCTTTCAACGGAATAAAACTCCCGACCGCAGCCGAGCCGTCAAACGCCTTGGCAATTTCCCAGGGCAGACCTTTCTTCTTCTGCTCCTGCTGTAAATCTCTCGCTGTAAAGTCTATACCAAGCGTTACGCTATCGTAATATTTGTGTGCAAACTTCTCCTGAATATGTTTTCCGTTACTGCTGATTCTTACGACCAATTCGCACTCATAATGCAAATCCTTTGTAAACTCAGGATAATAAAATGCTTTGCCTGGTAGCAAAATTGCAGTTTTGGGCTTCATAAATAGCACGGGCGCACTCGGCACTTCATTCTTCAATTCTTTCGCGTGTTCAGCATAGTTTCGCCCGACACAGATAATTTTCATACTTTGGAGGTTTTATTATGGAGCGCGTAAAAATACTCTTTCCTGATTATAATCCACGGTTTGTCACCACAATACCCATTCGTGTGAGTGACCTTAATTATGGCAATCACGTCGGCAATGACGCGATTCTGTCACTAATGCACGAAGCCAGAATGCAAATGCTGGCGAGCAACAACTACAGCGAAATGAATGCCGGTGGAAACAGCATGATAATGGGTGACGTAATGATTGCCTACAAAGGCGAGGCATTTTATGGCGATAAAATACTGATAAAGATATTTGTTGAGGAAGTAACCCGCAAGACTTTTAATCTGCTATACCACCTATCAACCGAAAGAAATGGCAAAATTACAGACATCGCCCATGCCAAAACCGGGATGGCTTGTTTTGATTACAGCGAACGCCGGATTTCAATGATGACAGCCGAATTAAAACAGTTTTTGACGAAGGAAACAAACGAATGACACCAGACGAACACAAATACACCACTATTGCTACAGAAGGCCAGGGCGATTTCAGAGATCGAGGAAGTAAATTTCTGGCATATGCCTACCCTATTTCAGACCGTCAGGACGTAAAAGACAAATTACAAATTCTCAAAAAGGAGCACCCCAAAGCTGTACACCATTGTTATGCGTACCGACTGGGCATAGACGGTACTGACTTTCGGGCTAATGACAATGGAGAACCATCCGGAAGTGCGGGCAAACCCATTCTAGGACAGATAGATAGCTTGGGGCTAACCAATACACTTGTTGTTGTAGTCCGTTACTTTGGTGGAACACTATTGGGTGTCCCCGGACTAATTAATGCCTACAAGACTGCCACTTCATTAGCCCTTACTCCCCTTCCCAAGGTTGAAAAATGGATAGAACATCGTTATGAAATCTCGTTCGATTATCCCGTAATGGGCGAAGTACTATATCTGCTGAAACAATGCGAAGCGACGATTTACAAACAGGATCTCCAGCTGTTTTGTGTTGTTTCTGCGGGAATACCAACCCTCTATAAGGACGAATACACCAAAAAGCTTGAAGAGATTAAGGGTGTCACACTAAAATGATGTGGCAAAAGCCGCTACTCCATCCAGTTACTTGAATTTCACCGGAAAACTTTCCACTTTTCGGAATATCCATCCGCAATTCGGAATAAAAATCGACGTGCCAAAAATTAATTAATTGATTTTCAATTAGTTACAATATTGGCACGTCGTTGGTATTATATATAGCAAATCAATCATTCAAACAAACTTAAAAACATAACAAAATGAAAAACATCTTCAAATCAATCGCAATCGCTTCTATCGCTGTTATCGGACTTTCTAACAGCTCTTTCGCTCAAGCTACAGCAACTGCTTCAGCTTCTGCTAACATCATCACTCCTATCTCTATCGCTAAAACTGTAGATATGAACTTCGGTAACGTAGCCGTTTCTGCTACAATAGCTGGTACTGCTGTTCTGGCTCCGGCTGGTACTCGTACCACTGGTGGCGCAGGTGGTGTAACTCTACCAGCAACTACAGGAACTGTTTCTGCTGCCAGCTTCGATGTAACAGGACAAGCGAGCTACACTTACGCAATCACTTTGCCATCTTCTACTACTATCACTGATGGCGCATCTCATACAATGACTGTTGATAACTTCACTAGTGTTCCCGCTACTACAGGTACACTGAGCGGTTCAGGTACACAAACTTTGAATGTAGGTGCTACCCTTAACGTATCAGCTGGTCAGGCTTCAGGAACTTATACCAATGCAACTGGTGTTCCGGTAACTGTTAACTACAACTAATAACAACACAACATAATTTTCCTTTCACTGTGAAACGCCTCCGGAAACGCGAACACTGAAAAAACATTGTATTTTTTTAGGCAACTTTAAAGACGACCAAGGCACGGTAATTTCTCGCCTTGGTCGTCTTTCTTTACTGATATTGCCCTTATGGGCTGTAGGGCTATTATTGCTCTTAAATCGGAAGATTGAAAAGATATAGAGTGTGTAATGGCATATTCATTGATAAGGATGACAATATCTTCTTTTCTGACAATGGCAATGTTGTTATCCGAAAAATAGACAAAAGGAATATCGTTACAACCGTTGCCGGCAGCGTTCTGCAGCCGGGTTATTCCGGTGATGGGAATGCACCACTAAGAGGAAAAATCTTTAATCCGGGAGGTATTGCCATAGACCATTCCGGTAATTTGCTAATTGCAGACTATGGCAATAATACAGTAAGAATAGTGACGAATGTCTATGAGTAGTCGTATGTAATCCGGAGAAATCGCTAAGATCTACTATACTGCAATTTTTAATTATTGTCATTTTGATTTCCATTTAAGCAATAAAATAGACGACAAATCACTTAATTCATACTTAAAAATTTGCGTAGCCAAGTAACTACATGTATATTTGTAGCCAAATAGCTACACAATGAATTTAAGGAGAGACGTATTTCAGGCAATCGCAGATCCAACGAGAAGAGGCATACTACTATTAGTAGCTGCCCAATCTATGACAGCCGGAGCCATAGCTTCAAACTTCGACACCGCAAGACCTACCGTATCGAAACATCTGCAAATACTCACCGAATGCGAGCTTCTGAAGCAAGAACAAAACGGCAGGGAGGTTTATTATCACCTGAACCCACAAAAGATGAAGGAAATAGCAGATTTTATTGAGCCATTTCGCACGATGTGGGAAGACAGATTCAACAAACTGGAGGATATTATGAAAAATTACAAACAAAACGACTCAAAATAACATGGAACAGAAAACAAGAATCAACGCTGTAGACGGCCGGCAGGAGATAACAATAACACGAGAGTTTGATCTGCCATTATCGCTGCTATTCAAGGCTTATGAAGCACCGGAAATTGTTGCACAATGGATGGGAACAAAAGTGATAAAGCTGGACAATAAAAAACACGGTAGCTACATCTTCGAAACTACTGACCCCAGGGGGAACAAACACATATTCAGCGGCGTTATTCATGAATTTGTTCCCGAAAGCAAGATCACCCGAACATTTGAAATGGAGCAGACACCTTTTGATCCACAACTTGAGTTTCTCGAATTTGAACCCTTGTCAGAGACCAGAAGTAAACTAACCATGCACGTTATATATCGGTCTGTCGCGCTAAGAGATCAAATATTACAACTGCCTTTTGCACAAGGTATCAATATGGCACACAACCGATTACAGGACATAGCCAGCAAACTGAAATAATATAATCATGCCTAAGAGAGATAAAGTAATATATTGGGTAGCTACGTGCTGGCTGGCATTGGGTATGGTATCAACAGGAATAGTGCAATTACTGAAAGTTGATAATGAAGTAGAAAACATTGCTAAGTTAGGCTACCCTATCTACCTTTTAACGCTACTTGCCATCTGGAAGTTTTTGGGAGTTATTACAATCCTTATTCCCAAATTTCCGTTACTTAAGGAATGGGCCTATGCTGGTTTCTTCTTTGCGATGTCGGGAGCGGTATTTTCGCATATTGCAACCGGCAACCCGATAAGCGAAATATTACCTTCGGTTCTTTTGCTAACACTTACTGTCGTATCTTGGTATTTCAGACCGACAGACAGAAAAATCGTTTTATCCAAATAATTAAATAAAGTGAATCCTAAAGTCGACTTCTACTTTAGCAAACCTACCCGGTGGCAGAAAGAACTGGCACAAATGAGAGCTATTGCCCTGGATTGCGGGCTGGCAGAAGAACTAAAATGGGGCTGCCCTTGCTATACCTTTCAGAATAGTAACGTTGTACTGATACACACATTCAAAGAGTATTGTGCCTTTTTGTTTTTCAAAGGCGCATTAATGCAGGACACCAATGGTATTCTGATACAACAGACAGAAAATGTGCAGGCTGCCCGCCAGATTCGTTTTACCAGTGCTCATGAAATTGCTAAGCTGTCCCCCACCCTGAAGGCCTACATCTATGAAGCAATAGAAATAGAAAAAGCAGGACTGAAAGTAACACTTAAAAAGACCAAAGAATACGCCATTCCTGAAGAGATGCTGCACAAGATGGATGAGAACCCAACACTAAAAGCGGCATTTGAATCACTAACTCCGGGACGGCAAAGGGGATATATCCTGCATTTTTCATCTCCCAAACAATCGAAAACCCGTGTCTCGAGAATTGACAAATGCATACCTGACATTCTGAATGGTTTGGGGCTAAATGATAAATAAGCTTGACTAAACTGAACGCATATGAAAAAGGCAATATCACAACAAAAGCAACAAGAAATACTAGACTTATTAAAAAAGCGGTTTGAAAGGAACATGGCTCGTCATAAAGGTATTGTATGGGACGAGGTGAAAGCAAAACTTGAAGCACAGCCATCAAAACTATGGACGCTCAATGAAATGGAAGCAACAGGAGGAGAACCTGATGTTGTTGGGTATAACAAGGCAAAGGACGAATTTGTCTTTTTTGATTGTTCAACAGAAAGCCCAAAAGGTCGCAGAAGCCTTTGTTATGACCGTGAAGCATGGGAGCAAAGAAAGGAACACAAGCCAAAAAGCAACGCAATTGACGCAGCAGCCGAAATTGGAATTAATTTACTGACAGAGGAACAATACAGGCATTTACAGCAAATCGGTGATTTCGACACCAAGACGTCGAGTTGGGTTTTAACGCCGGCTGAAATACGAAAACATGGCGGTGCAATTTTTTGTGATAAACGATATAAGCATGTGTTCATGTATCACAATGGTGCCGAGTCTTATTACGCTGCCAGAGGATTCCGCGGTGTTTTGTATGTGTAACACAATATTGTAGTACTATAAATCCGTTTTTGGAAAAAATTCCCCAATATGCCATAGAACACCCGAGGGGTCGTGTACATAACAAACCTTTCCCCATGGTTGAATCCTGGTTGGGACAAGTCTTATGCAGGGATATTTTTTCGATAGATTTAGCGAGCTCAACTCCTCCCAGTATTGAACAACATCTGCCACCTGCATAAACACCATTGTGTTATCTACCCAATCCTTAACGTATGCATCTTGGAGATAAAAGCCTAGGTTGTCCTTTTCAAAATAAGAGAGCTTATTTTCAAGAACGAGCTCAACAAACCCCCAATCCCGATAAAAACTTCGAGACAAATTGAAATCTTTCGAACCGATGAATGGACGAATTGAAATTGCGTTTTGCTTCATTTGCTTTGGTTTTATTATAATGGCATACATTAGTCAAATTGGCACTATTCGCACTGAGAGCTAACCCATTTGGCTAAATTATAGTATTTATCACATTATTAAGGGAGTAGTGCGAATTGGGTTATTCACATATATTCGTAAAATATGACACGCTCCGTTTGAAACTAATTGGCCAATTTTTATTTTTAATCAAACTATGAAATATGGGACTTGCAGCAAACATAGCAAAACAGTTCAGAGACACTCATTTTGGTGATAACTCAACCGGCACAAACGTCAAAACGGTACTCTCCGATATTACGTGGCAGCAAGCTGTTACACAAGTTTCATCATTGAATACAATTGCCAAACTTGTATTTCACATCAACTATTATGTAAGCGGTGTAATGAATGTGCTGAAGGGTGGCGAGTTAGTAATCCGAGATAGGTATAGTTATGATTTGCCACCAATAAACAATCAGGAAGATTGGGAACAGTTGCGCAACAAAGCACTAATCGAAGCGGAAGAATTTGCGAATCTGCTGGAACAACTTCCCGATGAACGATACTTCGAGACATTTGTAGATGAAAAATACGGGAATTACTACCGAAATATTACCGGCATTATTGAGCATACTTCTTATCATCTTGGGCAAATCTCGCTCATCAAGAAAATGCTCAACAACAACAGTTGACGAAGGTGAATATAACAATACAAAGAGTCTCAAATGCCAGACTATACCCTCTTAGCTGGGATAGGTGCTATTGGGATTTGCGTATTTTCGTGAATATGCCTGCTACCTGATGTAACCATAACGGCAGTAGCTACGTCATACGAAATAAGGATGCGCACACGGGAAGAAGACTTGGCTGTAATAAAAGAGATTCTGCGGGGCAGACATCAAGATTATTCAGTCCTTGTCAACCACTATAGCAACTACGTTTTCACGCTTACAATGCGATATATCCATCAGCGCGAACTTGCTGAAGAGCTAACGCAAGACGTATTTATTAAGGCGTTCAACAATCTGTCTTCCTTTCGTGGCGAATGTAAATTCAGCACCTGGTTATATACGATTGTACATACTACGTGCCTCTCTCACCTACGCAAGAAGAATACCGCCCACAGTTTCCCGGGTGACGAAAAAATCGCATCAATACATGATGACAAGTTTCAATACAATCCAGGCAAAAAGTTAGAAAAAGAAGCGTTGAAAACGGCAATCAACGATGCCATCACCCACTTATCGGATATAGAGGCACAGATAATAACGCTATTCTATCAGGGCGAACAAACAGTAGAGGAAATAACATTAATTACCGGTCTGACAACTGCTAATGTAAAAGTTAAACTATTCAGAGCGAGACAAAAACTAAAAGATATAATTGAAAAACATTACAGACAAGAATTGATGAATTAGAATGCAAATCACTAACTTTAACTGAACGGTTATGCCTACGGAAGACATAAATACAATTGAGCAGCAAATATGGGAATACATAGACAATTCATGTACTGATGACCATAGGCTTCGTATTGAGAAAATGATACGGGAAAACGATACCTGGCGTGCAACCTATGCGAGCCTGACTGACTTAAATAAAAGCATCAAACAAAACATACATAATATTGAAATTCAATCAAATATAACGTCAACCGTATTAAGTAAACTATCAATTGAGCCAACCGAACGTATTATTGAAAGAAAATACTATAACTACAAAATAATAGCCGGAATTACTGCTATTTTTACAATCTGCATAGCCGCTTCCCTGGTCTATTTTCTGGCAGAAACAGATATTTTTCTGTCCACAAGTGTAGTACTACAACGCTTCGACTTGCAGGGTGTTACCATCAGCCGAAACGAAGGAAGACTATTTATGAGTATCGCAATTGGTGCAAATGTCATTCTGGGATTGGCACTGTTAGACATAATACTGCGTTCTCAAAAATTGGCGCATTTGCACAAGAGATAACTGCTCTCCTATTTTTCTGCTTCAACCAATTGCTTGATTACTTTCAACAATTCACCCCAACCGTCACCACCGTGCGCATATCTATTAGCACCGTCCGCTACTTTTGAGTAATCGCCCTGAGTTACGCTCACTTCCGTGACACCATTTTCAGTCTCCTTAAGGGTACAAGTAACCACCAAATGGTTTTCCGGCGTATGTTCATAAGTGGCTAGCGGGTCAATTACAGAATAAGTTAATGCACTGAATGGCTCACACAAAATCACTTTACCGCGAACAAAAACAACTTCTTTTCCGTCTACGCTGCCTACCCAATCTATGCTGCTACCCGGATTCCAGTTGGTTACTACCCTACAACCAAACATATACTTTTTAGTTATTTCGGGGTTAGTTAAAGCATCCCAAACTTTTTCCTTAGGTGCATTTATCTCAATCTCAGCTTTTACAAACGGTTTCATATTACCTCCTTCCTTTTTATTGTATATTATCTATTTTTTATTTATCATTTTAATTGTGGTAGATATACTTCGTTTACCCGAAGCTGTTACCACTATACTCTTAAAGTTTATTGCACCACCTTCAGGTATTGTCAGTTCGATAGGTGCAGAATATTCAAGGTCATTTTCGGTAGGTGCAGCCCCATCAATGGTATAATATATTTTTGCGCCCTCAACCGATGGCTTTAGGTCGATACTAAACTTATCGCCCTTCAATACTGTGTCTGCAGCGCCAATGGGGACTGGTACCCTATAATTGTAACCGGCCTTGTCCAGAATAGCCAACTGGCGTGGTAGCCGCAACTCTGAAAAGTTTTCATAATCCTTGTTCTTGGCTTCAGACCAACCTGTCTCTGCCATTGCCAACATACGTGGCAGCAACATGTACTCTACCTTTCCGGGCGTAGCAATATATTCTGTCCAAAGATTTGCCTGAACACCAATAATGTGCTTCGCCTGATCTTTGGTCAATACAGCCGGCACCGGCTCATAGGCATAGGTTTTCTCGATCGGGGCGAATCCTCCGATACTTAGAGGCTCCTGGTCAGAATGGCTTTGGACGTGATCAAAATACATACCGCCGGAGCCCGGAGTCATTATTGCATCATGCCCCAGCTGTGCCGCAGCAATTCCGCCCCTTTCACCGCGCCATGACATTACAGTAGCATCAGGTGCCAGACCGCCTTCCAATATCTCGTCCCAACCTATAATTCTCCGCCCCTGGGAATTGACATACTTTTCAATTTTTCGAACAAAATAACTCTGCAACCCATCAACATTATTAAGTTTTTCATCAGCAATCAGTTGCCGACAATAATCAGATTTCTTCCAGGCCACTTTGTTACATTCATCTCCACCTATGTGTATATATTCTCCCGGGAACAGATCCATCACTTCTCTTAAAATAGCATACAGTGCAGTGAATGTTTCAGGAGTGGGGCAAAAGACGTCGTCAAAACCACCCCATGTCTCCCCAACTTTATACGTTTTGTTCGGATCGCAACTAAACTCGGGATATGCCGCCAAGGCCGCCAGAGAGTGACTAGGCATTTCTATTTCCGGCACAATAGTGATGTACCTGGCATTGGCATAATCTACTATTTCTCTGATTTGTTCCTGAGTGTAAAATCCACCATACGGCGTATTGTCATATAATCCTTTTATTGCTTTCGGCCCGGCAGCCCTACCAATTTTGGTTTGCGCCCTTTTGCTACCGACTTCGGTCAGTTTAGGGTATTTCTTTATCTCTATACGCCATCCCTGGTCGTCAGTCAAATGCCAATGAAATCTGTTTAGCTTGTACATCGCCATCACATCCAAGTATTTTTTGATAAAGTCTACATCAAAAAAATGGCGTACAACATCTAAATGCATCCCCCGATAGGGAAAACGCGGACTATCTTTGATAGTGCCACAAGGAATAGAGGCATATCCGACGGAGGTTTTATTCATAAGTTGAATCAAAGTCTGGATGCCATAAAACATCCCTGCACCTCTACCCTTTAACTCAATACTGTGCTCCTCGATTTTCAGTTCATAGCCATCTTCAGGTAATTTTCCTTTAAAATCCAGCAACAGCGTTACGGTATTCTTAACCGTAATTTTCTTTCCTTTTACCCACGCCCTGTCCGTTACACTGGTAGCCAGGTTGGCTTTTTTGAGGTAATCGGCAAAAAACTTTATCGCCTTATGGTTGGGTGAATCGACCAACACAATTGTTTCGGGTTCGAACCGGAATGTGTCTCTACCTGCCTTTACTGAAGCCGGTGCTGGAACAATTCCCATGTTCGGCGCTTTTTCCTGAGCGAACACACCGAAAGATAACAGAAGCAACATTGATACAATTCTACTCTTCATCATAAAAATTTAACCTGATACAAACAAAATGCCTGCGGTCCTTTGAACACAGCAAGAAAGATACTACAAACTACTGATAGTGAATGTGAAGAAAAATGTAAGAAATACGAACTTCAGTAACAATATCAATTAGATTGCACCCACCGCAAATTCTAATTTCCAACTGACAAATCCAGATAAATATAACCTGATTCCAGCTCCTTACCATCTTTAGTCAGAATAAACTTTAATCGTCCACTGTGTTGAAAATTGCGTTTATCGACTATTATGTGGTTATACTTAATATACGGAATAGTGACGGCAGAAGCTCCGCTTTGGTCAAAAAAACGAACTGCGTATCTATTTTTACGAACATTGTCGGGCACCTCAACGTCTATGTGCCCGGTTACTGAGTTGACCGAAACAAAGGGAGATTTTGTCAATCGAACCCCACCTACCCCAACTTCAGGAATTATTATACTCACTCTTGAACTTATTCCATCTTTCTGATCGATTGGTTTACCCGCCACTTTAATTCTTGGGACCTCTTCTTTAAACAGCACAACAATGTTGACCAGTGCTGTAGTATCTGCTTTATAATTTCGGTCTCCATTTTCCGGTAACGGCTCCGGCGTAACGTTTAACGCTGATATTTTTGCTTCTGTCTTTATAAAAGCCTGAAGCGAGTCATTGTCCGGTAAAGTTCTGTTGGTTTTCATGTACTTAACGGAATCTACATATACGCTACAATCGTTACTTGTCCATTTCAGCCCGGAATTAAACGTAATTGTCAGCTTATAATAGCTTTTTCCCGGAAGGGGATGCCCGTCTGCAAACGCCTGAACTCCTTTCTTTGTGTTTTTTACATATCCTATCACACTATAGTCCCTGAGACTATCGCGCGAACGTTCCACAGCGATTGATTTGACACTGCTGTACTGGCACCTCCACGAAAGCAATACTATGTTGTCGCGTTCCAGGACCGCTACGTCCGGCAATGCCGGTTGACCAAAAGCAGTCCCTAATTTCAATACCAGCATTAAAAGCGCAAGAAATGAAGAAAGAATATGCTTCATATCCCAAACCTAATACAATTATCGCTGCCTTTGGGTAACAACAATGAACATTTTGCAGACATAAAACAGTCTTTAATGCGATTTAACATCTGTAAAACCGACAGAAAACAACATAATTCAACTATCGTAGTTAATTTTGCAGCCTTGTCAATATTAAAGACACATTATACACGATTTCGATTGAACGGCACATCGTTTAATATTTGCGGAAAAGCAGTCATGGTTTTGATGCTAGTTATGCTAGGCGTCGGCGCTATTGCACAACCTTCGAATGTGCAGATGCCGGCGCAATGGGATACCAGCGACAACAAAACAAATGATGGAAAATGGAAAAACCAAAGTGCTGTTACCACATTCCAAAAGCTAAACTCTGCTCGTATATACAAACCTGATACCGGCATACATACATTTCACAGAAGACCATTTATCCAACCCTGGGTAATGGACCAGGGAAACCCCGGTAGTCCTACCAACAACCTGCTTTTCTCTCCAACAAATAAGGTAGGACCTACATTCGGCTATTACTCATTTGACCAATACAGATTTAAGGTAGATAGTTTAAATTACTATTCTACAACAAACCCCTATTCCGATTTTTGCTACCAAACAGCGGGACGCCAGGAAAACATCGCAAGCATTCTACACACCCAAAACATTAGACCCAATTGGAATTTTGCATTACAATACCGAAAAATAAGTTCAACAGGTTATTACAAAATTCAGCGCAACAATCTCGATAACTTCTTTCTGTCTTCCAATTACAAGAGCATTGACAAACACTATAGGCTGAATTTTGGCATGGTGTACAACAAACAGCAACACGATGAGAATGGTGGTTTTATCGACACTTTTCTATCTAATCCGGCCTATAGCACCAGAAAAACAATCCAAACACTTTACGAAAGCTCCTCATACAGTACTTCGCGCTCGTCGGTATCAAATATGCAACGTGACTTCTCGGTATTGTTGCAACAACGATATACGTGGGGAGCAACCGACACTGTATTTAACAAGCAAGACACTTCGGCATACACCTACGATCTTACACCCAGGTTCAGCATAACCCACAAGCTGACGATGGGCACCGAGAAACATGCTTACAAAGACCTTACTCCTGATTCAATGAGATACCTTTCTCTTTTTAATGAGTCTTTTGCCAATGATGGTACCGGCTATTACAGTGCCGGCGGAGATTCAGTATATACAGGTCAGAAGTGGTTTTGGGCTGACAACAAGCTTCTACTCGACGGCTACATTGGTAAGGCCGGCAGGCAGCTGAAATTCAGCGCGGGTGCAGGCATCAGATATGACCAATTTATCTCTGACCCCGTCACCAAACTGATTCCGGACACCCCCTTTACCCGCATTGGTTATGACAGGAGAAGCTCGGCAACTACCTATATAGAAGGGCAGATTAAGAAAGAAGCCCTTACCGATGGTGCCTGGGGATATGGTGCCGCTAGCCGGTTTATTACTACAGGTCCCTATGCCGGAAATTTTTCACTTAATGCTGTAATCGGCAAGCAACTAAAAAACAATCTGGCGAACTTCACCGCCGGCTTCAAACAGCAATTAGGCAGTGCCCCCTATGCCTACTCCACCTATCAGAATATCTATACAAATACTGCCTTCAACATCAACCCGGAAAGCATCACCACCCTTTATGCGACTCTGGAAAGTTCAAAGCTGAAACTGTCTGGCGGCGCACGGGGAAACGTCATAGACAACTACATATATATAGGAACCCAAGAGCTACCGACACAGTATGCCAACTCGTTTGTGATACCGCAATTCTGGCTGCGCAAAGTGTTTAAGTTCGGCAACTTTTATCTGGATAACGAAATCGTATATCAGATAGCAGATAGTAGCCTACCTGTTAACGTACCGGCGGTAATGGGTCGACATCAGTTTAGCTTTGAAAAAGGGTTATTTAAGAATGCCATTACTATAGCCACAGGTATACAGGCCAGATATAATACTGCCTACAAACCAGCCGGGTATACGGCACTTTTCAATAATTACTTCTACCAAAACAATTACTACGTGGGCAATTTGCCGGACTTTTCTGTATTCTTCAATTTCCGAATCAAACGTTTCAGGGCTTTTTTGATGGGTGATAATCTGCAACAGATATTTGCGCGTAACACCATCCTTTATACCGGCTCTCCCTACATCAATAGAACAACAGGCGCAGCAACCACTACTGTCTATGCCAAACCAAACTTCCTGTTTAGGTTCGGGTTTAATTGGGTAATGATTAATTGATTTTTCCGAGCATATAGTACTATTGTCCGACCAAAATTGCACACTTGCACACGCAGTATCGTTTTTTAGAACTTTAGTTAATAATCAGCAACTTACACCTTAAAAACTGCCCAAAAATTGCCCACTTATTTCCCATGTACCGTCCTGAATTAGGTAATATGCACTCTGGTTTGGCCATCCTGATTATTTGATTGTCATTCAGGTAATGAAACGCAACAATAATACCACAAAAACCAAGCCATAAATACAGTCCGATAGCATGAGATACCCACATTCTTTTTCGGAAGCGAATCGATGGCACTGGGCGTAGCGTAAGGAGGCACTTGGACTAGCGAGCGTTGTGTTTTCAAATATTTTACCACCCCGGCTTTAAAAATAGCTTCGCATTTTCACAGCGTCCCCTCCTAAAAACAGGAGGGGAGTTCTCATGGTGTCTGTTCGTGTTGTTTGTTCTTAGTTTTTGCTCTTAGTGTTTGTATTTAATGTCTGCTCTGTATTACTGCCCATATCATTTATTCAACATAAATCTTACTCTTATTGTGTAAGTAACTTCAGGCCCCCCCCCTCCTGTTTTTAGGAAGGGATGGCACAAAAACATCGGTTTACCGGTTTTTGTATCCGGGGTGGTTAACTCATTCTTTTCTCCAAAAGGTTGTAGTAAAATAGCCGAACTGCAACAAAACATAGTGACTTTTTTTATGTTTTTCTATTACAAAGTTGTACTTATCGAACTAATATTTTTTGTATTCCTTCTTTATTGCCATTTTCATCAGTAACCTGCACATAATACATACCGCTATGCCAGCCAACTACAGACAGTTGCAACTGCTTTTTAAACTCACCGGTATAGACAACCTTACCTACTACATCGGTTATAGATACTTTCCCCTTTTCATTACCTTGACACCTGATTTGAATAAAATCATGAGCCGGATTAGGGTATATTGATATTGAAGTATTGGGCGCAACTGAATGTATTTCATTTGCCCAGTTGGCAAACTTTGCAAGGAAAGCATCTTTCTCACCACCATGAAGCGGATACAAAGAAAAACCACCATCTCCATATCTGTAATATCCTCCCCCTAAAACCGAACCATCGCTAAGAGGGCATACCATGTACCCGACGTCCTGACGACTGCTCCCCAATACTTTCGCGTTTAAGAAGTTTCCATCACTATCTGTATGCACCAGCCAGGCATCCTTATCGCCATATCCGTGCTTTACCTGACCGCCTGCAGTTTGCGAGCAACCCATTATCCAAATATCGCCATCTGTCCCACGACATATAGAGTTAGGGTATTCTTGCCCAGCCCCACCATAGCAGTTGTCCCACAGCACATTGCCATCGCTATCCACATTTACCAACCATATATTATTTCCAAATTCAGTTACCCTGTGGGTCACATCCCCATCTACAGAGCCAGCCTTGGCAGCCACAAGAATGCCATTACTACCATTACTCGTAGCAGCACACCCCTCAACACCTCCACCGCCTTCAGAACTAGTACCTCCAAAAC
>JAUHYD010000017.1 GCA_030426665.1 Bacteroidia bacterium | reverse complement strand
CGTCGAGTGGAGACCCATTCAGGTCTCAATCGAAGACGATTGTGGATAAAATATTTGAAAAACTAAAAGGTGAAAGTCAAACAAAAACTCTACTTTTAAACACTACGAATTAAAGGGAAGCCTACAAATCTATATCTAATTCAGCACAGTAATTTTTGAAGGATTCAATGAGACTCACATTTTTACATAGCTCCTCATTTTCTTCCTCAATTAAATACTTTGCGTGTCGCTCCTGTATTTCTTTCATTGACTCCATACTTCTCACTTATACGTTAGCTATATTTCAATAAGTATCTTTAGCGTGTTTTTCAAGATAACTATATATAGAGTCCAAGTCGTATAGTATGTGTTTCTTCTCTGGCTGAGAAAACCTAATTTTTCCCTCGTCTCTCAATTTTTGAAGTGTTGTTTTACTCGAAATGCGAAGCTTTTGCATAGCTTCTTCAGCAGAAATCCATTTGTCTTCTTTAGCTTCTTCCTTCTCTTTCATACGCTCAAAAACCTGCTCAACGAGCGAGTAAAATGCTTCATCCTCTAAACAGATAACTTCCATAATCTTATTTATTCACTAAAATTACCAAAATACACCTTTACAAAACAAAAAAGTCGGACACCGATAGTATTAGCGAAGTAGTTACAGAAAAGCAAAAATGTTGTAGAATTGTTGTAGTAAAGAAATAGAGCCTTTCAGCAATATAGCTAAAAGGCTCTATCAGAAAGTGGTGTGGGAGGGAATTGAACCCCCGACACAAGGATTTTCAGTCCTTTGCTCTACCAACTGAGCTACCACACCAGCCCGTTTGGGGATGGCAAAGGTACTTTCCTAAACTCAAACAACAAAATGTATTTTTAAGTTTTTTTCAGACCTCTGTTTACCCTGTAACTTACACGAATTCAGGGTATAACGGAAAATCCTTCATATACTCGTTTACTTCTCCACGTACGGATGCAATCACTTGTTCATCGTCCGGCGACATTAATACTTTATCTAACCAATTAACTATCTGAGGCATGTCTTTTTCGGTGAGTCCACGAGTGGTAACAGCAGACACCCCTACCCTGATACCTGATGTAACGAACGGCGACCTATCATCGAAGGGGACCATGTTCTTGTTTAGCGTAATGTCTGCCCGCACTAGTGTATTCTCCGCCTTCTTACCACTGATGTTCTTGTTGCGGAGGTCTATTAGTAGCAGGTGATTGTCGGTACCGCCGGATACTATATCGTACCCTTTTTCATTGAACGCTACTGATAGTGCCTGCGCATTGACGACTACTTGCTTTGCATACTCCAGGAACTCCGGTTGCAAGATCTCATGAAAGGCAACCGCCTTAGCAGCAATGACATGTTCCAACGGTCCGCCCTGTGTGCCGGGAAAAACCGCCAAGTCTATCAACTGGCTCATCATACGGATATCGCCCTTTGGTCCTGTAATACCATACGGGTTTTCGAAATCTTCCTTCATCATAATCAATCCGCCACGAGGACCACGCAATGTCTTATGTGTGGTAGTGGTTACGATATGACAATGTTCGAAAGGACTATTGAGCAAACCCTTTACTATTAACGCCGCCGGGTGTGAGATGTCTGCAAGTACTAATGCTCCGATTTTATCGGCAACGGCACGTATGCGGGCATAATCCCAATCGCGGCTGTATGCGGATGCGCCACAGATAATCAGCCTTGGTTTATGTTCCAGTGCCTGCTTTTCTAAAGCTTCGTAGTCCACTCGTCCTGTTTCTTTTTGGACGCCATAGTGAATGGCATTGTACAACTTACCTGAAAAGTTGACCGGTGAGCCATGTGTCAGGTGTCCGCCCATGCTGAGGTCCAGGCCAAGTATGGTATCGCCCGCATTCAGCACGGCCAACATAACAGCAGCATTTGCCTGCGCGCCGCTGTGTGGTTGCACATTGGCATACCCAACGCCAAACATCTCCTTTGCCCTATCAATTGCCAGCTGTTCGCTTTTATCCACGACTTCACAGCCACCATAGTATCGCTTGCCGGGATATCCTTCCGCATACTTGTTGGTCATAACACTACCCATTGCCTGCATTACCTGTATACTGGTAAAGTTTTCAGAGGCTATCAATTCCAGACCGTGACGCTGGCGCATCAACTCTTCTTCTATGAGATTAAAAATGGCGTTATCGCGTTGCATTCCGTTTATGAGATTTAGCTATTATCAATTTTATGAGCGACTAAAAGTATAAAATATTTGAAAGGACGTGCCGCGGGATGAAAAAAAAATTCTTATTGCAGGAAAAACGAATACGAAGTTAGAAACAAAACTGTCTCTTCTACAAGCCCGACTAAGCTAATTCCGGCTTATTGCGTACAAGCTTCACCTCCATTATTCCCTGAAAGAGGTATAGCTTTTTAGATGCGACATGAAGACATTTGGTGCGTGTTCTCAGCTTTTCTATTTTCTGATACACATCGCCGTTCTCAGTCCGGAAAAACTTGTTGACCGGAATATCGTCAACCAACCGGTACCCGGGACGCTGCTCATCGTACCGATAAAGCGCTTTATATAAACCCGCATCCGTACAAGTACTGGCGGAAGGGTTGTGCAGATATGCGTATAGCGCCTTTTCAACATCGGCAGGAAAGAAACGCTTACCCATAAAAGGTATGAGAATATGCCTGAACTGCGTTTTCCACTCATTGCCGTGCGGGGGTACCTTATTCTGAAAATGCTGGTATGTATACAAATGTGCCAACTCGTGCAACAGGGTAATCAGGAAGCTATAAGGATTAAGGTTCGCGTTTATACTAATCTTATGTTGTGGTGCACCTACAACCGGATGCCTGTAATCACCCAGAACTGTCCTGCGCTCATTAGTGAGCGTGAGATGAATGGCATGCGTTCTGAAAAAAGGAGCGACTTGCTCGTAAGCACCAAAGGGTAGAAACTGCTCCAAAAAGCTGAACTGTTTTTCCTGCTTTTTCATCTTTTCTCAGTAGTATTAAATGTCCTGTCACTCACGGCCTTCCGTACCTTCGGTTTTACTTAGTTTGGTATTTTTAGATAGTAATATCGTCTCTACGGCTGAATAAACTGTGTAGACACCAAACAATACAAAAACGGTTGGCTTGTGAATGTGATGCCGATTGAGCAATGCATAGGCAAGAAATGCAACCATACACACCATAAGCTTGAGAAAAGAAGCGCTGGACACACCTCGTACAAAGGCGTACGGTTTATCGCTTGTCTGCTTGTTTACCAACATGAAGGCTGCTAATGATAATAGCGCCATCATCAGGTTCCCAATATGAAGCACCATGGTCTGAAACTGAGGTTGAAACTTACCAAGTATGGCGAAACCAATGCCCAGAAGAACAAAAATCGTAATAACAGCTTTCAAAAAAAATTGCCTCATTTCCCCGGTTTATTTAGATCTCGTATCAGCTGCCAAAGCAGGAAGGATAGCGCGATAAGCGGAAACAGAATAAGAAACAAAGGAACCCTCCATTTCAGCCGTGCATCGATACTATACCCTCCCCATGTAGCCAACGACAAAAGAACCATCCAACTAGTCGCTAAACCTGCATAACGCATAACAACCTGTTGCTGTTTCTTTTTCTTCATCTGCACAAGAACTTCATATGAGTAATCAGGCTCGAAATTACATTATGCAACTGAAAATATGGGGAAATATTTTTGTTAATTATTAATTATAGTACAGGACCGAGAGTGTCGTATTTTGTCTATTTTTGGGACTTGTACCCCGGAAACGGATTTGCAAAATAGATATATACTAATATCCACGTCTATACGTTATATTAGTCAGACGTTTCTGAAAACAAAACGAATTGAGGTTTAATTTTATATCATTTTTCGTATTATTATTTTTTCTTCTTGCTAATGTAACTGATAGTCAGGCACAAACAGCAAAAAGGAAAGGTGCGCCCGGTCCCCTGACCGGACGCGCGCGTACTGATAGCATTACTAATGCCAGAAAACGTATCCTTGATAGTACACGAGAAGCGCGTGCCCATATACTTGATAGTACCGTAAAAGCACGCAAACGTGTACTTGACAGCACTAAAAAAGCCCGCGAACGAGCACTTGACAGTGCAAAAGCATCGCGAAAACATATTGCAGACAGCATTAAGACAGCTCGTATGGAGCGAATAGACAGTCTGAACAAAGTGCGAAAACGAAGAAGCGATAGTCTGGCTGCAATAAGGGAATACCGAACGAGCAGGCGATACAGAGATAGTGTGCAGGCTATACGCACGGCCAGGCTCGACTCGATAAGAGCAATAAGGCAGGAAAGACTCGACTCGATAAGGACAGCACGAAAAGAGATAACAGACAGTATTACCACAGCCCGAAAAGAGCGTATAGACAGCATACGGGCAGAACAAAAACACCGATCAGATAGTCTGGCAGTCATCAGGGAGTACCGTTCGAGCAAACGATACAAAGACAGTGTAACACTCGTAAGACGCCACAGACTGGACAGTATTGCTGCCGTAAGAGAGGCATTCCGTGATAGTCTGGCTGATGCACGTAAACATATACTAGACAGTACAAAAACAGCAAGGGCTCACATACTTGACAGTACGAAAGCTGCAAGAACAAAGTATATTGATAGTATAAAGATGGTGCGAAAGGCGAGAACTGACAGTCTCGAGAAAATGAGGGCAGAACGGCAAAAGCTGGCCAAAGTAAAGGAGAAGAAAAAGCAGGAATCGCTGAAAATGAAACTTGAGTTAAAACTCAAGAAGAAACGTGAGGCCTGGTCTAATGAGTCTATGTTGAAGAAACGATGGAGCCCGATACGGCGCTTCACACAGAACTCATTTACGCATTACAACTACTATTTTAATGCGCGACAAAAGATGCGGGAGGCAAAAGACAATATGCTACGAGTCGTAAATGATGACTTTGATGCTCCCATTAAGATGTACCCCTTCGACCCGAATACTGACTCCTCTCTGTTGGCGGCAGACATGGATAGTATTGTCAGGAAGGTATCAGTAGGCCTGCAAATACATGACCCCAGAACGAAATGGTCAAATGACATGTACTTGTTGCTAGGCAAGGCCTATTATTATAAGGGGAGTTACGAGAATGCGGCGACCTCATTCCGTTATATCATTGCATCTGACCAAAAAGCAAAAAATAAAAAAAGCCGCAAACACTCGTACAGCAGTAGCCGTAGTTCTTCTATCGTTGACAGCAAGAAACGGTCAAAACTTAATATTTTCCAGCACAAATCGGTGCATAACGATGCCATTCTATGGTTGGCACGGACATACACTACAGCCGGACAGGTAGAAAATGCAGAGTCTGTGTTATCTCTATTAGCATACGACGCTAACCTACCTGAAAGTCTAGAAGGAAAACTTGCTGCCGAAAAAGCATTTGCCTATTTACATGCCGGCAATAAAACGGAGGCGTCTAAACAGCTTTCGATTGCTGTTGATGATGGCAATATTCCGGAATACGATAGAATGAGAATGGCATTCCTGAATGGTCAATTGCTGCAAGAAATGGGTTCGTATAAAGAAGCTGCGAAAAGCTTTGAAGAAGTGTTGAATCACTACCCTAAGCTACAGATGGATTTCTATGCCAGAAAATACATTGCTTACAATAAACTTTTGGCCGGAGAAAGCGTTGCTACTGCAGTTACCCCTTTGAAACGAACGCTAAAAGACGGGAAATACGTTAGCTATTATGACCAGGTATACTATGTGCTGGGAAACCTTGCAGTAAAAGGCAACCGAAATAAGGAGGCACTAGGATACTTCCATAAAAGCGTTGTAACACCCAAGGCGTCCCGAAAGCAAAAAGCATTGTCATTTGCAGCGATGGGCGATGTGTATTACGCTTTAGCAAAGTACCCTTCCGCTAAGTCTTCGTACGATAGTGCTGCCAAATACTCGTCGGCAGCGGGCAAAGATAAGTCTGTAGCCGCAGCGGTACAGCGTAGTGCAGGACTAAACGAAATTTCAGGTCCGGTGCAAACGATTCATGATCAGGATAGCCTTCTTTCGCTTGCAGCAAAAAGCAGAAAGACACAGCAAAGTATTGTCCGCCGGCAAATCCGCGCACTAGAAAAAAAGCGAGACGACAGTATTTTTAATGCAGAGAACAGTGCTGTTGTAAGCGCACCGGTGGTAGATGCCGGAGCAGGCAACGGAGGCAGCAGCACTAGCTGGTACTTTTCTAACCCCGGCCTAATGACGCAAGGCAGAACAGAGTTTAAGCGTAAGTGGGGCAATCGAAAACTTGCTGATAATTGGGCACGCACATCTGCCGGCTCGATGACAACCGGAGGTAGCAGCGAAGGCGGAAGTGAAGGTGAGGGTGAAGATGCGGCATCAACAGAAGCTAATAAGGTGGTAATGGAGGATGGCATACCAACAGAAGAAAGCCTGCTTGCACTGATACCGAACACAGCGAAAGAAAAAGAAACAGCGATAAAAACAATTCAGAGGTCTTATGTGTTGCTAGCGAAAGCATACGTAAAGCAACTTGATGATTATGACCGAGCTCTTCAAACATTGGACACACTTGACAAGCGTTTCCCTAATCACAGATATAAAGAAGAAGAGCTTTTCTTGCGCTACGAAATTGCTGTAAAACAAAACAAGCTGGACAAAGCACAGGGATATGCAAATGAATTGCTTAAGAAATTCCCGGATTCGGATTATGCAGGCCTGCTGAAGCCTAACAAAAGTGAAAGCAAATCAACAGCAAGCAACACATCGGAAGTGGCAGATTATTTTGACAAGACATATGACTTGCTGATGAGCCATCAATACACCGAAGTACTGATGCGCACGGATATGGCAAAAACGAAATTTGATGAACCTACCTACAACAAGCGTTTTTGGGTAACGGAAGCTATGGCCTATGCCGGAAAAGGCAATTATGACATGGCTGATACCGTTATAACGAAGTTTATAAATACCAATCCTAAAGACTCCCTGACAGATTGGGCCAAGTCTGTAAAAAAATATATCGGAGAAGTACGCAATGGTGGCAAACCGTCCTGGTATAAAGAGGGCCCACCACCTAAGCATATAGAAAAGAAAAAAGAAAAAGAAGCGGTTGCAGCCACGAAACCTGACCTTCCGCCTCCACCGCCCGAAAAGCCGGATGCACCAGCAATGTATGCATTCAATACCGATTCAGCGCATTATTGCGTGATATTGCTCCCTGGCCTTGATTCCCGTACCGGGCAATTAAAAAAAGACGTACGCGAATTTGATACAAAATTGTACGGGCACCCCTATCATGAATTGCTAATAGATATGTACGATGCGGAACATACAGTCTTATTGGTTGAAACATTCAATGAAGCGGCCACTGCAAATGAATACATGGAAAAACTAAAAGCATCAGAAGTGCTTAAGGGTTACAGTGAATCGGAATCAAAAGTGTTAATTATATCTAGGTATAACTACAAAAAAATGTTCGCAGACAAAACAGCAACTGCCTACATTGCTTTCTATAATATTTTTTATAAATAGAGTTTTGACCAGCAAAGCCTGACGACAATATCAATCACCTGACAAGCATGCGCACACTTATTACAAAAATTAAGGAACTACATCAGACAGAAACCTCCGATACAAATAGTAAACCGATAACCAGAGTAGCCGGGAAAGCCATGGCGGAAATTCCTTCAATAAAGGATGCGTGGCTTGTCATTGAGAATGGATTGATACAAGGCTTCGGGAGCATGGCTGAATTACCGGAATTGACAGCCGACGAAGTAATAGATGCATCCGGTAGAATGGTATTGCCTGCGTGGGTCGACAGCCATACACATATCGTGTTTGCCCAACCCCGTGATGGTGAGTTTACCGATAGGATAAAAGGCGTAAGTTATGAAGAAATAGCCCGCCGAGGTGGAGGCATTCTGAATTCAGCGACCAAGCTCAATGAAATGGACGAAGATGCGCTCTATGCGCAAAGTCTGGAGCGGCTAACTGCGGTCATGAATCAGGGAACGGGAGCCATAGAGATCAAGAGTGGGTACGGCTTGACCCTGGAGGGCGAAATGAAGATGCTTCGTGTTATTCGCCGACTGAAAGAAAATGCACCCATTCCTGTTAAGGCATCATTTCTGGCTGCCCATGCCTACCCTGCTATCTATAAGAATGACAAAGAGGGGTACATTCGACTTATCATTGACGAAATGTTGCCGAGAGTTGCAGGAGAAGGTCTGGCCGACTATATGGATGTCTTTTGCGAAGACGGCTTTTTCGGAATTGAAGAAACCGACAGGCTATTAGAAGCCGGATGGAAATATGGTCTAAAACCCAAAATACATGCAAACCAACTTCATTACTCCGGCGGTGTGCAAACCGGTGTAAAACACAATGCACTTAGTGTAGACCACCTGGAATGTGTAGGAGAGGCAGAGATAGAGTCGCTGCGGCATAGTAGTACGATGCCTGTGTTACTACCCGGGGCGGCATTTTTTCTGGGCATACAGTACCAGCCAGCGCGCCGTATAATTGATGCAGGGTTGCCTGTCTGTCTTGCTACCGATTATAATCCCGGCTCCTGCCCCTCGGGAAATGTCCCGTTGCTGCTATCGATTGCGTGCACACAATTAAAAATGAGTCCGGAAGAAGCAATTAATGCTGTCACTGTCAACGGTGCGGCGGCTCTGGAGCTGGAACACGAATTGGGGACTATCAAAACAGGCAAGAAAGCAAATATCATAATAACTAACAAAATACCCTCGCTTGCATATATCCCCTACGACTATGGTAATAACCCAGTATATAGATTGATTTGCTGATTCTTGAACAGCATGTGCAATGTGAAATCTCTGTCACTAATAAAAAACATTGAAGTATAGACTTCGTTATTCGGTTTCATTTGTTATCTTTATTAATCTAATTATTAAAGTTTAACTTATGAAACAAAAAGTACTTTCCCTATGTCTGTTTGCGGTGATAGGAGTCATACCTTTTGCCCGCGGAC
The DNA here is from genome assembly GCA_030426665.1 of Bacteroidia bacterium. GTDB lineage: Bacteria > Bacteroidota > Bacteroidia > Chitinophagales > Chitinophagaceae > Nemorincola. The sequence continues at coordinate 89,495 of JAUHYD010000017.1, read as the reverse complement.
AGAGTATAGGTCCTGACGTAGTTAATTCCACCGGAGGCTCGGGGACGATAGACGGGAACACATATGAGTGGTCCATCGGAGAAGTCATGGTCAGCACCTTTGGCAATCCGGTAGTGATAGTCACGCAGGGAGTCTTACAACCACAAAAGGCCACGAGCAATGTAGCCATTGTGAAGAATTCACCCGATATCGATGTATTCCCGAACCCTTCGACCTCACAGATAAACATCAGATATAATGCGACAAGCAGCTGCACTTTAAGCTACAAGCTAATCGACCTAACCGGTAAAGTATTAATTAGTGAATCTACTGAACTGGCAGAGGGAAAAACGACGCAGCAGGTGGATTTGACACGCTTTGCGGCAGCAACCTATATGCTCGACGTATCATTGGAAAGCAACAATTCTACTGTTAAGTCATCTACCTTCAAAATTCAAAAACTCAACTAATTAACCTAAACAAACAATATGAAAAAGATATTTATTTTTATTGCCATGCTATGTATCAGTGGTATAACCCTGGCACAAGCTCCTCAGAAATTCAACTATCAGGGAGTCGCAAGAGATGGGGCCGGCGGACCATTGGCGGGAGCGTCAATAAGTCTGCAGCTGACCATTCATGACGGATCTGCCGCCGGAACGGTGGTATATAGAGAAACACATACTGCAACGACAAATGCCTTCGGATTGTTTACTGTGGCTGTCGGCGCAGGGTCTCCCACAATCGGAACATTCGGTTCAATTGCGTGGGGAAGCGGAGACAAATACTTGCAAGTAGAGATGGATCCGGACGGCGGCGCTTCTTACAATAATATGGGAACCAGTCAACTTCTGAGTGTTCCGTTTGCATTAAATGCCCTAAACAGCACTCCGGGTCCAGCAGGACCAGCGGGACCAGCAGGCCCGGCAGGACCAGCGGGACTTACAGGCCCAGCGGGACCAGCAGGACCAGCAGGGCCAACCGGACCAGCGGGACCAGCAGGAAGCGGCACACTTAGCTCAATAACTGCAAACCCTCCACTAACAGGAGGTACAATAACAACATCTGGAAGTATAGGCCTTGCCGCAAGTGGTGTTACTCCCGGTAGCTACGGTTCTGCAACACAGGTTCCGGTATTCACTACTGATGCCTATGGAAGAATCACAGGGGTAACGAATACAACGATTACAGCTGCAGTAGGCGCTGTAACATTATCGGGCGATGCGACAGGACCAAGCACATCAAATACTGTTACAAAAATCCAATCGCGCCCTGTGTCATCCGGCGCGCCATCTTTCGGACAAGTATTGGGCTGGGACGGAAGTCAGTGGGCTCCAACAACACCAGCATCAGCTACGTCTGTAACCATGGGTGGTGACGCAACAGGTCCATCTTCTTCTACAACAGTGGTAGGTTTGCGTTCTCGTCCACTGTCTACAATAGCTCCATCGACAGGGCAGGTATTGACATGGGATGGTTCTCAATGGACACCAACTACACCTACAGGTGGCGGAGGTGGTATCTCAGGCTCAGGAACTACTAACTATATAACAATGTTTACCGGAGCATCTGCGGTGGGCAATTCCGGCATGTACCAAAATGCGGGAAAAATAGGGATAGGTATCACCGGTCCTACGTCAACTCTTGAAGTGACAACCACAACGGAAGACAGGGCAGGTTTATTCTACACCCCAATACCATCTCCGAGCGGAGCATTAGCTGGAGTATATACCGGAACTTCCACGGCTGGCAATAGCATAGGAGTATGGGGAAAATCGCAACCTAGTTCTGTAATTAATGCAGGATTCGGGGTTGAGGGAGATGGCGGACGAGTGGGAGTGATAGGTAATGCAGCGAGTACAACAACTGCAGCCAGTTCGGTATCGACAGGTGTAGAAGGCAACTCAACTTCTGACGCCGATGTATCTATTGGCGTTGCCGGATTTTCTGATGCATTGTCTTCAAGTTGCCTTAGTAGCTATGGCATTTACGGTTATGCAACCGGTGCGACATCGTCGCTTGACAACTGGGCCGGCTGGTTTGACGGCGATGTGAACATTACCGGTTTCCTTGTTAAAGGAGGTGGAACTTTTAAGATAGACCACCCTCTGGATCCGGAGAACAAGTATTTGTCTCACAGTTTTGTTGAAAGTCCGGACATGATGAATATATACAACGGCAATATCACTACTGATGCGGCGGGTGTTGCCACGGTAACATTACCTTCTTACTTTGATGCGCTCAATAAAGAGTTTCGCTATCAGCTGACCGTCATTGGCACATTTGCTCAGGCGATTATATCGAAAGAAATATCAGGTAACACATTCGAAATAAAGACCAACATTCCAAATGTGAAAGTCAGCTGGCAAGTAACCGGAGTAAGACAGGATACATGGGCAAATGCACACAGAGTGGTACCGGAAACAGTAAAAGCAGACAAAGACAAAGGTAAATATCTGCATGCTGCCGAATATGGAAAAGACGGTTCGTTACAAATTGGACGAGTTAAGAGTGCCATGGATAATGAGATTAACAACAACAACCAAAACAGTAAAACCAGAAAGTAAATAGTATTAGTTACGAAAATGAGCGAGGTTGTTCCGAAAGGACAGCCTCGCTTTATTTATTTATCACACCAAGGCCGACGCAAAAGCCTCGAAAGTTACGTAGTAATGGGTTAGATTGGTTCTAACCAAGTTATTGCCTATCTTAGCCTTTCAGTCAAAAACACACTACCAAAATGGGGTTATTCACTAAGAAACCAATCAACGAGTTAATCAAAGATTCATCTGATGGCGAAAATGGTCTGAAGCGAACATTGGGTGCCGGCAACCTTATAGCAATGGGTATAGGCGCGATTATAGGTGCGGGTCTATTTGTAAGGACCGCAGCCGCTGCAGCCAATAATGCCGGACCGTCTGTTACTATCGGCTTTGTGGTAGCTGCTATTGGCTGTGCGTTTGCAGGGTTGTGTTATGCTGAGTTTTCATCGATGATTCCGATTGCAGGGAGTGCATATACGTATTCTTATGCAACAATGGGCGAACTGGTTGCATGGATTATTGGTTGGGATCTGGTGCTTGAATACGCTGTGGGTGCTGCAACGGTGGGAATAGCATGGAGCGAATACTTAAATAAACTTTTGGAGGTATTCGGAATGCATGTACCCTATCAATGGTGTCACTCGCCTTTTGAGGTCTGTGACGGGGCAGGCGCATTTGCAGGTCAAGCCGGAGTGAGCGGCATTATGAATATACCTGCGTTGTTGATTATATTTTTACTTACACTTTTGCTTATACGTGGAACAAAGGAGTCGGCATTTGTGAACGGCATCATAGTTGTATCGAAAGTAGCGATCGTTGTATTGTTTATTACACTTGGGTGGGGCTATATAAACCCAGCTAACCACGCGAACTATATACCAGAACCTACAACTTATACAGATGTGCAAGGTATTTCCCATAATTATGGAGGAGTATGGGGTATATTAGGTGCTGCGGGAGTGGTGTTTTTTGCATTTATTGGTTTCGATGCAGTATCGACAGCTGCACAGGAAGCCAAAAACCCCAAAAAAGATATGCCCATAGGTATCTTAGGCTCGTTGGTTATTTGTACTATTCTTTACATTCTCTTTGCCCATGTGATGACCGGGGTAGCCACAATTGAAGATTTCCGAACACAAGGCAGAGAAGCTTCTGTAGCGTTTGCGATAAAGACCTATATGGTTGATCATCTATGGCTGGCAAACCTGGTAACTGTAGCGATACTCTTTGGATTCTCTTCAGTAATTCTGGTTATGCTGATGGGTCAATCCAGGGTATTCTATTCGATGAGTCGTGATGGACTGGTACCAAAAATGTTCTCTGAACTACACCCAAAATACAGTACACCTTATAAGTCAAACTGGATTTTCTTTGTCTTGGTTGGTGCGTTTGCCGCATTTGTGCCCGGGGACATAGTAGGAGATATGACGAGTATAGGTACCCTATTTGCCTTTATGCTTGTATGTGCCGGCGTATGGATACTACGCAGGACTGATCCTGACTTACCAAGACAGTTTAAGGTGCCTGCAGTTCCGTTAATTCCGATACTGGGTATATTGGTGTGCGGCGCAATGATTGCCGGACTTGGGTGGACAAACTGGACGCGATTAGGCGTATGGCTTCTGCTCGGTCTTATCATATATTTTGGGTACAGCAGAAAAAACAGTAAATTGCGTTGATGTTACTGAGCGGTTCTTTAGCACATAGAAGATTGGTGTATACAAAGAAACACAGAACAAAAACATACTAATTGTTAACCGGATATAGCATACTCGTAGCAGAGGACAACCCTCTGAATCAAAAAATAGCGACCTTCATGTTGGAAAAACATGGAGCGATGGTTACTAGTGCAGGAAACGGGAAAGAAGCTATTGCACTGCTTGAAAAGGGATCTTTTGACTTGATTCTTATGGACATTCAAATGCCCGAAATGGACGGTCACGAAACTGCAACATACATACGTACCGTTTTAAAAAGCGACATTCCGATAATCGCATTGTCTGCCGGCAACTTAGATTATGAGTTGGAAAGATGCCTTAAAACCGGAATGAATACCTGCATAATGAAGCCTTTTGATACAAATGAAATATGCAATAAAATAGTAACTCTGGTAACAGAAAATAAAATCAGCTCCGAAAAAAGATGCATCTAAATGCGCCATTATTAGACCTCAGCTACCTGTTTGACATTTCCTGTGGCGACCCGAAATACGTGTATGAAGTACTGTCGATATTTATCGACACCTTCCCGACCGGATTGTCTAACCTGGAACGACTTATCAGGGAGACTGACGACTATGATGCGATACACAAACAAGCACATACGTTAAAATCGAGTGCGGGCATAATAAGAATCAAAGGGGTTTACGATGACATAACCCGAATAGATACGCTTTCCAGATCCCATAGCGGAAAGGAAGAAATCATCAGTAAGCTGAACAATATCATCTTTAACTTCAACAAGGCGCTACCTCTTATTCAAGCAGAACGCGGGCGAAATAAGCCGACCAGCTAACGGCTACTTCTTTCTCACCAACAAATAATTTGCCAAGTCTATCAGTGGTTTTTTTCGCACCGATGGGATTGCCAAATCATCAATACATGCAAATGCCTCATCCGAGTATCGTGCTATGGCTTCTTTGCAGGCAGCATCGGCTTTTGTATCTGAGAAGAGCCCTAACATCTCACTTACCTTGTTCTCTCCGTCAGATGCCAGTAAATCTGTTATTCTTCCTTTTTGTGCTACAGATGCATTTTCCAATGCTCTCAGCAACAAATAAGTTTTTTTGTTGGCAATAATGTCACCACCATTCTGCTTTCCAAGCAAGGAAGTATCTCCAAACGCATCGAGATAGTCGTCCTGCAGCTGGAAAGCAATGCCGAGGTTTTTTCCGAATTGATACAACTTATTTGCATTATCGCCCAAAGCACCACCGGTAATCGCGCCAATCTGCAAACTACCAGCCAATAAGACAGAGGTTTTAAGGGTTATCATTTGAATATACTCCTGAATACTCACATCATTTCTGTGCTCAAAGTCCATATCTATCTGCTGGCCTTCACATATCTCGATTGCAGTTTTGTTGAAAATCTGTAATATCAGTGGCATTGACTTGTGTAGTTTCGCCAAGCGTTCGTAAGCAAAAATACACATTACATCTCCACTCAATATTCCGGTTGCCATGCCATATTTGTGGTGTACAGTCGGCTGACCCCTTCGTAACGGAGCTCTGTCCATTATATCGTCGTGAATAAGTGTGAAATTATGGAGCAGTTCTATGGCGGTGGCAGCGTGCCATGCGTCTTCGTTAATGTCGTCCACCAATTCGCACGCCATTAAACATAGTACAGGGCGAACTCGCTTACCGCCAAGCTTCAATAAATAACGGCAAGGATCGTAGAGTGTAGATGGCTGTTGGGGAAAAGACAATCCCGACAAAAAACGAGATTCAAAAGTCTCAACCAAATCGGCAAATGCGTGCATTATCTTCTTTTATGTTTTGTTTGTGTTTTGTTGCTTCTATTCCCTGAGGACCGTCCGGACGCTCTATTGCTCGTTGTCCTGGCCGGTCTCTGCGGCATTTCAGCCAACATATAATCGATTTGTCTTTTTGCCAGATTTGCAGCAACCACCCTAATCTTCACTTCATCGCCCATTGCAAACCTGATTCCTGTTCCTTTTCCAACAAGTGCGTACTCTCCTTCTACAAACTCAAAGTGATCTATATCGGACAAGTCAGTAACGGAGACCATTCCTTCGCACTTGTGCTCAACAGTTTCTGCCCAAAAGCCAAAAGTAGCAACGCCACTTATTACTGCGTCAAATTCTTCTCCGATATAGCTTTGCATGAACTCGACCTGCTTGTACTTGTTGGCGGCACGCTCGGTTTCCATAGCCCTTCGCTCCTGATCGGAACAATGGCGGCATTGAGCCTCCAATTGCTTGACCGGAACAATTTTATCATCTAAACATTGCTGTAAGATACGATGTACCAACACATCGGGATATCTGCGTATAGGTGAAGTGAAGTGACAATAGTTGTCGAATCCGAGACCATAGTGACCGATGTTCTCTGTAGTGTAAACAGCCTTGGACATAGTTCGGATACCCAACTGCTCGAGGACATGCTGCTCCGGTGTTCCATGAACCGTCTCCAGCATTTGATTAAAGGACATAGAAATCTGCTCGGCGCTAGAAAGGTCGAATTTAACGCCATAGCGACTTGCAAACAGTGCAAACACTTTCAATTTATCTTCGTTCGGCACATCGTGCACCCTGTATGGAAATGGGACCGGTTTGTCTTTATAACTCTTACCGCCAACAAACTCTGCAACAGCCCGGTTTGCCAGCAACATAAACTCCTCCACCAACTGGTGCACCTCCTTACTCTCCTTAACAATTATCCCTATCGGTTTCCCTTTTTCGTCGAGCTGAAACCTCACTTCCTGAGAAGAGAAATTAATAGCCCCTTTCTTAAAACGTTCTGCACGCAGGCTTTGTGCCATACCATTCATCAACAAAAGTTCTTTAGCGTAATCTCCGGACGTACTCGTAATTATCTCTTGTGCTTTTTCATAAGTAAACCTTCTGTCTGAGTTAATAACGGTTCTTCCGATCCATGTATCCTTGACCTTTCCTAGTTTATTTATGGTAAAAACCGCAGAGAACGTATACTTATCCTCGTTTGGACGAAGCGAGCAAAGTCCGTTAGACAGCCGCTCAGGTAGCATCGGTGACACCCTATCAGGGAGATAGACACTTGTTGCTCTGTGGTAAGCTTCTTTATCCAATGCTGAACCCGGCTCGATATAGTGGCTCACGTCTGCGATATGCACACCTACTTCGTACCATCCTCCACGCAATGCCTTAAAGGACAAGGCGTCATCAAAATCCTTCGCATCAACAGGATCTATAGTAATAGTGGTAATACCGCGAAAGTCTTTTCGCTTTTTCACCTCATCAGCCGCAACCCCTTCCGGATAGCGAGCAGCGTCTTCCATTACATCATCGGGAAACGAAAGCGGGAAACCATTTTCCACCAACAGGCCTTGCATGGCAATCTCGTTGAGCGACTCGTTGGTAAGTACACTTACGATTTCGCCCACCGGGTTTTTGTTTTTACCACTCCACTCTACTATCCTTGCCATCGCACTATCACCATTTCTGGCACCGTTCAGCAAGTGTAAAGGGACATAAATATCAACGGGCATTTTGTCGGTATCTGGAACCAGAAAGGCAAAGTGCGGATGCACTTCTACGCGTCCGCTAAACTCTGACTGTTTACGTCTGATAACCTCAGTAATCTTGCCTTCCGGCCGCTTATTATTATCGCTGTAACCTTTTACTTCGACACGAACTTCGTCACCACTTAACGCAGTTCCAATGTTATCTCTTTTTACAATGATGTCCTTGTCCAATCCATCTACAATGACAAAACCCATACCACTACGGGCAACGTCTAACCTGCCTTTGTACATCTTGACACCGGCACTTGATTTTTTATCTTTTTTCTTTGTTTTCTTAGGCATTAATATTATTTAATCTATTTGATAAAGGTAAGACGAATTGAGGGATTAACTTGATGGCTAATTTCGAACAACAACCATAACGACATAAAACGTTACTACGTCTTACCATTTCTTTTCTATGCTATCGTATATCGACAGATAGTTGATGTAACGTTCTTCCGGAATTTTTTCGTCGGCTACTGCCTGCTTCACAGCACAACCGGGCTCATTGATATGCAGACAGTTATTGAATTTGCAACCGGACAATACACTACGCATCTCCGGAAAGTACTGAGACAGCTCCTCCTGATCAAAGTCAATAAGGCCGAACTCTTTTACGCCCGGTGTATCAATAATGCAACCACCGTCAGGCAAATCAAACATTTCGGCAAACGTAGTTGTGTGCTGACCCTTTCCGCTCCAGCCGGAAACAACTTTTGTTTTAATGTCTATGCCAGGTATCAATTGATTAACCAATGTACTCTTACCTACTCCGGAATGTCCACTGAATAGTGTTGTTTTTCCGTTAAGCTTTTCTTTAAGAGCGGCGAGTGTATCGGGTTGTTTGGCGACGACGGTGAACAGTTCGTACCCTGCCTTCTCGTAAATATCCTGCCACCATTCCAAAGTGACTGCGTTTTTTGGCTTAAGAATATCAATCTTATTAACTACCAGAATTGCCGGAATGTGATAGGCTTCTGCTGTTACAAAGAACCTGTCGATAAATCCGGTGGACGTACGTGGGTCTGCAATGGAAGCCACCAGAATTGCCTGGTCTACATTTGCTGCAATGATGTGCTTCTGTGTTGGGTTGTGCGGTGATACCCTGACCATGTAATTATTGCGTGGTACAACACCACTTATGATTGCAGTCATTACCGCCTCATCTTCCGGCTCGAATAGTACAACATCTCCTACGGCAACGGGATTGGTGGACGATATTTCCTCATCAATTTTAAGTTTGCCTTTTATTCTGGCATTCCAGAACTTTCCGTCCTCTGCCCTGACAGAATACCAACTGCCCGTAGATTTGTAAACTTTTCCCTGCATATCAGATAAGCCTGTCAAATGTACAGATGAATGACGAATTATACAGAATTGAATTCCTGATACACATTATTCTTTACCAGTCACGACGCAGCAAGATAAATCTGCCAACAATGTAGTACACGGCGCACCAACAAACAGACATCAATACAAAACTAACGGAAGAGGATGTTTCACCCATTGCCATCATCTGTTTCATCATTTTCATGATCTGAAACGGCAATAACTCATCGCTAGCCTGCAAAGGCAAATAATCGCCAATATGAGAATCTGTTGCAAAGTTGATAATACCGCCAGCCATATTCTCAACAACATAAGCATACAAAATAAATAACCCTATGGCAAGACCGCTTCTACGAATAAATATAGCCATTAGCATTGCGAAACCCAGATAGTTTAACGACAGCAAAAAAAAGTAAAAGACACTTTCAATACCGGCAAATGCATTAGCAAGCGAACCTGAATTGCTCCAACCAAATAGTATTCCTAAAATGAAGACATATAAAGCACCCATCAGGCTCAACACAACTATGCCAGCCACTTTAGCGTGATAAAAATTAAGCCTGCTCCAACCGTCCATTACATTCTGACGGTGAGTTTTGAAAGAAAACTCGTTTGTAACAGTTATGATAACAAGTATCGACAGGAAAGTAATAAACATCCCTCCCCAAAAGCCTATGTTGCCCCAAACATCGGGGAAAGAATATGCGGAACTAAAAAAGTTTAGTCCCTGGGCTGCACCTTCTCCACCGCCCATCTTAATGACGCCTTTGGAAATCTGATAATTCCATACAGGCAAAATGAACATAAAAAGACCCGTCAGTACCCAGAAGGTCCTGTACTTTCTAACTTTCAACCATTCTATTGCGAGTAATGAACGCATGCATCTATTTTTTCTACCGCCACATCAATTGCGGGGTGTCATTTACTTTTTATTTGTCAGCTCTATAAACTTAGACTCCAGACTCTTCTTCCTAACAACCAAGTGATTTAATACAATTTGATTGGCGATACAGTATTCATTGACTTGCGCTATACCGATACCCTCCTGACAGGTAAGCATCAATACGCCGTTCAGCAATTTCACCTCATTAACTCCGGGCATCAATCGCAAGACCGAGGCAAGGCGTTCATTGTCTTCGGCTGCGACCTCAATGTGCTCTTCGGGACGTAACGACTCGTCAACGGGACCACATACAAGCAAGTCTCCGTGTTTCAGAATGGCTACATGTGTACAGACCTTTTCGATTTCGTCCAGCAAATGACTTGCAATAATAATGGTTATTCCCTCATTGTTAAGTCTAAGAATCAGCTCCCTGATTTCTGCTATTCCTGCCGGATCCAAACCATTTGTAGGTTCGTCAAGCACTAATACCTTCGGACTACCGAGTAACGCTGCACCGATAGCCAGCCGTTGTTTCATACCTAATGAGAACGTCTGAAACTTGCTATGCATCCTGTCTTCCAGCCCTACCAGTTCCAATACCTGTACCCTGTCATCGACACCTTTTCCGCGGATAGCAGTTGTGATTTTCAGGTTTTCGTAGGCAGATAAGTAATGGTAAAAATTGGGTGTTTCTAATAATGAGCCGACACTCCGTCTAGCTACGTCTGACGGCATACCATCAAACCATTGATAACTTCCATCATTTGCTTTCAGAACATCCAACACAATTCCAAGCAGTGTAGTCTTGCCGCTACCATTCGGTCCCAACACACCAAACACAGCACCTTCAGGCACCTCGAGTGATATACCCTTCAGCGCTCTTACAGACTTGTATGACTTTGTAATATTCTGTACAGATAGTACGTTTCCCAATGTCTATTGATTTATTGACTAAATGTAAGAAAGATTCTCACCCGAGTATAGCAACGATAAAAAAAACAACAAAACATTATTAAGACCGACTTATGTCCGGAAATTGTGCCAACTCTTTATTATCCAGCTTCAGACTACAAAAAGGAATTTTACATTTTTACGAATCGCCGAACATGCTGCCCGTTTACTCTGATAAAGTAAACACCTTGTTTCAGTTGCGAAATATCTAATTCTAGCAAAGCGCCTTTTCTGTTGTCAGAAAAAGACCGACGTAATACTCCTCTGCCAGATACATCATTAATCTCGACAGAGGAAATCTCAAGATTATTATCGCACTGAATATTAAGCGACGAACTAGCAGGGTTGGGGAATAAGGTAAAATCTTCCTGTGCGGAAACTGAAGCGACCACCTCCGGACAATTTTCTATATTCACTACTTTGTAAGTAGTAGCTATTCCACAAACGTTATACACACTATATAGCACTGTATCAATTCCTGCAGCAAGACCCATCAACTCCCCGGATGTAGAAATTGAACAATTGGACCCTACGACCCCCCAATGCCCCCCTCCTGCAGAATCAGTCAAGGTCACTGTTGCTCCGACACACACTACGGTATCTCCCATGATTGGCCCAACATGAGGGATTGGCAAGACGTTAACTTCTGTTGAAGTGTGTGCCACACCACATGCATTGCTAATAGAATATACAATCGTGTCAAGACCGGAAGCTGCTCCAACTGCGACGTCCGCGACAACACCAGGATAAATTGTCGTCTTACCATTTGTCGAAGTCCAATCACCACCGGCAACAGAATTATACAAGCTTATACCGCTGCCAACACAGACCTCGTCCGGGCATGTAATATCGCCTACAAAAGGAGTCGAGTCAACAACTACGGTCTTTGTCGACACGGAAGTGCCACAAAAGTTGGTTACCGAATAACTTATGGTTTCTATACCGGCACTGATAGCACTAACTACTCCTGTGGGTGAGACACCTGCATGGGATCCACTTACTTCCCATATACCACCACCAACTGTACTCGACAACAAAAAGGACGACCCCAAGCAAACACTATCGCTGCCCGAAACAACTCCGCTTACAGGATCTGCAATTACGGTTACAGGGTAGTTTACTGTGTTCGTACAACGAAAATCAGTAACAGTATAGACAATGGTGTCTACTCCCGGCGAGATAGCTGTGACAGTACCCACAGAGTCGATGGAAGTATTTCCTGTTGTAGTAGCCCAGTCTCCACCAGCTATCGATTCCAGAAAAACATGCCCAATACCAAAACACAAGCTATCTCCGCTAGAACTAGTTATTACACCGGCTTCTGGTGGCCCACTTACGTTGACATAAACAGTGACAGTATCTGCGAATAAGCCATCTGAAACTTTTACTTTAAACGAATCAGAACCTGTAAACCCTGAAACCGGCACATAAGACATGCCCACCGGTTTTATTGGTCGACTTTTTCCTACTGACAACGTGGAATATGGAAACCCTGTCAAAGACCCATGTACCGGAGCCTCCAGCACCGAATAGACTTCTAACTGTGCCGAATCCAAATCGGTAACGAACATTTGTGTATTAATTGGGAAAGTCAGATTTTCACATAAACCAATTGCAATATTTTCTCCATAAGCAAACGTTGGAGTATGTGTCAGGGTAATTACCTTTCGGATTCGATTATTGAAATCGTCTGCTATAAATAAGTTACCTTCTCTATCTACGTCCAGGCCTCTGCAGTGGTGCATCCAAGCAAATAATGAATTCGTATCGTCCGCATAGGATTCGATTGCGAAGTCACCAGCAACTGCATAAATAGAATCTGTTGTCAAATCAAACTTTCGACAGGAACAGCTTATTTCATTGAAATTTATATTTCCATTATTATCAAAACAAATTCCAGTCACTTCTCCTAACATTGCACCTAATGCGGGTCCAAAAAGTGCGGCAGCACTCGAACTTGTTCCTGCGACCGTTGTAATTACACCCGTTAAAGCATCAATCTTGCGTATGCGATATCTCAACGAAGAGGCGCCCTTATCTGCAATGTAAAGGTCTCCCGCCGGGTTAACAATAATATCCTCAGTGAAGTTTAACTCTGCTGCCAACGCGGGACCACCGTCACCAGAATCACCTCGTACTCCTGTACCTGCAACAGTAGTAACTATTCCCGTACCCGCTTCTATCTTTCTAATTCGATTATTATTAGCATCCGCTAAAAACAAGTTACCGTGCCTATCGATACATATCCCTTTTATCGTGTTGAAAAGGGCGTCAGTAGCTGGCCCTCCATCACCGGAAAATCCGGTACCCGATGCGCCTGCTACTGTTGTAATAATATTTGTTACAGCATCAATTTTTCGAATTTTATTTCCAGAACTAAAGTATATATTGCCGACAGAATCTAAACAAATGTTTTTGGGAGCAATGTATGCATCTGTAGCAGGAACACCATCTGCAATTGTCCCTCCCGTAGTAGTACCACCAATCTTCGTCACTCTTCCATCAGACGCAGAAAGTTTCATGATTCTGTTGGTCCCAGTATAGTAGATATTATTGTTAGCATCAACACACACATCCTGAGGATGCTCAATACTGCTATAAATACCCGGTACTCCATCAGAAAACTCGCCGCCAGTGCCGGTTACTCCGTTTCCTGCAACAGTAACCGTAATTCGCTGACCAAAAGATAAGTTAGAAAGAAAAATGAACGATGCAACAAATAGTCCGATTTTATGCATTTGATAATGGTTTATTACTAAATGTAGTAATTTAATATTTAACAAAAGAAATATATACACAATAAAACTAATGAAATTTCGCAACACAGACAAAAATCGGGCGTTAGCGAAGCCCTAAAACACTACTCAGAGCGCAAAGCAACAATGGGGTCTAGTTTCGATGCTTTCATTGCCGGATATATGCCGGAAATAACCCCAACAATCGCACACAGACTTACGCCCATACCAATCCATAGCCACGGAACAACAAAGCCGGTACCAAAGACCAAACCAACAATGTTACCCATCAACATTCCGAGTATTACTCCGCTTAGGCCACCAAGTAAACTGATGATTACCGACTCGGTGAGAAACTGTTGTTTTATGGCGGAGGACCTGGCACCAAGGGCCTTACTAACGCCTATCTCTCTGGTACGTTCTGCAACTGACACCAGCATGATATTCATTAACCCAATCACAGACCCTAATAAAGTAATGATTCCTATAAACAGAGCCGCCATCCTTATGTAGGCAATACTACTCATCACTCGCTCTACTAATGAATTATTCTGTGTTATGCTGAAATTGTCGTGCGCGCCTAAGGGCAACTTTCTGATTACTCGGAATACTCCCTCAGCTTCTTCTGCCGCTATGTCTTTCATGCTCACCTTGGGCACCTTGACACTAATCAAGTAAGAGCGGTCACCACCAAAAAGGGCACGAGCAGTGTTAATGGGAATAACCACTCTATTATCGGCATTCATCATCATACTTCCGCCCTTAGCCTCCATCACTCCGATAACCCTACACTTAACGTCTCCAACCGACACCACAGCATTGATAGCTTCAGCCGGGTGGTCTCTAAACAGCTTTTTAGCTACACCATTTCCGAGAAGACACACATAAGCACCAGTATAAATTTCGGTCGAAGAGAAGTTACGTCCTGACTCCAATTTGGTGTCCCCTACTGACAAAAAAGCTGCATCTACACCAGTTACGCGCACATTAGGATTGGTTTTTTCTGATGCATAGTGAACGGTCGCGACGCTGGTTCCGGAAACCGACATGCTTACCTGAGAAGGAAACTTATAGCGCTCTTTGAACGCCCTTGCTTCATCGTAGGTAATATTTTTCCCTTCTACTACAATAGTATTGACACCACCACCTCGATGCCTCTTTTGTTTCAGGACGTCGCTTGTTATCTGAAAAGTATTCACGCCCATGCTGCTGAAGTTGCTATAAATAGCACTCTTCATGACTTCCAGGGCGGTTAGTATGCCTACCAACGCCATAATACCCAGCCCTATAATCGCTATTGTGAGTGCTGACCTTAACTTATTGTTTCGGATGGCCCTGAACGCGAGAATAACATTAAAAAACAGATGCATGCAGTATTATTGTCGTAGGATTGGTACCGTATTTGAAACAAGGATGTCGTCAAGCGCTATTGACGAATTAACTTGTGTACCGGGATTACCTCTCCTTTTTTTCCGATTGCCTTCAGGAAATATGTGCCCGATGAAAGCGAAGCGATATTCAACTGAATCTCATTTTTACCAGTTCGGCAGTAGGTATCCAGAACTTTATCTACTACCCTTCCGGAAATATCATAAATAACGAAACTAAACGCTTGCTCTTCGATAACATTAAACTCAAAATGTACAAACTGCCAGGCAGGTGCCGGGTATAATCTGGACGATTCGTCAGAAGCTTGCGAAGCGATTGCAGGTACACTTGTGTAATAGGGAGAGGTAAGGCGAGCCATGTAGCTACCGTACCTTCTATTCGATTTACCAAAAATGCCATCTACCCAAATTGCACCTGGTGCATCCCAATCGGGCTGAGAACCACTATAGTCGCCCCACCGCTGCTCTTTCCCGGACAACCTTACAATGCTATTTTCGCCTTCTTTTATAACCAGCATATCGGAGTAATCACTACCATCAAAAAACACGCCTCCATATCCCGGGAATCTATTCCGACCAGAGAATTCATAGGTGATGATTGCATTATTGATACCCCATGAGCTACCTGTATAGGAGATATTCGGGTAACCAAAATCAAGCGTGTCATTGCTTATCAATCTGGCAAAGACAGTTGGGTGCGTTCTGAAATTACTAATGATTCCATGATAAATGGCAGCGTTTCCGTTTGCAGGGTTTGCCGTCACACTCACAAACTGAATTTCATTGTCCTTTACAAATGCGCCGAGAACTCTACCGTCATTGGTAGCAAGCGTCCTGGTAGTGTCCGGCTGTAGCCCATTGGGAGGTACCCCATAAGGCAAACTTGAAATTAACGGTGTAACGGTGAGGTTTGTATCCCCACTTGCTATCGTGTTTGGCACCTTAACTAAAAACACCGAGTCATTTGTCATATCAAAATTTCTGTTTGACAAAAAATACTGATCGGGTCCCAGAATACCATTCGCCGGCTTAACAGGATGCAGGCAGCGCAGATTCTTATTATTGTAATTAATGTTGTCCCAAATCTGGTAGGTAAGCACAGTATCTCCCCTATATCCACTTTCTTTATTTACCTGATAAATCAATGTCTCCTTAAAGCCGGCCTGCCAACTCTGACCATACCGAATTTTATTGCCTGTAAGAAAGAACTCATCGTGCGTTATGGAAATAGCCGGATAATCGAACCAAGTCGTATCATCTTTATAGTCGCCATAAAACTTGTAAAAATTCCATTCCCCTGCAGGGTCATTGGTCTTTGAGAAACCAACTACAATCCAGTTGTACTGATTAGTACTGTTGAGCATCACACATATGAACTTGTCTGCCTCCGGGTCATAAATAACCTTTGGGTCGAACCTGTAATCTACGCCTGTAATTCCATCGTCAGTCAATCCAACATCCTTGCTAAACAACATCAGACTTGCCTTCAAAAGGTAGTCACCTGAATTTGCATCGTGAATGGCAATGGACGAATTCATCACCGAAACTGCCTTGTCGCCATTGCTAACCGCACAATAATTGTCCGGCGGAATACCCGACAGAGAATCAGCAATAAAACCATTTGTCATGATTGGTTGCGCTACGGCGGTTGTCTTCTTTTGCAGATTTGTGTGGGTTGCTTTCCGAGGATATCTTAACTTCAGCAACTCTTTTATTTCGCGTAGCTTCTTTTTGTCCGCTTCGTTTTCTACATCGGGCGCCTCCAGATTTTCAACAGACGCATTATACTTATCCTCCACATTTCCAAGCACTACTTTGCCTGCCAACGGGGCAGTATATTGTTTGACTCTAGCCTTCTGGGCAGATACATCAGCCGCTGCAAACGTCGCAGCAAGAAAAAAGAATAAACAAACTCGCATAATAAACATTTCTATAAAAATAAGAAAACATCTTCATGCCACGCACAAAGATGTTTAAAAATATGATTGAGCAATCTGGGCTACTAACCCTGCAATGCAGCTGCACCACTAACAATCTCTGTTAACTCAGTTGTAATAGCTGCCTGACGTGCTCTGTTATAGCTAATTTTCAAAGCCTTCAACAAATCATTGGCATTCTCACTTGCTTTATCCATCGCGGTCATACGGGCACCATGTTCAGATGCATTGGCATCTAAAACTGCTTTGTATACCTGCGTATTGAGTATTTTAGGCATCAACTCCTGCATCAATGTTTCCATAGATGGCTCAAAAATGAAGTCAGTACTCATACTGTTTTCTTTTTGCTCAACTTTAGGAATCGGCAGATATTGCTCCGAAATAAAGTTTTGCGTTGCAGCATTTTTGAATTGACTATATACAATCTCTACTCTGTCGTACTCTTTATTCAGAAACGCCTGCTGAGCATAAACGGCAGCACGACGCACGTTTTCGAAAGTCAAGTCAGAAAATATATCCCAATAATCAGACACCTGCTTTTGATTATTTCGTTCGAAAAACTCGTAACCTTTCTTCCCTATCGGCAAAATAGTAACATTACCCTTTGCCTGTTGGGCTGCATACTTGCTGCTGATGATACTACGAGCCAGCTTAATCACGTTTGCATTGTATGCACCACACAGTCCTCTATCGGAGGTAACAAGAATAAACAGGACACGCTCAATGGGACGTTCGTCTGCAAGAGGAAGACTCACCTCCGACGAAGCGGCACTAACGATGTTGCTCAACATATCCTGCAATTTCCCTGAATACGGACGCATTTGTATAATTGCATCCTGAGCACGACGTAACTTTGCCGCACTAACCATCTTCATTGCCTTAGTAATCTGCTGAGTTGACGTTACAGATTTAATACGATTACGGACTTCTTTAAGTTGACCTGACATATAAAAAAATGATAATAAAAAACTAAATCAACCGCAAAATTACCATTTTTTTCGTTGCAGTTGTCAGTATTTTTATCGCATTTTCTAACAATTGTGGGAAAAACACCACGAAACATTGGTTATCTGGTGATTGTAACGTGAAAAACATAATTCTTTTCATCGGACCGGACAGTAAGTAAATACATTCCGTTTGCCAACACATTATCAACGGAAATATATTCGTCCAACCTGCCATCCTTTGTTTCTGCGTCTTTCTCAAACACTACACGCCCCAACATATCGGATATTTGCAAATTCACCGAACCTTGTATATCTACCATCCCATAAACGTGAAACAGTCCCGAATTAGGGTTTGGCGAAAGTGTCAGCCCGCCATTGTTGCCTATAGAACCAACACCAACGTTTTTAACCGTGATCACTTCCCCAAAGTCGTCCGATACACCCGGGCAACGACCACTACCTGACACCTTGCATTTGACAGTATCTCCGTTCACCAATGTACTGGTTACAAATACACTATTAGTCGCACCCGGCACCGGTGTACTATTAATAAGCCATTGGTAACCCGGTGTTGCCCCGGCATCTGCAACTAATGCTGAAAATGTTACTTCCTGTCCCGGGTCAATAGAGAATCCGGGAGCAGCATTGATGGTGACGGTAGGTACGACGAAAGGCAAAACAGTCATATACACGGGAATACTGCGAACTGTATCCACGAGGCGACAACGCGCATCGGAAACCAACTCACAAACAATATCGTCGCCATCAAGTGGTGTATATCCATAGGTGGCGCCCGTTGCAGCTAATGAACCATTTTTCATCCAACGCAATAAAGGTGTAGAGCCACCATTTACCGGAGTAGCAGTAAAATCTGCTGTTGCGAGATTACATATTGTATCACCAGGAATTACCGATACACTTACTGACGGACCGACAAGTGGCAACACAGTCATCACGAGCGACCCTGTCGCGGTGTCCGGCACGGCACATGAGGCACTGCTATGCAACTTGCAAGTAATTGTATCACCGTCAGAAGGAGAATACGAATAAGAACCCGCAGAACCGACTAATGTGCTATTTACATACCATTGGTATGAAGGCGAGGTGCCGGCGAGATAGGTAACCGGAGAATAAGTGACAGATGTGCTATTGCAAACAGTATCACCACCGGAAGAGAATACACTTACAGTCGCGGGCGCTAACGCCACAGGCGTCACCGTTGCCGTACCAACCATGGTTCTGGAACAACCGGTTGTAAGGTTTACCGCTCTAACACTATACACGCCTCCAACAGACTGTAGCCCATAATTCAATACACTTCCGGTGCCCGCCAAATAGGAAACAGGTGTACTGCCGTTATTCAAATGATAGCCAAAGCCGGGCAACGAACCGGACAGACCTACAGGAACACCGGCAGCACCGGTGCAGAAACTTCCTCCGCCGGTAACGAAATAGCCCACGGGTAACGGGTTGACTGTCACTACACGAGTAGACACACACCCTGAACTCAACCGATAAGAAATAACTGCAACACCTGATCCGACTCCTGCAACAGTACCGGTATCAGACACTGTGGCAACGCCAAGTGTACTGCTGCTCCAACTACCGCCGGGCACACCACAACTAAAATGAACAGTATCGCCCGCACAAACAAGATTTGTACCAACAACAGGAAGAAGTGCATCGACAGTAACGACAGCAGAAGTGCTACACCCGGCAGCGGTAGTATAGTACACTAATGCTGTACCGGCAGACACACCCATGACAACGCCTGATGCTGCATCTGCAACTATTATACTTGTATCTCCGCTGCTCCAACTTCCGGGACCTGTCGCATCTGACAGCAAAGTAGTATTGCCCTGGCAGATACGCATGACTCCTGTAATGACAGCAGGAAGCGGGTGAACGGACACCACCAAAGAAGTACGACATCCTGTAGGAAGCGCATATGTAATTGTAGCACTTCCGAATGCAACACCTGTAACATCACCGGTAACAATATCGACAGTAGCAATAGTAGGGTCGCTGCTGGTCCAGGTTCCGCCAGGAACACTATTGTACAATGCTGTAGCTGCACCAAGACATGCAGAAGAAGACCCGGCAATGGCAGGGGGCAAAGGATTAACGGTAAATATCGATTCGGAGAAACATCCGGTTGACATTCGGTAGCTTATTGTGGCTGTACCGGCAGTAGCTGCGGTAACAACTCCGGTAGCTGCATCTACTGAAGCTACCGACGAAGCTGAACTGTACCAGAAACCACCCGAAGTTGCGCAACTAAGAATAGCAGATGCCCCGACACACGCCTGCCCTACCCCGGTAATAGCTGCAGGTGCCGGGTCAACAATCACGACAGCATGCGTATAACATCCCGTCGGCAGTGTATATGTCATAACGACAACCCCACCGGACATACCGGTCACCACACCTGATGTAACATCTATGGTAGCTATGCCTGCGGCAGAAGAATTCCACGTCCCTCCGGAAACCGAATTACTTAATGACAAGGTCTGACCGGGGCAAACCGTTCCGGCGCCCGTAATAGGTGGCGGCAATGCATTGACGGTCATTTCTCTAACTACTCCGCAACCTGATGGCAACGTGTATGATATGTTTGCAACACCGACAGACACACCGGTTACGGAGCCACCGCCACCGACAGTTGCAACCGCTGGTGCCGCAGCGCTCCATATACCACCTCCCGTAGTGTTAGTTAAAGCGACAGCTGAACCAACGCAAACAGTAGACGGACCTGCTATAGGTGCGGGTGTCAGATTTACTGTAACAATGCGTGTACTGGTACAACCCGAAGACAATGAATATGTGACTTCTGCGGTACCCACAGAAACACCTGTCACTTCCCCTGTTACCACATCGACGGAGGCGATGCCAGTAGCACCGCTTATCCACACACCACCGGGAGAAGCATCATACAGAGACGTTGTCTGTCCGGCACAAACGCCACTCACTCCTGTTATAGGAGCCGGTAATCCATTCACCGTCATACTCCGGGTGCTGATACAACCAGTGGGTAATGTATAGGTAATTGTAACAAGTCCGGGATTAACGCCTGTTACCACACCAGTACCATCTACAGTAGCTACCGTAGCATCGCTACTTAGCCAAGAGCCACCGGGAATTGATACGGAAAGCGGGGTCGCATGCCCCTGACAGACGACGCCAGCTCCCGAAATGGCACCCGGTAATGTATTAACCGTAACCTCGGATGCTATGCTGCAACCCGTAGGCAAAGTATAAGAAATGAAACTGGTTCCGGTTGAGTTACCGGAAACGAGTCCGGAAGACGGATCTACACTTGCTATCGCCGGATCATCTGATGACCACGTCCCCCCGGAAGGTCCGGAGGAAAGTAAAGATGTTGCGCCCTGGCAGACACCTAAGCTACCGGAAACAGGCAATGGTAAAGCATTTACAAAAACTGATAATGTTCGGCGACATCCCGTTGGCAATGTATAAACGACACTTGCCAATCCCGGAGCAACACCTGTAACAACCCCGGTTAACGAGCCTACCGAGACATTTGCAACGACACTACTCCAGGTACCACCAGCAGCAGGGTTGCTTAATGTCGTTGACTCACCAACACATATACTTCCGGCACCCGAAATAGCCGGAGGTAACGGATTGACCGTAACGACAGCAGTAACAATACAGCCGGTGCCAAGTGTATAAATCACGGATGCTGTTCCCGGAGTAACTCCGGTTATACTTCCTGTAGTAGCGTCAATAGTTGCTATTGAAAGATCGTCGCTTGCCCACGTGCCACCAACAGAACTATTAGTCAAAGAATTGATACCACCCTGACAAATATTCAATGTTCCGGATATCGGATCAGGTAATGCGTTTACCGTTACTATCACAGATGACACGCAGCCTGTAGGAAGCGTGTACGAAACCTCTGTGGTTCCAGTTGTCAGACCGGTAACAACACCAGAAGTCATGTCTACCGACGCAACAGCGACATCGCTACTGCTCCATGACCCGCCAACCGAAGAACTGGAAAGTGTTGAAGTAAGACCAAGACAAACATTTAGGCTGCCGGAAATAGCATCGGGCAAGGGGTTCACAGTCACTGCATGTGTTGCCCTACAGCCTGATGGCAATTGATAACTAACAATGCCCTCACCAAAAGAAACGCCAGTAATGTCACCCGTCGAAATATCGGCAGTAATGATAGCCGGACTGGCTGTACTCCAGCTACCACCAGGAGTAGCATTGCTTAATGTAATAGAAGAACCTTCACAAACCCTATCCGGCCCGATGATGTCAGATAAAGGGTTAACGGTGATTTCTTTTGTTGCTGTACAGCCTGATGGTAGTCTGTAAGAAATCACAGCCGTACCAACGGCAACTCCGGTAACCGCTCCGGTTGACGCATCTACGACAACAGAAGTTTCCGCACTACTCCATGTTCCACCTGTAACAGCATCTGTAAATATCGAAGTCTGACCAACGCACGCCATATCGGAGCCAACTATCGGAGCCAGCGGACTTACGGTAACATCCTTGACAGCAACACACCCTCCACCAAAATAATAAGAAATGCTTGCGCTTCCCGTTGTAATGCCCGTTACGGTTCCCGTAGCGGCATCAACGGCCGCAACTGTTGCATCGCCGGAAGTCCAGGTGCCACCAGAAGAACTATTTGAAAAAGTTACCGGTTGCCCGACACACAAATCGGAACTGCCAGTAATGGGCGATACTGATGATACAGTGACAGCAGTAATAGCACGACAACCTGTAGGCAGTTCATAGGTGATATCCGCAATTCCTGCTATCAAACCGGTAACCGAACCGGCCGCATCTACACTTGCTACCGCGCTACCTGTACTCCAGGTTCCACCTGAAATAGCATTTGAAAGTACTGTTGAGAATCCGACACAAGTGCTCGCAAAACCGGTATTAGCTGCCAAAGGGTTGACGGTAAGCTCCAATTCTACCGCACAACCCGTTCCAATTGTATAAGCAATGGTTGTTGTTCCCGGCGCAATACCCGAAACAATACCATCTGACAAACCTATAGAAGCAACCGCACCGTTACTACTTCCCCAAGTTCCACCTCCGGTTGCATTTGACAAGGCAACAACCTGCCCCTGACAGACAGATGCTGAGCCGGAAATAGAAGCCGGCACCGGATAAACTGTAAGCGAAGTTGAGGTAAGACATCCGGCACCCATCAGGTAAGTGATTTCTGCAACTCCACCTGACACCCCTGTAGCTATACCTGTTATCGGGTCAACAGATGCTATAGAAGGACTGCCTGAACTCCAAACACCCCCTATGACTGAATTGGTAAAAACAGTATTGCTGCCGGCACAAACTGTACCAACTCCGGAAGTCGTACCCGGAGCAGGATTAACAGTAAGCTCCTGAGAAACAAGACAGCCCGTCGGCAATTGATATGTTATGTCTGATACACCCGCAGAAACCGCATTTACTATTCCGGTAGAAGAGCCGATTGTCGCTACGGTTGCATCAGAAGATGACCATGTTCCTCCGGCAGTCAGATCAGACAGCGCAGTCGACATTCCTAAACATGCACTTGGGATACCTGCTATAGGCATGGGGATAGGGTTGACAGTAACTTCTTTCACAGAAACACATCCCGACCCAATCGTATAAGTGATAGTAGCGGTACCTGAACTCACTCCCGTAACGGAACCACTTGTCATATCGACTGCAGCAATGGTACTATTGCTACTGCTCCAGGTGCCACCACCCGCAGCCGGGTCACTCAATGTGGTAGTCGCACCCTCGCAAACAACGGGGACGCCTGCAATGGTCGCCGACATCGGGCTGATTGTAACAACAGAATACACCTCACAACCAGAGGGGAACCCATATGTGATGGTAGAGGTTCCACCTGCAACACCTGTAACAACTCCCGTTGTCGAATTGATGGTGGCAGCACTAGTATTACCACTTGTCCAAATCCCGCCTGAAGGCGAACTAGACAATGACGTAGTATATCCCGCACATACACTCGCTATGCCTGAAATACTACCGGGCATCACATTTACGGTAAGTACCGAAGTGGCCGCACAACCGACACCCAGGGTATAAGAAATAATGGCGGTACCGGGAGCCAAAGCCGTATAGACGCCGGTCGCAGTGTCTACAGACACCACGGCCGAATAAACACTACTCCAGGTGCCCCCAGCGGTCGTATTTGTAAATGTCCCCATGGTGCCGCTGCACACCGCACCCGCGCCGGATATAGCCGAAGGCATATCATTGACAGTCAGAGAATGTGTTGCCAAACAACCCGATGACGGAGTGTACGTTATCGTGGCAGTGCCTGCAGCAATACCTGATACTACACCTGTGGTTGCACCGATAGAAGCGACAGAAAAATCACTGCTGCTCCAGGTCCCACCCGTTGCAGCGATTGTCATTACTGCAGAATTGCCCGCACATATGCTTTCGTTTCCTACAATAGTCGCCGGCAAAGAATTTACCGTCAGCACCCTGCTTACGGAGCATCCTGTTGGTAGCAAATACTGAATTGCCACCAAACCCGGCGCCACACCTGTAACAATGCCCGATGATGAACCCACGGAAGCTATCGTAGCGTTTGAACTACTCCAAACTCCGTCTGGTGCAGCGTTAAATAAACTGACATTAAAGCCGGGACATACACTCCCCAAACCGGAAATAGACGGAGGCAAAGTATTGACGGAAACGATTGTCGTAGCTATACACCCTGACGGCAATACATAAGAAATAGTGGCCGTATTTACAGAATACCCTACGGCATTTCCGGAAGTAGGACTGATACCAACAACCGCCGTATTGCTGCTGCTCCAGGTTCCTCCGGGCGTGGCATGGCTCAACATAGAAAGCGCGCCAATACATATTGAGGTGCTACCAATGATAGGTGTAACCGTATTTACAACTATCGGTTTAGTACTGTAGCACCCGGTACCAAGGGTATACGTTACTGCATCCACACCTGGAGCCACCGGAGTGACAACCCCTGAAGAACTTCCAACTGTGACAATACCGGATGATGCTGAACTACTCCAGACTCCGCCAGTCAAAGTATTAGAAAATGGGACAGTAATCCCGAGACAGGTTGTATCGGCCCCTGTTGGTGTTGGTGGATTCGGGTGAACGGTCACAACCTTAGACACACTGCAACCAATTCCAAGCGTATACGTAATCCTTGATGTTCCGATTGTTTCACCTGTCACTACACCTGTGCCATCAACAGTTGCAACCGCAGGGATACTGCTTGTCCAGGTTCCGCCACTACTTGCTGTGGAGAGTGTCGTAGTCCCGTCGATACATAAATTCGGTGCACCTGAAATTGATGACGGCAACGCATATACGGTCATTACTCTCGTTGTCTGACAGCCGGTCGGGAACTTGTAAGTAATATTTGCAGTACCGGGAGAGATACCATTTACTACTCCGGTAGTAACACCAACAATAGCAACAAATGTGCTACCACTGGACCAAGTACCGCCAGTGGAACTTGTACTCAATGTAGCGGCCAGCCCCTGACACATTGCAGCAGGCCCGGTAATATCTTCGGGTACCGGATTAACAGTAATCTGTTTCGTTTTGAAACAACCGGTAGACAGGGTGTAAGTAATAGTTGCGGTTCCGGCACTAACTCCGGATACAACTCCGGTAGCCGAATTAACGGAAGCTATTGTGGCATCGCTACTTGTCCAGCTCCCGCCACTAACAGCGTTCGAAAATGGCGTGGTGAGCCCTTCGCACACGCTACCACTACCTGCAATCGACGAAGGCGTAAGATTGACGGTCACTTCCTTGATAGCATAACAGCCTGTAGGCAGTATATAGCTGATTGTTGCTGCTCCATATACATACCCTGTTGCTACACCGGTGGTTATATTTATAGAGACAACTGACGGACTACTACTTGCCCATCCGCCATCTGTAGTTGTGGTCTCGAATAACTGCGGTGCAGCGAGGCACAAATTTGCATTTCCGGTCACCGCGGCCGGCACAGAATTAACGGTTACGACCTTGGTTGCTACACACCCAAGAGGAAGCATATAGGTAATGTTGCTCGTACCGGCGTTCACACCGGTTAGCAAGCCGGTAGACTCTATGGTAGCGACAGAAGTGTTACCGGATATCCAACTCCCACCTGCGGTAGCGTCACTATATAAAATAGTTGAACC
The DNA here is from genome assembly GCA_030426665.1 of Bacteroidia bacterium. Taxonomy (GTDB): domain Bacteria; phylum Bacteroidota; class Bacteroidia; order Chitinophagales; family Chitinophagaceae; genus Nemorincola. The sequence goes on along the minus strand of JAUHYD010000017.1, from coordinate 63,398 downwards.
TTCACAAACTACCGGGCTACCGGAAATTGCAGCCGGTAATGCTGTAACGGTAACGGCTTTCGCTGTTTTACAACCGGTAGGTAGCGTATAAGTAATTACGGCAACGCCTCCCGCAACACCATATACAACACCAGAAGCAGAACCAACAGTAGCAACGCTGATGGTACTGCTTGTCCATAAACCGCCACCTGCAGGATTGGTCATGCTTGCAGAAGCCGTCTGACAAATATTATCGGGACCGGATATCCCTGATGGCAATGCATTTACCGTCAGCGTTTGGGTAGCCGCACAACCTGTTGAAAGGGTATAACTTATTGTCGACGTGCCAGCTGCAACTCCGGTAACAGCCCCCGAAACACTTCCGATATTAGCGATGGCCGTATTGCTACTGCTCCATACGCCACCGGATGTCCCGTCTGTATATACTGTGGAAGAGCCCACACACAGCGCTGACGCCCCCGAAACCGCTGCAGGCAACGGATTGACCACCGAAAGCGAAGATGTATAACAGCCTGTTGGCAAGGTATAACTGATAGTGGCCGTACCTAAACCCATTCCCGTCACGACTCCGGTCGTCGAAGAAATATTTGCCACCGTAGGATTACTGGTACTCCAGGTACCGCCGCCAGTCGAGTTACTTAACGAAGTCGAATTTCCAAGACAAAGACTAAGACTTCCTGATATGGACGCAGGCAAAGGCAACACCGTTGTCACCCTTGTGGCGATACATCCTGTGGACAACATATATGTAATCGTAGCTGTACCTGCGGCAATCCCGGTAACGACACCAGTTCCTGACACAATAGCGGCAACCGACGTATTGCTGCTACTCCATGCTCCACTTGCCGTTGTGCTGCTCAGCGTCGTTGTCGCAGCCACACAAACCCCCGTTGCTCCGGAAATCGCTGCCGGTGACGAGTTAACTGTCATTGATTTTGTGGAATAACAACCAGTAGGCAACGTGTATGAGATCACAACATTTCCTGCGGCGACACCTGTAACAGCGCCAGTTGCCCCGACAGTAGCAACACTTGTGTTGCTACTAGTCCATGTGCCTCCACTTGATGAAGTAGTAAGTGACGTAGATGTGCCGGTGCAGACTACAGAAGCACCAGACAGAGAACCGGGCAAAGGGTTCACTGTTACCACACGGGAAGAAACACACCCGGTGGACAATGTATATGAAATTGTGGCCGTGCCTGACGCGCCACCGAGTACAGAACCGGACGTACTGCCAACGGTTGCTACAACTAAGTGACTACTACTCCAAATACCGCCACCTGTTATAGTCGCCAGACTTGTGGTCTGCCCCTGACAAACCGAAGCAGTACCTGTTATGGCAGCCGGTAGTGGATTTACCGTTACCCCCCGGGTACCATAACAACCAGTTGGCAAGGTGTATGTAATGGTCGCCGTACCCTCACTTTCCGCAGTGACGACTCCCGACGCACCAACGGTTGCAACTGCCGCATTGCTACTGCTCCAGGTGCCTCCTGATGAAGCATTACTCAACGCACTAGTAAATCCATCGCATATTGTTGCTGATCCGGTGATAGCTACCGGCAATGGATTAACAGTCACTATTATTGTACTTATGCACGTAGAGGGAGCGGTATATGTGATCTCCACAGTTCCTGCAGTACCACCGGAAACGATTCCTGTCGATGAGCCGACCGTTGCAACTGCCAGATCACTACTACTCCAAGTACCACCAGATGTGGCATTTGCCAAAGCAGTAGTTTGCCCTATACAAACTGACGCTGTGCCGGTTATCTCGGTTGGCAGTTCATTTACAGTTATTACCCGGTGAGCGACACAGCCTGCAGCCGAGGTATATGTAATCATCGAGGTCCCGGTTGCAACACCTGTCAGGAGGCCCGTTGAGGCGCCGACAGTAGCAACAGACACATTTCCACTTACCCACGTACCGGAGCCACCTATATTGTCAAGCGGGTTAGTATAACCAATACAAGCATCGCCCGAGCCCGTAATCGGCCCAATCGGGTTCACGGTCATGTTTGTAATAGCCAGACAGCCTGTAGTAGGCATACCGTAGGTAATGTTGACTGTACCGGCGGACACACCAATGACATCCCCCGTATAATATCCAATTGTCGCAATGCCGGTACCACCGGACACCCAAATTCCTCCTGATGTTGCATCAGTAACGGTTACTGTGTCGCCTGCGCATAATTCAGCCGGGCCGGTAATAGCTGCAGGTGAAGGCTGGACAGTAAGTGCCTTTGTAACAGTACAACCTGCACCAAGTGAGTACACTATTGTCACCGCGCCCAACGAAACACCTGAAACAACTCCTGTTGATGAGCCAACCGTTGCAACAGATGGGTTACTACTGCTCCAAGACCCTCCTGTAGTTGCATTCTCTAATGTAGTCGGTGTACCCATACAGACAAACGGACCACCTGTAATGGCAGCAGGTGTGGTATTCACTGTGACAACTGCCAACGCAGCACAACTTGTCCCAAGAATATAACTGATGGTTGCAGTACCTGCAGCTACACCTGTAACAACACCCGTTCCTGCCACTACAGTAGCGACAGAAGTATTTGCACTCAACCACGTACCTCCCGCAGCTGTATTGCTAAGGGTAGTAGTAGTGCCTACGCACAAGTTCATAGAACCCAGCGTCGTTCCCGGGGCCGGGTTAACAGTGACAGCACTAGTGGCAGAATTAGAACAAGCCCCACTTGTCGCTGTTGCGGTATAAGTTATGAATGTGGGTGTGGTAACCGAGGTAGGATGCATGTAGACCGTACTTATCGGTGTACCCGCCGTGTACGGCATTGTATACCCGGCGTCGAGATATAAGTGTGTTGAAGGAGACCAGGTCGGGACAACCCATGCCGGGACTCCAGTCAACGAAATGTTGTCAATTGCCCAATAATAACCGAAGGTCGATCGATAATAGAACCGAATTTTCACATGTGGATTGCCCAGATAAGCATTAAGTGAGTAGGATTGACCCACAAACGCCATTTTGGCTCCGATAGTCTCACCGATAAAGTTATTTATGGTCGTCCATGAAGCCCCTCCATTTGTAGATATTTCCAGATTCACATATACGTCTCCGGAAGGCCAATAGTCGTAAGAATGCTGAAAAGTAAGCGTTGCCGAAGAATACTCTGCCAATGAAAACTCCGGAGAAGTCAATTTCGCGGACAATGTAGAACTTGACCCTGAGGTATCGGCATTTGCCATTACAAATGTTGTATAGTCGGGGCTCCGATACCACCCCTGTTCATTTAAATAACTGTCTGCGCATGCTTTCCATTCTGAGCCGGGTAGTATTAATGTACTGCCCGCAGTATCAACGGTCCAAGGCGACAAACCAGAATTAAAATCCTGTGTAAGTATGGTTGTCGGCGCTGCACTTCCGGAGGCACTAATCGTGATTGCCCCCTCATCACAAATTGTGGAAACTGTAGGCGTTAATGCGGGAGCAAATGGAAGCTCATTCACATATATGACCCTCGTTGCCGCACACCCCCCAGCTGTATAGGATATCTTGCTGGTTCCTGCTGTCACCCCGGTTACAACACCACCGCTTACTGTAGCAACGGAAGTATTGGAGCTACTCCATGCTCCTCCTGTACTTGTTGTACTGAAGGTGGTAGTTACTCCGGGGCACACCTGATTGCTACCCGTAAGGGCCGCAGGTGCAGTAAGTACTGTAGCTGTAATTGTATTAGAATACACGGGGTTAGCCACCAAACAACCTAAGCTACTCACCATCCGGCAGGAAACTGTATTGCCGGTTGAAAGGGTACTGCTTGTAAACGTACTCCCTATAGAGACATCAGTACCGTTAACAGCCCATGTATACGTGGGCGTACCGCCATTTGCGGAGGTTGGAATAAAGGTAATGTGTGTACCCGGGCAAAATGCACCCGAGGGGGTTGCCGCAATGGAAACAGCAGCCGTGACCGGTGAGGCAACGGATAATGTTGCAAAATTGTTTCCACCTGTCCCCGTAGCTATTCCGGTAACACCGGTAACCGAGGCCGCATAAACGTTTCCGGATCCGGCAGAAGTGGTAAGCGGTTGCACTTGCAGGCCGGTAATAGTAATTTGATCAGCACCTGTTGTTGCAGCAACGGTAATGTTTATTGTCAAGGCTGATGCAGTGATACTACCGGACATTCCGGTAATGTTAGACCCTGTGATAAATGTGAGAGACGGCAACGTAGTACTGAATCGCCAACCCGATGGTGGATGTAGTACTATCACATCGGTGCCGGCAGCAAAATCTGACGATACACCTTCCGTAATAGTAATGGAACCCAACGAGCTATAACCGGGAGCACTGCCAGAAACGGCTTTGTTACTACAAATACCGGTACCGCCACTACCGGCAGTAATTGAAACGGCGGCATCTGCTGCTGCAAGGGAACAGAACAGGGCTAATATTAAAGAAACAATTTTTCTATACATTTCTAACAACACTGATGCTGATGGCAAACGCCATTTTCGACAAATTCGTCATTCACTACATTAAATACCAAAGCCTCCCCGTTCGGGCGACAGACCGCCTGAATGAAGACAAAAGACCTATTCTACAAAAATAAAAAAAATATGATAATATGCAATGGGTTAATTGCCTTATCAAACACCTGATTCGGATAAATAAAAACACACTATATCCTATCCGATAAAAGCTAAAATTACCCTCATTAACAAAACTTTAGACAGCACCAATGTGGAATTGGTATGATTTTTACGTCTATTGGGTACAAATCACAAACACTGCCATATGCACAATTACAGAATTTTTCTTTTTGTCGTCTTCGTTCTTGGATACAGTTCATCGCTGCAAGCCAAAAGCAGCCACAAGTTGAACATTAATGATGTTACCGTATTTCTTAAAGGAGCTCAATTGACCAGCACCACAAAAGTATCGCTTACGCAGGGTGAGAATGAAATTCTGTTTACAAATGTGGCCGGACACATTAATATTCCCAGTATGACAATAAGTGCGGGCAAAGGTGTGTCGGTAGAGTCTGCTACATTTCAGAACAACTACCTTGTTTCAGAAGTGTTGTCGCCCAGAGCGAAAGAAATTAAAGACAGCATTGAATTGATAACAAGTAAAAAGGACAGATTAGAAAACAAAATTGCAGTATTGGCAGAGCAAATAACCGTGCTCCAGAGCAACAGGGCCGTAAGAGGTGACAACAATGGATTATCAGTTGCGGAGTTGTCAAAACTGCTGGATCTGATAAACAATAAAATGGAAGGTTACTTAAACGAAAAGGATAGTCAGACCAAACTCAAAAAAGAAGCTAATGAGCTGTTAGCAAAACTGAACAGGCAATTGAAGGAAGAACAACAAAAGGGGTTCCAGCCGGGTGGTCAGATACTCGTGGTGTTTCATGCCAAACAAGCAATAACAACACCTGTCACTATATCTTACACAACACCCAATGCCGGTTGGACGCCCGAATATGACATCAGGGTGGAAAGCATTAACCAACCAGCCAATCTGTTTTACAAGGCCAATGTACACCAAAACTGCGGCGTAAACTGGGACAAAGTGCATGTGACGCTATCTACCGGCAATCCGCAGGAAAGTGCTCAGGCACCCGTTTTATACCCCTGGCACCTTGGATTCTATACCCGACGTGGCAAAGGTCTTTCTTTCGGGGGAAGCCGGCTCGCCGGAGGTGCCGTAACAGAAAGTATACCACTTAAAATGGGAGCAGAAGAAAATTACGGCGGCGCATCGATGGACGACTATGTGCATGTCGACAATGGCGGCATTAGTACTACTTTCGACATAGACCTCCCTTACTCTGTGCCTAACGACGGCAAACAACATGTAGTAGCTATTAAGAAATATGACATCCCGGCTACTTACCGGTATTATGCAGCACCAAAGTTAGATTGTGATGCATTCCTTCAGGCGCAAATAACCGAATGGGAAGACCTGAACCTGCTGCCCGGTAAAACAAGTATTTTTTATGAAGGGACCTATGTGGGTCAGGGGCAAATTAATACACACAACACTACGGACACGCTGACGTTTTCGCTCGGAAGGGATAAGAAGATTGTCATTACCCGAGAAAGAGACAAGAAACGTAGGAAGGTGCGAACTATTGGGTCTAACGTAAGAGAAACATTTGCCTATACTATCAAAGTGAGGAATACCAGAAAAGAGCCTATAAATCTCATATTACAAGATCAGGTTCCAGTAAGTGAAGATAAAGATATTGTTGTGGAAGACATAGAAACCGACAAAGCAGAACAAAACGAACTAACCGGTATTCTGGAATGGCGGATGAACCTCAAGGCAAACGAAACCAACTCCGTTACACTTGGCTATACCATCAAATACCCGAAAGGGAAACAGATAAACGGCCTGCGGTGACACATGGTCGGGTATTGAGATTCGAGCGATTGGTCACACACATATAATATAGATATTATCACAGAAATATGTTCAGAAAATTGAATAATATACTTGTTGTGCCTATCTTGCACGTTGTTTAACTCAAGCTTAGAGAACAGATGAAGGTTGCTCCGGTACCGGTACAAGAACGGAAAAGGCTGAAAGCACTGAGCGAGTATCAGATTTTTGATACCAAGCCGGACGCAGATTACGATTTTATTACTTCCATGGCAGCGAAGGTTTGTGAAAAACCAATTGCGCTGCTGAGCTTTATAGACGGAAACAGACAGTGGATCAAATCTTCCTTCGGAACAGACATCAAAGAACTTGTACTGAGTAAAACAATCTGTTCGCAGTCGGTTGACGCTCCCGACGATATATTTATTGTTGAAGACCTTTCTAAAGACAAACGATACAGTAATAATGAATACTTCTACGGCGACCAAAAGGCACAGTTTTATGCCGGAAAGGCGCTGGTGAACGCTGATGGTTTTGTTTTAGGCACACTTAGCGTTATTGACACGAAACCCGGTTCTCTGTCAGACGAGCAGCAAAAAATGCTTGTTTCACTTACACATCAGGTTCAGAATATTCTGGAACTACGAAAGAAGACATGGCAATTGGATGACGCGCAAGCAAACCTAAGAATGGCGCTGTCTGACCTGCAAGCGATAACATTTATTGCTTCGCACGACCTAAAAAGCCCTGTCAACAACATTATTTCGCTAGTACATATCATAGGAGAGGAGTACTCTGAAGTAATAGGTACTGACGGTAATGAGTATGTAAACTTCATCAGCGAAGCGGCCTACTACCTTTCTGATATGGTAAGTAGTATCCACAGTTACTCTAAAACGTCCGGCATGCCGGTCGGAGAATATGAGTGGGTTAATAGTGCAGAATTAATTGACGGTATTAAATCAATTATCAATCTGCCTGAAAGTTGCATCTTCAGCACTGAAATATCCTGCGATGAAATTCGGATTCCTAAAGAGGCACTTAAACAAATTCTCTTCCATCTGCTTGTAAACGCTATCCAGTATAATAACAAGGCACAACCTGCAATACTTGTAAAGGTGGATGAAGACACCTACAACTACAACTTTGAGGTAAGGGACAATGGAGAAGGAATTGCTGAGAGTGATTACGAGAAAATATTCGAATTATTTAAGCGATTGAAAAACCGCGATAAGAACGGCGAAAACATGGGCATCGGATTAGCAATTGTTCGTCGATTAGTTGAAAAGGCGCATGGTAAAATCAAGGTAGAATCAACTATCGACATTGGTTCATCTTTCTGCTTCAATATACCGAAACAAAGTATTCTGTCCTGATTTAGAAGTATTTCCCGGTCGCGAGAAAATCTGTAACATATTCTTTTACCCCGTCTTCCAAAGAATAAAACGGCTGTGCATATCCGGCATTTTTCAGCTTATCCATATTGGCTTCTGTGAAATACTGATATTTATCCCGAATGTCAATTGGCGTGTCTATGTAAGTTATTGACTCAGGTACGTCCAGCGCAGTAAAAATCGCCCGAACTAAATCGTTAAAGGTACGCGCATGTCCTGTGCCTGTATTATACAATCCTGAAGCAGGCTTTTGCTGCATCAACCAAACACAAATATTAACAACATCCTTTACATATATGAAGTCACGAATCTGCTCCCCATCTTTATAATCGGGATGGTGAGAACGAAACAACTTCACAGTACCTGACTCGTTGATACTTTTGAACGCATGAAGAATTACTGATGCCATTCGCCCTTTGTGATATTCATTAGGACCGAAAACATTAAAGAACTTTAAACCAGCCCAGAACGGTGGTTGCTTTTCCTGTTGCAATGCCCAGATATCAAATTCATTCTTAGATACACCGTAAGGATTTAACGGCTTCAGCTTACTTACAATACCGTGGTCATCATTATACCCTAACTCACCGTTTCCGTAGGTAGCCGCTGACGAAGCATAAACAAGGGGAATATTGTACTCACAACAGAATTCCCATATTTTTTTTGAATAGTCAAGATTTAGCCGCTTGTGGACAGCATAGTCCATCTCAGTAGTATCAGTTCTGGCGCCCAAGTGGAACACATAACGGATATCGTATTGATTGTCAGCTGCAAATTCAAAGAAAGTATCCCGGTTTACGCTTACCAGATATTTTTTATCTGAGAGATTGTTTTGCTTGTCGGCGCGAGAGAAATCGTCAACAAGAATAATTTTAGTAAAGCCCAGACTATTGAGATAGCCAACCAAATAACTGCCTATGAAACCGGCAGCACCGGTCACTACTATTGCATCATTATTCTGCATTAAAAGTGGAATTAGTGAGCCGCCTCATGCTCTGCCGCAGGTGCATGCTCTTCATGAGCTTGTTCGGGCGCAGCTTCATTAGCATCTGCGTGTTTAACAGCACTTCCGGGTTCTGCGTGGCCGTGTGCAGCAGCACCATGTTCAGCTCCACCATGTGCTTCATGTGTTGCCGCTTCATGACCGCCATGTCCTTCTTCGCCACCAGCGCTTTCAACCTGAATAAAGTTGATGGCAGCAATAAATAACCCTACCAATACGACTACCAGCCAAAAAGAGTTTTTGAAAGATATAATTGTTGTATTTTCCTGAGTATGTCCGTGATTTGTATCGTGGCTCATGATTTATATTTTATAGCACAGCAAATGTAAACTTTTGGTCGGTAATGTGCAAGTCTGAAAATGAGGGTATTTTCGCATAATATTGTGCTAAGTAGTGCCGGTAATCGCATGACAAAGAAAAAAAAGAAAAAAAATATACGATTCGGACGACTCCTGATACGTATTATCATAATAGCATTCCTGTCTTCTACGCTATATATGATAGTGTGTCGGTGGCTTTGGCCACCCTTTACCATCACCCAAATCGGGGCACTGACAGAGGGTTACGGATTGAAAAGAGACTATGTTCGTTGGGGTGAAATCCCTGCAAGCGTAAAACTTGCTGCCATCGCCAGCGAGGATCAGCTATTTCCTGTTCACAACGGCTTTGACTGGAAGGCGATAGACAAAAGCATCAACGGAACAGCTAAAAAAAGAGGGCGGCGCAAAAAAAGAGGTGCCGGAGCAAGTACCATCAGCCAGCAAACCGCCAAGAACGTGTTTTTATGGCAGGGCAATGGCTGGGGGCGTTATGTGCGAAAGGTTCCGGAGTTCTATTTCACGCAAATGATAGAATGGACATGGGGAAAACAACGGATACTTGAGGTGTATCTCAATGTAATAGAAATGGGACCGGGCGTATTTGGTATAGAAGCGGCAGCACAAAAATATTTTCACAAACCGGCAAAAAAATTAACCCAACGTGAAGCCGCTATGATTATAGCATGCCTGCCTAACCCGAAAAGATTCACGGTAAAGCCTGTCAGTCGGCGAGTACAATGGCGTACGCCTCAGATAATGAGGCAAATGAGTCACCTACAGGGCGACATACATGTAGCCAAGCTCGTAAAAAAGCACTAACACATTTACGCCTCCACCTTCTGCTTCTTGAATTCGCCCTTGCTCTTACGTATTCTGCAAGACACAACCTTGTATTCCGGACAGTTTGCCTCGGTGTCCATCTCACCGGACGTAATGTTGTTCAGCATTATCTCAGGGAAGTGGAAGGTACTGCTCAGGATACCCGGCATTACTTCATCCGTAATTCGTGCTTTGATATCCACCTTACCACGAGGAGATTCTACACATACCATATCTCCTTCATTGATCAGATGTTTTGCTGCATCTTCCGGATTTATCATCAATACATCATCTGTAACAATCATTGAGTTGCGTGTGCGACGCGTCATGGCACCGCAATTGTAATGCTCTAACTCTCTGTTTGTAGTGATAATGTATGGATAGTCCTTTTCGTGAAGCACCAGCTCCTGCGACTTCTTATAGTTATTGTGTATGAGCTGCCCCTTGCCTATTTTGAACGTCTCTGTATGTAATATGTCTGTTCCCTGCCCTTCCAGGTTTACCGGCCACTGCTTTCCGTTCTTACCCAACTCATCCCACTTGATGCCTGCAAAGAATGGAACAATCTGAGAAATCTCTTCCAGTACCCACTTTGGGTGGTACTCTTCAGGTTGCTTATAGCCCATCCTGTTCATGATTTCCACCATAATCTGCCCATCACTCTTAGTGCCTTGTATTGGTTCCACCACTGCATTTACTCGCTGCACCCTACGCTCCCCGTTAGTGAACGTACCGCTCTTCTCGAGGAAGGAAGATGCCGGTAGGATGACCGTCGCCAGTTTGGCAGTTTCTGTCATAAACAACTCCTGCACCACAAGCAAATCCAGGGCCTTCATGGCTTTCACAACATGCTGCGTATTCGGGTCTGTCTGTGCCATATCCTCACCTATCACCCACATCGCCTTTAGCTTACCTTCTATAGCCGCATCAAACATTTCAGGAATAGTAAGCCCCTGATAGTTGGGCAATTTAGCATTATAAAACTCCTCATACCGCTTATGGAACACCGGGTCAGCTACATCCAGATAGCCCGCACCCTGATAAGGCTGGCAACCCATATCGGCAGAGCCTTGAACATTGTTCTGACCACGCAACGGATTAACGCCAACTCCCTGCCGTCCGATGTTTCCGGTAATCATAGCAAGACTGCTAATCAACATAATGGTAAACGTACCCTGTGTATGTTCCGTCACACCTAATCCATGAAACTCCATAGCGTTAGGTGCGCTTGCATAGGCCAGTGCAGCTTCCCTTACCAGCTTACGATCTACACAACAAATACGCTCCAACTCGTCTATATCCTGCGCAAGTATTTCTTTCTTAAACTCTTCATACCCTTCGGTACGCTTCGCTACAAACTCTTTATCTTCTGCACCTTCGCTGATGATGTAGTATAGCATCATGTTCATCAAGGCCATATTCGTACCCGGCTTTAATTGCAGGTGATAGGTTGCATATTTAGCCAGCTCTGTTCTGCGCGGGTCAATAACAATACTCGTTTTACCACTAACTGCAAACTGCTTGAGCTTAGCACCTGTTACCGGGTGCCCGTCTGTCGGGTTCGCACCAATAACCAGTATGCAATCAGCATGTTTCAGATCTTTTATTGAGTTGGTAGCAGCACCGGTACCAAATGACCGCTGCATACCTATAGCCGTCGGAGAGTGACACACACGCGCACAACAGTCAATATTGTTAGTACCCATAACGGCACGAATGAACTTCTGCATCAGATAATTCTCTTCGTTGGTACCGCGAGAAGAAGAAATACCGGCAATAGAATCATGCCCGTAAGTTTCTTTAATAGACTTCAGCTTATCAACTATAAAGTCGTATGCCTCATCCCAAGTTGCTTCTACAAATTCACCATTCTTCTTAATAAGGGGAGTTTTAAGCCTGTCTTCATGGTTGTAGAAAGAGAAGGCAAAACGCCCTTTCAGACAAGTGTGTCCCTGATTTACCTCGGCTTCGTAAGGCGCCTGAATTGACTTGATAGTACCACCCTTAACCGCAACCTCAAGATTACAACCCACCCCGCAATACGTGCAGACCGTCTGCACCTTTTCGTCTACCGCAGTTGATTTAGATTCGAATATGTCAGAAATTGCCGATGTCGGGCAAGCCTGTGCGCAAGCACCACAGCTCACACAGTCAGACTGTTCGAAGTTTGTTTCTAAACCCTTTATGATGTGACTATCAAAACCTCGCCCGCCCATACTCAACACAAACTGCCCCTGCACCTCATCGCACGCACGCACACATCGGAAACAGTTGATACACTTAGAAAAATCAGAAGTCATGTAGGCATGGCTCAAGTCCTTCTCTCTATCGAGGTGGTTTTTCCCTTCGGGATAGCGCACATCTCTGATACCCACCCTGGCAGCAACTGTCTGCAATTCGCAGTTGTTATTTACCTCGCAGGTAAGACAATCCAAAGGGTGGTCAGTAAGTACGAGCTCGACAATATTTTTACGTAGTTTTTGAACCCTTGCAGACTCAGGATAGATATACGACCCGGGCATAACAGGCGTATGACAAGATGCCATTGCCTTTGCAGGCCCACCTTTGCTCAAAGCCACATCTACACTACAAACACGGCAAGACCCGAACGGGTCAAGGTTTGGCGCATCGCACAAGGTAGGCACCGCATCCTTGCCGAAATGCCTGCGCATTAATTTCAGTATCGTATCTCCCTCCTGAATCTCGAATGGTTGATCATCTATAAAAGCAACCTTGGCAGTAGCCTTGGGTGTTTCTTCACCTGATGCACCTCCTGAATTTGGTTTACTTTCTACGAAATACTGCTTGCTCATAACCTTATGTTTTGTGCCTGAATGTTAATAGTCTGATGCCTATTGTCCTTTTAGAACAATACACTACACTTGCAGGGCAATCACCCCACAATAGTGTGCAACTTCAAATATAGCCAATTTTGAGAGAAAAAAGCGATGAAGCAAAAGCATTCCGATGAAGCATTAATCAGGAATCTGATTACTTAGAATCTATACGCTCTCTAACTTCTCCTGTGATGTAATCTACCCACGGAGGATCCTGTTCCTTAGATATTAAACCAAAACTCTTGACTAGCAAATCGCGGCCTAATTCATCTGGCTCTATAAAAACTTCAAGCGCGTTAATACTATCCGACATCATAACCCCTCTGAATTTCGACTTATTTAAGCCCTCAATTTTAAAACTGAATTGGTAATAACCCGGACTATCCACCACAAAATGAAATTGCCCATCGACAGTAGTGACTGTATCGAAAAGCATCAAACCAGAACCATCAACAATAGACACAAATACATTAGCCTGAGGGCTTATATACTTATCCAAAACCAACCCATTTATCGCTACACTTTTACCATTAAAGCTATCATTTCCGATATTCCCAGACAGAATTTCATGTTGCACCACCAGTGCTTTGCTCTGTGCCATCACCTCCCCACCCTGCACAAACAACAGCGTCAGCCCAAGCGCAATCGTCATTCTATACAATCGGCTATGTGGCTGTGGTGGTATATGAATCGGACGGTTGAGTTGTGCTGTAGAAAACTTGCCACACACCCTACCTGCCTCACCGGAAAAGTATCGATACAGCGCAGCATCGCTCCAGGTAGTGAAATCAACAACCGTCTTCCGGCAACGCGCACAGTGCCGCCCCTGTTCCGTAGGCGTCATTTCTTCCCACCGTTCATGGCAGGGCTTAGGGACTGAGATTTGTATATGTTTCGGTTGTTTCAAAATTCAAACATTCACTTCTGTATATAAGACGCAAATAAAGGTATTAAGCTTTGGGAACATTCCTGAAAATTTGGTGTATTACTTTCCAGCATTGCCCTACGGCTACCTCTTTTTTATGAATTCAACTCATTCTATGGGATTTGCGATTTAACCCAAAGGCATAAAAAACTCAACACATACAACTAAAACACATTAAAACTGACCAGAATCAGGAAAGAAAGCAATATGGCATGATGGGGGTCATATATAATCATAAAAACATTTACAAATTTTACATCTTCAACAAACAACCAACAAAATAAGCACCTATGACCAACAAACTAACCACACCATTAAAAATTGTCTTACCCTACATTCTTTTCGGTGTTCTATATATCGTTTTCTCGGATCGGATTGTTCACTTTCTCTTCAAAAGCGAAGAGGTGCTTACAGAAATACAAACATATAAGGGCATATCATTTGTGGGTGTAACAGGGTTGCTACTCTACTTTCTGTCTAACAAATATGCGAATCAAATAAAAGAGGCTTTCCAACTCGGCAGTCATAACGAGCAGTTCTATCAATCACTTATAGAGCATGCCAGCGATATAACTCTTGTATCTGACAGCAATGGGAATGTTGTATTTGTCGGCCCCAATATCAGCAATCTGCTGGGTTATACCGCCGGCGAGTTTAGAAAGTACAACTTATTTCAGTTGATTCACCCCGATGATTTAAAAGAAATAGAAGCCGTAAACAAACAGGTACTGGCAAACCCAGGTATACTGTTTACTGCAGAAGCGCGTGTATTACATAAAAACGGCCACTACGAGTGGATAGAAGGCAGTGTAGTCAACAAAATCAACTCACCTAATATAAAGGGTATCCTAACATTAGCACGGTTGATTTCAGCAAGAAAAAAAGCAGAAGAAAACACTAAAAAAAGCGAAATAATGTTTCGCGCTGCATTCGAACAAATGTCAGTAGGGATGGCGAACGTAGACCTAAATGGTAAGTTGGTGATGATGAACGAAAGAATGTGCGACATAACCGGTTACAGTCGTGAAGAACTCCAACAAGCAGACTTATCGGCTCTGTGCCATCCTTCTCAAAAGGCTCAATGTATAAAAACGATAATTAGTGTAGCAAATGGTCTTAAAGAAGCATGTTGTGCAGAAAAACAAATTGTATGTAAAGACGGGACTTTATTATGGGTGGAACAGATGTTGACGCTAATTACAGATGAAGATGGGGCGCCAGAATATCTGGCACTTGTACTTAAAGATATAGATGCCCGAAAGAAGGCAGAAGCGCAATTAGCATACAGAAGCAAAGAATTAGACACATTTGTCTATCGTTCGTCTCATGACCTGCGCGGGCCAATCACAACTATGCTGGGCTTGACAAAAGTCGGATTAACCGACACTCACGACGAAACCGCCAGAGAATACCTGACCTACTGTAAGGATGTGGCTGTAAAAATGGAAAACACGCTTGATAGCCTGATGGCGGTTACGAAAATTAAACAAAGCAAAGTAACGATGGCTGCCATGTCGCCTAAATGTATTGTAAACCGTGTATTGAAAAGAAAAAAAGCGTTGGGTTTGACCAATTCTATAGAACTGGTATTAGATGCTGAAGACAAGCCATTTGTATCATCGGCAGAGCTATTTGAAATTATACTGGCGCAGCTGATAAAAAATGCACTTGTATTCAAAGACAGAAATAAGCAGGCAAAAGTTCATGTAGATATCAGCAAGTTGGGCAATCTGATTCAACTAATGATTACAGACAACGGCATCGGTATTCCTGAGGCAGATACAGAAAACATTTTTGACCTTTATTACAAAGGAAAGAGCCCGTTGTGTGGCAACGGAATAGGGTTATATCTTGTAAAGTCGGCAATAGATAAGTTAGGTGGCACGATTAACATCAGCAGCATACCCGGAAAAGGAACACAAGTTAGAGTCTTGTTGCCCGAAGGTGACCTGTCCCAAAATAATACTATACCAACAACGGCGATTTCCTAGCGGGACAAATACCGATTATCGCACTGTTTCAAGTAATTACTGTGTGAATAAGGCACCTAAAAATAGGGCTCTGTTCAGTTTGCCACCAAAGGTAAAAAGCATTTGGACAACACTCGCCTGTAGGTATCCTTCCCAAAATACTATATAAGTATTACGCAAATTGTGGTTACCCTACATAAGACTCAATCGCTCGTGTAATTCTAAAATGTAGCATCCGGAGCTAAACCCGGCAACGACCTAATTGTATATGATTGAATTACTAACCTATTCTTGTTTTAAAGAAATCATTATATATTTTACTATATTATACTATATTTAAAATTGATAATTATAACCTACATTTGCACCCGCTTAAAGAAGCTAGTCTCGATAGAATACTTAGAATTAACAGAAGAATTGACGGCGTAGAAAAACAGGAAAAGACCAGACTAAAAAAATAAGATATTGTAATAACACAAAGCTGTAATGACCGTTTTCTCAAGTAAACTACCTGGATTTAACACCAGACTAACTTCCCCTCTTAAAATTGTATTGCCGTATTTACTGTTAGGGGTACTGTACATCTTTTTCTCGGACCGTATCGTTCAGTTCTTTTTCAAAGGAGAAGACATCCTGACTGAAATACAAACCTACAAGGGCATTACTTATGTAGCTGTCACGGGCATCTTGTTGTACTTTATAATAAGTAAGTATGCCGGACAAATTGCAGAAACATTCATTCACCGGCAACAAAAGGAACGTTTCTTCGACGCACTAATTGAACATTCGCTTGACATGAAAGTAGTTACAAATGGCGCAGGCGATGTCATTTTTATTGGTCAGAACATTATAAACCTGCTAGGGTATAAACACCAGGAGTTTAAGTCATTCAATATATTTCAACTAATACACCCTGACGACTTAAATGACATAAAAGCAACGATTGCACAGATTGTAAACTCTCCCGGTATTGTGGCAGCAACCGAAGCCAGAATCTTGCACAAAGATGGCCACTACGAATGGATGGAAAGCAACATAGTTAATAAATTAGACACGCCTGAAATAAACGGAGCCATTATCAATGCGCAAACTGTTTCGGCAAAAAAGCAAACAGAAATGCAACTGGCATACAAAAACCGAGAGCTAGACACCTTTATTTATCGCTCTTCCCATGATTTAAGAGGGCCCATTATGACTATGCTGGGACTAACGAACGTTGCCATATCGGAATCCAACGACCGAGATGTCAATGAATATATGACCCACTTTCACAGCGTTGCTGAAAAAATGAAAGACTCGCTGGACAACTTAATGGCGATAACGAAAATCAAACAGAGTAAAACTAACATTACTAAATGTTCGCCCAAAAGAACAATCGAGAATATCCTTCTAACAGGTAAGTTGTCGCACCATCTGCAAAAAGCAAATTTGCAATGCGAGGTTGAAGATTTTCAACTTTTAACGGATGAGTATCTTCTGGAAATTATTTTTTCGCAGGTTCTTGATAATGCACTCAAATTCAGAACCAACACACAACAGCATGAAGTGAGCGTGCAAGTAAGTAGCTGTAATGGAAGCCTACGGACTGTTATCACCGATAACGGATTAGGAGTTGCCAACCCGGATAAAGAAAACATTTTCGATTTATACTACCGAGGTAGAAACTGCATGGCCGGAAATGGAATCGGTTTATACATTGTAAAGTCAGCAATTGACAAACTAGGCGGTACTATTTCCATAAACAGCAACGAAATGATGGGCACTACTGTAACAATAGAAATTCCGGAAAGCGTCCCCGAAAAAGCTGAGTATACAATCTAGAAATCAGCACAACATCAATACTGGCCCGTACCCAGCAACACTAAAGTGCACGCCTCCTGCACTTTAATGCCATTGTCTGCAGCCAGCTGTTCGAACTCTTCATTCTCGGTACCGGGATTGAATATGATACGGCGCGGCTTCAGCGACAACACGTAATTGTAATAATCTTTTTGGTGATCAGGGTTCAGGTATAGTGTTACAGTATCAATCTCATCAGATTGTGCAGGCGCATCATTTATGGCAATTCCATTCACACTACCTGCCCGACGTCCCACAGCCACTACCTCATGACCAGTGGCCTGCAACCGGAGCATAGCCATATTGCTATACCTGCCGGGATTTTCTGAAGCACCTAATACCAGTGTCTTGTTTTTCATAACCGCATTTTACAATCTAAAGTTACGATAACAGGTGTTCAGTTTTTGTGAAAGTTGCAACAGAAATTGTCTACAATGACATAGCAACCATTTCAGCAATATCCATAACTTTTATGGAGTCTTCTTTTTCTTTGTTTTTAACACCATCTGTTAGCATAGTGGTACAAAACGGACAGTTTGCTGCAATAATTGTTGCGCCGGTATCCATCGCCTGCTCCGCCCTGTCAAAGTTGATACGTGTCGTTCCCTGTTCCTCTTCCTTAAACATTTGTGCACCACCAGCTCCACAGCACATACCATTGCTACGGCAACGTTTCATCTCTACCAGCTCTGTGTCAAACGCTTCCAGCACAGCTCTCGGAGCTTCGTAAATCCCATTACCCCTACCGAGGTAGCAACTATCATGATAAGTGATTTTCTTTCCCTTGAATGCGCCACCGTCTTTCAGTGTGATTTTCCCATCATTTATCAGTTGTTGTAAGAAAGTAGTGTGGTGCATTACCTCGTACTCACCGCCCAGTTTGGGGTATTCATTTTTGAAAATATTAAAACAGTGCGGACAAATTGTTACCACCTTCTTGATGCCATAAGCATTCAGGGTATTGATGTTGTTGTACGCCATCATCTGAAACAGAAACTCGTTTCCAGCCCTGCGAGCTGGGTCGCCGGTACACATCTCTTCCTTACCCAGAATGGCGTATTTCACACCCACCTTATCCAATATCTGCACAAATGCCTTTGTGATGCGCTGTGCCCGCTGATCGAACGATCCAGCACAACCTACCCAAAAAAGCACTTCCGGCACCTCACCACTCGCGGCATACTCCGCCATATTTTTTACAGACATATTATTGTCGTTTAAACTTTAAAGATCATTCGGGCTACCCCTGAAAAAGGAACGAAGATTACCTAAGCCTATTTCAGCCTTTAGCTCACAAAAAAACTTATGCATACATCAATTTACCCTTAGGTTCCGGGATTGTCCTCCCCAACGAACGAGCAGTTTCAATCCATTGGGACATTATTACCTGAACATTATTTATTGCCTCAACATAAGAACCACCATCCGCCATACATCCTGCTAACTCCGGCACTTCAGCAATAAAAGAATTATCTGTCTTGCTCCAATAAATAATAACCTCATACTTATTTATCACCTGCTCCATTTTGCCACAATTTATATTTAATAATTAATTCTCTAACTTGCTTTACCTGATAAGGCTTCGCTTTATCGTTCACAGATTGAATGTTGATAATCTCCGGAATTCCATCTTTTACAAAGATATGATGACTTCCATTCACCCGCATTTGAAAACCCATTGACACTAGAATCTTTACCAAGTCTTCAAATCGAAAATTCCTATCTGAACTCCCAAAAAGCAGTTTTACAACTAGTTTTTCAAATTTACCCATATTGCATGAAATAGTGCTAAAACACCAACACCGTCATTAACTACCTTATACCTCCGCCACCCAGGCATCCCTATCATCGGGGCTGAACTTCCATGGTGCCATGTTATTCTCAATATTGCCAAACATCATGTTCCATTCCTGTGGTGCATTGCTTTCTTCCATCACTAAATTTCTGCGTAACTGCATGATAATGTCTAACGGATCTATCATTACCGGGCAAGCTTCCACACAAGCCTGACAAGTAGTACAAGCCCTTAACTCCTCGACGGTAATAAAGTCGTGCAGCAATGACTTGCCATCATCTTTAAACTCCTTGTTCTCATTAATATTCTTACCTATCTGCTCTACCCTGTCACGCGTATCCATCATTATCTTTCTCGGCGACAGTGTTTTCCCGGTCATATTAGCCGGACATACAGAAGTACACCGACCACACTCTGTACAGGAGTAGGCATCGAGCAGATTCTTCCAACTTAGGTCGGTGGCATCCTTTGCTCCAAAACGAGGAGGTGCGGCATCTGTGGCGGCAGGAGCTTTATCGGGCTCCATCATATACAGCACTTCGTTTTGTATCTCTTTCATATTCTTCGCCTCACCCTGCGCAGTAAGTTTAGAATAATACGCATTAGGGAACGCCAGAATAATGTGCATGTGCTTTGAATAAGGTAGATAGTTCAGGAACAACAATACACCGATAATGTGCAGCCACCAGCATGTACGCTCAATAGCAATAAGTGTACCTGCCGACATACCTGAGAACATGCCGGTTAAATGACCGGAAACCCAAAAAGGCTCTGTCCTGGTATAATGCTCTGCCCCCAACTGCTGTAATGACAGGTCTGCGGTATTCATAATCAGAAACAACGACATTAAAATCACTTCTGTCACAAGAATCAGGTTGGCATCATTTTTAGGCCATCCGGTCAATTCCTTCATGCTGAGTCTACGAATTTTCAGGATATTCCTGCGAATAAGGAAAATCACACAGCCTACAAGCACCAATACCGCCAAAACTTCAAAAAAGCCTACAAGGAACGCATACAATCCACCCAGCATTGGCGCAAACAGCCTGTGAGCACCCGTTATACCGTCAAGAAAAATCTCTAATATCTCAATATTAATGATAATAAAACCTGCATAAACCGCAAAGTGCAGCAATGCCGGAACCGGCCGTTTGAACATTTTTTTCTGCCCAAGGGCAAGCAAAATCATGTTCTTCCACCTTTGCCCTTTGTTATCGCTGATATCCTCATCACGCCCCAGCAATATATTGCGGCGCATCTCTTTTACCTTCTTTGTGAAAAAGTAAACTGCTGCTGCGGCGCATACTATAAATAATATTTGTTGTGCTATGTGCATCCCAAACCAAATTTAACCCCGAAAGTAACAGGTTTTGCGCCAAAAGTCAAAAAATGCTACCCTCTAAATAGCATAAGGCCTTATTGTTAAAAGCAATTTGCCTGCAAAAATTAATTTAAAAAGGCTTTATCTATATGCGCTGCTTTGATGCCTATTATTTCAGTCTGATACGGCTCTTTGAAAACAAGAGTTATTTCTGTACTTTGCTCAACATTGTTATCTATAAACATGGCATCCCGGCATATTTCTATATTTGTTTTTTTACTACTGCTACCGGCATGTATTTTCGGACAAACTACCGATTCTCTTAAGAAGGGCGACACTTCTGTATTTATCGCCCCGCCACCAATTGACCTACCTGATATTGATACGGCCGAACTAATATTTCCAGACAAGAAAACAAAGGCTCCAAAATCATATAATCCGGGAACCGGATACATCATACATGGTAAAGTTGCTGATGCAAACACAGGCGAAGGCATTCCATTCTCAACTGTATTTTTCAGAGGTACACCAGTGGGAACAACGGCAGATCTGGATGGAAACTTCATTTTGAAATTTCCAAAGCTACCGTCAGATACATTTCGGGTTGCGGCTATAGGCTATACGGAAGCCTACCGTGTCCTTCGAATAGACCGCCACGAATACAACTATATAATAGAAGTCAAACGCTCCGTAACGGCTCTCAATGAAGTAACCATCAATATAGGCGAAGACCCCGCAGTCTTGCTGATGCGTGAAATAATAAAACGCAAACCTGCAAACAATCCCGACAGAACTAACAACTATAGCTATGAAGCCTACAACCGCTTGGAGGCAGACCTGCAACGGCTGACCCGAGAACAATTTGAAAAAATACCATTGCTTAAGAAATACAGTTTTATATACGATAATCTCGACTCCGTTTCTGAGACCAAGCCTTATCTGCCACTGTATATGACAGAAACCCTGTCTGACTACTATTTCCGCCGCAAGCCCCGCAAAGTAAGAGAAGTTATAAAGGCGAGCATGGTTAAGGGCGTCAACAATGAAAACGTTGTGAAGTACCTGGGTACATTCCACCAGAACGTAAACATCTATGAGAACTTCCTTCCGGTATTCGACAAGAAATTTGTAAGCCCCATAGGAGACGACGCACTTGCTTATTATAAGTTCAAAATCATAGACACACAGGTTGCATACGGTCACAATATCATATTGGTGCGATATAAACCGAAGCGGCCGATAGAAAATTGTTTCACCGGTGACTTTTGGGTAGTAGACTCGGTATTTGCCATTCAGCGAATAAGTATGGAAGTCACCAAAGATGTAAACATCAACTGGTTAGACAATGTAGCATTGTATCAGGAATTCGCACCGGTGGATACGTTCTGGTTTTGTGTAAAGGACAAATTCATCGCCAACTTCTCTGCCTATAAGTCACAGAAGCTACCGGGGTTTATAGGTAGAAAAACAACTACCTATCACCACATCAAAATCAATGACAACTCGGTCGATTCAATGCTTGATGACCCGAACATTAAACAAGATGTTATTAAGCTGGACTCGGCAAAGTATATGACAGACGCCTGGTGGCGAAAAAACCGTCCTGACTCCCTTACGAAAAACGAAGCGAAGATTTACAAAATGGTTGATACTATCAACCAAATGCCGATTACCAAAGTGTACAAAAACTGGATAACGTTCATAACGACAGGGGTCAAAGACATTGGGTTTATACAGTTGGGTCCCTACTTTAACCTGTATAGTCGCAACACAATAGAGGGTAGTCGTATCCGTATTTCTGTGGGTACTCCCAGAAGCCTGAAGAACTTTCAATTTACCGGCTATGGCGCATACGGTTTCAGAGACCAACGGTACAAATATGGTATAACCGGAAAGTGGATGCTCAACAGAAATCCATGGACCTATATATATGGTTACTACGTGCACGATGTTAGTCAATCGACAAATTACTATGACCAGCGCGGTGCAGACAATATATTCAGTACGTTTTTCCGTAAAAGAGGTGTGCCCTGGAAGTTGGCATTCGCAGATGACAGACGGATTGAGTTTTACAAACAATACTATAGTGGATTTAGCCACAAACTAATTCTGCAGCACCGTGACTTCACACCGTATAAGCCATTACCGTCGGAGGGTATTTTCCATAACGAACATGGCGCGCTTTCGAAGAATGTTGTCAGTGCGGAAGTTGGCGCCGACCTTCGGTTTGCTTATAAAGAAAAATACCTCGAAGGGCAGTTTACGCGGGTAAGTATTAAAAGCAAGTACCCGGTGGTGGGACTTACGGTGACGACCGGAATTAAGGGGCTACTAAAGGGTGCCTATAGCTATCAGAAAGCCAGAATGTCAATAACCGGACTAACCAATATCCCTCCACTCGGAAATATATATTACAATGTCTTTGCGGGAAAGTATTTTGGAACACTCCCCTATCCGCTGCTGGAAATTCACCCAGGCAACGAATACTACTACTATAATAAGTATGCGTTCCAGATGATGAACAACTATGAGTTTTTAAGCGACGAGTATGTAGGGTTTAATATGGAACACAACTTTGGCGGCGGTATCTTCAATCGGATTCCTTTGTTGAAGAAACTTAAATTCCGCCAATTCTGGACTGCAAAGGGCGTAGTTGGCTCGTTGAGCAAAGCCAACCAACAGCTAAATCTGGACAGAGGTTGGGCATTCCGTACGCTGAAGGGGTCTCCTTATTTAGAGTTAGGAACTGGCGTCTCCAATATCTTTCAGGTATTCCGTATCGACTTTGTATGGCGGGTGACACCTACACCACTAGCATCTGAGGCCAAGTGGCGGCACTTTGGCATATTCGGCAGCTTTGTATTTGAATTTTAAACAGACCTATCTGTGTGCCGGAGCTTCAATACGTCGCGAAGGATAATAAGGGTCTTCGTGCATATCAGGATTTTGATAAATCAGGATATCGTAAGTCTTATTCTTTTCTGAATAGCCGATAAACATAATCTGCACGTCCTGCACGCGCTTATAGTTGCAGGCATACGATACAGATTTGTCGGCAGCCAGCTCCTTAGCACAAGTAGAAGATATTTGCTCTTTTATTTTTTCATAATCCTTCTTGTTGTTTGTTCGGTACGTGACATAACACTCATTCTCATTGATTATGCAAGTCGTATACATATCTCTGTCTACGGGATAGCTATTGTAATATCGGTTCTCGTTACCTCTTACGAATGAATGTGCCTGTAAAAAGTAGGTAAGCTCATCTTCTTTATTACAAATCTTTTTGTTCTCGATAATCTGCATAAAAATGCTGTACTGTGCAGAAACAGCGTTATACGAACCTATAAGTATAAAAAGCAGTAAGATTTTTTTCATCACGATATTTGTATTTCACCCAAAGCTATAAAAGTAAATTGATTATTGAAATGCTGCAGCCTATTCTTAATTTTGTTACGAACGCCAACGTAGCGACCCAAAAACACTTCTAATGCACGACTTTCCTGTAAAACTAAACCTTCGAATAGACTGGAGCGACATGGACCTTTTCGGGCATGTAAACAATGTTGCCTACTTCAGGTATGTACAGGCTTCCCGCGTCAATTATTGGGAATTGACGGGCGTGGCAGCTTCTTTTAATGAAACAAAGGTCGGCCCGATACTATTATCTACTTCCTGTAAATTTATTAAACCCCTACACTATCCGGGAAACATAAAAGTTGAAGCAAGAATCGAGTTTTTAAAGAACACCAGCTTCGGCATTCACCATCGTATTCTTAACGAGGCAGGCGAAGTGGTCGCAGAGGCGCATGATGTAATCGTAAATTACGATTTCAACAAAAACGAAAAAACACCCATTCAGGAAGCGTTCCGCAATGCGGTATCAGAGATAGAAGGCAGACAACTATAATCAGCCCACGTACAAATCCTTCTGCAACGGCCCACCCGGAGTAACCGAATAATGGTCCAAATCTGTGATGCCCTCAGCACTCAATACATCTTCGTCGAGAAACAAATTACCCGTGCATTCCTTTGATGGTCGACGCAGAATGTAATAGGCGCTATCCGCCAGTATATCCGGCTTTCGACTGCGCTTCGCCATTATCTCTCCGCCCAACAGATTACGAACTGCAGCAGTATCTATTGTTGTTACCGGCCACAATGAATTAGCTGCTATTCCGACAGATTCAAACTCTTTCGCCCATCCAAGCGTCATCATGCTCATACTGTACTTACTGATGGTATAGCCTATGTAGGGTGCAATCCATTTAGGATTCAAATCTATGGGTGGTGACAATGTAAGTATATGCGGGTTTGCAGACTTGCGCAAAAAGGGCACGCAATGCTTAGTAACCATAAATGTACCACGCACATTTATGTCATGTACCAGATCGAAACGTTTGGTTTCGGTATGCTCGGTATCGCTCAAAGAAATTGCAGAGGCATTATTTACCAGAATATCTATGCCACCAAATATGGTTATCGCCTGCTGAACAGCATACAGCACTTGTTCTTCGTCCCGTATATCGCATTGAACAGCATATCCCCTTCCCCCGGATTCGTTTATCTCTTCTACCACACTATGAATGGTTCCGCCAAGTCGGGGGTCCTCTTTTACCGATTTACCAATTACTACTACGTTTGCCCCTTCTTTTGCTAATCTTAGTGCAATTGCCGCTCCTATACCTCTGCTTGCTCCTGAAATAAATGCCGTTTTACCTTGAAACTCCATAATTGTGACTGATTTGACTGTAGCGAAGTTAAGAAAGAACAACACATCATCCTCATTAACAATACCTTATACCTCATACCATTTTGTTAAGATTTGTACGCTCTGCTTTCAACTAAAAAGCGACAAACTTAGCTGTGTATAGAATAACTTTGCGACACTTTACTGAGTAACCAGTCTTAAAGCAACACATGAAAATAGTTATAGCACAGCAGAACTACCACATTGGCAACTTTGAAGCCAACGCATCAAAAATGATTGATGCGATAAAAATAGCAAAGGCCGATGGAGCAGACCTGATTGTGTTTTCTGAACTGGCAGTATGTGGTTATCCACCGAGAGACTTTCTGGAATTTGACGACTTTATCAATCAGGCACAAACAGCATTGGACACTATACGCGCAGCCTCCGACACCATTGGCGTTTTAGTAGGATGTCCTTCCAGGCACTTAGCACCTGAGGGAAAGAACCTTTTTAATAGTGCCTATCTGCTGTATGAAAATGAGGTAAAAGCCATCGCTCATAAAACGCTGTTGCCAACCTACGACATCTTTGACGAGTACCGATACTTTGAGCCGGGTTACGAATGGAACGTAATGGAGTTCAAAGGAAAAAAACTGGCAGTAACCATTTGCGAAGATATATGGAACCTGTCTGAAGACCCGCTTTACCGACAACGACCTATGGACGAGCTGGCAAAGCAACAGCCGGACATCATGATTAACCTGAGCGCATCTCCGTTTGACTATCTGCACGAACAAGAACGTATAGATATTGTTAGGAAAAATGTGCTGCGATACAACCTGCCGATGATATACTGCAACACCGTAGGCTCCCAGACAGAGGTTGTGTTTGACGGCGGCTCCATGGTGATGGACAGCAGAGGAAAAATAGTAACGGCACTACCTTGCTTCAGCGAGGCGTACCAGGCAATAGACTGGACAGGAGCCGACAACTTCAGCACTTCGAATAACACGGACATACCGGAAGAAGTAGCAGAAACACCGGAGATACTTAATGCCACAGTCCACATCGACAAAATACACAAGGCGCTTATTCTGGGTATAAAAGATTATTTCAGCAAGATGGGCTTTAGCAAGGCCATCGTTGCCTCTTCAGGCGGCATAGACAGCGCAGTAGTAGTAGCTCTGGCGTGCGAGGCATTGGGCGCAGAAAATGTACATGCGCTACTGCTGCCCTCTCACTTCTCGTCGTCACATTCTGTGGATGATGCAGTGCAGCTATCTGAGAACGTCGGCAACCAATACAACATCATCCCGATAAAGGATGTGTTCGGCTCCTTCGAAGATGCTCTGAATCCCGTGTTCAAAGACCTGCCGTTTAATGTAGCCGAAGAGAACCTGCAATCGCGCATACGTGGTGCAATGGTGATGGCAATGGCCAATAAATTCAACTACATACTACTCAACACCTCCAACAAAAGTGAATTGGCCACAGGCTACGGCACACTGTACGGAGACATGGCAGGTGGACTGGGTGTAATAGGAGACCTGTACAAACTGCAAGTATATGCCCTTGCCCGATACATCAACCGCAATGGCGAAATAATACCACAAAACATAATAGACAAAGCCCCGAGCGCAGAGTTGCGCCCCGACCAGAAGGATAGCGACAGCCTGCCCGAGTATGACATACTCGACCCCATTCTCTACCAGTACATAGAGCATTTCCACGGACCAAAGGAAATAATAAACCTGGGTTTTGATGCCCCTCTTGTCAATCGCATTCTGCGTCTGGTAAACATCAACGAGTACAAGCGCAATCAGTTCTGTCCCATCATCAGAGTATCACCAAAAGCGTTTGGTGTAGGTAGGCGTGTGCCTATTGTAGGGAAGTATCTGGTGTAAGGGGGGAAACAAGTATTTCATTATAAAAATTATTGGTTCGTTTCGTGCGACAAACCAACAACGGCTCCGCAATAGAGAACTATCGCAGAGCCGCAGCAAATGAAAAATGTATTTATATCTTACAACCTAACCCTAAACCCAACCGAGGCTAAAAAGCCATTGGCAATGAGCGGCGACGTTGGGACTTTGTCGGCCTTTGCGCCTATGCCCATACCGCCAAGCTCTATGAAGTAAGACATATTGCACGGCATAAAAAACTCAAAACCGAATAGACCATAACCACCGATACTGCTGCTTTCAGTAGATAGGGTATTGTCCGTTAATGCTAATACCAACCCGCCCTCACCATACAGGTTGATGGCATCGTTGAGCGACATATTGACACCAGACAGACCTGCACGTAACAGTGTGTATCCGGACCACGTATGCTCGCCCTTGTTGTCGATATGGTCCAGCCACTGATAATTGCCCGAAGCCTTAACCGCCATGTGACCACCAAAAAAAGTTGGGCTTGTAACATTAAGACCTAGTCCGAAGTCATTGCCGAAGTTATTTATACTAAAACCAAGGCCGAGGCGATTCCTTTTGTCAGCAACTTTCTGGTCTTGTGCAGATGCAATGCCGGAAACCAAAATAGCAAAAGCGAAAAATAGTACTGCTTTTCTCATGAGTAAATATTTAGTTTTGGCGAAATTAATAAATTAGCAAACCCTAAAAACCACTAATGATGCTAAATAAATCATAAAACAGATAGCTCTCAACAAATCGTCGCTGTGAACATCTACTCGACGACTTTACTCTATCTGCAGCTTTCCCCGATGTATATAAGCACTGTTATGTATTGTGTAGAGATACACTCCTTTCGGGAAACCACTCAAATCTATAGTTTTCGTATCTACACCACTCCACACTTCCCTACCCAACAGATCAAACACCTCTATCGAAAGTTCATTCTGCCCTTTCTCCACCTCCACCGAGAAAATACCATCGTGTGAGGGGTTAGGGAAAACTTTTATGGAACTGTGATAATTTAAATAATTTGCCACTCCAGTCCCTATAGAGTAATACACTACTTTCACGGAATCAATCATCCATCCTGCCAGCATATCACTTGTTGTATCGCTGACGAAACGAAACCGAACATAATAAGTATCAACCACCCATTCACACGACCCGTATCCGGCGGTTGTCTTTAGAGCAGGTGGATCTTGAAATTGGATTAATGTAAGCCTCGACGTGTCAGAGGTTCCATTAAAGCATGCAAGACCATACACAGTAGTATCATCCGGGGCATAAAGACCTTCAGCATACAACCCTTCGCCCCACCCAATGCCCATACACGAATCCGCCACATTCAGCCATGTTACGCCACCATCGATAGAGAATTCTATTACTCCGCCATCGTTACCTGTATCTGTTTGGTATTTATGCCAAATATATAACGTCGCGTTGTCACGGTGCGGGACTTTAATCACAAACCAATTATCAGCATTAACCGGATAACTATCAAGCGTATCGGTCATTATGGCCATTTGTCCATTGGTGTCTGTTGTAAAGAAGGGCTTGTGCGTCTTGCCTATTTGCCACAATGGAGATGCCGCGGTATCCGGCAAGTATAAATTCGTATCGATGGCCCCAAAATCGAATGTAAAGGAGTCGATGGGATCTTTCGGGTAAAACTGGGCGAATAAACCAGATTGTGTTATCCCTAACAACAAAAATATCAGTAGGCATTTCTTCATGAGTATTTAGTGTTTATGTTAACAAAGATACGTTTTCATTATAAATTTATTATATTTAGCTGGTTAAACCCATCCTTTCCGGTTTTGTAACTGTCTATCACAATAACTAATAATTAAACTGACATGAAAAGAACCCATTTTTTATTTGTTTGTTCTACAGTATTCGTACTACTAACTGTAATTGCGTGCCAAAAAACATACAATAAAGATAACCCCTCTGTGCAAACGCCTGTAAACCCGGCGACTGGACCTCCGAACCTAACAACAAAAGTTTCGCTGAATGCGTTATTTAAAGACCTTCGTAGCACACCCGAAACACAATGTGTTACTGCAGGCATTGACCAAACTGTCGTTTTCAATAAGGGTACACGACTGACTTTCTACCCCAATTCATTTAAAGATGCCGCAGGCAATATCCTCACAAGCGGTGAAGTATGTTTAGAAATGGTAGAGATGTACAAACCCGGAGATATGATTGCCAACCGGGCAAGCACAGTGACTAAAGAAGGAGACCTACTCATTAGTGGCGGGCAAGTACATATCAAAGCAACCATGAATGGCAAAGAAGTGTTTGCCAACAAATACGGTATCGCCTTCCCCCAACCTGCGGCTTCTACGCAGCCAATGGATTTGTACTATGGTGATAGAAGTAACTCAGACTCAGTGGTTTCCTGGAGTATTGCACCTCCCGGCAATGGAGGGACAACAACTGGAACAACACCAGTGGATTCGTTGGTTTCGGCGTACCACTTTGATTCAGCTACAAGATTTTCATTTATCAACTGTGACAGATTGAATTCTATTCCTGGCGACAGAACTAATAACATTCGAATTCTCATGCCTGATGGGAGTTTTGACAAAAATACAACTGATGTTCTTTTCGTATTTCCAACAATAAATACCGTTACACATGCGTATTATTACTATATTAAAACAAAATCATTTGCAGTTGCACCAGCATACAAAATTCCGCTTGGCTTGGAAATATCGGTTGTCGTCATTGCAAAAAAGGATGACAATTACTACTACTATGACCAAAAGGGTTTGACGGTATCCGACGGTCTTTCAATTGCGGCATCCCCAACTAAAATGTCTCTTGACGAAATAAAAGCTAAATTAGCTGAACTGTAAAAACAAACACTAAAAAAATAAACATATATGAAACGTGCCTATTTAGCTATTGCCTGTTCTGCTGCCTTTATTTTAGTTACAATCGTTGCGTGCCAAAAAACATACAATAAAGATAACCCCTCTGTGCAAACGTCTGTAAACCCGGCGACAGGACCTCCGAACCTGACAACAAAAGTTTCGCTGAATGCGTTATTTAAAGACCTTCGTAGCACACCCGAAACACAATGTGTTACTGCAGGCATTGACCAAACTGTCGTTTTCAATAAGGGTACAAAACTCACGTTCTACCCGAACTCTTTTAAAGATGCTGCAGGCAATATCCTCACAAGCGGTGAAGTATGTTTAGAAATGGTAGAAATGTACAAACCCGGAGATATGATTGCTAACCGGGCAAGTACAGTGACTAAAGAAGGAGACCTACTTATTAGTGGGGGGCAAGTGCAGATTAAAGCTACCATGAATGGCAAAGAAGTGTTTGCCAACAAATACGGTATCGCCTTCCCCCAACCTGCGGCTTCGACGCAGCCAATGGACTTGTACTATGGTGATAGAAGTAACTCAGACTCAGTGGTTTCCTGGAGTATTGCACCTCCCGGCAATGGAGGAACAACCGCAACAGGTACGGTTGCTGACACGTCGACAATTGTATACTTATTTGATTCATGTTCTACGTTTACCTACATTAATTGCGACAAAATCAAAATTGATGCAGGAGCAACAACCACCAACAACTTTAAGATAACCATGCCAGACACTAGTTACACAGGACTCACGACACAGGTTTTCCTCTTATTTCCAGATTACAAATCTGCTGCGACTGCACGTTATTATGACTATGCGGATTTGTCTTTCAACATCGGTAATTATGTGCTACCAGTTGGTATTAAATTTGACGTAGTTGTCGTGGCAATAATAAATGGAGATTATTACTACGACGAAAAGACTGAGAACTTTTTATCGGAGGGTCTTTCAATTGCGGCATCCCCAACAAAAATGCCCCTTGAAGAAATAAAAGCTAAATTAGCTGAACTGTAAATGACTCACTTCAATTTTGAAGCTAACTAATCGCTTCGATTTCTCGATTCATGTTTTTGATGCCTAAATAATTCGGACGACACAGTGTGCAGTGAACCTATATATATGAGCTATATTGCCTGAGCCATTATAACCTGATATTAGGTAGGACAGGATACTCACTGTTTTATTCACTATCTGCGAAGTCTTTACTTTATTTTTTTGACTACCTGACTACATACTTAATGTGCGGAGAGTCCTGCATAGGATGTCGAAAGAGTATCGTGCTGTACGCTCGCACCAGTTATCTCGGGTAGATATAATATGCACTCACCCCACCCAATTCCTGCAACCTGCCGCGATTTCATGAACAAATACAGATTGGTACATGGGTCAGAACACGCCGAATAAACTGCGGAATTAACCACAAATGGCATTGTGAATTATAATACGGACAAATAGCACTCCAAAAGATTAACGTTTTAAATACTTTGTCATTTTTTTTACATTTACAGGTAAAATAACAATCTACACCAACTAAAACAATCTCCATGAAAAAAGTCATCCTCATTATTCTCGGCAGTTTGCTGATACTTATAGCGGGAATTGCCACCTATGCAATGGTAGCATGGGATAAAAAATATGATGCACCATTTCCGGAACTAAAAGCAACAAATGACAGCGCCACGATAGCCCGGGGACGCTACCTCTGCTACGGCCCTGCGCACTGTTCTTCATGCCATGTCCCTATGGACAAAATCGATGCGGTGAAAGCCGGAGCGCAAATCCCGCTCAGCGGAGGTTGGACACTCCCCATACCTCCCGGTACTTTCCGCGCCCCCAACCTGACACCCGACCCCGAAACCGGTATCGGCAACTGGACAGACGGACAAATCGCACGAGCACTCCGGCACCTCGTGAAGCACGATGGCGGACAACTGTTCCCGTTTATGCCATTTCAGGAAATGAGTGACGACGACATAGTGGCTATTATTTCTTTCCTTCGCTCACAACCCGCAGTAAAGCATGACGTACCAGCATCCGAACTTTCCTTCCTCGGGAAAGCCATCTATGCGTTTGGAGGGATGACTCCGGAGGGCCCTACCAATACGCCACCGGCCCATGTACAAATAGACACTACCATCCAATACGGTAAATACATTGCGAACAGCGTTTCCAACTGCGTGGGCTGCCACACTAACCGCGACCTGCATACAGGTGAGTTCATCGGCACTCCGTTTGCCGGAGGCTTGATGATGCCGCCCGATGCTTTCTCTCTGGGGTACACTTTCGTTACGCCTAACATCACACCCGACAAAAGCACCGGAATTATGGCTGGCTGGAACGAAGAAGCCTTTATCGGTCGCTTCCGTGCAGGACGAGTACACAAAGGCTCACCCATGCCCTGGGAATGTTTTGCAGCCATGGACACCATTGAACTGAAAGCCATATACAAGTACCTGAACAGCCTGCAACCGGTAACCAACAAAATTGAAAAAGTTGTATTCGCACCGGGAGAGCAGTTACCCAAGTAATTCTGCTGCTTGTTGTTATGTATTTTCATACCTGCGCAAGTATGTAGTCTATCCTAGCGCACAAACGACATTAGACCAACATAGTTTAAACGGTTTGTAACCGGAAACCCATGTGGCGCACCCGATACGTGCGCTACATGTCACTTATTACAACATATACGCCGTATATTAAACAACGCAAAAAAACACTTATCCACTCGTTGTCGTGAATATCTGCCCTATCTGTTGCACAAAGAGGAAACATAAACAATCAGGGCAATAACGTCGAATCCATACTTTGATTGGTCATCCTGACCAAAAAATACGCGATCATTTCTTCCATTTTTCGGAAAACAAGTCCGCCAGTCGGAATAAATATCAGCGTGCCAAAATTCAATTAATTGATTTTCAGTTAGTTACAATATTGGCACGTCGTTGGTAATATACCTACCAAACAATCAATCTTAAACAAACTAAAACTAAAAAAAATGAAAAACATCTTCAAATCAATCGCAATCGCTTCTATCGCTGTAATAGGTCTTTCTAACAGCTCTTTCGCTCAGGCTACCGCTACTGCTTCTGCCTCTGCCAACATCATCACTCCTATCTCTATCGCTAAGACTGTAGATATGAACTTTGGTAACGTAGCTGTTTCTGCTACAATAGCTGGTACTGCTGTTCTGGCTCCTGCAGGCACTCGTACCACAGGTGGCGCAGGAGGTGTAACACTTCCAGCTACTACAGGAACAGTTTCTGCTGCCAGCTTCGATGTAACAGGACAAGCGAGCTATACTTACGCAATCACGCTGCCATCTTCTACTACTATAACTGATGGTAGCTCTCATACAATGACCGTTGATAACTTCACAAGTGTTCCGGCTACAACTGGTACACTGAGCGGTTCAGGTACGCAAACTTTGAACGTAGGTGCAACGCTAAACGTATCAGCAGGTCAGGCTTCAGGTACTTACACCAACGCAACTGGTGTTCCGGTAACTGTTAACTACAACTAATTATTACCCCTCAACAAACGATTAATACTTAACGCCTCCGGAAACGGGGGCGTTTTGGGCTTAATACTACAATAGCTGACCTGTCAAAATGTGCCACAACATCTCTAAAAAACTGCATAGTCTGCCAAAAATTACACAAAAGACATACGAGTATGTCTAATTTCTGCCAAAAAATGCCGAAAAAAGACGTTTTGGTGCTGTGGCATAAAATATGATGGAAAGAAGGCAAACCAAACAGTTAAAACATAAAAATTTACAGACTATGTCAACAAATGTAAAAATCACGCCGCTGCATGACAGGGTAATCGTAAAACCTGCTGCAGCTGAAGAGAAGACAGCCGGTGGAATCATTATCCCGGATACCGCAAAAGAAAAGCCACAACGCGGAGTGGTAGTAGCTGCAGGACCAGGTAAAAAAGACGAACCAATGACGGTAAAAGCAGGCGATACTGTATTGTACAGCAAATATGCCGGCACAGAAGTAACATTGGAAGGAAATGACTACCTGATTATGCGTGAAAGCGACATACTTGGTGTTATATAATTTACGTCGAACGACAATAAAAATCAATACAAAAACAAACAATAGCCCGATAATCTTTCTGAACAACGGGTAAAAAACGATAACAAAATGGCAAAACAAATTTTTTTCGATATTGAAGCACGCAACAAGATGAAGCGTGGTGTAGACATTCTTGCAGATGCAGTAAAAGTAACATTAGGTCCTAAAGGTCGTAACGTAGTAATCGAAAAGAAATTCGGTGCTCCTGCGATTACAAAGGATGGCGTAACAGTTGCTAAAGAAGTAGAACTGGAAGATGCAATTGAGAATATTGGTGCACAAATGGTAAAAGAAGTAGCTTCTAAAACCGCAGATATTGCCGGTGATGGTACTACTACCGCTACTGTTTTGGCTCAGTCTATCATAAAAGAGGGCCTGAGAAACGTAGCTGCAGGCGCTAACCCAATGGATCTGAAAAGAGGCATCGACAAAGCAGTAAGCGCAGTGGTTGCCAATCTTCAGAGTCAGTCTGAAAAAGTAGGTAACGACAACAAAAAAATAGAGCAGATTGCTTCTATCTCTGCTAACAATGATAACTACATTGGTTCCCTGATTGCTCAGGCAATGGCCAAAGTGGGTAACGAAGGTGTTATTACTGTTGAAGAAGCTAAAGGAACAGAAACTACTGTGGAAGTAGTAGAAGGTATGCAGTTTGACCGTGGCTATCTTAGTCCGTACTTTGTTACGAACACAGAAAAAATGCACGTTGAATTTCAAAACCCATACATCCTGATATTTGAAAAGAAAATCAGCACGCTGAAAGATGTATTGCCAATTTTAGAAAGCGTGGTACAAAGCGGTCGTCCATTGTTGATTATTGCTGAAGATGTAGATGGCGAAGCATTAGCTACATTGGTTGTAAATAAACTTCGTGGTTCTTTGAAGATTGCTGCGGTTAAAGCTCCGGGCTTTGGCGACCGTCGTAAGGAAATGTTGCAGGACATCGCAGTTCTTACCGGTGGTACTGTTATCAGCGAAGATCAGGGATACAAATTAGAAAATGCGACTATCGAGTCTCTTGGAGAGGCTGAGAGCATTACTATAGATAAGGACAACACAACCATAGTAAACGGTAAAGGCACAAAAGATGCTATCACAAGCCGTGTTAACCAAATCAAATCTCAGATAGAATCAACTACCAGCGATTATGACCGTGAAAAGCTGCAAGAGCGTTTGGCTAAGCTGAGCGGTGGTGTTGCCGTGTTGTACATCGGTGCTGCTACAGAGGTCGAAATGAAAGAGAAGAAGGACCGCGTAGACGATGCATTGCACGCAACCCGTGCTGCTGTTGAAGAAGGTATTGTGCCGGGCGGTGGCGTTGCTTACATCCGTGCAATCGAATCTTTGGACGCTGTAGTTGCGGACAATCTGGACGAGAAAACTGGTATTGCTATCATACGCCGCTCTCTTGAAGAGCCTTTGCGTCAGATAGTTGCTAACGCAGGACTTGAAGGTTCTATCATTGTACAGAAAGTACGCGAAGGGAAAGCTGATTTCGGATTTAACGCTCGTACAGAAGTATATGAAAACATGCTTGCTGCCGGTGTTATAGACCCGACTAAAGTTGGTCGTATAGCGTTGGAAAACGCTGCTTCTATTGCCAGCATGTTGCTTACTACTGAGTGTGTAATAGCTGACAAACCAGAACCTAAATCTGCTGCTCCTGCACCGGGCGGAATGCCAGGCGGAATGGACGGAATGGGATACTAGTATTTCGCAAGACGATAAATATAGCAAAGGCCCCGGCAAATGGTTGTCGGGGCTTTTGCATGTCAATCATTCAGATTTATTTCTTTCCGGCTGCAATGAGTGTAACAATATCCGGGTCCAACAACGTAGATGTATCTCCCAGCTGTCTGGTTTCTCCCTCGGCAATTTTGCGTAGGATACGTCGCATTATTTTACCACTCCTTGTTTTTGGTAAGCCTTTTACAAACTGGACTTTATCCGGCCTGGCTATAGGCCCTATTATTCGTGTAACGGTTTGTAAAATGTCTGCTGCCGTATGTGCGTCATCGTCAGGCATTACATCCATAATTACATAGGCGTATATGCCCTGCCCTTTAAGGTCGTGCGGGACCCCTACCACAGCACTTTCAAGCACACCCGTATGCATATTGATAGCATTTTCCACTTCCGCCGTCCCAATTCTGTGACCACTTACGTTAAGCACATCATCTACCCTACCCGTAATTCTATACATTCCGTCTTTATCCCGATAGCATCCATCTCCGGTAAAATACATCCCCTCATAAGCTGCAAAATAATTGAGCCGGCAACGCTCATGATCGCCATAAGTTGTTCTGATTATCGAAGGCCATGGGAAACGGATACACAGGTTACCACTAACCTCATTACCCTCCAGCACATTACCCTGCTCATCCATCAACACCGGCTGTATGCCCGGCAATGGTAGTGTTGCAAATCCGGGTTTGGCAGGGGTAATACCTGCCAGATTAGAAATCATGATGCCTCCGGTCTCGGTCTGCCACCAGGTATCTACGATCGGGCAACGTTTCTTACCCACATGCTCGTCATACCAGTGCCACGCCTCTTCATTGATAGGTTCCCCAACAGTTCCCAATACCCGAAGACTATCCAAATTCTTTCCTTCAATTGGCTGACTCCCATAAGCCATCAGGCTACGAATCGCAGTCGGGGCAGTATAAAAAACATTCACCTTGTACCTGTCTGCTATCTCCCAAAACCGACCTGCATCGGGATAGGTAGGTATACCTTCGAACATTACGGAAGTGCACCCGGCACAAAGCACTCCATAGACAATGTAGCTATGTCCGGTTATCCAACCAATGTCTGCGGTGCAAAAATGCACATCGTCTTGTTTCACCTGAAAAACATTCACAAAGCTATAAGTCGCATAGACCATGTACCCCCCTGTAGTATGAACTACGCCCTTTGGCTTGCCTGTAGAACCCGAAGTATACAGAATAAACAAGGGATCCTCAGCGTCCATCTCTTCTGCAGGTAATAGCTCAGCTTCATCCACCTTCGTCATTTCTTCATGCCACCATACATCTCTACCCTTTATCATACTCACGGGATTGTGTGTGCGCTGAAAAACAATGACCTTTTCTACACCGGGGCTATTAGCTAAGGCATCGTCGACAGTATCTTTCAGCGGAATAGTTTTACCTCCACGAAATGCACCGTCGCAAGTAATCATGTAGGCGGCGCCGGCATCGATTAACCTGTCCGAGATACTCCTTGCACTGAATCCCCCAAAAATTATTGAATGTATGGCTCCTATTCTTGCACATGCCAGCATAGCTATTGCCAGTTCCGGTACCATCCCCATGTAAATGCAGACTCTATCTCCCTTCTTTACGCCGTTGCTTCGCAGAACAGCCGCAAATTTGCAGACGTCGCGATGTAGCTCACGATAACTAATAACCCGATTTGCTTCATCTTTGCTGTTCGGCTCCCATATTATCGCAGGCTTATCGCCATTCCCTTCAAGGTGGCGGTCAAGGCAATTCTCGGTAATGTTGAGCTTTCCATTGACAAACCACTTCACTTCGGGTTTTATAAAATCCCATTCCAATACACTATCCCACTTCTTTCGCCAAAAGAACGAAGATGCGACATCGGCCCAAAAACCTTCAGGATTATTGACACTCTCATCATACTTTTTTCTGTAATCGTCATAAGACGTTATCCGATAGTCCATAAAATTGAATATTTACCCCCTCATATAAAAGTACAAGTTACGTTTGACATTTGTGAACGTGCGCTTTACCTTTGAGATGCATTAATATATATGACGTTCATTTTCTGGCAAGGCATAATTAGTATACATCAAAAAACTTTTTTAGAGGCTGTTGCCAAAGGCAATCCCGAAGGAAGGGTTATTCTGGTAGTAGCAGAAGACATTACCGCCTATCGCAAGGACATGGGATGGGAGGTTCCCAAAATAGACAATGTAACAATTGTTCAATCGCCATCACATGACGACATAAAGCGGCTTATCGCGCTTCATAAAGATGCCATCAACATAATAGGCGGAATAAAGGTAGGCAGCATGCTTTCCTTTGCCTTCGATGAGTGTATCAATGCCGGTTGCCGTATCGGCATTATGACAGAGCCATACAACAGTGCAGGTATCAAGGGTTTTCTGAGAACCATTAAGTACAAGTTTTATCAAATGCAATATGCACGCTATATTCAATTTGTTCTAGCTATCGGCGAGCAGGGGGTACAGCAGTATAGCCGCCTGGGTTATAATCCGGAAATTGTATTTCCCTGGGCATATTTTGTGAGTGTAAAAACAGAGGAAAGGGTAAAAGAGAGAGATACATCGATACGACTAATTTATGCCGGCAGGCTGGAACCGGCTAAGGGTATATTGCGATTTGTGTCTACCCTTGCTGCACAAAAAAATACCAACTACACCTTTGACTTGTACGGAACCGGAAGTGACGAAGCCAGAATAAAAACGATTATTGCCGAAAGTGACTGTGCTGACAGAATAAGAATATATCCGTTTCTGAAGCACGAAGAACTAATAAAGAAATATGCTTTATACAACTGGGTAGTACTTCCAAGTGCTGGAAAAGACGGATGGGGTGTAATAGTTAGCGAAGGGCTCCTGAACGGACTAAAAGTGATATGCAGCAGCATCTGTGGTGCCAGCAGAGTTATCAAAGAAGGTTTTAATGGCATCGTCTTTGACTGGAGCAAGGAAAATGATTGTGCTAATAGTATTCAGAAAATGTTCGATATAAAAACGTTCGAAACACCTGACGAGATTACAACCTGGGCAAATGCCGGCATTAGTGCAGATGCAGGTGCGCAGTACTTTTTCCGAATAATTGACAATATTTACAGTAAACAAAGTAAGCCGGGAATTCCCTGGGAAATAAATTAAACGAAATGGTATTACTTGACGGACTTTTTGTGAATAAGGGTGGTGGTGCTGTATTGTTTAAGCACCTTATAGAAACCATAATGGAGCACCCCAGAAAAGATGAATTCTTCTTTCTTCTGGACCCAAGATTGGATCGTCCGAAAACTCTTACAGATAATTTTATCGTAATTCCGAACAAGCTAAGCGACCGCAAAAAGTTTTATAAAAAACACAAGCACAGCTACCGTGCTGTTTTATGTTTTGCAAATACCCCTCCACCGGTGAAGCTTAAAGCACCGGTGTACACTTACTTTCACAATAAAAAATTACTGGAAGCACCCGGACAGAAGTTTAAGAAAATGTTCTGGACACAGTACATTAAGTACCTCTATGTAAAACAAAACAACGATAACACAGACTACTACCTCGTGCAGACGCCACATATGATGCAGGGGCTTGTGGAACTCGGGCTTAAGAAAGAGGCGGAATGTATGATTTTGCCATTCTATGACACAGCCAAATACCACATGGGAGGTTTACCATTTTCGGAGCGACGCAAAAATGAATTCGTTTTCATCAGCAACCCGACACCACAAAAAAATTATCCGGGTCTGCTTGATGCATGGGAGTATTTGCTGGCAAAAGGCTATACCCCTAAGTTACATGTCACCATTGATGATACAGCACCAGTATTTTTGGAGCGCGTAAAGGAGCTAAATAAAAAAGGAGCAGACATCGTTAATCATTCTTATCTGGACCCGAGAGAGCTTTACTTCAACTGTCCTTACCTCATTTTTCCATCCTTTATGGAAAGTTTCGGTTTGCCCTTAATTGAAGCCGCTGAAAGTGGAATGAAAATTCTTGCATCTGAAATGCCGTATGTTCATGACGTCATAACCCCGAGCCTTACGTTTGACCAAACCAAGCCGGCATCCATAGGCGATGCTGTTATAAAAGCGATGACGGATGAAACGCTGCCTATGCCCAGCGTAGTAACAACCAGTCATATACAGGACTTGATATCAATGTTGCTAAAATAAAATTATACAGCTGACATCAGCTTGTTGCTTACCTGTTTAATTATGTTGTCTGCCGTAATGGGCATCCCGTCATAGTTCAAAATAGAAACAAGCTTCCCCGGATTGGCATTCAACTCAATCATCAACAAGCTACGCATCTGCGCATC
Source organism: Bacteroidia bacterium (assembly GCA_030426665.1). Lineage (GTDB taxonomy): Bacteria > Bacteroidota > Bacteroidia > Chitinophagales > Chitinophagaceae > Nemorincola. The sequence goes on along the minus strand of JAUHYD010000017.1, from coordinate 23,191 downwards.
CCGGTTCTGATCTATAATGAAAACGCATTCGTGCCCCTGTATAAATTCGTCAACCTGACGATTGAAAGGAAATGACTTTATTCGTAATGCGTCTAATTCTATGCCATCTTTCTTCAGCAAGTCCATTGCCTCTTCGGCAGCGTATTGCGACGTTCCGTAAAAGATAATACCGTTACTATTGTAAGATGCCTGCTGATACAGCTGCGGCGCAGGTACATAGTCCTTTGCAGTGTTCCACTTTTTTATCAGGCGGTCCATATTTCGTTTATATGCGCCACCGTCCTCGGTATAAGCAGCATATTCATCACGAGATGTTCCACGAGTAAAAAATGCCCCCTTTGTCGGGTGTGTTGCCGGGTATGTACGATAGGTGATGCCATCATCGTCAACATCCAGGTACCGCCCAAATCGTTGAATTTCCTCCAAATCTTCGGCAGTTAGTACCTTACCTCTCTTGTACTCACGACTATCGTCCCACACCAGAGGTGGAGAAACGTGGTCATTCATCCCCAAATCGAGATCAGTCATTACAATAACCGGTGTCTGTAGTTGTTCGGCAAGGTCAAAGGCATCTGCTGTCATCTCAAAACACTCCTTAGGGGTAGCTGGAAATAACAGAACATGCTTTGTATCGCCGTGAGAAGCGTAAGCAGCTTCCATGACATCGCTTTGTTGTGTGCGAGTAGGCATTCCCGTTGAAGGTCCTGTACGTTGCACATCGATAAGTACTGCAGGTATTTCCGCAAAATATCCCAAACCAAGAAACTCATTCATCAGCGATACTCCCGGTCCACTTGTAGCCGTGAAAGAACGAGCTCCGTTCCAACCGGCTCCGATTACCATACCAATAGCCGCCAATTCATCTTCGGCCTGTACAATAGCTACATTTCTTTTCCCTGTTTCTTTGTCAACGCGATAAGTATCTGCATATTTCCCGAATGCTTCAACCACCGAAGTTGAGGGAGTAATAGGATACCAGGCGGCCACGGTTGCACCGGCATATACTGCACCCAAGCCGCATGCAGCATTGCCTTCTATCATTATCGAATCGCCAATCAGGTCGCGCCGTTCTACACGAATGTCTAATGGGAATTTAAAATGTCCCTTCACATAATCGACACCCATTTTTAAAGCCTTGATATTCGGAGGAATAAGCTTTGCCTTCCCCGGGAACTGCTCTGCTATGAGTTGTTCGAGTACTTCGAATTCGATACCAAACAATGCGGACAAAGCTCCGACATAAATAATGTTCTTAAATAGCTGGCGATGTCTCGGGTCGGTATACTCCTTGTTGCACATTTCCATGAGCGGAATGCCAATATAATTAACATCGTCCCTGATATAGTGGGAGTGCAACATCTTTGTACTGTCATACAGAAAGTAACCACCACTTCTTACCGAGGCAACGTCTTTCTCCATGCTTTGCGGATTCATTGCGACAAGCAGGTCAATACCCTCACGACGACCTAAGTATCCCTGTTCACTAATTCGCACTTCATACCATGTAGGTAAACCCTGTATGTTAGAAGGAAATATGTTCTTTGGTGTCACAGGTACACCCATCCTGAATATCGACTTGGTAAAAAGGAAGTTGGCACTTGCCGAACCAGTACCGTTTACATTTGCAAACCTGACTACAAAGTCATTTACTTTACTATTACTGTAAGACATAACCGTTACCGATTAACAAGGTGAACAATGTAAAAGGGCGGACTACACATCAGCCTTTCTCACAGGCACAATAACGATTACACAGGCATGCATTTCACATATAATAATCACAAATTCCGCTAAGTAATATTATGAAAAAAAATCGGCAATAAGAAATACGTCATACGAAATAAACGCACAGATGGTGTCGACCGGAAGGGCAGGTCCTAATAACCCTTTCCTCGCTCATTGTATGTTTTAAGCATTTTGCCACCTGCCAGTGCCAGTAGAGCCATAGTGATACCGGAAATAACTGCGATAAACAGACCTATCAACAACATTGCCTGATTAACCGTGGCACCTGACTCTTCACTCATTTTTGCATATTGAAGTGCATCCTGCGGATGGTTTGATAAGTATGTGTCTGATAGCACAATACGTACTATTGTGGCAAGAAGCGTATTTAAGAAGCCTAATATCAAACCATGTAAGAAGAACCATGTTTTTGCATACTTGACAATCAAATAAGTACACAACAAAAAAACAGGTGCAGATACAAAGGATTCGTATCTAGCCGGTAAGAAATACACCGTAATGAAACCGATACCAATTCCGGTGAGGGACAACAATAAAATAAGTTTCCAATTCATATGTTGACTGCGAATTCAAAGTTACCGATTTAACGGCTGAAAGTAAAAATGGGCATTTAACCCATGCCTATCACCCTACTTGGCTCCGGGTATTGAAAATACTATTATCCCTATCGGGGTAATGTCTCAGTTTGAAATTTTTAAGTACAATTTACAGCCATCTCTAATGTTCTCTAATTCTCCCGATAACATACAACCCCAAACCCAATCATCCGGTCGTTTAGGCCAACCGACAGCATATATTTCAAACTTTGTACCGTCTTCTCCATAAAGTGAGCTACCTAATTGTGGGATAACATTTTTCGGAAATTCAATATGGCATGCAATTTTCCCCCTAAAAGGAACAGGGTTATTTACGGTGAGTGCAATATCTTGAGAACCCGAATCCATTAGATGCTAAGGTAACAAAAAAGTGATTTTCTATCTTCTTAGAAAATGTATTTGCCAGGCATGTAAACTAACGTATTGACATACGCATTGTCAGGTTTTAACGCTCAACATAACTTCTTGAAATATGCATAGGGTCGGGGTCGCCTGATACCCTTTTTTTCAATGCCAGTACACTCGGCGGGGCTATAACGCTTTTCATTTCCGCTGTCTTCGGGCAAATTTCGAAATTGTGTCGGTAAACCGCTACATTTGTACTCCCAAAAACGATATCATATGTTGTTTCTTGATTTTGAAAAACCAGTTGAGGATTTATATACACAGCTGAATAAGCTGAAAGACATATCAGCAAAAGGCAAGATAGACGTTACCAACAGCATACGCGAGCTGGAAGCCACCATTCAAAAAACACGTGGTGAGTTATACGAAAACCTTACACCCTGGCAAAGGGTTCAATTAAGTCGGCATCCCGAGCGACCATATACACTCCATTACATAGAGCAGGTATTTACCAACTTTACAGAACTGTTTGGAGATCGTCATTTTAAAGACGATAAAGCCATGGTTGGTGGTATGGCAGAACTTAACGGGCAGCCGGTAATGGTGATGGGTCAGCAAAAGGGCGTAAATACCAAAATGCGACAACTACGTAATTTCGGAATGGCGAACCCCGAAGGTTATCGTAAAGCACTACGGCTGATGAAAATGGCTGAAAAGTTCAACCGGCCCGTCATTACATTTATTGACACTCCCGGTGCCTACCCGGGTTTAGAAGCAGAAGAACGTGGACAAGCAGAAGCTATCGCGAGAAATCTGTTTGAGATGGTGAACCTGAAGGTGCCTATAATTTGTATCATAATAGGAGAAGGCGCTTCGGGAGGAGCTTTGGGAATTGGTATCGGCGATAAGGTTGTAATGCTCGAAAATACCTGGTATTCGGTTATTTCTCCGGAATCCTGCTCGTCAATATTATGGAGAAGCTGGAACTACAAAGAAAATGCAGCTGAACAACTGAAACTGACCTCAAAAGACATGAGCCAGTTTAATCTTGTTGACGATGTGATTCCTGAACCATTTGGCGGTGCGCATGCAAACCCTGAAGAAATGGTTGAAAGTTTAAAGAAGTACCTAACTGAAACTATAGAAGAACTGAAAAACATTCCAGCAGATCAGCGAACCGAACAACGAATAGAAAAATTCTCTAAAATGGGATTCTATGACGAAGTGTAGTTGTACAAATACCACCTTGGCGTAATGAAATATTTTTACGATAACATATAAGTTGTTTGGCAACATATATAAAACATAAAACATAATTATATATTTAATTATTTACTCCGTTTGCTTGAATCCTAGTCGTAACTTCCGTACCTTAGTAGTAAGAACTACGTCGCATTCTTAGACTTAAAATTGCTAAAAAGTGTTTAGTAATCACTTCTCCTTTGTTGAAAAAGCACTCTGCATTCCCTGCTATTCCGTGGCATCATCATATGCTAAAACTTTTATCATATATTATATAAAAAACCAACAATGGCTTATCAACAACTTAAAGGTACAGGTGTAGCATTAGTTACGCCATTTCAAAAAAACGGAGAAATTGACCACAATGCACTAGAGGCAATCATTACACACACTATTAAGGGCGGAGTTGACTTTCTTGTAGCGTTAGGAACAACTGCCGAGACACCGACACTAACATTTCCAGAAAAGCAGGCAGTATTAGATACTGTGATTCGCCAAAGCAATGGCGAGATTCCAGTCGTATGCGGGCTCGGTGGCAATAACACTCAGGAAGTCTTAGGTATGCTCAAGGAGTTCAACCTGAAAGGTGTTGAAGCTTTGTTGTGCGTAGTTCCCTATTACAATAAACCAACACAGGAGGGGATATATCAGCATTTCAAGGCAATTGCCGAGAACACATCAAAACCAATTATATTGTACAATGTACCCGGGCGAACAGGTTGCAATATGCTTCCGGAAACCATTGTAAGGCTGGCAAATGACTTCTCTAATATTATTGCTGTAAAAGAAGCCAGCGGAAATATCGTTCAGTGCATTGAGCTAATAGAAAAAAAGCCGGATAACTTCATCGTACTTTCCGGCGACGACAACCTGGCGCTTGCACAGATGGCAATAGGAATGGAAGGAATAATTTCAGTAGCAGCAAATTGCTTCACTAAAGAAATGACGGATATTATTAACCTTGCAATAGTCGGCAAGTTTGACAAAGCACGAAAAATATTCTATAAAATGATTCAGGGCATGGACCTTTTGTTCGCAGATGGCAATCCGGCCGGTGTAAAATGTGTATTAAAGCACTTAGGGCTATGTGAACAAAACCTGCGCTTACCGTTGGTACCTGTAAGTGCTGCTACCGAAAAGAAAATTTCTCAATTCCTGAAAGGAGAATAGATATACACTAAATAATATCAAGAAGCCTCATTTTTCAATAAATGGGGCTTCTTTGCTGGGTAGGCTTCGACCAAATTACCTAAATATAAAATCACATTTCCAACCTGAGGATATCAGTATAGAAATGTGATGATGCTTTTAACGCACTTTAGCGGTGCTGCGCAAACCAAAAATGAGCGATAAGGTGAACAGAGGCTGAATATGTTTAGTGAGCGCAATATCCATGCCAACTTTCACATTTACTTAAAAGAAAACATGTATGTTTAAAAAAAACAAAATGCCCTGTTTGCCAGACAGGGCATTTTGAATCAATAATAATAACTTACAGTTAAAACTCAGCGAACAATCAGAACATATATATTTATAAATATACCAAATGACACTTTCTATTGTTTGCTAATGACCGGATGCTTTTTGCGTTTGAGCGCGTTTTAATTATTCTTCGCTTCATTCCTGATAACCACGGTATCTTCAAACACATCTATTAGCATCGGCCTTTGTTTATCTACTTCACCGGCAATTATTTTTTTGCTCAATAAATTAATTATGTCTTTCTGAATGACTCTCTTCAGTGGTCTGGCACCGTACTGCGGGTCAAAACCACGTTCCACAATGAAGTCAAGCGCATATTCAGTAAACTGTAGTTCTATCCCTTGTCTGGCCAATTGCTTTTTCAGAGATTCCAATTGAATCTTAATAATTCCCTTTATCTCTTCTTTCATTAAAGGGTGGAACATTATGATATCATCAATCCGGTTGAGGAACTCCGGGCGCAATGTTTGCCGTAACAACTCAATTACCTGCTCTCTGGTTGACTCGGTTACAGCATCAATGTCCTTCCCGTGCAGGTCGGCAAAGTTTTCCTGAATAAGCAGGCTTCCCATATTGCTGGTCATGATAAGGATAGTGTTTTTGAAGTTCACTACCCTACCCTTATTGTCGGTAAGCCGACCATCATCGAGAACCTGCAACAAAATGTTGCTAACATCGGGGTGTGCTTTTTCTATTTCATCGAGCAGCACCACGCTATATGGCTTTCTTCTTACTGCTTCTGTAAGTTGCCCCCCTTCGTCATACCCTACGTATCCCGGAGGAGCTCCAACCAAGCGACTAACACTGTGCTTCTCCTGATACTCACTCATATCTATACGGGTTAGCATGCTTTCGTCATCAAACAAAATTTCTGCCAATGCCTTTGCAAGTTCCGTTTTACCTACACCGGTCGTACCGAGGAAGATGAAAGAACCGATTGGTTTACGAGGATCCTGCAACCCAGCCCTACCTCTCCTGATAGCGTCTGATACTGCAGTAATAGCTTCTTCTTGCCCTACTACCCTTTTGTGCAATTCATCTTCCAGATGCAGCAGTTTCTCGCGTTCGCTCTGCATCATTCTTGCCACCGGAATTCCTGTAGCTTTTGCTACATTTTCTGCAATGTCCTCCGCATCTACCTCTTCTTTCAACAACCTTTTGGATTGCTCTCCCAGTTCGTCCAACTCTCTTGAATATCTGTCTACGATAGCTTCTTGCTCCTGCACTTTACCATATCTAATCTCAGCCACTCGCCCATAATTGCCCTCACGCTCGGCCTGTTCAGCCTCAAGTTTTAATTGCTCGATGCTGTTCTTAGCTTTATTAATCTTATCTACTATTTCCTTCTCCTCAGACCATTTTCCTTTCAGTGTATCTCTTTCTAAAGTAAGCTCACTTATTTCCTGACCAAGCTCCTTAAGTTTGCCTTCATCTTTTTCTCTCTTGATAGCGACTTTTTCAATTTCCAATTGACGAATACGGCGTTCTAGCTCATCTAATTCTTCGGGCATAGAGTTCAACTCCAGCTTTAGTTTCGCTGCGCTTTCATCAATAAGGTCAATCGCCTTATCCGGAAGGAACCGGTCAGCAATATATCTGTCCGAAAGCTCGACGGCTGCAATAATCGCTTCATCTTTGATCCGCACCTGATGGTGGCTCTCATATCTATCTTTTAAACCTCGCAAAATAGATATAGCATCATCTGTACTGGGCTCATTAACAAACACCTTCTGAAACCTGCGCTCCAGCGCCTTGTCTTTCTCAAAATATTTCTGATACTCTGTCAATGTCGTGGCACCAATGGCTCTCAACTCTCCTCTTGCCAAAGCCGGTTTGAGGATATTGGCTGCATCCATAGCACCTTCCATTGCACCCGCTCCGATAAGTGTATGTATTTCATCTATAAACAAAATAACGGAACCATCGCTTTCTGTAACCTCTTTGATTACGGCCTTTAGTCGCTCTTCAAACTCACCTCTGTATTTCGCACCTGCCATCAACGCCCCCATATCGAGCGCATAAATAATTTTCGAATTGAGGTTATCCGGAACATCACCGTTAATGATTCTATGAGCCAACCCCTCTACGATTGCCGTCTTACCGACTCCTGGCTCACCTACTAAAATAGGGTTATTCTTAGACCTGCGGGACAGGATATGCAGCGTTCTACGAATTTCTTCGTCCCTGCCAATAACCGGGTCCAACTTCCCATTACGGGCCATCTCGTTAAGATTCTTTGCATACCGCTGCAAGGAGTTATACTGCTGCTCAGAAGTCTGAGAATTAACTGTACTTCCTTTTCTCAACTCTTTTATTGCCGCAATAACACCTTTCTCAGAAAGGCCTGCATCCTTCAATAGTTTGCTGGTATCATCATTGACTTGTAAAATAGCAATAAGCATGTGCTCCTGCGTCACAAATTCATCGCCAAATGTCTTTAGTACATTTGAAGTCTTCAACATTGCATTGTTGGCGTCCCGGCTCAATGATTGTGCCGGTTCTCCACCCTCTACGGTAGGCAATTTCTTTATCTGTTCCGCTAGCTTGCTTTCTACAAAGCCTATGTTCACGTTATTCTTCTTCAGTAGGAAATGGATTGGACCTTCGGTATCGTCTAAAAGTGCCTTTAAAAAATGTGCTGTTTCAATAGAGGGGTTCCTGCTATTGAACGCAACTTGTTGTGCTTGTTGCACAATCTCCTGTGCTTTTATGGTAAAATTATTCAGATTCATATAATAGTCGTTTACTTTACTATCATTAAAAACCGTTCCAATCTTATTTATCTGAAATTATGTCATATATTTTAATAATTCAGCGACAATTTGTCCCGTACGGACCTACTTTCCGTATCATTCTGTCAGTGCATAGCACGCAAAACGACGGTGCAGGATAGTTTGCAACAACACTATCAAGTGAACCCAAAAATGAAAAAGAAAATAAGTACTACTAGGAGCCTTTGGGTAGATACAACTTGCTTTTAAGCAAGCCCCACTTATGCAGCCTGTGTGCAAATGACACACGTAGAACTCCGCGTCCGTACTTCATGCTTCGCGAGAAGTTGATACTTGAAGCTTCTTCAAAGTATTTGGTAGGACATGTAACTTCTGCAATTTCGAAGCCGTTCATGAAAATCTGCGAAATCATCTCATTATCAAACACGAAATCGTCACTTGTATGAGTGAAGTTAAGCGACTTGATAACCTCTGCACTAAACGCCCGATAACCGGTATGATATTCGCTTAGCTTTTGACCGAGCATAATATTTTCAAATAATGTAAGACACCTGTTAAAGAAGTACTTATATTTCGGCATTCCTCCTCTCAAAGCGCCTTTCCCTAATATCCGGGACGCCAAGACTACAGGATACACTTCCATAGCAATTATAGAAGATACAGCATGTATCAACTTCGGAGTGTACTGATAGTCAGGATGCAACATTATAACTATGTCCGCATTAATCTCCAAAGCCTTTGCATAACAGCTCTTTTGGTTACCGCCGTATCCTTTGTTGACCTCATGCTTGATTATATGCCTGATACCCAAACGCTCTCCTTCGGCTACCGTATCATCGCGACTGTTATCATCAACCAATACGACATCATCGACAATGTCAAATGGTATTTCCTTATATGTACGTTCAAGGGTGAGTGCTGCATTATATGCAGGCAAGACAACCACTATTTTTTTACCGTTTAGCATGAGAGGACGCAAAAATAATAATTATCCTGAAAAAACATGAAATATATTAGAATCGATAGCCACGTACAGGACCATCATATTATGCAACACTCAAAGTAAAACGCAAACTATTGTTAATCAATAGAGTGTACTGTAAGAAGCTGTCTATTACAAATTAATTTGTCAAACTCAACTTTCCTCGTTGGGCAATTACACCATCCGAATCTATAATTGAATAAAAATATACACCGGACGCCTGAGCTGAAACATCTAATTGATTTGTATCACTAAGTATCTGTTCGGCTACCTTCTTACCTGAAATGTCATATAAAACAAAGGAATAACCTTCGCCGTTACTGCCCGTTACATTTACTATATTCTCCGCAGGGTTTGGAAATATATGGAATAGCTCGCTACCTGAAGACACCTGACCAACAGATTGAGGAACTCCAACCATAGAGACATCGTCTACATAAAGCGTACTATTCTCCAATCCGGCTCCTGAGCCACCGCTACTTACAAAAATAATTCTCAGATTAGACACATCATATGCTGTAGTAGTATATGTAACAGGTGCGGTTACTTCGACAAAAGAAGTGGACGGCGTGATATTTACAAATCCGACACCAACAACCGAATCAAAACCAGAAATTGTAGCAATAACCTGAACGGTCATCACCCCCTCATCCGCTCCCCCCATCATACCAGTGGAGGTATCAATTCCGGGAAGGTAGGAAACCCAGGCACTCACGGTACTCGGTCTCAATGTTAAGTTTGTACCACCACTAAAAATAAATGCGTCCATAGGGTCTCCTCCGGCCATAAGCGTTGCTACATCAACATCAATTTTCGCATTAGACAACATGCCTGGTATCATACCCAGAGTATCCTGCTTGGCCGTAACAATCTTAGCCGACGAACTGCCGGAATGAACGATAGTACTTTCCTGAAAAACCTGTTGGTGAAAATCGGAGCCAACAGTAATCAAACCTGCCAAACCAGCAAACTGAGCATAGCCAATGACCAACGAATCTAAACCAAACCATTCCGTAGGAGCGGCTACAGGTACCGTGTGCGGAAATATGCCGGTACTACCTCCGCGCCATGCCTCCATTCCTGCATTAAGAATGGGTTGCGCAAACAATGCGGTTGCTGAAAACAGTGAGAATGCTGATAATATTAACTTTTTCATTCCGTTGAATTATTCAATTTATAGTAGAAGCAAAATTAACTATTTATTTGCTCAAGACACTTTTTTATTGCATCGAAATCAGGAATCTCTCGAGCATCTTCTAACACTTCGGCATACTGTATCAGTCCGGCTGCATCTATTACAAATGCAGACCGTTTTGCAACACCGTCCATATCGTTAAAAAAGTGTTCGTACAGGCAACCATAGTCACCGGAAACCTTTTTATTAAAATCGCTGAGGAGCGTGAAGTTGAAATTCTGTTCTTCTTTGTACTTTCCGAGAGAAAAAAGAGAATCAACGGAAATACCATAAACCGTTGTATTCATGTTGTTATATGCCGACATACTGTCTCTGGTCATGCAGAGCTCCTTAGTACAGGTACCGGTAAATGCCAAAGGAAAAAATAACAGCAAAACACTTTTTCCGCGCTGCTCAGAAAGTGTAACAATATTTTTCTCGGTGTCCCGAAGCGAAAAGTCAGGAGCCGCTTGTCCAATCTCAATTGCCATAAAATAATTTTTTTATAAAAGTAAGCGATGCTCTTATTCTGTCAAAAAATAAATAACCACCCCAAACATTTTTTGCACTGCAATATGGCTAAGCCTTTCCATTTCCCAATTCTTTTACAGACTTTTCAATTTGCGCCAACAAATCCTTGGAAGACTCGAAAGCGGATTCGTTCTTCTCTGCACACAAATGTTCAATTTTACTTCCTAATTCCCCGGTGCCTTTCATTCCCATTATCAACCAATTGGGCTTAAATGCATGAATCCTTAAGGCAATCTCTTTAAAGTCTTTTGTTGCTATTGCACCGTTAAGTTTCTCTACAAAGTCGGGGACTCCCTTCAAATACATCCTAATATATTTTTGAATCCTGGCTTCATCACCCTCGCAAAAATTATGAAGGTAATCAGGATCCGTTACCATTTCCTCGGAACCACCTGCCGCCACAGATTTCGCAACCTTAGGCTTATCCTTTTTTTCCGGCGTTTGGGGCATCGGCTCACCCTGCTTCTTTCTACCGGTAACTTCAGCGAGCGTGTTTATCAGCTGCCATGCTTTAAACGGCTTAGGCACATAAGATGTCATTCCGCTTTTTATACACTTGTCTATATCGGCCCTGAGTGTACTTGCTGTAAGTGCAATTATCGGGACATCCTTATTCGGTGCCGCCAACTTTCGTATAGCAATTGTAGCTTCAATACCATTCATTACCGGCATCTGAACATCCATCAATACCACGTCATAATTCTTCTTTTTCATGGCTTGTACAGCCTCCTCACCATTAATAACACTATCTATCTCAACGTCTGCTTTCAGCATAAGTGTTTCGTATACTACTATCCGATTGTATTCATTATCATCGGCTAATAATATACTCATACCGTTCAATATACTTCCGTCAGCTCTTTTTTCTTGTTGTATTCTTTGCGCAAGTTTTTCAGGTGAGCCCTTTGGGTACGTGACGGAAAAATAAAATGTTGTTCCGCTGCCTTCTTCACTTTCCACTAAAATAGTTCCTCCATGTAGCTCTACGAGCTGTTTGGAAATTGACAACCCCAGTCCTGTCCCCCCGTACTTGCGGGTATCCGAACTATTGACTTGAGAAAAGTCTCCGAACAGGTTTTTAATCTTATCCTTGGGGATTCCGATTCCCGTATCTATAATCGAGAATCTTACCGTTATTTTTTCATCCTTGTCTTCTTCGGCTGTAACCTCTATCTGTACACTTCCGCGCTCAGTAAACTTGATCGCGTTTCCACCTAAGTTAATCAACACCTGGTTCAATCTGAACGGGTCTCCGACGACAACATCAAAAACAGAATCATGAACATTTGCAATCAACTGCAAACCTTTTTCATCGGCCCGATGAGCCAACGTATCCTTAACCTGAGTGACTGTATCCTTCATCGAGAATTCAATTTCCTCCAGGTCCATTTTCCCCGCCTCAATTTTTGAAAGGTCAAGGATATCGTTAATAATGTGTAACAGCACATCAGACGACTTGCTTATTGCCTGCAAATAGCTGACCTGATCGTTTCTCGGCCCCTTCTCTATGAGTATGGCTGTCATACCGCTAACGGCATTCATTGGCGTTCGAATCTCATGACTCATATTTGCCAGAAACATCTGTTTAAACTTCTCTGAGTTTTCTGCGCGCACTCTCAAACGGTCAGCATTTTCTTTTTCTGCGGCTATCTGTTTGTTCTTCTCCTCCAGTTTCCGCTTGTTTTTCTTCTCGTTAGTAAATCGGCTATATATTGTTCCTGACATCAGCAACAATAAAACGATACCGATGATAAGATACCAACGCTGTTGCCGTGCTTCCTTAAGGCGTATCTCAGCAAGTGCATTCTGATTCTCCAGAGTCGCCTTTGCCAGCGCTGCAGCCGCCTCCATTTGCGCTTGCTTACGCTCATATTCATAACTTATTTGCTCCTGCTTCAGCTGCTCTTCATAAATCAGCTGTTGCCGTTCATGTTCAGATTTTGCAGCTGCCTTTTTCTTTTCATATTCGTAACGCAGGCTGTTGAGTTGCATTTCCTTATTCAATGCCACTTCTTTTTGCTCGCTCTCTTGTTTCAACGTTTCCTGCTTCTTCTCAAATACATATTGCATGTCCTTCCTTGCAATCGCATCACCCTTCTCCTGATTATACATACTCTCCAGGTACGCATTATGTTGCTTATAACTTTCTCTTGAGCCTGTCTTATCCCCTTGTTTTAGCTGAACTTGTGACAGATGCTCATATGTGTCCTGCAGTTGCTCAAAATCTCCTGTTTCTTTTAGGAAATCAATTGATTTGGAGAGATAATAGTTGGCACGCTGCAACATTACTTCCTCTGAAAGGTTTGCCAGAGAATCGGGGAGCTTTTCTCCTTCCTTGTTCTCAGCCAATGCCTGATAACATTTACCGACATAAGAAAGATTGCTACCTATCCCTCCCCTATCATTGGTATTCTCTTTCAGCTTTAAAGCGCTCAAAAATGACGACAAAGCCGGCAAGTACTTTCCCTGACTTATCTGCACGTCGCCGATGCTCTGCAAATTATCGGCAATTAATGACTTATTGCCTTTAGCTTCTGCAATTTTCAAAGCTGCAGAGAACTTGTTAAGGGCAGATTGATAATCCCGTTTAATGTTGTAAATATTTCCTTGTTTCCAAAGAATCGCAGCAACTCCCTTTTTGTCTCCTGCAGCTTCCAGAAACTTTTGCGCCTTTTCTGCATAATCCAGCGCTTCGGGATACTTGGCTTGTCTCTGATATACGGAGCTTATATTACTTAAATTTTCTGCGACCGATATTTTATCTCCTGCCAGCTCTCCCTTTGCCATCGCTTGCTGAAAATAATCGATTGCTTTGCTATAATCTGCGCGCAAATAATAGACTGTACCAATTTCAGAAAGTATTTCCGATAGCTCCTGTTCGCTACCGATTTGCTTAAGTAGTGCTAGGCATTTGAGGTAATAATCAATTGCCTTTGGAAAATCCTTGGTTTTGTAGGAATAAATGTTGCCAATATTCTTTAGCGCTATAGCTTGCTGGCTTTTCTCGCCAATATCTTCCGCAGCCTTCAGACTCTTCTGATAATAGAGCAATGCATTCTGGTAAGACTGTCCGTAACTGCTGCAATTTCCCAGCGTATTGTAAAGCTTTGCCAACCCTTTGGTCCACCCCAATTGTTTTGCGAGTGCTACTCCTTCTTCACCATACTTAATACCCTTAGATGTATTGCTATAAAAGTATCCCGTAGACAGTTCATAAAGAATATTGACCTTGTTAGTATCCTGACGGGACTTTGCCAATTCCTTCAATAGTGCATCGATGTGCTTCTGCCCATATTTCTGTGCCGTTGTGGTTTCGTGAAAAAACAGGACTATGCCAAATATGAGAAATATCGAAATTAAACGCTTCATGTAACGAAAATGTTGGTTTGTCAGGTAGCCTCAACAAACTTAATGTTTGTTCGGTACATTTTTACAATTATCCAATAAAACATTATCATATATCATTATTATTGGAAGTTGTATCACAAGTTAACGTAAATAATGTAGATAGAAAGTTATTTTTAACCACTGATAACGTGTTAACATCTTCGACCGTGCACTTTATTGACCCACGCTTATACAGTGGCGTTTTATATTTCAGAAAATGAAAAATTTATAAATTAAAATCAGCTCCCAATGGCACTTTGGCGGAAATTAATTTAATCTTGAACAGGGAATGTCAGATAAAAAGTCGTACCCTTTCCCTCCTCACTCTCAAACCAAATGTTACCGTTATGGGCTCGAATAATCTGAAGAGAAATAGACAAACCAAGTCCATGCGGCACCTCGCCTGACGTACCCGGCCGCTTGGCATCAGTAAACATATCAAAGACGTTTTTCTTAATTTTCTCCGGAATTCCGATTCCTGAATCCCGGATTGTTATTTGCACCTCATTTCCCTTTTGGTCTAACGTCACGAAAATTTGGGAGTCTTCATGACTGAACTTAATTGCATTTGCCAGAATGTTGTTAATCACTCTTCGCATCTTGTCTTTGTAGACCGTCGCAAAAATGTGATGAGCGGGGTACTCTGCAACAATTTCCTGCTTTTTCGCACTTGCCTTGAATTTAAGCAATTCTACAGATTTCGCCACCAACATGTTGATATCTACTCTTTCCTTCGGAGTGTCTGTTTTAGCAATATCTTCAGACGCCTCTAGTATGTCTCTGCTTAAGCTCAGAGAATTACTACTTGCCTCCTTTATAAGGTTAACTATCCCGACCTGTTCCCCATTTAGCTTTTCAGACTCTTGTAACAATATGTCCGCTAGCGAAACGATAGCGGCAATCGGACTCATGACATCGTGGGCGACTGTTTTCAGAATTCTGGTTTTGTCATCGTCTTTTGCCTTTAATTCATCCAATATCTTCTCTAACGTCTTCTTCTGCTCGTTGATGGTTGTATTTAGTTCGGTAAGCTGCACAATATTCCTACGAGATTTTCGGGAATCTCTCCAGATAAGTAACACTATAACCAATGCCAGAACAGCAGCTATTGCCAAGATGACGATGTAATATGCCTGTTGCTCCGAATCTTTGGTTAACAAGTCAATTTTGTATTGCTTTTCCAAGTCTCTGACCTGCATATCTACATCAGTTTCCATCAACGACCTCCTTTCGGTAAGGTACTTTTGGTTCATCATGGTATATTCCCGGAGGTGATTGTACGCAGCCGACAAGTCACCGGCCTTTTCGGAATACTGCCACATCAGTTTATTCCACTTTAGTTCAACTTCGGTATTGGGCATTGAATCAAGTTCTGCATGAACATTATTCAATGTGTTCTTTGCCTCAGTTAAATTATCAGTAGTAAGATAAAGCGATGCGAGCTTAATCTGATCTATCATTGCATCAGAATTCGCATATCCTTTTTGCAGGTTTATGCTGATGCTTTTTCGGTACAATTGCTTCGCTGTATCAAACATATTTCTATGCATGAAAACTTCCGCCATATTACCATATACAACTGCCTTCGGACACTCATATACACTTGGACGCTTCCCTCCATACACCCCTGTGTTTTCCTCCAGATAAGCTATCGCGCTCTGGTAATAATGCATCGCACTATCGTACGCTCCGATAGCATTATAGCACAGCCCAATGTTATCAAGCAATTCCTGCCGGAAATAAAACAAATTGAAGTCTTCGGGGCACAATAAGGAATAACTGTACGCTTCTTTAAACCTAATCGCAGCATCGTGATAGCGCTTCTGTCGATAAAGAGTCATCGCCAAACTGTATGAGTAATTTCTCAAGTCACATGTGTCGGCTCCTTCTTTTGCTGTTTTCTGAGCAAGGTAATAGTAATTGTATGCATCGCTATACAACCCTTTTGCAAATAATGCATCTGCTTTGTTGTTGTAAAAAACGGTGTACAAAGAGCGCACTTCCGGGGTCCTTTCGTAACCACTCAACAACGCCAGCATAGAATCTGCAAGCATTATCGATTTGTCATGTTCCCCATTTTGCTGGTACTGAATGTTGCAAAAACCGTAATAATGTTCTTCATCGCCCAGACTTAGATTATCGAACTGCCTGTGTGCATCCAAAACCATTCTCAATGCATTCTTACCGTATCCTGAATCTGTAAGCCGTTCTGCCGATACTAATAGACTATCAAAACGGGCATTAACTTCCATAACGGGGACTCTTCGCCTCCCGCAAGAACAAACAAACAACAGCATACTAATTAAGACACAAAACCGACGTAGCATATTTTATAGCCTGAATCCACCTAAAATGTGAAAGTACACGACATACTCAAAATTATATAACTATTAAATTTGCATTAATAATATCGTAACATACGACTATTATCACCTTCGCACAACTACTTCAACCCTCCTGTTCTTAAATCTACCTTCCTCCGTTTCATTGTCGGCAATCGGGTTTGCCTCTCCCCACCCTCTGGCAACCACCGAAGTTTCAGGAATACCGGATGCTACTATTTCAGCAGCAACAATGCTTGCCCTCCTAAAAGACAGCCCCTGATTTATCATAGGTGTACCAGTATTATCTGTATAAGCATTTACGTAAATTACTATCGCTTCTTCTTCGATCCAGTTTGATATAGCTGTCTGCAACTTTGCCATATCGGTTGCACTCAATTCAGTAACATTCACTTCAAAGTTAACTGTTGCTATTAAGCTGTCATCAATTGGCACCAACGGGTTGTAGTCGTTGGTTAGCATAGCGATGTTATGCACCATCGGGTGATTATTATATACGGTGTCGAATAAAATTGTGTCACTTACCTCCTGATATCCATAGCGATCGGTATATACTTCATACAAACGACCCGGCTCCAAAGTGACCACATAACTGGCATCGCCTCTGTTGCTCCTAAGCTCATAAATGGTCTCCCCGGTAACAACATCTCTTATCTTTATTGATGCAGAATTTAGCCGTTCTCCGGATATACTATCAAAAACATAACCCTGCAGGTAACTCATAGGCTTGGGTGCACCAACCGGCGACACCGGAACCTGATATAAGTCATAATTGCCAGCGGGCCCAATTCTATCCGACGCAAAATATAATGTCTTTCCGTTCAACGACACAAATGCACTTCTTTCATCATAGGCCGTATTAATAGGATATCCTAAGTTCTCTGCATTGCTCCACGAACCATCTTTCTGCCTTCGCGACACAAACAAATCCGGTCCGCCCAAACCCGGTCTCGTGTCACTGGCAAAGAAAAGTGTCTGATTGTCTGCCGCTATATATGGCGTGGTTTCATTGCCCGGACTATTTATTGCAGGTCCGGGATTTTCAGGTAGCTGCCACAGCCCATTTTCAAACTTTGAAACCCAAATGTCAAATCCTCCCATTCCCCCTTCGCGATTACTCACGAAAAACAATTCCCTGTTATCAGGTGACAACGAGGGCATGCCTTCATAGGCTGTGGTATTGATCGTCCGCCCGAATGGCTGCCCTATGGTCCACTCGGTATCCAGCGCTACACGATATGCCATAAACAAATCACACCCGCCTTCTGCCCATCCATTTTCACTTCTGTTTTCGCATCTTGTATAGAAAAGGTAGTGACCATCGGCAGAAATAAACTGCGCCGATTCCTGATTGGGAGAGTTGATAGGTGAACCCATATTTTTTGCACTAAACCAACCTCCACAGGAATCTGCTTGCGCATGGTATAACTCTTCATCCATGTTATTTACACGGCGAGTAAAATAAAGAAATTGGGTGTCGACCGCCATTGTCGGGAACAATTCAGGGAACGGCGTATTGACACGCACTCCCAAGTTTACCGGCTCACTTGTGTCTTTGTGCATCAATGCAGACTGAATAAACAACGCCCGACGACGATAGCTATTCCATTCAGCACTATCTTTTATTGTCGCATAGTTGGAAATCAAGCTAAGCGCTTCGTCGGGTGCCCCTGCCGAAAGCAGACTCAGTGTCAGTGGTTTGACAAACCTAAATTTACCATTAAGACATTGGTAAGTCGCCTTTCGAAACGTCTCTGCTGCCTTTGCAAAATCGTGCCCTTCGTAGTACCATTGCCCAAGCAAACTGTAAGCCTCCGGCAATGAGGGGTTATTCCGGATTGACACCTCCATATCTGCACAGGCCTGCGCATATCTCTTTTTCGATTTATGCACCAAAGCACTCTCAAAATACTTTGCAGCCTTTTTTTCTGCCGTTGTTTGGGCTCCGGCAGCCATCCACCAAAATAGAAAGCAAGTAAGAAAAAGTGTTCTCAACTGCATAATTGCTGTAAAATAAGACAAAAAAGCAGGCAATACCATATTATTGCCGTAAATAGCGAACTTTGGCAATGTGGTTTCGGGTTTGAGATTTATTCTTCCCAAATTTAAAAAACCTTTCTAAATAAAATTATTCTCGCATCTATGTCTACGTCTATAATTTGCCCCAATTGTAATACTGAGTTTGAACCGACAGCAGCCATCGCTCAAGCGGTTCGGGAAGAGTTGTCTAAAGAATTCAATAAGAAGTGGCAGGAGAAGCAGCAGGAACGGGAAGCCCAATATGCTCAAAAAGAGCAACAACTAGCTGTGCGGGAAACTCAACTGCTTAAAAAGGCCGAAGAAGACAAGAAAAAACTGGAAGAAAACCTACGCACCGAACTACAACAAAAGGTTGGTGCCGACTATGAATACAAGCTACGTCTGCTTGAAGATACCAATAAAACCAATGAGGCAAAACTTGCAGAGGCGCGTGACAAAGAATTGGAATTTCTGAAAAAGATGCAGGAACTAAAAAGTAAAGAGCAAGAGCTGGAATTGCAGATGCAACGAAGGATGGCAGAAGAGCGAGAGAAGCTTTCAGAACTCATAAAAAAGGAAGAAGAGGAAAAGAGCAAACACAAAGACTGGGAATTCGAGATGAAGCAAAAAGAGCTGGTAAAACAACTCGAGGACCAAAAGAAGCTTATTGAGGAAATGAAACGCAAAAGCGAGCAAGGCTCCATGCAGCTTCAGGGCGAAGTGCAGGAACTGGCTCTGGAAGAACTATTGCGCAATTCATTTCCATTTGACTTGGTTAATGAAGTAAGCAAAGGCAAACGGGGCGCTGACTGTCTATTGACCGTTCGCAACAATCAGGGTGTTGAGTGTGGCACCATTATTTTCGAAAGCAAGCGTACCAAAGACTTTGGAAAAGAATGGACAGAAAAACTAAAGGCTGACATGCGTGTACAGGGCGCCGATGTAGCCGTACTGGTGAGTCAAGCACTACCTGACGGAATCGTTACATTTGGACAAAAGGATGATGTTTGGGTCACTTCTTTTGGCGACGTGGCCGCAGTGGTTCAAATACTACGTGAGCTGCTGATAAAGGTATCAATGGCTGCCAAAAGTCAGGAGAACAAAGGCGATAAAATGACCTTACTTTATAACTATCTGACCAGTACCGAATTTGCTCAACAGTGGAAGGCAATCAGCGAAGGGTTCGGAAGTATGAAGGCTTCAATACAAAGGGAGCGGGAACAAATGGAAAAACTATGGAAAGCTCGGGAGAAGCAGTTGGAAAAGGTATTGCTCAACTCCGCCCACATCAGAGGTTCGATTGATGGAATTGCCGGTATGGACGTAGACCTAAACTTATTACCGGGAGAGGAAGAAGGAAACCTGATTGACTTCAACTAACTTTTCTGATATCTAATCGTACTTGTACAGTTTGTTTTTTTCAATGATATTAATAAGCAATTGGGGATACCGTGAATTAGTGGCATATCCGGCTTTTCTTAACCCATATGCCCACCCTTTGTAATCATCTCTGTCTAAATCAAAAAGATGTCTGTAACGTTTACGCATCAGAAAGTCTGAGTGGTCGCGGAATGAATCGGATGCTTTTCGGTACCTACGGAAGCATTCATTAGGCTTATCATCATCTCGGTGCATAGTTCGACCATGCCAATCGCTTGTACACTTAATGCCAAAGTGATTGTTTGCCTTGCGGGCAAGTACACTGTTGCCATTAGAAGATTCTAATATTCCCTGTGCCAGGGTAATGCTCGCCGGAATACCATGCTTCTTCATCTCCTTTCTGGCTATCTTTTTATATGTCGCAATATATTCCGTACGGCTAATTTTATTACGGGCAGCCCTACGCTGCCTGTGCAACTTGCGATGACAAGAAGAAAACAACACCAAGATAATAAGCGATACAATAGTGAGTTTACGCATATAATAAGTTGTGAATCCACGAATTTAAGCAATAACCAAATTACGTCTTCATTCGGACTAAAAGGAAAAATGAATAATAGTGATAAGTATCACCCACTAAAAGCTCACATTTCCCTAATTTTGTAAAACAAATGAATAGAGTCCTCGCTATAGTACTAATGCTGAGCCTATGCTGTCAAAGCATGGTAAAGTTGGGTATTGTCGCATGGTATCAGGTGAATAAGAATTATATCGCTGCCAATTTTTGTATCAATAAATCTAAGCCTGAATTAAAATGCTGCGGAAAGTGCTATTTGCGTAAACAGTTGAACAAAGTTGACAATAGCAATAACACTGATAAACACCGACCTCGAAAGTCAGACAAGACGGAATCGTTTGATTGTATTATCGCTTCTACAATGAGTTTATCATTTGATTACCCACCCGCAAATATCAAACATATCCAATCGTACACCAACAGGTATATGTTTAGATATGCGGCTGATGTATTTCACCCACCACCACCCGTTGTATAGGAGATACCGATGTGTACACTTGCATAGGACACGTTACAGAGTAGATATATAGTTTTACCCGCTGCATCGATATTTATTTACGGTGTGGGCTAATGCTGTTGCGTATCCGAAAGTGTAATGTATTATAACATAATTAACAAATAAAATCAAAATATGACCAACGATAATTCCAGGCATCCGGTCTATTATATAGGTATTGCCACAGCAATTGCAATTGGATTGGCACTTGTATTACATACATCACAAAACAGTCTGCAATCAATCGTGTGGAAATTACTGGCAGGCGTCAGTTTTATTACAATCATCATGCTGTCAGTTTCGCTTTTAGTACACGTAAAAAGGCTAAACAAAACTGAACGCATACTAAACATCAATTAATAAATTATGAAATCGATATTCAAATACGGACTTTTTGCAGCTCTAAGTACTGCAACGCTATTCTCCTGCGACAAGAAAGAGAACCCTACTCCCGGTGACACATCGGGAAACGACACCGGTGAAATATACATTGAATTCTTCAATCAAGCAGGTGGGAGTAACATTGTGCTGAACGACCAATGGTATACAAATGAAAACGGCGATTCATTTACCGTAAGTAAGCTAAACTACTACGTCAGCAATATCACCTTTAATGGCAGCGCAGGCACGCCGGACTATTCCGAACCGGAAAGCTACCGCCTTGTAGAACACTCTGCTACCCCGGCAAACATGGCTTTCCCGATATCAGGTGTACCAAAGGGAAACTACAAATCAGTGACCCTTACAATTGGCGTCGATAGCCTGCACAATGTCTCAGGAGCGCAGTCTGGTGCACTAGACCCGGCAAATGGGAATTTCTGGTCGTGGAACACCGGCTATATCATGCTAAAAATGGAAGGCAACTCACCTAGTTCCCCCGAACCGGATGGAAAACTAATGTTCCATTGCGGAGGATTTAAGGGTGCCGATAATGTCGTAAAAACCATTACAATGGACTTCGCGAATGAAATTGCAGTAACGAAAGATCAAACGCCGCACATACATGTACAAGCCGATATCCTAGCCATGTTTAAGTCGCCAAATGTCATTGACTTCTCTACTTTGAGTATCGTTCATATGCCCGGCGCCGGAGCGAAAAAACTGTCTGATAACTACGCCAATATGTTTAGCGTATCCTATGCCGGATTATAATAACTCCTTTACAATAGTTGCAAAAATAGAAATGCCCCCTGAAATCGATTTCAGGGGGCATTTTTGCTTTCATGTTTATTGCCACCGAATATGACTCAAGCTACAATAACAAATATGCGAAAACCAGAACTATGAGTGTAGGGGAAAGAATTTACATCAGAAATTCAAATACTGCTACGAACGACACGACGCTGAATATTCACCGGTTATGAAACGCTATAGCAACGCTATTAAACATTTACCTGAAATTGTCTGATACACTTACAACCAAATGGCGGAGGCAATTCAAAACAGAGCGGGGCGCCGCATTTGGCTCCCCGCTCTTGTGTTTATTCCTTTACAAACAAGGCTTACACCCTGTAAGTATTGTTTGTTATTACTGCTGCAGTACGAAGTGGATTGTTTTAGCTTCGCTGCCTGACTGCAACGTCAGCATGTACATGCCGTTTGCTAGTCCATTGCTCAGCTGTATCCGCTGCTCCACTACGCCGTTCTTAGCCTGAAGCGTACCGCGGTATACTACCTGACCCAAGACATCTGTTACACTTACTCCCAACTCCTTCGTTTCCTGTACACCCAATGTGCCGCGGATTACGAAGTCGCCCGTATTCGGGTTCGGTAACAAGCGGATATCGCTGATGGCTGCGCCTACTGTCGCTACACCTACAGTTCCTACACGCATCTGTACCGTCTTGCTACCCATCGTTGACAGACATGCCCCGTGATTCGTTACCTCACACGTTACTTCGTCATTGTCGGCAAAGTTGCTGCTCGTATACGTCTGCTGTACCGCTCCCTGCAGCAACGTGCTGTTCACAAACCACTGATACGTTACATCGTTCGTCGTGTTCGTTGCATTCGCAGTTAGCGTTACTCGGGTTCCACTGCTGATTGAGGTGCCCGGATTTGCACTGATTGTCACAATCGGTGCACTTGGCGTCTCTACGCTCATGTGGATGTCTGTCTTAACTACATCTTCTAATCTGCAAGGGAAGTTGCTCGTCATCT